>CAWIBS010000039.1:0-301806 GCA_963834365.1 Vicinamibacterales bacterium | reverse complement strand
GAAGCGTCGAAGTGACGGCACCGGTCCCGCATGCGGCCACCGCGGCACGTCGCTCGACGTCGAGGGGGAGTCCCGGCGGATCGCATCGCCGATCACGCCTCAGCGCCCGCTCGCCCGCGTTGCCAGGACTGACCCCCATGACGAATGTTGCACGCTGGGGGCCTTGCCGTTTCCTGACCGGCGCAGTGCTCACGTCGTTCGTCAAGCGCCTGGCGCTCCGCACCGGCGCGGTGGCGATGCCCAAGGCCGACCGCTGGCATCGGACGCGCGTGCCGCTGCTCGGAGGCCTCTCGATCGCGGGCGCGATCGCGATCGTGACCGCGGGCGCGCCGATCCGGGATCCGGGCATTCTGCTGCTCCTCGGCGGCGCGTTGACGATGCTCGTGGTCGGCGTGATCGACGACTATCGTCCGCTGAAGCCCCAGTCGAAGCTGGTCGCGCAGATTCTCGTCGCGGCCGGCCTGGCCGGCCTCGGCCTGCAGCTGCGGCTGACGGGATATCCGCCTTTCGACGTCATCCTGACGCTGCTCTGGATCGTCGGGATCACCAACGCGTTCAATCTCCTCGACAACATGGACGGACTCGCGGCCGGCATCGCGGCGATCACCGCCGGATTCCGGCTGGTGTTCTTCCTGATGGACGGCAACGTCGAGGGCGCCATGTTCGCGGCCGTCGTGGTCGGGCGCGCTGCTGGGATTCCTGGTCCACAACTTCAACCCCGCGTCGATCTTCATGGGGGATGCCGGCAGTCTCTTCATCGGCGTGATCGTCAGCGGGCTCAGCCTGGTCGGCGGATGGCCGTACTCCCGCGGGCGTCGTGTCGGTGCTGTTGTTCCCCGTTCTCATCCTGCTGGTGCCGATCTTCGACACCACCTTCGTCACCATGGCCCGAACGGTGGCCGGCCGGCCGATCTCGATGGGAGGACGTGACCACACCTCGCACCGGCTGGTCGCGCTCGGCTTGTCCGAGCGCGAGGCCGTGCTGCTGCTCTACGTCGTCGCCCTGCTCTCGGGCGGCGTCGCCTTCCTCTCCTACAGGTACGGGCTGTCCCAGACCGCGGCGCTGGTGGCGTTCTTCGCGATCGCGATCGCGCTCTTCGGCGTGTATCTCGGCCGGCTCCAGGTCTACCCGGAAGCGCAGGTGAAGCTGACCGAAGGGCTGCGATTCGTCACCCTCCTCGCCGACTTCACCTACAAGCGACAGATCGCCACCGTCCTCATCGACCTCGTGCTCATCGTCCTCGCCTACTACAGCGCCTATCTCCTGCGCTTCGAGGACACGTTCGCCCAGGAGGTGCCGATGCTGGTGCAATCGCTGCCGATCGTGATCGTCTGCCAGCTCGGCGCATTCGCGTTCTTCCGCGTCTATCAGGGCATCTGGCGGTACACGAGCGTCAGCGACTTCATGAGGCTGGCGCAGGCCGCGACGCTGGGGACGCTCGCCGCGATGGCCGTGCTGCTGGTCCTGACACGGTTTGCCGGCTACTCGCGCGCGGTCTTCATGATCGACGGCCTGCTGCTCATCGGCTCCGTCGCCGGCACGCGACTGTCGTTCCGGCTGCTGGCGGAGGCCTTTCGTCAGCAGCCCGACGACCTGGTGAGGGTCGTCATCTACGGCGCCGGCGACGGCGGCGTCATGGTGCTGCGCGAGCTGCTCAACAACCGGAGCCTCGGCCGGCGGGCGGTGGCGTTTCTCGACGACGACCGAAGCAAGCACCGGACGCTCATCCAGCGGCTCCCGGTGATGGGCGGCCTCGATGCGCTCGAGGACGTCATCCGGGCCACCGGCGCGACCGAGGTCATCGTGTCCTCGGCCAAGGTGCCGGCGGCGCGCCTGCAGGAACTGTCGAGAGCATGCGGTGAGATCGGCGTTCCCGTCCTGCGGGCGTCCCTCAAGCTCGAATGAGCGCGCGTCCGGGGTTTGCGCAGCCGCAGGAGTGGTCGGACTGTCGTCCTACCCGCATCGGAGGTCGGCAACCCGACCGAGCCCTGCCTCCGGCGCCACGCTGCTCGTGTGAACGGTGCTGTCTCGACCGCAGCGCCACCTGGCGATGAAATCCTTGGCACACCCAACGGCTGGATTGCCGAGCTCGCCGACGTTGACGGTATAGGAGCAGGCCGTCCGGCCGTTGCACTTCGCCACGAGGCGGGGAGTGGCATTGCCGACACGCGCCCCGCAGTTCGCGCCGTACGTGCCTTCGAGCACCTCGATGGTCGGCGACGGACCGCATGCAGCCACGCCGAACGCGAGCGTGAGGCTCGCCGTCAACCGCAGCGTCCATCGCAGTGTGACCCCGGCATGAATCTGCATAGTGTTGTCGTCTTTCGCACCCGCTCGACCGGAACAGTCCGGTCCGGGGACGCTCTCACAACATCAATCGCGCTCGGCCAGCACGAACATCTGTCCGGCCAGCGGACGCCACGGCAACCGCAGGTAGAGCGGTATCAGAAAGCTGAAATGGCCCAGCCGGCTCTTGACCGTGAGCGGCAGGAACCTGGGCTCGACCCGGGTGACGCGGAGTCCTCCGCTGGCCAGCCAGTCGGCGAGCGACACGTCCGTGAAGATCGTGCGGTGCGTGTAGTCGTCGAAGTACCGCCGGGGCGCGAGGCGGAAATTGGGCTGGACCAGCGCCAGGCGGCCGCCCGGCGCGAGGGCACGCACGATCAACCGCAGCATCTCGTCGAGGGCCCGCCACTCGAAGTGCTCGAGAAAGTTGCTGGCGAAGATGAAGTCGAACTCGCCGGCCTTCATCTCGCGCAGCAGTTCGATCGCGTCGCCCTGGCGCGCCTCCACGCCGGCCGCCGCGCTCTTCAGCACCTGCGGCGACAGATCGACCGCGACGCGCCGTCGCGCCGGCACGCGGTTGATGAAATAGCAGTAGCCGGCGCCGAGCTCGAGCACCGCGGCATCCGGCGGCACGAACCGCGCCAGGTACGGCGCCAGGTGGCCCCACAGCTCTTCCCGGCGCGCATCCGGCACGAACCGCGTTTCGAAATAGACCTTGGCGTCGTCGGACACGGTCAGCTCAGCTGCCAAGCGGCGCGCGGTGGACGCGCGCGACAGGAGAAGGACGCAGACGCGCCCGCGTGATGAGCGCGATCATCTTCAGGCCGAGCAGGAACGCCTTCACCGGATCGCCGGTGACCGACGACTCGCCGACGCGCGGCAGGTAGTTGACCGGGATCTGGATCACCCTCTAGCCCGCGCGGAGGCTCAGGATCATCATCTCGGGACCGAACGCGCTGCCGCCGATGGTGAAGTCCGGCGCGATCTCGTCGGCGCGTCGACGGTGAATCAGCCGCATCGTGCAGCCGACGTCGGTCAGGTTGGTGGCGTTGAAAGAAACTCCATCATCTTGGCCACGGCCCAGTTGCCCCAGCGCAGGAACACGCCCATGTTCGCGCCGCGCCAGATGAACTGCTGCGACGTGCGGCTGCCGTAGACGACGTCGAAGTCGTCGGCGTAGGCGAGCAGCTTGAACATGTCGCCGGCAGGAAGGTGCCGTCCGGCTCGGAGACGATCATGTAGTCGCCCGTCGCCTCGCGAAGCCCGCGCCGGATGGCGTAGCCGTAGCCCTGCCGCGGTTCGTGGATCTCGCGCGCCGGCGTTCGCGCCACCTCCTCGGAGGTGCCGGGCGCGGCATTGTTGTTGATGACGAGCACTTCGTCGACGACGCCGGTGCGAGGAAGTCCAGGATGACCTGACGAATCGAGTCCCTCTCGTTGTAGGTCGGGAGGACGACGCGACGCTCCGGCCATGCCACATGCAGGCTCACCTCGGCGCAGGCATCGCCGGCCCGCTGGCGCGAGCCGCAAAGTCCGGCCGGTTTCCGGGCAGCAGGTACGCCGCCGTGAAGAGAAATGCCGCATGGAGCGGCATGATGCTCTTGTGGCCGTAGGTCCAGGGCGCCGCCATCAGCATCGCGACCCCGTGCGACACGGCGAACGTCCCGATGACGAAGGCCAGCGGCCTGGGCAGCCGTCGTCGCCACATTGTGAACGCAAACAGCAGCGACAACGTGATCAGTTCGTAGTGCGCCGTGACGCCGCCCGGCATCCCCAACTGCGTCACGCCGAGCGTGAACGCCAGCTTGCGCAGTTCGATGGTGACAACACCGACGGGGTCAGCCTGAACCATCTGCCAGACCAGGGCGACGGCCTGGGTCAGCGTCATCAGCGAGCCTGGCGGGTGCGTGATCGGATTCGGCACGATCTCGGGTGGCACCAGGAAGTAGGGAAGCTGGATCCATGAGCTGACCAGCACCTCGAGCTTCCCGGCCATGATGTAGTTGCGAACGGCAAACGGCGCCAGTCCGATGGCGAATCCCCCCAGCACCAGCAGCGCGATGCGGATGCGGTCGCGAGCGGTGTGGCCGCCGAACCCCATCACGGCAGCCGCCACGAACAGCGGCGCGAAGGTCATGAACGACGGCCGCGTGGCGGCGGTGAGCGCGCTCGCGATACCGGCCAGGAGGAGCAGAGTGGCGCTGTTGCGTCTCAATGCCTCGGCGCACGCGACGAGGGTGAGAAACACCATGCAGATGTAGAGATTGTCCGTGTAGGCGTTCCACGCGTAGGGCCGCAGCAGATGCTCGGTGAACGCGCCGAGCCCCATGACGCCGACGAGTATCGCACCGGCTCGGCGGTCACGCCATCCGAGCAGCCAGAACAGATAGGCGAGGCTCGCCAGCGCAACCGCGTTGAAGAACATGACCGACGCGAAGTCATCGCTGATCAGCCAGTGGACCGCGGCGAGCACGTACGAATAGAACGGGTAGAAATAGAACGGCTGTCCCTTGCCGGGCGGGGCCCCGTTCGGCATGAGGAGGCCGTTGATCGCGATGTCCCGTGCATTGCCTTCGTAGGCGAGTGGATCGTCGCCGGTCCAGAGATGGAACTGTACTGCCCATGTGCGTCTCGGCGACGCGCACGCCGATGACGAGCAGAACCGCGACACAGGCCAGGATGGCCAGCGAGCCACCCGGCGAGCCGTTCCATCGCGGGACGAGGCCGACCGGACCGGCAACGTATGCGCTCCACAGGACGATCAGGGTCACCAGCGTGCCGGCCATGACCAGGCCCGTTGTCGCCAGGCCGGGCAGCCGCATTCGACCCCAGCCGGCATCGCGAGCCGGCCACGGCGTCACCCGCGCGATCCGCGCGGCCGTCAGCTGAATGGCCGTCACCCGCGCAAGCGGCGCCGCGCGAGCGGGTTTGTCGTAGGTGACCGTGATCTGGTGAACGCCAGGGGCGAGTCCGGGAAGCGAGTCGAACGCGGCGTGGACAGGATCCTCGACCGTCGCGCCCGCGATACCGTCGACGGCGACGGCGATTCTTCCACGCGCGGTGACGTACGCACGCAGTTGATCCGGATGGGACAGCGCGACCTGTCCTCGCCAGACCATCCGGAGCGGGATCTCGATGTCGCGCGGGTTGACCGAATACAGGTAGCCGTAGCGCTGTAGATCGTTCAGGAAGGGGAGACCGGCGGCTGGGCCGATCGCCGCGATCTCCCGGTCGATTCGGAACGGCCAGACCCCGAAACGCCAGATGAATGGCGCCTGCGCCGGGGGGACCGAATCGGTCATGAAGTAACTCGCCGTGCCAGCCGACCGGCACGCTGACGAGGCCGGCGACGAGCTTGCCCGCCAGGAGCACACCGAGCACCGCCGGGCCGATCCAGGACACCAGGCGCTGCGGCCTGAACAGCCCCACGAAC
This sequence comes from Vicinamibacterales bacterium, assembly GCA_963834365.1. Lineage (GTDB taxonomy): Bacteria > Acidobacteriota > Vicinamibacteria > Vicinamibacterales > Vicinamibacteraceae > CAWJAP01. Next base: position 296,087 of record CAWIBS010000039.1, on the reverse strand, counting down.
GTGGCCGCCACCAGCGTGGCGGCGAGCAGCCAGCGGGCACGCGCCCGACAGGGGCGTACCGACGAAGACCGACGCATGTCCCCCGGGCGCGAGCAGCAGTCCCACGAACAGGGCGAGCGCCGCCGCCACCCATCGCTGGGCAACGCTGCGATTGCTGCCTGGGCCATCTCGAGGCGCTTGTGAAGGATCGACGACGGGTGGGAGCACGAGTCCTTTCGCCACGACGGCACCCGCCGTGACGGGCAGACCGGCGTGGCGCCGGTCCGGACCGATTCTAGGAAGGTCGCCTGTGGTTTGCAACCGTCCGCGTCCGACTGCCAGGCGTTTTCGGCCGTCCCTTCTCACGGGCACGAACGAGTCTACGGGCACGAACGAGCTTTGGCCGTCGGGCGTGAGGGCGAGCGGATCGGGGCTGAGCGCCACGGCGAGGCCGGCGACGACGGCCAGCGTGATCATGACGCGCTCCGGCGCGGCGCCGGGATCGAAATAGTCGGCGAGCAGCCGAAGCCCTGCGCCCGTCAGGCTGGCGAGCAGACCGAGTCGCAGCGCGCGAAGCAGCGTCGGCAGACCTCGGACTCGTCGGCAGGCGGCCGCGAAGATCCGGGACGCGAAGTAGAGGAACGTGACCACGCCCAGGATGCCGGTTTCCGCCGCCACGTGGAGCGGTGTGTTGTGCGCGTGGAACCGGGCATCGGCCATCGACGCCGGGTGCTGCTGCCGGAACGCCCGGCCATAGGTTCCCGGACCCCAGCCCGTCAGCCACCGCTGCCGCCACAAATCGGCCGCCGCGCTCCACGCCGCGGTTCTCGCACTCACCGCCATGGCGCCGGTGCTGGTGGCCGGAGTCGAGGGAAGAAACATTGCCCACAGAAGCATCGCCGCGAGAACGGCGGCACCGACGGCAGCGACAAGAGCCGTGCGACGCTGCCACACGACCACGACCAGACCCGTCGTGACGGCGGCGACGACCCAGGCGGCTCGCGAAAAGGTGAAGAACAGACCCGCCGCGATCGCGGACCCGAGGACGACGATGGCGAGCGACGCGGAGAGCCGGCGGGAATGGAGGCCCAGGCTGACGACCGGCGGCAGGACGAGCAGGCCGAGAAGACCGAGCTCGGGGTAGCCTCCCCACTCCTGGAGCATCGTCGAGCCTGCGAACCGCGCGGCCTCGAACCCCGACAGGCCCAGTCCGGCCACCAACGTGAGAGTGAAAGCGCCCAGGACGATGACGCTACCGAGCAGGACGCACGCCATCGGTCGAGGCGTACGTGCGATGCCGCAGACGACCGCGGTACAAATGAGCATCGGTCCGGCGGACGTTTGAAAGGGTGACAGCATGGCCGAGAGCACGTAGGCCAGAGCCATCGCGCAGGCAGCGACATCCAGGCGCGATAGTGTCCGGGGCCCGCTGGCGACAGCGATGGCTGCGGCGCAGGCGAGGGCTGTCGCCGGCAGCGATCGCGTCGGCAGCGCGATCGCCGCGAGCAGGACCAGGCACGCGATCCAGGTGCACGACGATCGAAGCGCGGGCAGTGACGGAGTTCCCTGCGATCGATCCGGGATGGGCTCCATGCGGCTCGATCAGCGCGCGCTCACGAGCGTCAGCACGAATTCGCCCATGGGCATCTCGACTCGCAGCTTGAGCGGCAGGCGGCGCGCATCGTCGGAGATCCAGAGCACGAGCCCGCGGCCGTCGCTCGCGTCGGCGCCTTCGACGAAGGTGGGGGTGAGCCGCCAGGCCGGCAAGTCACCGAGGCCCGAGCTCACCGTTTCCCGCGGCCCGAACGCGACCTGAAGGCGCTTGACGCTGCCATTCATCGAGATCGGCAGCGTGGCGGTGGTGCCCGGCGTCATGGCCATCGACCGGATCGCGAAGATGGCCGACAGGGGGTCCTGCGTCTGCGCCGGCGCCGGGTCGTCCTCGCTGCTCATCGCGACCAGCGGGTCGCCGCCCTGGACCGAATAGCGCACCCGTCGAGTGGCGTGATCGAAGCGGGTTTCGCGGAGCCGCCGCCGGTCGCCCTCGCTGCTGAAGATCGACCCGCGCTGGGGCAGCAGCGTGTGCACGTCGAGCAGCGTGTCGACCTTGTAGTAGACCGGATAGAGCGAGGCCACGAGCGCCGAGGGCTTGCCCTCGGCAACGATGTAGTACGCGAGCGAGCCGAACGACGGCCGCTTGTCGCGGACGTTCACCGTCGCCGTGCCGGCCGTGAGGAAGTTCGACCACGACACGTCGTAGGTCAAGGTCTCGCCGGCGCGGAAGGGGACGGACCGTTCCGCGCGGGGAGGCGACGACGTCGAGGGACGCTGGGTGCTGGCCACGCTGACGGCCCCCGACACGACGGCCGCGACCAGGATCGTTGAGTGAACGACGCGCGACACGTGCATCGGCGGCCTCACAGTCTCGTGCCGATGGCGGCGTAGTCGAGGTGTGTGAACAGCAGCGCGTTCAACTTGTCCACGTTGGCGTTGACGGCGTCCTCGATCACCCCTTCGCCAGCCACCTTGCGCAGCTTGTCCCGCTCGGGGTACGGCGCCGAGTAGCGCACGTGCACCTGCTGGAAGCCGCTCGCGGTGAGCAGGTAGCTGAGCGTGTCGGGATGCAGCGGCCGGACGTGCGTGATGTCGCGGATGTAGCTCGAGAAGAACGCGAACCAGCACGCGGGGTTGATGGTCTCGAGGACGATCGTCGAGCCGGGGCGGAGCTTGTGAAACGCCTCTTCGAGAAACTGCAGGAGATACCCTGGCTCGAGATGCTCGGCGACCTGCGCCGCGAAGAGTCCGCCGATCGCTCCGTCTTCGAGGGTGCGCAGGTAGCCCAGCGCGTCGCCTTCGACGGCATCGAGCCCGCGGCTCCGGCACACTTCGACCATTTCGTGGTTCAGATCGAGCCCGCGCGCCGTCACCCCACGGGTCCCGAGCAGGTCGAGGAACTCGCCGCGCCCGCACCCGACGTCCAGGACCTCGCGAGCGCCGTCGAAGAGCGGCAGATACACCTCGAGGCGGCCGCGAATCTCCTCCTGCGAGCCGCGGAAGCGATCTTCGAAGCCGACGTATTTCCAGGCGTCGAGCGTCCCGGTCCCCGAGGCTGGAGCCTCGGGGCTGCGGAGCGTCGAGCCCGGAGCTTCAGCCACCGGGGCGGCTGCCGGCGCCCCATCCCTGTGCAGGCGCTGCAGCTCGCGCTTGAGCGCGGTCGTCGCCTGGTGGAGGACCGCGATGCCGTCGCGGAACTCCTGCGACACCGAGGTGTGCGCCGCACTGAGTCCCGTGACCTTGGCGTCGAAGCGCTGCTCGCGCGAGACCGAGGATTCCCAGCGCTTGAGCAGCTCGTCGGTCAGCCCGGTGATGGCGCCGTTCAGCCCGATGATGGCGCTGTTCAGCCCGATGGTCCGCTGCTCGAGCTCGTCGATGCGATCGGCCAGCTCCCGGGCATCTTCCGCGCGCCGCGTCGCCAGGCCCTCGAACTCGTAGTCCTTCGTGTCCACGTAGGGCGTGAGTCCCTGGAGGTACACGACGAGCGAGGAGTGAAACCGGGCGAGGGCCCCGAGCTCGTCGGACACGAACCGCAGCGTCGCCTCGATGGACTCGCGCGTCGCACGATCCACCGGCAGGCTGCGATTCACGTGGTCCACGATCGCCGCATTGAAGCCCTGCTGACGCTCGGCCAGCGGCGCGACGATCTGCCAGACGAGGCCGCGCAGCCGACGGACGACGCCGTTGCCGGTGATCGGCGGCGTCTCGGGCAGGATGCGCCAGCGCTCGTTGAGGGGCGTGATCTGCTGCTCGTCCGGACCCGGCGGCGGGTGGGGCAGCGGCGGCAGCGCCGGCAACGCCGCATCGAGCGCCGTGAGCGCCTCGTTGTAGCGCCGATCCGCGGCCTCACGCGCCGCCTTGAGCCGGGCGAGATCGTCGGACGTGACGCTGCGCTGGAACATTACCGGCCGATGACCCCTTCGAGCGGGCTGCTCGCCGACGCGTACCGCTTCCGCCCGATCCGCCCCGCCCGGAACGCGAAGCGCCCGGCCTGCACCGCCAGTCGCATCGCGTGCGCCATCTCCACCGGCCGCTCCGCCCCCGCGATGCCGGTATTCATCAAGACGGCATCCGCACCGAGCTCCATCGCGATGGCGGCATCCGATGCCGTGCCGACGCCGGCATCGACAATGACCGGAACGTGGGCGAATTCCTTGATGATCGAGATGTTGTTCGGGTTCTGAATCCCCAGCCCCGATCCGATCGGGGCGCCGAGCGGCATCACCGCCGCGGCGCCCGCATCTTCGAGCTTGCGGCAGACGATGGGGTCGTCGCTCGTGTATGGCAGCACGACGAAGCCCTCCTTCACGAGGACGCGGGTGGCGGCCAGCAACGCCTCGTTGTCGGGAAACAACGTTCGTTCGTCGCCGATCACCTCGAGTTTCACCCAGTCCGACAGCCCGGCCTCGCGGCCCAGCCGCGCCGTGCGGATGGCCTCGTCAGCCGTGTAGCACGCGGCGGTGTTCGGCAGGATGAAGAACTTCTTCGTGTCGATGTAGTCGAGGAGCGACTCGCCGCTCCGGTCGGTGAGGTTCACACGGCGTACGGCGACCGTCACCATCTCGGCGCCCGAGGCCTCGTGCGCCTGCGCCATGATCGAGAACGATGGGTATTTGCCCGTGCCGACGATGAGACGGGACTCGAACGCACGTCCGGCGATGACAAGCGGATCCATCGGTTCAGCGACCAGCGACGAACTACCAGTGACCAACTACCAGTGACCAACTACAGCCTCGAATGCTCAGCCCCTGGTAACTGGTAGCTGGTAGCTCGTAGCTGGTCGTCGTTCCTAGCCGCCGCCGACGAAGTTGACGATCTCGACTTCGTCGCGATCGTCGACGACGGTGGACTCGTAGGCGCCCCGCCTGATGACGGTCAGGTTGTGCTCCACGGCCACCCGGCGCGAGTCCACGCCCAGGCGCTCGAGAAGCGCGGCGACGGTGACCGGTGCGTCGAGATCGAACGGTTCACCGTTCAGTTGAATGGTCATGTCGCGTGTTCCACCGTGGCTAGAGTCTCGTCTCCGCGTCGGATGCGTCGATCAAGTCTACTGCGATCCCCATCTCACCGGCGAGGCGGCGCAGGGTGCCGGTGCCGTCGGCGCGCGCGTGCGCGGGAAGTGCGTTGGGGGCCGGCGGATGTGGAAGTGCGGCGGCCTCGGCGAGCGCGCGCTCGTAGTCGGCCGTCATGTGTTCGAGCGTGTGATGGTGCTCCCAGTGGCGGCGCGCGGCTCGGCCGAGCGCCCCCCGCAGATCGGCATCGAGCGCCAGGCGTCGCATCGCCAGCGCCAGCGAATGGTCCTCGTCGAGGATGTCGAGGCTGACGGCCACGGCCGAGTCCCGGTCGGGCGGCGCGGCAATCGCCGCCGCCGTGTCCTGCGCCGACAGCACCTCCCAGGTCCTCGGATCGATCGTCGGCACGTCCACCAGATGGACGAGGTCGTTGACGATCGTGGGCTTGCCGGCCGACAGGCAGCGATACCAGGGGCCCGACGCTTCGCGATGCGTCGGCCACCTCAGGCACAGGCAGACGTCCGCCGTACGCACCTCCTCGTCGAAGCCGTCATCGTCCACGTAGCCGGTGATGTCGACGAGGTCCCCGACCTCGAGCGCTGCGATGTCCGCCCGGAGGTCGTAGTGCGCGACGGTGCCGCCCACCAGACGGAGACGGACCTGCGGCGCGATCGGTCGAATCGCGGCGAGGGCCCGGAGGATCTGCGGAACACGCTTCTCGGGCGTGATCAGGCCGAACGCCGCAAACACCACCGGCCTGTTGACCGGGTCAGCGGGCGTCGCGCCGCGCTCCGGGCGCGCCAGCGTCAGATCCGGGGCGCCATGGCGAATCGTCGTGATTGTCGCGGCGGGATGAGCGTCGCGAAGGCTGCCGGCCAGCCTTGGATGGTGCACCGCGAGCGCCCGCGCGGTGTCCACGACGAGGCCCGTCAGCGGGTAGAGTCCGGCGGCGGCGTTGCCGAGGCCTGAGATCACCCATTCTGCGATGTCGGCCGGGGCGTCCGGGTGGCAGTACGCGAATTCCGCGCGGTAGTCCTGCTGGCGGGCGTGCTGCAGGAGTGCCGCCGCACGCGCCTGGTGGAGATGCGCGTCGTGCAGCACGACCAGCCCCGGATACCGCAGCAAGTACGGCCACTGATAGTCGTGGCAGCGGGCGTTGCCGAGTTGGTACACGACGAGCTCGTACGGGCGGTTGAGGTGAACCGGCACGAAGTCGTGCGCCGGGCGTAACGTCGCGCCTGCCCACGGCAGGGTCACGAACCCGTCGCCAGCTCGACCGGCGCCTTGGCGGACCGCCCAGGCGTCCTCATCGACGAAGACGTCGATCTCGTGTCGGGCCGCGAGGCCAGGCAGGATCATCGCGCTGTAGCTCGCGATCCCCGATCGAAGCGGGGGCACGGGGCTGAACCAGGCGAGACGCATCGGGCGATTGTATCGATTGTCCGCTGGCTGCGGTCTGCAAGCCCCGTCCTCCTGCGGCCGGGCCGGGTCTCGCAGTGTCTCCGCAGGAGGGCGCGGCTTCGAGCCGCGCCGAGCCAGTCGACGCGGCAAAATTGACTTGCCCCATCCCTACCGCATAGCATTGACGCGATTTGCGGGCCCTTTCGCCTCTGCCCGCGTGTGTTTCAGCTCCCGCATCAGGACGTCCACGTGGAAGGCTGGTTCCCCGTCGTTCTCATCCTGCTCGTCGGCGCGGGTTTCGCCGGTGGCAACCTCGTGCTGTCGCAGTTCCTCGGGCCGAGTAACCCGACACCCGAGAAATCGGCGCCCTATGAGTGCGGCATGCCCGCCGTCGGCGACGCACGCGAGCGGCAGTCGGTCAAGTATTACCTCGTCGCGATGGTGTTCCTGCTCTTCGACATCGAGGTGGCGTTCCTCTATCCCTGGGCGATGGCGCTGCGCGATCTGCGCTGGGTCGGCTTCATCCAGATTCTCGTGTTCTTCGCCTTGCTGACGAGCGGCTTCATCTACATCTGGCGCAAGGGCGTCCTCGACTGGAGCCGGCGCGAAGACTAGGTTTGGGTCACATGTCCGAGTCCGAACTTCCGATCCTGCTCACGCAGGTAGACAAGATGGTCCAGTGGGCCCGCCGGTCGGCCATCTGGCCGGTCGCCTTCGGGCTGGCCTGCTGCGCCATCGAGATGATGGCGATGGGCGGCGGCCGCTACGACATTGCGCGGTTCGGCGCCGAGGTGTTCCGCGGCTCCCCGCGCCAGTCCGACCTGATGATCGTCGCCGGTCGCGTCTCCCGCAAGATGGCGCCGGCGCTGCGCCGCGTCTACGACCAGATGCCCGAGCCCAAGTGGGTCATCTCGATGGGCGCCTGTGCGTCGGTGGGCGGCGTCTTCGACAACTACGCCATCGTGCAGGGCGTGGACCAGGTCGTGCCCGTGGATGTCTTCGTCCCCGGCTGCCCCCCGCGTCCCGAATCGCTCATCTACGGCATCGTCATGCTGCAGCGCAAGATCACCCAGCAGCGTGCGTTCGCCTGAGGGCGTCCCGGCCCGTTCCGAACGGCCACTCCGATCGCTCATGTCCGCCGCCGACATTCTCGCCAGTCTGAGTCAGGCCGTTCCCGGCGTCGCGTTCGACGCCGCCGACGCGGACCAGCCGGTGCTCGTGGTCCCGGCTGCGTCACTCGCGGTCACCGCCCAGGCGTTGCGCGATGTGCCGGAGCTCAATTTTCACCTGCTCGCGGAGATGACCGCGGTGGACTTCTGGCCGCGGGAACCGCGTTTCGAGGTCGTGTATCATCTCGCCTGCGTGGGGGTGGACGACTTCCCGCGGCCGGGCCTGAAGGCGCCGGCGAGGCGGCTCCGCATGAAAGTGCGGGTCGATGGCGCGTCCGCGATGCTGCCGACACTGACCGGCGTGTGGCCCAACGCGAACTGGTACGAGCGCGAGGTCTACGACATGTTCGGCGTCGTGTTCGCCGGGCATCCGGACCTGCGGCGTCTGCTCATGCCCGAGGATTGGGAAGGGCATCCCGGGCGGAAGGACTACCCGGTGCAGGTGAAGCTGCCGGTGACGGTGACTTCGCCGACGCAAGTGACCGAGGCCGAGTTCCTCCGCAACCTCGAGTCGCGCCGGGTGAAAGTGGGCCGGGGCCGGACGGGCGCGTGACGACGAGCAGCGCGGCAGGAGATACGCCTCGGCCCGCTGAGGCCGAGACCGATGCCCTGATTCGCGCGACGCTGACCGAGACCGCGCGCCTGCACGAGTCGATGCAGGCGCTGAGCGAGGCGATCGCCCGCGCCGCGCGGATGTGCGGATCGGCGCTCGCCGCCGGACGGACGGTGCTGGTGTTCGGCAACGGGGGATCGGCGGCCGAGGCGCAGCATTTCGCCGCCGAGCTCTCGGGACGGTTCATGCGCGACCGGCGGGCACTGTCGGCGATTGCCCTGACGACCGATTCGAGCGCGATGACCGCGATCGCCAACGACTACGGGTTCGCCCGGATGTTCGGTCGGCAGGTCGAAGCGCTGGGCCGGGCCGGCGACGTGGCCGTCGGGATCTCGACCAGCGGGCGTTCGCCGAACGTCATCGACGGGCTCAGGACGGCGCGCGAGCGCGGGTTGGCGACGCTGGCCCTGACCGGACCGGATGCCCATGGCCTCGAGGAGGTCGCCGACCTGGTCCTCGCGGTCCCCGGCGAATCGACGCCGCGCGTGCAGGAAGGCCAGCTGACCGTGCTGCACATCATCTGCGATCTCGTGGAGAGGGACATCGTCCGCGGCGCCTGACCTGCCGCGCTCCGTCCATCGCTCGCCGAACCCGCTCCCGACCCCATGCCCGAACTCCGCACCGAGACGATGACCGTCAACATGGGGCCGCAGCACCCCAGCACGCACGGCGTGCTGCGCCTCGTGATCGAGCTCGACGGCGAGACCATCGTCTCGGCGATGCCGACGATCGGCTACCTCCACACCGGCATCGAGAAGACCGCCGAGCAGAAGAAGTGGCAGCAGGTCGTGCCGCTCGTCGAGCGGATGGACTACCTGGGTCCGCAGTCCAATGCGCTCGGCTACGTGATGGCGGTCGAGAAGCTGCTCGGGATCGAGATGCCCGAACGCGTGACCAACATCCGCGTGCTGATCGCCGAGCTCCAGCGGATGTCGAGCCACCTCATCTGGCTGGGCACGCACGGCATGGAGGTGGGAGCGATCACGATCCTCCTGTATTGCCTGCGCGAGCGCGAGCTGCTGCTGAACATCAACGAGCTGCTCGCCGGCTTCCGCCTCTTCCCGAGCTACCTGCGGATCGGCGGATTGCGCGAGGACCTCCCGGTGGGGTTCCATGCGGCGGTGACCGAGTTCCTCGATCGCTTTCCGGGCAAGATCGACGACTACGAGAGGCTGCTGACGAACAACGACGTGTGGCAGCGGCGGACGCGCGGCGTCGGCGTGCTCTCGAAGGAAGACGCGGTCGCGTCCGGGTGCGTCGGGCCGATCGCGCGCGCGGCGGGGCTGCCCTACGACGTGCGACGCACCTTTCCCGTACCTGAACTACGCGAGCTACGACTTCGACGTGCCGACGCGCACCGACGGCGACGTCTACGCGCGCTACCAGGTGCGCGTGCAGGAGATGCGCGAGAGCGTGAAGCATCGCGCGTCAGGCGCTGGCGCGGATCACGCCGACCGGCGAGTGGGCGGTCAACGACCCGCGCATCGTCCCGCCGCCCAAGGACAAGGTCTATACGGAGATGGAGGCGCTCATCCAGCACTTCCTGATCCACTCGCAGGGCTTCACGGTGCCGGCGGGCGACGTCTATGTGCCGATCGAAGGCCCGCGGGGCGAGCACGGCTTCTACGTCGTGTCGGACGGATCGAACCGGCCGTGGCGGGTCAAGTCACGGCCCCCGTCCTACCTCGCGATTCAGGCGCTGCCGAAGATGATCGTGGGCGGACTGATTGCCGACGTCATCGCCGTCATCGGGTCCACTGACGTCGTCATGGGAGACTGCGATCGATGAGCTTTCATCCCCGGATGCCGTATGGCGAGGGATGGCACAAGTCCGATCGGGTGCTGCCCGAGGACGGGCCGGCATTCACCTTCACCGAGGCCAACCGCGCGAAGTTCGAGGAGATTGCCTCGCACTATCCGCCCGAGCAGCGCAAGTCGGCGATCCTCGCGGCGCTCTACCTCGCGCAGGAACAGCAGGGGTTCGTCTCGCGCCAGGTGATTCGCCACGTCGCCGACGTCATCGGCTGCACGGCCGCGGATGTCGAGGACGTCGTGACGTACTACGTGATGTTCTTCACGCGAGCCGGTCGGCAAGTACGTCCTGCAGGTGTGCCGGACGCTGTCGTGCGCGTTGAACGGCGCCGAGCGCGTGACCGAGGCGCTCTGCCGGCACCTCCACGTCCGGCCGGGCGAGACGGACGCGACGGGCACCTTCACGGTCCAGGAGTTCGAATGCCTCGGCGCGTGCGATCGCGCGCCGGTGGTGATGGTGAACAACGATCACTGGCACGAGCATCTGCGTCCCGAAGACGTCCCGGCCTTCGTCGAAGCCCTGCGCACGAAGGGACTGGCCTCCATCTCGGGGTGCCACCTGGTGAAGGAAAAGTAGCCTGCAGCGCGTAGCCCGCAGCCTGTAGCCGCCGACCACATGGCCCAGTTCACTCCCGTCCTGACCACCTATGTGAAGGAGCCCAACTCCTACACGCTCGACTTCTATCTGCAGCACGGCGGCTACCAGGCGATGCGCAAGGCGCTCGCGACGAGCCCGGAGGCCATCATCGATGTCGTGAAGAAGTCCGGGCTGCGGGGCCGCGGCGGCGCCGGCTTCTCGACCGGCTTGAAGTGGAGCTTCGTGCCGAAGGATTCCCCCAAGCCGAAGTACCTGCTGATCAACGCCGACGAGAGCGAGCCGGGGACCTTCAAGGACCACGTGCTGCTCGAGCGCAACCCGCACCTGCTGTTCGAAGGCTGCGTGATCGGCTGTCGTGCCATCGGCGCGAAGGTCTGCTACATCTACATCCGCGGCGAGTTCTACCACCTGCAGGCGCTTCTCGAGCGGGAGATTGCCAAGGCCCGGGAGGCCGGCTACCTCGGACCGAACATCCTCGGCACCGGTCAGGACTGCGAGATCTGGGTGCATCGCGGCGCCGGGGCGTACGAAGCCGGGGAGGAAACCGCGCTCATCGAGTCGCTCGAGGGCAAGCGCGCGCAGCCTCGCATCAAGCCGCCGTTCCCGGCGGTGGTCGGGCTCTACGGCTGCCCGACGGTCGTCAACAACGTCGAGACCGTGGCGTGCGTGCCGCCCATCTTCGAGCGCGGGCCGGAGTGGTTCGCCTCGCTCGGCCCCGAGAAGAACACCGGGCCGAAGCTGTTCTGCGTCAGCGGCCACGTGAAGAAGCCGGGCGTCTACGAGGCGACGATGTCGGTGACGCTGCGGGAGCTGATCTACGACCATGCCGGCGGGATCCGCGAGGACCGGAAGATCAAGGCGATCATCCCGGGCGGGTCGTCGGTGAACGTGATTCTGCCCGACAAGCTCGATACGCCGGCGAGCTTCGACGCCCTCGTCGCGGCCGGGTCGATGCTCGGGTCCGCCGCCATCATCGTGATGGACGAGACGACCGACATGGTCTGGGCGGCGAAGAACCTGATTCACTTCTACAAGCACGAGTCGTGCGGCAAGTGCACGCCGTGCCGCGAGGGCGCGGACTGGCTCTACAAGATTCTCGACAAGATCGAGCGTGGCGACGGCCAGATGCGGGACATCGACCTGCTCCTGAACGTGTGCAGCAACATCCTCGGGAAGACGCTGTGCCCGTTCGGCGACGCCGAGATCGCGCCCGTCGTCAGCACGATTCAGCACTTCCGGCACGAGTACGAGGCGTACATCCGCCACGACAGCGTGCCGAAGGCGGACTATCGCGCGCAGGAGCCGGTGGAAGCGCACTGAAGAACGAGGAGGCTACAGGCTACGGACTACGGGCTACAGGAAGCCGCAGCGTCTGTGCGACCAGCGACACGCTCGACCTGAAGCCATGATGAGACTGGCCCGTAGCCCGAAGTCCGCAGCCCGCAGCCAATCGACGATCAAGCAATGACCGACCTCGTCCAGTTCCTCACCAGCCCGATCACGATCGCCTACCTGACGATCATCTTCGTCGTGTTCTTCGGGCTCCAGATCTCGGCCGCCGTGCTCGTGCTGGCCGAACGCAAGGTCGCGGCGTTCTCACAGCAGCGCCTCGGCCCCTATCGCGTCGGGCCGTGGGGCATCCTCCAGCCGCTCGCCGACATCGTGAAGCTGGTGTTCAAAGAGGAACTGCGCCCGGCAGCCGCGGACTTCTGGCTCTTCTACCTCGCGCCGGTCCTCTCGGCCACCGCCGCGTTCTCCGCGTTCATCGTCATTCCGTTCGGCCCGGAAACCGACTTCTTCGGCCTGCTGCCGGAGCCGGTCAAGCTGCAGGGAGCGGACGTCAACGTCGCCGTGCTGCTCATCTTCGCGATCACGTCGATGGGCGTGTACGGGATCGTGCTGGCGGGCTGGGCGTCCAACAGCAAGTACTCGCTGCTCGGCGGCCTGCGCTCGTCGGCGCAGATGCTCAGCTACGAGCTCTCGTACGGCACGGCGCTCGCGGCGGTGATTGTCCTGGGCAACTCGCTGTCGCTGCGCGAGATCGTCGACGCCCAGGCGGCCAGCTGTCGCCGGCGGCCTGCTGCCGAGCGGCTGGTTCCTCTGGCCGCAGCTGGTGGGGTTCCTCATCTACATGATCGCCGGCGTCGCGGAGACCAACCGCGCGCCGTTCGACTTCCCCGAGGCCGAGCAGGAACTGGTGGCCGGGTATCACACCGAGTACAGCTCGATGAGCTTCGCGCTGTTCTTCCTCGCGGAGTACATCAACATGGTCACCGTGTCGGCGGTGGCCACGAGTCTCTATCTCGGGGGATGGCACTGGCCGCTGCCGCTGTCGTGGGGCTGGGGCGCCGGCGTCCTGAACTGGCTGATGAAGGTCGGCTTCCTGCTGTTCTTCTACATCTGGATGCGGTGGACGCTGCCGCGCTACCGCTACGACCAGTTGATGGCGTTCGGCTGGAAGTGGCTGCTGCCGGCAGCGGTCATCAACCTGCTGCTGACGGCGGCCGGGGTCCTGTACTTCTCGTGAGGATGCACGCGCCGTACGGTTTGTTCTGAGCCGCCTGCCTATGGAACTCGCGCTCTTCTACCTGTTCGGCGCCGTGGCTGTGGCCAGCTCGATCTTCGTGATCGCCCAGCACAACCCGATGCACAGCGTGCTGATGCTCATCCTGTCCTTCGCGGCGCTCGCCGGGCTCTACATCCAGCTCGATTCGCCGTTCGCCGCGGTGACGCAGATCATCGTCTATGCGGGCGCGATCATGGTGCTCTTCCTCTTCGTGGTGATGCTGCTGAACGCGCCGCGGGAGGATGTGGCGTCGCCCTACGGACCCTCGTACGTCTCGCTCACCGCCGGGCCGCGCAGGATTTTCGTGGTGCTGTCGGCGGTCCTGGTCGCGGAGTTGGTCGTCGCGCTCTCGAGACTGGAGGTCCGGAGCCTGCCCGCCGGGGCGGACGAAGGCTGCGGAGGTGTCCTCGGTCCGGGCCATCGGCGTGGCGCTGTTCACCGACCACGCCTTCGCGTTCGAAGTCACGTCCGTCCTGATTCTGGTGGCGATGGTCGGCGCGGTCGTGCTCGCCAGGAAGCGGCTTTGAGATCCCATGCCGACGCTCAATCACTACCTCGTGCTGTCCGCCGTGCTGTTCTCGATCGGCACGGCTGGCGTGTTCCTGCGACGGAACCTGATCACGCTGCTGCTGTCGATCGAGATCATGCTGAACGCGGTGAACCTGACGTTCATCGCCGTCGGACGCTCGCTCGGGTCGGTCGAGGGACAGATCATTGTCTTCTTCGTGATGACCGTGGCCGCCGCCGAGGCTGCCGTCGGGCTGGCGCTGGTCATCGCGCTTTTCCGGCACAAGGAGTCGCTGAGCCCCGATGTGTTCACGTCGCTCAAATGGTAGCGAGCCGTCGTCCGTGAGCCTGGAGTCCTGAGCCTCGAGCTGCGATGCTGTCGTACATCCCCCTGCTTCCGTTCGTCGGCTTTCTGGTCAACGCCTTCGCGGGCCGCCGGCTCTCGAAGGTGGTGTCCGGCGGCGTCGCCTGCCTGGTGATGCTGGCGTCGTTCGCGGTGTCGGCGACGGCGGCGTGGAACCTGCTGCAGATGCCCGCCGACGCGCGCATCATCGAGGAAACGGTCTTCACCTGGATTGCCGCCGGCGACTTCCGGGCACCGCTCACCTTCCGGCTCGACCCGCTGTCGGCGTTGATGATCCTCGTGGTCACCGGCATCGGGTCGCTCATCCACATCTATTCGACGGCATACATGCACGAGGAGTCCGGGCCGGAGTACGCCCGCTATTTCTCGTATCTCAATCTGTTTGCCAGCTTCATGCTGGTGCTGGTCCTCGGCGCGAACCTGCTCGTGATGTTCGTCGGGTGGGAAGGCGTGGGCCTCTGTTCGTACCTGCTGATCGGCTTCTGGTTCTCCAAGCGCTCGGCCAATGACGCCGGCAAGAAGGCGTTCGTCGTCAACCGCGTCGGCGACTTCGCGTTCATCATCGGCATTGCGCTGGCCTTCGTGCTGTTCGGGACGATCGACTTTCTCGAGATCGCGAGGGCGGTCCAGTCCTATCCGGTCGAGGCGGGTTTCGGCGTCCTGTCGCTGCTGACGCTGCTGTTCTTCATCGGCGCGACCGGCAAGTCCGCACAGATTCCGCTGTATGTCTGGCTGCCGGACGCGATGGAGGGGCCGACGCCGGTCTCCGCGCTCATCCACGCCGCCACCATGGTGACGGCCGGCGTCTACATGATCGGCCGCAATGCCGAGCTGTTCCTGCACGCCCCCATGACGATGGAGATCGTGGCCGTCGTCGGCGTGGCGACGGCGCTCATGGCGGGGACCATCGGCCTGGTCCAGAACGACATCAAGCGCGTGCTCGCGTACTCGACCGTGTCACAGCTCGGATACATGTTCCTGGCGATGGGGGTCGGGGCGTTTGGCGCCGGCATCTTCCATCTCTACACGCACGCGTTCTTCAAGGCGCTGATGTTCCTCGGCTCGGGCGCGGTCATTCACGCGCTGCACGGAGAGCAGGACATCCGGAACATGGGCGGCCTCAGGAAGGACCTGCCGATCACCTACTGGACGTTCGTGATCGGCGCGCTCGCGATCGCCGGGGTGCCGGGCCTCGCCGGCTTCTTCAGCAAGGACGAGATCCTGTTCAAGACCTTCGCCAGCGGCCACCGCGTTCTCTGGATCGTCGGGATGGTCACGTCGCTCTTGACGGCCATCTACATGTTCCGCCTCATCTTCCTGACGTTCCACGGCCCGAGGGCCGTCGCCGCGGCGCACGGACACGGATCGGCGGCACCGGCGCACGGACATGGCCACGACCATGGCCATGCGCCGCACCTCCACGACGCGCCGCCGGCGATGGCCATCCCGCTGATTCTGCTGGCACTGGGATCGGTCGTGGCGGGATACGTCGGCGTCCCGCACGCCATTGGCGGCGCCAACCACATCGAGGCGTTTCTGGAACCCGCCTTCCACCCGCCCCCGGCGATGGTGCGCGTCAGCGGTCAGCCGGGGCACGCGGCGACGCCCGCGACCTCCACGCACGCAGCGGCGCCCGAGCATGGCGCGGCGGAAGGGGTGCATGCCGACGAGTCCACCGAGCTGACGCTGATGGGGGTCTCCTCGGCGCTGGCGCTCGCCGGCATCGCCATCGCGGCGTTCTTCTTCCTGATGAACCGCCGCCTGGCCGATTCGATCGCCTCGGCGTTCGCGCCGGTCCACCGGATGCTGCTCAACAAGTACTGGGTCGACGAGGCGTACAGACGCGACGGTGGTGGGGCCGGTGCGCCGGGTCTCGGAGTCCACGCTCTGGCGGTTCGTGGACGTGGGGATCATCGACGGGGCGGTGAACGGCACCGGGTCGCTGGTGCGCGGGTCGGCGGGCCTGATGCGGCTGGCCCAGACCGGCTCGATTCGCGCCTACGCCGCATCGCTGTTCCTGGGCGTCGTGCTGGTTCTGGGGTACTACCTGATGCAAGTAGGCGGCGCGGCTGAAGCCGCGCCCTCGCTGCGGCTGGCCGTCCGCTCCGCCGCAGGAGGGCCGGGCTTCAGCCCGGCCATTCGTATTCGAACGTTCGACACCATGCTGAGCCTCGTCATCTTTCTGCCCCTGATCGGCGCGCTGGGCCTGTTGCTCGTGCCGAATCGCGACGGCTCGCGCGACAGTCTGATGCGGTGGAGCGCGCTGGGCGTCTCGCTCGCGTCCTTCGCGAGCACGCTGGCGCTGTGGGCGGGCTTCAATCCGGCGACGGCCGACTACCAGTTCGTCGAGCGCCTGCGCTGGGTTCCCAGCTTCGGGATCGAGTACTTCATCGGCGTCGACGGGATCAGCCTCCTGCTGATCGTCCTCACCGGCTTCCTGACCCCGCTCTCCCTGTTGTGCTCCTGGGAGTCGGTGGAGAAGAAGGTGAAGGAGTTCTCGATCTTCGTGCTCGTCCTCGAGACGGCGATGATCGGCGTCTTCGCGTCGATCGACCTGTTCCTGTTCTACGTCTTCTGGGACGCGATGCTCATCCCGATGTATTTCCTGATCGGGATCTGGGGCTACGACCAGCGCGTCTACGCCGCCGTCAAGTTCATCCTGTACACGATGGCGGGCAGCGTGCTGATGCTGCTCGCGATCATCGCCCTCGCCATGCTGCACAGCTCGGCGACCGGCACCTATTCGTTCGATCTCCAGAAGCTGTACGCGCTGCAGATCCCGCACCAGACCCAGACGTGGCTCTTCCTCGCGTTCGCGCTCGCGTTCGCGATCAAAGTGCCGTTGTTCCCCTTCCACACGTGGCTGCCCGATGCCCATGTGCAGGCGCCGACGGCGGGGTCGGTGATCCTGGCCGGCGTCCTGCTGAAGATGGGCACCTACGGCCTGGTGCGATTCGCCTTCCCCCTCTTCCCCGACGCGGCGCATCAGTTCGCGCCCTGGATCGCGGGATTGGCCGTGGCGGGCATCATCTACGGCGCGCTGGTGGCGATGGTGCAGCCGGACATGAAGAAGCTGGTGGCCTACTCGAGCGTCAGTCACCTGGGCTTCGTGGTGCTGGGAATCTGCGCGATGAACGTGCAGGGCATGCAGGGGGCGATGTATCAGATGCTCAACCACGGGGTGAGCACCGGCGCCCTGTTCATGCTCGTCGGCATGCTCTCCGACCGGCGGCATACCCGGCTCATCGCTGAGTACGGCGGGCTCAAGCACGTCATGCCGCGGTTCGTCGCCGTGTTCCTCATCATCACGCTGTCGTCGATCGGCCTGCCCGGCCTCAACGGCTTCGTCGGCGAGTTCCTCACCATTCTCGGGGCGTTCCGGTGGCGGCCGGAGTTCGCGGTGTTCGCCGCCACGGGAGTCATCCTGTCAGCCGTCTACATGCTGTGGATGTTCCAGCGGGTCAACTACGGCGAGGTGACGAACCCGAAGAACGAGAAACTGCCGGATCTCACCCTTCGCGAATGGGCGGCCGTCGGTCCTGCGGTGGTGATGGCGATCGTGATGGGCGTCGTGCCCAACCTCTTCCTGCGGCCCATGGAGCCCTCGGTCGAGGCCGTCGTCAAGCGGGTCACGGCCGGCGAGCCCGCGATGGCACGAGTACGAACTTCAGTGACGAGCGACCAGCAATCAGCAAAAACCAAAGACCAACGACCAGAGACCAACGACCAACTACCAGCGACCAGAGACCAGACGACCAGCGACCAGACGACCAACGACCAGCGACCAGCGACCAGCGACCAGCGACCAACGACCAACGACCGAAGACCGAAGACCGAAGACCGAAGACTGAAGACTGAAGACTGAAGACCGCCACGCCATGAATCAGACGATGTCCGAAATCCAGGCGATCATGCCGATGCTGATCGTCACGCTGACGGCGGTCGTGACGCTGGTCGCCGAGGCGTTCCGGCCTCCCGGCGAGAAGGTGCCGCTGGGGGGGCTGGGCCTCATCGGCCTCGTCGGTGCGGGCCTCGCGTCGTACTTCCTGTGGAACCGCGATACGACCAGCTTCGGCGTCGTCCGGGCGGACAATTTCGCGCTGTTCGTCAACCTGATCCTGGTCGTGGTGGGGGTGCTGACGATTCTCTGCTCCGGTGACGTCATCGATCGCGAAGAACTGCCGGCGGGTGAGTACTACACGGTGCTGCTCTTCGCGATCGCCGGGATGATGCTGATGGCCTCGGCGATCGATCTGCTGGTCATCTTCCTGGCCCTCGAGATCCTCTCGATCGGCGTCTATGTGCTGACGGCCCTGCGGCGCAGCAGCCAGGCGAGCGCCGAGGGCGCCTTCAAGTATTTCCTGCTCGGCGCCTTCTCGAGCGCCTTCTTCCTGTATGGCGTCGCGATGACCTACGCCCTGGCGGGCAGCACCCGGCTCGATCGGGTGGCCGCCGCGATTGCCGCCCAGGCCTCGACGCCCGGCATCCTGCTGCTCCTGGCGCTGGGGCTGGTGATGGTCGGCTTTGCGTTCAAGATCTCCGCCGTGCCGTTCCACATGTGGACGCCCGATGCCTATCAGGGCGCCCCCACCATCGTCACGGGCTTCATGTCCACGGCGGTCAAGGCGGCCGCGTTCGCGGCGTTCGTGCGGGTCTTCCTCTCGGCCTTCGATCCGCTCCGCGAGACCTGGACGCCGCTCCTCGGCGCGATCGCGATCGCGACGATGATCGTCGGCACCGTCGTCGGGGTCGCGCAGACGAGCGTCAAGCGCATGCTGGCCTATTCGAGCATCGCGCACGCCGGCTATCTGCTGGTCGGGCTGATCGCCGCCACCGCGGTCGGCAAGGCCGCCATCCTCTTCTATCTGCTGGCCTACGCCGTGACGAACCTCGGGGCGTTTTCGGTCATGGCGCTGCTCGCCACCAAGCCGAACGAGCACGACGAGGTGCGCGATTTCGGCGGCCTCTGGTATGCACGCCCGGCGCTTGCCGCGCTGATGACCGTCTTCCTGCTGTCGCTCGGCGGCTTTCCGCCGACGGCAGGATTCATTGGCAAGTGGTACATCTTCGCCGCGGCGATGCAGGAGGGGCACTACTGGCTCGCCATCATCGGCGTGCTGACGAGCGTGGTCTCGGTGTTCTACTACCTGCGGATCATCGTCATGATGTACATGTCCGACGCGCGGCACGAGGCGCAGGTGCTGCCGCTGTCGCCGGCAGCCGTCGCTGCACTGGCGATGTCCGCGGCAGCGGTGTTCTACCTCGGCATCTATCCGACGTCGGTCATCGACATCGCGCTGAGCTCGATCGATACCATCTTCTAGGCGGACTGGGGCTGGCGGCTGGGCGGCTGGGCGGCTGGGCGGCTGGGCGGCTGAGCGGCTGGACGGCTAGCGCGGTTCGCGTTCGCATGGCCGACAACTCCGAGAGCGCCCCCATCAACTCCTCGTCGTCACCAGGCTCGACGGTCCGCAGGTCCAGGAGCACGCGGTCGTCGTCGATCCGCGCGATGATCGGAGTGGCCCGGGCGCGCAACTGCGCCAGCACCGCGTCCGCCGACCGGGTCGCGTGCCTGAGGGCGACGAGCCGCGTTGAAAGGCGGGTGCCAGGCGCCGAGCCTCCGCCGATGGCCGACTCGCCATCGAGGACCTCCCCCCGCCAGCCTGCCTCAGACGCCGCCAGCGCCAGCCGTCGGGCCCGCAGGTCCAGCTCCTCGACCGGCACCGTCATCGCCCGGAGGACGGGAATGGTCCGGCGCGCCCGATCGCAGACGTCCTCGTCGAGCGTCGCTTCGAGCGCCGCGTAAGTCATCTTGTCCACCCGCAGGGCGCGCATCAGCGGATGGTGGCGGACGGTGTCCACGAGCGGTGCGCGCCCGACGATGATCCCTGCCTGTGGGCCGCCGAGCAGCTTGTCGCCGCTGAAGGTGACGAGGTCCACACCGGCGCGAACGCTCGAGGCCACGTCGGGCTCGTCCAGCGTCTCGAGCAGGTCGCCGGTGAGCCACCCGCTCCCCAGATCCTCGACCAGCGGCACCCCGTGCAGCCGTGCGAGTGCGGCGAGCTCGGAGAGTGACGGCCGCTCGGTGAAACCACTGATCGTGAAGTTCGAGGGATGCACCCTGAGCAGGAGCGCCGTGTGAGGGCCGATGGCAGCGGCGTAGTCGGCCGTGCGCGTGCGGTTGGTGGTGCCGACTTCGCGCAGCGTCGACCCGGACTGCCGCAGGATGTCAGGCACCCGGAAACCGCCGCCGATCTCGACCAGCTCTCCGCGCGACACTACGACCTCGCGTCCCTGCGCCAGCGCCGCCAGCACCAGCAGCGCGGCGGCGGCGTTGTTGTTGACGACGACGGCCGCGTCGGCGCCAGTGAGCTCACAGAGCCGCGCCTCGGCGTGGATGTCGCGCCGGCCTCGACGACCCGACTCGAGATCGAACTCGAGGCTGGCATAGCTGCCGCCAATCGTGCGGATCCGATCGAGTGCGGCGGACGAGAGTGGCGCCCGGCCGAGGTTCGTATGGAGAATCACGCCCGTGGCGTTGATGACGCGTCGCAGCCTCGACTGACTCGCGGCGGCGAGTCGAGCTGCCGCACCAGCTTCGATGAGCGCAGCCGCGTCGTCCTCGGTGGCGATGGACGGGATGCCCCCCGGCCCCGCCTCGCGCATGACCGATCGGAGCGCAGCGGCTTCGGCGCGCAACGCGTCGAGCACGCGGGCGCGGCCGTAGTCACGTTCCAGCGCGCCGGCGGCCGGGCGCTGTCGCAGGCGTTCGATGGCGGGAATGAGGCGGGCCAAATCCACGACGCGAGCTGACGATTCGGGACCAATCAGTCGTCCGTCGCCGGCACCTGTCCGGCCCGATGGCGGTTGCGAGGCCGATGACACTCAGGATACCATCGCGCATCGCTGCCGAGTCGTGGCGGGCGCCTGCCTGCTGGCCCGTGAGGCGGCCCGGTCTGACACGCTCCGCCGCTTCAGTCACTCTTTCGTCTGCACTTGTCCGATCTGTCGGTGGCGCTATCTCCACCCGTTGTGATCCGTGGCTCCCATCGATCCGATTCGCCCTCGCCTCGATCCTGAGCCGGCCCACCGGCCGGAGCCCCGGTTCTGGCCCTACGTCGATCTCCCCGAACGGCCGACCGCCGAAGAGCTCGCCGAGCTCGACCCCGACGTCCGCGTGGCGCTCTTCGGGACGCCGCCGCGGCCGTTCTCGCTGACCGTCGTCTTCCCCCGTTTTGAGGGACCCGACTACGATCGAGCCGTCGAACTGGCGAGGAAGGCGCGCGACTACCGGGAGGTCGGCTCCGGCGCGAGCCTGCGCTCGCGGGCTCGCTACCAGCCGGACGACGTGGAGCAGTTGCGGGAGCTTTATGAGATCGTCGGGCGATCCGACGAGACCGAGGTGCTGATCGACGAGGTGCCCGTGCCCTACGCCCGCGAACTGTGGCTCCCGCTGCTGTGGTACCTGCTGCCACGGTGAGGAACTGACGCGTCGTGCCGCCGCCGTCCACGGCCGAACGCGAGCTCGAACAGCTGGCCGTGGAGCTCAAAGGCCTCGAGAACGACTACACCACGTTTTTCACCGGTCGCTCCGCCCGGCCACCGCTAGTCCACGGTCGTCGATGGACGTCCGAACCGGACGGCATGGCCGGCCGTGCGCATCGCGAAGAGGAGCGGGGGAGCGAGCCGGACTGAAGGGGAGACGTGAGGGCGGAAGAGGGGCAGGGGCGGAGGAAGTCGCCCACTTCGCTGGGCGACTCCCACCGGTCGAACGTCTACGCGGGCTTGGTCACATTACCAGCCTGCGGACCCTTGGGTCCGTCCACGATTTCGAACTCGACCGCCTGGCCCTCCTCGAGCGTACGGAACCCATTGCCCGTAATCGCCGAGAAGTGCACGAACACGTCGCTTCCCGATTCACGCTCGATGAAGCCGTATCCTTTGGCGTTATTGAACCACTTGACCTTGCCTTGAATGCGCATCGTACCTTCCCTGCCTTGCTGCCGCGACGCTCCGGTTGGGCGGAAGCGCCGCCTGTGACCGTCCGGGCGGCAACCAGCTCAACCAGTTACCGTCGGACACAAAAAAAAGCCGCCACGGCGGCCTTTACGTTCCAGCGCCAGCGTCCACACACGTCTCTGACGCTGATAGTTAGGATAACGACGCGTTATGGGATTGTCAACAGAATGTAAACGGCGGCGCGCCCTGCTCAGTGTGTCTGACAAGACCGGGCTGGTCTCCCTGGGACGGGGTCTCGAGGCCCTCGGCCTCGAGCTCGTGTCCACCGGTGGCACCTCCCGCGTCCTGTCGGAGGCGGGCCTCGCCGTCCGCAGCGTCTCGGAGGTGACGGGCTTCCCGGAGATGCTCGAGGGGCGCGTGAAAACGCTCCATCCCGCCATCCACGGCGGAATCCTCGCTCGTCGCCAGCGGCCTGACGACCTCGAGGCCATCGGCCGGCACGGCATCCAGCCGGTCGACCTGGTGGTCGTCAACCTGTACCCGTTCGCGACCGCCGCCGCGAACCCGGCGACGACGTTCGACGCGCTGGTCGAGGAGATCGACATCGGTGGACCGAGCCTGGTCCGCGCGGCGGCCAAGAACTTCCGTGATGTGCTCGTGGTAGTCGATCCCGGGGACTACGCGCGGGTGCTCGCCGCGCTCGAGGAGCCTGCCGGACCCTCGCCCGCGCTCAGGTTCGAGCTGGCACGCAAGGCGTTCGCCCACACGGCGGCGTACGATTCGACGATTGCCTCGACGCTCGAAAGCGTGACGGTGGAAGACGGTGGATTCCGGCGCCCGGCGCCGGCGGACATCGGCCTGCCGATCGTGCTGCGCCCCCACGTCGAGCGATGCCGGGTGCTCCGGTATGGCGAGAATCCGCACCAGGCGGCGGGCTGGTATGCAGTGCCGGGGGCGCCCGGATTCGGCGACGTGCGCGTCCTTCAGGGCAAGGAGCTGTCCTACACGAACCTCCTGGATCTCGACGCGGCTGCGCGGATCGTGCTCGAGTTCGACGAGCCGGCGGCCGCCGTCGTCAAGCATACGAATCCGTGCGGCGCCGCCACGGGGCGCGCGATCGCCGCCGCCTACGTCGCGGCCCGCGAGGCCGACCCGCTGTCGGCGTTCGGCGGCATCGTCGGGCTCAACCGCCCGCTCGATGCCGATACCGCGCGGGCGATCGTCTCGACCTTCATCGAGGCGGTGATCGCGCCGGCGGTCGCCGCTGAAGCGCTGGAGATCCTGGGACAGAAGACCAACCTGCGGGTGCTCACCGCCGACTTCTCGGAGTTCGCGGGTGCCGCGCGCGGGGAGCTGGAACTGCGATCGATCCTGGGCGGACTGCTCGTCCAGGAGCGCGATCGGGTGGTCGAAGCCTCTGGTGCGTGGGGCGACGCGGGGGAGACGCCGCGGGTCGTCAGCGTCCGTCACCCGACGGCCGACGAGTGGCAGGCCCTTCGCTTCGCGTGGCGCGTGTGCGCCCACGTCAAATCCAACAGCGTCCTCTTTGCCGCCGTTGACAGGACGCGCGCGATCGGCGCCGGGCAGATGAGCCGTGTGGATGCGGTGAAGATCGCCGTGATGAAAGCCGGCGGTGCGCTCGCCGGCACGGTGGCGGCCTCGGACGCGTTCTTTCCGTTTCGCGACGGCCTCGACGCGGTGGCCGCGGCCGGCGCCACGGCCGTCGTGCAGCCTGGCGGCTCGGTGCGAGATGCGGAAGTGATCGCAGCCGCCGACGAGCACGGGCTCGCCATGATCTTCACCGGCCGGCGGCATTTCAAGCACTGATTCAGGGATCAGGCATCAGGGATCAGGGATCAGAAAGATCGGCTCGTAGCCCGCAGCCCGTAGACTGTAGCCCGTAGCCCAATGATCTAGAGGGCCTCGAGCAGCTCGTCGCGCGTCACGGCGACGGGCCCGAACTTGGCGACGGCAACGCCGGCGGCGTGATTGGCGAGCTCGGCGGCTTCCCGGAGGGAGGCGCCAGCCGACAACGCCACGGCGACCGTGGCAATCACGCTGTCGCCGGCGCCGGTGACGTCGGACACCTCGCGCGCCCGGGCCGCGAGGTTGGTTTCGAGCACCAGCGGCGTATCCTGCAGACGCGTGCGGGGCGGGGCCGGCTCACCCTCGGCGAGCCACAGGCCTTGCTCGCCTCGCGTGATCATCACCGACTCGCACGCCGCCAGCTCGCGGAACGCCCGTGCGGCTTCGCGGGCCTCGTCGTCGGTCCTGATCCGACGGTGCGTCGCCGTTTCCGCCTCATGATGGTTGGGGGTGACGACCGAAGCGCCGGCGTAATACCCGAGGTGTGGAATCTTCGGATCCACCAGCACCGTCAGCGGGCGCATCTCGCGGCAGGCGCGCAGTTCCTGCATCAGCCGCCACGTGACGGCGCCCTTCAGGTAGTCCGAGACGACGACGACCGACGCGTGCGCGCTCGAGCGCGACGTGTTGGCAATGAGCGCGTCCTCGATGACGCCCTCCGCTTCCGAGTCCGACTCGTAGTCCACCCGCGCGACCTGCTGGTGGCGCGTGGTCACGATCCGCACCTTCCGCGTCGTCGGACGGGACGCATCCTCGATCAGGTGCTCGGCGCCGATCTGCGCCGTGGCGAGGCCCCGGCGGACCGTTTCGGCGGCTTCGTCCTGGCCGACCAGGCCGACGAGGATGGGCATGGCGCCGAGCGCCCGGATGTTGTGCGCGACGTTCGCCGCGCCGCCGAGCCGGTACTCGTCACGGCGGTGCTCGACGACCGGGACCGGCGCCTCCGGCGAGATGCGGTGGACGTGGCCGACGATGAACTGGTCCAGCATGATGTCGCCGACGACGACCACCGGCTGGCCTGCGAAGCGTTCGACGAGGGCGCGGAGTCGCGGCGCGTGGGACGGGATCGAGGGAGCCGGAAGCGGGTGCCGCGCGAACGCGGCCTCCGGTCCGTCGAGCGACATCAGGCCCGATCCTCGTCCGCGCTCCGGTCGGAGGCGTACGGGAGCGTGATGAGCACCAGGAAGAGCATCAGGAACTCGGAGTCCCCGAAGTTGTATTCGAAGAGGCCCGCGCTGAGCATCGCGGCGATCGCCGCGAGCCCGGCAGCGGCCAGCGAGGGATGGCGGCTCCGGTGCAGGCGTCGGTACAGATCGCCGGCGACGAAGCCGATGAAGGCGAGCCAGATGACGAGCGCCGGCACCCCGCGCTCGGCGGCAATCTGCATCGGCACGTTGTGCAGGTGCACGTTCAGGTCGTTGACCGCCCATGGCTGCCGGTAGTCGGCATACCGCGTCTTGACCATGTCGGGGCCGACGCCGGTCAACGGGTGATCGCGCACCATCTCGACGCCCGACTTCAGCATCGCGAAGCGATCGCGGTTCGACGGATCGTTGACGTCGAAGACCGAGTACATCCGCGCCGTGACCTGAGCTGGTGCGAGGATGATCGCCAGCAGCGCGATGATCGGAAAGGCGGCGAGCAGGCGGCGGTCCTTCAGGATGAAGAGCAGGGCCACGCCCACACAGGTGCCGATCCACGCCGAGCGCGTGAAGGTGAACGCCAGCGCCACGACGATGGCCGGCATGACGAGTGCCGTCCACATCCGGCCGCCGCTCGATCCGCGCCGATAGAGCAGCCGCGCCGCGGCGGCACAGGCGACCAGCATCAGCACCCCGGAATAGGTCATGTAGTGCGTGAGCGCGCCCTGCGGCCTCTTGCCGAGGTTGTCGTAGTGCAGGACGCCGTACTGCACGATACCGATGAGCGCGCTGATGGCGCCCACCGAGATGATGACCGTGGCAAAGGCGAGCGCGCGTTGACCCCGCGCGAATCGGTAGACCACCGGCACGATCAGGAACAGGACGAGCTGTTTGCAGTCGATGAGGCTCTGGGCCGGGTCGGCCGAGCTCAAGGCCGAGACGACGGTCGCCGCGCCATAGGCGCAGAGCAACCAGAACATCGTCGGAACCCGGACCCGCTCATGGTGGACCTTGACCACGGCGGCCCAGCAGGCGAGCGTGACCGCGAGCAGGACGTAGGCGGGTGCGACCGACAGCTGCGACGCGGCCAGAAACCCGAGCAGCGCGCCCATCGACGCCACTTCGAGCTTGTCGCCTCCAAACAGGGGTGCGCGCAGCGCAGTGGTGGTCGTCGTCATCTGGTCAACCCAGGCCGCCTATCCTCCTGGCTCCGGCTGAGCGCACGTTCGGCCGCCGCGATCACCCGATCGGGCGGCAGGCGGGTCAGGCAGCGGAAGTCTCCCGGCTGGCACCGCCGTTGATCGCACGGACGGCACGGCAGACCGTTCACCTCCACCGATTCGGTCACGAGCCAGGGGGGCCGCCAGGGCGCCGACCGGCTCGGCAGCGTGGGTCCATAGAGTCCCACGATCGGCACGTCCGATGTTGCGGCGACGTGAAGCGGACCACTATCGCCGCCGATGAAGAGCGCCGCGTGCGTGACGAGGCTCCGCAGTTCGGCCAGCGAGAATTCCTCGCCCGTCAGAATCCTGTCCTGCCACCGCCCCAGCGCGGCTCGGGTCCGATCCGCGATGAGACGGGCAGCCCCCGCCTCCGAGGGGCCTGCCGTCAGGATGATACGACGAACCGGGTCCGCCGCGCCAAGAGCGGAGGCGAGCGCCACGAAGAAGTCGGCGGGCCATCGCCGGAAGGGGTTGCCGGCGCTCACGTGGATGACGATCAGCCGGTGGCCGGGCTCGATTCCGGCCCTCGTCAGACGCCGCGCGACGCTGGCGGCAGCGTCGGCGGCCTCGGCCATCTCCACGCGATCGCGCGCCGGATCCGGCGTGCGTGCGAGCTCGGCCGTGACGCCCTGGATGAGATCCCATTGATTCTCGACCGAGTGCCGCGGCCTCAAGGCGCGCGGACGATCGACGAGCTCCGTGTACATCCATGCCCGCCCCGACACGCGGTAACCGATACGCCGCCGTGCACCCGTGGCCCAGGTCAGCCAGGCCGCGCGAGGTCCGCCGTGAAAGTCGAGCACCACGTCGAACCGCTCGCGACGCAGCGCGCGACCCAGGCGCAGGTCGCCGAGGACGCGACGCCAACCCCGCTCGACGGGCACGACGCGCACCTCGTCGAGATGCGGGTTGTCGCGGACAATCGTCGCCGCCCACGGCTCGACCAGATAGGTGAGATGGGCGCCGGGCAGGGCCTCCCGGATCGCGCGGATCGCCGGCGTCGTGAAGACGACGTCGCCGATGAGCCGGAGGCGGACCAGCAAGACCTTCGGGCCGCGACGGATCGGCTTGTTGCCCCCGGGCGGCTGTGGAAGAATCGTCGCCAATGCGAGTTCGCCTTTGTGCGCCTCTGGGCCTGCTCTCGCTGGCGATCGCTACGGCAACGCCCGCACAGAGCACACCTGTCCAGAGCGCGCCCGGCCGAAGCGCGCCGGCACGGCAGCCCGCCGGGACGCCGGGCGCGTCAACCGAGACAGGGTACTTCGAGTTCCTGCGGGGACGGCACCTCGAGGCGCAAGGACAGCTGGCCGAGGCGCTGGCCGCCTACGAGCGTGCCGCGCTGGCCGATCAGGGCTCGGCGCAGATTCGCGCCGAGATTGCCGCGCTCTACGCTCGACAGAGCCGTACCGACGATGCCGTCCGCGAGGCGCGCCGGGCCCTGGCGATCAACCCCGACAACACCGAGGCCAACTGGATCCTGGGCGCGCTGCTCGCCACGGCAATCGAGGCCCGGCGCGAAGAAGCCGGTGCGGCCGGCGCCAGCGCCGCGCCCGCCGACACCGCGACGAGCGTCGAGACGGCGATCGCGCACCTCGAGCGGGCGCGCCCCGGACGGCCGTTCGACAACGCCCTGCTGCTGACCCTCGGTCGGCTGCAGCTCACTCGCCGGGCGTGGGGCGATGCCATCGAGGTGCTGACATCGCTGGTCGATCGCGAGCCCGATTCGCCGGAAGCCCGGTATCTGCTGGCGCAGGCATACGACGGCAGCGGTCAGCTGGCACGCGCGGTGGACACGCTCGAAGCGCTGCTGACGATCGAGCCGCGGTTCGTCCGGGCTCTGCTCGACATCGCGGACCTCCACGTGCGCCAGCGCAACTGGGATGCCGCCGCCGACGCCTACGAGCGGGCCTCGGCGGCGCAGCCTGACAATCTCGATCTGCAGTTGCGGCACGCCGCCTCGCTCGCCAACGGCGATCGGGCCGCCGACGCGCGCCGCGTCCTCAAGAACGTCGAGCGCGGCCGGCCCGTCGAGCCGCGCGTCCTGCTGCTCCTGGTCGACGTCGAGCGCGCGCTGCGCGACTATGAAGCGGCCGAGCGCGCCGCCCGCCGGCTGGTGGAACTGCAGCCGTCGCAGCCCTTCGGCACACAGGCGCTGACGCAGGTGTTCGCCGACCGCCGCGAGTATCGCGAGATTGTCGACACGCTCGAACCGGCGCTCGTCCGGCTCGAGGGTCTGCACGACTACACGCGGGTGCTCGCCGGATTGCGCCTGACGCTCGGTGCGGCCTATCTCCAGCTGCGCGAGTTCGACAAGGCGCTCGCCGCGTTCGACCGGGCGCGGGCGGAAGGCGGCGATGTCGCATCGATCGACGCCTATCGCGTGCAGGCGCAGCTCGAAGCCGGCCGGCCCGCCGAGGCGCTCGAGATTGCCAAAGCCGCGCGGGTGCGCTTCCCCGACGACCTGCGACTGCTCGGCCTCGAAGCCGACGCCTGGCTGAAGGCCGGCGACCGCACACGCGCGGTGGCGCTGTACGAGGGCGCGATCGAACGGCACGGCGACGACCCCGAGGCTCACGTCGCGTTTGCCGGCCTGCTGCTCGAGGCGCGTGACTTCGCCGGCGCCGAGCGCGTCCTCGAGGCCGCTGGCCTCCGCTTTCCCGGCGCCATCGCCATTCCCTTCCAGCTCGGGGCCGTTCTCGAGGAGCAGCAGCGCGACGATGAGGCGGAGCGCGCCTTTCGCCGCGCGCTCGCCCTCGACGCCCGGCACGGACCGACGCTCAACTACCTCGGATACATGCTGGCCGATCGCGGGCAGCGGCTCGACGAAGCCGTGAGCTTCCTGCGGCAGGCGCTCGAGCAGGATCCGTACAACGGGTCGTACCTCGATTCGCTCGGCTGGGCCTACTTCAAGCAGGGCGCGCTGCCGCAGGCGCGCGAGTATCTCCTGCGTGCCGGTGCGCAGCTTCCCGCCAACTCCGTCGTCCAGGACCATGTGGGGGACGTGCTGTTCGCGCTTCGTGATCGCCCCGGCGCCATCGCGGCGTGGCAGCGTGCCCTGGCGGGCGACGGCCGGTCCATCGAGAAGCGCGACATCCTGCAGAAGATCGAGCAGGCGCGCACGCGCGAATGACACCGGCGCTGACCGATCGGCGCGCCCGCCTGATCGCCGGGCTGATCGTCGGGTCGCTGGCGGCGGCCTGCGCGGCGCGTGCCCCGACCTTCGTGCCCCCCGCGTCGGGCGGGCTGCCGGCGCCCGACGCGGCCGAGACGGTGCGCGCGGCCCAGCCCTCGTGCGGCACCATCAAGACGCTGACGGCGCAGGCGGCGCTGTCCGGGCGCATCGCCGGGCAGCGCGTGCGCGGGCGGCTGGACCTCGGCCTCACCAGTGACGGCGGCGTCCGGCTCGAAGCGATCGCGCCGTTTGGCCTGGTGTTCGTCCTCGCCGGTGAGCGCGACCGCGCGACGCTGCTCCTCGCGCGTGAGGAGCGCGTCCTACGCGACCGGCCGGCGGCGGAGATCGTCGAGGCGCTGGCCGGCGTCCGCATCGCCCCGGCGACGCTGCTCGCGCTGATCACGGGGTGTCCGGCCGAGGGTGCGGCCATCACCGATGTCACACGCTTTCCGGACGGGATCCTGCAAGCGGCAGCGGGATCGGGCCGGACGGTCTGGGTGCGGCCGGAATCTTCCGGCGCGCGCCTCGTGGCGGCGCGCCTGGGTGACGTAACGGTCGAGTATCCGGCCGCGTTCACGGGCGATGCGCCTCGCACGATCCGTCTGCGGCAGGACACGACCGACGGACATCCCGGGAGCGATCTGGTGCTCGCCGTTTCGCAAATCGCGACGAACGGTCCGCTGGACGAGGCGGCGTTCGCGGTCAACGTTCCTGCCACGGCGCAGCCGGTGACACTCGACGAGCTGCGGCGGAGTGGTCTGCTGGCCGGCCGCTGATCGGCCACGCGATGGTCGTCACCACCCGCGCGCTGGCGAAGATCAACCTGCATCTGGCCGTCCACGGACGCCGCGCCGACGGCTATCACGACCTGACGACGGTGTTTCAAGCCATCGCGCTCGACGACGCGATCGACGTCCGCGCGTCGGACGGCCCCTTCGTGCTCTTCAGTGACTCTGACGAGGCGCCCGCGGACTCGACGAATCTCGTCTGGCGGGCGGCGTCGCTGATCGCCGATGCGGTCGGCCGCGAGCTTTCGGGAGTGCGCATCGAGCTGCGCAAGCAGGTGCCGATTCGGGCCGGCCTGGGCGGCGGGAGCGCGGACGCCATGGCCACGATGCGGGCGCTCCAGGCATTCTGGGGCGTATCGGTGCCGGCCGGGACGCTGGAGCGGCTCGCGTCGCAGCTCGGCGCCGACGTCGCCTTCTTCCTGCGGGGCGGGACCGCGCTCGGGACCGGGCGCGGCGATCAGGTGATGCCGCTTCCCGATCTCCCGGCCCATCATGTCGTGATCGTGCGCCCGCCGCTTGGCGTCGCCACGTCCGCAGCCTATGAATGGCTGGCGGACGCGCGGCGGGTTGCGCCGGTGCCTCCGCCCGCGCCGTTCCAGGCGCTGGATGATCCGGAAGACTGGCGGGGTCGGCTGCCCGGGCTCCGGAACGACTTCGAGCCCGTGGTGGCCCGGCGTCATCCGGAAATTGCCGAAGCCGTGGAGCGGTTGCGGTCGGCGGGGGCCGACCATGCACTCATGTCCGGCAGCGGGTCCGCCGTGGCCGGGCTGTTCCGCGCGCGGCAGGCGGCCCAGGCAGCTGCAGGCGGCTTCGGCGGTCGTCAAGGCTGGCGTCTCTGGCTGAGCCGTACGGTCGGCCGCGCCGAGTACCTGGCGGCAGTCCGACCCCGAGGCTGACGCCTTGGGGCGACGATGCGACCCGAGAGCCTTGCCGGCTCGAGCGGCGTTCGTATAGACTATCGGTTTGCGTCGGCTCGTTGGGCCTCGCCTGTACGTCAACTCCCTTCGGAAATCGCCCCGGCGCGACTGCGGTCGCGTGTGCCCATGACGGGTGGGGCTCGAGTGACAGCACGGCGGTCGTAACGGGACGCGGAGCTTCCGCCGGGCTGGGGGGTCGGGCCGGCGACACGGCGTCGGTCGGATCTTCAGAGATGGTGGGGCGTGGCCAAGCGGTAAGGCACGGGACTTTGGCTCCCGCATTCGAAGGTTCGAATCCTTCCGCCCCAGCCAGCCACTCCTGCGACCGTGAGCGCGGCTCGTCCGCGGGGAGCCAGGCGGTCACTGACTCCGTCCCGGAGGGCGGGTCGGCGCCCGGTCGTGCAGAGGAGAAGAGCCCGGGTGTCGTTTGGCATGGCGAGGACCGAACTGAAGCTCTTTTCCGGAAGCGCGCACCCGCTGCTCGCGCAGGAGATTGCCGATTTCCTCTGCGTGCCGCTGGGGCAGGCCCGGCTTCACCGGTTCCCGGACACGGAGGTGTCCTTCCAGATCGACGAGAACATCCGGGGGATGGACGTCTTCATCGTCCAGCCGACGTCGCGGCCGGTGGACGAGCACCTCGTCGAGCTGTGCATCATGATGGACGCCTTCCGGCGCTCTTCGGCTGCACGCATCACCGCGGTGATTCCGTATTACGGCTACGCGCGGCAGGATCGAAAGGACAAGCCGCGCGTGCCGATCTCGGCCAAGCTCGTGGCGAACCTGCTGAGCGCGGCCGGGGCCGATCGCGTCCTGACGATGGATCTGCACAAGGCGCAGATCCAGGGGTTCTTCGACATCCCGACCGATCACCTGTTCGCCGCGCCGGTCATCATCGACTACCTGTCGCGGCAGAACTACGGCAAGGTGACGATTGTGTCGCCGGACGCCGGTGGCGCCGAGCGGGCGCGGGCCTACGCGAAGCGGCTCGGCGCGGATCTGGCGATCATCGACAAGCGGCGAAGTTCGGAGACCGGCGCGGCGGAGGTGATGAACGTCATTGGCGACATCCGCGGGCGGACGTGCATCATCCAGGACGACATCATCGACACGGCCGGGACGATCGTGAAGGGGGCGCAGGCGCTGAAGGATGCAGGGGCGGAGCGGGTGATCGCGTGCGCGGTGCACGGCGTGCTGTCGGGCCCGGCGCTCGATCGCATCCAGGCCGCGCCGCTGGAGCGCCTGATTGTCACCAATACGATCCCGCCCGACGGCGAGCGGGCGCGGATTCAGAAGATTGCGGTGCTCTCGGTGGCCCGCCTGCTCGGTCAGGCCATCCGCAGCATCCACGAGGAAACATCGGTCTCGTCGTTGTTCGTGTAGTTGGTAGCTGCGAGGATCCACATCATGCCAGCCAGTCTCGATGCAGTGAAGCGTGACACACGCGGAAAGAATGAGGCCCGCCGTCTCCGTGCCGCCGGCAAGATCCCGGCGGTGATCTACGGCGGAGCCGAGCAGGCCCAGAGCGTCGCCGTCGATCCCAAGCTGCTGTCGCGCATCCTGCACTCGGAGTCCGGGGTGAACACCCTCATCGGGCTGAACGTCGAGGGCGCCGGGACGACGCAGGTGCTGGTGAAGGAGTTCCTCCTCGACCCGGTGCATAACCACATGCTGCACGCCGACTTCTTCCGCGTGCAGATGGACAAGGCCATCGTCGTGATGGTCTCGGTCGTCGTCCGGGGCGAGCCGCGCGGGGTCAAGCTCCAGGGGGGCGTGCTCGAACTGCCACACCGTGAAGTGGAAATCGAATCGCTGCCTGGCGACATTCCCGAGAACATCGAGATCGACGTCAGCGAGTTGATGATCGGTCAGAGTGTGCGCCTGCGCGACGTGGCGACCGACGCGAAATGGACGCCGCTCAGCGACCCCGACATGCTGCTCGCGCACGTGGTCGCGCCGAAGGCAGAGGAGCCGGCGCCTGAAGCGGCCGCCGCGGCGCCACCAGTGGCCGGCAGCGAGCCCGAAGTGATCAAGAAGGGCAAACCGGAGAAAGAGGACGAGAAGTAAGGACGAGGGACGAAGTACGAAGGACGAAGTACGAAGTACGACGTTGGCCGGCGTGCGATGAAGCTGATTGCCGGTCTGGGAAATCCGGGTCCACGGTTTCGCGGGACCCTCCACAATGTCGGGTTCGACGTGGTGGACGAGCTGGCGAGGCGCCACGGGGCGGGGTTCGATTCGGCGCCGGCCGAGGCGCTGCTGGCGCGGTTGCGGAATGTCGGCCCCGAAGGGGTGCTGCTCGTCAAGCCGCTGACGTTCGTGAACGTCAGCGGGCGAGCGGTGGGCGCACTGCAGCGATACTATCGTGTCGCGCTCGAGGATCTGCTCGTCGTCGTGGACGACGTGAATCTCGAGGCGGGGCGGTTGCGGGTTCGGGCAAAGGGATCGGCGGGAGGGCACAACGGCCTGAAGTCGATCATCGAGTCGCTGGGCACCGACGCGTTCCCGCGGCTGCGCGTGGGCGTCGGGCGCGGCGACCCGCGGCGCGACCTCGCCGACCATGTGCTGGCGAAGGCGCCGGCGACGGACCGGGAGGTGCTCGAGGTTGCGAAGGCGGCGGCGGCCGACGCGGCCGAGCTGTTCATGACCGGCACGTTGCAGGACGTCATGAACCGGTTCAACGCGCGGCGCGAGGAGCCTGACGCTCCCGAGGACGCGCCGGACACGAACGAAGGGCCGTGAGGCCTCGGCGGAACACCAGCGACGCAGGGAGCAGAGAGCAAGGACCACCATGAGCGCACAGAAGCAGTACGAACTCGTCTACATCGCCGCGCCCGAGTCCACCGAGGAGCAGCTCGCCGAGCTGCACACGCAGGTGGCCGGGATCGTGACCCGCCTCGGCGGCGCGATCGATCGCACCGAAAGCTGGGGCCGGCGGCGGCTGGCCTACCAGATCGGGCGGCACAAGGAAGGCATCTACGTCCTCGAGGTCATCTCCGGCGGCGGCGATGTCGTCAAGGAACTGGATCGCCGGCTGAAGGTGAGCGACCGGATCATCCGCCACCTGATCGTGCGGGTGGACGAGGACCTGCGGATTGCCGATCGCGCACGCACGCGGCGCAAGGAACAGACGGTCCGGCGGCGCGTTGCGCGGGGACTCCCGGCCGAGCCGACGCCAGAGGAACGGATGCGGGCGGCCGCACAGCACGACGATCGCGCAGACGAGGCGGAGGCGTAAGCCATGAGCGAGATGAATCGAGGCCGGAGCGGTGGCAAGGCGGGGGACAAGGGACCGCGCCGCGGGGCGACGGGCGGCGGCGGATTCCGCCGGCGCCGCGTCTGCAAGTTCCGGACGGAGAAGATCGACTACATCGACTACAAGGATGTGAAGCTGCTGATGCAGTTCATCCCGGAGCGCGGGAAGATTCAGCCGCGGCGTCTGTCGGGGACGAGTGCCAAGTATCAGCGCAAGCTGCAGCTCGCCCTCAAGCGCGCCCGCGAGCTGGCACTGATTCCGTACGTCACGGACTAGTTTGGCGACGGCCGCCCGCAGCGGCCGTCGCGGCAGCCCTTGGATCCGCGCGGCTATGCAACCGGCCCTGAGCGGGCCGGCTGGCCGCGCGGAGGGCTGCGTTGGTTTGGCGACGGCTGGCCTCAGCAGCCGTCGCGGGCAGCCTTTGATCCGCGCGGCGGTGCAGCCGGCCCTGAGCGGGCCGGCTGGCCGCGCGGAGGGCTGCGTTGGTGTGGCGGTCAGTTTGGCGACGGCCGCCCACTAGTCTGTGGCCCGCAGCCCGTAGCCCGTAGCCTGTAGCCCTACAAGGATCAACTCGATGATCGAAGTCATTCTCAAGGAACCGGTGGACCATCTCGGCGGCCGCGGCGATGTCGTGAAGGTCGCCGACGGCTACGCCCGCAACTACCTGCTGCCGCGCAAGCTCGCCCTCGCGGTGACGTCCGGCAACAAGCGCCAGATCGACGCCGAGAAGAAGCGGGCGCTCGCGCGCGAAGCGGAGGAGCGTTCGGGTGCGACGACGCTCGCTTCGCAGCTCGCTCAAGCGGAATGCGTTGTCGCGCGGCGCGTCGGCGAGAAGGACACCCTGTACGGGTCGGTCACGTCCTCTGACATCGCCGACGGGCTGGCGCGTCTGGGCTTCGAGATCGACAAGCGCAAGATTCAGCTGGCCGAGCCGCTCAAAGCGCTTGGCAATTACTCCGTACCGGTGCGGCTCCATCGCGACGTGACCGCGCAGGTCAAAGTGTTGGTGGTCAAGGCAGACTAGCGGATCTCGGTCTTCGGTCTTCAGTCTTCGGTGCTTGCGACAGCCCGCCTGTCGGCGAGGCTGAACGCTGCCCTCCAGGAACGGCAACGCATCGCGAGAATCGCTGCGCGAGCGATTCATGACCGACGACCGAAGACCGACGACGACGACCGACGACCGAAGACCAAAGACTGAAGACCAAAGACCAAAGACCGATGACCCAAGAGGTGTTGACGATCCGCACAGGATTTCAACACCTCTTCGTGCGTACGCCCGCAGCGGGTTACGGCCACGCAGATTTAA
Source organism: Vicinamibacterales bacterium (assembly GCA_963834365.1). Lineage (GTDB taxonomy): Bacteria > Acidobacteriota > Vicinamibacteria > Vicinamibacterales > Vicinamibacteraceae > CAWJAP01. Next base: position 260,386 of record CAWIBS010000039.1, on the reverse strand, counting down.
CACCGCACGTTTCGCGTGCGCGTCGCAGATCCTGCTACACTCGCTACACTCGACTATCCGCAAGACCCGCTGCACGGCGATCGCCGTCTGGACATCTTCGAGCCGATCGTCGTCATGCCCGAGTCCGCCGCGTCGGAGCGCACGCAGCCCCACAGTCTGGATGCCGAACGGTCGGTGCTCGGCGCGATTCTGCTGCGCAACGAGACGTTCAACCATGCGGCGGCCGTCATCGACTCCGGCGACTTCTTCCGCGAGGCGCACCGCCGGATCTTCAACGCGATGGTGGAGCTGAACGAGCGCAGCGACGCGATCGATCTGATCACGCTCAAGGAGGCGCTCGCGCGCTCAGGCGACCTCGAGGAAGTTGGCGGCGCGGCGTACATCGCGCGCCTCGTTGACGGCGTTCCGCGGGCGACCAACGTCGAGCACTATGCGACGATCGTCAAGGAGAAGTCGACGCTGCGATCGCTCATCGCGAGCGCGCATCTGATCCTGCAGGAGGCCTACGAGGGCGGCGAGGACGCCGACGAGATCCTCGATGCCGCCGAGAGGCGCATCTTCGAGGTCGCGGACAAGCGGATCCGGCAGGGCTTCATCCCGCTGTCGGCGCTGGTGCAGAACAGCTTCGACACCCTGAGCAAGCTGCAGCAGCACCGCGGGCTGGTTTCGGGGGTCCCGACCGGCTTCACGGAGATCGACGAGATGACGTCGGGTCTGCAGGCCGGCGACCTCGTGATCGTCGCGGCGCGGCCGTCGATGGGGAAGACGAGCTTCACCCTGAACATCGCGCAGCACGCCGGCCTCGACCGCGAGCGGCCGATGACGGTCGGGTTCTTCAGCCTGGAGATGTCGGCGCAGCAGCTTTTCATGCGCCTGCTGACGGCCGAGGCGCGCATCGACGCGCATCGCCTGCGGTCCGGCTACCTGTCGCCGGACGACTACAGCAAGCTGGTGCGGGCCATCGGAACGCTCGAGACTGCGCGCATCTTCATCGACGACTCGGCGGCGATCGGCGTGCTGGAGATGCGCGCCAAGGCGCGGCGGCTCAAGGCCGAGCAGGGGCTGGACCTGCTGATCGTGGACTACCTGCAGTTGATGCAGGGGCGTGGCCGGTTCGACAATCGCCAGCAGGAGCTCGCCTCGATCTCGCGGTCGCTCAAGGGCCTGGCCAAGGAGCTCGCGGTTCCGATCATCGCGCTGTCGCAGTTGAGCCGCGCCCCGGAGGCGCGCTCCGATCGACGGCCGCAGCTCTCGGATCTGCGCGAGTCGGGGGCGCTCGAACAGGACGCCGACGTCGTCATGATGATTTTCCGGCCCGGGGTCTACGAAAGGGACAACCCGGACCTGCAGAACCTCGCCGAGATCATCATCGCCAAGCAGCGCAACGGACCGATCGGCACGGTGACCCTGGCGTTTCTCCCGCAGTACACGCTGTTTGCGAACATCGATCAGGGCGTGGCGTGATCCGGCGGCCGACCATCGCCCGCGTCGATCTCGACGCGCTCGCGCACAACTACCGCACGGTGGCGGCGTATGTCGGGACGGGCAGCGTGCCTCCCCGGATCATCGGCGTCGTCAAGGCGAATGCCTACGGCCACGGTTCGGAACGCACTGCGCTCGCGCTCGAGGCCGCCGGTGCGCCGATGCTCGCCTGCGCCGACATCGAGGAGGGCGTTCGGCTCAGGGAGGCCGGCGTCACGGTACCAGTCCTCGTCTTCGGCGCCCTGAGCATTGGCGAGGTGGACGGCGTCGTGGATTACGGGTTGACGCCGACGGTGTCCAGCCCCTCCGCCGCGCGGATGCTCGAACAGGTCGCGGCTCGCCGAGGCGTTCGCCTGCCGTGCCACCTGAAGATCGACACCGGCATGAACCGGCTCGGGTTCCGCCACGATCAGCTCGATCGCACGATGCCCGCGATCGCGCGCAGCGCGCACCTCGAGGTGCGCGGGGTGTACACGCACTTTGCGACTGCCGAGGACCGTGAAGACCCGATCTTCGCCGACCAGTGCTTGCGGTTCCACCAGGCGTGCCGGGCGCTCGTCTCGCTCGGGCTGGCGCCGGCGGTACGCCACGCCGCCAACAGCGCCGCGCTGCTGCGCGACGAGCGCGTGTGGTTCGACTTCGTGCGGCCGGGACTGCTGCTCTACGGGCTGGTGCCGCCGCCGCTCGGCGTGACGCTGCCGCTGCGCCCCGTGATGACCCTTACGAGCCGGATCGTCTCGGTCAAGGGCGTCCGCCCGGCCGAGGGCGTCAGCTACGGACTGCGTTTCCGCGCCGCGCGACCGTCGCAGATTGCAGTGGTCCCGGCCGGGTACGCCGATGGCCTCGACGCCCGTCTTGGCGGCCGCGGTCACGTGCTGGTCGGTGGCCGGCGCGTGCCGATCGTCGGCGCCGTGTGCATGGACATGATGATGATTGACGTGACCGAGGTGGACGCGTCGCCCGGCGACGAGGTCGTCATCATCGGCGAGCAGGGCGCGGAGCGGATGGACGTCCGCGAGATGGCCGCCACGATCGGCACCATTCCGTGGGAACTGCTCTGCCGCATCGGCACGCGGATTGAAAGGATTTACTACGCCGGCAGAGTGGATGAAGCTTGCCCAAGCCCTCGAAATCCGTGTTCGTGTGCCAGGACTGCGGAGCGCAGTCGCCCAAATGGATGGGCCGATGCGCCGACTGCGGCGCCTGGAACTCGCTCGTCGAAGAATCGGTCGCGCCGGCGACAGCGGAGGGGACGTCGCGGTACGCCATGCCCAGGGCCGGAGCGACCGCGCAGCTCTATGCCGACGTGGATCTCAGCACCGCGCAGCGCCTGCCGACCGGCTCGAGCGAGCTCGATCGCGTGCTCGGCGGCGGCATCGTCCCCGGGTCGCTCGTGCTGCTCGGTGGCGAGCCCGGCATCGGCAAGTCCACCCTGCTGCTCCAGGCCGCCGCGCATTTCGCGCGACAGGTCGGGCCCGTGCTCTACGCGTCCGGTGAGGAGTCGGAGGCCCAGATCAAGTCGCGCGGCGAGCGGCTCGGACTCGGGCGCGATCCCCTCTATCTCTTCGCGGAAACCTGCCTCGAGCGCGTCCTCGACGAGGTGCAGCGACTGCAGCCGGCCCTGCTCGTCCTGGACTCCATCCAGACCGTGTTCTCGCTCAAGCTGCAGTCCGCGCCCGGGAGCGTGGCCCAGGTCCGGGAGTCGGCCACACAGCTGCTCTTCACCGCCAAGGGCCGGGGCGTGTCGACCTTTCTGATCGGCCACGTCACCAAGGACGGGGCGCTCGCCGGCCCCAAGGCGCTCGAGCACGTGGTGGACACCGTGCTGTACTTCGAAGGCGAGCGCCACCATGCGCATCGCGTCGTCCGCGCCGTGAAGAACCGGTTCGGCGCGGCCAGCGAGGTCGGCGTCTTCGAGATGACGGGCGCGGGCCTGCAGCCGGTCCCGAATCCCTCGGCCTTGTTCCTTGCGGAGCGGCCGACGGAGGTGGCCGGGTCTGCCGTCCTCTGCACGATCGAAGGGTCGAGACCGATGCTGGTCGAGGTCCAGGCGCTCGTGAGCACGAGCAGCTATGGCTACGCCAAGCGCACGGCCAACGGCCTCGACCAGAACCGGCTCGCGCTCCTGCTGGCGGTGCTCGAAAAACGCGCCGGACTCAACCTTGCCGGCGAGGACGTGTTCGCAAACGTCGCGGGCGGGGTGAGCGTGGACGAGCCCGCCGCCGACGTCGCGGTCGTGGCGGCGCTGGTCTCGAGCGTGCGCAACCGGCCGCTCGCCGCCGGCACCGTCCTCTTCGGTGAGATCGGGCTGGCGGGCGAGCTGCGCCGCACGACGCAGGCGGCTGTGCGAATCCGTGAAGCCGCGCGCATGGGGTTCACGCGCGCCGTCGTCCCCTCGGGAAGCCTCCCTTCAGATGCGGTCCCGCCCGGTGTCACCCTCGTCGAAGCGGGAACGATCGCCGAGCTGATCGACACGCTGTTCTGACTGCACACAGCTCGCCGGGCTTCAGACCCGGGGAACTGGCGTGATCGGCGTATCATTGGCAGCGCGCGAAGGGCATCCTGGCCCCGCGTCGCGCATGACTGTGTCCGGAATGTTCATGACCTGGTCCATCCTCGCCCGGGTGCTGCTCGCGGCCGCGCTGATCGCCATGGCCGTGGTGCTCGCCCCGTTCCACGTCCATTGGGGGGCGAATGCCGCCGCGGGCGCGCTCCTCGCGCTGCTGTTCATCCTCCTCGAAGCCGGCCTCCGGACGACGCCATTCGCGAGCCTGATCGGCGGCGTCCTCGGCGGAGCGGCCGGGCTGCTGCTCGCGCGGACGACGAGCGCGTCGCTCTATTGGACCGACTCCACGGATCCGCGCATCGCCTTCCTGCAGAGCGTGCTCCTCGTCGGGCTGCCGTACCTCGGTCTCGTCCTTGGCGCGCGAAGCGGACAGTGGCTGCATCCGACGCGCCTCGCAGGCCTGTTCAAGGAAGCCGCGCCCGAGCGCCGCTACAAGATCCTCGACACCAGCGTCATCATCGACGGACGCATCGCCGACGTCTGCGAAACGGGCTTCCTGGACGGAACGCTCGTCGTGCCGCAGTTCGTGCTCAAGGAGCTGCAGTTCGTCGCGGATTCGCCCGACTCGATGAAGCGGAACCGCGGCCGACGCGGCCTCGACATCCTCTCGCGCATTCAGAAGATGTCGGGCGTGCAGGTGACCATCTCCGACCGGGACTTCCCGGATATCCGCGAAGTGGACCTGAAGCTCATCGAGCTGGCCCGCGCCCTCGCCGGCGAGATCGTCACCAACGACTTCAACCTGAACAAGGTCGCACAGCTCCGCGGCGTCGACGTCCTGAACATCAACGAGCTCGCCAATGCCCTCAAGCCCGTCGTCCTGCCGGGCGAATTCATGAAGGTGTTCATCCTGAAGGAGGGCAAGGAGTACAACCAGGGCGTGGCGTATCTCGACGACGGCACGATGGTCGTGGTGGACAATGCACGGCGGTTGATCGGCAGGACCATCGACATCGTCGTGACCAGCGTGCTGCAGACCACGGCCGGCAAGATGATCTTCGGCCGTCACATCGATCCGGGGGCCGCGCAGGCCGCGCCGGCTCCCGCCCCGTCCCACACCGGCACCGCCCAGCCCGGGGCCGCGGCGCCGGTCGCGGTCGCTGCGTCCGAACGGGGTGAGCGTCTCGCGGCCGAGCGCGAGGAGCCGGTCCGCAAGCCGCGCCCCGTTGCGCAATCCTGATCGTCGGTGGCTCTCCCGCCCTTTCACTGGTGGCGTACCGTTTTCTTCCTGATCCCGGCGATCGCGATCTACACGATCGTCCTCGGGACGGTTTCGATCACCTCGGCGCTCGTCGATCGCCGCGGCCACCTCGCCCACCGCTGCGCGCGGCTCTGGTCGTGGTTGATCCTGAAAACGACCGGCGTCGAGGTCGCCGTGTCGGGGCTCGAGCGGCTGGACCCGGCTGCCAGCTATCTCGTCGCGGCGAATCACCAGAGCATCTACGACATTCCGATCCTGTTCGCGACCCTCCCCTGCCAGCTGCGCATTCTGGCGAAGGCGTCGCTGGGACGATTTCCCTTCCTGGGCTGGCACCTGGCCCGGACCGGCCACGTGCTGGTCGATCGCCGGAATCCGGGTCCCGAGATCTTCGCGCGCGTGCGTGCGCTGATGACGCAGGGCGTGTCACTGATGGTCTTCCCGGAGGGCACCCGGAGCGCCGACGGCACGCTGGCGCGCTTCAAGGGCGGTATCTTCATGCTCGCGATCGAGGCCGGACTGCCGGTGGTTCCGGTGGCGATCGACGGCAGCCGGTTCGTGATGCCGAAGGGACGGCTGATGACGTGCCCCGGACGTGTGAAGCTGACCGTCCTGGAACCGATCGCCACGCAGGGCCTGTCGCGCGACGCGGGGCGCCAGCTCGCGGCCGATGTGCGGCGGGCGATCGGGAACGCGGGCTTGCCGCTCGGCGAGCGTGAGGCCGGAGGCATGCGCCCACGGTCGTTGCGCACAGTGGAGGGCTGACATGTTTCTTTCACGACGGACGTTCCTGGCGGGAATCACCGCGGCCGGCACTACCGCGCTCCTGGCCCCGCGTCGACTTGCCGCGGCAACCCGCTTCAAGGTCGGCGTCACCGACTGGAACCTGCGCATGACCGGCAAGGTCGAGGCGCTCGCCCTGGCGCAGTCGCTCGGTTTCGAAGGCGTCCAGGTCAGCATCGGCCGCGGCGGCACCGAGCCGCCCAAGGCGCTGCCGCTCGCCGACACGGCGCTGCAGCAGGCCTATCGCGCCGAATCCAAGAAGCTTGGATTCCCGATCGCGTCGCTCTGTCTGGACATCCTGCACCGCAACTACCTGAAGAACGACCCGCTGGGCCAGCGCTGGGTCGCCGAGTCGGTGCCGATCGCGACCGCGCTCGGCGTCACCGTCATCCTGTTGCCGTTCTTCGGCAAGGGCGCGCTCGAGACGCCTGCGGAGATGGACTACGTCGGCGACGCCCTGCGCGAAGTGGCGCCGGCTGCCGAGAAGGCCAAGGTGATCCTGGGGCTCGAGGACACGATTTCGGCGAAGGACAACGTGCGCATCATGGAGCGTGCGAAGTCGCCGGCCGTCCTGACCTACTACGACGTGGGCAACTCGACCCGCGCCGGGTTCGACGTCGTCCCGGAGATCCGCTGGCTGGGCAAGGCACGCATCTGCGAGATGCACTTGAAGGACAACCCGCATTACCTCGGCGAGGGGACGATTGACTTCAAGGGCGTCGTGAAGGCGATGTCGGACATCGGCTTTGCCGAATGGGCCCATCTCGAGACCGACAGTCCGTCGAAGGGCGTCGAAGCCGACATGCGCCGGAACCTGGCCTTCATCCGCGACCGCATCAAGGAAGTGTGAGCTGACAGCCGAGAGCTGACAGCTGACCATGGTCCTCCACGCGTCACCCCACGTTGCGTCGATCGTGACGCCGGCGATCCTCGCCGTCGATGGGGTGGCGATCGTCGAGCACGACCCGCGGCTGGACGCGCCGCTCGCCGACGCCGAGGACCGCCTGCGCGTGGCGGCGGATCTCGACGGTCCGATCGGCCGCACGCGCGCGATGTACCGCCGGATCGGGATCGATCCGACGAAGACGCGGCCCTCGTCGGAGGCGCTGCTCCGGCGCGTCCGCAAGGGCGGGCAGCTGCCGCGCGTGAACTCGGCCGTCGATATCTGCAACTGGTGCTCCGTCGAGTCGCAGATGCCGTTCGGCCTCTACGATCTCGACCGCATCGACGGCGACGCGATTGCCCTGCGGCTCGGCGCCGAGGGGGAAGGCTATGTCGGTATCCGCAAGGATCACGTCAACGTGTCCGGACGGCTCGCGCTCGTGGACGCGAGCGGACCGTTCGGCAACCCCACGTCCGATTCCGCCCGGACGATGGTGACGCTGGAGACGCGCCGTGTGCTCTTCGTGATCTTCGCGCCCGCTGATGCCCCGTCCGACACCATCCGTGCCGTCGCGTCGCTGACCGGCGCGCGGGTCCGCGAGTTTCTGGGTGGAGACGAAGTGAGCCGCGCATGTTCGTAGCGGTCATCATCGCGGCCGGTGGCCGCGGCACGCGGCTGGGCGCCGACGTCCCCAAGCAGTGGCTGACGGTCGGCGACCGGACGATCCTCGCGCGCAGCGTCGCCGCGTTCGATACGCACCCGCGCGTGAACGAGATCGTGATCGTCCTCCCGGAGGGCCACCTCGCCGAGGCCCCGCCCACCATCAAGCCGGGCCGCGTCGTCACTGGCGGCGCGCGGCGGCAGGATTCGGTCGCGAGCGGGTTCGCCGCGGTCTCACGGGCCGCCGATGTCGTCCTCGTGCACGACGCGGCGCGGCCCTTCGTCGAAGCCGGACTGATCGATCGCACCATCGACGCGGCATGGGAGACCGGCGCCGCGATTGCCGCCATCCCGGTGCACGACACGGTGAAGCAGGCGCGCTGGGAGGGCGATCGGCCGATCGTCGAGCGTACCCTCGAGCGGGAGCGGATCTTTCTCGCCCAGACACCGCAGGGGTTCCGGCGGGAGGTCCTGGCTGCCGCGATCGAGCGCGGCGCGACGATGCTGGAGGCGAGCGACGAGGCGGGGCTGGTCGAGAGCACCGGGCATCCCGTCCGGCTCGTGGCCGGCGATGCACGCAACGTCAAGATTACGACTCCCGCGGATCTCGCGCGGGCACGGGCCGCCGCCAACGCCGAAGGGGAGGCCGTCCCCGTGCCGACATCGCCGGCAGTCGCGATGCGAGTGGGAACGGGCTACGACCTGCACCGGCTCGTCGAGGGGCGCCCGCTCGTCATCGGTGGCGTTCACATCCCCTTCGACCGCGGGCTCGCCGGCCATTCCGACGGCGACCTCGTGTGCCACGCGGTGATCGATGCGCTGCTGGGCGCGTCGAATCTCGGTGACGTGGGCCGGCTGTTTCCCGATACCGACGCCCGGTGGAAGGACGCCGACAGCCTGCGGCTGCTCGCTGACGCGTGGGGGCGCATCGCGGACACGGGCTGGCGGCTGGTCAACCTCGACATCGTCGTCATCGCCGAGCAGCCGAAGATCGGCCCGCATGCCGACGCGATTCGGCACACGCTCGCCGGCGTGCTCGCGGCCTCGCCAGACCAGATCTCCATCAAGGGCAAGACGAACGAAGGCGTGGACGCCACCGGTCGCGGCGAAGCCATGGCTGTCCACGTTGTCGCGCTGATTGGGCGACTGGGAGATTGGGCGACTGGGGGACTGGGCGACTCGGGAACTGGGGGGGGCGGGTAGCGAACACCAACTCCTGAGCCGTCATGATCATCTACGGCCTGAATCCGGTCCTCGAGGCCCTGCGCGCCGGCCGTGTCCGTCGCCTGTCGGTGGCAGCTCGCGCGGCGGACGTCGGTGGAGGCGCGCCGCGACGCCGGCAGGAGCTGATCGATCTCGCGCGCGCCCGGCGCATCCCGGTCGAGGTCGCCGAGATCGCCGAGCTCGATCGCGTGGCACGTCACCGACCGCATCAGGGCGTCATGGCCGAAGCCGACGATCCGCGCGACTGGGCGCCGTCCGATCTGGTGGCCGCCGCGCGCGGCGCGCCGCTCCTCGTCGTCCTCGACGGCATCGAGGATCCCCACAATGTCGGCGCCATTCTGCGGACCGTGGACGGGGTCGGCGGCGACGGGCTGATCCGTCAGGCCCGGCATGCCGCGCCGCTCGACGGCGCGACGGCGAAAGCGTCCGCCGGCGCCGTTGCGCACGTGCGCATCGCCACGGTCGTCAACATCGCGCGCGCGATCGAGGAGCTGAAGGCGGAAGGGGTCTGGAGCGTCGGGCTCGCCTCCGACGCCCCGCAGACCTACGATGCACTCGATCTCACGCTGCCGACGGCCATCGTCGTCGGCGCCGAGGGCGCCGGCCTCCGGCGGCTGGTGCGTGATCGCTGCGACTGGCTCGCGTCGATCCCCCTGGCGGGACGGGTATCGAGCCTGAACGTCTCGGTCGCGGCGGGAGTCGTGCTCTTCGAGGCGGCGCGGCAGCGCCGGCAGTCGAAGGGGAGCGGGTAGTGCCGGCGGCGGGCGGGCGGATCCTGACAGCCGGCAGGCGGCTGGATGGCGCGGCTCCAGCCCTGCGAACCTGCCCCGCGGCCTGAGAGCCGCCGGGTGGACAGCGCGGGGCCCTCCACGCTAGACTGCACAGTTCACGCTCTGTCGGCGGGGGCACAGGGCGGGCAGTTGGCGCCGGATCGACGAGCCGGAAGCACGGGTTTGCGAGGATTGCGAGCCGGCACGAGTCGTGCTAGAATCGCGACTTTGTCTGGCTGGCGTAGCTCAGCCCGGTAGAGCAGCTGATTTGTAATCAGCCGGTCGGGGGTTCAAATCCCTTCGCCAGCTCCACTTCGAGGTCGGCTCGCGCCCCAGTCCGCCGGAAGAGTTCCGCCAGGGAAGGCACCCACACGACATCAGCGAACTGGTATTGGCGAGGTTGCGGAGCGGTCAAACGCAACAGACTGTAAATCTGTCGCCCTCAGTGGCTTCGGAGGTTCGAATCCTCCCCTCGCCACCAGCCTTCGCCCCGCCGAGATGGAGACGGGGCTGCGGCTGGCAAGCCAGCCAGCGGCCGAGTGGGCCAGGCGGGTTGATGACGTCAGGGGGCCGGACGTGGGGGAGGTTAGTAGGGGCGCACTGGGAAGGCAGCGGAACGCGAACGAGGAACGTGATGGCCGGTGTTCGTGCGTTTTGGCGGGAGTAACTCAATGGTAGAGTCACAGCCTTCCAAGCTGTTGGTTGCGGGTTCGATTCCCGTCTCCCGCTCCAGCCTTCGCTCGCGATGCGAACTTAGCGAGCTACGGCTGGCAGGCCAGTGTTGGCTCGAGCGCGAATCGGGCGAGTGACGGCTGGCGAGGCCGGTATTCGCTCAGCCAGTCAGGCGCTTGAAGAAGCGGCCGACTTGTCGGCCGTAGCGCCGCAGGCGCGAAGGCCGATGTAGCTCAGTTGGCAGAGCGCGTCCTTGGTAAGGACGAGGTCACCGGTTCAATCCCGGTCATCGGCTCCACAGCAGTCGGCGTGAGTCCCGTGAGCCATAAGCCCTGAGCCCTGAGCCAGCAAGGATCAATGATGCGCGACAACATCGCTCTGGCTTGCACCGAGTGCAAGCGCCGGAACTACGTCACGACGAAGAACAAGAAGAAGACGACCGAGCGACTGCAGTTCAAGAAGTTCTGCAGCTGGTGCCGGACGCACACCGCGCACCGGGAGACGAAGTAGGAGTGACAAGTGACGAAGGCATTCGTCACTTGTCATTGGTCATTTGTCAATCGTGAGGCCAGTAGCTCAATTGGCAGAGCACCGGTCTCCAAAACCGGGGGCTGGGGGTTCGAGTCCCTCCTGGCCTGCCAGACGAGAACGCCGTCAGCGATCAGCTGTCAGCTGTCGGCTTCGGGATGGTGGACGTTGCGCTTCGACCGCGGGCACGACCCCCGCGGGTGTCGAAGGGCTGATAGCTGAGAGTTGAGAGCCGATCGCTTCCATGAAGACCGCCAGCATGGACAACAGCAAGGACGCGCCAGTCAAGTCGCGTGAGGGCGGAGGTGGGCTGCTGGCCAGCCCGGCCGAGTGGTGGGCCAACAGCCGAATCGTTTCTCACCGAGGTGCGCGCCGAGATGAAGCGGGTCACCTGGCCGTCCCGCAAGGAGGTCTATGCGACGACCGTCGTGGTCATCATCACGTCGGTCTTCTTCGGCGTGTATCTCTACGGGGTCGATCTCGTCTTCAGCTCCGCGGTGGCGTGGGTCTTCCGTACCCTGGGGGCGGCATGACGGACGTCTCGACCAAGCAGTGGTTCATCGTCCACACCTACTCGGGCTTCGAGAAGAAGGTGAAGCAGTCGCTCGAGCAGCGGGTGAAGGCCTATGGGCTGGCCGAGGAGATCGGCGAGGTCCTGATTCCGACCGAGGACGTCATCGAGATGCGCGGCGGCCGCAAGGTCGTGAGCTCCAAGCGCTTCTTCCCGGGCTATCTGCTCGTCGAAATGACGATGTCCGACGAGGCCTGGCACGTCGTCAAGAACACGCCCAAGGTGACCGGGTTCGTCGGTGCCGGCGCGAAGCCGACGCCGCTGACCCGGGAAGAGGTCGACCAGATCCTGACCCAGGTGACGCAGGCGGCCGAGAAGCCCAAGCCGAAGTACACCTTCGAGAAGGGCGACCAGGTCCGGATCAACGAGGGTCCCTTCACCAACTTCAACGGCGTCGTGGACGATGTGAACTCGGAGAAGAGCACGCTGAAGGTGATGGTGACGATCTTCGGCCGCTCGACGCCGGTCGAGTTGGATTTTCTGCAGGTCGAGAAGCTGTAGGCGGCGATGGCAAAGAAGATACAGGCTCAGGTGAAGCTCCAGATTGCGGCGGGCAAGGCCACGCCCGCGCCGCCGGTCGGCACCGCGCTCGGTCCGCACGGCGTGAACATCATGGACTTCTGCAAGAACTTCAACGCGAAGACGTCGGCGCAGGAGGGGCTCATCATCCCCGTCGTCGTCACCGTCTTCGCGGACCGGTCCTATTCCTTCATCACGAAGACGCCGCCGGCGCCGGTGCTGCTTGAAGCGCGCCGCGAACATCGCCAAGGGGTCGGCCGAGCCGAACAAGGCCAAGGTCGGCACGGTGACGGCCAAGCAGGTCGAGGAGATCGCGCGGCTGAAGCTGCCGGATCTGAACACCGACAGCCTCGAGTCGGCGATCCGCAGCGTCGCCGGCACCGCACGCAGCATGGGGCTGGACGTCATCCAGTGACGGATGAGCTACAGCACCGAATGACGGACGCTAAAGTGTCACTGGTCACTCGTAACTGGTCACTCGAGTTGTGGGAGGACGCGCAAGCGTCCGTCCGAACCACGGAGGTCAAGCATGGGGAAGAAGTTCAGGGCGGCGCAGGCGCAGGTCGCCGAGCGCGCTTATACGCTCGAAGAAGCGATTCCGCTCGTCCAGAAGGTCAAGTTCGCGAAGTTCGACGAGACCGTCGAGATGTCGCTGCGGCTCGGCGTCGATCCGAAGCACGCCGATCAGATGGTGCGCGGCACCGTCGTGCTGCCCCATGGCCTGGGCAAGACGAAGCGCGTGCTGGTGATTGCCGGGGCCGACAAGCAGAAGGAAGCGACCGAGGCGGGCGCCGACCTCGTCGCGGGCGAAGAGGTCGTCGACAAGATCCAGGGCGGCTGGATCGATTTCGACGCCGTCGTGGCGACGCCCGACATGATGCGCGCCGTCGGCCGGCTCGGCAAGGTGCTCGGCCCGCGCGGCCTGATGCCGAATCCGAAGACCGGCACCGTCACGACCGACATCGCCAAGGCCGTGCGTGAGATCAAGGCGGGCAAGGTCGAGTTCCGCGTCGACAAGACCGGCATCGTGCATGCGCCGATTGGCAAGGTCTCGTTCGAGACCGAGCGGCTGCTGGCCAACGCCCATGCGCTCGTCGACAGCGTGGTCAAGGCCAAGCCGTCCGCGGCGAAGGGCAAGTACCTGAAGAGCGTCACCGTGTCGTCGTCGATGGGTCCGGGCGTCCGGATCGACACGACCGCGGCGGACGCGGCGGCCAAGCATTAGGAAGGGCTCGAGTCATGGCAGTTTCACGCGCAGAGAAGACCACCGAGCTCGAGGAGCTCACGACGGCCTTCGGACAATCGCAGACGGCGATTCTGCTCGACTTCCGCGGCATCAAGGTGCCCCAGGTGACCGAGCTGCGCCGCCAGGTGCGGGCGGCGAAGGGCACCTATCGCGTCGTCAAGAACACGCTGGCGAAGCGTGCGCTCGAGGGCACGAGCTTCGAGTCGCTGACGGCCCACTTCGAGGGGACGACGGCGGTCGCCTACAGCGAATCGGACCCGGTCGTTCTCGCCAAGACGCTGACGACGTTCGCGAAGACGACGCCGGCGCTGCAGATCAAGGCGGCGGTGGTCCAGGGGAAGGCCCTCGTGCCGGCGGAGGTCAGCGAGCTGGCCGCGCTGCCCGGGCAAGCCCGAGCTCTACGCGAAGCTGCTCTTCCTGCTGCAGGCGCCGATGGTGCAGCTGGTCAGCGTGCTGAGCGCCGTGCCGCGCGATTTCGTCACGGTGCTGTCGGAAGTGGAAAAGAAGAAGAGCGGGGAATGACGTGCCGGTAGCGGCGGAGGCGGGCGGTAGGGCGGGGCTTCAGCCCCGCCGGAGCATGCCGAGAGCGCCGGACCTGAAGGTCCGGCCTACCGAGAGAGCTACAAGGAGCAGAACGCAATGTCAGTCACGCAGGATCAGGTCGTCGATTACGTCAAGAACGTCTCGGTGCTCGAGCTCTCGCAGCTCGTCAAGCGGCTCGAGCAGGAGCTCGGGGTTTCGGCGGCGGCGGCAGCCCCGGTCGTCGTGGCTGGCGCAGCCGCGGGCGGCGGTGCGGCGGCGCCGGTCGAGGAGAAGACCGAGTTCACGTCGTGCTCACCGAGGTCGGCGCCAACAAGATCAACGTGATCAAGGTGGTCCGCGAGGTGACGAGCCTCGGCCTGAAGGAAGCCAAGGACCTCGTCGAGGGCGCGCCGAAGGCCGTCAAGGAAGGCGTCGACCAAGGACGAGGCCGCGGCCATCAAGAAGAAGTTCGAAGAAGTCGGCGCGAAGGTCGAGGTCAAGTAGCTCGCACCGACCGTGCTCGGTTGCTGAGCTACGGTAGGGCGGAGTCTTAGCTCCGCCGGCTGCGGGTTCCGCAGCACGAAGACCCTGGGCTCGCCGGACCTGAAGGTCCGGCCTACCCAGATGCGAAACAGACCTCCGACCCGCGGCAAGGCCTTGAACCCTGCGCGGGTTGAGCCGCTTCTTCGAAGGAACACGATTACGGCCAGCCTGGAACCACGAACGCGGACGATCCGCGCCGGCGAGCCCAGCCCAGCGGCCCGCGACGGGAGACGTGTCGCTCGTGGTCGTTCGTTGTTTTTCGGTTTGATTGGGACTTCACGCATGCAGAGCCTGCACAAGAACGTCTATCGGGAGCGCATCGACTTCTCGAAGATCAAGTACCACGGTTCCGATCCCGAACCTGATCGAGATCCAGAAGAAGTCGTACGAGCGCTTCCTGCAGATGTACACGCCCGCCGGCCGAGCGCGAGGACATCGGGCTGCAGTCGGTGTTCAAATCGGTCTTTCCGATCAGCGACTTCAGGGAGAACTCGTCGCTCGAGTTCATCGAGTACTCGATCGGCAACTGGGATCCGTGCGGCTGGGGCGACGAAGCGCGCGGCCTGGTCCACGAAATCGGCGGCCAGCGCATGGCGCTGAAGCTGAAGTACGACATCAACGAGTGCCAGGAGCGCGGCATGACCTACGCCGTGCCGCTCAAGGTCACGATCCGCCTCGTCGTCTGGAACAAGGATCCGGAGACCGGCGCGAAGACCATCCGCGACATCAAGGAGCAGGAGGTCTACTTCGGTGACATCCCGCTGATGACGGACAACGGCACGTTCATCATCAACGGCACCGAGCGGGTCATCGTCTGCCAGCTGCACCGCTCGCCGGGCGTCTTCTTCCACTCCGAGGACAAGACGCTCTTCATCGGGCAGATCATCCCGTATCGCGGCTCCTGGGTGGAGTTCGAGTACGACACGAAGAACCTGCTCTACGTCCGCATCGACCGCAAGCGCAAGTTCCTCGCGAGCGTGTTCCTGCGCGCCCTCGGGCTGCGCGGCGCCGACGACATCCTGCGCGCGTTCTACACCATCGACCGCCTCCACGTGAAGGGCGGGATCGGTGCGTGGGCCGTCGCCGATTCGCTGGTCGGCCTGCGCACGGCGAAGGAAGTCGCCATCCCCGGCACCGACATCACCATCGGCAAGGGCAAGAAGGTCACGCAGAACCATGTCGTCGGCGCTGAAGAAGGCCGGCGTCGAGGCGGATCGAGATCGACGAGACGCGAGCTCGAAGGCGCCTACACGGCGACCGACGTCGTCGACCCGGAGACCGGCGAGGTGATCCTCGAAGCCAACGAGCCGCTCGAGCCGCGCTTCCTCGTGCAGGCGCAGGAGAAGAACGTCGAGCTCATCGAGGTCTTCTTCCCCGAGAAGGACGAGGTCGGCCCGGTGCTCTCGCAGACGCTGAAGAAGGATCCGATCCGCACGCACGAAGAGGCGCTGATCGAGATCTACCGGCGCCTGCGGCCCGGCGATCCGCCGACGCTCGAGAGCTCGCGCTCGCTGTTCGAGAACATGTTCTTCAACCCGCAGAAGTACGACTTCTCGCGCGTCGGCCGGCTCAAGCTGAACACGAAGCTGAAGCTGAACACGCCGCTCGACGAGAAGATCCTGCACCCGCAGGACTTCTACGAGGTCATCAAGTACCTGCTGAAGCTGAAGCAAGAACCCGGCGAACGTCGACGACATCGATCACCTCGGCAACCGGCGCGTGCGCTCGGTCGGCGAGCTCCTCGAGAACCAGTTCCGCATCGGTCTGGTGCGCATGGAGCGGGCGATCAAGGAGAAGATGTCCGTCTACCAGGAAATGGCGACCGCCATGCCGCACGACCTGATCAACGCGAAGCCGGTCATGGCGGCGATTCGCGAGTTCTTCGGGTCGTCGCAGCTCTCGCAGTTCATGGACCAGACCAACCCGCTCTCGGAGATCACGCACAAGCGGCGTCTCTCCGCGCTCGGGCCGGGCGGTCTCTCGCGGGAGCGCGCCGGGCTTCGAGGTGCGCGACGTCCACCCGACGCACTACGGGCGCATCTGCCCGATTGAGACGCCGGAAGGTCCGAACATCGGCCTGATCTCGTCGCTCTCGTGCTACGCGCGCATCAACGAGTTCGGGTTCATCGAGTCGCCCTATCGCGAGGTCAAGCACGGCCGCATCGTCGACTACGTGCGCGTGCTCAAGGCGCCCGATGGCGGCAAGTACACCAGCGGCGCGCTCGTCGAGGCCGACGAGGTGCTCGACGCGACCGGTCACCCGAAGCGGACGATGAAGGGCTACGAGTTCGAGGCGCACCCCTTCTATCTCTCGGCGTGGGAGGAGGACCAGTACAGTCATCGCCCAGGCCAACGTCGAGCTCGACGAGAACCTGCGGATCCAGACCGAGCGCGTCACGGCGCGGCAGGCCGGCAACTTCAAGCTCGTGCCGCGCGACGAGGTGCAGTTCGTCGACGTCTCGCCGAAGCAGCTGGTCTCGGTGGCCGCCTCGCTGATCCCGTTCCTCGAGAACGACGACGCGAACCGCGCGCTGATGGGATCGAACATGCAGCGCCAGGCGGTGCCGCTGCTCCAGGCGCGCTCGCCGTTCGTCGGCACCGGCATGGAGTACATCACCGCGCGCGACTCGGGCGCGGTGGTCGTCGCCCGGCGCGCGGGGACGGTCGACTACGTCGACAGCCAGCGCATCGTCGTCCGCGTCGAGAGCGAGGACGAGGAAGGCGGCGTCGAGATGGGCGCCGACATCTACAACATGGTCAAGTTCAAGCGGTCGAACCAGAACACCTGCTTGAACCAGCGGCCGATCGTGCGGGTCGGGCAGAAGGTGCAGCGGGGACAGGTGCTGGCCGACGGACCCTGCACCGAGCTGGGCGAGCTGGCGCTCGGCCGCAACGTGCTCGTCGCCTTCATGCCGTGGCGCGGCTACAACTTCGAGGACGCGATTCTCGTCTCCGAGAAGCTGGTGAAGGAGGACTACTACACCTCGATCCACATCGAGGAGTTCGAGATCGAGGCGCGCGACACCAAGCTCGGACCGGAAGAGATCACGCGCGACATCCCGAACGTCGGCGAGGGCTATCTCAAGGATCTCGACGACAGCGGCGTCATCCGCATCGGCGCCTACGTCAAGCCGGGCGACATCCTGGTCGGCAAGGTCACCCCGAAGGGCGAGACCCAGCTGACGCCGGAGGAGAAGCTCCTGCGGGCGATCTTCGGCGAGAAGGCCGGTGACGTGCGCGATGCGTCGCTCGTCTGCCCGCCGGGCATCGAGGGCATCATCGTCGGCGTGAAGATCTTCTCGCGCAAGGGCATCGAGAAGGACGAGCGCGCGAAGTCGATCGAGGCGGAAGACCTCGAGATGATGGAGAAGAACCTCCAGGACGAGGTGCGCATCCTCCACGACGAGGTGAAGAAGCGGCTGGCGCACATGCTGCGCGGACAGACGCTGCGCACCGACCTCTTCGACGAGCACGGCCGCGAGCGCCTGCTCAAGAAGGGCACGGTCATCACCGAGGAGCTGCTCGATCCGCTGCCGTACGAGGCGGTGATCCGGATGCGCGTCGCCTCCGACGACCCGCGCCTCGACGAGGATCTGCGGCAGGTCGAGGATCGGACCGAGCGCCAGGTGGAGACGATCCGCCAGGTGTTCGAGGAGAAGAAGGACAAGATCCGCCGCGGCGACGAGCTGCCGCCGGGCGTCATCAAGCTGGTGAAGGTCTACGTCGCGATGAAGCGCAAGCTGTCGGTCGGCGACAAGATGGCCGGCCGGCACGGCAACAAGGGCGTCATCGCGCGCATCCTCGCCGAGGAGGACATGCCGTACCTGCCGGACGGCACGCCGGTCGAGATCGTGCTCAACCCGCTCGGGGTGCCGTCGCGCATGAACGTCGGGCAGATCCTCGAGACCCACCTCGGCTGGGCCGCGCACGCGCTCGGCATCTACTTCGCGACGCCGGTCTTCGACGGCGCGACCGAGGTCGAGATCAAGGAGTGGCTCGACAAGGCCGGGCATCCGCGCTCGGGCAAGACCAGGCTCTTCGACGGCATGACGGGCGACTCGTTCGAGCAGGAGGTGACGGTCGGCTACATCTACATGCTCAAGCTGTCGCACCTGGTGGACGACAAAATCCACGCCCGCTCGATCGGGCCGTACTCGCTGATCACGCAGCAGCCCCTGGGCGGCAAGGCGCAGTTCGGCGGCCAGCGGTTCGGCGAGATGGAAGTGTGGGCGCTCGAGGCCTACGGCGCGGCCCACATCCTCCAGGAGCTGCTCACGGCGAAGTCGGATGACGTGACCGGCCGCGCGAAGATTTACGAGGCCATCGTCAAGGGTGACGCCAGCTTCACGCCGGGGCTGCCCGAGTCGTTCAACGTGCTGATTCGCGAGCTGCAGGCGCTCTGTCTGGACGTCGATCTGATCCGGACGCGCAAGCGGCCGGCGGAGCTGCCGCCGCCACAGCCGGCGGCGGAGCCGGAGCCGGTGGCGGGCTGACGTGAGTCAGCGGTAGGGCGGGGCTTCAGCCCCGCCGGGTCGCGCCGGACCTGAAGGTCCGGCCTACCGAGAGAGATTAGAGGAACACCCATGAGACCTTTTCCTGAGCGCACGAGCGCACTGACGTCCGACTTCGACGCCATCCGCATCAGCCTGGCGTCGCCGGACAAGATCCGGCAGTGGTCGTTCGGCGAGGTCACCAAGCCCGAGACGATCAACTACCGGACCTTCAAGCCGGAGCGCGACGGGCTGTTCTGCGCGAAGATCTTCGGCCCGGTCACCGACTGGGAGTGCCTCTGCGGCAAGTACAAGCGCATGAAGCACCGCGGCGTGATCTGCGACAAGTGCGGGGTCGAGATCACGCAGGCGCGCGTCCGCAGAGAGCGCATGGGCCACATCGAGCTGGCGACGCCGGTGAGCCACGTGTGGTTCTTCAAGGGCCTGCCGAGCCGCATCGGCCACCTCCTCGACATCTCGCTCCGCGACCTCGAGCGGATCCTCTATTTCGAGGCCTACTGCGTCATCGAGCCGGGCGGCACCGAGCTCAAGCCGAACGAGATCCTCACCGAGGAGCAGTTCCGCAAGGCGCGCGACGAGTACGGGCCGAGCGCGTTCCGGGCCCAGATGGGCGCGGAAGCCATCAAGGAGCTGCTGCGCCGCGTCGCCATCGACGATCTGGCGGTCGAGCTCCGCGACAAGATGCGCACCGAGCAGTCGGTCCAGAAGCGCCAGAAGCACGCCAAGCGGCTGAAGGTCGTGCAGGCCTTCAAGAAGTCGAGCAACAAGCCGGAATGGATGATCCTGGACGTCATCCCGGTCATTCCGCCCGAGCTGCGTCCGCTGGTGCCGCTCGACGGCGGCCGCTTCGCGACCTCCGACCTGAACGATCTCTACCGCCGCGTGATCAACCGCAACAACCGGTTGAAGAAGCTCATCGAGCTGAAGGCGCCCGACGTCATCATCCGCAACGAGAAGCGGATGCTGCAGGAGGCGGTGGACGCGCTGTTCGACAACGGCCGCCGCGGCCGCGTCCTGCGCGGCGCCAACAACCGTCCGCTCAAGTCGCTGTCGGACACCCTCAAGGGCAAGCAGGGGCGCTTCCGCCAGAACCTGCTCGGCAAGCGCGTCGACTACTCGGGCCGGTCGGTCATCGTCGTCGGGCCGGAGCTGAAGCTCCACCAGTGCGGCCTGCCGAAGAAGATGGCGCTCGAGCTGTTCAAGCCGTTCATCTACAACAAGCTCGAGGAGCGGCAGCTGGTCGCGACGATCAAGCAGGCCAAGGAGATGGTCGAGCAGCAGCGTCCCGAGGTGTGGGACGTGCTCGAGGAGTGCATCCGCGAGCATCCGGTGCTCCTCAACCGCGCGCCGACGCTGCATCGCCTCGGCATCCAGGCGTTCGAGCCGGTGCTCGTCGAGGGCAAGGCGATCCGCATCCACCCGCTCGTCTGCACGGCGTTCAACGCCGACTTCGACGGCGACCAGATGGCCGTCCACGTGCCACTGTCACCCGAGGCCCAGATCGAGGCGTCGGTGCTGATGATGTCGTCCAACAACATCCTGTCGCCGGCGAGCGGGTCGCCGATTGCCGTCCCGTCGCAGGACATCGTGCTCGGCTGCTACTACCTGACGAAGGTGAAGGCCGGCGCGACGGGCGAGGGCCGCGTCTTCGCCGACATGGACGACGTGATCGTCGCGCTCGAGAACAGGGAGCTCGAGACGCTGTCGGCGATCCGCCTGCGGTTCTCGGGCCGTCTCCTCGATCTGACGGTCGCCCGCGACGACCAGGACGTCATCCACGCGGACCTCGTCGAAGTCGAGCGGAAGATCATCAACACCACAGTAGGACGGGTGATCTTCAACCAGTCGCTGCCGAAGGAGATGCCGTTCGTCAACGGCCTCCTGAAGAAGAAGGGCCTGCAGCAGACGGTCCAGTACCTGCTACCTGAACTTCGGCATCGAAAAGACCGTGGAGATGCTCGACAGCCTGAAGACGCTGGGCTTCACCTACGCCACGCGCTCCGGCCTGTCGATCGGCATCGACGACCTGATCATTCCGGCGAGCAAGCCGGCGCAGGTGCAGCAGGCGCGCGACGAAGTCATCAAGGTCGAACAGCAGTACCTCGAGGGCGCGATCACCAACGGCGAGCGCTACAACAAGGTGATTGCCGTCTGGTCCGAGGTGACCGAGAGGATCGCCAACGACATGTTCGGCGAGATGGAGAAGCTGGACAAGACCGGCAAGTCCTTCAACCCGGTCTACATCATGGCCGACTCGGGCGCGCGCGGCAGCAAGCAGCAGATCCGCCAGCTCGCGGGCATGCGCGGCCTGATGGCGAAGCCGTCGGGCGAGATCATCGAGACGCCGATTCGCGCCAACTTCCGCGAAGGGCTCTCGGTGTCCGAGTACTTCATTTCGACGCACGGCGCCCGCAAGGGTCTCGCGGACACCGCGCTGAAGACGGCCGACTCGGGCTACCTGACGCGGCGCCTCGTCGACGTGGCGCAGGACGTGATCATCCACGAGATCGACTGCGGCACGATGGCCGGCATCGAGGCGCAGGCGATCGTCGAGAGCGGCGAGATCATCGAGCCGCTCCGCGACCGCATCGTCGGCCGCGTCACACAGGACCGCATCGAGGATCCGTTCACCCACGAGCTGATTCTGGACAAGAACGGCGAGGTCACCGAGGAGCTCGCCTTGAGCATCCAGGACGTGGGCATCGAGAAGGTGCGGATCCGGTCGGTGCTGACCTGCGCGTCGCGCCGCGGTGTCTGCGCGCGGTGCTACGGGCGCGACCTCTCCACCGGCAAGCTCGTCGAGCTCGGCCTCGCCGTCGGCGTGGTCGCGGCACAGTCGATCGGCGAGCCCGGCACGCAGCTGACGATGCGGACGTTCCACATCGGCGGCACGGCCTCGCGTATCTCCGAGCAGTCGGGCCAGGAGACGCGGCACGCCGGCATCGCGCGGTTCGAGAACCTCAATGCCGTGCCGACGCCGACCGGCGAGCTCGTGGTCATGAACCGGACGGGTGGCATCGTCATCCAGGACGCGCAGGGGCGCGATCGCGAGCGCTACCAGGTGGTCTACGGCGCGCGGCTGCGCGTCAAGGACGGCCAGCACGTCGAGCAGGGGCAGGTGCTGGTGGAGTGGGACCCGTACACGTTCTCGATCCTGACCGAGGAAGCGGGTCAGGTGAAGTTCAAGGACATCGTGGACGGCTTGACGGTCCACGAGGAGGTGGACGAGGTCACGGGTCTGGCGCGGCGCATCATCATCGACTCGCCCGACGAGAAGAAGCAGCCGATGATCGAGATCCGCGCCCTGACGCCGGCCGGCACGGGCGACCCGCACAAGGTGCTGCGCAAGTACCACATGCCGTCGCACGCGCACCTGATGCTCGACGACAACGAGATGGTCTACGCCGGGCAGGTGCTCGCGAAGATCCCGCGCGAGACCACCAAGACCAAGGACATCACGGGTGGTCTGCCGCGCGTGGTCGAGCTGTTCGAGGCGCGCAAGCCGCGGGACCTCGCCGCGATCATCAGCGCCATCGACGGCACGGTGCAGATGGGCGGCATCGTCAAGGGACAACGCAAGGTGATCATCGTCCCCGACGAGGCCAGTTCGGAGCAGCCGGAGTACCTGATTCCGCGCGGCGTCCACGTCAACGTGCAGGAAGGCGAGCGCGTCAAGGCGGGCGACCCGCTGATGGACGGTCCGCGCGACCCGCACGACATCCTGCGCGTGCTCGGTGACAAGGAGCTGCAGAAGTACCTGGTGAACGAGATCCAGGAGGTCTACCGGCTCCAGGGCGTCAACATCAACGACAAGCACATCGAGGTCATCGTCCGGCAGATGATGCGGTGGGTGAAGATCGAGGACGTGGGCGACACCGAGTTCCTCGTCGAGGACGTCGTCGACCGGTTCCGGTTCCTCGACGAGAACGAGCGCGTGATTGCCCAGGGCGGGATGCCGGCCAAGGGGCGGCCCATGCTGCTGGGCATCACGAAGGCGTCGCTCTCGACCGACTCGTTCATCTCGGCGGCATCCTTCCAGGAGACGACGCGCGTCCTCACGGAGGCGTCGATCTCGGGCAAGGTCGATTACCTGCGGGGGCTGAAGGAGAACGTGACGATGGGCCGGCTCATCCCGGCGGGGACGGGCTTCGAGTACTACCGGCACGTGCGCATTCCGGCGGACGAGCCGCCGCCGCCACCGCCGCCGTCGCCGGAGGAGCTCGATTCTCGAACGCGAGATGGAATACCTCGTCGAGGCGGACGAGAGCTTCGGCCGCGACCGGGACGAGGTCGCCGAGTAGGTTCGTTCATCGGCGATTCGGGATGCACGGAATGGGGCGACGGCCGGCGGCCGCCGCCCTTTTTTTGTCGGCGCCATTTTCAAAATGGCCGTCGTTGTGATGAAGTGCGCGAATCCTCCTGTCGAATATCGTGAAGGCCCGCCCCTCGTCCGGCGCAGAGATGCCATGAGCGATCCGAAGGATGACGACAACCGCGACGATCCCGCTCTCTCGGCGCTCATCGAAGCCGTGGCCGACGGGGAGGACGTGGACTGGGAGCGCGTCAGGTCGAGCGCCGGCAGCAAGCGCGAGCAGGACTCGATCGACGCCCTGAGCACGGTCGCGCTGCTGTCGAAGCTGGTTCAGGTGTTCGGCGAGGCGCCGCCGGTCCCGGAGCCGACCCGGCCCGGGGCGCTCCACGGCGCCGGTGCGCCGGGCGCGTCCCGGCGACGGCCCGGCAGCCGAGACGTGGGGCTCTCTCCAGATTCGCGACAAGCTCGGTCAGGGGACGTTCGGGACCGTGTACCGCGCCTGGGAGCCGGAGCTGGATCGAGCGGTCGCACTGAAGCTGTTCCACGGGCCGAGGCCGGCCGCCGCGACGTCGGTTGACGAGGCGCGACACCTGGCGAGGATTCGGCATCCTCACGTGGTGAGCGTGTACGGCGCCGACGAACGGGACGGGCGCGTGGGCTTCTGGATGGAGCTCGTCACGGGGCGAACCCTTCAACAGCTCCTTCATGACTACGGTCCCCTGAGCGCCCGGGAGGCGCTCCTCGTCGGCGTCGACCTGTGCCACGCCCTGGCGGCGGTGCATCAGGCCGGCTTTCTCCACTGCGACCTCAAGGCTCAGAACGTCATGCGCGAGGCGGGCGGCCGGATCGTGCTGATGGACTTCGGGGCGTCGGTGCTGAGGCGTCTCGAAGGCGACGAAGCACGCCGCACGCGAGGCACGCCCCTCTATCTGGCGCCCGAGGTCCTGCGCGGTGAGCCGGCGACGGTGCAGAGCGATTTCTACAGCCTCGGCGTGCTGCTCTTCTACCTCGTGAGCGGCGAGTTCCCGTTCGAAGGGCGTTCACTCTCCGGGCTGCAGGCAGCGCACGTGCAGGACCAGCGCAAACTGCTGCGTGACGTGCGGCCCGATCTTCCGGGGCCGTTCGTCAGCGTGGTGGACGCGGCGACGGCGGGCGCGCCGGAGGATCGGCCGGAGAGTGCGGGTGCGTTCGAGAAGCTGCTCGAGCACGCTGCCGGCCACGCGGCGCCACGGTACGTGGCCCCGGCGCACGGACACGCGACTCGTGAGCGGTCGATCGCGGTGCTGCCGTTCGTGGACATGACCCCGACGGGCAGCCTGCAGTACTTCTGCGATGGCATCAGCGAAGAGATCATCGAAGCCCTGACGCGCGTCTCCGGCCTGCGGGTCATGGGCCGGCATTCGACGTTCGCGTTCAGGAACAGCCCGCGCTCGGCGCAGGAGATCGGGGCGACGCTCGGGGTGGGAAGCGTGCTCGAAGGCAGCGTCCGCGCGTCGGGCGAGGTCCTGCGGGCAATCGCGCGGCTGGTCGATGCGGCTGACGGTCGCCAGATCTGGTCCGAGCGGTTCGATCGACGCCTCGACGATGTGCTCGCCGTTCAGGATGACATTGCCCAGGCGGTGGCGCGGTCGCTGGGGTTTCAGGCGGACCGCTCGTCTGCGGCGGCGGCCGCCCCGCTCGGACGCGCCGGTACGCGCGACGTCGAGGCCTACACGTTGTGTCTGAAGGGGCGGTACTGCTGGAACCAGCGGACCGAGGCGACGCTGCACAAGGCCGCGGCCTATTTCGCCGAGGCGGTCCGGAGGGACCCGGCCTACGCCGAAGCGCTGGCCGGCCTCGGCGCGGTGCAGACGACCTTGAGTCTCTACGGCGTGAGCGCGCCGCGCGAGGCCATGTCGGAGGCGCGACACTCCGCCACGCGGGCGCTCGCCATCAACCCGGGATCGTCGATCGCGCACGTCGTCCTGGGGTGCGTCGCGGCGGTGTACGACTGGAGCTGGCAGGAAGCCGAAGTGCGGTTCCGCAAGGCGATTCAGCTCGATCCCGACGATTCTGCGGCCCATCACTGGTACGCGATCAACTTCCTCGTGCCGCTGGCGCGTTTCGACGAGGCGGCCGAGGAGTTGCGGCGGGCCGTGCACTCCGATCCGCTGTCGATGCCCGTCCGGATGAGCGCCGGGCTCATGAGCTACTTTGCCCATCGCTTCGCAGACGCCGAGCACGATCTGCGCGAGTGCCTCGACATCGATCCCGGAGCGGCGACCGCGCGGCTCTTCCTGGGGCTCTCGCTGGTCGAGATGGGGCAGGCTGAGGCGGCGCTCCGACAACTCGAGACGGCGCTGGAGCTGTCGCCGAGTCCCGAGATGACCGCGGCCCTCGGCTACGCGTACGCCCGCAACGGACAGGTGGATCGCGCGCGCCGCGAGCTGACGCGGCTGCTCAAGCTCTCCGACACGCGCTTCGTGTCGCCCTCGCTCTTCGCGCAGGTCTACTCCGGATTGGGAGAAGCCGGGAACGCCCTCGACTGGCTGGAGAAGGCGCTGCACGTCCGGGCCAGCGATCTCGCCTGGCTCGGAGTCCGTCCGGTCTTCGACGCCGTCCGGACGGAAACCCGCTTTGCGACGCTGCTCTCGATGGTTCGCGACTCCGGCGCCGCAGCGAAGCCATGAGTGCGTCCGGTCGGCGCGCGTGCGACCCGGCTCAGAATCCGAGGACGCGGCGCGCGAAGTCGTTGACGAAGACCTGTTCGCGATCCACCGCGGCACACACCGATCGGAAGCGGGGAAGATCCGGATAGAGCCTCTCGACCGCTGCGGTGCTCAGCGGACAGATCTTGCCCCAGTGTGGGCGCGCCCCGTACGCCGACGCCATGCTTGCGGCCAGGAACGCCGCCATGCCGAGAAACGGCAGGTGATCCCGCTGGTAGGTGACCAGGCTGATCGCGTACCAGGCCTCGCTCCGATCGCCGCTGGTCATCGAGATCAGTGTGTCGTCCGCCAGCACCTTGCGGAACGTGACCAGATAGTCGTGCACGTAGGTGCCCTTCAAGTCCTGAACGACCTCCCGGACGTCGCAGCCGAAGTCGTCCTGCGCCAGCGGGTCGGGCAGAGGCGTCGGCTCGCCGCCGCACCAGCGCAGGACCCAGGCCACGAACGCGGCGGCGCGCACGAGGTGATGGCGCGGCACGAACAGCTCCATCTCGACGTGCCGGTACAGGTCGTGACGCATGGTCAGCAGCCGGGTCGAGTGATCGACGACGTGCATGCCTGACCGGGCAATCAGCGGAAACATCCGGCGGTAGAGCAGCCGGATGCCTGTCCACCAGCGCAGTCTCGCCGCCAGCGTGCGGACGGCGCCGTTCAGCAGCAGGTCGACGCCGACGAGGCGGAAGGCGCGGTGCATCCGAGCCGCGGCGCCCGGGGCGGAATCCTTCGACGGGAGAAGTGGACGTCGAAGCTGTGCGTACCATCGCCACGACCACGGGACGAGGTAGAACTGCTGGCGAGGGTAGTCCGCTTCGCATTCGACCACGTCCTCAATCCGGTCGAACCATCTCGTCGTCTCTTCGAGCAGGTAGTCACGTTCGACCTGCATCGTGACCGACAAGGTGATCCCGGTGCAGCCGAGCCCGCATCTCGCTGCGCGCAGCTCGTCGCCGTCGTTCCAGTCGAACGTTCGCGGCTTCCCGGTGGCGGGGTCGTACGCCGCGACGCAGACGGCCGTCACGTAGTGGGAGAGGCTCGATCGTCCGGAGCCGTGCGTCGCCGTCGCGATGGCGCCGCCGATGGCCTGTTTCCCCACGATCCCGTAGATGGGGAGCGTGTAGCCGCGAGGACGGAGGTAGTCGAGGACCTGGTCGATCGTGGCAGCCCGCACCGATCCGCGCCAGGCCCGTGCCGTCCTCCCGCAGCTCGAGCGCCACGCTGTTCAACTGCCGCAGATCGAGGAAGACGTCCTCGCAGGCCGGCGCCTCACTCCAGGAGTGCAGCCGGCCGGCGGCGCGGATCCGGTGGCCCCGATAGTGTTCGAGACACGCCAGGACGGCGTTGTCGTCGGCGGGCGTGACGACGTGGTCCGGATCGAAGCGGACGTTCCGGCCGAAGTTCTCCAGGGGCATCGGGGATGGACGCGGGACGACCGACGCGATATCTGAGCTATGCTCCTGCCCGCTGCGGCTGACAACTGGCTGGCAGCGCCGAGGACGCAGACCCGATGGCCCACCTCATTATCGGGCACACCACGGAGACCACGGCACGGGTCTGGGTGCGGGGCAGCCGGTGGCATCGTCGATGCGAGATCACGCTCGATCCCGCGGATTCGGCGGCCCGGCGCATTCGCCTGCCGGGCGCGAACGACTACTGTGGCGTCGTCGATTTCGACGGCCTCACCCCCGGACGTCGCTATGCGGTCACGGCCAGCTTCTCGCTGCTGAACGCCGGGTTCCCTGGGCTGAACCGGAGCGTGTCCGGCAGCGTTCGCACCATCCAGCGGCCCGAGGACGGGAAGCGGCTGCGATTCAGCTTCGTCCTGTCGAGCTGCAATCTGTCGGTTGTCAGCATCAACGATCTGCTGGCGCTGGTGCTGGCGACGGGCGGCACCGCGGTGGCGGCCCGTTCACTCGGGCGGCTGCCGCTCGAACGCTGGCGGCGGCCGGGTCTGCGCTGGCTGCGGGCGGTCTTGCGGTGGCCGGCTGAAGATCGTGCTGTGGCTCGTCGCCTGGTTTGTCAAGACGACGACCAGCGTCGAAGCAGCCGAGCCCGCCCTATCTTCGCAGCCCGTTTCTCAAGCTCGCGGCGGTCTTCGAGTCCACGCTCGTCGAGCTGTGCGTGCCGGAGCAGGACCTGCCGGCCGTTGGCGATCAGCTCATCACGGCGAGCGGCCGCGGTGTCGTGGCATCTTCGTGCGAACCGGACAGACATCCGGGCGATGGATCGGAGCCGCCTGCCGCACCTGGCGTGTCGTCATGACGTTCGTCGAAGGCCGTTTCGAGCCGCTGCCAGGTTGCCTACAGGCTCGGCGCCGGCAAGTCGGATCGTGAGCGCCGTGCGGCGGGCGTCGTGCTCAGCAGCGCGCCGGGTCTTCCCTGGTACGAGCCCGCCGTCGTTCTTCCTTCACGCGGGCGATCAGATCTACTACGACTTCCCGTGGAGACCCGCGAACCGCAGCGCGACGAGTATCGGCTCGCGTACCGCGAAGCGTGGTTCGACGACGAGGCGAATCGCCACCTGCTCTCGCACTGGCCGCACTACATGACGCTCGACGACCACGAGATCGCCGACCAGTTCGCGCGCGATTTCACGCCAGCTGGCGAAGACTGCACGCGAGCGCCTATCGTCGAGGAGGCGACCGTCGCCTACCGCGACTACGTGCACGCGAGGAACCCGGCCCCCGACGAGGCACGCGCGCGGCGCGAGCCCCGACAGCTTCTGGTACCGTTTCGACGTTGGCGGCGCCAGATTCTTCGTGCTGGACACGCGCACGCAGCGCTTCGACCATGGAGAGCCGCCGCAGATGATCGACGAGAGCAGATGGAGGCGCTGCTCGAGTGGATGATGCGACTACAGGCACGATCTGAAGTTCGTCGTGACCAGCGTGCCGTTCGTGGCCGAGATCAACGAAGAACGGCGAGCCGACTCGTGGACGACGTGGTACGAACCGGCAGCAGAGCCGGCGTCGACGGAGCGCCAGGCCCCGCCCCGCAATCCCGCCAACGACAAGTGGAGCGCGACGCGGTTCCAGCGGCAGCGCGACCAGATCATCGAGCACATCGCCGCGACACGGGATCGAGCAGCTCGTGTTTCTCACCGGCGACATGCACTGCTGCTATCACGCGACGATGCGCATCGGTCGAAGGCTCGAAATACGAGTCGCATCGACCATCCACGAGCTGGCGGCGGACCGGTCAACCAGCTGCAGCTGGCGAACGTGGCGGAGTTCGACCGTCGCTGCACCGGCGGCCGGACGTCCGGCAGCATGTCGCGTACGAAGTGCTGCTCGAGCGATTCCACGGCGAGGTCAGCGCGGTCATGCACGTGAAGGTCGAGTACATCGGACGCGACGAAGTCACCGGCACGGGACGCGTCGTGCCCGAGGTCGAGTGGAACGTCATCCGGACGCTGACCGACGACGGTGCCTCGGCTGGAGCCCGGTACAGCAGCCGACCACGACCGCAGCAGGTGCCGGCAGAGCATCCGCGCCAGACCGGCAGCGGCGAGCGGTCGATGGCCGGGCGGATCAGCTTCGTCGGAAGCGGCGGAGCTGACGAACTGGACGCTGGGGCCGGATGCCCGGCCAGACGGTGATCAGACTGGCAGTCAGCCGGACGCATCGCAGATGACGTCCATGCCGACCGAGCGACACGTGCAGTTCGACGCGATCGTGATCGGCACCGGATTCGCCGGGGCCGTCACCGCGTGCCGGCTGGTCGAGGCCGGTTTCGAGATCTGCGTGCTCGAGCGCGGCCGGCGCTACGGTCCCGACGACTTCCCGAAGTACCCGACGCGACGAGCTGTTCGCGCGACGACAGCGCAGCGAGACACTTCGCGCCGCCGCCGGATTTTTCGCGCTGGCTGTGGAGCAGGATCACGGCCTCTACGACGTTCGCGATCTCGACGACGCGGTCTCGGTGCAGGCCGCCGGATACGGCGGCGGCTCGCTGATCTACGCCAACGTGCACCTGCGGCCGCCGCGCGACGTCTTCGACCACAGCTGGCCGGAGGAGTATCGCGCCGACGGGCACCTCGGCCGCTGATCCCTACTTCGATCTGGCCGCCTACATGCTGCCGGCGTGTCGCCGATTCCGCACGCAGCTGGCCAAGACCCTGCAGCTGCAGCGGGCCGCCGGCACGTCAACCGGGAGTCAGCGGCGCACTGGTTTCGGACACCGCTGGCGGTCAACTTCGAGCGGCGCGGACGGATCGCCGATCTACCGCAATGCGTTCGGGCGCGAGCAGCACGCCTGCGACATGCGCGGCCGGTGCTGGCGCGGCTGCGATCACCAGGCCAAGAACACGCTCGACCTCAACTATCTGGCGCGGGCCGAGGACGGCGACGCCGCCGCCGGACATCCGCACGCTGGCGGAGGTCACCGGGATCGAGCACGGCGAAGGACGGACGTTCACCGTCCACTACAACGATCTGCTGCTCCGAGGCTCGGACGAATCGGCGCGCCGCGATCGACGCGCGCGGTCGGTTCACGGCGCAGTTACGTGTTCCTCTGTGCCGGGTCGCTGAACACGACCGAGCTGCTGCTCAGGAACCGGAACACCTTGCTGCCGAAGGCAGCCTGGACGCCGCCCTCGGATCGCACTACTTTCCGAACGCCGACTCGCTGGCGGTGGTGTTCGACTGCGACGAGCCGCACGAGGCCGACTACGGACCGACGATCACGTCGGCGCTGCTCTATCGACCGAGCGTCTCGAAGGACGTTTCCAGCAGCTCGCTGGACTTCCACGGCGGCCGGTGGCCGGCAACGGCACGCCGCCGGTCGCCGGCGCGCGGATGCAGCGGCGAGTCCGGCGCGACGGCGGTCCTGTCGCATGCGCCGGTTCTGGACTGGGGCTGCTGGACGACAGGTGCGACCGGCGCGCTGGTGCTCAGCGAGGTCCAGGGCAAATTCAGAGCCGGGGAATCCCTGGTCATCGACGGTCATGCGCACTGCGACCGCACGCTCTGGCCGTCATTGCTCACGAGCACTGGTTCCTGGCGCAGGACGGCGGCTATCCGCCGGACCTGGAGCCGCTCGTCGGGATGTTCCAGAGTCCCCTGTGGCTGCGCCGGAACCGGTATCTCGAGTATCGACGCCGCCGGGACGAGTCGAGACCGGGCCGGAGCGGCGCGCGCCCGCCGACGCATCGCTATCTGAAGGTGCTGGCCGAGGCGCTCGGCGGCACGGCCGAGGCGCCGGGTCCTCGCCGGGACTGGTCGGCGGCGCCTTCGCAATCCGACCGGATGGGCGCCGCGCCGCTGGCCGAGTGCTGCAGCAGTTCGCAATCTCTTTCCGCGATGGTTCGTCGAGGCGCTCGTCAAGCGATCGTGAGGAGTTGTTCGAGCAGGCAGCGGCGTTCGCACTGCCGATGGTTGGCCGTTTGCTCGACGAGCTCTCGGCGACGGTCGACCACACGATTGGATGCCGATACGCTCTCGCTCCTCGGCGCCGGCCGGGACGTCGGACGTCAACGACCACAAGAAGAAGGTGCTGGTTCGCGGGATGTTGCGGCAGGGCCTCCAGGTCCTGGCCGGCAGCGAAGCGGCGGTGGCGACGAAGGCCGCCCAGCTGCTGCTCGAGCCGCGTGCCCGGAACACCGCCAGCAGCTGCTCGATCTGCTCGGCGACCTGCTGCTCTGGGCGCTCGCCTACGGCACGTCCGATCGGTATACCGGCGATGCTCCTCACGATGGGCCGCGACCGACTATCGCGGCCGCCTCGACCTCGAGCCGACGCCGCGAGCCCTGCCGACAGCGGCTCAGAGCCGGCGCTGCCCGAGCCGGCTTCCTGGACACGTCGGGCGTGACGCAGGAGCGCGTGCTTGCGCGACATCGCGAGCCAGGCCTGGCACGGCGAGCTGCGCACCAATCCCGCCTGGACCACGCTCGGAAAGCGGGTCACGGTGCACAGCCAGGGCGGCTGTCCGATGGGCGAGACCAGACAGAGCGTGACCGACGGCCGGGGCGCAGGTGCACGGCTGTCCCGGGCTCTACGTGATGGATGCGGCGGCGTTTCCGACCTCGGTCGGCGTCAATCCGTCGGCGACCATCGCGGCGATCGCGGAGTACAAGGTCGAGCAGTTCATCCGGGCGCGGAAGAACGATCCGACTGGCAGGCTCGCGACCGGCAAGCCGCCACCGGTGGGTGGACGCGCAGGGACGATGCCGGCTCGATCCGTTGAACCATCGGGCGCATCCGGAGTCGCCGAACCTGCGACTGGAGGTGATCGGGCTGACGTTCACCGAGGAGTCATGCGCGGGTCGGTGTCGCCGGCGGACGCAGCTCGCGCGGTAGATTATCGCTGACCTCGAGACACTTTCCGGATCATCTGGAGAAGTTCATCGAGGCCGAGAACGAGGGGCTGGAGCGAGGGAGGACCATCAAGGTGCGGCTGACGGCGACCGTGGACGACCTCGAGCGGCTGATTCTGCAGGAACGGGCGACGGCACCGGTGACGATCGGCCTGAAGGGAACGCTGACCCGTCCCTGATGACGCCGCCACGACTACGAGGTGCAGGACGGCAGCACGCTCGAGCTCTTCGTGCCGTCCCGGCTGCCGTGAGCTCCAGGCTGCGTTCTTCCGCTACCGGCTGCTCCTCAAGGCGCGGTTGCAGGCGGAGTCACGCAGGCTGACGTGCAGCTCGATGGCCTCAAGGTGCTCTCGCAACGCGCCGGGGTTCGACCTCGTGGAACGACACGTCGACGCTGTACTTTCAGTGTGTCCCGGGCGGCCAACCCTGGCTGCGCGGCATCATGCGCGTCTCGCTCGAGAGTTCATCCGGAACCAGTTGCGGAGCATGAAGATCACCGGGACCTGCGATCCGGCGCGTGAAGCTGGGCGCTGCTGGCGTTCTACAAGTATCTTCGCTCGGCGAGCTGGCCGGCGTGTATGTCAAGCGGGCGCGACCTGCTGCGCGACCTGCTCGTCAAGCGCTGACGGAGATCCATGTCTGAACTGAAGGAAGTGCCGTTGCTGTCCGGTAGGTCCGGCGCACGATCCGCTGCGGCTGCATCGCCTGGAGGCGCAACGGGTGACCGGCTCGACAGTGCCGCGGAAGCCCGTGCTCCTGCTGCACGGCGCGAGCGCCAGTCATCGCACGTTCACCAGGCCACGTCCGAGCTTTGCGGACTGGCTGGCCGCGCAAGGCGCTTCGATCCGTGGCTGCTCGACTGGCGCGGCAGCAGCCTGGTCGTGGACGATGCGCAACCAGGAACACCGCTCCGGGACCACGGCGAGCTGCTACAACTTCAATCGCGCCGCGGAGCAGGATGTGCCGCGCGGCGGTCGACAAGATCCTCGCCGTCACGCAAGGCGCCGAAGATCGCCGTGGTCGGGTCACTGCATGGGCAGGCGCCGTGCTCGCCGAAGCCATCGCGCTCGCGCCACCGTCACGCGCCGCGGAAGTGGACTGCGTCGTGCTGATGGCGCTCGGCCTGTTTTACGAGACGCCGATCGACAGCCGCCTGAAATCGGAGGATCGCATGCTCGAGCACCTCAAGAGTCTGGGCGAGGAGACTCGCCGCTGTTCGTCGATCCGCGCATGACGGCCGACGCGGCCGGTCTCAGGACGGCCGTGGCCCGACGATCTCGAGAAGCTCTACGTGCGCCTGGCCGGGCGCGTTGAAATTTCATCCCGAGGCGCCCGCCGCACCGCCGTCACCGGAGCGGCGCGATCCCGTGACCCTGATGTGCAACCGCCTGAGCTTCATGTACGGCATGCCGTACCATCACGACAATCTCGCGGACGACATTCACGGCATTGGCAAATCCGCTGACTGCCCGAGCTGTTCGGCGGCATCCCGCTGCACATGTACATCCATGCGCGCGCAGCAATCTGCGGCAGGGCCACGCCACGTTCTACCATGACGACCCCACGCAGGCAACGACGTGTTTCGTCGACGAGGACGCACGCGACGCGTTCCGAGCCTGCGACAAGGTCACGCTGATCACCGGCGCGCTCAATCGCCTGTGGCACCGGGACAGCATCGACCTGATGTACGAATGGCTGGTCCGCGGCACGCGCGGCCTTCGCGGGCGTGTGCACAAGCACGTGTCTCCCCGGCTACGGGCACCAGGATCTGCTGTGGGGCAGAGATGCCAGCCGCGACGTGTGGCCGCGAATCAGGGATGGCCTGTCATAGGTCGTGCGCCTCGTCGCGAAGTGGCCGCGAGCCCTTCGAGCGCCTCGCGGCAGCTGCGCGGCCTCCCACGGCATGCCGAGCCGGATTGCCGCAGCGCTCGCCGCGCCGATAGCTCCGCCGGGCGGCGCTCGCAGCGCGCCGCCGACAGCCGCTGATAGTCGCCGTCGATGCAGCTGATACCGCGGCTCGCCGACCGGGAAGCTCCTTGCGATAACGGCCCAGGACGCGCAGGCACTTCACGATCGCGCGCCGCCAGTCGGGCGACCGCTCCTCCTGCCAGGCATCGAGCGCCACCGTGACCAGCGACGAATATCCCTCGAGCGTGCCGTGGCCGATCGGCCGCCGCACGCGCACGATCTGCGCCAGCCCCTCCTTGGCGCGTCGCGCGCGCCGACCACAGCTCGCCGCTCCTCAGCTGCGCCAGCGCCAGGATGCCCAGCGTCGGGATGCGCTCGTTGAGCGCGGCCGTCTCGCCGAGGCATTCGAGTCGCCGCCTGCAGGTGCGCCACGGCCTCGGCCGGCTCGTTCGCGCCGCAGCGCGCAGACCGCCAGGCAGCGGAACGCCCACGCCCGATGCTGGCGATTGCCGGTTTCGCCGGCGCGATCGCGCAGGCTGCGCGCGGCATCGTAGCGCCGCCGCCTCGTGCGACCGGTAATGGCTCATCCAGAACCGCACGGCCTGCGCGTTGGTCCAGTTGACGCGATCGTCCATCGGCTCGCAGAGCGCCTGGCAGCGCTGCGCGCTCCGTTCCGCCGACTGCCAGTCGCCGATGCCGACGTAGTAGAGACAGCTGACCATGTGCGCGTAGGCCTGTGCGGCCTGATCGTCGGCGGCCTCCGCCATGGCGATGGCGCGCTGCAGGATGCGCTCGCCGGTGCGCCGCAGGCCGGCGATGCTCAGGATGCCGCCGAGCTCGGTGGACGCCCCGGCCAGCACCGCCGACGGCGGCAGCTACGAGGCGCAGCGCGACCGCGCTGACGCTGTCGCAGATCATGCCGAGCATGTCGTTGTTGAAGTAGCAGACCTCGGCGCTGTGGCGATACGCGCGCGCGACGTCCAGCGTCCGTCGCCGGCGTCGTCATCCCGGAGCCGCACGCCGATGATGCGCCGCGGCCGTCAACCGGCAGAGGCGGGCGGCGGCCTGCGCGACCAGACCGACCGACGTATGCGGACGGGCGCAGCCGGCGAGCGCAGCGCCTGGTGCGCCGCGGCGCTGCGCGGCTCGAGCTGGCCCATGCCGTGGCGCGCGTCGGCCATCTGACGATGCCAGCGGATCCGGTCGGCGGCGTCGACCGGCGCCCGCTCGTCGGAGCAGCCGGATGCAGCGCTCAGCAGGCGTCGGCCTCTTCGAACGCGCCCGCGGCCAGCGCCTGCGACGCCGCGGATCCGAGTAGGTGATCGTGGCGGCCAGGCTCCTCGGCCTGCGACCAGTGGTGAGCCAGCGACGGCGAAATGCGGTCGCAGATCGGCCGTGGTGCTCGCGTCTCGATCGTCTCGGCGACGCGCCGGTGCAGCTCGCGCCGCTGGTCGCGCGTCAGCTGCTGGTAGGTGACCTCGCGAATCAGCGCATGCTGGAACCGAAACGTCCGGCATCGCCGTCCGCGCGGACGATCAGCTGCCGTTCCGTCAGGCTGGCGAGAATGGCGTCGAGCGCGTCGGCTGCGGACTGCCCGGGTACACGCGCGCGAGCAGGTCGAGGCTGAAGCGTGTCGCCGAGCACGCTGGCGGCCTTGAGCGCGAGATCCTCGGACGGCGACAGGCGTCGAGTCGGCTCGCGATCAGGCTCTGGACCGTCACCGGCACCGCCGCTCGATGGCGCCGGCTGCGGCGCCGCGGGGCGCGAGGGTCGAAGTCGCGCCTGGTGCAGATGCGTGGTCAGCAGCAGCGCGTACTCGCGCGCGAACAGCGGATTGCCCGACCGATCGCTGCGCGATCTCGCTCGATCACCTCCTGCTGCCACGCCCTGTCCGCCGAGCACGCTCTCGACCAGCGACCGCGATGGCGCTCGAGCGCAAGCGGCGAGAGCTTCATCTCGGCGAACCGCTCCAGGCGCGTCTGCAGCGCGCTCAGCTCCTGCACGTCGGTGACCGGCCGCGAGGTGAGCACGATCAGCGCCTGCGGATAGTCCTGCGCGACGCGGAGCACGAGACGCCACGACGCCGAGTCCATCCAGTGACAGTCCTCGAGCACGAGCACGAAGCGAGCCGTGGCGTGAGCCGCGATGATCTCGCTGAGCACGGTCGAGGTCGCGTCGGCGCGCGCCTGTCCGGAGAGGCTCTGCACGAGCGGCGTCTCCTCGAGGAAGCCTGGCACGACCGCGTTGATCAAGCGGCGCGAGCTGCGGATGGCGGATCGCGGCCGATGCGGGCCAGACGCTGCTCCTCGGGTCGAGGGCGCTGACGGCTGCGGGTCGCCCAGCATGGCGGCGAACACGGGGCGCCACGCCGCGTACGGCACCGCCGATCTCCACCGATCCGCGCCGCCCGAGCAGGCATCGCCAGCCGCGCTGCTGCCGCGGCCTGCCGCAGGTAGTGGACCAGCGCGGTCTTGCCGAGCCCTGCCTCGCCGACCACCCAGACGACCGTGCCGCGCTCCTGCTCGAACGCTTCGAGGCACTGGTCCAGGCCGCCTGTTCGTCCTCGCGCCCGTACAGCGCCTCGGCCTCATCGTCCAGCAACGACGCGTCACGGACCCGGAACGCCCGCAGCGGCCAGCGGAATCCCTTGAGCGCGAGCGGCCGCTCCGGCGAGAGGCCGACCGCGCGGCGGACCCGATCGGCGACTTCCTCCGTGCACAGCATGCCGCTCCCCGCCGCCTGCATCAGCCGGCCGGCGACGTGCATGAAACGGCCCACCGACCAGTAGTGCCGGCGCTCGGGCCCTCCGAGCGGCATGCAGACGCCGGCCCGTCGGCGACCCCGATCGCACATCGAGGCCCAGCCGCGACAGCTCCGCCCGCACCGCCAGCCCGGCCCGCACCGCGCGCAGCGCATCGTCGGCATGCGCGTCGTGGGGCATGCCGAGGCACAGCGTGAACACGAGCCCCTTGTCGTCGAGCAGCAGCGTGCCGCTCGAACCGGTGTAGGGACGCAGCGCGACGTGCAGCGACGTCACGACGGCCTGATGCCGTGCCAGCGCCTCGGGCGTGCGTGTCGTCCAGTCCGTCGATGCGGACGAACAGCGCGCAGATCGTGCCGCCGCTGGGGAATCCACGCGCGAATAGCCTTCGCCCAGTAATTCCTGGACGCGCTCGGTTCACCTGCCCGACGCCGTCCATCGGTCGGGCTGTCGATCGGCCGCCGGGCGCATCGCCGGGCGTCGGCGGCGCGAGCGCGGCCGGCGTGGCGCATGAACGGCCCGGCGGCTGGCGCCGACGATCGTCTCCCCGGCGGCGGCGCGAGCCGCCGCGGCGCAGGCGTCGCGGACAGCGGGCCCGGCGAGCAGCAACTGCCATCGATCCGGCGCCGAGGCGCGCCGCCCAGATCTCGCCGGCGCCGACGCCGATGTGCAGCGGTGGCGAAGCCGGCGTCGCCGTGGACGGCACTGCGGCGACATCCGATCGCAGCCGCACGTGGAGCGCGCGCGCGCAGTCGTGCGCCTGCGCCAGCGCTCGTGGCACGTTGCCGTCGTCTGCCGACCAGTAGGCGATGAAGGCGTCACCGGCGAAGCAGGCGATCTCGCCGCCCGTGTCGTGGACCGCGCGGACGTGGCCGCGAAAGGCCGCGTCGAGCATCCTGCCGAGTTGCTCGATGCCGTCGGCGCCCTGTCCGCACAGCGTCTCCGCCAGGACGGTGTAGCCCGAGATGTCGACGAACAGCACCGCGCCGCGAAACGACGTACATGCCGCATCCGCGTCGGCGTCAGCCTGTCTGAGGCGCTGGAGCAGCGCGCCCGCGACGAAGCTCTCGAGGCGTTCCATCGGGTCCCTAGCGCCGATAGGTCAGCGTAAAGCCGAGCAGATCCGCGCGCGAGCGATACAGCCCCGAGTTCAGGGCGACGGTGGGCGCCTCGCCGGGCGGAGGATTCACGACGCGGCCGCGCCGATCGGCGTGGCGAACGAACTGATAGGCCAGGTCGAGGGTCAGGTTCGCCCGCGGGGTCCAGCCGAGCCCAGCGGTGAAGTGATTGCGACTCGCTTCGGGCAGCAGCGGTGTGACCGTCTCGTCCGGAGCGGCGGCCTGGTTGTAGGCGTAGCCGGCCCTCAGCTGCAGCCCGGGCCTGGCCTCGACATCGGCGCCGATGCGGACGGCGCTCGTGTCGCGGTAGTTCTGGATCAGGCCTTCGTCCGGAGGGATGGGTTGAGAGAAGTCGAGCGTGACGGTGTCGAAGGCGGACCAGCCGACCCAGTGATAGTCGGCGAAGAGCGTGAGGCGCGACGTCGCGCGTGCGCTCACGCCCGCGACCAGTTGTGCGGGCATCTCGAGCCCGGTGCGGGCGCTTTGATCCTGGAGTGCCGAAAACACCTGGGCGACGGCGGCATCGAGCGGCGTTCCAACCGGCAGCCCGAGCGGATTCGGTTTCGTCACACGAAAGCTGCCCGCGACCGGTTCGAACCGCGCGTCCCCTCGTAGGTGAGCTCGACGGCGGTCAGATAGCGCGCGCCGATGCGAAGCCGATCGTTCGCCTTGATCAGGATCCCGAGGCTGGCGCCGACCCCCGTGGCTCCTGACGCCGACAACGTGGTGGTCGCGAAGTCGGTTCGGGGGTCCACCAGCGATCCGAAGCTGAGGCCGGTGGTGCCCAGCGGCACCGTCGCCAGATCCTCACGCCGGTTCAACTCGACCGATCCGATGGCGATGGCCAACCCGCCGCCCACCGACACCGCATCGGTGAGGGCATAGGCCAGGGTGGGCTGCACGTACGCGGTTTGAAGACTCGAGTCGTAGCTCACGAATCGTCCGGCGAAATCGAGCGGCCAGCGGATGCCCAGCCCATAGGGCACGTACAGTCCACCGCCGATCGCCAGCCGATCGTTGAAGGCGTAGCGGACGTAGAAATGCGGGGCGAGCGCGGTGCTGCCCTCGATGGCCGTACGCGAGCCGTCGTCGCCGTCGAAGGTTCCCGATCCGAAGATCACGGTTCCGCCGCCGCTGATGGTGATCCCCTGCCGGCCGACGAGCCCGGCCGGATTCAGGTAGATCGCGGAGCCATCGTCGCACGGCTCCGCCACCCCCGCACCGCCGCGGGCCATGGCGCACGTGCCCTGTTCGTAGACGCCGAATCCCTGCCCCTCGACCCGGCCCGGACTCAGGACGGCGAACAGCGACAGGGCGAGCATCGCCGGGCGGATGGAGGCCATCGTCGATCCTTCTGACACCGCGCCCCCGACGACAGCGCGCCGCCCGCCATCACAGATCACTTCTCGAGCACGAAGGTGACCTTCATGATCACCCGCCACTCGACGATCTTGCCTTTGTCCACCACGACCTTGTGATCGGAGACCCAGGCGCCCTGGATGTTCTTGATCGTCTTGTTGGCGCGGCTGATGCCGTTCTCGACGGCGTCGTCGAAGCTCTTCTTCGACGAGGCGATGATCTCGGTGACGCGGGCGACGGACATGGACGACCTCCTCGGCAGAACGGGATGGGAGCGCATATTCTAAGCCGGAAGCCATTGTGTTGACAGTCTGGCGCGCCCCCCGGGGGAGTCAGTCGATGAACACCGGACGATGGGGTCTGGCGCCTGCCTGAGGCCCTGGGCCTGAGACCTGCCATGCTTCCTGCGCTGGCGCTGCTCTTCTTCTGCTCGGGAGCCTGCGCACTCGTCTACCAGACGCTGTGGCTGCGGATGCTCGCCTTGATCTTCGGCGTGACGGTGCATGCCGCCAGCACCGTTCTCGCGAGCTTCATGGCCGGTCTCGCCATCGGCAGCTTCGTGGCTGGACGACGGGCACCTGCGATCCGGCGTCCGCTCGCCGTGTTCGGAGTGGTCGAGATGCTCGTCGGCCTCTGTGCCCTCGGCACGCCGATTGGGCTCGACGCCGTGAAGGCCGTGTATCTCTGGCTGCATCCCGGTGTCGATGCCGGCGCCGGGCTCGTGACCGTGATGCGGTTCGTGCTGGCGTTCCTCGTGCTCCTGGTGCCGACCTCGCTCATGGGTGCGACGCTGCCGCTCGTGCTCGCCTCGTCGCTCGCCGGGCAGTCCCGCATCGGCGCGCGCGCGAGCGTGCTCTACGCGGTGAATACGGCGGGCGCCATAAGCGGCGCGCTCGTCGGCGGCTTCTTGCTGATTCCCTTTCTCGGCCTGCGACGCTCGCTGATCGCGGGCGCCGTGCTGAACCTGATCGTCGGGATCGGCGCGTTGGTGCTCGAGCGACGAGGCTGGAGAGCGGCGCCCGGGGTTGGAGCCTCAGGCCTGCATGTCAGGAGGCCGACCTGCGCCGCAGGACCGACCACCGCTGGAGCGAGCACGGGCGCGACTGCAGGCGCCGGCGGTCACGCGGTTGATCGCGGCACGAGCGTGGCGGCCGTCGAGGAGCCGGGCGTGCCCGCAGCCACGCGCGCCGTTGTCCTGGCGGTGTTCGCGCTGTCGGGCGCGGTGTCGCTGGCGCTCGAGATCGTGTGGTTCCGCGTGCTCGTGATCTTCCTGCGGCCGACGACCTATGCCTTCACGATCATGCTGGCGGCGGTACTGGGCGGGATTGCGGCCGGCAGTGCGCTCGCCGCGCCGCTGATGCGCCGCCCGCGCGACTGGGTGGTCTGGCTCGCCGCTCTCGAGTTCGGTGTCGTCATCGTCGTCCTCTCGTCGTTTGCGGCGACCGGCCTGGCCGTCGATCTCACCGTCGCGCGTCCAGCGGCGTTCGAGGCGTGGCCGACCGTCGCCTACCTGGCCCCGCTCGGCACGGCGAGCGTGCTGGCGATTCTGCCGACGGCGCTGCTGCTGGGCGCGGCGTTTCCCGTCGGTCTCCGCCTGTTCATCGGGGATGCGGCGGTTGCTGCCGCGGCCGAGCGTACCGGCCGGTTCTATGCCGTCAACGTGTGCGGGGCGATTGCCGGCGCGCTTGGTGCGGGGTTCCTGCTGATTCCCGTGCTCGGCATGCAGGGCACGCTGCGCCTCCTCGCGGCGCTGACGCTTGGCGGCGCGCTCGCGCTCACGGCGACGTTCGCGAGGCGACGGCCGGTCGTGGCATCGGCGATGGCCGTCACGGGCATCACGGCGTACGCGCTCCTCGCGGTGTCGCTCGCGAATCCCTTCGACTTGTTCCGCGCGCGGCTCAATCGCGGGGAACACCTGCTGTGGCGCGAGGAGGGGGTCCAGACCACCGTCGCCGTCCATCAGCGTGGCCGCACCCGCATCATGTATCTCGACGGGCATCATCAGGCCAACGACGCACGCGGGACGGCGTTCATCCATCACCGCATCGGGTGGCTGCCGACGGCCCTGCATCCCCAGCCGAGCCGGGCACTGGTCATTGGCCTCGGCGGCGGTGCGACGCCCGGCGCCATCGCTCGCTTCCCGGGCGTGCGGGTGGACGTCGTGGAGCTGTCGGAGGCGGTCGTGCGCGGGGCCGCGTTCTTCGACTCGATCAACTTCGGGCTGCTGCGCCGGCCGGCATTGACCCTGCGCGTGGACGA
This sequence comes from Vicinamibacterales bacterium, assembly GCA_963834365.1. Classification (GTDB taxonomy): domain Bacteria; phylum Acidobacteriota; class Vicinamibacteria; order Vicinamibacterales; family Vicinamibacteraceae; genus CAWJAP01. The sequence goes on along the minus strand of CAWIBS010000039.1, from coordinate 218,974 downwards.
TGGCCGCAACCACCTGTTGTTGTCGGCGCCGCGGCAGTACGACGTGATCACGGCAGACCTGATCCTCCCGAACCATGCCGGAGCGGGCAATCTCTATTCGGCCGAGTATTTCCGGCTGATTTACCGCGTCCTCAGGAACGACGGACTCGTGCTCCAGTGGATCGGCGCGGATCTCGAGTCCGAATACAAGCTGCTCATCCGCACGTTTCTCCGGGTCTTTCCGCAGGCCACGCTGTGGGGCGACGGGAGCCTGCTCGTGGCGGCCAAGCGGCCGCTGACGATCTCGCGAGCCGCCCACGACCGAAAGCTCGCCGATGCTGCCACCAGGACCGTGCTGGAGTCGTTCGGGATCGCGAGCTTCGAGCGTCTGCTCGGCCAGTACATCGCCGGGCCCGCCGAGCTCGCGGCCTACGTCGGCGAGGGCGACACGCTCAGCGACGATCGCCCGAGCGTCGAGTACTTCCTGTCGATTGCCGATCGCCACACGATGGCGAACATCGACCAGGTTCACGGCGACGTGGGGCGCCACGTGCGGGATTGATGTCAGGGATCAGGTACCAGGGATCCAGGTCAGGGATCAGGGAGGTCTCTGAGCGTTTGAGGCCTGAATCCCGCCTGCTCCCTGATCCCTGGTCCCTGGTCCCTGGTCCCTGGTCCCTGGTATCTAGTCCCTGGTCCCTGATGCCTGCTCTCAAACCAGCCGGTAGCCGAGATCGAACCCGGGGTCGGCGCCGTGCTGATGCCAGAGCAGTTCGTGGATGTCGTGGGGATGCGTGCCCCCCGTGAATCTGTGCCTGAAGGTATCGATGAGGTGTGCGAAGAGCCGCCCGCTCTCGTCGATGTCGGCATCGAGCAGGATGGCATCCGGGGCGTCGAGGTGCGACACCGTCAGCTGGAAGTTCCCGTGGGCGTGCGCCGACTTGATGCTGACCATGCGCGTGATGCGCGACCGCAAGTCCGGTGGCACGTTGCGCCGATGGTTCTCCGCCGGCGTCCGCTCGAAGTCGGCGCGGAACTCGTCGATGTGGTCGTGGATGTGGCGGACGCTCGTTTCCATGCCCGGCTGCACGAATGCCATGACACGTTCCCGGTCGAGGGCGATGATCCGGTCGACGAACGAGAACCACGACCGCGTACCGGAGATCGGCTCCCTGGCCGTCCTCAGGCCGCTGGTGGATGTTGAGAAGGGCAGTCTTGGCCAGCACCGTGTCAGCGCCCGTCAGCGCGTCGTAGACGGCACCCGTCGGCGTCCCGGGCGACGGACCGGCGCCAGGCCATGACACTCCGGTCGAGTTCGTCAGAACCGCGACGAGATCCGAGAAGGCAGCCGGGAGATCCGTCCAGGCCGTGAACGCCGGCTGCCACTCGAGAGGCTCTCGCAGCAGCGCGCACGTCCGGCGGATCGGCGGCCCTGGGGTTCTGAAGAAGACGGGCGACCGCGCAAACCGGTAGCGCTGCAGATCGAGGTCGCAGACCACCGGGTCGCCGGCCTGTGCCGGGATGGCGAATCGCACCGGGGATCCGTCGAGGACCAGCCGGATCTGTCCGCCGATCTGGCGGTTGTCCGAGAGACGGCGGAAGGTGAAGAACGCCTCGGGGTCCTGCACGGCCCGGCCTTCGACATCGCGCAGATCGAATTCGACGTCGAGGAGATCGCTGCGCCGTGACGTGCGCGCGCCGGCGCTCGCACGGGATGTCCGCGAAGAACCTCCGGAAGATTTTCTGGGCATACCGACCTCAATGCACGCGCAGCCGGAGGAAGCCTTGCGGCGACACGGACTGATCACCGTACGCCCCTTCAATCGCTCCCGGGACATCGATCCATGACACCGCCGCGCCCAGGCCGAGTCGGCCAGCGTGCCAGCGGAGCACGTCGAACTGGTAGGCCGCTGTCAGCCGTGACACGGTGAAAACCAGGTTGTGGCGCGGGTCGCCGACCGAAAAGAGCTCATCCTTGTCCGCGCGCTCGACGCGCAGGCCGATGCCGTGCCGCTCGAAGGCCTGGAGCGTCGCTTCGCCGAGGAACGCCTGCGTGATGCGGCCGGCCACGACATGGAGGAAGCCGCCCGGCAGAGTGGAGATGGTCCGCTCACGATGGTTGCGGCCCCAGGCGACGCTGGCATCGAGGCGTGTCCGTGCGGTCCACGCCCGAGACCACATGGCCGAGGCGGTCAATCGCGTCACATCGGCTCCAGGATGAATCTGCTCCGGCGACGACAACCGTCCCGCCGAAACCTGGAGCGCCAGCGTCGGCGACGGGTTGATCGAGGCGCGGAAGGCAAAGGAATCGAGGGCGGGGGCCTCGAAGCCCCAATGCTCCTGATCCGGCTCACGTCCGCGAAACGCCGACGCTTCGAACTTCACCCGCCGCTCGGGGATGAAACCCGCCGTGACGACGCCGTAGCTGATGTGGCTCGAATCGAGCCAGTGATGGCCGATCGGGGCGACGGGGATGACCGCGGCCGACGCGCGGTGCATGAACGCCGGCGGGCCCAGCGCCGGCTCCCCGACAGCAGCGAGGTAGACGAAGAACGCGCGATCGGGGCCGGTCGCACGGGCGTAGGTCACCGCCAGCTCCATCGTGAGATCGTGCGGGTGCTGCCGATCGACGAGCGCATTGAGGCCATCCGCGGTCTCGCCATTCTGCAGCAGCAGCGGGTAGCCCTCCTTGCCGGTCGTTGGCTCGAGCGACCACATCGTCCGCAGACCGAAGACGCCGGCCCCGACGGGCCGGCTGCCGCGGACCATCACGTGATTGGTACTGAAGCTCTGGCTGGCCCCGCGCGGCCCGTCCTCGCGCGCCGAGACGATGGCGATGTCGCCGTGCGCGCTGAGCTGCCAGACCCCGAGGCCGCGGCGGATGCCATGCAGCTCGCTCGTATCCGGCTGCCAGCTCGTGCCGGACGCTTCGCGAGACGCGGGACACAATCCGCAGAGCATCGCCGTCGCGGGCGCCGCGTGCGCGTCATGGCCGGGATGCGTCTGTGCGAGCGCGGGACCTGCCGATGCGGCGGCGACGGCGAGCACCGCGGACGAGATGCCGGGAATCGAGCGTGCGAGCAGCCGGGGCAGCGAGCCGGATCGAAGACCTGAAGACATAGGGACTGGCTATTCTAGCGGCGGCCTGGACCTGCTTTCGCTTGGGGACGTAGTTTCCGGCTTCGGCCGGACCCCGAGCCGCCGAGGCGCGGCCACGAAGACTGAACCCAAGCCGACGTGACCGCTTGAACCAGCCGCGGGTTGCCGGGCGTTCTACCAAGGCGCGCGAATCGTTACAAAACTGAGGGGCCGTCGGCGGATGGCCGGCTGAAAGGCCGAGGGCCGTCCGCCGGCACGGCGGACCCGAGGAGCGACACGATGGCGGTGAGCTCTCGTCTGGCGCTGGTCGCGCTCTGTCTCTTCGGTGGCGTGGGCACGCTCTTCGCCCAGATCGCGCCGGCCATCACGGCCCGCACGCCATCTCGCGGCTCGACGACGGGCGGTACGACAGTCGAGGTGCTCGGCAACGGGTGGTTTGCGCCGACCGCTCCCATCACGGTGACGATCACGGGTGGCGGCGTGCAGCCGGCGAGCATCGTCGTGCACAGCCTGACGCGCCTGACCTTCGTGACGCCGGCCCGCCCTGCCGGCCCTGCAACCTTCGTCGTCACCTCGGCCGGCATCGCGCGGTCGTTCAGCTTCACGTACGTCGCACCCATCGCGCGGTCAATCGCCGGCGCGCGGCGGCCGGTCTTCAGCTATACGGGACGATACGTCGCCTTCGAGTCCCGCTACGCGCTGGTGCCCGGAGACACCAACGGTGTGGACGACATCTACGTGCGCGACCGGTCGAACGGCACCGTGCAGAGGATCAGCATCTCGTCGGCGGGCGCCCAGGCCATCGGCGGCGAGAGCACGCATCCGGCCATCAGCAGCAATGGCCGGTTCGTCGCGTTCCAGTCACGGGCGACGAATCTCGTGAGTGGCGACACCAACAACCTGCTCGACGTGTTCCTCCACGACCGCGATGCCGACGGCAACGGGACCTTCGGCCTGACCGGCGCCGCGGATCGGGTGTCCACCGTGCGCGTGAGCATGAGCTCCCCCTGAGGACGACGCCTCCGCTCCAGGCCATCGGCGGCGACAGCGTCGATCCGGCCATCAGCGGAGACGGCCGCTTCGTCGCGTTCCATTCGCAGGCGACGAATCTGGTGTCCGGCGACACCCTCGGATTCTCGGATGTGTTCGTGCACGACCGCCTGACCCGGGCGACCCGGCGCGTCAGCACGAACGGCAACTTCGTGTTCGGGGACAACCACAGCCGCAACGCCACGATCAGCCTCAACGGCCGCTTCGTGGCGTTCGAGTCGCTCGCCGGGAATCTCGCCGGCGGCAGCACCGATCGCTTCGACATCTTCCTGCACGATCGCGACGTCGACGGGGACGGCGTGATGGACGAGCCCGGCTCGATCAACACCATCCTGGTCAGCGTCAATCAGTGCCGTCAGAGCCTCACGAATCACAGCCTCGATCCGTCGATGACGCACGACGGACGCTACGTGGTGTTCTCCACCTTCGCGTCGAACGCCGCGGTCAATCCGCCGCCCAACTGCGCGTCCATCGACTTCAACCGGGCCAGCGACATCTTCATCTTCGACCGGGCCATGGGCGTGACGATGCGGCGGCTGAGCGTCCGCAGGAGCACGGAATTCCCCGGCGACAGCGGCTCGCCCTTCATCAGCGGCAACGGCCAGCTGCTCGTGTTCGCGACCGAGGACCCGAATGCCGCGCGCGGGGCGGCTGCGGCGGCGCTGGGCGTGCACGAGGCGGTGAACGACGGGAAGTCCACGACCGGCGTGATTCCCTCGCCCACCGACGACACGCCGCCCGAGCCCGTGGTCAATCCGCCGGCCCCGACCCAGAGCACCGAGGATCCGACGGCCAGCGGCGACGGGTCGAACACCGGCAGCACCTCCCAGCCGACGCCGGGTTCGGGCGGCGGCGAGCCGAACGTCGAGACCCAGGAAGTGCCGCCCGACCCCAATGACACGCCGTTCATTGCCGGTCTGTCCCCGTCGAGCGGCCCGGCGGGCGGCGGGAATCCCGTCGAGATCCACGGCGCGAACTTCATCGTCGGGGCAACCGTGTCGTGGAACGGCACGACGGTTGCGTCCCAGCGAATCAACGACGCGCAAATGCGCGTGCCCAACGCGCCGAATCTTCCCGCTGGCACGATCGTCCAGGTGCGGGTCATCGCCGATGGAGAGGCCAGCAACGCCGTCTCGTATACATATGTTGCGGGTCTCACGGCGCCCGACATCACGACCTTCAATCCCGTCACCGGCCCGGCGACGGCGGTGAACACGGTCGTCACCATCAACGGCAGCGGATTCTCGGCGCCGACGGTGAGGTTTGGACCGCTGACGGGCACGGTCACCTCGTTCGACGCCACGTCGATCACGGTGACGGCTCCGCCGTTCCCGGTGGCGGGTCCAGTGCCGATCGTCGTCGAGAATGCCGATGGCGCCATCGCCGTCTCGGACGTGCCGTTCACGTACATCGTGGACGCGCCCGCCGCCCAGCCGACAATTACGACCGTGGAGCCGAACAATGGTCCGGTGAGCTGGCGGCACGTCGATCACGATCACCGGCACCCAGTTCGCGGCGGGTTCGACCGTCACCGTGGGCGGCGTGTCCGCCATCGACGTGCAGGTGCTCGGCAACACGCAGATCGTGGCCGTGACGCCGCCCGGCGTCGAAGGTCCGGTCGAGGTCATCGTCTCGGTCCCGGGCCAGCCGCCGTCGGCCGCCCAGACCTTCACCTACAACCCGGCCGAGCCGCCGATTCTCACGTGCACGGGTACGGGTACCGATAGCGACGGAGACACGATGCCCGACGCGTGGGAGGTCGCAGTACGGGCTGTCGCCGGCTGATGCGACCGATGCCGCCCTCGACCCGGACGCGGACGGACGCACGAACGCGCAAGAGTGCATCGACCTCACACACCCGCGCGGCCTCTACACCCGCTACCTCGCCGAGGGCGCCACGGGATCGTTCTTCACGACGCGCATCGCCGTGGCCAACCCGAACCTGGCGGCGGCGCGCCTGCTGTTCCGCTTCCAGACGCACGCGGGCATCGTCGTGCGGCGGTTCCAGACGATTCCGGCGAGCTCGCGGCGGACGATCGATCTGGAGCTCCTCCCGGGGCTGTTGTCGGCAAACATCTCGACCATCGTCGAATCCGACAGCGAAATCATCGTCGACCGGACGATGCGCTGGGGCGCGACGCGCGACGGGGCGCACGCGGAATCCAGCGTGCCGGCGCCGTCGCTGCAGTGGTACCTGGCCGAGGGCGCGACGCACGGCGACCTCTCCCTCTTCTATCTGATCCAGAACCCGAGCCTCGACGACGGCGGCGCAGGTGGAGATCCGGTTTCTGCTGCCGACCGGTGCGCCGATCGTGCGCAGCTACGAGGTCGCCGCCGAACAGCCGGTTCACGCTCCCGGTGGACGAGATTCCGGAGCTGGCCGCGACCGACGTGTCGGCTGTCGTCACGAGCACCAACGCGGTGCCGATCATCGTCGAGCGGGCGATGTATTCCTCGGCGGCGGACGTCTTTGCCGCCGGCCATGACAGCGCCGGCGTCACGGCGCTCTCCACGCAGTGGTTCTTCGCTGAAGGCGCAACGGGCCAGTTCTTCGACCTGTTCCTGCTGTTCGCGAATCCGAATGCGACGGATGCGGCGGTGACGGCGACCTACCTGCTGCCGGACGGGGCCGACGGTGGTGAAGCACTACACGGTGCCGGCCAACAGCCGGCAGACGATCTACGTCGCAGCGAGGACCCGGCGCTCGCGGATACGGCCGTGTCGGTGATCGTGCAATCCACCAACGGCGTGCCGATCATCGCCGAGCGCGCGATGTGGTGGCCGCACGGTCAGGCGTGGTACGAGGCGCACAACTCGGCGGGCTCGACGGTGACCGGAACGAAATGGGCCGTGGCGGATGGCGAACTGGGAACCGGGACCGAGGCCACCCAGACCTACATCCTGGTGGCCAACACGTCGGCGACTTGCGGCCGCCCTGCGGGTCACCGTGCTCTTCGAGTCGGGCGCGCCGCTCGTCCGCGAGTACATCGTGGCGGCCAACAGCCGGTTCAACGTGCCGGTCGGGACGGAGTTCGCGCTGGCGCCCGGCACCCGTTTCAGTGTCATCGTCGAAAGCCGGCCGCACGGACTGCCCGCGTCGGCGGCGCAGATCGTCGTCGAGCGGGCGATGTACTGGAACGCGGGCGGCGTCACCTGGGCCGCCGGATCGAACCTGCTCGCGACCAAGCTGCAATAGGAGGGCGGGGCTTCAGCCCCGCCGCCGACGACCTACACGCCCGACACCCCGGCAATGACCCAGAGCGGTCCGAGGCGTTCGAGCTCGAACCGGACGTGGCGGGTCTCGCTGCGGGTCTCGCGCGAGCCGGCCTCCTGAATCGAGACCGTGACGGTGCATTCCGCAATCGCCCGATTGCCGCTAGCTCCCACACGAATGTCGCGCGCGGTGTAGGTCCACTGCTGGAACAGCGTCCGCGAGAACTGCGACCGGTAGGACTGCAAGGCGCCGCTCGACAGCGACGGCCAGATGGGCCTGAGCGAATCGGCGCTGCGGCTGTCGAACGCCTGCTCGAAGGCGGCCAGGGTCCGGTTGATGCCCGCTCGAACCGCATCGTCCACCGCGGGCTCGGACGCCTTCGCGGGCTCGCGCGTCCCGGGCGGAGGGGGCGCGGGCACATCGGGCGCGGCGACCGTGGGCGGTACCGCAGCCGCCGCGTCCTCGCGCGCACCGGGCGTGGGCGCTGGATCGATGCGCGACGCCTGCGCACCGACTCGCCCGTCCCGGCGCGCGGCCACCACGTCGGCCAGACGCGCCCAGGCCGCGCGGCCCTTTTCGAACGAGCGCGCCGCCGCGATCATCTCGCCGTTCTGCAGTTGTGCGTCCCCGATGCGGAGAAGCTGGTTGGCCGCCCGCAGCGGCGCCGGCCACGTGACGCGCCTCGGTTTGGGCACGGCGTCGCGCGCCTCGTGCGCACGCCGTCGCAGGACGCGCGCCCACCGCTCGGCAGTGTCCCGCAGGTCGGCGCGCGCCGGGGCTTCCTCGATCAACGCCGCGAGATGGTCGAGCGCGGCGCTGGTACCTGCCGTCATCGAACTCGCGGACGGCCTCGGTCAGACGCGCGGTGACCAATGCCGCCGGGTCGGTGGCGCTGATCCTCGGCTCTGGAGGCTCATCGGGAACTCTGGGCGGAGGCCCTGTCGCCGTGGGGGGGTTCTCGACCGCTGGCGATGACGGCGCCGCAGGGGGTGGCGCGCTGCGCCCCGGCGCAGTCTCGGCCCGCGTTGGCGGCGGCATCGGTGGTGGGGAGAACTGCCGCCAGATCATGACGGCGCCGAGGCCCAGCAGCAGCACGATTGCCGCGGCGAGGGCCAGGAACGCCAGCGGAAGTCTCGCCGACGCGCGCGATGGCGCGGCTGGCATCCCCGGCGCCGGCGGGTGGACGGCCGGGCCCGCCAGCGGCACTGGCGGCGGTGGGGGCGGCGTCACGCTGACCGGCGTGAGGATGGCCGGGCCTGGCGGCGCGCGTTTCTCGATCTCCACACGCAAGGCGAGGGCGCCGCTGTCGTTCGGGGAGAGGCTCAGCGCTTCGAGCATCGCGCGGATGGCCGAATCGATCGAACCGGCCTCCAGCGCCTGGCGGCCGTGCGCCACCGCCGCGGCGACGCGCCGCGCCCGATCCTCGTGCCGCTCGCGCTCGGCCAGGACCTGCTCGAGGGCCTCGCGCGCGCTCGCAATCGACGGCGCCTGCGGATCGATCTGTGCGGCCTGGCGCAGGAGCTTGCTCGCCTCGGTCAACGCGCCGGCCGCAATCCGGGCGCGCGCCTCGCGCACGAGCGTCTCCACCTCCGGTGCAGGTCGCCGCGCCGACGGCGGCGCTCCCGTCGCGGAGCGCTCCGGCGTGCCGGTCGCACCGGCACTCCCGGTCCTCGGCAACGGCCGCGGGACGATCATCGTGCGATCGTCGGGGCCGGTCGTCTCGAGCCGGTAGATGAGCCGCGTCAGATCGGTCCTGAGGGCTCCGAGATCCGGCGGGCGCTGCGCGGGATCCTTCGCCAGCGTGCGTTCGACGATGGCCGTGACGGCCGGGTCGAGGCCGGGGTCGAGGGTGAGGAGGTCAGGCGGCGCTTCGTTCAGAATCTTCAGCAGGACCGCGGTCTGCGAGTCGGCCTCGAAGGCGCGGCGATAGACGAGCAGCTCGTACAGGACGAGCCCGACGGCGAAGATGTCGCTGCGATGATCGACCAGCTCGCCACGCACCTGTTCGGGCGACATGTAGTGCGGCGTGCCGATCACCATGCCCACCTGCGTCAGGCCCGACTCGCCGGCGCGGGCGATCCCGAAGTCGAGGATCTTCACGGTCTGCGACTCGCGGCTCACGATCAGGTTGGCCGGCTTCACGTCGCGATGGACGATGCCATGCTTGTGGGCGTAGGCGAGCCCGGCGCAGACGTCGACGAGCATCTCCAGCTTGCGTCGCAGATCGATTGGCGCCCGCCGCCGGATGACCATCGTCCAGCGTGTCGCCCGGGATGTACTCCATCGCGATGAACGGCTGGCCCTCGTGCTCGCCGACGTCGTAGATCGTCACGATGTTCGGGTGCTGGAGGCGTGCGGCGAATCGCGCTTCGCGCTCGAAGCGCTCCCGGACATCGGGGTCGTCCACGCGCAGCACCTTCAGCGCCACGAGCCGATCGATGGCCGGATCGAGCGCCAGGAACAGCGTCCCCATGCCGCCCTGTCCGAGCCGCTCGCGAACCTGATAGCGACCAATGGCGGTGGGCGCGTTCATCGCTCGTCAGGCGCCTGCCCGTGGTCCTTCCCTCCCGCCTTGGGCCTGCCTGGCGCCTTCCCGAAGGGCATCTCGAGCACCCAATCGATGAGCTTCCCGGCGCCCTCCGCGTCACCGGCTTCGAGCCGCTGTCGCGCGAGCGCGAGATAGCGATTGGCCTCGTCGGCCTGGGAGAGCTCGAATCGCCGGGCGCTGGGGTGGCGTGTCCTCCGGCGCGCCGCCCGCCGAGGGCGGCAGTTGCTGCTCGAGCTCCTGGAGCCGTGCCCGGACGTCGGCCCAGCGTCCGCTTCTCAGCGCGTCGCGGACGCCGCTCACATGACTGCGGAGCAACTCGGCCAGCGGAGCGTCGCTGGCGGGGCCCGCGCCGGCTGCGCCGGCGGCTTTCGGCCGCGCGACATCCACGCGATAGCGCGCCAGCGCGCCCTGCACATCGTCCCGGGAGCTGTCGAGGGCCTCCAGCCGGCGGATCGCCGCCGCGTATCGACCTTCATAGGCTTCGCGCTCGGCCGCCGCGAGGGCCTGGTCGATGCGAGGCTCGCCGGGCTCGAGCGGACGGGAGGGCGGCGGACTCGGAGGCGGGGGGAGAGGAACCCGGACCTGCCGCCGCTTCGGGAGCGCGCGGCCGCGGCCCCGGGCCGCCGGCGTCCCGCGATCGAGATCCAGCGCTTCCGACTCGGCGACGTGCAGCCGCTGGTGCACGAGTGACAGGTCGGCACGCATCGCATCGAGATCGGCATATCGCGCCGAAGGCGCCTTTTCCAACGCGCGATTGACGATGGCTTCGAGTGAGCGATCGAGATCCGGGACGATCGACCTGAGGGGCTCGGGCGACTCCTGCAGCACCTTGAGCAGGATGGCCTGCTGTGAATCGCCTTGAAAGGCCTGCCTGTAAGCGATCAGCTCGTAGAGGACGAGACCGACCGAGAACACGTCGCTCCGGTGGTCGGCGGTCTGGCCCGCGACCTGCTCGGGCGACATGTAGTTGGGCGTGCCCATGAGCAAGCCGCCGGCCGGCCCGCCGACTTCGACCGGCCCCGCGACACCGAAATCGAGCACCTTCAGGACCCCCGACTCGTGGCTCACCATGAGGTTGGCCGGCTTGACGTCGCGATGCACGATGCCGTGGCGATGCGCGTACGCGAGTCCGACACAGACCTGGTCGATGAGCGCGAGCCGGCGCGAGAGGGTCAGTGGAGCGCGCCGCCCGACGATGTGCGCGAGCGTTTCGCCGGCGATGTACTCCATCGCGATGAACGGCTGGCCGTGATGGTCGCCGACGTCGAAGACGGTGACGATGTTGGGATGCTGGAGGCGGGCCGCGAGCCGGGCCTCACGCAGCAGCCGCTCACGCAGATCGGCGCTGTCCACGCGCATGACCTTGATCGCCACCGGCCGGTCGGTGGCGGGATCGAAGGCCAGGTAGAGCACACCCATCCCGCCGTAGGCGAGCGTGTCACGGATCTCGTAACGGCCGATTGTGACGGACCGGGAGTCCATATAGAAGTCGGAAGTGATACGAAGTACGAAACTGGAAGTGAAGATTTCCGAGGAAGGCTCAACTTCCTCCTTCACCCTTCCCCCTTCCTCCTTCCTAATCCGCCGCGCACGGCGGATTATACCCACCGGATCTGAAGGAACCCGCGAGGTCGGATTGCGCTGCACTGGTGGGGAGCGTCCCCGGACTGCTACCCTAAGCCGATCATGCTTGGCATCACGCGGCCTGGGCTGGCCGCAGCCGGACTTGCAGCGCTCGCGCTGCCAGTCCTCGCCTCGACACCGGCGGTCACAGCGACGCTCGTCGCGCGAGTGCTGCAGGCGCCGGCCCCGCGGCCCGCCCCCGCCCCCATCGCGACGTCGCCGACCCCCGCGACAGTCCCCCTGCTGTGGCGCATCGAAGGCGCGTCGCCGGCCTGGTTGTTCGGCACGATTCACGTCCCCGATGCTCGCGTCCTCGCCCTCCCGCCGGCCGTGCAGCAGGCGTTCGACGAGTCGGCCACGCTCTACACCGAAATCCCGATGGACATGGCGACACAGGTCGGCATCATGGGGAAGGTGATGCTCCCCGCCGATCAGGGCCTTGCGCGAGATTGTCGGCGCGCCGTTGTTTGCGCGGATGACGAAGGCCGTCCAGCGGTGCTCGGGCCCGAGGCGCCGCCGGCCACGGCGACGATGATGACCGCCATGATGAGCCGCCTCAAGCCGTGGGCTGCCATGTCGCAGCTGAGCCTGCTCGAGTTCTGGCCCGATCTCCAGGCCGGCCGGCAGCCGCTCGACGCCATGCTCTGGTCGAAGGCCGTTGACGCGGGAAAGCGGGTCGACGCGCTCGAAACCGTCGATGAACAGCTCGCGGTCTTCGACAGCTTCTCCACGGCCGAGCAGATTCGCCTGCTGGAGCTGACGGTTGACGCGATTGAAAAGGCCGAGGGTGGACGCTCGCAGACCCGGGAGCTGGTGGACACCTACCTGACCGGCGATCTGACCGCCCTCGTCAAAGCCATGAGCGACGCGATGTCGGCCGATCGCGACTTGATGAAGCGCTTCACAGCCGTCGCGCTCGATGCCCGAAATACGCTGATGGTGGAGCGGATCCGCGCCCGGCTGGCCGGGAAGGCCGGGAGCCCGCCCTTCTTCGCTGTCGGCGCCGCGCACTATGCCGGCGACACCGGGATCGTGGCGCAGCTCGAGAAACAGGGCGTCAAGGTGACGCGCGTGAAATAGGGAATGGTAGGGCGGGGCTTCAGCCCCGCCAACAGGTACACCCATGCATCGAATCATCGCTGTCATCGCTCGTGTGGCCACGTGCGGCCTGCTGGCTGCGACGGGCTTTCCGGCTCACGCCCACGCCCAGGACCTGAAGTCGTTCGAAGGCCGCACGACGGTCCATGTGCTGCCGAACGGCTGGACGTTCATCATCTGCGAGCGGCCGGGCGTGCCGGTGTTCTCCTTCGCGACGCAGGCCGACGTCGGCGCCGCCCAGGACCCCAAGGGTCAGACCGGCATGGCGCACATGTTCGAGCACATGGCCTTCAAGGGAACGACCGTCGTCGGCACGTCCGACTACGCGAAGGAGAAACCGGCGCTCGAGGCGATGGAAGCGGCCTACCTGGCGCTGCAGAAGGCGCGCGATGCGCGCCAGCCCGACGCGAAAGAGATCGAGACGCTCACCAAGGCCTTCGAGGACGCCCAGACGAACGCGCAGCAGTACGTGAAACCGAACGCGTTCGACGAGCTGATCTCGCGAGAGGGCGGCGTCGGGCTCAACGCCGGGACCAGCTCGGACTCCACGACCTACTACTACGACCTGCCCGCGAACAAGTTCGAGCTCTTCGCCTATCTCGAGTCCGAGCGCTTCTGGCGGCCGGTCTTCCGCGAGTTCTACAAGGAGCGCGACGTCGTGATCGAGGAACGGCGCATGCGGACCGAGAGCCAGCCCGCGGGCCGGCTGATCGAGAAGCTCGTCGCCGCGGCCTTCACCGCGCATCCCTACAGCAACGCGCCCATCGGCCACCGCAGCGACCTCCAGCGCCAGACGATGACGGACGCGCGCGCGTTCTTCGAGCGAATACTACGGGCCGTCGAACCTCGTGACGGCGATCGTCGGCGGGGTCAAGGCGAAGGAGATCATCCCGGTCATCGACCAGTACTTCGGGCGGATTCCCGCGCGCCCGAAGCCGGCGCCGATCCGGACCGAGGAGCCGCCGCAGATTGCCGAGACCGTGGTGACGCTGCGCGATCCGGCGCAGCCGTTCTACGTCGAGGCCTACCACAAGCCGGCGGCCACGCACCGCGACGAGCCGGCCTACGACGCGTTGAGCGACATCCTCACGCGCGGCCGCACGTCGCGCCTGTACCGGCTGCTCGTCCGCGACAAGAAGCTGGCGGTGGCCGTCCAGGGGGTCGGGGCCTTCCCGGGCGCCAAATATCCGCACCTGTGGATCGTCCTGGGCGTGCCCGCGCGGGGGATCACGACCGAAGCGGTGCGCGACGCCTGGCGCCCCGAGCTCGAGCGGATGAAGACCGAGGACGTGACCGACGAGGAGCTCGCGCGCTTCAAGACCCGCGCCAAGGCGGATCTCATCCGGTCGCTCAACAGCAACGCCGGGCTCGCCGAGCAGCTCGCCGCGTATCACGTGCTGTTCGGCGACTGGCGGGAGCTGTTCCGCTACGTCGATCGCATGGACGGGGTGACCAAGGCCGATATCCGCCGCGTCGCCAACGAGCTCCTCAAGGAATCCAATCGGGTCGTCGGCCGGATCGAGACCGCCGCGCCGGCGGCGCCGGCCGGAGGTGCGACGAAGTAGGCTCGGAGCAACCGGCGACAGCGACCAACGACCAACGGACCAACGACCAAAGACCGAAGACTGAAGACTGAAGACTGAAGACCAACGACCAGCGACCAGGGCCCGCCGGACCTAAAGTCCGGCCTACCGGTGAAGCCGCGGCAAACGGTAGGGCGGGGCTTCAGCCCCGCCCTACCGGGACCATAGACCATAGACCAAGACCAAAGACGATACATGCGCCTCCTGCTTCTCACCGCGCTCATTGCACTCGCCGCGCCGCACGCCGGCGCACAGGTCGTCTCGCCCGAACAGCTGAAGTTCCCGCCGCTGCCGGCGTTCAAGGTGCCGAAGCCCACCCGTTTCGCGCTGCCGAACGGCATGGTGGTGATGGTGATGGAGGATCGCGAGCTGCCGCTCGTCAACGTGACCGCGCGCATCCGCACGGGATCGTTGCTCGAGCCGGCCGCCAAGGCCGGCCTGACGTCGCTCGTCGGCTCGGTTCAGCGGACCGGCGGGACGACGGCGATGAAGCCGGACGACCTCGACGAGTTCCTCGAGGCGCGCGCGGCGTCGATCGAGACCGGGATCGGCTCCGATGCCGGCACGGCCTCGATGAGTGCGCTGAAGGCCGACGTGCCGGCAGTCATGAAAGTGTTCGCCGACGTGCTCAGACGGCCGGCGTTCGACGGCGAACGGCTGAAGGTGGCGCTCACCGCCGCCAACGCCAGCATCGCGCGACAGAACGACAGCCCGGGCGGGATTCTCTCCCGCGAGTTCGCGCAGGTCGTTTACGGCGAGGACTCGCCGTTCGCGCGGTCAACCACCTACGCCTCGATCGGCAGCCTCACGCGCGACGATCTCGTCGCCTGGCACAAGAAGTACCTACCACCCCGAACGCACGCTCATCGGCATCGTCGGCGACATCGGCGTCGAGGAGGCGCGCAAGCTGGTCACCGACGCCTTCGGCGACTGGCCGAAGGGGGGCGGCGCCGTCGAGGAGCTGCCCCACCCCTCGGCCACGCCGGTGCCCGGGGTGTTCGAAGGCGTCAAGGCCGACTCGACACAGTCGTTCATCTCGGTCGGCCATCAAGGGTCGCTGCTGCGCACGAGCCCGGACTACTTCCCGGTCGTCGTGCTGAACGAGATCCTCAGCGGCAGCTTCACCTCGCGCCTCTTCTCCAAGATCCGGACCGAGCAGGGTCTGGCCTACTCGGTGAGCGGGTCGGTCGGCAGCGGCTGGACGCGCGTCAGCCCGTTCACGATGACGATGAGCACCAAGGTCGAGTCCACCGTGGCCGCGATCGAGTCGTTGATCCAGCAGGCGAAGGAGCTCGCGACGACGCGCCCGCCGACCGAGGCCGAGTTGACGCTCGCGAAGTCGGCGATCCTGAACTCGTTCATCTTCAACTCGGACTCGCCGGCCGAAGTGCTGGGGCAGCAGCTCACCTTCGAGTACCTACGGCCAGCCACTCGACTGGCTCGATCGCTATCGGGCGGCGATCGAAAAGGTGACGGTGGCCGAGGTGGCCGCGGTCGCGAAGAAGTACATTCACCCGTCGAACTTCACCATCGTCGTCGTCGGGCCGACGGAGGGGCGTGACAAGCCGCTCGACTCGCTCGGTCCCGTCAAGACGCTGGATCTGACGATTCCCGAGCCCGCCGCCGCAAAACCCTCGGCCAGTCCCGCCTCTCCCGACGCGGCGAAGAACGGCCGCGCGCTCCTGGAGCGGGCCGTCGCCGCGCTCGGCGGCGCGGCGAAGGTTGACGGCGTCACGAGCTATCGCGAGGAAGGGGCGATGGCGATGAAGGGCCCGCAGGGGGACGTCGAGATCAAGACGACGATCATCGTCGCCCTTCCCGATCGGGTGCGGCAGGAGATGGTGACGCCGATGGGCACCATGTCGATGGTGGTGACGCCGCAGGAGTCGTTCATCACCACGCCTCAGGGCGAACAGCCGATGCCGCCATCGATGAAGGAGCGGGTGATGAAGGAGCTGGGGCACGCGCCGATCCTGCTGCTGCGCCATCGCGACGCGGCCGGCTTCAAGGCCACGGCGGCGGGCGAGGGCAAGTCGGGCGAGACGCCGACCGAGAACGTGTCGATCGAACACGGGGGCGAGACCGTGACGCTCGCCGTCGATCCGGCGACCGGCCGCGTGCTCGCCGTGTCGTATCGGGGAGCGGGGCCGACCGGGGCGCCCGCCGACGTCGTGCAGACCTACAGCGATTTCCGCGACGTCGCCGGGATGATGCTGCCGTTCAAGACCACGAGCACGTTCAACGGCGAGCCCGGCACTTCGTCAACGGCCTCGAGCATCCTTCTCAACGAGCCCGTCGATCCGAAGGCATTTGCCAGCACCAAGAAGTAGGACAGGTCCGCCGTGCCGCTGCACCCTTTCGGCCGGCGCTTCCGGCCGCGGGCGTTCGTCCGATACATGAAGCTCGCGTTTCCCATCCTGTTCGGGCGTCCTCTCGCCGATCGCCATCTCCTGCAATACCTCGGCAACCGCCACGATCTGGCGCGGAGCTTTGCCGAGCTCGCTTCCGAGATGCCGCAGGGCGCCGTCGTGGATGACACCGTCACGCTGATGGACGCCAACCTGCGGATGCACTTCAGCGCGCAGCTGCGCGGACATGGGCTCGACCTCGGCGCGCTGCATCGTCCGCTGCCGACGCACGAGGCCATGCGTGTCACCTACGTCGATCGCGCGGACCTGGCGACATTGAAGACGCAGTTCGGGCCGGTGGCCGACGGAATCGTCTCGCCGGACGTCATCGACGATGCCCAGACGCTCGCGAGCTTCGCCGATGGCTCGCAGGATTTCGTCATCGCGGCCCACATCGTCGAGCACATGCGCGACCCGATTGGCGCGCTCGCGAGCTGGCTCAGGGTGCTCGTGCCGGGCGGGCTGCTGTACCTGATCGTGCCCGACAAGCGAGCGACGTTCGACCACACCCGGGTCCGCACGACGCTCGAGCACCTGGTGCTGGATCACGAGGAGCCGTCGAAGGCGCGCGATTTCGAGCACTTTCTCGACTACGCGCGGTTCGTCCACGAGACGAGCGGCTCGGCGGCGCTGGCAGAGGCACGCCGCCTCGAAGCCGAGGACTACAGCATCCACTTCCACACCTTCATCCCGGCCGACATGGTGGCGCTCGTGCGATGGATCGACGCCCACGTGACCCCGGTCGAGATCGTCTCGGGTCCTTTCATCAATCCTGAGCCGCACCCCGAGGGCGGGGAGTTCCATCTCCTCCTGAGGAAACCGATCCAGTCCTAGAGGCTCATGATTCCCGCGACGTCCCGTCAACCCGACCAGCGCCCCGCGACGGGTCCCGCGCCCGTCCTGTCGGTCGTCATCCCTCTGGACGACGGCGAGGCGCCGCGCCGCGGCTATGTCGAGCGGGTGAAGGCCGGCGTCGAGCGGCTGGCGGTGCCCTACGAGATCGTGGTGTCGGCGTCGGGCTCGCGGCGGGCCTCGCTCGACGCGTCGCTGCCGCCCGACGTCACGGTGGCGACGGCGGCGAGGGACGCGTTCGGCGACGTGCTGTCGGCGGGCCTTGCGCGGGCGAGCGGCGACTGGGTCATGACGGTCGATCCAGACCTGGCGGATCCGGAGCCCGTCGTGTCGCAGCTCTGGGCGGCGCGCGAGACGGCTGACATCGCCATCGGATCGCGGTTCGTCGAGGGTGGTGCGGCGCGGGTGCCGGTCCTGCGGAGCGGGCTGAGCCGGGCGCTGAATCGCGTCTTCAGCCGCGGTCTGAGCCTTGGCGTGCGCGACATGTCCAGCGGCCTGCGGCTCTATCGCGCCGGCGTCGTCAGCCGGGAGCATCGAGCCGCAGGATTCGACCTGCTGCAGGAGATCCTGGTGCGGGCCTACGCGGAGGGTTGGCGGGTAGGCGAGACCCCGGTGGTGTACGCGCCGGTCGATTCGAGCCGTGCCTACCGGCGGCTCTGGGGCTTCGGTCTCGACTACGCGACGACGTTCTGGTCGCTCTGGAAGCTGCGGAACTCGATCCTCGCCGCCGACTACGACGATCGCGCCCACGACAGCGCGATTCCGCTGCAGCGCTACTGGCAGCGGCAGCGCTACAGGCACGTCACGGAGCTCATCGGCCGCGACCAGCCGGTGCTCGACGTCGGGTGTGGATCGAGCCGCATCATCGGCGCGCTTCCCGCCGGCAGCGTCGGCATCGACGTCCTGCGCCGCAAGCTGCGATACGCGCGACGCTTCGGCCGTCCGCTGGTGCATGGATCCGGTTTCACCCTGCCGTTCCCGGATGCCAGCTTCCCGGTGGTGCTGTGCTCGCAGGTGATCGAGCACGTGCCGAAGGACTCGCCGATCATCGCGGAACTATGCCGCGTGCTGATGCCCGGCGGCCGTCTCGTGCTGGGGACGCCTGACTATGCGCGCACCGAATGGGTCGTGACCGAGAAGCTGTACGGCTTTTTCGCGCCCGGCGGCTACGCCGACGAGCACATCGCGCACTACACGCGCGACGAGCTGATCGCGCGCTTCACCACCTGCGGGTGGACGCACGAAGCGACCCGCTACATTCTCCGCGGCGAGCTGATTCTCGCGTTCCGCAAGCCGGAGGCCGCGGCTGCACCATCTTCGGCGCGAAGCGGGTCTTCGTGAGCCCGCGCTCGTTCAGCCTCGCCGACGCCCTGCCAGCTAGCGGCAGTGGCGAGCGCGATCGTTCCCGCCGTCGATAGCCATTCTCGCCACGCCGGGTCGCCTATGACGATGCGTGACATCACGGCTATCGCGACGGAGCGCCACAACCTCGCATCGTGCCAGCGGAGTCGACTCAACGTCGACGAGCGCCGGGACGTCCGCACCAGGCTACTGCGGTCATGCTGGCCGTGCTGGGGCCGACCCTGGCCGGAACTGACTGATCCAGGGGAGCCAGCCGTGCGTCTGCGTCGGTGTCGCTTCCCGCCGTGGCGCTCGCGCCCTGTTCGACCCCAGGATCGACGGCACAGTTGCGGGCGCGGATATGCGGGCCTGGTCGCCGGCGTGCTGTTCGCCGTGAACCCGGTCGCGCTCGAGGCCTTCGGCGGGGAGATGCTCACCCAGGCGGCGCTGGTGCTGTGGGCGTTCGCCGCGCAGGCGCGCGGTCGACCGCAGCTCGCGGCGGCGCTCGGCCTCGCCGCGGCCATCGTCCGTCCCGACGGCATGGTCGCGCTGAGCACGTCATCCTCCTCGCCGAGGCATGGACCACGCGGCGGGTGCCGTGGCGGTCGGCCTCGCCGTTGCGGTCGTCGGTGCCGGTGCGTGGTTCGGTGACGCTCTGGCTGTGACGGCGCCGCTTGGCCGCTGCCGCACACAGTGGGCGCCGAAGCACGCGCAGCGGGCGAGCGGCATCTGGTACGGGTTTTCCGACGGTCTCGTCTCGTGGTTCGGCGCCCTGACGCTGCACGGTTCGACGCTCTTCTATGCTCGTCCTTCGGCAGGCTTCACGGCGTTCACGTATCTCGGGGCCGCCGGCGCCATCATCGTCCCGCGGTGTCGTCAGTGGTGGCCGGTCGCAGTCTGGACGCTCCTGTACATCGCAGCGTATCGATTCCTCGATGTCCCGTTCTATCACTGGTACGCCGTGCCGCCGCTCGTGCTGCTGTCGGTGCTCGCCGGCGTGGCGATCGACTTCGCGGTCCGGCTCGCGCCTGCCGGTCGTTCGAGGGTCGTGGCCACGACAGTGGCGTGCGTCTGCGTCGCGCTGCCTCTGGCGTGGCAGAGCGCCTCAATCGTCGCCCGCCGGCCGCACCAGATCGAGCGCGCGTACCGAGGCGGTCGGCCGCTGGCTGGCCACGAACACGCCCGAGGACAGCAGCGCCGGGTACCTCGAAATCGGCCTCATCGGCTATTACTCGCGCCGTCGCATCGTGGACCCGCTGGGCCTCGTCAATCCCGGTGTCGCGCCGCACGTGCGCACGCGGGATTTCCTTTACGCCTACCGCCACTACCGGCCCGACTATGTGCTGAACAACCCGGCGTTCTTTCCCGACTACCTCGGGAGGGTGGTCCGAGAGGCGTGGTTCGAGCGCGAGTACCGGCCCGTGGCCACGCTGCCCAGCGGACGCCCGGATCCCATCGTGGTCTATCGACGGATCGCCCAGTAACAGGGCTCGCACAGGCAGATGGGGCTACAGGCTATTGACTACGGGCTGCAGGAAGATCTTCCGGTCCCGATCCGGCCAGCTCTTTGAAGCCTGATGCGCGATGCCTGATGCCTGATGCCTGCTGCCGGACCTACACTCAGTCCCGGCCCAGCCGAACCTCCGTCCTGGCGCGCGGCTGTCCGACGAACGGGGCGCGGAAGGGGTCCAGCCGGATGTGGGTGACGACGCCCTTCCAGTGGGGATCGTCGGTCATGACGACCGACACGCGCTGCACGCGGCCGTCGGCGCGCCAGTCGGCGCAACGAGGCTGGTTGTCACCGAGGTGGCGCGTGTTGGTGGCGAAAAACACGCACAGGCGCTGCTCCGACGGCGTGCTCTGACCCGACACGTCGACGACGACGCGGCCAAACGCGTCCGCGCTGACGTCAACGGGCGCGAGCCACCACGGCTCCGCGCCGTTGACGATGAAGGCTCCGTCGCGGGCAAGGGCGAGGCCCGACAGCAGGACGGGCTGAACCCGTCGGGTCCCGTCGGCGAGCGTGCGCAGCGGTGGCGGATAGTAGGCGGGCCAGACCACGCCCGCGAGGGCTCCCAGGTTGACGAGCGTCAGCATCGCGCCGAGCGTGAGCGGGCGCACGATTGGGGACAGCGACCGCGGCAGGGCCTGCACACCGATGGCGGCCAGCACGGCCAGCGCCGGGAGTGCCGGAAACAGATAACGGCCTTGTGGCTGCGTGAACTGCAGGTTGATGCGCACGACGACGGCGAGGGTACTCAGGCCGACGAGCAGGAGGACCGGGACGAGCAGGCGAGGGACCTGCCGCTGCCACCAGGCGCGGAGGAGTGCTGCGGCCGCGACGAGCCCGCCAGCCGCGTACGCGACGTATGCCGAGAACGGCAGCAGGATGTTCGCCCACCCGAAGACACCGACGAACGAGAAGAACAGGACTGTCGGGAAGTGCGTCAGGAAGTAGCGGGAGAAGAGCGATCGTTCCGTGATGATGTGGGCGACCGCGGAGTGCATGGCGCCGCTCGCGAACGGGTCGCCGTAGAGCCACTGGTTTCGCACGCTCCACGGCAGGACGAGAAGCAGGGTCACGCCCAGGACCGCCAGCCTGGCGATGCGGGCGGGCCACGCGACGTGGGGCGCTGCGGCGATCAGCGCCAGGATGAGCGGCGGCGCGAGCGCGATGGCGCTGATCTTGGACAGGTACGCCGCGGCGAGCGCCGTCGCGGTCAGCAGTCCGCGCCGCCACGTGAAGCCGGAGACCGTCAGCCTCACGATGCCCGCCGTGGTCGCCGCCGACAGACACGTCACGAGCGCGTCGTTGCTGACGTGCCCGGCGCGGAACGAGAACTGAGGCAGCAGCGCGACGAACAGCGCCGCGAGCAGCCCGGTCTCCGCGCGCGCGGTTGCCGCTCGTCCGGCGAGAAACGTCAGCCAGACGGTCGCCACGGACATGAGCACGGACACCAACCGTCCAACCCGTATCGGCCAATACCGGTTGAAGTCATCGTCCGTGTTCAGAAACGTCCGGGGCGGCGCGAGACTCACCGGCTCGCCGCGCGCGTTCGCGGCAATCACTATCGACGGTGATCCCGCCTCGCGCGCGATGGGCGCAATCGCGAGGTAGTAGAGCGGGGGTGAGTTCGCTTCCTCGAACCCGGGCGCATAACGGGGCAGGGTCCATCGATCGTGCAGGAACCTGGCGAACTGCCAGTGCGCCGGCTCGTCGGGCGCTTCGAAGATCGGGACAACGAGCGACCAGGCGGCCAAGAGGAAAAAGACCGGCAGCAGCAAGAGGGGACGGGAGCCGTTTCTCAACTTGGGAATCATGTTGAGAAACGGCTCCCGTCCCCTTCGCGCAGCGGGCGAACGTGCCGGCGGGCAGCGTGCGTCCGTCTGGTGTGGACAACTCGAGCGTGCCGCGCTCGATACGGGCCGCGACCCCGGCCGTCCGGAGCGCGTTGTCAATCACCAACGCCGCCTCATCAATCCGGTAGCCGCCGGAGTACATGTTGAGCAGCACGAACCGGGCGTCGGCGCCCAGCAGGTGCAGCGCCGCGTCGAGCAGGACCGGCAGATCGCGCTCGATGTGCCACGGCCGCGTCGGCCCCCGGCCGAAGGCTGGCGGATCGAGCACCAGCCCCTGGTAACGCCGGCCGCGCCGTGTCTCGCGTTCGACGAAGCGCCGCGCATCCTCCTCGATCCAGCGAATCGAAGCCAGGCCGTTGAGAGCCGCGTTGCGACGCGCCCAGTTGACGACGGGCCGGGAGGCGTCCACGTGCGTGACGCGGTGCCCCAGGCGTGCCAGCGCGATCGAGGCGCCGCCGGTGTAGGCGAAGAGGTTGAGGACCTCCAGCGTCTCGGCGCCCGCAGACTCGCCCAGCCAGCGCCAGTTGGCGGCCTGCTCGGGAAAGAGGCCGGTGTGCATGGACGGCGCGCACCGTACCTCGAACTGCAGGCCGGCGTGCTGCACGACCCAGGGCTGGTCGAAGTCGCGGTGCACGCGCCAGGTCCCCGCGCCCGTTCGTCCGTCGAACTCGGTGTCGACGTCCCGCCAGGTGCTCGGATCCAGCGCGGGCGGCCCTGCCGCCCGGACGTCGGGTCGAATGAGGCGGACCGGGCCCCATTTCTCCAGGCGCCGGCCGTGGCCGAAATCCAGGAGCGTGACCTCATTCGCGGTCCGGGCAGGACTGAAGCCCTGCGCCACATCGCGGGTCGCTCGGGTTCCTCTTGACTGGTCTTGTCGCCTCATCCGTTCCATCCGCCTCGAGCCGCTCAAGTCGCTCCAGCCGTTCCAGTCGCTCCACCCCGTTCCAGCGTTCGCCTGGTTGCACCGTGCGACGCTCCATGCTATCTTCGTCAGGTTTTGTCGTCGCCAGGACACCCTATCTGGCGCCGACCCGCCAAGGAAGGGCAGAAACCGGTGTGAGCAGACCGGCGCTCTTCCGACTGAGCGGCTCCGTCGTCGGACTTGGGGGCGGGTGACGACACCTCGTCCGGTCCGTGGCGACGACCAGCAAGGTCAGCCGTAGAGGCTGGCGACTCGCTGCCGTAGAGAGCCAATCTGCTAGCGAGACACACACGAGTTTAGGGTTGCGGTTCCGGGTGCCAAGCTCTCCTGGAGAGCTTCTAGGCCTGGACGGAAGTTGAGCCTGGGACACTCCGCGGTGTCTGCAATTCCTCGCCTGACCGGCGGGGTGACACTCCGGAGTCGGCGTGTCGTTTGGAGAGCCTGTGCCGACAATCAGCCAGCTGGTTCGCAAGGGTCGTGAGGCCATCGTCACCAAGACGAAGAGCCCCGCGCTGCAGGACAGCCCGCAGAAGCGTGGCGTGTGCGTCCGCGTCTTCACCCAGACGCCGAAGAAGCCGAATTCGGCCCTTCGGAAGGTGGCGCGCGTCCGACTGACGAACCACATCGAAGTGACGACCTATATCCCCGGCGTCGGCCACAACCTGCAGGAGCACTCGCTGGTGCTCATCCGCGGCGGCCGCGTGAAGGACCTGCCGGGCGTGCGGTATCACGTCGTGCGGGGCACGCTCGACGCCGTGGGCGTCCAGGGCCGCAAGCAGGGTCGTTCGAAGTACGGCGCGAAGCGGCCCAAGCAATAGGGACCGCAGGAGGGCGCGGCTTCAGCCGCGCCGTGCCGGTCGATAGAGCGTTGGCGCGGCTGACAGTCGAGCCCTCCTAGCGAGTTCAAGGACCAGATGCCGCGACGTCGAGAAATTGCCAAGCGAGAGATTCCGCCGGATCCGCTGTTTGCCAGCACCCTGGTGACCAAGTTCGTCAGCACGGTGATGCGCGACGGCAAGCGCAGCACGGCCGAGCGCATCCTCTACAAGAGCCTGGACATCGTCAAGGAGAAGACCGGCGACGATCCGCTGAAGGTCTTCAAGAAGGCGATTGACAACACGAAGCCGAGTCTCGAGGTGAAGTCGCGGCGCGTCGGCGGCTCGAACTATCAGGTGCCGGTGGAAGTGAACCCGAACCGAAGGCTGTCGTTGAGCATCCGCTGGCTGGTCGGCTATGCGCGCTCACGCGGCGACGGCAAGACGATGGAAGAGAAGCTGGCGAACGAGTTCCTGGACGCGGCCAACCTCCGGGGCGGCGCCGTGAAGAAGCGCGAGGACACGCACCGGATGGCCGAAGCCAACAAGGCGTTCGCCCACTATCGCTGGTAGGCCGGAGCTTCAGCTCCGGCGCGGTGAACTTCAGCTCCGGCGCGTTGACGGCGGGGCTAAAGCCCCGCCCTACCGAGCTGCTGCCGACGACGACCGAAGACTGAAGACCGAAGACTGAAGACCAGAAGACTGAAGACCGAGAAGACGTCATGCCCCGCCAAGTCCCGCTCAATCGTTGTCGCAACATCGGCATCATGGCCCACATCGATGCCGGCAAGACGACCACGACCGAGCGCATCCTCTTCTACACCGGCATCACCTACAAGATCGGCGAGGTGCACGAAGGCACCGCGGTGATGGACTGGATGGAGCAGGAGCAGGAGCGCGGCATCACGATCACGTCGGCGGCGACGACCTGCACCTGGCGCGACGTCCGCATCAACATCATCGACACCCCGGGCCACGTCGACTTCACCGCCGAAGTCGAGCGATCGCTGCGCGTGCTCGATGGCGCGTGCGCGGTGTTCGACGCGGTGTCGGGCGTCGAGCCGCAGTCCGAGACGGTGTGGCGCCAGGCGGACAAGTACCGCGTGCCGCGCATCTGCTTCGTCAACAAGATGGATCGCATCGGGGCCGACTTCAAGCGGACCCTCGAGCAGATCGAGACCAAGCTGCAGGGCAACCCGGTGGCGATTCAGCTCCCGATCGGGAGCGAGGATCGGTTCAAGGGCGTCATCGACCTCGTCCGCATGAAGGCGATCACCTACCAGGACGAGACGATGGGGGCCGACTACGTCGTCGAGGACATCCCGGCGGAGTACCAGGCCGACGCCAGGGAGTTCCGCGAGAAGCTGATCGAGAAGGTCAGCGAGGCCGACGACAAGATCCTCGAGAAGTACCTGGGCGGCGAGGAGATCACGGAAGCCGAGATCAAGGCGGCGCTGCGCAAGCGCGTCGTCAGCTCGGTGCGCCACGAGAAGGCGCCGTTCGTGGTCGTCATCTGCGGCTCGGCGTTCAAGAACAAGGGCGTGCAGCCCCTGCTCGACGCGGTCGTCGACTACCTGCCGTCGCCGATCGAGATTCCGGCCATCGAAGGCCTGGATCCGACGAAGGCCGACAAGCCCGTGCTCGTGCGCGAGGCCTCGGACGAGGCGCCGTTCTCCGCCCTGGCGTTCAAGATCATGACCGACCCGTTCGTCGGCCAGCTCACGTTCATCCGGGTCTACTCGGGCGTGATGACGGCCGGATCGTCGGTCTACAACGCGACCAAGGGCAAGCACGAGCGCATCGGACGCCTCCTGAAGATGCACGCCAACAAGCGTGAGGAGATCAAGGAGGTCTACGCCGGCGACATCGCGGCGGCCGTCGGGCTGAGGAGCGTCACGACCGGCGACACGATCTGCGACGAGAAGAAGCCGGTGCTGCTCGAGTCGATGGACTTCCCCGAGCCGGTCATTGCGCTGGCGATCGAGCCGAAGACCAAGGCCGACCAGGAGAAGCTCGGTCAGGGGCTGCAGAAGCTGATGGCCGAGGATCCGACCTTCCGCGTCAGGTCGGACATCGAGACGGGGCAGACCGTCATCTCGGGCATGGGCGAACTGCACCTCGAGATCATCGTCGACCGCCTGAAGCGCGAGTTCAACGTCGAGGCGAGCGTCGGCAAGCCGCAGGTCGCCTACAAGGAGACGCTGACGCGGCCCGCCGAGGGCGTCGGCCGCTACGTGAAGCAGACGGGCGGGCGCGGTCAGTACGGCCACGCGGAGGTCAAGCTCATCCCCCGGCAGCCCGGCGAGGGCTTCGAGTTCGTGAACAACATCACGCAGGGGACGATTCCGCGCGAGTACATCAAGCCGATCGAAGAGGGCATCAAGGAAGCGATGACGACCGGCGTCCTCGCGGGCTATCCGGTGGACGACGTGCAGGTCGAGCTGTTCTACGGCTCGTACCATGACGTCGACTCGAACGAGATGGCGTTCAAGATTGCCGGCTCGATGGCGTTCAAGGATGCGGCGCAGAAGGCGAAGCCCGTGCTCCTCGAGCCCGTGATGCGGGTCGAGGTGGTGGTCCCCGAGGAGTTCATGGGCGACATCATCGGCGACCTGAACAGCCGGCGCGGGCACATCCAGTCGATGGAGGCCCGCGGGGGCACGCAGATCATCAGCGCGCGGGTGCCGCTGTCGGAGATGTTCGGCTACGCGACCGACATGCGGTCGCGCACTCAGGGGCGTGCGACCTACTCGATGCATTTCGATCGCTACGAGCAGGCGCCGAACCACATCAGCGACGAGGTCGTGGCGAGGATTCAGGGGAAGTAGCTGTCGGCGGATAGCTCACAACGGAGAATCAAATGGCGAAGGAGAAGTTCGATCGTTCGAAACCGCACGTGAACGTCGGCACCATCGGTCACATCGACCACGGCAAGACGACGTTGACGGCTGCGTTGACCAAGGTGGCGGCCGACAAGGGCTGGGCGAAGTTCGTCTCGTACGACGAAGTCGCCAAGGCGTCGGCGTCGCAGGGGCGCCGCGACGAGACGAAGATTCTCACGATCGCGACCAGCCACGTCGAGTACAGCACGCCGAACCGTCACTACGCGCACGTCGACTGCCCGGGTCATGCCGACTACATCAAGAACATGATCACGGGCGCCGCGCAGATGGACGGCGGCATCCTGGTGGTGAGCGCCGTCGACGGCCCGATGCCGCAGACGCGTGAGCACGTGCTGCTCGCCAAGCAGGTGGACGTGCCCTACCTGGTCGTCGCGCTGAACAAGGTGGACGCGGTAGACGACGCGGAACTGCTCGATCTCGTCGAGCTCGAGGTGCGCGAGCTCCTGAGCTCCTACGGCTTCCCCGGCGACAAGCTGCCGGTGGTGCGCCTGTCGGCGCTCAAGGCGCTGCACGGCGAGCCCGACGGCGTCGAAGGCGTGCTCAAGCTGATGGAGGCGCTCGACACCTACGTGCCGCTGCCGCTGCGCGAGGTGGACAAGCCGTTCCTGATGCCGATCGAAGACGTGTTC
This sequence comes from Vicinamibacterales bacterium, assembly GCA_963834365.1. Taxonomy (GTDB): domain Bacteria; phylum Acidobacteriota; class Vicinamibacteria; order Vicinamibacterales; family Vicinamibacteraceae; genus CAWJAP01. The sequence goes on along the minus strand of CAWIBS010000039.1, from coordinate 191,550 downwards.
TCGATCTCGGGCCGCGGCACGGTGGTCACCGGACGCGTCGAGCGCGGCCGGGTGAAGGTCGGCGAGGAAGTGGAGATCGTCGGCTTCGGCCCGTCGAAGAAGAAGGTCGTCACCGGGGTCGAGATGTTCCGCAAGCTGCTCGACTCGGGCGAGGCGGGCGACAACATCGGGGTCCTGCTGCGCGGCACGGAGAAGGACGAAGTCGAGCGCGGCCAGGTGCTCTGCAAGCCGGGGACGATCACGCCGCACACCAAGTTCAAGGGCGAGGTCTACATCCTGTCCAAGGACGAGGGCGGCCGCCACACGCCGTTCTTCAACAACTATCGTCCGCAGTTCTACATCCGGACGACCGACGTCACCGGGTCGCTCACGCTGCCCGAGGGCGTCGAGATGGTGATGCCCGGGGACAACACGAGCGTCTCGGTGGAGCTGGTGACGCCGGTGGCGCTCGAGAAGGGGGCGCGCTTCGCGATTCGCGAAGGCGGCCGCACGGTGGGCGCCGGGACGATCACTGAGATCGTGGAGTAGTGCTGGGCGCGGGGCGACGGCGACGAGCCGTGCCCACGCGGCGACTACAGGCTACGGGCTACAGGCTGCGGGCCTGGCTCGGCTTCAGGCCGGTAGCCTGCAGCCGGTAGCCCAGTCAGCCCAGTCAGGATTCAGACAATGTCTGCATTCGGTGAAAAGATTCGCATCCGCTTGAAGGCGTACGACTATCGCCTGCTCGATCAGTCGACGGGCGAGATCGTCGATACGGCGAAGCGCACGGGGGCGCGGCTGGCCGGCCCGGTGCCGCTCCCGACCGAGATCAACAAGTGGACGGTCCTTCGATCGCCGCACGTGGACAAGAAGTCGCGCGAGCAGTTCGAGATCCGGACGCACAAGCGCCTGATCGACATCTTCGAGCCGACGCCGCAGACCGTGGATGCGCTGATGAAGCTCGATCTGCCGGCGGGCGTTGACGTCGAGATCAAGGCGTTCGGGAAGGAACACAAGTAATGGACTACAGGCTACAGGCTGCAGGCTGCAGGCCCTCCAGTTCGTCTGGCCCGCAGTCCGTAGTCCGTAGCCCGTAGCCAGAAAGATTTTCGATGGTCACCGGAATCATCGGTCGCAAAGTGGGAATGACCCAGGTGTTCGGCGCCGATGGCGTCGTCACCCCGGTCACGGTGCTCCAGGCCGGTCCCTGCGTCGTCGTGCAGGCCAAGACGGCGGATCGCGACGGCTACGAGGCCGTGCAGATCGGGCTGGTCGAGGCCCGGCCGGCGCGCGTGAACCAGGCGCTCGCGGGGCACTACGCCAAGGCCAAGGTGCCGCCGACGCGGGTGCGCCGCGAGGTGCGCGTCGTCAAGGGGGCCGAGGCCCCGCCGGCCGGCGAGCAGGTCGTCTGCTCGATCTTCGCGGCCGGAGACGCCGTGGACGTGATCGGCACGAGCAAGGGCAAGGGCTTCCAGGGGGTCATGAAGCGCCACAACTTCCGCGGTGGCGCCGCGACCCACGGCTCGATGTTCCACCGGGCACCTGGCGGCATCGGCGCGTCGTCGTACCCGTCACGGGTGATCAAGGGCAAGAAGCTCCCGGGCCACATGGGCGCAGAGCGGGTGACGACGCGCAACCTGAAGGTGGTGCGGGTGGACGCCGAGACCCACACGCTGCTGCTCGAAGGCGCCGTGCCCGGCGCGGCCGGGGGCTACGTGGTGATTCGCAAGGCCGTCGCGGCGAAGCCGAAGAAGCAGCCGCAGGTCGAGACGAAGAAGAAGGGCAAGAAGTAGGCGACAGGCTACTGACTACAGGCTGCAGGACCCCGGAATTCGTCAGGCCCGTAGCCTGCAGTCTGTAGCCCGCAGCCAAGAAGGATACCGGTCGGGGTGCCGCATACCGGCGCCCCGACCGAGGACACCGCGATGCAGATCGACATCGTCAACAGCAGGAACGAGAAGGTCGGCTCGCTCGACCTGAGCGACGAGCTCTTCGGCGGCCGCGTCCGCACGGATCTGATCTGGGAAGCGGTCGTGCACGAGCAGGCCGAGGCCCGGCGCGGGACGCACGCCGCGAAGACCCGGGCGGCGGTCTCGGGCAGCGGGAAGAAGCTCTGGAAGCAGAAGGGCACCGGCCGGGCGCGCGTCAGCGACCTGCGGAATCCGCTCTGGCGCAAGGGCGGGGTCGTGTTCCCGCCGCAGCCGCGCGACTATGCGTTCGCGCTGCCGAAGAAGGTCCGCCGGGGCGCGCTGCGGGAGGCGCTGGCCGCCAAGGCCCAGCAGGGCACGCTGACGATCGTCGATGCGCTGCCGACCGACACCGTGAAGACGAAGGACGCGGCGGCGCTGCTCAAGGGGCTGGGCGCGAGCGGCAAGACGCTGGTGCTGGATCTCGCGCTGAACGAGCTGCTGGATCGCGCGACCCGCAATATCCCCGGCCTGACCTATCTCGCCGCCAACCGTGTCTCGGCCCGCCCGGTGGCCGATGCCTCGCGGGTGATCGCGACCAGGGCGGCGCTCGAGAAGCTGCAGGAGGCGCTGTCATGAAGCTGACCCACGTCATCCGGCGGCCGCTGACGACCGAGAAGACCTCGATCCTGCGCGAGCGGGATGGCCAGTCGCTGGTCTTCGAGGTGGCGACCGGGGCGACGAAGATCGAAGTGAAGCAGGCGATCGAGCAGCTGCTGGGCGCGAAGATCGCGAGCGTCCGGACCGCCTCGATGCACGGCAAGGTGAAGCGGCAGGGCCGGTTCTCCGGGCGCCGTCCGGACTGGAAGAAGGCCTACGTCCGGCTGCGCGACGGTGAGAAGGTGCCGGAGTTCCTGGAAGGCGCATAGGAGTGACGAATGACGAATGACAAATGACGGAGGACGAATCCGCGGGCAACCGCACTCGTCACTCGTCACTTGTCAATTGTCACTTGTCACTCGTCACTGGGGATTGAGCGATGCCCATTCGCAAATACAAGCCGACGTCGCCCGGCCGCCGGTTCCAGACCGCGCAGACGTTCGACGACATCACGGCGACCGAGCCCTACAAGCCGCTCGTCGAGCCGCTGCGCAAGTCGGGCGGGCGCAACAATACGGGCGAGGTGACGATCTGGTGGCGCGGTGGCGGTCACAAGCGCAACTACCGGGTGATCGACTTCAAGCGCGACAAGCGCGACATTCCGGCGAAGGTGTCGACGATCGAGTACGACCCGAATCGCTCGTCGCGGATCGCGCTGGTGACGTACGCCGACGGCGAGAAGCGCTACATCCTGCAGCCGGCGGGGCTGAAGGTCGGCGATACGATCGTCGCCGGCGAGAGCGTGGACATCCTGCCGGGGAACGCCATGCCGCTTCGGAACATCCCGCTCGGCACCACCGTGCACAACGTCGAGCTGAAGCCCGGCAAGGGCGGACAAATGGCGCGGAGTGCGGGCGCGGGCGTCCAGGTGGTCGCCAAGGAAGGCGACTACGTCACCGTGCGCATGCCGTCGAGCGAAGTCCGGCTGGTCAACGCCAACTGTCTCGCGACGGTCGGCCAGGTCGGCAACCTCGATCACGAGAACGAGTCGATTGGCAAGGCCGGGCGCAACCGCTGGCTCGGGTGGAAGCCGCACAACCGCGGCGTGTCGATGAACCCGGTGGATCACCCGCTCGGCGGCGGCGAGGGCAAGACCTCCGGCGGCCGGCATCCGGTGACGCCCTGGGGCAAGCCGACCAAGGGCTACAAGACGCGCAACAACAAGCGGACGACGCGCTTCATCATCACGCGGCGGCAGAAGTAGCCACCCGGGAAAAGGTGAGACATGAGCAGATCGCTGAAGAAGGGCCCGTTTGTTGAGACCTCGCTCCTCGAGAAGATCGAGGTGATGAACCGGGCCGGCGACAAGAAGGTGATCAAGACCTGGTCGCGCCGGTCCACGGTCATTCCCGAGATGGTGGGGCACACGCTGGCGGTCCACAACGGTCGGAAGTTCGTGCCCGTGTACATCACGGAGAACATGGTCGGCCACAAGCTCGGGGAGTTCGCGGCGACGCGGACCTTCAGGGGCCACACGACCAAGACCGACAAGGCGGCGGCGCCGGCAAAGGCAGGGGCATAGCGATGGTGCAGGCTCACGCAACCGCCAAGTACGTCCGCACGTCGGCCCAGAAGGCGGGACTCGTGCTGGACCTCATTCGCGGCAAGAGCGTGCCGAGCGCGCTGGCGACCTTGAAGTTCGCGCGCAAGGGCGTGGCGCGCGACGTGCTGAAGGTGCTGCAGTCGGCGGTTGCCAACGCGCAGCAGAAGGATGGGTTCGGCGGCGAAGTCGAGCGCCTGTTCGTCTCGGCGTGCTTCGCCAACCAGGGGCCGTCGCAGAAGCGGGTGCGTCCGGCGCCGATGGGTCGGGCGTTTCGGGTGGTGAAACGGACGGCGCATCTGACGGTCGCCGTGACTGAGAAGGCGGCGGTACGGACGGCCCCGGCGCCGCGCGGTGCCCGGCCGAAGGCGACGCGCAGCGCGTCGAAGGCCTCCGGCGCGGCGAAGCCGCGCTCGCGGACGCCGGCCGCCAAGAAGGCCAGGGCGTAGGCGTCAGGACAACGAGAACAGGAACAGACATGGGCCAGAAGGTTCACCCGTACGGATTCCGGCTCGGCTTCAACAAGACCTGGCGCTCGCGCTGGTATGCCGACAAGGACTACGCGAAGCTGCTGCACGAAGACCTGAAGCTGCGCGACGACCTCAAGAAGCGCTTCTCGCACGCCGGGGTCTCGAAGATCGAGATCGAGCGCGCGGCGAACAAGCTCAAGGTGGACATCTTCACCTCGCGGCCCGGCATCATCATCGGCCGCAAGGGTGCCGAGGTGGACAAGCTGAAGGAAGAGATCAAGAAGCGCACGAGCCGCGAGGTCTTCATCAACATCCAGGAGATCCAGAAGCCGGAGCTCGACTCGCAGCTGATCGCCGAGTCGGTGGCGACGCAGCTCGAGAAGCGCGTCGCCTTCCGCCGGGCGATGCGCAAGGCCGTCGAGTCGGCGCTCCGCTTCGGGGCCCGCGGCATCAAGGTCCGGGTGTCCGGGCGGTTGAACGGCGCCGAGATCGCGCGCTCGGAGTGGTACCTGCACGGACAGCTCCCGCTGCAGACGCTGCGTGCGGATATCGACTACGGGTTTGCCGAGGCGAACACGACGTACGGCCAGATCGGCGTCAAGGTGTGGCTCTACAAGGGCGAGCGCCTGGTGCCACGGACGGGTCGTGAAGAGGACTACCGCGTGCCAGGCCGCCGGGCGCCGGGCCCGCGGGGATAGGACGCGCGAGTGACGCGCCATCGCGCAGGCGACTAGACGACTTGGCGACTAGGCGACTGAAGAGCGACTGCGGCGGGGTTTGGCCTCGCGGTCGCCCAGTCGCCCAGTCGCCCAGTCCCCAGGGATCGAGGAACTTGCATCATGTTGATGCCGAAGAAGGTCAAGTACCGGAAGCAGCAGCGCGGCCGGATGCGCGGCAAGGCGTGGCGCGGCTCCGAGGTGTCGTTCGGCGACTTCGGCCTCAAGGCGATGGAGCCCTGCTGGCTGACCGATCGGCAGATCGAGGCGGCGCGCGTCGCGATGACCCGGTTCATCAAGCGCGGCGGCAAGATCTGGATCCGGGTCTTCCCGGACAAGCCGATCACCAAGAAGCCGCAGGAGACCCGCATGGGCAAGGGCAAGGGCGCTCCCGAGCAGTGGGTCGCGGTCGTCAAGCCGGGCCGGATTCTGTTCGAGATGGAAGGCGTGAACGAGGGCGAGGCGCGACAGGCGATGCGGCGCGCGGCCGCCAAGCTGCCGATCGAGACCCGGTTCGCCACCCGGTTCGCCCAGGAGCGTGCGTCATGACGAAGACGGCGGAACTGCGGGATCTGACGACCGACGAGCTCGTGTCGCGGGCGAAGGACCTCGACGATCAGCTGTTCAGAATGCGGATGCAGAAGTCGATGGGCCAGCTCGAGTCGCCGGCCAGGCTGCGGACCGGCCGTCGCGAGCTGGCGCGCGTGAAGACCATCATTCGTGAGAAGGAGCGGGCCTGAGATGCCAGCGCAGGAAGTCATCGGCGTCGTGGTGAGCGACAAGATGCAGAAGAGCGTCGTCGTCGCCGTCGAGCGGCGGGTCCGCCACGGGCTCTACGGCAAGATGCAGCGGCGGACCTCGCGCTTCATGGCGCACGACGAGGCTGGTGACGCGAAGACGGGCGACACGGTCGCCCTCGTCGAGAGCCGGCCGATGAGCGCCCGGAAGCGGTGGGTGGTGGCGCGCGTCGTGGCGAAGGCGCAGAAGATCTAGAGCCAGTGGCGGGGACTGAGAGCAATCGCTGCCGGAGAGAGCAGCCCGCGTGCGGCGCCGCCGCGCGCCGAGCGCGGCGAACAGCAGCCGCACGCTCGAGGGCTGCCTGCGGCGGGTGCTGAGGGCAACCGCCGCCAAGGAGACATCGCCATGATCCAGATGCGTTCCATTCTCGACGTCGCCGACAACTCCGGCGCCCGCAAGCTGGCCGTGATCAATCCGATCGGCGGATCGGTCGGCCGCTACGCCCGGCTCGGGGACATCGTCACGGCCTCGGTGAAGGAAGCGGCGCCGGACGGCAACGTGAAGAAGGGCCAGGTCGTCAAGGCCGTGATCGTCCGCGTGCGCAAGGAGCAGCGGCGTCGCGACGGGAGCTACATCCGCTTCGATCGGAACGCGGCGGTGCTGATCAACGACACCAACGAACCGATCGGGACGCGTGTGTTCGGGCCGGTGGCGCGGGAGCTGCGGGAGCGCCGGTTCATGAAGATCATCTCGCTGGCGCCGGAGGTTCTGTGATCGTCCCCGGTAGGCCGGGGCTTCAGCCCCGGCGGACCTGCTTCAGCCCCGGCGGACCTGAAGGTCCGCGCTACCGATGGCACGCGGAGAGGTATCGATGAAGTTGTCGGTGAAGAAGAACGACGAGGTCCTGGTGATCGGCGGGCGCGACCGCGGCAAGCGGGGACGTGTCCTGCGGGTGGTGCCGGAGAAGAACCGGGTGGTCGTCGAAGGCGTGAACATGATCAAGCGCCACACCCGGCCGAACCCGCAGCGCAACGTCAAGGGCGGGATCGTCGAGCGGGAGTCGGCGATTCATGCCTCCAACGTCATGCTGGTCGATCCGGACTCCGGCAAGCCCACCCGGGTCGGACACCGGACGCTCGAGGACGGGCGCCGCGTCCGGGTCAGCCGCCGCGGCGGCACGGTGCTGGACAAGTGACCAGCGACCAACTACCAGTGACGAGGTGGGAGAAATCAACTCGTCGCTTGTCACTGGTCACTGGTAACTAACAAGGATCTGCGATGAGCCGTTTGCGTGATCGGTACACAAGCGAAGTCGTGCCCGCCCTCCGGAAGGAGTTCGGCTACACGAACGTGATGGCCATTCCCAAGCTCACGAAGGTGGTCGTGAACATGGGGCTCGGCGAAGCGACGTCGAACGCGAAGATCGTCGACGTCGGCGGCGACGAGCTGGCCCGCATCACCGGACAGAAGCCGGTGACCACGCGCGCGAAGAAGTCGATCGCGCAGTTCAAGGTGCGCCAGGGCCAGCCGATCGGATCGATGGTGACGCTCCGCGGCGGTCGGATGTACGAGTTCCTGGATCGGCTGATTGCGATTGCGCTGCCCCGCGTGCGCGACTTCCGGGGCGTGTCGCCCAAGGGCTTCGACGGCCGCGGCAACTACACCCTCGGCCTGAAGGATCAGCTGATCTTCATGGAGATCGACTACCTCAAGGTGGACAAGGCTCGCGGCATGAACATCTCGGTCGTCACGACGGCCAAGACCAACGAGGAGGCGCGCCGACTGCTGCAGCTCCTCGGGATGCCCTTCCGGGCGAATTAGGCAGTGACCGGCGACCAGAAAAGAACGACGAAGACCACGACGCACTCGCCGCACGGCCGCTCGCTGGCATTGGAAGCTGGCATAGGTAGCTGGTAGATCGCAGCTGGTAGCTGGTAGTTGAGAAGAGACCTCCATGGCCACGACCGCAAAGAAGGCAAAAGAAGAGAAGACGCCGAAGTTCGCCGTGCGGAGCCGCAACCGCTGCCAGCGCTGCGGCCGGCCGCGCGCTTACCTGCGCAAGTTCGCGCTCTGCCGGCTCTGCTTCCGCAAGCTGGCGCTCGAGGGCGACGTCGCGGGCGTGGTGAAGAGCAGCTGGTAGGGGGCTCGTGGAGAGCCGAGCCGGTAGGGCGGACCTTCAGGTCCGCCGCTCACGACGCCGGGGCTGAAGCCCCGGCCTACCGACGAATCCCGGGCGACCGACACGAACCGACCGGGAGACTGTGGACGTTCTGCAGGACATGAGTATGACCGACCCGATTGCTGACATGCTGACGCGGATCCGGAACGCGACCATCGCGCATCACACGCGCGTGGACGTTCCGGCATCGACGCTGAAGCTCGAGATCGCCCGCATCCTGGAGCACGAGGGATACATCCAGAGCTTCAAGCTCGTGGATCCAACGCAGACAGCGTCGGGCGCGTCCACCGGCGGCCAGAAGGCGATCCGGCTGATGCTGAAGTACGGGCCGCGCGGCGAGCGCGTCATCACCGGCATCGCGCGTGTCAGCCGTCCCGGACGACGCGTCTACTTCGGCCGTGAAGACGTGCCCACGGTGCTGGGCGGCCTGGGGACCAGCATCCTGACGACGTCGCGTGGCGTGATGACCGGCCGCGAGGCCCGCAAGCAGGGCGTCGGCGGCGAGGTGCTCTGCAACGTGTGGTGAAGAGCAGGAGACGACAACGGTAGGCCGGGGCTTCAGCCCCGGCGTTGTGGACGGCGGACCTGAAGTGTTGCACGGCGGACCTAAAGGTCCGCCCTACCGAAGTCCGGTTGTCAGTTGTGAGTTGTGAGCCATGTCCCGAATTGGCAAGAAACCGATCGCGATTCCGAGTGGCGTCAAGGTCCAGATCTCCGAGGGCGCCGTCGAGGTGCAGGGCCCGAAGGGGAAGCTGCGCCAGGCGCTGCCTCCGGGTGTGGCGTTCTCGCAGGAAGATGGCAAGCTGCTCGCGAAGACCGTGCGCGACGATGCCGAGCTCGGCAAGTTTCACGGGCTCGCGCGCAGCCTCGTCGCCAACGCCGTGACCGGCGTCACCGACGGCTTCAAGAAGGAGCTGGACATCGTCGGCGTCGGCTATCGCGCCGAGGTGAAGGGCAAGCAGGTGCAGTTCGCGCTCGGCTTCTCGCACCCGGTGATCTACGACATCCCGGCGGGCATCGACGTGGCGGTCGAGAAGCAGACGCATGTGACGGTCACGGGGATCGATCGTCAGCTCGTAGGTCAGGTCGCCGCCGACATGCGCCGGATGCGCAAGCCGGACCCGTACAAGCAGAAGGGCGTCCGCTACGCGGGTGAAGTGCTGAAGAAGAAGGCTGGCAAGACCGGCGCGAAGTAGGGCAGAACGGCAGGGCCGGGCGGGCGTCCGGTCGCAGCGCTCGGGTCGGCGTGCGGTGGCCGCGCGCCCAACGAGATCGAGGACATCACGTGCGGATCAAGACGAAACGGGATCGGCGGTATCGCATCAGCCTGCGGCTCCGGAAGCGCATCTCGGGCACCGACGCGCGTCCGAGGCTCGCAGTGTTCCGCAGCGTGTCGCACATCTACGCCCAGGTCATCGACGATGCGACCGGGCGGACGATCGTGGCGGCGTCGAGTGTCGATCCGTCGCTCAAGGCGCAGCTGGCGGGCGGCGCGAGGGGCGGCAACATCTCCGGCGCGCGCGAGGTCGGCAAGGCGGTCGCCGAGCGGCTCAAGACCAAGGGGATCACGCGCGTCGTGTTCGACCGCGGCGGCTTCCTCTATCACGGGCGCGTGAAAGCGGTCGCGGAGGCCGCACGTGAAGCGGGGCTGGAGTTCTAGCTACGGACAAGGGCCACGGGCCACGGAAAGATCTGACAAGATCTGACCGAAGACCGAAGACCGAAGACCAAAGACCAAAGACCAAGGACCGCAGCCCTAGCCCGTAGCCCGTAGCCCGTAGCCTGTCGCTGACCGACGACCGACGACTGAAGACTGAAGACGACCTGAAGAGCGCAACCACCGAAGGGCGAGAGCCGAAAGCTGACTGTATGTTTGATTTCAACCAGAAGATCGATCCCGCCGAGCTCGAGCTCAAGGACACGGTCGTCTCGATCAACCGCGTCACCAAGGTGGTCAAGGGCGGCAAGAACCTGAGCTTCAGCGCGCTCGTCGTCGTCGGCGATGGCCACGGCCATGTTGGCTTCGGCGTCGGCAAGGCGAAGGAAGTGCCCTCGGCCATCAAGAAGGGGATCGAGTCGGCGAAGAAGGCCCTCGTGAAAGTGCCGCTCGCCGGCACGACCCTGCCGCACGCCATCGTCGGGCGGTTTGGCGCCGGCAGCGTCCTGCTCAAGCCGGCGCCTGCGGGCACGGGCATCATCGCCGGCGGGGCGGTTCGCGCCGTCGTCGAGTCGGCCGGGATCCAGAACGTCCTGACCAAGTCGCTGGGGTCGGACAATCCTCACAACGTCGTGCGGGCGACCTTTGCCGGGCTGCGCGCGCTGAAGGACCCGTCGTTCGTCGCGCGCGTTCGCGGCAAGGAGCTCGAGGATCTCGTCGGGACGTCCCAGAGCGAGAGGTAGGGGGTTGCGGAAGCCTGCAGCCTGAACAGAGGGCGTGAACATGGCGAAGAGCGACACGGGCGCCAAACTCCGGATCCGGCAGGTCCGGAGCGTGATTGGCTACAACAAGAAGCAGGGCGAGGTCGTGCGCGGGCTCGGGCTGCGCCGCATCGGCCACACCGTGGAGGTCATCGACCACCCGGCGATGCGCGGCATGATTCACAAGGTCCGGCACATCGTCGAGGTCGTGGAGCCATGAGTCTCAACAACCTGCGTCCTCCGAAGGGCGCGAAGCAGTCTCCCAAGCGCGTCGGGCGCGGCAAGGGGTCGGGTCTGGGCAAGACCGCGGGCCGCGGCCACAAGGGCGCGCAATCGCGATCGAGCTGGAAGAGCAAGCGCGGCTTCGAGGGCGGGCAGATGCCGCTGCATCGCCGCGTGCCGAAGCGCGGGTTCCACAACCCGTTTCGGACCGAGTATGCGGTGATCAATCTCGACACGCTGGGCACGGTCTTCACCGCCGGAACCATCGTCACGCCGGAGCTGCTCCGCGAGCACGGGCTCCTGCGCGGTGGCCAGCTCCCGGTCAAGGTGCTGGGTCGTGGTGAGATCGGTGTGGCGCTGACGGTGCGCGCCGACCGGTTCAGCGGCAAGGCCGCGGAGAAGATTCAGGCGGCCGGCGGCACGGCGGAGACGCTCGGAGCGGCTGCCGAGTAACACAGGCGACCAAGCCCATGCTGGACAGTCTGAAGAACATCTTCGCCGTCCCGGAGCTCCGCAAGCGGGTCCTGTTCACGCTCGGCCTGCTGGCCGTGTACCGCCTGGGATCGAAGATTCCCACGCCCGGGGTCAATACCGAAGCGCTGAGGCTCTTCGCCGAACAGGCGCGCGGGACGATGTTCGGCCTCTACGACATGTTCTCCGGGGGCAACCTGGCGAACGCGACGATCTTCGCGCTCGGCGTCATGCCGTACATCAGCGCCTCGATCATCCTGCAGCTCCTCACGGTCGTCTGGCCGTATCTGGAGCGGCTGTCGAAGGAAGGCGAGCTCGGCCGGCGCAAGATCACCCAGTACACGCGTTACGGCACGATCGTGCTGAGCATCGTGCAGTCGCTCGCCCTCGCCTACACGCTGGAGTACCAGACCAACGTCGTGGGGGGATTGCCGATCGTCGAGAACGGCGGCTGGGACTTCCGCCTGCTGACGATGGTGACGATGACGACGGGGAGCTGCTTCGTGATGTGGCTGGGTGAGCAGATCACCGAGCGTGGCATCGGGAACGGCATGTCCCTGATCATTTTCGCGGGCATCATCGTCGGCCTGCCGTCGGCGGTGCTGTTGACGCTCGATCAGCTGCGGACGAACCAGATCGGGCTGCTGCGCCTGGCGTTCCTCCTGGCGATGATGGTCGCGGTCATCGCCGCCGTGATCTTCATCGAACGCGGACAGCGGCGGGTGACCGTGCAGTACGCCAAACGCATGGTCGGTCGGCGGATGTACGGCGGGTCGAGCACGCATATCCCGCTCAAGGTCAACACGGGCGGCGTCATTCCCGTGATTTTCGCCTCGTCCATCCTCGCGTTCATCGGCACCGGCCTCGGAGCCGTCGCGCAGGCGGCCGGACCCGAGAGCTGGTGGCGATCGGCGGCCGACGCGACCAACTACGGCATGCCGCTCCACAACCTGCTGTTCGTCGTCGGCATCCTGTTCTTCGCCTACTTCTACACGTCGATCGTCTTCAACCCGGACGACGTGGCGGAGAACATGCGGAAGTACGGCGGGTTCGTGCCTGGCATCCGGCCCGGCAAGCGGACGGCCGAGTACATCGACGCCATCCTGAGCAAGATCACGCTGGTGGGCGCGGCCTACCTGGCCATCATCTCGCTGCTGCCGATCTTCCTGCTCAGCGGGCTGAAGGTGGCGCCGATTCCCTTCATCGGTGAGCAGCTCGACGCGGTCACGCCCCGGTTCATCACCGAGGGGCTGGGCGTGACGTTCTACTTCGGGGGCACGTCGCTGCTCATCATCGTCGGCGTGGCGATGGACACGGTGCAGCAGATCGAATCGCAGCTCATCATGCGGCACTACGACAGCTTCATGAAGAAGACGCGGATCCGCGGACGCCGCGGCTGAGCGATCGCCTGGCGCGACCATGAGCCAATTGACCGTCGTCATGCTCGGACCGCCTGGGGCGGGGAAGGGGACCCAGTCAACCTGGCTTGCGCGCGACTATGGCCTGTTGAAGATCGCGACCGGCGACATCCTGCGCGACGACGTGTCGCACGGCACCCCGCTCGGCGACTTCGTGCGGGCGACGATGGCCAGCGGGCGCCTGGTGCCCGACGAGACGATGGTGCAGATCGTCGCCGAGCGTTTGCGCCGGCCCGATGCGGCGGCGGGCGTGATTCTCGACGGCTTTCCCCGGACGGTGCCGCAGGCGCGGGCGCTCGACGAGATTTCCCAGGACCGCGGCGTGCTGACGGTGCTGCTCATCGAGGTGCCGTTCGAGGAGCTCGTGCGCCGGCTGCAGTCACGCCGCATCTGCGACACGTGCGGCGTCAATGCCGATCCGGGCCAGCAGGTCGGTCAGAAGTGCCCCAAGTGCGGCGGCTCGTTCGTCAGCCGCATCGACGACGAGGACGAGGTCGTGCGCAAGCGGCTGAAGATCTACCACGACGAGACCGAGCCGCTGGTGGACTACTACCGCGGGAGCCGCACGTTCTTCCGCATCAACGGCAATCTCGCCCCGTCGACGGTTACCGCCCAGATTCGGGACGCCCTCGACACTTCGCGGGCCGTCGGCCGCAAAGGTGATCAGAGGGTGGACGTGCGCCCGTGATTGTGTGCAAGTCGTCGGCCGAGCTCGAGAAGATGCGCGCGGCGAACCAGCTCGTCGCGCGAGTGCTCGAGTCGTTGCGGCTCCTCGTCGTCCCGGGCGCGACGACCGCCGAGATCGATCGCGAAGCCGAGCGCCAGGTCCGCGACGCCGGGGCGCTGCCGGCGTTCAAGGGCTACCGCGGCTACCCGGCGACGGTGTGCGCCTCGGTCAACGAGGAGGTCGTTCACGGCATCCCGTCGGCGCGGGCGCTCGTGGAGGGCGACATCCTGTCGCTCGACATGGGCGTGAAGCTGGATGGCTACTACGGGGACTGCGCCGCGACCTTTCCGGTGGGCGCCGTCGGCGCCGAGGTCGGCCGGCTGCTCGACGTGACGCGCGAGTCGCTGCTGCGGGGCATTGCGCAGGTCCGGATCGGCGGACGGGTTTCGGACATCGGGCATGCGGTGCAGGAGCACGTCGAGTCGCACGGGTTCTCGGTCGTGCGCGAGTTCGTCGGCCACGGGATCGGGGCACAGCTGCACGAGGAGCCGCAGGTGCCCAATTACGGGCCGGCCGGACGCGGCGCGCGGCTCGCGGAAGGCATGGTGCTCGCCATCGAACCGATGGTGAACATGGGGAGGGCCGCCGTGAAGGTGCTGAGCGACGGCTGGACGGCGGTCACCGTGGACGGCAGCCTGTCGGCGCATTTCGAGCACACCGTGGCCGTGACCACCGATGGCCCCTGGGTGCTGACCGAGTTGCCGGCGGTGGAGCGGGCGCCGGCGGGCGCTCCGCGCTGACGCTTGAGGGTGCCGTGGCACCGGTCGAGGTCGAGGGGACGGTGGAAGCCCAGTTGCCGAGCGCGCTGTACCGGATTCGGCTCGAGGGACGAGGCGTCGTGACGGCGCACCTGGATGCGGATCCGCACCGTAACTTCATCCGCATCCTGCCTGGGGACCGGGTGCGGGTGCGGCTGGCGACGCGGGACCTGACGCGCGGGGCGATTGTGGAGAAGTTGTGAGGGGGACGGGAGCCTCCGTGAGATTGTCGGGAGGCTCCCGCCCCCCATTCCCTAGCCAACAGCCGGGCTTTTGTGGCAATATGGGAGTTTCGCGCGGGCGAAAGGGACGACGATGAAGGTCAGGGCATCGGTCAAACGGATTTGCGACAAGTGCAAGGTGATTCGGCGCCGCGGTGTGGTGCGGATCATCTGCACCAACGCCAAGCACAAGCAGCGGCAGGGATAGCAACGTATGGCACGCATTGCAGGTGTGGATTTGCCTCGCGCCAAGCGCGTCGAGATTGGCCTGACCTACATCTACGGGATCGGGCGGAAGCGCTCGAACGACATCCTGACCGCCTCGGGGGTCAGTCCGGACGTGCGCGTCAAGGACCTGACCGAAGACGACGTGCGCAAGATCAGCCGCGTCATCGAGGAGGTCGGCGGCGTCGAGGGCGACCTTCGCAAGGAGATCTCGCTCAACATCAAGCGCCTGATGGAGATCGGCTGCTATCGCGGCCTCCGTCATCGCCGCAACCTGCCGATGCGCGGGCAGCGGACGCGGACCAACGCGCGCACGCGGAAGGGCCCGCGTCGCGGGGCTGTGGCGAAGAAGAAGACGGTGTAGAAGGATCGGCTACAGGCTACGGGCTGCAGGCTACGGCCCACCCGAGCGGATTATTGCAAGGCCTGTAGTCTGAAGCCCGTAGTCGAATTCCGAGTTCTGAAGCAACCATGGCCAAGACCGAACAGACCGAGGGCGCAACACCCGACAGTGGCAAGAAACCGGCGCGCAAGAAGGCATTCAAGAAGCGCGGCGAGAAGCGCGTCGTCCATCACGGCTACGCGCACATCCAGGCGTCGTTCAACAACACGGTGATCACGATCACCGACGTGGACGGAAACGTCGTCTCCTGGTCGAGCGCCGGCGCGATCGGCTTCAAGGGCTCGCGCAAGGGGACGCCGTTTGCGGCGACGCAGGCGGCCATCAATGCCGGCAAGGCAGCCCAGGGCTTCGGGATGCGGTCGCTCGAGGTGCGCGTGAAGGGGCCGGGCGCCGGTCGTGAATCGGCCGTGCGGGCGCTGCAGACGATTGGCATCGACGTCAAGTCGATCCGCGACATCACGCCGATCCCGCACAACGGCTGCCGGCCGCCCAAGCGTCGCCGCGTGTAGGCGGGCCGGGCGGTCGCGAAGATGCGCTGAACAGGCTCAGCGCACCGCCAGGGGACGAGGAACCTCCTCCATCCTGGTCTGTCATGTCACGGAGCCTGTCGGGGGCGCATGGCGCCCGTTTCGAACCGTATTCGAAGGACGAGACTCAATGGCACGTTACAACGGTCCGGTCTGCCGCCTTTGCCGCCGCGAAGGCATGAAGCTGTTTCTCAAGGGCGAGCGGTGCTACACGGAGAAGTGCGCGATCGAGAAGCGCAATCTCCCGCCTGGGCAGCACGGGAAGTCGCGCAAGGCGAAGCTCGTGGGCTACGGCGTGCAGCTGCGCGAAAAGCAGAAGGTCAAGCGCATCTACGGCGTGCTCGAGAACCAGTTCCGCCGCTACTTCGAGACCGCGGCGCGCCACCGCGGCGTCACCGGCGTGATGCTGCTGCAGGCGCTCGAGACGCGCCTCGACAACGTCGTCTACCGGCTCGGCTTCGCGACCTCGCGCCCGCAGGCCCGTCAGCTCGTGCGCCACGGACATTTCCTGGTCAACGACAAGAAGGTGGACATTCCGTCCTACGCGGTTCGCGCGGGCGACGAGGTGAAGGTTCGCCCGGCCAGCCTGAAGAGCGCCGTCGTCCAGCACGCCGTCGAGGAGGTCAAGGGCCGCGGCGTCCCGGAATGGCTGCAGCTCGACGGCGACAAGAGCGCCGGCCGCGTGACGTCGGTGCCGACGCGCGAACAGATCAATCTCCCCGTGCAGGAACAGCTCATCGTCGAGTTGTATTCGAAGTAGCCCCTGAACAGCACTTGCAGTCGGTTCGTCATCGGGTCTGTCACGCGATCGTGCCGAGAGACCGGTGGTTGGCCGAACGAGAGACTTCAGGCCGAGAAGATCGGGGTTCGACAGAAAGGACCAAGCACTATGCTGTGGAAGGGTTTCCAGCGTCCCAAGCGCCTCGAGTTCGAGCGTGAGACCGCGACGGAGCGGTTACGGCCGGTTCTACGCGCAGCCGTTCGAGCGCGGGTTCGGGACGACGGTGGGCAACACGCTGCGGCGCGTGCTCCTGTCGTCGATCGAGGGCGCGGCGGTGACGGCGGTGAAGATCGACGGCGTCCAGCACGAGTTCTCGCCGATTCCGGGCGTCGTCGAGGATGCGACCGACATCATCCTCAATCTGAAGCAGATTCCGATCGAGCTGCACACCGACGAGGTCAAGACGCTGTACGTGCGCGTCGACAAGTCCGGCGAGGTGCGTGCGCGCGACATCGAGGTCGACCAGGACGTCGAGATCCTCGAGCCGGACGCCCACATCGCGACGGTGGCCGAGAAGGGCAAGCTGCACATGGAGCTGCGGATCAAGCGCGGCCGCGGCTACGTGTCGGCGGACAAGAACTTCGACGAGGACCTCGGCATCGGCTGGATTCCCGTGGACTCGGTGCATTCGCCGGTCAAGAAGGTCAACTATCTCGTCGAGGCGGCGCGCGTCGGCCAGAACACCGACTACGACAAGCTGACCCTCGACATCTGGACCAACGGCGCGGTCGGCCCGGCCGAGTCGCTGTCGCTCGCCGCCCGGCTCGTGCGCCAGCATCTCGACATCTTCGTCGGCGTCGGCGAGACGGCGACGATGAGGAGGGCGAGGCCTCGAGCGAACAGGCGAACTCGTCGAGCAACGAGAACCTCGACAAGAGCGTCGAGGAGCTCGAGCTCTCGGTGCGCTCCTACAACTGTCTGAAGAACGCGAACATCCGCACGCTGCGCGAGCTCGTCAGCAAGACCGAAGCCGAGATGCTGAAGACGAAGAACTTCGGCCGCAAGTCGCTGAACGAGATCAAGGAGATCCTGCAGGGGATGGGCCTGAGCCTCGGCATGCGGATGGATCAGCCAGCGGCACAGCAGTCCGAATGACCAGGGGACTGGGCGACTAGGGGACTGGGCGACTCGGGGACTGGGGACGACTGGGCGACTTGGGGACGGGACTGGCCAACCAAGAGCTCGGGATCCACCCACTCAGTAGCCCGGTAGCCTGTTCGCCCAACCGCCTAGTGGTCCAACGCCCAGTCGCTCCAGTCGCCGAGTCGCCCAGTCGCCGAGTCGCCCAGGTCGTAGCCATGAGACATCGAGTAGCCCATCGCAAGCTCGGTCGCGTCACCGAGCACCGCATCTCGCTGCTGCGCAACCAGGCGCAGGCCCTGCTGCGGCACGAGCGGATCGAGACCACCGTGCCCAAGGCGCGGGAGCTTCGGCCGTTCGTCGAGCGGCTGATCACCGTCGCCAAGCGCGGCCTGGCGACCAACGACTCGGTCAAGACGATGAACGCGCGCCGGCTCGTGTCGCGCGATCTCGCTGACACGGCGGTCGTCTCGAAGCTGTTCGAATCAATCGCGCCCCGGTTCGAGAAGCGTCCTGGCGGCTACACGCGGCTGCTGAAGATCGGGCCCCGGCGGGGCGACAGCGCCGACATGGCGCAGGTCGAGCTGGTCGGGAGCGAGTACAACCCGAACCTCGAGAAGGACACGCCCCAGGCGTCGCAGAAGCGCGGCCGGCGTCCGCGGACGTCTGCGCGCCGCCGCGGACCGGCTGCGCGGCAAGAAGGCCGACTCGCCGAAGGCCGCTGCCGAGAGCGAGGCGCCCGAGGAAGCCTCGCGCCCGCAAGAAGACGCACGGACGAGTAGCTCACGGCAGTACGCAGCGACGAGCGTCAGCGACGCAAGGTCGGCTGGTCGCTCGCCGCGACTTCGGGTCAGACTGCGTAGCCTGCGTACTTCGGAGCTCGGTCGCCGTCCTACTCCATCTCCTCCACTTCGACGCCAGCCCGCTCCGCCTTGGCCTGGGCGATGATCTTCGACTGCAGGTGGGACGGGCACCTCTTCGTAGTGTGAGTAGTCCATCGAGTAGGCCCCGCGTCCGCCGGTGGCGGACGTGAGGTGCTGCTCGTAGGTGAGCATCTCGGACATCGGCACCTGCGCGCGGATGATGGTCATCGCGCCGCGCGTGTCCATGCCCGCGATGCGGCCCGCGCCGGCTGTTGAGGTCGCCCATCAGGTCGCCCGCGTACTCGCTGGGCCCCTGCACCTCGACGTTCATCACCGGCTCGAGAATCGTCGGACGGGCCTTCGACATCGCGTCCTTGTAGGCGAGCGAGCCCGCCATCTTGAACGAGAGCTCGTTCGAGTCGACCGGGATGGAACGACCCGTCGTAGACCGTGGCGCGGAAGTCCACCATCGGATAGCCGGCCAGGTAGCCGCGCATCCGGGCGTCCTGGATGCCCTTCTCGACGGCGGGCACGAACTGCCGCGGGATGGAGCCGCCGAAAATCTCGTCCACGAACTCGAAGTCCTTGCCGCGCGGGAGCGGCTCGACGCGAATCTTGCAGTCGCCGAACTGGCCGTGGCCGCCGGTCTGCTTCTTGTGCCGGCCGTGGGCGTCGGCGGGCATCGTGATCGTCTCGCGATAGGGAATGCGCGGGAGCTTGAGCGTGACCTCGACGCCGAAGCGCCGTCTCAGCTTGGCGACGGTGACCTCGATGTGCAGCTGGCCCTGGCCCGAGAGCAGCGACTCCTTCGTCTGCGGATCGCGGCTGTAGTGGATCGGTCGGATCCTCCTCCCGGAGCCGGTGGAGCGCCGTGCTGATCTTCTCTTCGTCGCCGCGCGTCTTCGGTTCGATGGCGTAGGAGAGCACGGGCTCGGCGAACACCAGCTTCGGGAAGGTGAAGGGCGTCTGCTTGTCGGCGAGCGTGTCGCCGCTCTGCGTCTCCTTCAGCTTGGCCACCGCACCGAGGTCGCCGGCTTCGAGCTCGGGAACCTGCCGTGTGCGTCTTGCCCTGCAGGACGAGCAGGTGTCCGAGCCGCTCCTGCGTGTCGCGGGTGACGTTGTTGACCGTCGAATCCGTCTTGAGCGAGCCGGAGACGACGCGGAACAGCGTGATGCGGCCGGCGAACGGATCGGCGACCGTGCGCCAGACGAACGCCGAGTAGGGCGCGGACTTCGAGGCGGGCACCTCGATGGTCGCCGCTGCCGTCGCGGCGGACGGCCGGGAACGGACGATCGGCCGGCGACGGCGCGTAGGCGACGAGGGCGTCGAGGAGCGGCTGGATGCCGACGTTGGTCAGCGCCGAGGTGCAGAGGACGGGGAAGAGCTTGCTCTGCGGCGATCGCCGCGGCGCAGCCCCGCGGTCGACCTCCTCGTTGGTGAGCGTCCCCTCCTCGAAGAACCGCTCCATCAGCGCATCGTCGGCCTCCGCGATCAGCTCGACCAGCGCATCGCGCGCCGCTTGTGCTTCCGCGGCCTGCTCCGCCGGGAATCTCCCCGGCCGTCATCGCGCCGCTGCCATCCGTCTTGAACGTGAACCCCTTCATCGAGACCAGGTCGATGACGCCGCGGAAGTCCCGTTCCTGCCCGATCGGGATGGTGATCGGCACCACCGTCCGGCCGAACGTGCTGCGCAGCGACTCCAGCGAGCGCTCGAGGCTGGCGCGCTCGCGATCGAACCGGTTGACCACGATCGAGGCGCGGCAGGGCGATTTCGTCGGCCAGCCGCCACACCGCCTCGGTCTGGACCTGCACTCCCGCGACCGCGTCCACGACCACGAGGGCGGCATCGGTGACGCGCAGCGCGCCCCGCGTGTCGCTCAGGAAGTTCGCCATCCCCGGCGTATCGACGAGATTGACCTTGGTCTTGTTCCATTCCAGCCACGCGAGGCTCGATCCGAGCGTGTGCTTGCGGGCAATCTCCTCGTCGTCGTAGTCGGTGACCGTGGTGCCCTCGTCGACCTTCCCGAGGCGGTTCACGACGCCCGCGTCGAACAGCAGGGCGCTCGCGAGCTGCGTCTTGCCGGCGCCGGAATGACCGACGAGGGCGACGTTGCGGATGGACGGGGCGTCGAAGACTCTCATGGGGCGCGATCCTCGCGCGACGCCGCCGCTCCTCTGTGTGAGTCGGCGGTCGACGGCCTGCAGGATCGCACGGCAAGGCGGCAACCTATCGGATACGCTGCAAGGGACTCGATGCGGGGCGGCGGACCCGCAGACTGCCTAGGGAGGTCGGTCGACGATCAAGCTGTCATAGCCGAAAGCCGTCGATCGACTCACGACTCATCGACTCGACTCGAATGGAGTCGTGCCTCGCATGCTATTCGTACCTCAGCGCCTCGATCGGATCGAGCCTGGCCGCCTTGAACGCGGGGAAGATGCCGAAGAACATGCCGACCGCGGCCGAAAAGCCCAGGCCGATGGCGAAGGACCACCAGGGCATGGAGATCGGGAAGCCCGAGAGGATGTTGACCAGCCAGCCGATGCCGGCGCCGAACACGATGCCGATGACGCCGCCGACCGAGGTGAGGAACGCCGCTTCGAGCAGGAACTGCCAGAGGATCTCGCGGCTGCGGGCGCCGAGCGCCTTGCGGACGCCAATCTCGCGCGTCCGCTCGGTGACGCTGATCATCATGATCGCCATCACGCCGATGCCGCCGACCATCAGCGCGATCGACGAGATGACGACGAGCGCGAGGAACATGGCCTGCTGAGCCGATCCCAGAACTTGAACAGCGTGTCCTGCGTGGCGATGTCGAAGTCGCTCTCCTGATCGAGCCGCAGGCCGTGCCGCGACCGCATGATCTCCTCGACTTCCCGCATGGCGTCCGCGCGCGGCACCTCTTCGCGCGGCACGGCGACGATGCTCACGTCGCGATGCACGATGCCGAAGATGCGGAATCCGTCCGTGCCGTAGACCTTCTGCCAGGTCGTCCACGGCACGACCGCGAACTCGTCGAAGCCGGTGCCGCCGAACGGGTTCGGACGCGCTTGCCGAAGACGCCGACGACCGTGTATTCGTGCCGTCCCGCGCGGACGCGCTTGCCGATCGGATCGACATTGGGGAAGAGCACCCGCGCCGGCGCATTGCCCAGCACGATCACGTGGCGGCGGCGCTCGACCTCGGCTTCGGTGAACACGCGGCCGGCCTCCATCGGAATGAAGTTGGTCGTCGCCCCAGTTGGCGGTCACGCCGATGACGACCATCCGCTTGGTGGCGTGGCTCGCATAGGTCAGCCGCTCCTGTCGGGGCGCGACGCCGCCGCCGAGCTCCAGCGCCACGGTCTGCGATCGAGCGGCGACCGCTCGATCGCGCGCGCATCCTCGATGGTCAGGTTCGGGCGCTTGATGACGTCGCGGAAGTCCTTGCCCTGCGAGAAGCTCACGAGGCCGAACTTCTCGATGTACATCGTGTTCGGCCCGACCTGGCGGAACAGTCCTTGAACGACTCGTCGAAGCCGCGGATGAGCGCGGTCATGCTGACGATCGACGTGATCCCGATGACGACGCCGAGGATCGTCAGCGCCGAGCGCATCTTGTTGGCGCGCAGCGTGTCGAGCGCCATGACGAGGATCTCGGCCAGCAGGCCCGCGCGGATTCCGGGCATGACAGCTACCAGTGACCAACTACCAGCTACCAACGACCAGGAGGGCGGGCCCTTCAGGGCCGCGCAAGCCGTGACAATACAGGCGCTCTGGCGGGGCTGAAGCCTCCTGCCGCTGCTTCACTCGTATCGCAACGCTTCGATCGGGTCGAGCCTCGCGGCCTTGAACGCCGGGAAGATGCCGAAGAAGATGCCGACGGCGGCGGAGAAGCCGAGGCCGATCGCGAACGACCACCACGGCATCGAGATCGGGAAGCCCGAGAGGATGTTGAT
Organism: Vicinamibacterales bacterium; assembly: GCA_963834365.1. GTDB lineage: Bacteria > Acidobacteriota > Vicinamibacteria > Vicinamibacterales > Vicinamibacteraceae > CAWJAP01. The sequence goes on along the minus strand of CAWIBS010000039.1, from coordinate 169,312 downwards.
CAGCCAGCCGATGCTGGCGCCGAGCACGATCCCGATGACGCCGCCGACCGAGGTCAGGAACGCGGCCTCGAGCAGGAACTGCCAGAGCATCTCGCGGCTGCGTGCGCCGAGCGCCTTGCGCACGCCGATTTCGCGCGTCCGCTCGGTGACGCTGATCATCATGATCGCCATCACGCCGATGCCGCCGACCATCAGCGCAATCGACGAGATCACGACCAGCGCGAGGAAGATCGCCCGGCTCAGCTGCTCCCAGAACTTGAACAGCGCGTCCTGCGTCCCGATGTCGAAGTCGTTCTCCTGATCCAGGCGCAGCCCGTGGCGCGACCGCATGATCTCCTCGACCTCGCGCATCGCGTCGGCCGCGGGACGTCTTCGCGCGGAATCGCGATGATCGCCACGTCGCGGTGGACGACGCCGAAGATGCGGAACGCGTCGGCGCCGTAGGCCTTCTGCCACGTCGTCCACGGGATGATCGCGAACTCGTCGGCCTGGCTGCCGCCGAACGGGTTGGGCCGCTTGCCGAACACGCCGACGACCGTGTACTCGTGCCTGCCCGGCGCGCACGCGCTTGCCGATCGGATCGACGTTGGGGAAGAGCACGCTGGGCCGGCGCGTTGCCGAGGATGATGACGTTGCGACGGCGATCGACTTCCGTCTCGGTGAAGCTGCGGCCGGCCTCCATCGGGATCGAGTTGGTCTCGCCGAAGTTCGCGCTGACGCCGATGACCCCCATGCGCTTGGTGGCCTGGCTCGCATAGGTGAGCCGCTCCGGCCGGCTCCCGGGCCGCCGCCCACCTGCATCGCGACACCTGTCGATCAGCGGCGAGCGCTCGATGGCCCGCGCGTCCTCGATCGTCAGGTTCGGCCGCTTGATCAGGTCGCGGAACTCCTTGCCCTGCGAGAAGCTCACGAAGCTGAACTTCGGGATGAACATCGTGTTCGGACCGACCTGCCGGAACAGGTCCTTGAACGACTCGTCGAAGCCGCGGATGAGCGCCGTCATGCTGACGATCGACGTGATCCCGATGACGACGCCGAGGATCGTCAACGCCGAGCGCAGCTTGTTCGCGCGCAGCGTGTCGAGCGCCATCACGAGGATTTCGGTCAGCAGACCAGTGCGGATGCCAGGCATCAGGGAAGTGACGAGTGACGAGCTACGAGTTACGAATTACGAGTGACAAATGATGAATCCTTGAACCCTGCGAGCGACCCGGCCGGGCGAATTCGTCATTCGTCATTCGTCATTTGGACTCATTCCCGTCGAAGCGCTTCGATCGGGTCGAGGCTCGCGGCGCGGATCGCAGGATACAGGCCGAAGAAGAGGCCGACGATCGCCGTCATGCCGATGCCGAGGACGACCGACCAGACCTCGACCTTGGCCGGGAATCGGCGTCATCTGCGACACGATCAGCGCCAGCGTGAAGCCCAGCGTGGTCCCGACGAGCCCGCCGACGACCGAAGCGTCGTCGACTCGGTCAGGACCTGCCAGATGATGTCGCGCTTGCGGGCGCCGAGCGCCTTGCGCAGGCCGATCTCGCGCGTCCGCTCGGTCACCACCATCAGCATGATGTTCATGATGACGACGCCGCCGACGACGAGCGAGAGCGAGACGACGCCGATCAGCACCGCGAAGATGCCCGCCGTGAACGAGCGGAACAGGTTCATCAGCGTCTCGGACGTGTACATGCCGAAGTTGTCGTCCTCCTTCGGCTTGAGCTGACGCTGCGTCCGCAGCGCCACGCGCACCTCGTCCATCGTCTGCTCGATCTGCAGCGGATCGCGCGGCTTCACCGTCAGCTCGAGGCTGCGGCGCGAGCCGAACAGCTTCTGGAAGTTCTCGAGCGGCAACGACGATGAACTCGTCCTGCGAGTTGCCGAAGAGCGATCCCTTCTCCTCGTTGACGCCGATCGACGCGGAAGTGGACGCCGCGGACCTGGATGAGCTTGTCGAGCGGGTTCGCGCCCTTGAAGAGCCGATCGGCGGTGCCCCAGCCCAGATAGGCGACCGGACGCGCGCGCTCGACCTCGAACCGGCTGATGACGCGGCCCTCGATCGGGTCGTAGCCGGCAAACTCGAGGTACTCCTTCGACACGCCGCGAATCTGGACCGATTCGAGCTGTTCCTCGTGGTAGACGACCGGGCGCGCCCGAGTTCGCCTGCGCCATCACGGCGACGACGTCTCGCCGGCGCCGCGCACGGTCTCGAGCTCCCGCATCGTGATGCGCGGGTTGTTGCGCTGCTTCTCTTCCTGCTCCTCGCTCGTCGTCGGTCCGGTGCGCTCGACCTTGAAGGTGCCGGCGCCGACGTCGGTGAGGATCGCATCCGACACGTAGCCGTCCATGCCGCGGATGAGCGACACCACGGCGATGATCGACGTCACCGCGACGATGTTGCCGAGCACCGTCATGAAGGACCGGAGCTTTCCGGCCCAGATGGACGAGAGCGCGAGCGAGACCGCGTCGAGGAACTTCTGCATGCGCGGTCGGCGGCGCTGGCGTCTGCCGCCCTCAGGAGCCGTACGCTCGCCTCTTGGCCCTCCGCCGCACCTGATCGCCGTCCTTCAAGTCGCGGACCGAGTTGAACGGGCCGGTGATGACCTTGTCGCCTTCCTTCAGCCCGTCGAGGACCTCGAAGTACTTGTCGCCGGCGATGCCGGTCTTGACCGGGAGGAAGACGCCTGGTCGTCCGCGCATGACGAACACGCCTTCCATTTCCTTGCGCGTCTGGCCGGGCTTGAGCTCTTCGGCCGAGGCCGTGGGCTCGACCGACGGCCGGCGCTTGCCCTCCTGCTTCGGCGGCCGGACGATGTTGCCCTTGTCGTCGTAGATCAGCTCGCGCACGGCCATCGCCTGGATCGGCACGGCCACCGCCTTCTGCCGCGTCGCCGTCGTGATGTCGGCGGTGCAGGTGAAGCCGGGACGCACTTCGGCGATCTCCGTGTCGAGCGTGATCGTCACCTTGAAGTTCGTCGCCGTCTGGCCGGTCTGGCCGGCGGTCGGTCGTCTGGATCGGGCTGTTGCCGACCTCGGTGACCTTGCCGGTGAACGTCTTGTCCGGAATGGCGTCGATCCGGACCTTGGCCACCTGGCCGAGCTGCACGTTCGGGATGTCGGTCTCGTCGACCTCGACCTCGGCCTCGATGATCGACATGTCGGCGATGGTGAGCAGCACCGTGCCGGCGTTGTTCATCGTGCCGATGACGACCGTCTCGCCCTGCTCGATGTTGCGTCGGACGATGAGGCCGTCGATGGGCGATTCGATGCGCGCCTTGCTGAGGTCGTACTGGGCGCCGAGAGCGTCGCCTGCATCTCGCGGATCCGCTGGTCCTGCGTCGAGAGCTCCTGCTCCTGCTCGCGCAGCTGCGCCTCGCGCACCTTGACCTCGTTCTCGGCCCGGTCGAGGCTCTCGCGGGTCGTCAGCTGCTGCGCCCACAGCTCCTTCTGCCGGCGCAGGTTGTCGCGCGACAGGTTCAGGTTCTCGCGCGCCGATGACGATGCTCGGCCTTGAACTGATCGAGCTGCGACCGCGCCGCGCCGAGGCCCGCCTGCGACCGCTCGGCCAGCGGTCCGGTGCGTCCGCGGGTCGACCTGCATCAGGAACTGGCCCTTCTTGACCCGCTGACCCTCGTCGACGGCCAGGTCGGTGATGCGGCCCATGACGTCGGAGCTGATGTTGACCTGCGTCCGCGCCTGGATCTTGCCCGAGGCCGACACGAGCGGCCTCGAGATCCCGGCGCTGGATGTTGTCGGTCGCGACGACCTTGCCCTTTTCGCGACGCAGCGTGAAGTTGGCGGCGACGAGCGCTGCCGCGCACGAGCAGGACCACGACCGCGATGATGATCTTCTTCTTGCGCGACACCTATCAACCTCCGGAAACGCGCCTTGTACGCACCGCACCGCGCACGCAATCAGGGCGTAGACGGCCGATGAGCAGACAGGAAGATCGGCTGGGTGCGCCGCCGGTAGAGCACGGCCGAGCCCGATGGCGAGCACGAACAGCCACCAGATGAAGACCAGATCGATCGTACCCAGAAACCCGCCGAGGAAGCTGTTCTCTTCGAGCCCGGCAGGAACACCATGAGGTTGGTCGGCGCTCGTCGATCCTCTCCCGGAACTAGTTGAGGACGGCCGAACAGATGCCCCCGCGTCGACACCACGCCCGCGTGCGCCGACCACGGCGAGCACCTGCTTGTAGGTCGCCGTGCCCCCGAGCAGGGTGAAGACGCCCATGAAGATGCCGCGCCAGCAGCATGACGCGAACAGCGGTCCGATCACCAGCGATCGACGCCGTCTGCACCATGGCGATGATGCGGATGTTGGCCGACATCTGCTTGAGCTGCTCGCCGCTCATCTGTTCAGCCATTCGATCGAGCATCGCCTGCTGCCCGACCTCCGACATGAACAATCCTCCCTGGAAAATTGTGAAGAGGAGGTCGTCAGCGCCAGGATGCCCACCCACCGGGGCCACGAGACCACCGACTCGAAGGTCGCCTTCGGCGAGAACAGGATGCCGATGAAGCGTTGAGGCAGAGACAGCGCCGCAGCGCTGCCGGCGGTCGAAGCAGCAGGGATGCTCATGGGAAGATACCGACCCGGACGGGGAAGGGCCCGGTCACGGCGGAGGAGGCGCTCACGTCTTCCAGTCCCGACCCGAGTGATTCGGCCGGGGATTGTATCGCAATCATTGACACTATACGGGGCTGCCCCGGGCATTGTTCAAATCCGGACAGTGTGTCTTGCGACGGCCGCCCTTTGATCCGGGCGGCGATGCAGCCGGCCCTCGGCGGGCCGGCTGGCCGCACGGGGGGCTGTGGCTCAGCCTCGGCCGCCCGCAGCCGCCGTCGCGGCAGCCCGGGCCCGCCACCATCCTTTCGCAAGCCCTGTAGTCCGAAGCCCGTAGTCCGTAGCCCAGCCTGAAGACCGAAGACCGAAGAGCGAAGACCAAAGGTCTCGTCGCATACGATTGACACCGTGAGTTCAGCCTGGGTTCGTCGAGTCGGGGTCGTCGTCGTGCTGTCAGGTCTCTGGGTCGACCCGGCTGCCGGACAGCCGGTCGAGGCGCCGGGCATCAGGGCTAACGGGTTGGGGGGCGCCTTCGTCGCGGTGGCCGACGACGCGACCGCCGTCTACTGGAACCCGGCAGGCCTGGGGACCGGAGATTTCGTGAGTCTGGTCGTCGACTATGGCCGGATGGAGGCCGGGGACCCGGATGCGCCTCGCCAGCGGCGGGGGAGCGCGACCGACGCGCTGCTCGGCACTCCGCCGCTCGGCTTCGGTTACTACCGTCTCAGCGTCTCGACGGCCGAGCGCGATCCAGACGCCCGTCCCGGGGAGCGCACGGCCTCCCACCTGGTCACGCACAACGCGGCGGTGGCCGTCGCGCAGTCGCTGGGCGAGTTCCTGAACGTCGGCGCGACCGTTCGCGTCGTCCACGGGCAGGCGGTCCACGCGCTGTTCTTCCGGGGCGGCCCGGACGATGTGCTCGACGAGATCGGCTCCTTTCAGACGACCGGGACCACGACCGTCGATGTTGACGTCGGCGCGATGCTGCGATTCGAGCCGCTGCGTGTCGGTCTCGCCGTCCGCAACCTGCGGGAACCCACCTTCGACGCGCTCGGCGGCGGTCCCGGGATGACGCTCGAGCGGGAAGTGCGGATCGGCGGCGCGTTCTTTCCAGGACGAGGCGTGACCGTCTCGGGCGACGCGGACCTGACCCGCACGACCCTGCACGGCGACGACATGGCGCGGGATCGCGGCCGGCGTCGAGGGGAAGGTCGCGCCGAGGGTGGTCTTGCGCGGCGGCCTCGGTGGCAGCACCGCCGGTGACGCGCGGACGTCCGCCTCGGTCGGTGGCAGCGTCGCGGTGACCTCGCTGCTGCACGCCGATGTCTACCTTCGTCGCGGCGGCGCTGACGCCCCGCGGGGCTGGGGCGTCGGCGTCAGAGCGAGCTTCTGACAGCGACCAGCTACAGAGCGACCAGCTACCAGCCCCGGCGACCCGCGACGGGTCGCCAACGGCCAGGGACGATCGACCACGCTCCGGTTCGCAGAATGTGCGGCGCCGGCTGCACGCGCGTCGTGACAATCTGCGTCGCCGACTCACGCCGAACGATGCAGTCCCTTCGGCTCTGTGCCGCACGGCCGATCTCGTGCATCGCCGTGCACTCACGTACGGGCGCATTCCGCAGGCATTTTCGGCGTGGCCGCCAATGAAGGGCATCGCCCTTCGTGTCGATTGACAAACTGCGTCAGCCCTGGCGTGGAAGTTGCGTGAGGACACGCGCGAATCGTGTCGCGGCGATCCCACGGTTTCGCGCGGGTCCAACGGGTGTGGGGAAGGCTCGCGCCCGCCGGTGACCGGTCGGAAGGCAACCGACACAGGGCCGGAGAGCGACAGGTTCTGTCAGGCACGTATCGGTGTCGTGAGCGTCAGGCGTCGAATCCATGGCCGATCGTCTGGGCGAGCTTCTACTCCGGGAAAAGCGCATCACTCCCGCGCAGCTGCACGAGGCCCTGAACCATCAGAAGGCCAATGGCGGCAAGCTGGGGATGACGCTCGTCAAGCTCGGAATGGTCAACGACGAGGAGATCACCGCGCTCCTCAGCCGTCAGGTACGGCGTCCCCTTCATCAACCTCGCGCAGTTCGACATCGACGTCTCCGTCCTCAAGCTGATTCCTGCCGAGACCGCGCAGAAGTACCAGATCGTGCCCATCGGGCGATCGGGAGCGACGCTCACGATCGCGATGACAGACCCGACCAACGTCTTCGCGCTCGACGACATCAAGTTCATGACGGGCTACAACGTCGAGCCTGTCGTCGCCTCCGAGACCGCGGTCGGCGAGGCGATCGCGAAGTACTACGCCGGCAGCTCCCGCCAGGCGGCGGGCAACGGCAAACGGCGCGAGCGCGGCCGCCAACACGCTCGCGATTGCCACCCTCGCCTTCGAGGACAACGTCTCGGCCGACGATGTCGAGGTCCCCGAGCAGATGTGGGAGCTCGACATCACCAGCCTGGAGCGGCAGGGTGGCGAGGCCCCGGTCATCCGGATGGTGAATCTCCTCCTGATGTCCGCCATCCAGAAGCGCGCGAGCGACATTCACATCGAGCCCTACGAGCGCGAGTTCCGCGTGCGGTTCCGCATCGACGGCATCCTCTACACCGTGATGCAGCCGCCGATGAAGTTCCGCGACGCCGTCACCTCGCGCGTCAAGATCATGGCGAAGCTCGACATCGCCGAGAAGCGCCTGCCGCAGGACGGCCGCATCAAGATCCGTTTCAGCGACAACGGCAACAGCAAGGAGATCGACTTCCGCGTCTCGGTGCTGCCGACGCTCTTCGGCGAGAAGATCGTCATGCGCCTGCTCGACCGGGAAAAGCTGATGCTCGACATGACGCGGCTCGGCTTCGAGTCCTCATCGCTGCGGCGGTTCGAGGCGCAGATCGTGAAGCCGTGGGGCATGGTGCTCGTCACCGGGCCGACCGGCAGCGGCAAGACGAACACGCTCTACTCCTCCATCTCGAAGCTGAACACGATGGAGACCAACATCATGACCGTGGAGGACCCGGTCGAGTTCAATCTGCCGGGCGTCAACCAGGTCAATGTCCGGGAACAAATCGGGCTCAACTTCGCGGCGGCGCTGCGGTCGTTCCTGCGCCAGGACCCGAACATCATCCTCGTCGGCGAGATCCGCGACTTCGAGACCGCGGAGATCGCCGTCAAGGCCGCGCTCACCGGGCACCTCGTGCTGTCCACGCTGCACACCAACGATGCGCCGAGTACCGTCAGCCGGCTGATGAACATGGGCATCGAGCCGTTTCTCGTGGCGAGCTCGGTCAATCTCATTTGTGCGCAGCGGCTGGTGCGCCGTCTCTGCTCCGTCTGCAAGGAGCCGCATCCGCTGCCCCCGCAGGGATTCATCGACGTCGGGTATTCGGCCGACGACGCGGAAGGCGTCTCGGCCTTCAAGGCGGTCGGCTGCGAAAAGTGCAACAACACCGGCTACAAGGGTCGCGTCGGCCTCTACGAGGTGATGGAGGTGACCGAGGAGCTTCGCGAGCTGATCCTCGTCGGCGCGGCGGCCCTCGAGCTGCGGCGCAAGGCGCGCGAGGAAGGCATGCTGACGCTCCGCGAGAGCGGCCTGTGCAAAGTGAAGGAAGGCATGACGTCGATCGAAGAGGTGGTGCGGGAAACGGTGAAGTGACCGTCTCTCGGTAGGCCGGGGCTTCAGCCCCGGCGCGAACGCCAGGACGATGTTTGCCGGACCTGAAGGTCCGGCCTACCGAGGGCCAACGTTTACGGAATCACCATGTCGCCCCCAACGCTTCCCGAGCTCCTGAAGACGACCGTGGACATGGGCGGGTCGGACCTGCACATCGCCACCAACACGCCGCCGCAGGTGCGCGTGCACGGCAAGCTGCAGCGGCTGAACATGCCGACCATGACGCCCGCGGAGACCAAACAGCTGGTCTACAGCGTCTGCACCGACGCCGGGAAGAAGCGCTTCGAAGAGAGCCTCGAGCTCGACTTCTCGTTCGGCGTCAAGGGGACCGGCCGGTTCCGGTGCAACGTCTTCAACCAGCGCGGCGCGGTCGGCGCGGTCTACCGCGTCATCCCCGAAAAGATCCGCGGCTTCCAGGAGCTGGCGCTGCCGCCCGTGCTGGCCAGGCTGGCGGAGCGGCCCCGTGGCCTGGTGCTGGTCACCGGACCGACCGGGTCGGGCAAGTCGACGACGCTGGCGGCGATGCTCGACAAGATCAACACCGAGCGCGCCGAGCACATCCTGACGATCGAAGACCCGATCGAGTACATCCACAATCACAAGGGCTGCCTCGTCAACCAGCGCGAGGTGCACAGCGACACGAACAGCTTCACGATGGCGCTGCGCGCCGCGCTCCGTGAAGACCCCGACGTCGTGCTCATCGGCGAGATGCGCGACCTCGAGACCATCGAGGCGGCGCTGCGCATCGCGGAAACGGGTCACCTGACCTTCGCGACCCTGCACACGAACTCGGCGGCGCAGACGATCAACCGCATCATCGACGTCTTCCCGGCGCACCAGCAGGGACAGATCCGCACGCAGCTCTCGCTCGTGCTCGAAGGGATCGTCTGTCAGACCCTGCTGCGCAAGGCCAGCGGACCCGGCCGCGTCGTCGCCCTCGAAATCATGGTGCCGACGCCGGCGATCAGGAATCTCATTCGCGAGGACAAGATCCACCAGATCTACTCGTCCATGCAGACCGGGCAGGAGAAGCTGGGGATGCAGACGCTCAACCAGTGTCTGGCGACGCTGTACATGAACAGGCAGATCACCATCGAGACGGCGATCACGGCGTCGTCGAACAAGGACGAGCTGCAGGAAATGATTCACCGCGGCACCGGCGTCGTCGCCGGCGCCGGGCTGGGACGTGTGCCGCCCTTGAAGAAGTAGCAGGAGGGCGGGGCTTCAGCCCCGCCGCGAGGACGCGATGCCCAATTTCGCCTTTGCCGGTCGAACACGTGGTGGCGAGGTCGTCAGCGGCGAGCGGAAGGCCGATTCGGTGGACGCCGCGGTGTCGATGCTGCGCCGGGAGCAGATTCTCGTCACCAGGATCGGCGCCGTCAAGGAGAAGCCCAAGACCGACGGCCAGGGCAAGCTCCGGGTCGGCCGCAAGGTCCCCTCGAAGAGCCTCGCGGTCTTCACGCGCCAGTTCTCGGTGATGATCGACGCCGGCCTGCCGCTCGTGCAGTGCCTCCACATCCTCGGGCGGCAGGAGCCGCACAAAGGCTTCTCGGCAACCATCCTGACGACGCGTTCCGACGTCGAGGGCGGCGCGTCGCTCGCCGACGCGATGCGGCGGCAGCCGAAGTCGTTCGACGCGCTCTACGTCAACATGGTGGCGGCGGGTGAAGCCGGCGGCATCCTCGACACCATCCTCAAGCGCCTCGCGGTCTACATCGAGAAGAACGTCAAGCTGAAGGGGCAGGTCAAGTCCGCGATGATCTACCCGACCGCGGTCCTGACCATCGCGGCCCTGGTGGTGGCGGTCATCCTCTGGAAGGTCATCCCGACCTTCGCCCAGCTGTTCGCGGGCCTCGGCGCCGAACTGCCGCTGCCCACCCGCGTCGTCATCTGGATGAGCAACACCTTCATCAAGGCGCTGCCGTTCATGGTGGTCGGCATCAGCATCGCGGCCTTCGCCATCCGGGCATACCACAAGACGCATCGCGGCCGGCGCGTCATCGACGGCCTGATGCTCAAGCTGCCGATCCTCGGCATGATCCTGCGGAAGATCGCGGTCGCGCGCTTCTGCCGGACGCTGTCGACCCTGTTGTCGTCGGGCGTGCCGATTCTCGACGGGCTCGACATCACGGCCCGGACCTCGGGCAACGCCATCATCGAGGACGCGATCATGGTCACGCGCGAGAGCATCGAGCGCGGCGAGACCGTGTCGGCGCCGCTCGAGAAGACCAAGGTGTTCCCGTCCATGGTCACGCAGATGATCAACGTCGGCGAGACCACGGGCGCCCTCGACGCCATGCTCTCGAAGATCGCCGACTTCTACGAAGAGGAAGTGGATACGGCGGTGGCCGGCCTGATGACCCTGCTCGAGCCGGTCATGATCTCCATTCTCGGCGTGATTGTCGGCGGGATCGTCATCTCGATGTACATGCCGATCTTCAAGCTGATCGAGAAGCTGGCGTAGCTCACCGAAACCGCCGTGAAACAGCCCGCAGTCTGTTCCCACCGGTCGGATCACCGCCACCGCGGGTCGCTGCGGCGTCCAAAAGACAGCCGCGTGGCGGCGGGGGGCAGAAACTGACAACTCCGGTCCAGCCGATTGACAGGATTTGTCCAGCAGATCAGGATTCAGAGGGTGGGTGGTGCCGGGGTTGTGCGGAGCCGGCGCGCAGGCGCTGAAGAGGGCGCGCCGGGGCGCCACGGCGTAAACGTCGAGCGTGAAACAAGTTTCGCGCGTTCGGGGTCGGTGGACTTCCGGAACGCGTGTTCGAGCGGCCGAGGTTGGTACCGGAGTTGCTCATAGGTTGGCGTCGCACCGATGGCTTCGATGTCAGTCGGGCGGGGGGAGGAGCCGGGCGTCCCGCTCGGACAGAGACTTTCAAGGAGTGCCAGACCATGAGGATGCGAGACAAGAAGGGGTTCACGCTCATCGAGCTGCTGATCGTCGTGGCGATCATCGGCATCATTGCGGCGATCGCGATCCCCGGCCTGCTCCGGGCGCGTATGTCCGGTAACGAAGCGTCGGCCATCGGATCGCTGCGTGCGATCACGAGCGCCGAGGCGGTCTACTCGTCGGCGGCGGCCCAGGGTGCGTATCAGGACGATCTGACGGTGCTGGGGAATGCCTGCCCCGGCGGCGGTTCGGCTCCGTTCCTGTCGAACGACCTGACGGCGTCGAACCCGGTGGACAAGAGCGGCTACATCGTGACGCTGTCGGCTGGTGCCGCGGCGGCCGGCCCGAACGTGGACTGCAACGGCGTGGCGACGGTGCTCGGCTTCTACGCCACCGCGCATGCGCAGAACGCCGGCACGACCGGCACGCGCGCGTTCGCCGTCAACACGGTCGGCACCGTGTGGGAGAACATCGCGAGCGCGACGGTGGCGCCGACCGAGGCCCAGATGGAGGCCGCCCCGACCGCGCAGCTCCGCCCGATTCAGTAACGAACGGATCGACTGGGCGACTGGGCGACTGGGCGACTGGGCGAGTGGGCGAGTGGGCGAGTGGGCGAGTGGGCGAGTGGGTGAGTGGGCGAGTGGCGTCAGGACTGCAACCGCCGTGGGCTCGTCGAGCGAGTCGTGAGCTCCGTGAGGCCCGAGCCCTGAGCCTTTGGTCGCCCAGTCCCCGAGTCGCCCAGTCCCCGAGTCGCCCAGCCGTCCCAGCCGCTCCATTCCCCTGCATGCTACGATTCCTTACGTTCCTCGGGAACGCTGGTCCATGGCCGCCCGCGCGCGCTTTCTGCTCTGGCTCACCATCCTCGGGCTCGCCGCGACAGTCGCGTCCACCTGGGTCCACTATCAGCTCATTCACAGCCCGGATCTCGCCAGCGCGTGTGACGTCAACGCGACCCTGAGCTGCACGGACGCCTACCGGAGTCCATATTCGACGCTCGGAGGCGTGCCCGTGGCCCTGATCGGCGCCTGGTTCTTCGCCGGCCTGCTGCTGCTGCAGGCTGGCAGCCGGTGGATCGGCATCCCGCAGCCGGCGCATGTGACGAGCTACCTGTTCGCGCTGTCGCTGCCGGGGCTGGCGTTTGCGGCCTACCTCGCCTGGGCCTCCTGGTTCGTCCTCCACGTCGTCTGTCTGCTGTGTCTCGCGACCGACATCGCCATCGCGGGCATCGTCCTCGTCTCCGGATCATCGACGCGGTTCCCCATGCATATGCTGATTCAGCGACTTCTCCTCGACGCGCGAGCGCTCGTCGCGCGTCCGGCAGCTCTGGCGATCGCGGCGCTCTTCGTCGCCGGCGCAGCGGTGGCGATGGGATGGTTCCCCAAGGAGATGGCGGTGCCCGCGCTCAGCGCCGAGGGCACGCTGCCGGCCGATGTGGCCATCCCGGAGCCCGCCGAGCCCACCCTGCCGCAGCAGGCGCAGCTCGAGCAATATCTGGATTTGCAGCCGCGCCGGATCATTCCGGTGGACGCGCCCGGTGCCTCGGTGGTGATCGTGAAGTTCAACGACTACCAGTGCCCGCCCTGCGGTCAGACCTATCAGATGTACAAGCCGCTCAAGCAGAAGTGGGATCAGCAGGCGCCTGGCAAGGTCAAGTTCGTCACCAAGGACTTTCCCCTCGAAGGCGAGTGCAACAAGGCCGCTCCGAAGGGGCCCCATCACCTGGCCTGTGAAGCGGCCGCGGCCGTGCGGATGGCCCGGCGCAACAACAAGGCGGAAGCCCTCGAGGACTGGCTATTCTCGAACCAGCAGTCCTTGACGGCCGACGGGCTGCGCAAGGCCGTCCGCGACATTGGCGGCGTCGCCGACTTCGACGCGCAGTATCCGCGTGTCCTGAACGACGTGAAAATCGACACGTCGCTCGGCGGGTTTCTGGGTGTGAGCTCGACGCCGACCTTCTTTGTCAACGGCGTTCAGATGGTCGACGCCCGGCTGCAGGTCATGGATGCCGCCATCGCCCACGAGCTGAAGAAGGCCGCCGCGAAGAAGTAGCCGCGAGGGTCAAGTCCCGGGCGGCAGCGGCCGATATTCTCGGCAGACCGGGCGCGGTCGTGTCTCATGCTCGCGATCGAGACTCACGAACTTTCGAAGGACTATCTGGTCGGCTTCTGGCGGCGACGTCCCTATCGTGCCCTCGACCGGCTCTCCCTCGATGTTCGTCACAGGCGAGGTCTTCGGCTTCCTGGGACCCAACGGCGCCGGCAAGACGACGACGTTGAAGCTGTTGATGCAGCTGGTGTACCCCACCAGCGGAACAGCGACGATTCTGGGCCGGCCGCTCGGCGATGTCGCGATGAAGCGGCGGATCGGCTATCTGCCCGAAAACCCGTACCTCTACGACTACCTGACGGCCGAGGAGCTCCTCGACTACTTCGCCAGCCTGTTCGGCTACCGCGGCGCCGAGCGGCGCGCCCGCGTGTCCCGGCTGCTCGACGAGGTCGGCCTGGGTGCTGAACGCACGCTGCAATTGCGCAAGTTCTCGAAGGGGATGATCCAGCGCGTCGGCCTGGCGCAGGCGCTGGTCAACGATCCGGAGGTCGTCTTCCTCGACGAACCGATGTCGGGGCTCGACCCGCTGGGGCGCCGCGACGTCCGGACCCTCATTCTCAAATTGCGCGACGAGGGCCGCACGGTCTTCTTCAGCTCGCACATCCTGTCGGACGCCGAGAGCCTGTGCACGCGGATTGCGATCGTGGCCAAGGGCCGGATGGCCGCGGCCGGCAAGATCTCGGATCTCCTCGCCCGGCAGATTCGCCGCTGGGACATCGTCGTCGACGAGATGCCGGAGCCGCCGGGTCCGTTCGGCGAGGTGGCCGCGCTCGAGAGCGTGCGTCATGTCAGCGGCCAGCGCTACGCCATCGAGGCCTCGCCCCGCGAGGATCCGATGCGCGTGGTGACGGCACTCCTCGCGCGTGGCGGGCGTCTGGTTTCCATCAACCCCGTGCACGAGACGCTCGAGGATCTGTTCGTGCGTCACGCCGACGAGACGTCCACGGTCAGTCGCGTCGCTCCGGACGAACGCGATGACGCGGCGCCCCGCGTCGCCCGGGGGAGGTAGCCATGTCCTCCATCGGCGTCCTCCGGCGCATCGCGGGCAGCGTGTTCAAGGAGTCGATCCGCGACAAGATCCTCTACAGCGCCGTCGGCTTCGCGGTCCTCATCATCACGGCCTCGTTCCTGCTCGGACAGCTCGCGGTGGGGCAGGAGGTCAAGATCATCAAGGACCTCGGCCTGGCGGCGATTTCGTTGTTCGGCCACTTCATCGCGATCTTCATCGGCATCGGGCTGGTCTCGAAGGAAGTCGAGCGGCGGAGCATCTATACGCTCCTGACCAAGCCGATCACGCGGTCGCAGCTCGTGCTCGGCAAGTACACCGGCCTGGTGTCCACGCTCGTCGTGAACGTGGCCATCATGACCGCGGCGCTGCTGGTCGTCCTGGCCGTCCACGACCTGATGGCCTCCGAGGCGCTCAAGAAGTCGTGGGAAGCGCCGGCCGTCGATCTCGCGCTCGTCAAGGCCTCGTTCCTCATCCTGGTCGAGCTCGCGCTGGTGACGGCCGTGGCGGTGTTCTTCTCGACGTTCACCAGCCCGCTGCTCGCGGCCGCCTTCACGACCGGCCTCGTTGTCGCCGGCCACTTCGGCGCCGACCTGAAGAACTTCGAGATGGCGATCGAATCGTCCGGTCATGCAGTGGGTGACCCGCGCGATCTATTTCGTGCTGCCGAACCTCGCGGCCTTCGACGTCAAGGCGCAGGTCGTCCACGGACAGTCCGTCACGCCGGCCTACATCCTGCTGACGACGCTGTACGGGGCCGTCTACGTGTCGGCGCTGCTGGTGGCGGCCACCGCCATCTTCTCGCGGCGGGACTTCAAGTGATGGGCGGGCGCCCGGCGGTCGTTCCGGCACTGGCGCTGACGGCGGGTCTGCTCGGCGCGTCGGTCGGATTGCAGGTCCTGCGCGATCGCTGGTTTGCCACCGATCGGCCGGCGGAGCAGCTGCTCTACGTCCAGTCTCCCGAAGTCGTCGGCCGCCTGGTGCTGTCCTACGATGCGCTGGCAGCCGACCTCTACTGGATTCGTGCGCTGCAGCATTTCGGCGGGACGCACCGTCGCGGCGAGAAGACGCCGAAGTACGAGCTGCTCCATCCGCTCCTCGACCTGGCCACCTCGCTCGACCCCTACTTCAACATCGCCTACCGGTTCGGTTCGACGTTCCTGTCGCAGCCGCGGCCGGGCCCCGGCCGTCCCGATCTGGCCATCGCGCTGCTCCAGAAGGGCCTGCGTCATTCGCCGCAGAAGTGGCAGTACATGCAGGACGCCGGTTTCGTCGAATACTGGGGGAACCACGACTATCCCGCTGCGGCCGCCTGGTTCGAGCGTGCCAGCACGGTTCCGGGCGCGCCGGACTGGCTGAAGCCGCTGGCCGCCGTCACACTCGCGCAGGGCGGGCGGCGCGATGCGTCACGCTTCCTCTTCCGGACGATTCTCGAGTCGGCGGGCGACAACACGTGGACGCGAAACGATGCTGCGCGCCGGTTGCGACAGCTCGACGCCATGGACCAGATCGATCTTTTGCGCCGAGGTGTCGCGGCGTATCGCGCGCACGGTGGCGCGACGCCCATGACCTGGCAGTCGCTGGCCGCTGCCGGCATCCTGCGCGGCCGTCCTCTCGATCCGGACGGCTTCGAGTACGTGCTCGGCCCGTGGAGCGGCGACGTCTCGCTCCACGAGCGCTCCCCCCTGCAGCCGCTGCCCGCCGAGGTGCCTCCCAAACCGTACGTGCCTCCCGAATGACCCTCCCGTTCCTCGCGGGAGCGCTGGCGCTCGTCGGCCTGGCCATTGGCAGCTTCCTCAACGTCTGCATCCTGCGCATTCCGCGAGGCGTGTCGATCGTCACGCCGCCGTCGCGGTGCGGGTCGTGTCATCGCGAGCTCCGCTGGTACCACAACATTCCGGTGGTGAGCTGGCTCGCGCTGCGAGGGCGCTGCGCCTTCTGCGGCGTCCGCATCTCGCCACGCTATCCGGCCATCGAGCTGCTGACGGCCGTGGTCTTCGCTCTCCACGCGCCAGTCTTCGGCTGGGAGGCGCTTCTCCCGGTCCGGCTCGCCTTCGCGGCGGCGCTCATCGTCCTGGCGTTCATCGACCTCGATCACCGGATTCTTCCGAACAGCATGACGCTGCCAGGCATCGTCATCGGACTCGCGTGCAGTCTGTTCCTGCCGCCCGGCTGGCTGGCGTCACTCATCGGGATCGCGATCGGCGGCGGCGTGCTGTGGGTGATTGGCGAGGCGTACTTTCGACTGCGGGGCGTCGAGGGCATGGGCATGGGCGACGTGAAGATGCTGGCGATGATCGGCGCGTTCCTCGGCGGGCGCGGCGTGCTGGTCACCCTGATTCTCGCCTCGGTCGCTGGTGCCCTGGTCGGCGTCGCGTTGATGCGGCGCCAGAAGGAGGGCCTGGCGTACGCCTTGCCATTCGGGACGTTCCTCTCGGCAGGGGCGCTGGCCGCGAGCCTCGTGGGCGATCGGCTGATCGCCTGGTACCTCGGCTTTTATTGATGCTGGGCGGCTCAGGGCTCACAGGCTGCTGAAAAGCCAGCAGCCTGAAGGCACAAGGCACAAGGCAGCTTTGAGCTATCTTGAGCCTCTGAGCCGTGAGCCCTGCGCCTCGAGTCCCGTGACCCTGAGCCTTCGATGTCCTCGACCGTATTCACCCTCCTGCTCCTGACCGTCGTGCTCGCCGGGCTGATCGGGCTCGTGGTGGTGACAGTCCTGCGATTCCGGAACGAGGCTCGCGGATCGAGGGAGCCGCGTGACCGGATGTCGGAGGACGCTTTCATGGCCACGGCAATCCAGCAGGCGCGGCGACAGCAGGCAGATGCCGGCTCCGCGCCATCGACTGGCCCGTCGGCTGACAACTCGGCTGTGTGGACGAGGCCCCGGGATGAGCGGGAGTTCGAGCGCGCCGTCTCGGGGCGTGTGTCTCAGCTCGCCTCCGGCCTGGCGCACGAGCTGGCCAACGGTCTCACGGCGCTGCACGGCTACGCGCGGATGGTCGACCTGGCGTCGATGTCGCCCGCCGATCGCGCGTCGATCGAAGCCGTTCAGGAAGAGACGCAGATCATGAGCGACACGCTGGATGCATTCCGGCGCATCGCCCGCGTTCCCGAGCTCACGCGCGATCTCTTCGAACTGCGCCACCTGGTCGAGGACGCGGTGGCCCAGGTCGAGCTCGAATGCCAGTTGCCGCGCGGCAGCATCGCCCGCGTGGTGCCGGCGGCAGCCGTCATCGACGGCGATCGTGTGCTGCTCGAGGAAGCGCTGGCGCACATGATCCGCAACGCGGTCGAGGCGTGCCGCGAGACCGACACCGTCCGCACGATCACCGTCACGGGCGGCGTCGAGAGTGGCCGGCGGGTGGCGACGATTACCGTGAGCGATCGCGGCCCGGGCGTTATTGTCGACGATCGCGCACGCCTGTTCGAGCCGTTCTTCACGACCAAGCCCAAACGTGCCGGCTTCGGCCTCGCCTTCGCCCGCCACATCGTCTACGCCCACGACGGCAGCGTCGCCACGAGCTTTCCCGACGAGGGAGGACTCGAGGTCTCGATGACCCTCCCCGCTGCCGTTTCTACAGCACCCTCTCGCCCGACGCACTGAAGGATCTGCCGCGGCTCGAGCGCCGCTGGTGCCGCGTCCTTCGAATTCTTCCTGATTTCCGCGGTCGGCCGCGCTGCGCGGTCGCGGGAACGACCCTTGCCTCTCGTCGGCATCGTGCCTGCGAAGCGGACCGCGATGGTCGCGTGCGATCGACACCAGCGTGCCTCGTGGCGCGGCGCGTCCGGCGTGTCGCTCCTCGAAGCCGTGATTGCGCTCGCGCTGCTGGCGTGCCTCGTGGTGACCATGGGCGGATTGCTGGTGGCCGCGGCGCGCCACAGCGCGGAGTCTCGACGGGAGACGCTGATGGTCTGGCTGGCACAGTCGCGGCTCGAGCAGCTCCGCGGCCTCGTGCTGACGATCGAGCAACTGGCTTCGGGTGCGAGCGTGATTCGGACGGATACCGTCACCGATCTGAGCCGCGATCCTCCCGCCGTGTCCGGCACGGGCCTCCAGCCCTCTCCGCCGGACTCGCTGGAGGCGTCCAGGCCTGGTTTCGAGGATCACCTCGACGCGTTCGGCCGGTGGCTGGGCAACGACGAGGCCGCTGCACGAAATGCCGCCTACACGCGGCGCTGGTCGATCCGGAATGAGCGCTGGGACGAAGTGGACGTCGTCGGTACTGGAGGTGCTCGTGACGCTCACGAGGCTGGCCCGGGCGCCCGAGGGAGGCGTCCTCGGACGCGCCGGGCCTGGCGTCGTTGTCCTGTCGTCTGCGAGGGTGAGGAGGGCGGCATGAGGGGCACGGCACTCGCAGAAATCCTGATTGCGCTCGCGCTGGTGCTGATCGTGGTGACCGGAGTGGCGCGGGTGGCTGCGGATGCCGACGCGGCGTTTCGCGCACAGCCGGAGGCCGCCGACCTCCTGCAGCGTGCCCGCGTCGGCCTCGAGGCGCTGTGCGCGGAGTTGGTGAATGCGGGTGGCGGGCCGTTCCTGCTGACGAACGCGCAGGCCCTCGTGCGATCGGTGCCGCCGGTCATTCCCCGGCGGCTCGGCCGCCTGCGCCCGGACGCGGAGACCGAAGCGTTCGACGATCGGCTGACCATCCTGACGATTCCCGACGGCGCGCCGCAGGCCGAAGTGCGGTCGATGGCGAGCGCGGCGGATCCGCTGGATCTCGACCCCGGGCCATGGTGTCCGGCGGGTGATCCGGCGTGCGGATTCGCGCCCGATGAGCCGGCCCTGGTCTTCGATCGGACCGGCACGTTCGACCTGTTCGCGGTACGGGAAGTACGTCCGCTCGCGATCGTCCCGGACCGTGGCCTGGTTCGAGCCTTCGGTGCAGCGGACTCCGCGCGGGTCGCGGGGGTCAACGTCACCGTCTACGCCTTCGACCGTGCGCGCCAGCAGCTTCGCCGGTACGACGGTCGTGCGTCGGACGTGCCCGTCATCGATCACGTGGTCGCATTCGCCGTGCGGTATTTCGGCGATCCTCTGCCGCCGCTGGCTCCGGTACCGCCGTCCGGAGAGGAAAACTGCATCGTCGATCGCGAGGGCCGCCCGCGATTGCCGGCTGAGATCGCGACCTTTGGCGCGCTCGTCGAGCTGCCCGTCGCCCGGCTGCGCGACGGTCCGTGGTGTGGAGCCGTGCCCAACCGGTTCGACGCCGACCTCTATCGGGTGCGACAACTGCGAGTGACGCTGCGTGTCGAGGCCGCGTCGCCCGCCGTGCGCGGCCGGTCACGCCGGTGGTTCGTCAATCCGGGACGGGCGTTGCATCCGGCAGGTGCCGTTCCTGATCTGGAGATCGAGGTCGATGTGTCGCCGCGGAACCTTCGCGTGCCGTAGACCAGACGAGTCGGGCGTCGCGATGCTGCTGGCCGTTGTTGGCCTGGCCGGTGTCTCCGCCGTCAGCCTCGCGCTTACGGCCATGCTCCTCCTCGAGGCGCAGGCGTCGGCGAATGCGCGGGCGCTCCACGAGATGCATGCGGCTGCCAGCGCTGCCCTGGAACTGGCGGTCGCCGACCTTGTGCGCCCGGGCTGGACGGCCGGTCTCGCCGATGGTCCTGCGCCCTGGTCGGGCGAGACATCTGGTGTCGTGGGTGGCTGGGGCGCGATGGACATCCGCCACCGGACGCTCGAACTGCAGCGGACGTTCGATGCGCGCAGCCGGTGGGGGCCGGACGGCACGCGATGGGTGCCGCGGCTGGAGGGATACGTGGACGAACTGATTGAGGTCGAGCAGAGTGGGGCGCGAGTCTTCGTGATGACCTGGGTCGGCGACGATCCGACGGACGGCGACGCCGATGCCAGCCGCGATGCGAACGGCGTGGTGGAACTTCGCGTCGAGACCTACGCGTCGCCGAAAGCCCGGCTCACGTTGGCGGCCACCGTCCGCCGGCACGCCTACGGAGTGGAGGTGATCTCCTGGAGGCACCCGACGGAGTGACCTTCGGGTTGCGTGCAACGGCCAACGTAGTGTCCGGCTTCCAGCCGGACCCTGGGGCCTGCACGGTGACGCGCAGTCCTGCACCGATTCATCGGAGCGCCTCTCTCGAACCTGTGAAGTCGCGGGTAGCGGACCGATTACACAGAAGGGGAGTTTGCTATGCTCGACCCGCTCCCCTCTGTTGAGCCGGGTTGCGTGCATCGGCCAAACATAGTCTCCGGCTTCGGCCGGACCCGGCGTGGCTCGACTTTTCGGAGGCTGGGGCCATGAAGCGTGTCGTCGTTCTGTCTCTGGGCGGGCTTCTGGTCGCGGGGAGCCTGAGGGTGGCCGGCGCGCAATCACTCGCGGACGTGGCGCGCGTGGAGCAGGAACGCCGCAAGGCGGTCAAGCAGCCGGCCAAGGTCTACACCGAGGCCGACGTGCGGAAGGCCGGGCCGCTGACGACAGCCGCCGCGCGGCCCGAGGCGGCCACGACTCCCGGCAGGGCGTCAGGCGGCGCACCCGCTGACCCCTCGTCCGCGGCGCCTGCCGAGGGGGACAAGTACCTGGGAAGGCCGCCAGCGAGTCGGCCGGTGCCGCCGCCGAGGAGGAAGCGGCCTGGCGCGCCAAGGCTCAGGAGGCACGTGAAGGCCTGGCGCGCAGCGAGCGCTTGCTCGGGGCCCTCGAGCAGCAGGCGATGCGAGCGGCCGTCTCGGCCCGGCATGCGACGCTGGCGGGTCAGATGCCGCCGCCGGACGCCGACGGCATGGGGCGATTGCGCGAGATCGCCCGGCTGCGCGCCGATGTCGAGCGGTTCAAGGCCGCCGTCGGCTCGCTGGACGAGGAGGCCCGTCGCGCCGGCGTTCCTCCCGGCTGGGTGCGGTGACCTGGCGACAGCCGTGCGAAAACGTGCGGCGCGGATCGGGGATTCGTTGTAGAAGGAAAGAGTGTCGGATCAGGGAAACGGTAATCGGGCGTCCTCAGAAGTCCTCCTGGTGGAGGATCGTGAATCCCTGAGGCAGATGCTGCGCCTGGCTTTGCAGGCCGGGGGGCATCGTGTGGTCGAGGCGGCAGACGAGGCCGAGGCCGTCGCGCGGCTGCAGAGCAGCAGGCCTGCCCTGGTGCTCACCGACCTCCGGCTGCCGCGCGGCGACGGATTCGGTGTCCTGCGGGCGGCCCGCGAGTGCGACCCCGACATGCCGGTCGTGCTCCTCACCGCGTACGGCGGTGTGCCCGACGCCGTCCGGGCCATGCGCGAGGGCGCCCTCGATTTCCTGGCCAAGCCCGTCGATCCGGACCACCTCCGTATGATCGTCGCGCGGGCCCTCGACCAGCGACGTCTGACGACGGAGAACCAGCTGCTCCGTGAAGAGCTGGCTCGCCATCGGGGCGTCCCTCAGATCATCGGTGAGCACGAGGTCCTCAAGAAGGCTCTGGCTGCCTTGTCTCGCGCCGCCACTGTCGATACCACCGTGCTCCTGACGGGGGAGAGCGGGACTGGAAAAGAGCTGTTCGCGCGGACCCTGCACGCCCTCGGCCCGCGCCGCGACGGCCCGTTCGTCGCCATCAACTGCGCCGCCATCCCGGCAACGCTCCTCGAGAGCGAGTTGTTCGGGCACGAGAAAGGCGCGTTCACCGGGGCGGTGGCACGGCGTCCCGGGCGGCTCGAGATCGCGCACCGCGGCACGCTGTTCCTCGACGAGATCGGTGAGCTGCCGCCGATGCTCCAACCCAAGGTGCTGAGGGCGTTGCAGGAACAGGCCTTCGAGCGCCTGGGCGGCAATACCTCCGTCCAGGTGGACGTCCGCGTCGTGGCCGCCACCAACCGCGACCTTCGCGCGGCGATGGCCGGCGGGCAGTTCCGCGAGGATCTCTTCTTCAGGCTGGACGTCTTCCCGGTGCACATTCCTCCGCTGCGGGAGCGCGCCAGCGACGTGCCGTTGCTCGCACAGTTTCTGCTGAAGCGCATGGCCGCCGAGCTGAACAAGCCCATGCGCCAGCTCAGCGCCGCGTCGCTCGAGCTGCTGACGACCTACACGTGGCCCGGCAACGTGCGCGAGCTCGAGAACTGTCTCGAACGGGCAGTCATTCTCTCGGACGGCGTGACGATTGAGCCGCGCCACCTGAGCCTGCCCGAAGCCCGGCTGCCCGCGCAGGCGCAGCCGCAAGCCGACCCCTGGGAGAACCTCGATCTCAGCGGAACGCTCGACGAAGCGACTCGCCGCGTGGTCCTCGAAGTCGAACGGCGGAAGATTACCGAAGCCCTGCGCGCCACTGGGGGCGATACGCTGAAGGCGGCTGAACTGCTCGGGATGCCGCCGAGGCTCCTGACACGCAAGGTTCGCACGCACGCCGTTACGGCTGCGCCCCGAGCCTTCTGAGCGCGCGGCTCAACTCGGTCTCCGTGACGTCACTGGCAATCCGGGTCCTGCCGATCCCCCCGACGATCACGTAGTGCAGCGTGCCCGCGACCACTTTCTTGTCCCGCCTCGTCGCGGCCACGCAGGCCTCCGCCGAAAGGTCGTCGATGGGCGGCCGCTCGCCGAGTTGCTCGATGAGCCGGGTGAGCCGATCGGCCGTACGCCCGTCGAGATCACCGCGGGCTCGCGCCACGTCCGTTGCAGCCAGCATCCCCCAGCCGACGGCTTCGCCGTGCAGGAACCGCCGGTAGTTGGTGACCGCTTCGAGCGCGTGGCCCAGGGTGTGGCCGAAGTTGAGAATCCGCCGAAGTCCCGTCTCGTGCTCGTCGAGCGACACGACGCGGGCTTTGATGCGCGCGCATTCGGCGATCACGGGGACGAGGACCGCGGGGTCGCTCGCCAGCAGCCGGTCGAGGTCGTGCTCGAGGCGACGAAACAACCGGGCGCTGGCGATGACGCCGTACTTGACGACCTCGTAGAGTCCCGCTTTGAGCTCGCGCGCGGGCAGCGTGGCGAGGAGCCGTGGATCGCTCAGAACGGCGAGCGGCGGATGGAAGGCGCCGATCAGATTCTTGCCGCGCGGATGGTTGACGCCGACCTTGCCGCCGATGGCGCTGTCGACCTGGGCGACCACGGTGGTGGGTACCTGAACGACCGGAATGCCTCGCAGAAACGAGGCGGCCGCGAACCCGGCCATGTCGCCGAGGACGCCTCCGCCGACAATCACCATGACGGTCCGGCGGTCGGCTCCCGCGTCGAGGAGCGCGTCGTGCAATCTGGACACGTTCTTGAAGTGCTTGGCCCGCTCCCCGTCCGCCACCAGGATGACGGGTGCGCCATCGAGCGTGCGCTCGATCGTCTTGCCGTGCAGCGACCAGATGCCGGCGCTCGAGACAATCACTCGCCTGGCGCCGGGTGCGAGCCGATCCAGGTGCTCACCGAGTTGAGCGGCCAGGTGTTCGGCGATGAGGATCGGATACTCGGTGCGCCGGGTGCCGGTCCGCACCTTGACCTGGATGGCGCTCACTGGGATGTCCGCGATGGTGAACTCGGCCCGGCCCGACGGGGCTGGACGTAGTGTCCGCCTTTAGGCGGGCTCCCGGGTCCGGATGATTCCCGGGTCCGGCTTTAGCCGGACACTACGTCAACGCGTCAACGCAACTGAACTCCGGGCTTAGGATACAGTAGCCCGGGCTTCGACCTGCGCGCGGCGCGCAGGCACGCCAGCGCCTGCGGCGGGCCGCGATGTCTCGGTCCGCCGCCCCCGGCCGCCGGGCTCCGGACGGATACCAGCGCGTGAGCGAGCAGAGCGACTACCTCATCGTGGGCAGCGGGATAGCGGCGCTGCGTGCGGCGCTGGCGCTGACCGGGCACGGCGATGTGCTCGTCCTGACCAAGGCGGACTCCACGGAGGGCAATACCGGCTACGCGCAGGGCGGCATTGCCGCGGCCACGGGGCCCGATGATTCCCCGGCCCTGCATCTGGCCGACACGATTGCGGCCGGTGACGGGCTGGTGGACGAGGCCGCGGCCCGCGTCCTGGTCGAGCAGGGCCCGGGCGACGTGATGGAGCTGATGGACTGGGGCGTCGCCTTCGACCGCCGGGCCGACGGGTCGGTGTCCCTGGCCCACGAAGCGGCGCACAGCGTCCGACGGGTGCTCCACGCCCGCGATGCCACGGGGCGCGAGATCGGACGGGCATTGTGGGAGCGGGCGTCGGCCGATTCGCGTATTCGCGTGCTGGAGCACACCCGCGCACTTGGACTCTCGCTTGAAGCCGGTCAGTGCGTCGGGGTCCGCTACCTTGCATCGGACGGTCAGTTGCGCGAAGCGCGCGCGGGTTCGACGCTGCTCGCGACCGGAGGCGCGGGACAGGTCTTCCGCGAGACGACCAACCCCGAGGTGGCCTCAGGGGACGGGGTAGCCATGGCATGGCTGGCGGGGGCGCGTGTCGCGGACCTCGAGTTCGTCCAGTTCCACCCGACGGCTCTGCACGTGGAAGGCCATCCGCGATTCCTGCTGTCGGAAGCCCTGCGCGGCGAAGGCGCGCGACTCGTCACGGCCGACGATGAGCCCTTCATGGCCCGCTATGAGGCAGCCGCCGACCTGGCCCCCCGAGACCGTGTGTCCCGGGCCATCGTCCGCGAGATAGCCCGTACCGGCCGGCCGGTGTTCCTGTCGCTCAGGCATCTCGACCCGGCGTGGGTGCACGACCGGTTCCCGCTGATCTCGGCCGCCTGCCGATCCGCGGGCCTCGATCTCGCCCGCGATCGCATCCCCGTCAGTCCGGCGGCGCATTACCTGATGGGCGGGGTCGAGACGGATCTCGAGGGGCGGACGTCCGTGCCGCGGCTCTACGCCGCGGGTGAGGTCGCCTGCACCGGCGTCCATGGCGCCAACCGGCTGGCCAGCAACTCGTTGCTCGAGGGACTCGTCTTCGGGTTGAGAGCCGGGGAGGCCATGGCCGCGGACCAGCAGCGCCGCGATTGGCCTGCGACCTTTGCGGCGACGCTCGTGGCCGAGCGCGAGACCAGGGAGGAGGGCCGGCACATCGCCCGGCAGCATGAGCCGGATGAAGGCGGCCTTCGCGCGCGGATGTGGAACGACGTCGGCGTGATCCGCGAGCGCGCGCGGCTCGCCGATGCGGTCTCGGCGTTCGACGGGGCCTGGGCGTGGCTCGAGTCGTACGACGCCGACCTGACCGCGCATCCCCGGCTCACCAGCCTCGTCATCGTCGGGCGGCTCATGGCGCGTGCGGCGCGACGCCGGGAAGAAAGTCGAGGAGGGCATTTCCGGACCGATTTTCCAGCCCGCGACGATTCGCGCTGGCGGCATCGACTCGCCGACCAACGTGTGGCGCGGAGGGCCGCGGTCTCGACGAGTGCACGCGCGGCAGGGACGCAAGCAGGCGAAAACAGCTAACCAGCTACCAAGTACCAACGACCAGCGAGACAGACCAAGCCAGACCAAGACCAAAGACCAAAGACGGACTGACGACCGAAGACTGACGACAGACAGACTTAGACTTCACTGAGAAACACGGGGTCGCCCAACCAGGAAATCGTGCCGGTGCTCGAGACTCGGCGCACTTCCAGGTGACCGGCGTATCAAGGGCCGGCAGTCGCACGGGCAGCGATCGGGACGACGGCCGGTAGACGCTCCCGGGCGCGGCGTCGTCGAGACTCTCATGGGGCCGGTCTTCGTTGTACTGCCAACAGAAGACGCGAAAGCGCTGTTGTTGCGCGCGGACATGCGCGGCCGGCGGGCGCGTCGTCCTGGCCTTGAGCACGCGGTGGAATTGTTCATGCGAGCCATTCTGCTCGGGGCGGCCCAACGCAATCCGCTCGGGACAGATCCCCAGCCGCAGCCACCAGACATTCAGCCGCGACAGCCAGCCCAAGCCGGTCCCCGCAAACGGCGCCCCGTTATCACTCCGGATCCGATCGGGCAGGCCGTAGGTCGCAAACGCGCGTTCGAAACAGCGGCGGGTCTCGGCCAAGCTCCGACTGAGCAGACCATCGCACCGCAGCACATACCGGCTGAAGCCGTCGCGCAGGGTCAACGGATAGCAGTAGCGTCCGTCCTGGGTCCGAAACTCCCCCTTGAAGTCAGTCGTCCACGTGGCATTCGGGCTCGTGATCGCGGCCAACCGATGGCCGCCATGCGGCACCGGGCGCCGCCGCTGACGCGCCCCAATCAGGTGATGGCGCTGCAGCAGATCGGCCACCGTCGACCGCCCCGGCCACGGCGCCGCCGGCCGCGTGCGCCGCACGGTGGCGAGCAGCTTCTTCGGCCCCCAATCCGGATGCCGCCGACGGACCGCGAGCAACGCCTCCACCAAAGCGGCGTCGGTCGCCGCCGGGTGCGCATGGGGGCGCCGCGAGCGATCGACCAGGGCCGCTGGTCCCGCCGCTTGGTACAGTCCCACCCACTTGTTCGCGGTCTTCCGGCTGACGCCGTCCTGCGCGGCGAGCTCGGTCATCGACCACTGTTCCGTCAGGTATTCCGTCATGAATTGCACACGTAAATCCACGGGTGACCTCTCCTGCCACGGCAACTGACGACCGACGCGCCCCAGCCGTGACTCACATGACCGATCAGAAAGACTCCCTCGTTACCGAAATCACGAAACAGTCGGAAGACTTCTCACGCTGGTACGTGGACGTCGTGAAGAAGGCGGAGCTGGCGGACTATTCGCCCGTCAAGGGCTGCATGGTCATCCGGCCGTATGGCTACGCCATCTGGGAGCTGATCCAGCAGGCACTCGATCGGCGCCTGAAAGCCACGGGACACGTCAACGCCTACTTTCCGCTGTTCATCCCCGAAAGCCTGTTGATGAAGGAGGCGGAGCACGTCGAAGGCTTCGCGCCGCAGGTCGCCTGGGTGACCAGGGGCGGAACCGACGAGCTCGAAGAGAAGCTCGCCATCCGTCCGACGTCCGAGGTCGTGTTCGGGACGATGTACGCGAAGTGGATTCAGTCGTGGCGCGATCTGCCGGTACTGATCAATCAGTGGGCGAACGTCGTCCGGTGGGAAAAGGTGACGCGGCCATTCCTGCGCACGACCGAGTTCCTGTGGCAGGAAGGCCACACGGCCCATGAGACCGAAGAGGATGCGTTGCAGGAGACGCTCAGGATCCTGGAGATCTATAAGGACCTGGCTGAGACCGAGCTCGCGATGCCGGTGCTCGACGGGTTGAAGAGCGAGAGCGAGAAGTTCGCGGGTGCGGATCGCACGTATTCGATCGAGGCGCTGATGGGAGACGGCCGCGCGCTGCAGGCCGGCACGTCGCACCATCTCGGACAGAACTTCGCGAAGGCGTTCGACATCACGTTCCAGGCTCGCGACAAGACGCTCCAGCATGCCTGGACGACGTCGTGGGGGGTGTCCACACGGCTCATCGGCGGCGTCATCATGACCCACGGCGACGACAGCGGGCTCATCCTGCCGCCCCGCGTCGCGCCGCACCAGGTCGTCATCGTGCCGATTCCGCGCGGCAACTGGCAGGAGACCGTGCTTGCCCAGGGCGCGGGAGATCGCCGACACGCTTCGCGCCGCCGGTATCCGCGTGCTGATCGACGACCGCGATGCGTACACGCCCGGCTGGAAGTTCGCCGAATGGGAGATGCGCGGCGTGCCGCTGCGGATCGAGATCGGACCGCGGGACATCCAGAACGCGCAGGTGCTGACGGCGCGGCGCGACACGCGCGAGAAGTCGCCGGTGCCCATCGACAACGTGGCCGCGGCCCTGCAGCGGATGCTGGACGACATCCAGGCGGCGCTGCTCGCGCGAGCGCGGACGTTCCGCGACGAGCACACGACGTGGGTGGATACCTACGATGAGTTCAAGGCCGCCATGGAAGGGCGTCCGGGCTATGTCGTCGCGCCATGGGTGCACGACGCGGCGCTCGAAGCCCAGGTCAAGGCCGAGACGCAGGCGACCCTCAGGAACGTGCCGTTCGGAACCCCGGCGCCCGAGGGCAAGGTCTGCATGGTGAGCGGCCGTCCGGCCGAAGTCTATGCGTACTTCGCGAAGGCGTACTAAGACAGGGAGCAGGCATCAGGCACCAGGAATCAGGGATCAGGCATCAGGCGCCAGGCACCAAGCATCAGACACGAGGCATCACGACGGGCAGAAACTGCGGCGATCGAAGGAGCCGACAATGCGCAGACACCTGATGGGAGCCCTGACGGCTGGCGTGCTGGCGTGCGCCCAGCCCGCCGCGGCGCAGGCACCGAAGCTCCTCTCCGACGACACGTTCTTCCAGATGGAGTCGATCGCGAGCCCGCAGATTGCGCCCGACGGGTCGCAGGTCATCTTCACACGCGGCTTCGTGGACATGGCCAAGGATCAGAACCAGAGCAACCTCTGGATGATCGACATCCGCGGCGAACGGCTGCGCCAGCTCACGGACGGATCATGGCGCGACTCGGCGCCGGTCTGGTCGCCGGACGGCAAGCGCATCGCGTTTCTCTCGAATCGGTCGGGGTCGCTGCAGATCCACGTCATGTGGCTGGACACGCGTGAGACGCTGCAACTCTCGCGTGTGGAGCGCGATCCGTCGGCGCTGGCCTGGTCGCCTGACGGGCGGACCATCGCGTTCACCATGCAGATTCCCGACGAGACACCCGTCCTGCCCGTAAAGCTGCCGCCGCTGCCGAAAGGCGCGCAGCTCGCCAAGGGCGCGGTCGTCGTCGATCGGCCGTCGTGGGGCGCGGATGGCATCGGCCCGACGTCGACGACGTTCACGCACGTCTTCACCATCGACGCGAGCGTCGGCGGCTCACCAAGACAATTGACCTCGGGCAGCTACAACCATCAGGCGCCCGAGTGGTCGGCGGATGGCAAGGTGGTCATGGTCAGCGGCATCCGCAAGCCGGATGCCGACTACCTCCGGGGCGATTCGGAAATCTATGCGATCGATGCGGGCACGCTGGCCGTGTCGCCGCTGACCGAGCGCGCCGGGCCGGATTTCGCGCCCACCGTGTCGCCCGACGGAAAGTGGGTCGCTTACAGCGGCTTCGATCAGCAGAACCTCACCAGTCACATCGCGAGCATCTATCTGATGGACGCGCGCGGCCAGGGCAAGCGGTCCTGGATCGGCGCGTTGCCGAGCTCTCCCTCCGCGATGGCGTGGGCCGCCGACGGCAGCGGCGTGTACTACGGCATGCAGGAACGCGGGGAAGAGCAGCTCTACTTCGCGCCCGTCGGGCAGGCGTCGGCGCGGAAGGTGACCAGCGGCAGCCATGCGCTGAGCGCCGTATCCATCGCGCGCACGGGCCAGGCCGTCGCCATTCGATCGTCGGTCAGGGAGCCGTCCGCCCTCGTGGCCTTCACGGTGGCGAAGCCCGGCGAGGTCCGGGTGCTGGTTGACGTCAATCGTGACGTGCTGGAGGGCCTCGCGCTCGGCGAAGTCGAGGAACTGTGGTTCACGGCCCCCGACGGTCTCAAGGCGCAGGGCTGGCTGATGAAGCCGGTGAATTTCGACCCCTCGAAGAAATACCCCATCGTGCTCTGGATTCACGGTGGGCCGTGGAGCATGTATTCCGTGGCCTGGAACTGGGCCTGGCAGAACTTCGCCGCCAACGGGTATGGAGTCCTCTGGACCAACCCGCGAGGCTCGACCGGCTACGGCCAGGACTTCGTGAACGGCATTCAGTTCAGCTATCCCGGCAAGGACTACGACGATCTGATGGCAGGCGTCGATGCGGCGCTGGCGAAGGGCTGGGTGGACAAGGACAACCTCTTCGTGTGCGGCGGATCCGGGGGTGGTGTGCTGACCGCCTGGATCGTCGGCCACACCGACCGGTTCCGCGCCGCCGTCTCGATGCGTCCGGTCATCAATTGGCACTCCTTCGTCGGCACGACCGACGGCATCAACTGGTATCAGCAGTTTCAGAAATACCCCTGGGAAGACCCCATGGAGTACGCCGTACGGTCGCCGCTGCACTACGTCGGAAACGTCCGGACGCCGACGATGGTGATGACGGGAGAGGCGGACCTGCGAACGCCGATCTCGCAGAGCGAGGAGTATTACCGCGCGCTGAAGGTGCTCCGGAAGGCCGACACGCTCCTCGTGCGCATGCCCGAGGAGTTCCACGCGTGGCGGCGACCCTCGCACCAGCTCCTTCAGCAGCTGTACCTTCGCGCGTGGTTCGAGAAATACCGCGCCAAAGAAAGTAAACCCTCGACGCCGACGCCTGAATGATCCGCCGCGCACCGGCCCTTTAGTAGTTGGTAGTTGGTAGTTGGTAGTTCGTCATTGGTAGCTGCTCATTGGTCGCTGTCACTTGCGCGGCCACAACCGGGCGGCGGCTTCGGGCAGACGGGCGGTGAGCTTCTTCCACGCCGCGTGCCGTCGCGTGAGGCGCTCGCGCGCGACGATGGCTCGAGCGGCCGCCTCGAATCGTGCTTCGGGTTGTCGGGTCCCGCGAACGCTGCCAGGCCACCCCGAGCGGTTCCAGGCAGGACGCGTCACCCACCCTCGCCGTCGACGCAATGATGTCGGCGTCGCCATCGCCGGGCCCGTGCTCGAGCGCGTCTCTGAGATCGAACACGGCCAGTCGGCTCTCACGCCCGGCGAGCGCGAGGTGCGCGGCGCCGATGGCGCGGCCCCAGCGCCCACGCCCGGCGACCGGAGTTCCGCGCTCGCGCTCGCGCAGCGTCAGGATCAGTTGATGCAGCGTCGCGAGCGACGCCAGCCCGGCGCCTTCGCGAACCCATTGCCACACCAGCTGGGGATCGTCACCGGGCTCGATTGACGCGGCTTCGAGCCTCGCGGCCGCGGCTTCCGCGCCGACAACGTCCCGTGCCGCCTCGGCCGACGCGGCTCGCCGCACGCGGGCGCTGGGATCGCTGCGCAGCTGGTCGCGCAGGGGCGCGACCAGCGCTGCACCGATGTCCGAGAGCGCTTCGAGCGCCGCCAGGCGCACGGCGTCCTCCCGCCGGCGATCGACGCAGACGGCCGTCAAGGCACCGATCGCGCGGGAGGCGGTGTCGGCCGACTCCGACATCAGGTGTGTCCGCACGGCGCCGATCGCCGCCTCCACGACCTGGGGATGCGGCGATCGCAGGAGCGTGATCGCGGGCTCCAGCGTTCGCGGCTCCTCGAGCCCCGCCAGCACCCGCAACGCGGTCACCTGGGTTGCGGGCGTCGCCGCGGCAAGCGCCTTCAGGACGGGATCGACCGCCCGCGCTCCGGCAATCGTCAACCGTGCCACCGCCGCTTCGCGCTTGACGGCATCCTCGCCCGAGAGCTCGCGCACGAGGTCGGCAATCCGGCGCGACGAGGAGCGCTCGATGGCCACTGTTGGTGTGACGGGCGTTGGTCGCTGAAGGCGCGTCGCGCCGCATGGACGCGTTGCCGCTGCATTCTACCCGGGGGGAAGCCGTACAACGAAAAGGGCCGGCGGGATGACTCCCGCCGGCCCGTCGAGGGTTTGCGTGCGCCGCCTACTGCTGCAGACGAACGACCAGTTCCGCGCGCCGGTTGAGACGACGCGTCTCTTCGCGGGCGTTGTCGTGCTTCGGCCGCTCCTCGCCGTAGGTCACCGTGCGCAAGCGGTCGGCCGAAATGCCGCGCGACGAGAGGTAGTCGCGGACCGCATTGGCGCGGCGCTCACCGAGCGCGAGGTTGTACTCGGCCGTGCCGATGCTGCAGGTGTGGCCGTCGATCTCGATCCGGAGCCCTGCATTCTCCTGCATGGCGCGGATGGCTTCGTCGAGGATGCGCGCGGCTTCCGGACGCAGGGAGTAACGGTCGAAGTCGAAGTGCACGTCTTCGAACTTGAACTCCTTGACCGGAGGCTTGATGACCTGGATGGTCACGGTGTCGGACGCGGTGCCGCTCTTGCCGTCATCGCAGGTGATGGTGACCGGGACCGAGCCTTCCTGCATCGGCGCCGTCCACAGCGTCTGCAGTTCCGTCGGATTGGCCAGCTTGCCGGACGGCGTCGTCCAGCGGCACTTCAGCTGATCCCCGTCGGGGTCGGTCGCCGTCGCCGAAACCGTCGAGCTCTTGCCGACTTCGACGATGCAGGGCTCGCAGCGAGCCTTGACCGTGGGTGGCCGGTTGACCGGCTGCGCCGGCGGCGGCGGGGGCGGCGGAGGCGGTGGGGGCACGTAGATGCGCACGCCCGGGTGGAATCCGATGCGCGCCTGGACGCTGAAATAGTCACCGCCTTCGTCCTCGAACGCCCCGAAGTTGGAGCGCTGGGAGGCGTTGAGCGACCACTGGGCTGCCGCGCCCACGAAGAAGCCCTTGGAGGAGATGTAGGTGGCGCCCAGGTTGAAGTCAAGCGGGTTCGGATTCGGGAAGGTCGCCGACTGGAGCGAGCCGTCCGGAGCCGTGAAGACGCCCGTGAGGGTGTCGTCGAAGTACCTCTCTCCGTAGAGCTCGGCGGTCAACCGGATGGAACTCCGGGTAGGCACTGCCAGGCCGAAGCCATAGCGGAAACCGTTCGAGATCTCGACCTCGTCCGGCGACTGCGCGGAAGGCGACGCCGCCGTAGCCGGAGAGCTCGACCTTCTGGTTGATTTCCCCGCTGACCACGAAGTCGCCGTAGAGGTCGGTCTTGCCGGTGGTCGCACCCGCCTCCTCATCGCCGGTCGGCAGTTTCGCCGTCGCCCGGATGGCGAGCGCGACCGGGGCCTGCGGTGTACCTGGGACATCAGATTGAACTTCCCGCCCACCAGTAGGTCGCTGAACTTGTTGCCGCTCCACTGGTCCGGCACGAGCGGGTAGTCGTTCACGAATCCGCCCGCCTCGTTGCCCGACTGGAACAGCGGCCGGAAGTCGCGGTCGATCCGGTTGACCACCCGAACCGAGCCGAAGAGCTCGACGCGATTGGAGATGCCGTAGCCGAAGCTGCCGATGAAGAACCCGAAGTCGGTGAAGCCCGGTTCCCGGTCGAAGTTCTGATAGTACGCGCCGAAGGACCAGCGCTTTGCGGGAAGGACCTCGCCGGTCGGGACGTACCACAGACCGGTGTCGCCCAGAAAGGTATTGGTTGCGGGTCTTGTTGTTGCGTCCGAGACGACGACTGGCTGTGGCGCGGGCGTCTGAGCCGGCTGCTGGCTCGACTGAGCCGCAGCCACCGAAGTCATCAGGAAACCGGCGCCGACTGCATACAGCGTCGAGGTGAAGAGTCGTTTCATACGTGCCCCTGATTCCATCCTCAAGTACGGGAACGCCGTGAGGTACCCGCGCAGTATCGTAGGGAACGGCTCACCGGAAGTCAATGAATCTGAGGCGCATACCTCGCCGCGACGTGCAATTCTGGTCAGCCAGCCTCAACGGTTGAGGTCGTGCCCGCGCGGTCAAATGTCGCGCTTCGGCGCTACTAGCCAAGCAATTCCGATGCTCAGTCCGTAGAGCGCGACCATGGGGCCGGCCATCATGAGCTGGGAGACGGGGTCAGTCCCCGGCGTGAGCACCGCAGCGGTGATGAAAATGAGCAGAACTGCGAACTTGAAGTTGCGGATGAGCCAGCGCGGAGTGGCGACGCCAATCTTGGCGAGAAAGAACACGAGTGTCGGCATTTCGAACACGACACCCATCGCGAGTACCGTCTTTACATACAGAGAAAAGACGGGGGCAATCCGCGGCATGAACGTCATGTCCGCGCGCTCGAAGCTGGCGAAGAACTGGACCGCCCAAGGGAACGCCACGTAATGCGCGAACGCCGCGCCCGCCGTGAAGAAGGTGGTCGAGAGCGCCACGAACGGCACGACGAACTTCTTCTCGTTCGCGTACAGCCCCGGCGCGACAAACCGCCAAAGCTGGAACAGGACCACCGGCAGCGCCAGGAACAGGCCGGCGAGTGCCGCCACCTTCATGCGAAGCATGAAGGCTTCGGTCGGCTCGGTGTAGATGAACTTGCCTTCCTTCAGGTACACGCGCAGCGGCGTGTAGACGAAGTCGAGGATCGGCTCCATGAAGAAGAGCGCGACCACGAAGCCGACCAGGACCGAGGTCAGCGCAATGACAATCCGTCGCCGGAGCTCGTCGAGGTGCTCCAGAAACGACATCTTGCCCGATTCGTCCTGATCGTCCTCGAAGTCCTCGTCGTCTTTGGGGTACGGCGATTTGGTGCCCGGAAACGAAACCAGCGCCATGGCTTCTACGTCCGATGGAGAAGTGCGTCAGAAGGAAAGAGGGCGCCGGTCACGAATAGGCCCCGCGCGGGGTCGTGGCGTCGCCGCGAGGCGTCGTGTCCTCGGCGTGGGCGCTCTCGCCCGAGGCGTCCGGTTCCGCGACGTGATCGTTCGTCTCCACGGGCGTCGGACCAGGGGTCGGAGTGGACCGGGTGGCGGTTTCCCGCTGTTCCTCGAGACGCACTTCTTCTTCGAGCGTGTGCTTGAGCTCGTTCGACGCGCGTTTGAACTCGCCGAGGCTCCGGCCGAGCGATTGCCCCAGCTCCGGCAGCTTGCGCGGTCCGAAGATGATGAGGGCGATCACGAAGATGACGACCAGTTCGGGCATTCCGAGCGAGCCAAACATTGTCCGCGCTCCTTCCAGGCGGGCGTCCGGGG
The DNA here is from genome assembly GCA_963834365.1 of Vicinamibacterales bacterium. Lineage (GTDB taxonomy): Bacteria > Acidobacteriota > Vicinamibacteria > Vicinamibacterales > Vicinamibacteraceae > CAWJAP01. Next base: position 134,661 of record CAWIBS010000039.1, on the reverse strand, counting down.
GATCGGCCGGGCGGGAGATTCCGAGTCGCGGGTGGCGTAGGGTCGTCTCGTCCCGCGGGCTGTCTCAGCCGCGGCGACTCGCTCGCAACACCCAGAGCGTCATGTGTGCAAACGCTTGAACCGATTATAGAAACGGGACCGCGGCGGGTCAAGCGACCGCGGGCCCTGAGATTACCCGAAATCGTTGCAGCCACGGAGGTTGTCTGGTACGATGCCTATCATGCCCACACGACGCGTCCTGACGACCGTCCTTGTCGCGATCGTGCTGTCGGCTGGTGCTGGCAGCCTGTTCGGTCCACGCCTGCTCGCGACCGAGGATGTCGTCGAGGAGAAATACCGCGTCTTCACCGCGGCGCTCGCCGCGGTCGAATCGCAGTACATGGGCAAGATCGAGTCGGATCGGCTCGTCTACAGCGCCATCAACGGCATGCTGCAGACACTCGATCCGCATTCGAGTTTTCTCGACCCCAAGCAGCTACGCGCAGATGCGCGAGCGTCAGGAAGGCCGCTACTACGGGCTGGGCATCAGCATCCAGTCGATCGACGGCGACATCCTGGTCGGCAACGTCTTCGAAGGCTCGCCGGCGTTCCGGCGGGGCATCCGTCGTGGCGACATCATCGCCCGCATCGAGGGCGAGAGCGCCAAGGGCTGGCCGAGCGACAAGGCCGTGTCGCGACTGAAGGGACCCAAGGGCACGTCCGTCAACGTGTCGATCAAGCGTCGTGGGTTCGACGAGCTGATCGATCTGACGGTCGAGCGAGACGAGGTGAACATCCCGACGCTGCAGGGCGCGTTCATGGTGGACGAGCGCACCGGCTACGTCCGGCTTCGCGATTTCTCGGAAGTCACGGATCGCGACCTGGGCCGCGCGTTGAAGGATCTGCAGACCAAAGGCATGCAGCAGCTGCTGCTCGACCTGCGCGACAACCCGGGCGGGCCGCTTGATCAGGCGATCCGCGTCGCGAACCGGTTCCTGCCGCGGGGCGACATGATCGTCTACACGCGCGGCCGCATCCGCAATTCGGATCAGGACTATCGCGCGATGGACGACGCGACGCTCACCGAGCATGCCGGTGGTCGTGCTGGTGAACCGCAACAGCGCCAGCGCTTCCGAGATCGTCGCCGGCGCGCTGCAGGATCACGATCGCGCGCTCGTCGTCGGCGAGACGACCTTCGGCAAGGCGCTCGTGCAGTCGGTCTATCGCATCAGCGACAACGCGGGGCTCGCGTTGACGACCGCCCGCTACTACACGCCGAGCGGACGACTCATTCAGCGGCCGTGGGACGGCACGCTTCGACGAATACCTCACCTACTCGTACCGCGAGCAGGACCGCCCGCGCGAGCACCGCTCGAGCGAGCTGAAATACACCGATGCCGGCCGCAAGGTGTTCGCGGGCGGCGGCATCGAGCCCGACCGCCACGTCGCGGGGCCGGTCGAGGGCTTCAACCCGACGCGCTTCGGGCGCATGCTGGCCGGCCGACAGACGTTTGGCGACTTCGCCCAGCAGTTCTCGGAGTCGGGAGACACGCGCATCACGGGCGGCAAGGATCGGCGGCTCGTCGCTCGCAACTTCACGGTCGATGACCGGATGCTCGAGGAATTCCGGCAGTTCCTGACGACCGAAGCCCGGATCAAGATCGACGACGAGGCCTGGCAGAAGGATCTCGCGTTCATCCGCGCCATGGTCCGGTACGAAATCGACATGGCCGTCTTCTCGATCGAGGACGCACGACGGCACCTGGTCGGCGACGACCCGCAGTCCCAGTTCGCCCTTCGCCAGTTCGCAGAGGCGGAGAGTCTCACCCGCCTGTCGCAGAGTCGCCGCACGACCGCGATGAAGCCGCGATTGAGGGGACGGGACGGGAGCTGATTCTCAACATCGAGGGCATGTTGAGAATCAGCTCCCGTCCCTCCCTACATATTGTGGCTTCTGTTTCTGTTGCCACAAGCTGTAGCCACTGATACACTCCCCGCGTTCTGCCGAAACGATCGGTATCGCCGCAGGCTCTGCGATGGCCCGTGCGCGCATCGTTTCGGGGAGATCCCACCAGGTCGGTATACCGGCATGCGTCTCGAACGACTCGAGCTGTCAGGCTTCAAGAGCTTCCCTGATCGGGCCGACGTGGCTTTCGATCACGGCGTCACGGCGATTGTCGGCCCCAACGGCTGCGGCAAGAGCAACATCGTGGACGCCATCACCTGGGTGCTGGGTGAGCAGAGCGTGAAGAGTCTTCGCGGCGAGCGCATGGAGGACGTGATCTTCGGCGGGAGCGACGCCCGGAAGGCCACGGCGGCGGCCGAGGTCCGCCTGCGGCTGCGCGGCGTCGTCGCGCGTCCGCCCAGAGCCGTCGATCTTCCGCTCAACGGCGAGGGCCTCCACGGCGCCGACGATCCGCCGCTCATCGACGAGCCCATTGCCCGCGACATCGAGGTCGGCCGCCGGCTCTATCGGTCGGGGGAGAGCGAGTATCTGATCGACGGCCACGTCTGCCGGCTCCGCGACGTGCAGGACCTGCTGATGGACGTGGGGGTCGGCGTCAAGGGCTACGCCGTCATCGAGCAGGGCAAGATCGGTCAGATTCTCAGCTCGAAGCCCACCGATCGGCGCCAGTTGATCGAGGAGGCGGCGGGCGTCACCAAGTTCAAGTCGCGTCGCCGGCAGGCCGAGCTGAAGCTCGAAGCGGCGCAGCAGAACCTGACGAGGGTGGACGATCTCGTCTTCGAGCTGGATCGGCAGCGCGCGGCCCTCAAGCGGCAGGCCGCGAGAGCCAGGCGGTATCGCCGGCTCCGCGAAGAGCTGCGACGGTGGGAGCAGCTGCTCTTCGCGCAGCGGTTCGACAAACTCAGTGAGGCCATCCGTCTGGCGCGCGAGGCGCTGGTGGCGGCGCGCGATCGGGAGCGGCTCGGCGCCGCGCGGCTCGCCGAGCTCGAGTCGGATCTCGAGCGCGTGCGCATCGAGCTGACCGAAGCCGACGCGAGGGCGAACGCGCTGCGCGCGGAGGCCCACCAGCGCGAGCTCGACAACGAGCGCCGTCAGCAGCAGATCGTCTTCGACAGGCAGCAGGCGCAGGGGCTGGCGGTGACGGTGGCCGAGATCGTCGCCGAGCTCGCCGGCCTCACGGCGCGGCTCGGGCCGGCTCGCGAGGAGATGGCCGGACGGCGGGAAGCCGCGGGTCGCGCGAACGCGGAGCGCGATGCGGCGGCGGCGTCGCTCGCGGGCGAAGAGTCGGCGCTGGCCGAAGTCGAGCACCGCATTGTGACCCTCGAGTCCGACGTCGAGACGGCGCGCAGCCAGCTCTATGCGAACAGCCATGCGACGACGACGCTGCAGCACGTCATCGAACGGGCAGAAGAGGGACGGCATCGCATCGGCGGCGAGCTCTCGCGGCTGGACGTCGAAGCCGCCGATCTGCGCATCGAGATCGAGCGGCTGACCGGAGAGCGCACGTCGGCCCGTGCCGACCTGCAGACCGCGCAGACCGCCCTCGAGTCCGTTGGCGCTGCCCGCCAGGTCGCCGAGTCGGAGCTCGCGACGGCCCGCATCGAGCGCGAGTGGCGCGAGCGCGACGTCAGAACGCGCGAGCAGGCCCTGGCCGGAAGTGCGGCGCGGCTGCGGTCGCTCGAAGAGCTCGAAACCACGCGTGCCGCCTACGGTGAAGCGGCTCGTCTCCTTCTGTCGAGTGCCGACGCCGGCTTGTCGCACCACGGATCGGTCGCCGATCACCTCGAGGTCGATCCCGGCGCCGAACGCGCGGTCGAAGCCGCGCTCGGTGATCTCCTGCAGGTCATCGTCGTGCCCGGGCACCACGACGCCGCCCGCGGACTGGCGTTCATCCGGGAGCGGGCAGCCGGGCGTTGCGGATTTCTGGTGGCGTCGGGGGGACGCGCGGCGGGCCCGGACGACGTGTTGCCGGACGGCGCGCAATCGCTGTGGAGCGTGTTGCGCGTCACGGGACCCGACGGCGACGCGATCCGCCGGGCCGTCGGCGAAGCCTGGCTGGCCGACGACCTCGATCAGGCGATTCGTCTGTCGGCGCTCGGACCGGTGCCCGTGGTCACGCGTGCCGGGGACCTCGCGCGCGGCGGGACGCTGGTCATGGGCGGCGTCCCCGACGAGAGCCACGGCATTCTCCTGAACCGGCGCGAGATTCGCGAGCTCTCCGCGTCCCTCGCCGACGGACGCGTCGCCCGGGACGTGCTCGCCGGCGAGATCGATCGCTTCGCGGCGGCGACGACCCAGGCGCAGGAACGCGTCGCCGCGCTCGACGCGGATCGGCATCGTCACGAGAAGGTCATCCTCCAGCATGAGCTCCACGTGGCGCGCGCCGGCGAGGAACTGGGCCGGCTGGCACGCCGCGAGGAGCTTGGCGTGGCCGAGCGCCGGCGGTACGAGGAAGAACGCCGCCAGCTCGATGCGAAGGCCGCCGAAGCGCGAGAGGCGATCGCCTCGCTGGCCAGGGAGCGCGAGACGGCCGAGGTGCGGCTCGCCGACGCGCAGTCGGCGCTGGCTGCCGGACGCGAACAGCTGACGGCGACGAGCCGTCGCACGGCCGAGGCCAAGGCGGCGCACGCGGCGCTGGTCGAGCGCGCGTCGGCGATGGCCCTGGAGGTCGGGCGCCTCGAAGCCGCGGTGCTCGAGCTCGACGGCCGAATCGCCGCGCGTGGCGACGAGCGGGAGCGGCTGGAGCGGCGCCGCGACGACCTCGAACGCGGCGCGGCCGAGAGCCGCGTCCGACTCGATGCCGACCTCGTCGCCTTCGAGGACCTGCGGCGCGATGTCGCCCGCTGCGACGAGGCGGCCGCGATGCTGCAGGCGCAGTTCCACGGCGTCGAGCAGGACGTTCGCGGTGCGCGCGCCGCGGTGGACGCGATTCGCCAGGAGGCCGTGCAGCTCGAGGTGTCCAGCGCCACCGCAGAATCAGACCTCGCACACCTCGCCGTCTCCTGTCAGGAAACGCTGCAGATGTCGCTCGAGGAGGTCGCGGCCTCGGTCGCCCGGATCGCCGCCGAGGGCCGCCCGACGGCCGACTCGCTGGCATCGGTGGACGAGCCGGTCGAGGGCGAGGACGCCGAGGACGTGGCCGAGGGGCTCGACGCCGCCCCGCCCGAGGCGCGCGCCGTCGCCGCCACGCCCGACGCGGCCATCGCGCAACTCAAGGCGAAGATCGATCGGCTCGGGCCCGTGAACATGATGGCCATCGAGCAGTTCGACGAGCTCGAGGAGCGGCACACGTTCCTCACCACGCAACGCCAGGACCTGCTCGATTCGATCGATCAGACCGGCCAGGCCATCAAGCGGATCGAGAAGACCACGCGCGAACGCTTCCACGAGGCCTTCGGCACGATCAACGAATATTTCGGGGCGACCTTCTCGACGCTCTTCGGCGGCGGCCGCGCCGGCCTGGTCCTGCTCGACGAACAGGACGAGCTCGAGAGCGGGATCGACATCATCGCGCAGCCGCCCGGCAAGCGGCTCCAGAACGTGCAGCTCCTCTCGGGGGAGAGAAGGCGCTCACGGCGATGGCCCTCATGTTCGCCCTCTTCCGCTACCGCCCCTCTCCCTTCTGCCTGCTGGACGAGATCGACGCGCCGCTGGACGATGCCAACATCGCCCGCTTCGTGGACATGCTGCGCGGCATGCAGGACCAGACGCAGTTCATCCTCGTCACGCACCATCGCAAGACGATGGAGATCGCCGATCGGCTCTACGGCGTGACGATGGAGGAGCCGGGCGTCTCGAAGCTCGATCTCGATCAAGTTGAATTGACGCGGCCGGACGATGGCCCGCCTGAACGAGGACCGCGCGACTCGCTATCACCGCAGCCGGCTGCGGTCGCGGTTGGGCGGGGACGCGGCAGCGTTCCTGGTCCTTGCCCTCTCGGTGCCGGCCGGACCGTCGCTCGCACGGGCAGTCACGTCCGCCACCTGGCACGTGCCGGCGGCGTGGCTGGCCGCCACCGTGCTCCTGACCGCGTCCATCCTGGTGGCGGTCGCCCTGGCACGGCTGCCGTTCGACGTCTACGCGGACTGGACGCTCGCGCGCCGCTACGCGCTCGAACGTCTGTCGCTCGCGAGCTGGCTCCGGCGTCATGCGCGTGAGGCCGTCATCGGCGGACTGCTGATCTGCGGTGCGGCGATCCTCGCCCGCGCGGCGTTCGCCCTGTCGGGCGACTGGGGATGGATGATCGCCGCCGTGGCGCTGTGGATGGGTCATCTCACGTGGAGCCTGGTCCTGCCGGCGATGCTCGCGCGATCCGGCGCGCTGCGGCCGCTCGACGCGCCGCTGCGCGATCGACTGACCGAGCTGGGCACACGGGTCGGCGTGCCGCTGGACGTGCGGCAATGGCATGCCGGCGGCGCACGGCAGGCGCAGGCCATCGTCGTGGGCCTCGGCCGCCAGCGTCGCGTGATTCTCAGCGACACGCTGGTGGAGACGCTCAGCCACGACGAGCTCGAGGTCGTCGTGGCTCACGAGCTCGCGCACCAGATTCACGGCGACGTGTGGCGGGCAGCCGCGTGGCGACTGCTGGTGCTCCTCGCAGGTTTCGGCGCGGCCGCCGGGCTGCTGCCGCGCCTGGTTTCCCCGGGCACGGCTTCGATCGATTCTCGCCGCCCTGCCCGCACTCGGCCTCATCGTCCAGGCCATCGCGGCGCTGGCGAGGCCGGCGGGCCTCGCCCTGTCCCGCCGTCACGAGCGGCGCGCCGACGCGTTCGCGCTGGACGAGACGCGCAACCCCGACGCGTTCGCACGATCGATGCGCCGGCTCGCGGCGCACAACCTGATCGACGAGCGTCCCACACCCCTCAGCCGGCTGCTGTCCTCACATCCGACCGTGCGCGAGCGCGTGCGCGCCATTGAACGGCACAAGGCACGAGAGACTACTTCCGCACCACGAGCTCGCCGCGCATCTGGTGTGCGCGCCCGTCGGGTGCGGTGAGGTTGCAGTAGTACGGGAACCGGCCGGCGCGTTCGGCCCGAAGCTCGAACCGCGCGGGACTTCCCGGCTCCGCGCGCTTCGCGATGCGGTAGGCGTCGATGTTGAGGCTGTGCGGGGCGTCGGTCGCCACGAAGGTCACCGACAGGATCTCGTTCTCACGCACTTCGATCTGGGCCGGGTCGTAGGCACCGGCGCCGGCCGTGATCGTGACGTCCCGGCGCTGCTCGTCCTGCGTGTGGCCGCGACTGGGCGCCCGATCAGCACGAGCGCGATCGCAACCACCGCGGTCCGGCCGAGGCGCGCGATCGAACGGCGTGGCATGGGGAGCCTCAGTGTACACACAAACGCCGACGTCCCCGGCGAGACCTCGGCGTGTGAAACCGATGAGCTTTGGGCCGGACGCGACCCTATCGGTGACGTGTCCGCGGCGGCGCATCCGGGTGAGACCCGCCGCCACCGCCGCCAGTCTCGGCAGTCTGTTCCTGGAGCAGGGCTTTCCGGCTGAGGCGAATCTTGCCTGACGGATCGACGTTGATCACCTTGACCATGAGCTGTTCGCCTTCCTTGAGCTCGTCGCGCACGTCCTTCACCCGGTGTGCGGCAATCTCCGAGACGTGGAGCAGCCCATCGACGCCCGGCAGGATCTCGACGAACGCCCCGAAGTCCGTGATCCGCTGGACCCGGCCCAGGTACGTCTTGTTGAGCTCGGCGGTCGCCGTCAGCTCCTGGATGATCGCAATCGCCTTGGCCGCCGACGCTTCGTCGCTGGACGCCACGTTCACGCGCCCATCGTCCTCGACGTCGATCTTCACGCCCGTGCGATCGATGATCGAGCGGATCATCTTGCCGCCCGGGCCGATGACGTCGCGGATCTTGTCCACGGGAATCTTGATCGAGACGATGCGCGGCGCGAAGCCGGAGACCTGCGGGCGCGATTCGGCGAGCGTCTCGGCCATCTTGCCGAGGATGAACAGCCGCCCCTGCAGGGCCTGCTCGAGCGCCTGACGCATGATCTGCATCGTGATGCCCGAGACCTTGATGTCCATCTGCAGGGCCGTGATGCCCTTCGAGGTACCGGCGACCTTGAAGTCCATGTCGCCATAGTGATCCTCGGCGCCTGCGATGTCGGACAGGACGGCGTACTTCCCCGTGGCCTCGTCCATCACCAGGCCCATGGCCATGCCGGCCACTGGTGCGGCGAGCGGCACGCCCGCATCCATCATCGACAACGAGCCGCCGCAGACCGACGCCATCGACGACGAGCCGTTGGACTCGAGGATGTCCGAGACGACGCGGATCGTGTAGGGGAACTGCTCCTCGGCCGGAACGACCGGCAGCAGGGCGCGCTCGGCGAGGGCGCCGTGTCCGATCTCCCGCCGGCCGGGCCCGCGCAGGAACGAGACCTCTCCCACCGAGAACGGCGGGAAGTTGTAGTGGAGCATGAAGCGCTTGTAGATCTCGCCGTCCACCATCTCGATCTTCTGCTGATCCTCGGCGGTGCCGAGCGTGCAGGTGACGAGCGCCTGCGTCTCGCCGCGCGTGAATACGGTCGAGCCGTGGACGCGGGGGAGCACGCTCACCTCGGACCAGATCGGGCGGATCTCGTCGAACTTGCGGCCGTCCAGCCGGCGGCCGCGCTCGAGGATCTCGTCCCGCATGACCTTTTCCTTGAGGTCCTTGAAGATCTGCTTCGCGTCGGCGCGCTGCTGGATCTCGCCCTCGGGGATGGAGGCGACGAGGTTCGCCAGCACCTGGTCCACGCTCCGGTAGTTCTCGAGCTTGTCCTGGATGCGCATCGCGTCGGCGAGCGGCCCGATGGTCTTCGCTTCGACCTCGCGATAGAAGTCGTGGCCGATCTCGCGCGTCGAGACCGTGCGCTTCGGCTTGGCGACGCTCGCGGCCAGCGCTTTGATGCCCTCGATGAGCGCCTTGATCGCCGTGTGCGCCGTGTCGAGCGCGGTGACCATCTCTTCCTCGGAGACTTCCTTCGCGCCCGCTTCGACCATCACGATGGCGTCGGCCGTGCCCGCGACGATCAGGTCGAGACGGCTCTTGCGGCGCTGCTCGAAGGTCGGATTGACGACGAACGCGCCGTCGAGCAGCCCGATGCGGACGCCCGCAATCGGCTTGGTGAACGGGATTTCCGAGATCGCGAGCGCGGCGCCGGCGCCGGTGACCGCAAGCACGTCCGAATCGTTCTGATCGTCGGCCGACAGCACGAGCGCCACGACCTGCGTCTCGTAGCGCCAGCCCGAAGGAAAGAGCGGGCGGATCGGCCGATCGATCAATCGGCTCGTGAGCACCTCTTTTTCGGCCGGCTTGCCTTCGCGCTTGAAGAACCCGCCGGGAATGCGGCCCGACGCATAGGTGTACTCGCGGTAGTCGACGGTGAGCGGCAGGAAATCGATGCCTTCACGGGGGGTCGCGGCGTGACACGCGGTGACGAGCACGACGGTGTCGCCGAAGCGGACGGTGACGGCACCGTCGGCCTGTTTGGCCAGCTTGCCGCTCTCGAGCGAGAGCGAGCGGCCGCCGATGGTGATGGCTTGTGTATGCATGGGTGTTCGCGTGAGGGCGCTGCTTGGCGGATTCCCGCAGGACAGGGCAGATGGCGCGAAGGGGCACGCGGGCCGCCGGGAACGGTCGCGGCGACGCGGCCGCCGGCACGCTGTCGCGCGCTATTTCCGGATGCCGAGCCGCTTGATGAGATTGGCGTACCGCTCCGTATCCTTCGTCTTCACGTAATCCAGCAGGCGGCGCCGCTGGCCGACCAGCTTCAGGAGCCCGCGCCGGGAGTGGTGGTCCTTCGCGTGCGACTTGAAGTGCTCGGTGAGATAGCTGATGCGGTCGCTGAGAATCGCGACCTGAACTTCGGGAGAACCTGTGTCGGTGGTGTGCGTGCGGTAGTTTTCGATGATGTCGGTCTTGCGGTCTTTCGTCAGGGGCACGTTGTCATCCTCCACGAGCGGTACAGATATCAGCGGGATTGCCCGGCGCCTGCCGGGCGACGCGGCCGCCAGAAAGGTCGCACCGATTGTCCGACTGCTTCCCGCGCCACGCGGGCCTTCCGCGATTCCAAACCGCCGCTACGCGCTCTGCCGGCCCTTTCCGGCTGAACGCCAACCATCAATCCTAGACCAGAACGACGCGCGGATGCAAAAGGTCACCGGCCCCGTCGGCGGCGCCGGTCCATGCCGCGAGCGCCACCAGCGCGCCGTCGTCCGCCTCGATGCGCACGCAGACGTCGCCGGTTCGCGATCCGCCGGCTGCGCCCGCCCCACCCGCTGCCTCGGGTTCCCGTGTCGGCCAGACGAGACAATCTGCCGGCCGCAGCGGCAGGCCCCGCCGGGTGCGGTCGAGCCCCCCCGCCGTCGTCCGCGCCGCCGGCCACGACGGCAGGAGCGCGGTCAGCGGCCGTAGGCGGGCCTCACATCCGGCCGGATCGGCTTCGATGTCGGCGAGCGGCAGCGCATCGCGCTCGGTCAGCGCCCCGGCTGCGGTCCTCCGGAGGGCTGTCAGATGCGCACCGACCTCGAAGCCCGTGCCCAGGTCGTGGGCCAGCGATCGCACATAGAAGCCGGCCGACCCGATGACGTCCACGACCACGAGATCGCGATCGAACGAGACCAGCGTCAGGTCGTGCACCGTCACCAGCGTCGGCGCCGGGGTCACCGGCTGGCCGCGCCTCGCGAGGTCGTAGGCGCGCGTGCCGGCCAGCTTCTTGGCCGAAAAGGCGGGGGGCGTCTGCAGGAACGTCCCGCGAAACCGATCGAGCGCCCGATCGACCGCCTCGCGTGTCAGCCCCTCAGGGGTGACGCGGGGTGCGAGCGCCTCGCCGAGGCGGTCGTGGGTGGTCGTCGCCCATCCCAGCCGGATCGTGGCCCGATAGCGTTTCACGTCCGCGGTGATGAACCGGGCAAGGCGGGTCGCCCGGCCGAGCACCAACGGCAGCACGCCGGTCGCCAGCGGATCGAGCGTCCCCGTGTGTCCGACGCGCCGCTCGCCGAGCGCCTGCCTGACCCGCGCGACGACATCGTGCGAGGACGGACCCTCGGGTTTGTCCACAACGATCAGACCATCCACGATTTCAGGCTTCAGGGATCAGGGATCAGGGATCTGCAAACGACCAGGGCTTTCGGATATCACCCGGCCAATCGGTCATCAGTTGGTGGGCCAGGCCTTCAGGGCTGTCTATCCGCTCACCTGCGTTGTTCCGGCGGTCGCGAGCACGTCCTCGAGCGCGCGGGTGACGTCGGCCCGGACGATCGCTGCGTCGCCCTGCACGGTGAAGCCCGACGCATTCTTGTGCCCGCCTCCGCCAAAGCCCGAGGCGACGAGTCGCACGTCCAGGTCCCCCTTGGATCGCAGGCTCACACGGACCGTGCCGCCAGCCTCGCCGCGCACGAGCGCGACCGCCAGGATGCCTGCGGCCATGAGCGGCATGTTGATCAGCCCGTCGGTGTCCTCGGCCGACGCCCCGGTACGTGCGAGCAGCGCGTCGTCGAGCGACAGGATGGCCAGGCGTCCGTCGGCGGCGATCGTCATGGAGTCGAGCATTGCGCCGATCAGCCGCAGCTTGCCCAGGCTGCTGTGCTCGTAGACGCGGCGGGCCATCGCCGCCGCATCCATGCCGGCTTCGGCGCAGCGTCGGCTGATGTCGAACGTCCGGGCGGTGATGTGGCTGTGGCGGAACGATCCCGTGTCGGTGAGGAGAGCGAGGTAGAGGGCGCTCGCGATCTCGAGCGACCACGGCACACCGAGCTCGTCGATGATGTCCGCGACCTGCTCGCCGCACGCCGCCGCGCCGGCGTCGAACCAGTTGACGTCGCCGTAGCCGGCGTTCCCGGGATGATGGTCGACGTTGACGGTGAAGTACCGGTCGAGGCCCGCGACGCCGGGCCGCGACAGGTCACTGCATTCGAGCACCACGAGCGCGTCGAACTCGCCCGAGACCGCGTCCGCGATCTCGACGTGCTCGATGCCGGGGAGCCCGATGAACGCCGAGGGCGGCCGGTCCGCGTTGACCAGCCGCACGGCCTTCCCGAGATGGCGGAGCGCCGCGGCCAGCGCCACCTGCGACCCGATCGAGTCGCCATCCGGGCGGGCATGGGACGTCAACAGGAAGCGGGAGCCTCTGCGCAGCACATCGCCGATCTCCTCAAGATGTCGGTCATGGTCGGCAGGCGCCCGTCGTCATCGACGGAGCCGCGTCAGGACTGGCTCTCGTCCTCGGATCTGGCCTGCGCGCGGATCTCCTCGAGCAGGGCCTCCACACGCTCTTCGCGGGCGATTGACTCGTCGTACTGGAATGCGAGGCTGGGCGCCCGGCGCAGCCGCAGGCGGCCCGCGACCTGCCGGCGCAGAAACGGCGTCGCCCGGTCGAGGGCCTCCGCCGTCCGCGTTCGCGCCGCCGCGTCTCCGAGCACCGTGTAGTAGACGCGCGCCACCTGCAGATCGGCGCTGACCTTCACATGCGTGATCGTCAGGAACCCGATCGCCGGATCGTGGACCTCGCGGGCGATCAGCTCGCTGATCGCCGCGCGGACCTGATCGCCGATGCGTGCCGGTCGGGAGCCTTGCATCTCGAGCGAAGAGGGGACGGGAGCATGTTCTCAAAATGACGGGCAAGTTGAGAACAGGCTCCCGTCCCCGTTACACGGTTGCGGCGACGCGCTCGACGGTGAAGACTTCGATCACGTCGCCCACCTTGATGTCGTTGTAGTTCTCGAAGCCGATGCCGCACTCGAAGCCGGACTTCACCTCGCTGACGTCGTCCTTGAAGCGGCGCAGCGAGCTCAGGCGGCCTTCGTGCACCACGACGTGGTCGCGCAGCAGTCGCGCCTGGGCCTCGCCCGAGCGCTTGATCATCCCGTCGGTGACCATGCAGCCGGCGATCGTCCCGAACTTCGGCGTCTTGAACGTCTGACGGACCTCGGCCGCGCCGAGACGCACTTCCTTGAGCGTCGGCTCGAGGAGGCCGGCCATGGCCTTCTTGATCTCGTCCACGACGTTGTAGATCACCGAATGGAGGCGGACGTCCACCTCTTCCCGCTCCGCCACGTCGGACGCATTGCGATCCGGCCGGACGCTGAACCCGATGACGATCGCGTTGGAGGTCGAGGCGAGCAGGACGTCGGACTCGTTGATGGCGCCGACGCCGGCGTGGATGATGCGGATCTTCACGCGCTCGTCGCCGAGCTTCGTCAGCGTGTCGGCCAGCACCTCCGCCGAGCCCTGCACGTCGGCCTTGATGATGATCGGCAGTTCCTTGATGCCGCCCTCGGCGATGTGCTGGCGGAGCGATTCGAGGGTGAGCCGTGTCGCGCGCGACCCGAGCGCCTTCTCCTTCGCCTGCGTCTGCCGGAACATCGCGATCTGCCGCGCCTTGGCGGCGTCGGCGAGCGCCTGGAACGTATCGCCCGGCGCCGGAATGCCACCGAGGCCGAGCACCTCGACCGGGGTGGACGGGCCCGCGATCTTGATCGAGCGGCCGCGGTCGTCCATCAGCGCGCGGACCTTGCCGACGATCGTCCCGGCGATGACCGTGTCCCCGACGTTCAACGACCCGTCCTGCACGAGCACCGTCGCGACCGGGCCGCGGCCGCGATCGAGCTTCGACTCGAGCACCGTTCCCGATGCCGATCGGCGCGGGTTCGCCTTGAAGTCGCCGATGTCGGCGACGAGCAAAACCATCTCGAGCAGGCCCTCGAGGTTCTGGCGCTTCTTGGCCGAGACCGGGACCATCACCGTGTCGCCGCCCCATTCCTCAGGCAGCAGGCCGATGTCCGACAACGCCTGCTTCACGCGCTCGGCATTCGCGTCCGGCTTGTCGATCTTGTTGATGGCGACGATGATCTTCACCCCGGCGGCCTTGGCGTGATCGATGGCCTCCTTCGTCTGCGGCATCACTCCATCGTCAGCCGCGACGACGAGGATCACGACGTCGGTGACCTTGGCGCCGCGGGCCCGCATCATCGTGAAGGCTTCGTGGCCCGGCGTGTCGAGGAAGACGACGCGACGGCCGTTGAGCTCGACCGCGTAGGCGCCGATGTGCTGCGTGATGCCGCCGGCCTCGCGCTCGGCGACGCGCGTCTCGCGGATGGCGTCGAGCAGCGTCGTCTTGCCGTGATCGACGTGGCCCATCACGGTGACGACGGGCGCGCGCGCGGCCAGGTCTTCGGGCCGGCTCTGCTCGGTCTGGACCTGCAGCAGCTCCTCCTCGAAGCTCTGCATCTTGACGTCGGCACCGAACTCGCGCGCGATCATCGACGCGGTCTCGGTGTCGAGCGTCGTGTTGATGGTCATCATCATCCGGCGATCGATCAGTTTCTTCAGCACGTCCTTGACCCGGACCTCGAGCTTGTCGGAGAGGTCCTTGACGGTCATGCCCTCGGCGAGGGTGATCGTCCGCGTGACGGGCGGCGGTCCGGCAGGAGCCTGCGCGGCGATTGGCGAGCGCACATCGGGCCGGTCACGCCGGGGACCTGAGCGCATCCCGCCCGGCCGGTGGCCCATGCCCGGACGCAGGCCCGGCGGGGTGGGCCGCAGCGACGCCGGTTGCCCGGGCGTGCCGGGGCGCTGGCTGGGCTGATAGGTCGGGCGGAGCGTCGCCCCCGTGGGCTGATAGGTCGGCCGGGGAGCGCCCGGCATGCCCGGACGGATGGGCGGCGTCGGCAGCGGCCGCGGCCCGCCGGGAATCGTCCGCGGCGTCATCGGCGCGAGGGGCCGTGGAGGCACTGGCACTGCGGGCCGTGCGGCTGCGGGCGGTGCCGGCGCGGTGGACGGCTGGCCCTGCGCGGATACGACCGGGGCCGCGGGACGCGGCGCCACGCGTGGCGGCGGAGCGGGACGGCCCTCGGTCCGGGGCGCCGACGGATCCTCGATGCGCAGCCGCAGGGTCGGCGGCACGATGCGCCCAGCCGGTGCGAACGGCGTCGAGCGCATGGCGGCCGGCGCCTCTGCCGGCGCGGTCTCAGCCAGGCCCTCGCCAGCGGCTGCCGTCTCGCCTGGCGCCTCGAGCGTCGCCGGCGGCTCTCCGTCGGCGACCACCGGCACGGAGGGCTCGTCGGCCGGCGCGCGCCGGCGGTTCTGCCACCGCCAGACCCGCCATGGGTTCGAGATGCTGGTGGCCCGCCGCCGAGGCCGGCAACTCGTCACCGATGGTGCCTGGCGCTTCCGGCTCCACCTCCGGCGTTTCAACGTCGCCCGGCAGCTCGCCTGCGTACGCAGCCGGGCTGTCGACCGACGTCCCTGCCATCGGTTCCAGGTGTGGATGCGCGGCGACTCCCGGGACTTCGCCCTCCGGGGCCGGACGCGGCGTGATCGTCTTGACGAGGCGCGGCGGGCCCAGCGTCGGGGCGGCGGGCTTGGGCGGCGGCTCGGGCGCCTTGCCGGCGGGCTTCTTGCCCTTCGTCGGCGCCGGCGTGTCGAGAAACATCTGGGCCGGCGGCGGCAGGGTCACCCCCCGCTGCTTGGCCAGACGGTCCACGAACTGGCGAGCCACGACCTCCTCGATCGTGCTCGAGGCGCTCTTCACCTCGATGCCGTGATCGCGCTTGAGCAGCGCCATCACTTCCTGGCTCGTCGTGCCGAGCAGTTCCGCGACTCTGTAGATCCGGACAGTGGACAAATGGTGCCTCGGTGTTTCGTCGACCCGCTGAGCGGGGTGATGCCCGCCCGTTCCTCGACCCGCGTGCGCGCGACTGCGCTCATCGGCGAATCGCTACTCCCGGCCCTGCTGCTCCTCGCCGCTCCCCGGCGATTCCGACACGGCCTCGGCGTTGCCCGCGTCCGGGACGCTGGCCTCCACGCCGGCGGCTTCGAGCGCCGGCTGGCCGTCCGCTTCGACCGCCGGCTGGCTGTCCGCTTCGACCGCCGGCTCGCCGTCCGCGTGATCCGGGTCGCCGGCCGCGGGCTCGCCCGCATCGCTGCCGAACTGCGCCTCGGCTTCCTCGAGCGCGTCGGCCGCGAGCCCGGCGAACTGCTCCTCGACTTCGCGGCGCTTCTCTTCCTCGCTCTTGATGTCGATCTTCCATCCCGTGAGCTTGGCCGCCAGCCGGACGTTCTGCCCCTTCTTGCCGATCGCGAGCGACAGCTGCTTGTCCTCGACGATGACCTCCATGATGCGATCCATGGCGTCGATGATCGTGACCCGCTGCACCTTCGCCGGGCTGATGGCGTTGGTCACGAACTCCATCTCGTTCTCGGACCATTCGACGATGTCGATCTTCTCGCCGCGCAGCTCGCGAATGATCGCCTGGACGCGCGTGCCCTTCATGCCGACGCAGGCGCCGACCGGATCGACGTCGCGCTCGCGCGAGTAGACTGCGACCTTCGCCCGGTCGCCCGCCTCCCGCACGGCGCCGCGGATCATCACGGTCCCGTCGTAGATCTCCGGCACTTCCTGCTCGAACAGCTTGATGAGCAGGGCCGGATCGGTCCGCGACAGCACGATCTGCGGGCCCTTCGCATTCTTGTTGACCGACTTGATGACGGCGCGGACGCGGTCGCCGATGTTGTAGTTCTCGGCGCGGGACTGCTCGCGCCGCGGGAGGACGGCCTCGACCCGGCCGATCTCCGCGATGATGTCCCCGGTCTCGAACCGCTTGACGGTGGCCGTCACGACCTCGCCGATGCGCTCGTTGTACTCTTCGTGCACCTTCTCGCGCTCGGCTTCGCGGGTCTTCTGCGACAGCACCTGCTTGACGGTCTGCGCCGCGATCCGCGTCTCGACCGGCGGCTTCGGGAACTCGATCTCCATGTCCACCTGCGCCTCTTCGCCGTACATCTCCTTGGCGTCGTCCAGCGAGATCTCGGTCGCAGGATTGGCGACGGTATCGACGATGTGCTTGACCGCGTAGAGCTCGATCAGTCCGGAGTCGGCGTTGAACTTGGCCCGGAGGTCTTCGTTCGACTTGTAGTACTTCCGCGACGCCGTGAGCATCGCGTCCTCGAGCGCGGCGATGATCACCGTCGACTCGACGCCACGCTCCTTGGCCATCGTCTCGATCAAGGGCAGAAGGGAAGAGCTCGTCATCTAGAACTCCACGACCAGCCGGCCGCGCGCGATGTTCTCCACCGGGAGCCGCACGATCTTGCGCTTCCCGACCTCGAGGACGACGTCCTGGTCCTCGACGCCGCGCAGCCGGCCTTCGAAATGCATCTGTCCGTCCACCGCCTGCCGCACCACGATCTTCGCGATGCGGCCGGCGAATCGCCGGTAGTCCCGCACGTCCCGCAATGGACGCTCGAGGCCCGGCGAGGAAACCTCCAGTGTGTAGGCCGCCTCGACCGCGTCCTCCACGTCCAGGATCGCGCTGAGGTCCTCGCTGACCCGCTGGCAATCCTCGATGCCGATCGCGTGCTCCGGACCGTCCACCAGCACCTCGCCCCGCTCGTCGAGACGCGTCGGCCGGTCGATGAACACTCGCAGCACCAGCCCGACCGGCTCGCGACGCAGCTGCACGTCGAACACCTCGAGACCGGACGAGCGGGCCACCCGTTCAGCGGCGGCGCGAATGCCGGCGAGCCGTCGATCGTCCGCCATCTCTGTGCCCGGGAATCGCGTCGCGCCTCGGGCCCGCCGCGGTCCCTCGGGGATGCGCCTCGATCACGCACTCGGGGTCTCGCCACCAGCCCGTTCGGGGGCCCCAAAACACAAAGAGTGGGCACGAACAGCCCACTCGGTCACTTACCCGGAACGAGCGACCTCACAGTCTAGCACGTGCCCGGTTGAGCGGCCAACCGCTTGAGGGTCGGGCTGCTTCATGGTGACGCAGCGTCCGGCTTCCGTTGATGTAGTGCCGGCTTCAGCCTGACCCCGGCCGCGTGAAGGCGGCCACTACGACTGTCAACTCAACGGACGAGTCGCGACGTCAGACGTCGGCCGGGTGCCGATGCCGGCGTCTGACCCCGCGAGCGGACGGACGACCAGGTCGTAGCCGCGCGAGTCCACGATCTCGCCGATCACGAAGTCGCCGGGCCGAACCACGTCGGGATCGGCATCGGTGAGGTACACCACGGGGTCGATCTCGGGCGCCTGTCCTGCCAGCCGGCCCTGCAGGACCAGGTCGTGCTCCCGCGACGGGCCGTCCACCAGGATCTCCACCCGTTGCCCCAGGCGGACCCGGTGCCGGCGGGCCACGATCCCCTGCTGGATCTTCATCAGCCGGCGCTGCCGCGCCGCCTTGGTCTTTGCCGGGACGTCGTCGCCGAACGCGTGCGCCGCCGTCCCTTCCTCGTGCGAGTACGTGAAGACGCCGACGTGGTCGAACTCGACGGTCCGGACGAAGTCGCACAGCTCGTCGAACTCTTCGCGGGTTTCACCCGGGAAGCCGACGATGAAGGTCGTCCGCAGCGTGACGCCGGGCAGGCGCTCGCGCAGGCCGAGCAGCAGCCGCTCGTAGCTCGCGCGCGTGCCCGGCCGGCGCATGCGGCGGAGCATGGTGTCGGCCCCGTGCTGCAGCGGAAGATCGATGTAGGGGACGACGCGCTCGCAGGAGGCCATGGCGTCGATCGTCTCCTCGGTGATCGTGGTGGGGTAGAGGTAGAGCAGGCGAATCCAGCGCAGCCCCTCCACCTGGTTCAACGCGCGCAGCAGGCGCGCGAGCGCGCCACGCTCGCGGCGGTCCACGCCGTAGAAGGTCGAGTCCTGCGAGATGAGCAGCAGCTCGCGGACGCCGCGCGCCGCCAGCGCGCGAGCCTCCGCGACGACCGAGGCGATCGTGCGGCTGCGATACGGACCGCGAAGCTTCGGAATGACGCAGAACGCGCAGTTGTAGTCGCACCCCTCGGCGATCTTCACGTACGCGTAATGGCGCGGGGTCGTCAGCGTGCGCGGGGTATCGGCGTCATACAGGTAGGTCGGCAGCGTCGCCGTGCTGGTCGCGTCGCGATGGCGCGCCGACAGGTGCGCCGGCACCGCAGACTCGAGCGCCAGGGCCTCACCGGTCCGCCGGTACAAGGGCAGCGGTGCGCCGTCACCCGTGGCGCGGGGCTTCGGTCCGGCCCCGGCAATCGCCCGCACAATCTCGGGGACTTCGCTCGTGCCGAGCAGCGCATCGATCTCGGGAATCTGCTGCGCCAGTTCCTCGCGATAGCGCTCGGCCAGACAGCCCGTGACAATGAGCTTCGAGCATCGGCCACTCTTCTTCTGCTCCGCGAGCTCGAGAATGGTGTCGATCGACTCCTGCTTGGCCCGATCGATGAACGCACACGTGTTCACGATGAGCACGTCGGCGTCCGACGAGGCGGTCGTGAGCTCGTGGCCGGCCTGTTGCGCCAGCCCGAGCATGACCTCGGAATCCACGAGGTTCTTCGGACAGCCGAGCGAGACGAGGCCGATCTTCATGTTCCGTTGCAACTACCAACTACCAATGACCAGCGACCAGCTCCAATGACCAACGACGAACTCCAATGACCACACAACCAGAAACGACCCTGGTCGCTGGTAGCTAGTCGTTGGTAGCTGCTCATGGGTACAGCCGATACAACATCCGCGGATATGGAATCGTCTCGCGCACGTGGTCCAGGCCGCAGATCCAGGAGACGACACGTTCGATGCCCATGCCGAAGCCGCTGTGAGGCACCGAGCCGTAGCGTCGCAGGTCCAGATACCAGTCGAACGCCTCCTGCGGCAGCTTGTGCTCGTGGATGCGCTCGAGAAGCAGCTCGTAGTCGTCGAGCCGCTGGCCGCCACCGATGATCTCGCCGTACCCTTCGGGCGCGATGACGTCCACCCCCAGTGCGACCTCGGGCCGGTCCGGGTCGGGCTTCATGTAGAACGCCTTGACCTGCGACGGATAGCGGTGCACGCACACGGGCCGATCGAATTCTTCGGAGAGCACTGTCTCGTCCGTCCCGCCGAAGTCGCCACCCCATTCGATCGCCTGCCCCTTCGCCTTCAGGCGTGCGACCGCTTCGTCGTAGGTGATCCGCGGGAACGGCGCCTGCACGCGCTCGAGCTTCGTCGTGTCCCGCTCGATCGCCGCCAGCTCCGGCCGGCGCTTCTCGAGCACGCGGCTGACGACGGTGACCACCAGACTCTCCGCCAGGTCCATCGTGTCGTCGAGAGTGGCATAGGCCATCTCCGGCTCCACCATCCAGAACTCGGTCAGATGCCGGCGCGTCTTCGACTTCTCGGCCCTGAACGTCGGCCCGAAGGCGTAGACCCGCCCGAGCGCCATCGCGTTCGCTTCGTTGTAGAGCTGACCGCTCTGCGTCAGATACGCCGTCGTGTCCTCGAAATACTGGACCGGGAAGAGCGTGGTCGTGCCCTCGCAGGCGGCGGGCGTGAAGATCGGTGTGTCGGCCAGGATGAAGCCGCGGGAGTTGAAGAAGTCGCGGCACGCGTCGATGACCTCGTGCCGGATTCGTAGAATCGCCTGCTGCCGGGGCGCGCGAATCCACAGATGCCGCCGGTCGAGCAGGTAATCGACGCCGTGCTCTTTCGGCGTGATGGGATAGTCGTGCGCGGGGGTGACGACCTCGAACCCGCTGACGTCGAGTTCGTAGCCGCCGGGGGCGCGCTTGTCGGCGCGCACGGTGCCGGTGACGACGATCGACGATTCCTGCCCGAGGTGATCCGCCTTCACGAACGTGTCGTCGCCGACCGCGGCCTTGGACATCACGGCCTGGACGAAGCCGGTGCCGTCCCGAACCGTGAGGAAGTGAATCCTGCCGCTCGAGCGACGGTTGTGCAGCCAGCCCCGCAGCGTGACGGTCTGGCCTTCGTGGCGGGCGATGTCCTCGATGTAGGTGGCCATGGTGGTGTCGTTGGCTGGCATGCGTCGGGCCGACTACGACTCGAGCAACGCGTCGAACCGGCGGCGGGCCAGCTGCGCGCGCTCGAGCACGGTCCGCGGCGTGGCGCTCGACTGCAGTTCGAACATCAGCGCCTCGTCGTACCCCACCTTCTGCAGCGACAGCAGCGTGCCGGCCCAGTCGATCGATCCCTCGAAGGGAATCAGGTGCTCGTCGAGACGGCCATGGTTGTCGTGCACGTGCGTGGTCTGGACGAACCCGGACAACGTCTCGACGGCATCGACGGTCCCGTCCATGAGGTGTGCGTGGCCGAGGTCCAGACACGCGCCGGCGCCATCGCTCTCGAGATCCTCCTCGAGCAGCCGGACCAGCGCCTCCGGCGTCGACAGGGGGTTCGGAATGACCTCGAGGGCGAGCGAGACGCCGACCTCGACCGCCCTCGCCTCGATCTCCTCGAGGGCGCGGCGGGCGGCCTCGCGATGATTGTCCGCCGACGCCGCGCGACCGTCCGGCACGCCGACGTGGACGACCAGATGTCGATACGGGAC
This sequence comes from Vicinamibacterales bacterium, assembly GCA_963834365.1. Classification (GTDB taxonomy): domain Bacteria; phylum Acidobacteriota; class Vicinamibacteria; order Vicinamibacterales; family Vicinamibacteraceae; genus CAWJAP01. Next base: position 113,411 of record CAWIBS010000039.1, on the reverse strand, counting down.
GATGCGCGCCAGCGCGACGGCGAGGAGTACCTCCTGAACCGCCTCCGCCCGCCGTTTGGCGTCCGCGGAGGCGATCGACCAGGGCCGCCCCCACCTCCCGCTCGTCAGCGTCTCGGCGATCGGGGCGTGGACGCTGTGCAGCGTGAGCCCCGACCCGCGCAGCCAACCCGCCAGGTCCGCGGCGGCCGCCTCGGACGCGTAGTCGAAATGCGCCCGCAGGGCGAAGAGCTCCACGCAGTCGAAGCCGCAGTCCGCAATCATCTGCAGGTGATCGCGGGTGAGGCGCTCGTCGTGGAACAGGTGAGTCGAGATGCCGAATCGCACAGCAACAGCCCGCCGCGGTCAGGCGCCGCGGCCGAACCATGCATCATAGCATCGGGGACGGGAGCCCCATGGTGAGGGGGACGGGAGCCTCCGTTGTGATTCATGGAGGCTCCCGTCCCCGACTACCGCAGCTCCTCGATGTGGGCGGCGAGCAGGTCGTGGAGCCGGTCGAAGCGGGCATATCGGCCGAGCGTGTTCCGCGCGTAGCGCAGGGTCCGCGGGATGTACTGGATGTAGACCGTGTTCCCGCGGGCCAGCGTCTGGTAGCCGAACGTCCCCAGCGCCTTCAGATTGCGCTGCAACGCCATGAGGTCGAAGCGGGCGCGGAAGACCTGTTCGTCGGCCGCCCCGCCGCTCGTCAGCGCGAGGAAGTACGCGATCAGCTCGTTCTGCGCGATCTCGGAGAGGTCGACGTAGGAGTCGCGCAGCAGCGACACCAGATCGTAGGTGTCCGGGCCCATGCGGGCGTCCTGGAAATCGATCACATACAAGGTGCCCTGATGCAGCATCAGGTTGCGGCTGTGGTAGTCGCGATGGCACAGGACCCGCCGCTCGCCGGCCAGTTCCTCAGTGATCGGCTCGAACTCGCGGCGAATCGCCGCCTGTTCGGCCTCGCCGAGCGACGCCCCGCGGTAGCCGATCACGAAGTGCTTGAGGAAGAAATCGAGCTCCCAGGCGAGCTTCTCGACGTCGAACGCGACGCCGTACGGCACGTACTTCGGCGATTCCAGCTCGGCGCCACGCCGCTGCATCGTTGCGATGAGCGTGACCGCCTGGCGATAGAGCGCGGCGTGCGACGGAAAGGGCTCGGCCCCCAGGTGCGCCTGCAGCGTCACGTCGCCGAGATCCTGCAGCGCCAGGATGCCGAGCGCGTTGTCGTGGCCGACAATCCGCGGGATCGGAACGGGCATCGTCGCGAGCAGCTCGGCGACGTTCACGAATGGCAGCGTCGAGACGTCGATCGAGCCCGCGTGCGCGGCCAGCACCAGCTCACTGCCGTCACCCGACAGCACACGGAAGTACTTCCGGTCGGACGCGTCGCCGGTCAGCGGCACGACACGGGCCCCGTGGGACGCGAGACCCGCGGTCTCGATGTAGCGCTCCGCGCGCTCCTTGGCGTCCGGCGTCGATTGGGTCGTCATACCGCGTCTAAACTGACGCCTCTATCGGCTCATGTCAGCGGGGCAATGAGCAGGCCGCGCTCAATCCTCTCACGGTCGCGGGCGGTGACTCCTGCCGCATCGACGACGGCGCAGTCGCGAAGGACCAGCCCCGCGGGCACGCGGACATCGTCAGCCAGGATCGCGCGCTCGACGACGGCGCCCGATTCCACGACGACGCGGTCCCACACCACCGATTCGGAGACGAACGCCCCACGTTCCACCAGCGACCCCGCGCCGACCGTCCAGGGTGCGCTGCCCTCGAGCTCGGCGACCCGCCGTGAGGCGCGGAGGCAGTCGGCTGGCGTCCCGACTTCGACGAACGGTGCATCACAGACGTAGCCGAGCACCGATTTCGGATTCGCCGCGATGAGCCGCGGATAGACGCCGCCGACGCTTTCGGCGTAGGCGTCCGGCGACAGGTCGGCGAACACCGACGCGCGCACGGCCTGCGCGTAGAAGAAATGAAAGGACGGCCGGGGATCGCCACGGCGGCAGAAGCCCGTGACCCAGCCGTCCTCGCCGACGAGGACGCCCCCGTACCGCTCCGGGGCGGGGTTGGGGATCAGCGTGAGCGTGACCAACGCGGCGTGTGCGCGATGGTGCGCCCACAGCGCTTGCAGATCGACCGTCGGCAGCGTGTCGCCATTGACCAGCAGGAACTCGTCGCTGTCGAGCAGGGGCAGGGCGCGGCGCGGGCCGCCGCCAGAGCCCAGGACAGGGTCTTCCCAGGAGTAGCGCACGGTCACCCCGTGCTGGCGGCCGTCACCGACAATCGCGGTGATGCTCTGCGGGCGGTGGTGGAGATTGAGCACGGCGTGCTCGATCCCCGCCGCGGCGAGCGCCCGCAGGATTCTGGTGACGACCGGCACGCCCGCGATCGGCACGGCGGGCTTCGCCCGGACGAGCGTCAGCGGATGGAGGCGGGTGCCCGTGCCGGCAGTCAGCACCAGCGCCGGCGGAGGAGTGGCTGCCATCGGCCGTGTGGACGCGCAGTCTCCCCGGGCGGATTGACCGCCCGGGGCTACCCACGACGCTCGCCTACTCGCCGCGGCGCATCGTCACGAAGACCTCGTTGCCGCCGCGGACGATGTAGACGCCGATCGCCCGGCCGGCGGCGACGCGCTGGAGCTCCCGGGCAGCGGCGTCGGCATCGGCCACTTCCTCCGACCCGACGCGGATGATCACGTCGTTCTCGCGCAGGCCGGCGCGCTCGGCGGGACTGCGTGGCTGCACGCTCATGACCAGGGCGCCGCTGGCACCAGCCGGAAGCCGCAGACGCCGCGCCAGCGAGGGTGTGAGGTCCTCGAGCGAGAGCCCGAAGCCCTGGGTGAGGTCCGTCTCCTCGCGCTCGGGTGGTCCGGTCTCGCGCTCGAGGTCGAGCTCGCCGACGGTCACGGTCAGCGCCTTCGCCTGCTTGAGGCGTACGAGCTTCACCGGGACCGTCGTGCCGGGACGGGTCGCGACGACCATGTCCACGAGCGCCCGATCGTTCTCGACCCGCCGGCCGTTGAACTCGACGATGACGTCGCCAGCCTTGATGCCGGCGCGCGAGGCCGGTCCATTCTCGGCGACGCTCTGGACGACCGCCCCCTTGCGATCGGTGAGGCCGAGGGTCTCCGCGACCTCGCCGGTGATCCGCTGGCCCGAGATGCTGACGCCGATCATGCCGCGCGTGATCTTGCCCGTGCGCAGCTGCGGCAGCAGCTCGCGCACGGCATTGATCGGCACCGCGAATCCGATGCCGATGTTCGCCATCCGGTTGCTCAGGATGGCGGTGTTGATGCCGATGACCTCACCGCGCGCGTTGAGCAGCGGGCCGCCCGAGTTCCCCGGGTTGATGGCGGCGTCGGTCTGCAGCATGTAGACCGTGCGTCCGGGCGAGACCTGGAACGGCCGGCTCAGGCCGCTGATGACGCCGACCGTGACCGTGTGGTCGTAGTTGAACGGGTTGCCGATGGCCATCACCCAATCGCCGGGCTGCATGACGTCCGAGTCGCCGAACTTGGCTTCCTGGAGCGACACGGCCGACGGTTTCTCGACCAGCTCGATCAGGGCGCTGTCGGTCAGCGGATCGCGCCCCACCACCTTGGCCTCGTAGCCCTCGTCGTCATCGTCGCCGAATAGATCGACCGCGATGCGCGTCGCCCCTTCGACCACGTGGTTGTTCGTGAGGATGAGGCCGGCCGCCTTGCTGATGATGAACCCCGTGCCGGTCCCCACACTCTCTTCGGGCTCGCGGTTGCGACCGCCGGGACCCGGCTGCCCGAAGAAGCGGCGGAAGAACTCGTCGCCCGTCGAATCGGTGGACTCGCCGGTCGGGCGCATCGCCGTGGTGGCGATGCTGACGACCATGGGACTCTGGGTCCGCGCGATGGTCCGGAATGTCGCCGCGTCGATCGGCCCTTCGATCGGCGCGGAATTCATCGGTGGCGCGACCATCGTCTGGGCGGTGGACGATGGGGCCATGTCGATCCGGGAGGCAATCACCATCCCGATGGCGATCGACGCCACCGAAATGAGCGCTGCATAGAACCAGGTCGTCTTGCGCGTTGACATCGTGTCCTATCCTCGTCGGCCGTCTGCCGCCAGTGTGTCGATTTCCCGCTGGGTCTCTCCGGTGACGGTCGCGTCGCGATCGCCCACCGTGATGTTGATTTCGGTCCGCAGGCCGAAGTCCTCGAAATACAGGCCCGGCTCGACGGTGAACCCCGTCCCCGGAATCAGGCGCCGATCGTCGTGCGTCTCGTAGTCGTCCATGTGCACGCCGTTGCCGTGCACGTCCTCGCCCAGGCTGTGGCCGGTGCGATGCAGGATGTGGTCGGCGAACCCCGCGTCGATCAGCACGCGTCGAGCGGCCTGGTCCACCTGCCATCCCCGCAGGTCGTCGCCGTTGCGGATCCCGGTCTGGACGAAGGCGACGGCGGCGTCCCGCGCTGCCGTGACGGTGTGCCACGCCCCTGAGACGCCGCTCGGGAATCCGCGTGCCGGTGAAGGTCATCCACGTGATGTCGGCGAAGACCGCCGCGGGCGTGTCGAGCTTGCCCCACAGATCCAGGAGCAGCACTTCGTCGCGCCCGATGGACCGATGCCGGGCCGCGGTCGGCAGGTAGTGCGGATTGCCGGCGTTCTCCTGGGCGGCGACGACCGGCGGGCTGTCGCTGACGAGCCCTTCATCGGCGAACAGGCGGACCATCTCGGTCTGGACTTCGAACTCGTCCAGCGTCCGGCCGGCCGCGAGCGCGCCGCGCAGGAAGGCGAGCGTCCGGTCCTTGACGCGATACAGCCGGATCGAGGCGTCGCGATGCGTCGCCAGCGCCGCCTCGTCCCAGGCCGCCTCGAAGCGCTGCACCAGGTCGCCCGACGAGACGACCTCGACCCCCCGCTTCCGCAGCGTGTCGATCGTGCCCGCGTCGACGCGGGACAGGTAGGGGATGGCGCACTCGGGCGAGTACTCCATCGCGACGCGGTGCAGGCCGTCCACGAGCGTCGTCAAGCCCGAGTCGAGCGCGCCGCGCCCGGCGTAGATTGCGGTCTCGCCGGGCAGGGCATCGAGATTGTGCCGCTCGATGGCGTGCACGAGCTTCCGGGGCGTTCCGTCGCGGGGGATGAGGTAGTACCACCGGCGTGACGCGATGGTCCCCGAGTTCGCCAGGCCGGCCAGCCTCGCCGCAATGGGGTTCAAGCCGCGAAAATCGTAGAGCAGCCAGCCGTCGAGGCCGTCTTCGCGCAGGGCCGACTGGACGGCCGCCACGTCGAGGGTCATAAGGAGTGAGTATAGCAATCCGGCGTGCGAGTGCAGGTGCGACGCGACGCCGCCGCCCATGGCCCGCCGTATAATCGTTGGGTTCCGCGCCTGGGTGTGCCAGCGCCCTTGCCCCGCCCGATGCCGGAAGAGCGGCCGTCGGGTACCAATGCGTCCGATCGGTAGCACGTCCATGAGACGAGGATTCTTCGCCGCCCTGCTCGCTTCCGCCCTTTTCGCGGCCTCGCCGGGCGCCCAGTCGCCGTCCGGCCAGCCGGCGCCGCCGCCCCGTCCGCCGCAGCCGGCCACGGCGCCGCAGGGGCAGCCGCCCATCACGTTCCGGGTCGAAATCGACTATGTCGAGGTGGACGCCGTCGTCACCGACGACGAGGGCAACATCGTCAAGGGCCTCACGCGCGAGGATTTCGAGGTCTACGAGGACGGCAAGCTGCAGAAGGTGGACATCTTTTCGCAGGTGGACATCCCGGTCGAGCGGTCGCCCCGGCTGATGGTGGGCAACACGGCGGTGGCGCCCGACGTCAAATCGAACGCGCGCGGCTTCGAGGGGCGCCTGTACGTGCTCGTGCTCGACGACAACCACACGGCGGCGCTGCGCAGCCCCCTCGTCAAGCGAGCCGCCAAGCAGTTCATCGACAAGTACCTCGGTGAGAACGATCTCGCCGCCGTCATCCATTCGAGCGGCCGGGCGGACGCGTCGCAGGAGTTCACCGGCGATCCGCGGCTGCTCAACATCGCCGTCGACAAGTTCATCGGACAGAAGCTCCGCTCGCGGACGATCGAGCGTCTCGATCAATACAACCGGCAGCGCGGGCTCGACCCGCCGTCGAGCACCTCGGACGGCTCGTCGAGCACACAGAAGAAGATCGCCGACCCGCTGGACTTCGAGCGCGGCTACAAGGCCCGCAACTCGCTGGGGACGCTGAAGAACCTGGCCGAGTTCATGTCTGCCATCCACGGCCGGCGCAAGGCCATCCTGTTCTTCAGCGAAGGGATCGACTATCCGATCTACGACGTCTTCGATTCGCGGGACGCGAGCACGGTGCTGATGGACACGCGCGATGCCATCACGGCGGCGGCGCGCGCCAACGTCAGCTTCTTCACGATCGACCCGCGCGGCCTCCACAACATGGGCGACGAGATCATGGAGATTGGGGCGCCGCCCGAAGACCCGTCCCTTCGCCTCAACAACGAGGGCCTGCAGGACGAGCGGCGCCTGGCGGTGGACAGCCTGAAGACGCTGGCCGAGGAGACGGGAGGCTTCGCCGCCGTCGAGAGCAACGACTATTCGGGGGCCTACGATCGGATCGTCCGCGAGAACAGCAGCTACTACGTGCTCGGCTACTATCCGCCGAGTGACAAGCGCGACGGCCGGTTCCACCGGATCTCCGTCAAGGTGAAGCGGCCGGGGCTGAAGGTCACGGCGCGCAAGGGATACGCGGCGCCGAAGGGCAAACCCGAGAAGACCGAGCTCGACGACCAGCACCGGCACGTCCACCGCCCTGCGCGAACTGCTCAACAGCCCGCTCCAGCAGCCCGGCCTGACGCTCTCGGTCCAGGCGGCCGCGTTCACCGGCACCAAGGACAATGTCGCCGTGACCGTCGAGATCACGGGACGGAACCTCAAGTTCGAGCCGAAGGACGGCCTGTTCCTGAACACCCTCGAGCTGTCGATGCTGCCGATGGAATCGCGGGGCAAGGCGCAACAGGGGCTGCGGAGCGAGGTCAAGCTGACGCTCAAGCCGCAGACGGCTCAAGTCATGTCTGCCACGGCAATCCGGCTGTCGAAGCGCATGTCGCTCCCGGCCGGCAAGTACCAGCTGCGCGTCGCGGCCCGGGAAGCCGGCGGCGGGCTCACCGGCTCGGTGTTCTACGATCTCGACGTCCCCGATTTCACCAAGTCGAAGGTGGCGATCAGCGGGGTCGTCCTGACGGCGGCGACGGCGCAGGTGACGCCCACCGCCGAGCCCGATCCCGTCTTCAAGGCGCTGCTGCCGGGGCCTCCGACGACCCGTCGCGAGTTCTACAACATCGACACGCTCTCGGCCTACGCCGAGGTCTACAACAACCTCGCGACCCCGACGCCGCATACCGTGGACATCACGACGCGCGTGCTCTCGGAAAGCGGCCAGGAGGTATTCAAGTCGGCGGAGGAGCGCAGCAGCAAGGACCTGCAGGGCGCGAAGAGCGGCGGGTTCGGCTATTCGGCGCAGGTGCCGCTGAAGGACATGGCGCCCGGCCGCTACGTGCTCAGGGTCGAGGCCAGGTCCCGCTTGAAGGACGCCGAGACCGCCCTGCGCGACGTGCCGTTCACCATCGTGCCGATGCCAGACTCCGTTCGCGGTTCGGCGCGTGACTGACGCTTCTCCGCGCGAGGCCGGCCTTGCCCCCGGCCTTCTTCCCTCCCGCGCCGCCCTGCTCGCATGGGCCGGGGCGTGGCTGAGCGGGTTGGTGCTGCTCATCCTCGACACGCGCGACCCGTATCGTGCGATCGCACGCCGCTCATGCCGTCGTCCTGCTCGGCGGCCTGATGGCGGTCGCCATCGGCCTGTGGGTGCTGGCGATTCTGGCGGCGTTCGTCTCGCCCGGCCTGTTCCGGGTGCTGGCCTGGATGGCCACGGCGCCTGGCTGGTGTTCGGCCTCGCCTGGGCCTTCGGGATGGTGCAGACGCTGCGACGCCGGATGATTCGACTGCCGGGCGTCTCCCGCCTGGCGGCACGTCTGGCCGACCGGTTTTCGCAGGACTCCGCCCCGGCTCGTCCCCGAGGCTGACGCCTCGGGGCTACATCTCGGGCTACATCTCGCCATTCCACTCCTCGGCCTCGGCGGCGCCGGTGCGGAAGATCTCGAGGTGCCACTTGCCGCCGCCCCACGGCTCAATCACCTCGGTGGCCATCACGTCCACGAGAATCTCGGCGAACGATCGGCCTTCCGGATCACCCTCGAGGTGGTAGGCCTGCTCGTCCCACGCGAAGTTGGGGTAGAGCACCATGGTGAGGAACAGGTCGTACCCGTCGTCGACCACGATGAGCTGCCCGCAGGGACGCTTGATCGTGGAGTGGTAGATCAGATATTTCTCCGCGCTGTGGGCGCGGATGTAGCGTTTCAGCGCAAATTCCCGGGCGACGATCTCCTCGACCGCGATCTTCTTGTCCCAGCAGTCGCGGCAGTACTTCTCCTCGCCGCGGGGCTCGGTCACTTCTTTGGCGCCGCAGAGCGGGCAACGGGAGTCGGCAGCAGTCCGACGAGACATCGCTCTATATTATCGGCCCCGTCAAGCGAAACGGGCGTCGTCAGCCCCCCACCTGGTCGCCGACGAGCATCGACGGCTCGTACATCCGCTCGACGTACTCCTTGACCATGCGGCGGGTGCAGAAGCGCGGCGCGACCGTCCGGATGGCGTCCTTGACCATCCCGACCCAGCGCCGGGGCACGCCCTGCTCGTCGCGCTCGTAGAACGCCGGGACAATCTGCTCCTCGAGCAGCCGGTAGAGCGCGTCGGCGTCCGCCGCGTCCATGGCGTCGTGATCGTCGAGCTCGACCCCCGGATCGATCAGATAGCCGTTCGTCCCCGTGTAGCCCTCGGCCCACCAGCCGTCGCCGATGCTGACGTTGAGGCTGCCGTTCATCGACGCCTTCATGCCGCTCGTGCCGCTCGCTTCGAGCGGCTTGCGCGGGTTGTTGAGCCACAGGTCGCAGCCCTGGACGAGGAAGTGCGCGACGTGCAGGTCGTAGTCGTCCACGAACGCGACGCGTCCGCCGAACATCGGGTCGATGGCGCGCCGGTAGACGTTCTGCAGCGCCCGCTTGCCGCCATCGTCGGCGGGGTGGGCCTTGCCGGCGTACACGATCTGGACCGGGTGCTTGTCCGAATTCAGGATGCGCGCCAGGCGCTCCGGGTTCCGGAACACGAGCTCGGCGCGCTTGTAGGTCGCGAAGCGGCGTGCGAAGCCGATGGTCAGCACGTCCGGCGACAGCAGGGTCCCGCCGCCGACGACGCGCGCGGTGGAGACCCGCTCCTCCGTCCAGCGCTCACGCGCCCGCTCGCGCACGAACGCGACCAGATACCGGCGCAGCGCCTCGCGCGTCTTCCACAGCTCATCGTCCGGGATGGCGAGGACGCGCTCCCAGACCTGCGGGTCGTCCTCACGATCCCGCCAGTGCGAGTCGAGATAGCGGTCGAAGAGCCGGGCCATCTCGCCGGCGAGCCACGTCTGGAGGTGCACGCCGTTGGTGATGGCCGAGACCGGCACCTTGTCGGCCTCGGCGGTGGGCCACAGCGGCGCCCACATCTTGCGCGTCACCTCGCCGTGCAGCTGGCTGACCGCGTTGACGTAGTTCGAGGACCGCAGCGCCAGCGCCGTCATGTTGAACAGCGTGCCCTGCCCGCTGTCGTGCCGGCCGAGCGCCAGGAAGTCCTCACGGTGCTCGCCGAGCTGCCCCCAGCAGCCGGCGAGGTGCGTCTCCACCATCTGAAACGGGAACGCATCGTGGCCGGCCGGCACCGGCGTGTGCGTCGTGAACACCGTCGATCGGCGCACCTCGTCGATCGCCACGTCGAAGGTCAGGCCACGCTCGAGCATCTCGTGCACGCGCTGGAGCACGACGAACGCCGCGTGTCCCTCGTTCAGGTGGAAGACCGCCGGATCCAGACCCAGGGCGCGCAGGGCGCGAACGCCGCCAACGCCGAGGACGATCTCCTGCTGGATCCGCGTTTCACGATCGCCGCCATAGAGCCGCGCCGTGAGCTCGCGATCCCAGGGCGCGTTCTCCTCCAGATCGGTGTCGAGCAGATACAGGTGCGTGTGTCCCAGCCTGGCATGCCACACCGAGACCAGCACCGTGCGCTGGCCGAGCGGCACGGCGATGATGCACGGCCGTCCGTCCGGCAGGAGCGCCGGCGCGATCGGCGCCTCGTTCCAGTTGATGCGGCGGTACCGCTCCTCCTGCCAGCCGTCGGCGGTGATGCTCTGATGAAAATAGCCCTGCGGATACATGAAGCCCACGGCCACGAACGGCAGGCCGAGGTCGCACGCCTCCTTGCAGTGATCGCCGGCCAGCACGCCCAGGCCGCCGGCGTAGATGGGCAGCGACTGGTGCAGGGCGAATTCCGCCGAGAAGTAGGCAATGGGCCGTGCCGGCCCGCGCCCGTGCCGCTGCGCCCACCAGGTGCCCTCGCCGCTGCGGGTGCGGTCGAGCCCCTTCACCGCGGAGTCGTACAGGCGAAGGAACACCGGATCGTGCGCGGCCTCGTCGAGGCGTTCCTGCGGGACCTGGCGCAGCATCCGCACCGGGTTGTGCGCCGTCGCGCGCCACAGGGCGAAATCCAGTTGCCGGAATACTTCACGGGCGGAATTGTTCCAGACCCACCACAGGTCGGTCGCCACTTCGAAGAGGCGGTCGAGACGTTCAGGAAGATGGGGGAGGCGCGGGTCGGTCATGTCGATGAATGGCGGATGGCGAAAGGCGCTAATGGTATCAAACGTCCCCCTGATACACTCCCGCCTTGTTCGACGAGGTCGAGGCCAGCGTCGAACGTCCGATCCGCGGCAGCATCCCGGGTCAACTTTCGACGGAGTCCGACCGCATGTCTACGCGCCTCAATCGTCGAGAGTTCGTGCAGGCCACCGCGGCCGCGGCCGGCCTGTCCGCCGCGTCCGAGGCCTTCGGTCAGGCGCCCGCCGTCGCCACGCCAGGCGTCAAGCCGCTGGTCATCGCGTCCGCGAACGGCAATCGCTACAAGAATGGCGGCGCCAAGGCCTGCCTCGAAACCGCGTTCGAGCTGGTCACCCAGGGCCGCGACGTGCTCGACGCCGTCATCGCAGGCGTGACGCTGAACGAGCTCGATCCCGCCGACACGAGCGTCGGCTACGGCGGCCTGCCGAACGCCAATGGCGTCGTCCAGCTCGATGCCTCCTGCATGCACGGTCCGAAGCGGCGCGCCGGCGCGGTGGCCTGTCTCGAAGGCGTCCGCACACCGGCCGCGGTCGCGCGGGCCGTGATGGACCAGACCGACCATCACCTGATCGTCGGACGTGATGCGCAGGAGTTCGCGAGACAACTGGGGTTCACGATCGAAGCCGACCTCAACACCGACACGTCGCGCAAGTTGTGGCTCGAGTGGAAGCGCCGGGTCGACTCGGAGCACTACCTGGACCCCGCCACGCGCGCCGAGGCCGGTCGTCGGGTCGGGCTCCAGATGGTGGCCGAAGGACTGATCGATCCCGAGCACGCCTACGGCACGATCAACTGCAACGCCGTCAACGCCCGCGGGGAGATCTGCGGCGTGACGACGACGAGCGGGCTGGCGTGGAAGATTCCGGGCCGCGTCGGCGATTCGCCGATTCTCGGCGCCGGGCTCTACGTGGACGGGCAGGTGGGGGCCGCGGGCTCCACCGGCCGTGGTGAAGCCAATCTGTTCAACCTGTGCTCGTTTCTCATCGTCGAGGAGATGCGGCGGGGCAGGCACCCGAAGGACGCGGGGCTCGAGGCCCTCCGGCGAATTCAGGCCAACACGGTGGAGAAGCGCCTGCTCACCAAGAGCGGCCACCCCAACTTCAACATCCACTTCTACGTGCTGAACGCCAAGGGTGAGTACGCTGGCGTGTCGATGTACCCGGGCAAGTACGGGGTGTGCACCGAACAGGGTCCTCAGACGCTCGACACGACGCCGCTGCTCCAGGGAGAGGCGCCGCACTGATCAGGCTGAAGGCACGGGCTACGGTAGGCTACGGGCTACAGGCTACGGCGCCAGCAGCCTTCCACAAGCCCCGTAGTCCGCAGCCCGTAGTCCGTAGCCCAAGACCGAAGACCGTTCCGCTAGCCACCCTCCACGATCAGCGGCACCCGCGTCAGCAGCCGATCGTCGTAAAACACGTCGAACCAGTAGGTGCCCTGTTCCTGCGCCTCGAGCTCGATCGGGAACGTGATGGTGGCGCCCGGCGCCCGGTCCGTGAATTCCACGGCACGCGTCAGCGTGGCACCCAGATCGCCGGCGGGGAAGTGGGCCCGGAGTCCGAGCGTGTGGCGGCCGCGCGCTCGCCCGGCGCGAACGGAAATCAGCCCCATCAGCCGGATCATCGCCGGGGGATCGGCTCCCGGCCCGGACGGTTGTCCGGGGCTCACCTGCACGCCGTCGACCACACCGATGATGTCCACGGTGCCATCGGGTTGCCGATCGAGTCGCTGGCAGAACACGGCCATCGCCACATGCGGGCCGTCGGGAGGCTCGGGCGGAGGTGAATGCTCCGGGGACATGCGCGGGGCCGGAGCCTGGTCGAGGCCCCTGGACACGGAAACGTGCGGGCCGTCTTGGTCAGCCGTGTGCGGGGAAGCCGCGCTGCTCGACCCCGTCACGCCAGACGACCGCCTGGCTGAACACGCGCTCCCACGTGTCGAACACGCGGCTCATCACCACCCGCTCGTTCATGACGTAGCGACAGCTCCAATCCGAGGGGATGCCGCTGGGCGAGACACTCGATGGCGTGGTCGTCTCGTCCGATGAACCAGAGCGTGACGTGGCCCTCGAACGCAAGCGCCGCTTCTCCGGGGAGGATGGTTGGAGCCATGGTGTTGTTGGGTGCAACCCGTGGGAAGACCACGGGAGCGCAGTTGCCGGGAGCAAGAATGAGTCCAAGGCTCGGCTTCGCGCTAAACCATTGTTCTGCTGGCAACTTCGTGCAAGATTCACCACGGCGCAGGCTTGTGCCGAGTGTAAGAAATAGCTGCGTAAATTATTCCGAAGGGAAAATCTTGCCGCGTCAAGCTGCAGCCCGCACGCGGCCGAGTGGCCTGCCGAGGGCCAGCCGGATCGCCGCGCGCAGAGAGGGCTGCCGCGGCGGCGGCTGAGGGCCGCCGTCGCCAGATCACCGGCCGACGAATCGGTGGCTCCCTCCACCGTCCGTGAGAGAATGCGTCGTCTCACGCGTGCTCGCCGCTGCCCATGGGTCAACTCATCGATCTCTTTCTTCATCTCGACGTCCACCTTGCCGAAATCGCCACGGCCTACGGCCCCTGGCTGTACGCGCTGCTGTTCCTGATCGTCTTCGCCGAGACCGGGCTGGTCGTCACGCCGATCCTGCCGGGTGACTCGCTGCTGTTCGCGACCGGGGCGCTGGCGGCGACCGGCGTCCTCGACATCCGCCTCGTGACCGTGCTCCTGCTGGTGGCCGCTGTCCTTGGCGACGCGGTCAACTACGGGATCGGCAAGTACATCGGGCCCCGCGTGTTCGTGGCGCAGGACCACGTCGGGTGGTGGCACCGGCTGCTCAACCGCGATCACCTGGCGAAGGCGCACGCGTTCTTCGAGCACTACGGCGGCAAAGCCGTCGTCCTCGGTCGATTCGTGCCGATCGTGCGCACGTTCGTGCCGTTCGTGGCCGGCGCCGGAGCGATGACCTACAGCACCTTCGCGTTCTACAACGTCCTGGGTGCGGTGCTGTGGGTCGGCATCTGCGTCGGGGCCGGCTACGCGTTCGGCAACGTCCCCATCGTCAAGAACAACTTCTCCCTCGTCGCGCTCGGCATCGTCGCCGTCTCGCTGCTTCCCGCCGTGTTCGAATTCATCAAGGCCCGCCGGCGCCGGGCCAGCCGCGTCTCCGAGCCGGTGTAGGCCACGCGTGTGCTCGACCGGTTCTTCGAACTGAGCGCACGCGGCACGACCGTCGGCCGTGAGCTGCGGGCGGCGGTCGCGACGTTCCTGACGATGGCCTACATTCTCGTGGCGAATCCGGCCATTCTGTCGGCGGCCGGCGTGCCGTTCGAGGCCGCGGTGGCCGCGACGGCGCTCGCCGCAGGCGTGTGCTCGATTCTCATGGGCCTGGTCGCGAACTTCCCCCTGGCGCTCGCGCCAGGCATGGGTCTCAACGCCGTCGTCGCCTTCCAGGTGACCTCGGCCACAGGCTCCTGGCAGACGGCCATGGGCCTGGTCGTCCTCGACGGTCTGGTCGTGCTGCTGCTCGTCGTGTTGGGGCTCCGCGAAGCCGTGATGCGCGCGATCCCTGCGGACCTCAGGCGGGCGATCGGGGCCGGCATCGGCCTGTTCATTGCGTTCATCGGCGTCGTCAACGCTCGGCCTGGTGGTGGTGCCCGCGTCGACGGCTGCCGCGATCGTGCGCGGCGGCGCGCCCCCCATGCCGCCGGTGACCCACGGGGTCCTGACGACCGGTGCGGCGATTGCGTTCCTGGGGCTCGTCGTGATGGCCTGTCTCGTCGCCCGCCGTGTAAGGGGAGCGATTGTGCTCGGGGTGATCGGCGCGACCGCCGCGGCCTGGGTACTGGGCCTCGCCGCGGCGCCTGCCGCCTGGCTGGCGGCCCCACGGCTGGACACGTTGTTCGCGGCGGACGTCCGATCGGCCCTGGCGCTGCGGTTCCTGCCGCTCCTCCTGGCGATCGTGATGGTGGACTTCTTCGACACGATCGGCACGGTCACCGCCGTGGGCGAGGCGGCGGGACTCGTCGACGCAGAGGGCAGCGTCCCGCGCTTGCGCCGCATTCTCGGCGTCGATGCGCTCAGCGCCAGCATCGGCGGCGCGTTCGGCGCCAGCTCCGTCACGAGCTACATCGAGTCGGCGGCCGGCATCGCCGAGGGCGGTCGCACCGGGCTGCACACCGTGATCGTCGGGGTGTTCTTCCTGCTCTCGATCGCCGCGGCGCCGCTGCTCACCATGGTGCCCGCGGTGGCGACGGCCCCGGCGCTCGTCGTCGCGGGCTTCCTGATGTGCCATCAGATCGCGCGGATCGACTTCTCACGGCTCGAGACCGCGCTGCCGGCGTTCCTGATTCTCCTGCTGGTCCCTCTCACCTACTCGATCTCACATGGCATTGGCGCCGGGTTCATCGCCTACGTGGCCATCAAGCTGCTCGGCGGTCGCATGCGCGAGGTCCCGCCGCTGATGGCGGCGTCCGCGGTCGCGTTCGCCGCCTACTTCATCTGGGGCTGATTGCGGATACGGGGGACGGGAGCCTCCATCACGTTGATTTGGCAGGCTCCCGTCCCCTTCATGCGGAGGCTCCCGTCCCCGACTCACTCCGTGCTGAAGGCGAAGACCGTGCGCGTCTTGTACTCGCCGTCAGGACGCAGCAACGTGGAGGGGAACGACGGCTGGTTGGGGGAGTCCGGGAAATGCTGCGTCTCCAGGCAGAAGCCCGTGCGCTTCCCGTAGACGTGTCCGGCCTTGCCCGTGATCGATCCGTCGAGGAAGTTGCCGGTGTAGAACTGGACGCCGGGCTCCGTCGATCGGACCTCCATCACCCGCCCGGTGCCCGCCTCGCGGACGCGCGCGACCAACGCCATCTCCCCGCCGGTGCGATTCGTCACGAAGTTGTGGTCGTAGCCGCCGCCGTGCTTGATCTGCGGATGGGCGGCGTCGATGCGCGCGCCGATCGCCGTCGGCTTCCTGAAGTCGAACGGCGTGCCATCGACCGGCGCCAGCGTCCCGGTCGGAATCAGCGTCGCATCGACCGGCGTGTACCGATCGGCGTTCAGCGTCAGCTCGTGACCAAGGACGTCGCCCGAGCCGTCTCCCGCCAGATTGAAGTACGAGTGCTGCGTCAGATTGACGTGCGTCGCCTTGTCCGTCTTCGCGTGGTAGTCGATCGCCAGCTCGTTGGCGTCGTTCAGCGCATAGGTCACGCGCGCGTCGAGCCGACCCGGATAGCCCTCGTCGCCGTCCGGACTCACGTGCGTGAAGATGACGCCCACCTCGCCCTCCCGTTCGAAAGGCGTGGCCTTCCATACCACCTTGTCGAACCCCTTCAGGCCCCCGTGCAGGTGATTGGGGCCGTTGTTGACGGCGAGCTTGTAGGTGGTCTCGTCAATCGTGAAGCGGCCCTTCGCGATCCGGTTGCCATAGCGGCCGACAATGGCGCCGAAGTACGGATGCGCCTTCACGTATCCCTCGAGGGTCTCGTGTCCGAGCACCACGTCTCCGAGCTGTCCCTTGCGATCGGCGACTTCGAGTGAGGTGATGATGCCGCCGTAGTTCGTGACGCGCAGCTTCGTGCCCTTCGCGTTGGTGAGCGTGAAGAGGTCCACGGCGGTGCCGTCGGGCAGCTTTCCGAACGAGGACGTGGTCACGTTGGCTTTCGGTGCTGGAGGAGAAGAGGTCGATGCCGGCGGCGCCTGCGGTTGAGGCTGCGAGCACGCCGAGGCCAGGACAGTCACGACCAACGCAAGGGCGAGCGGCAACGGACGCGTCATGAATCACCTCGTTGAGGACGTGCCGCAGATACTACCCGACACGAGCGCCCGCCCCACGGGCTCGTCGCGGGGTCCCGCTCACCTCAGGGTCGTCACCCAGACGTCCCCCTCTTCGGGTCCCCGGCTGATATAGAGCCGGCGGCCGTCCAGCGTGAGCGAGAACGTGCGCACCAGGTCGGGCGCAGTAGAAAAGGCCTCCGTGAAGCGGTGGCTCCCCGCGTCCACGAGGTAGATGTTCGTACGCTGGCCCTGGGCGAGCAGACGCTTTCCGTCCGGCAGCCACTGCAGTCGCGCGGCCGCGATGACCGGCGGCCCGTCGGCGAGCGTGTCGTACCGGCGGAGGTCGAAGTTGTAGATCGCGATGCGATTGCCGACCGTGCCCGCCAGGACCTGGCCATTGGCCGACCACGCCCGAGGCACAAAGGCGCCGCCGGGATGATCGGGCAGTCGATCCAGGGGCTCGCGTCCCGCGTCGGCCGACGCGTGGACGATCAGCGTTGCGGCCTGTTCGGGCCCCTGTTGCAACGCCAGACGATTGCCGTCGGGCGACCAGACGGGACAGCCGAGCAGACCCGTCGAGACGACGTCGTTGCGCCGCTCCACGCCGCCGGTGTCGGGATCGAGGAACCGCAGCACGCGGTCGCCGCGCTGGGCGCTGAGGAACACGATCCGACGTCCGTCGGGGGACCACTCCGGGCACCGGACACCGGCGGGATCGTCGGTGAGCCGTCTCAGCCCGGTCCCGTCTGACGCGAGCATGAAGAAGTCCTGCTGTTGACTCCAGCGCACCACCAGCAACCGGCGGCCATCGGGCGAGACGCGGACCGTGGACCAGTGGTGAGGACCGCCGAGCAGCCAGGACGGTGCGCCGGCGACGGCTCCCGCGTTCGGGTCGAACGCCAGCGCGTACACAGTTCCGATCCAGCTCGTCGTCGCATACGCGAGCCGCCGGCCGTCTCGTGACAGCGTCGGCCAGAACGCCTGTCCCGCGGGAACGGTGACCGGTTCGGCCGGGCCCAGCACGCGTCCGCTGCTTTCGTCGATCGGGACGCGCCACAGGTTGATCGTGCCGCCGCGATCGCTGGCGAAATAGAGATGACGCCCGTCGGGCGCCCATACGGGTGTGGCATCGAGTGCGACATCTCCCGTCACCGCCACGGGTGCGCCGCCCCCCGTCGCGACTGTCCAGATGTCCCGCCGTCGCGTTGCGGCATCCACACCCCAGTAGGCGATGCGCGACCCGTTTGGCGACCACGCGGGCTGTACCGCATCGCCGGTGCTCAGCTGCCGGCGCTCGCCGGTCTCGATCTCCACGGTCCACAGCGTCGACCCGCCCACGTGCGCATACGGGAAGTCGGTCACGTTCATCGACGAATACGCCAGACGCTTGCCGTCGGGCGACCACGTCGGACTGTAGCCGGCGTCGCTCACGCGCCGGACGAAGTCGCCCGTCCGCCCCATGACGAACAGCCCGCCACCCTGGCGGCTCGAGCGGAACGCAATCCGTTCACCGTCGGGGGAGAAGGCCGGATGTCCGTTTCCGGAGTTCGATTCGCCGGTCAGGTTGATGGATCGATCACCGCCGACGGCCTGGAGGAAAACGTCGGTTTTGGCGTCGGCACGTCGCGTGTAGACGACCCAGCGCCCGTCCGGAGAGATGCTCGGCGACGACTCCATCCCGGGTTCGAAGGTGAGCTGCAGCGATTCCGCGGGCCGGGCGGCTGCGACGGCCGTCGGGCCGCTGAATCGACCGGCGGCCCATCCCGCGGCGCCTGCCAGCAGCAGCCCGCCCGCGATGCCCGCCATCAGCCTGTAGCGCCTCTGCATGCCGGCGGGAAGGGCCTGGCGTTCACCCGACTCCCCCGATCGCAGCTCCAGCCGGAGATCCGTGAGATCGTGCCGAGATCTCTTGCCGACTGATAGCGCTCCTCGCGATCCTTGGCGAGGCAGCGCCGGACGATGCGCCCGAGCTCCTTTGGAATCCGGGGATTGATCTCGGTGAGAGGCCGGGGGGTGTCGCGGACGATGGCCGCCAGGACGGAGACGATCGAATCGCCCTGGAACGGCCGCTCGCCGACCGCCATCTCGTGCAGGACGATGCCCAGCGAGAACAGGTCCGTGCGGTAATCGAGGGCATGGCCCTCGGCCTGCTCGGGCGACATGTAGGACGCCGTCCCGACGACGCGTCCCTCGCCGGTGAGCTCCCAGAGCGGCGCCGTCACATTGGTGCCAGGGGCAGGCTGCAGGTCGCGCAGCGTCGCCAGGCCGAAGTCCAGCACCTTGACGCGGCCGTCCTCGGCGACCATCACGTTGCGCGGCTTGAAGTCGCGGTGGACGATCCCGCGGTCGTGCGCCGCGCCGAGCGCTTCCGCCATCTGCACCGCGAGCTTCAACTGGCGATCGAGCGGGAGCCCGCCCTTCGGAATGAGGTCCGCCAGCGTCTTGCCGTCCACCACAATGGGGGTTCCCACACCTTTCCAACGTTCCCAGTGGAGGCTCTCGATGCAACTCCATCGTAATGCGAGGACTACCCCGGTGACACGCCGGCTCATCGCGCAGCGCGTCCTGCAGGATCAGTGGACCTACGCCGAAACCGCTGAGGCGTTCAGCGTGAGCGCTCCCACCGTGCGCAAGTGGGTCCAGCGTCACCGCGCCGAAGGCGTCGCCGGCCTCGAGGATCGCTCGTCCCGACCGCATCGCAGCCCGCGCATCACCGCCGCGGCGCTGGTGACCGCCATCCAGCAGCTCCGCACCGATCACGGCGTCCCCGCCTGGCTGATTGGTCGCGCGCTCGGGCGTCCCGCGCTCGACGGTCAGCGCCTGGATTCGTCGGCTCGGCCTGCAGCGCGTGCACTACCGCCCCCGCAGCCGCTGCAGCGCTATGAGTGGCCCGACGCTCGGCGACATGCTCCACCTCGATATCAAGCCCCTCGGTCGCATCGGCCGCGTCTGGCATCGCATAGCTCCATCGCCAGCACGAGTCGCCCGTCGATCTCCTCGGCGCCGTAGATGGTGACGATGTTGGGGTGGGTGAGCGCGGCAATGGCTTGCGCTTCGCGACGGAAGCGCTCGCGCCGGCGTTCGTCGGCCGCGAGTTCATCGGGAATGATCTTCAGCGCGAGAAATCGATTGAGCCGCGGATCTCTCGCCTTGTACACCTCGCCCATGCCTCCGGTGCCGACGAGGCCCAGGACATCGTACGCGCCGAACCTGGTGCCGGGGGCGAGGGCCACGAGCGCGAGTATAGCGTCCGGCTCTGCTGTCAGCTATGCGCGGCGGCCGTCAGCGGGAGGTCATGTCCGTGACTGCGTCCCGACGTGGCTCCGGTTGTTCGAGCGGCGTCGCCGAGTCGATGCCGAGCCAGCACAGCGCGCCGATGCCATACCAGAACGCGATGACGAGGATCGGGACGCTCCAGTTCCCGCCGGCCCTCTCGAGGATCACCGGGATGGTCCAGGGCGCGAGCAGGCCGCCGACGCTGCCCCACGTGTTCATCAGTCCGGAGAGCGTGCCCGCGTAACGCCCGCCGAGGTCCATGCAGGCGGTCCACGAGCCGGGCATGACCATGTCGTTGCCAAAGCAGGACAGACCCATGGCGATCATCGCGACCACCGGCTGGCCGAGGCTGACCGAGGCGATCAGCATCACGCAGGCCAGGCCGTGACCGACGAAGCCGAGCCCGCGGCGGACGCGGCTGACGCTGCCGAACCGTGCGACGAGCCGCGGCGTGACCTGGCCGGTGAGCCACACGCTGACGCCGGCGAGGAACAGCGGGATCGCCGCCAGCCATGCCGCCTGGTAGCGGTCGGCGTCATGCAGCGCGAATGCTTCGCGAATATAGGTGGGCAGCCAGGTCAGGTAGAACCAGAACCCGTAGCTCAGGCACCCATACTGGATGCAGAGCAGCCAGACCGATCGGTTCGTGAAGAACCGGGTCCACGGCACGTCGAGGTGTCCGGCCTCGTCGTCCGCGATTCTGATCCTGTCAGCCCCGCCGCCGGTGAGCAGCGCCAGTTCCGCCGGGTTGACGCCAGGGTGCTCGGACGGACGGTTGCGAAACCACCGATAGAAGAAGAACGCCCAGACGAATCCGACGCTGCCGAAGATGTAGAAGCTCTGACGCCAGGTGACGAACTCGAGGACGAACACGACGACGAGCGGCGTGAACGCGCCGCCCCATCGTGCCGCGAGCCAGGTGATGGCCTGCGCGCGGGTGCGATCCTGGCCGCGGAACCAGTTGCTGAAGGCCTTCGTGAGGTTCGGGAAGCAGCCGGCTTCGCCGGCGCCGAACAGGAAGCGGATGAGTGACAGCGACCACAGATTCGTCGCCAGTCCCGTGGCCATCGTGAATGCCGACCACCAGGCGACCACGCGCGTGAGCACGGCCCGCGGGCCGATCCGATCGCCCAGCCAGCCGCCGGGCACTTCGAAGATCGCATAGGCCAGGCCGAAGGCCATCATGGCCAGGCCCATGTCGGTCTTGCTCAGGCCGAGATCGGCGCTGATCTGGGCCTGCGACTGCGAGATGCACACACGATCGAGATAGAGGATGGCGGCGAGCCCGACGGCATATCCGAGCAGCGTGCGTCGCGCCGTGGTGGGCGAGGCACTCGTCATCTGGACGCGTGGTTCGGGCAATCAGGCGGCATTCGAGTCGATGCGGCGGATGCGCACATCTGGCCGGGTGAGGAACGAGGGGTCGAGCTCGATGCCGAGCCCCGGCGCTTCCGGCGGCGCCAGCGTTCCGTGCACGGCCGGGTAGCACTCGGCGACGATACCGCGATATTCCTGCAGGTAGTGCCGCCGCACGCTTTCGAGGATGAACAGGTTCGGGACGCTCGCCGACAGGTGCAGGCACGCCGCATGCAGCACCGGGCCGCCGCAGTTGTGGGGGGCCATCGGCACGTAGACCGTGTCGGCGGCGGCGGCGATCTTGACAGCCTCGGTGAGCCCGCCGCACCAGCACGGATCCGGATTGGCGAACTGCGCCAGCCCGCGCTCGAACACTTCGCGGAACTGCCACCGCGTCATCAGGCGCTCGCTCAGCACCAGCGGCAGGTCGGTTTCCTCGCGCAGCCGGCGCGTACGCGTCCAGGTTGTCCTGGGGCAGCATCTCCTCGAGCCACATCGGCCGCAACGGCGCGACGGCCCGGGCGATCGCCGACCGCCGACGGGACGTTCCAGTAGCCGTGGCATTCGATCGCGATCTGCATGTCGTCGCCGACCGCGTCACGAATCCTGCGGATCGGCTCGAGGCCGGCTTCGAGCTGCGACGGGGTGATGAACTGGCCGCGATTGGCGAGCGCGATCTCGTCGAACGGCCAGATCTTCATCGCCATGATCCCCTGGGCCACGAGATCCCGCGCCAGTCGATCGGCATCGGTGCGAAAGTCGAAGACGTGGTCGTAGCACGTGTTGTAGGTGCGGATGCGCTCGCGCGAGCGGCCCCCGAGCAGGCGGTAGACGGGCTGGCCGGCCGCTTTGCCGGCGAGATCCCACAGCGCCAGATCGACGGCGCTCAACGCCCGCATCTCCGCGCCCGCCCAGCCGTGATAGCTGACGGCGAGGAACAGATCGTTCCAGAGCCGTTCGCGATTGCGCGCATCCTGCCCGAGCAGGGGTCGCGCGAACGACTCGTGCACGACCGCTTCCGCCGCCGCCGGCGCGGGGTAGGTCTCCCCGAGTCCGATCAGCCCCTCGTCGGTGTGCAGGCGCACCCAGAGCCATCCGATCGACCCGGCGTGCACGGTGAGCGCGCGGTCGAAGACGATCGTCTCGATACCCGTGATGCGCATATGGCGGAGCGGCTGGAGCGGATAGAGCGGATGATCGGCTGGAACGGCTTGGAACGGCTGGCCGACATGAAACCGGTCGAACGGATCTTGCACAACGTGCGATGAACGTCAATCTGATCGTGACGAAACCGTCACGCTGCAAGGACTGGGGAGCTTGCGGGCGACCCGCGACGCTATCGACGGCCTGTCTGGAACGGCTGGAGCGGGTGGTGCGGCTGGTGCGGCTGGAGTCGATGGCGAGCGCGCGCTCGAGCGGTCCGCTACCCCTCTTGGCGGACGCGCAGCGGACTGGTGTCGAGCGTCACGCCTCGCCAGCCGCACGCGCCGCTCCAGCCGTTCCAGCCGCTCCAGCCGTTCAGCCGCTCCAGCCGCTCAGCCGCTCCAGCCGCTCCAGCTCGGTGTAGCATCACGCCCGTGACCACGCGCGTCTACCGCGCCGGCGAATCGATCGACGACCTCTGCCGCGCCTGCAAGGCCGACCGCGAGCACACCGTCATCGTTGCAGATTCCGCTGGCCGGGCGCTGCGGGTCCAGTGCGATTTCTGCGGCAGCCAACACGCCTACCGCGGTGCCACGACACCACGCCTTGTGCCCGCTCGCCGCGCACCCACAAGTGGGGACAGTCCCCAAGCCGGCCAGGCGGGGGAACAGGGACGGGTGGAGAAATCTGCGATCGGGGCGATGGATGGCTGGGACCTGGTGACCGAACGGGAATGCACAGGGGAGTCGCTCATGGTTGACGTCGCTGGCGAAGGACGAGTGGCACTCGAGGCGATCTTGCGGCGCGTGATTCGTGAAGAAACCGGCTTGACGGCCGTGGCGCCGGCGGAGAAGTGGCGCGGCGGATCGCTCGTGCTGCGGCCGACCAGCACCGCTCTTCAGGAGAAGAGCTGGCCGATCGAGACCTTCTTCCACAAGATCGTGATGATCCGGAACCGTCTGCGCACGCTCGAACAGCAGGTGAACGCCCTGGCGATCGACGAGGCCAGCAAGATCAAGCTGCAGGCCTACATCACCGGCTGCTACGGCTCGCTCACCAGCTTCAATGTGCTCTTCGCCGATCCCGACGATCAGTTCAAGGGCGCGAGCGGCGACTGACGCCCGTTCCGTCGCCACGGGAAGACACGGGTGGCGAACGTGACGGCGTGGCGGCTCGGATGGCGCCTCGCCGCGTCGCGCTGGCGGCGCGTTCACCCGCCGCCAACTGCGCTACACTGTGCCGCCGTCACCAACCTGCCTGCCCGACCAACGGGGCCGGCCGGCGAGCCTGGAACACGCAGCGCTCGATCACTGTCCATGCATCGAGGAGCCCACATGAAGGACGGCTCGGGCGTCGTCACCCTGATCAAAGAGGGCGGTGCGTGGAAGGTGGACGAGGAGAGCTGGACGTCGAAGATGTGAGAGCGCTCGCGCGTAACAGTTCGATGGTGGCCGGCCGGACGCTTGCGATCACCGCGCTCGTTTTCACACTGCCTCTGGCTGGCTGCCGTGACGCCGACCGGCCCTGGCCTCCGGGCGTGCAGCGCGTGTCCGAGGAATCGCCGGCCCTGCCGCCGGACCGCGCCATCCAGACACTCGTCGTACCGCCGGGTTTCCGCGTCGAGCTCATCGCCTCGGAGCCGATGGTGGAAGATCCGGTGGCGATCGACATCGATGCCGACGGCCGGATCTGGGTCGTCGAGATGCGCGGCTACATGCCGACGCTCGACGGCCGCGGCGAGCGCGAGCCGGTCGGCCGGATCACGGTGCTCGACGACACCGACGACGATGGAACGGCCGACAAGCGGACGGTGTTCCTCGACGGGCTCGTGCTGCCGCGGAGCGTCAAGGTGCTCGAGCACGGTGTGCTGGTCGCCGCGCCGCCCGACCTCTGGCTGGCGCGCGACACCAACGGCGACCTCCGCGCCGACTCGAAGGACCGCTTGCGGGGCGACTTCGGCCGTGAGAACGGCAATCCCGAGCACAGCCCCAACGGCCTTCTGTGGGGGATCGACAACTGGATCTACTCCTCCGAGCACGCGGGCCAGGTGCGGTTGCGCGGTGGGCGGTGGGAGTACGTGCCGACACTGGCGCGCGGTCAGTGGGGCGTCACCATGGACGATGCCGGGCGCGTGTACCGGAATTGGAACGACGATCCCCTCCGCGTCGATCTCCTGCCGGCCCGCTACTATGCGCGCAACCCGGCCATCGTCCGCACGCGCGGCCTCTACGAGCCGACGACCGCGGACATGTCGGTCTGGCCAATCCGCAGGAATCCCGGCGTCAACCGCGGCTATCGCGAAGGGTCGCTTCGCGCCGACGGGTCGCTCGCGATCTTTTCCGCGGCCGGCACGCCGGTCGTCTATCGCGGCGATCGGCTGCCCGCCGATCTCGCGGGCAACGTCTTCGTCACGGAACCCGCCGGGAACCTCGTCCGGCGCCTCATCGTCACCGTGGACGCGACCGCGCGGCCGGTCGCGCGCAACGCCTACGAGCGCGCCGAGTTCATGGCGTCCACCGACGAGCGCTTTCGTCCGGTCAACCTGTACTCGGCGCCCGACGGCACCCTCTACGTCGTCGACATGTATCGCGGGATCATTCAGCACGGCGCCTATCAGTCCGAGTATCTGAAGAATCACATCCGGACGCACAAGCTCGATCAGCCGATCCGCCACGGGCGCATCTACCGCGTCGTGCACACGTCGATGTCGCGCGGCCCGCGGCCGGCGCTGTCGGCGAAGGCGCCGGCACAACTCGTCGAGACGCTGTCGCATCCCAATGGCTGGTGGCGCGACACGGCGCAGCGGCTGCTGGTCGAACGGGGCGACACCTCCGTGGCCGGCGCCCTGCGCGCGCTCGTCGCCGGCGCCTCGGACGGCCGCACGCGGCTGCACGCGTTGTGGACGCTCGACGGGATCGATGCGCTCGACGTCGAGACGCTCAAACGGGCGCTGGACGATCGGTCGGAGGCCGTGCGCGCGTCGGCGGTCCGCGCCGCCGAGCGCTGGCTGCAGGAGAACGATCAGGCGGTCGCGTCCGCCCTGCAGGCGCGTGCCGACGACGACTCACCGCAGGTGCGGCGTCAGCTCGCGGCGTCGCTGGGAGCGCTGCCCCCGGAGCCGCGTGAGGCGGCGGTTCTCGGCCTGCTCGACCGGCATGGAGACGATCCTGTCCTGGTCGATGCGGCCGTCAGCGGCGTCGCGGGCCTCGAGTCGCGAATCCTCGAACGGCTGCTCGGGACGTCTGGACAGCCGCGCGCCGATGCAGTGTCCACGCTTGTCCGGACGCTGGTCCGCGGCCGCCGCGGCGACGCGCTCGACGAGGTGCTCCGCTGGATCGCCGAGCCCGGCCGGGTGGCCTGGCAGCGCGAGGCGCTGCTCGCCGGCTTGCAGGGTGGCCGTGCGGAGATTGGCAACGAGGAACCGTTCGCGCGACGGGCACCGGCCCCTGTCGCGCTGCCGCGTCGCCCTGATGCATTCCTGGCGCTGGGGCGGAGTCGCGATCCGGGGCTTGCCGCCGCGGTAACGCGGGTGGCCGAGGGTCTGGACTGGCCGGGGAAACCAAAGCCGGCGAACACCACGCCGCCGCTGACTCCCGCCGAGCGGGAGCGGTTCACGGCCGGGCAGCAAATCTACGGCACCATGTGCGCGCCGTGCCATCAGCTCGATGGTCGCGGCCTGAACGGCCTCGCGCCGCCCCTGCTTGGATCGAAGTGGGTGGTCGGCCGGGCCGGCCATGCCGCACGCATCGTTCTGAACGGCAAGGAAGGCCAGGCTCTCATGCCGCCCCTGTCGGCGCTGACCGACGAGGAGGTCGCGGCAGTGCTCACCTACGTGCGTCGCGCCTGGGGGCAGACGGCCAGCCCGGTCGAGCCGTCGCTGGTTCGCGAAGCGCGGGGCGCCTCCACGGGCCGGACCCGGCCGTGGACCGACGAGGAGCTCGCCAGGGTGACGCAGCCCGACGGCCTGCCCGGCCGCTGACGCGTCGGTCGCAGCAACCGCACGGTGCGTGAACTCGAGAGAACCCCGCTCGGGTCCGGCTGAAGCCGGACACTACGAGTGTGTACGTGGTGTCCGGTTCAGCCGGACCTGGCTGGGCGACTGGGCGACTGGGCGACTGGGCGGCTGGTTGACGTAGTGTCCGGCTTGAGCCGGACCCTTGGCAGCGCCCTCGAGATCAACGCGCCGTCGTCGCTGCAAGGCGGGCGAGCGCGCGGTCCCGCTCGTAGCCCGACTGAAGCCGCTCCGCTGCGCTGACGAACTGCTTCCGGTTGTCCTGCGGAATCGCCTGGTGTTCGGCGAGCCGGACGAGCACCGTCCCAACCTCGTGCCCGCTCTTCATCGTCAGCGTCGAACGGATGACGCTCGACACGACGCTCTCGCCAAGGCCGGGCCTGCGCAGCAGCGCCGCGAGTACGCGGCCCCGCTCGTAGTCGGAGCCCAGCGTCTCCAGCGTGCGGAAGAACGCGGGTTCGGCGGCCTCCGGCAGACCGCTGTGCCCGACGAGGTCGACGAGCACGCTCGCCAGCTCGTAGTCGGACTCCATGCGCGCGAGCGAGGTGACGAGCCCGGCCGCCACGTCCGGCGCCAGGTCGGATCGGCGAAGAACCGGCGTGATCGCGCGGCGATGTTCGTAGCTCGACTCAATCGTGCCGGTCGCGATGATGAACGCGTTCAGGTTCGCGGCAGCGAGCGTGTGCCGTCCGGCCGTCGCGACGAGCAGGCTCGCCAGCTCGTAGTCGGACTCGATGGTGGCGGCGCGCTCGAGCAGCGCGCGAAGAACCGCTTCGGAAAGGGAAGCGGATTCGACCAGGCCCGACAGGGCGCGACGGGCTTCGTAGCTCGACGCGATTGAACGCGAGGCCGAGACGTAGGCCGTGCGTGTCTCGTCATCGGGCAGCCCGCGCTTCGCCACGTGCGCGAGAAACTGGGCGAGCTCGTAGTCGGACGAGAGCTCCCGCCCGGCCTGATCAATCGTGCGCCGCAGGGTTGCGGCATCCGGATTCCCGAGGTCGACGAGCAGCGTCAGATAGCGACGCTTCACGTAGCTGCCGGGAATGATCGACACCTCCTCGAGCACCGCGTCCGGTCCCTGCGCGAGGATCCGCTTCACCCGGGCCTCGGCGGCCAGGCCCGTGCGGCGGAGAATGTCGGGCAGGCGGGCAGCCAGCCACTGGCGCCCCTCGGGCTCGTAGCTCGCCTCGCGGCCGTCCTTGAACCAGCGGCGGGAGACGCCGCCGCCGCTCGTGGCTCGCAGCTCGACGCGCGCGGTGCCCGAGCTGAGCCCTTCTTCGATGTCGAGGTAGCCCGACTCGGTCAGCGCCGTGATGTCGCAATCGTCGGCGCTGATCTCGAATTTGCCCTTCCCGCGCATCGAGAAGCGGCGGCCGTCGTCCCGGCTCTGCATGCGGAACGTGTCGTTGTCACGCCACATGGAGAAGCCCTCTGCGGGCGGCGCAGGCGGAGTCGGTGGCACCGGGGGCGCCGGAGCCGTCGGCGGAACGGGCGACACCTGCGGCTTCGACGTCGCGGGGGGCGCCGGTGGCGCTGGTGGTGCCGCCGGCGCGGGCGAAGCTGGTGGTGCGGGCGGAGCCGGTGGTGCGGGTGGAGCCGGTGGCGCGGGTGGAGCCGGTGGCGCGGGCGGTGGCCAGTCGTCCTCGTCTTCGAGAGGTCGCGCCGCGGGCGCGGCCGTCGTGTCCGGTGGTCTCGGGGCAGTCGGTGTCCTCGGCACACGCGGCGGCCGGGCCGTCTGGATCGATGCACCCGGCACGCCGGCCGACGACGCCGCGACAGGCGTGGTGATCCGGAGCTCACGCACGGGCCATTTGCTCGTCGGGCCTCCCGTCATCGCCAGCAGCGACGTGGTCGCAATCACGCCGCAGATAACGGCCGCCAGCACCGCCGGCCAGACGGGCGGAAGACGTTCGGGCTCGAGGAGCCGGCGCACGCGCGCGAGCAGATTGTGTCGTCCCGCCGCCATCGCGAGCGCGGGCTCTCGCTGAAGATCAATGTGGGCGAGCTCGGCGAGCGCCGTGGCGTAGAGCACCGGGTCATAGCCCATGGCGACGGCGGCGGCGTCGCAGCAGTGCTCGCGTTCGACGCGGACGCGGTGCGACAGATACCAGACGGCGGGATTGAAGAAGAGCACGGACTCGGCCACGCTCTGCAGAAGGTTGACCAGGTAGTCGCGCCGCCGGATATGTGCGAGCTCGTGGCAGAGCAGCGCATCGAGCTGGGCCGGGCTGAGGCCGGCGAGGACGGAGATCGGCACGACGACCAGCGGGCGCAGCCAGCCGATCGTCACCGGCGACGAGACGATCCGCGAGACATGAAGCTCGATCGTCCGGGCAATGGCCGCGCGCTCGACGAGTCGGGTGAAGCGGCTCTGCCACCGCTCCGCAGCGGGCTCGGTATGCACTCGACGCAGCCGGCGAATCCAGATCATCGCGGCGATCAGGCGGGCGGAGAGCGCCAGCACACCAACGGCCCAGATTCCGACGAGCGTCGGCAGGGCCCGGTCGACGGGAGTGGCCGTGCCCGCGGCCTCGGCCGGCCGCGCCGGCATCCTCGGTTCGGTGCCGGGTGCTCCTGTCCGGGGCTGCGCGGAATCGCCAGTCCGGCTCTCGGCCACTGCCGCGACCGCGCGTACGGGCGTCGCCGCGAGCGAGGATCCCGGGTCGGGCTGGCGGACGAAGGTCCAGATCGGCATCAGACAGGTGACGAGCAGCGCGGCGCAGGCGACCGCGTACCGTGCCTCCGGACGGCCCACGAGCAGCCGGCCGACGATCGCGGCGGCAGCCGCCACGATCGCGCCCTGCCAGAGCGAATGGATCAGCGCCCAGCCCAGGCCGTGGACGGTTGCCGGCGGGATGAACAAGAAGTCAGGCATCATCGGCCTCCACGGCGTCGATTGATCAGACGCCGGATCTCTGCGAGCTCTTCGGGAGTCGTGCTGGACGTCTCGAGCGCGTGTTGCACCAGTCGCGCCGCCGAACCCTTGAACGCGCGATCGAGCAGGCGGTTCACGAGCTGCTGCTGCGTGACGTGCTCGGGCACCGCCGCGCGATAGACGTGCGTACGACGAGTCTCATCCCGCATCACCAGGCCCTTCTGCAGCATGATCAACAGGAGCTTGAGCGTCGTCGTGTACCCGGTCTTGCGATCGGGGCCGATCGCATCCTGCACGTCGCGCACCGTGGCCTCGCCGGCATCCCACAGCACCCGCAGGATGTCGAGCTCGGCGTCGGTGGGTCGGGGGAGCGGGGCAGCCATGCCGGGCATTGTGTACGACGATTGTCGTACTGTCAACGAAAGGCTTCGTACTATCAGGGCGACTGGGCGACTGGGCGACTGGGCGACCAGAGACCAGAGACCAGAAGACCAGAGATCAGGGATCAGGCACGAGGGACTGGGAGTTCAGCCCGGAGGGCGGCCGGGCGCGGCGCAGATGAAGCTCGCTTCGTCGTCGATGCTGCCGGTGCCGCGATAGCGCGCGATCTGCGGATAGGGGCACAGCGGGCGTGTCCGCACGGGCTTGCCGCCGATGCGTCGCGCCGCCGTCAAGCGCTCCGGGGCGACCCCGCGCTCGACCCAGTCGACGAGCGGCGTGATCGTGTCGAGCGAATCAGGGCCGACGCCGCCGGCGCAGTGGAAGACGCCGGGCATCATGAACAGCCGGAAGAACTCGCCCGTCGCCGGGCCCATCCGCTCGCGGACGCGTTCGTAGTAGTCGATGCCCATCAGCGGGCTGAGCGCGGCGTCGGCCCACCCGAAATACATGAGGATCCGTCCGCCGCGCTTGCGGAAGGGGCCCAGATCCGGGTCGGTCGCGTTGAGCAGGGCGCCAATGCTCTGGAGCTTCGCCCGATCCTTGTCGGGATCGAACGTGCGCATGTCGATCGGCGTCCCGGGCGTCGCCAGGTGCGTGAAGAACGCGTCGGCGAACTCCCACGACAGCGAGGGTCGGCCGGCGCGCAGGAACCATGGATCCCACGCCGTGCGCGGTCCGGACGGTGTCGGCGCGAACGCTTCGATGCCGATGGGGAAGCCGGGGAACATGCGCTCGGTCCCGGCCAGCAGCGGTCCGTAGATGACGCGCAGCGCGGCGACGTCGCGATCGGTGACGCAGGCCTCGGTGCTGGTCGCGCTGCAGCGCGGCAGATCGGTCGAGATGTCGAACGGACAGGATCGAGGATCCTCGATCAGGCCGTCCTCGATCCCGTCGAGCTTGTCGCACCGGCTGACGACGGCATCGGCGAGGAGGCGAACCTTGGCTTCGGACATCGAGGCGTCGGTGAGCGCGCGGTGGATCGCTGCGAAGTGTGTCATCACGCCCGTCCAGTCGAGCACCGGGGCGCCGACGATGATGCCGTCGAAGTCGTCGGGGAAGCGCTGCGCGGACATGAGACCCTGGCGGCCGCCGGTCGAGCACCCGTCGAAGTAGGACTTCTCGGGAGGGACATCGTAGTAGGCGGCCGCGAGGCGCTTGGCGGTGACGGCGGTCACGTGCACGGCGCGATAGGCGTAGTCCACGACCTTCTGCGGCGTCGTCGCGAAGGCGGCGAGCGGCTCGCGTGCCGCGTCGTGGCCGGTATTGGTCTGGGTCACGGTGAAGCCGCGCGCAATCGCGGCCGATCGCCTCGCCGCGCGTGGCGGCGCCGTCAGCGACTCGCCGGCGTAGCCGCCGTTGCCGAACATGTACAGCCGCCCGTTCCAGGCCGTGGGCAGCGACACCTCGAAGCGAATCTCCGGCGCGATCAGGCCCTGGACCAGGCAGTATTCGGGCGTGCCCTCGGCGGCGGCGACCAGCGTCGCCGTGTCAACCGAGAATTCGTATCCGGTCTGCGCGCGAAGCGCCGCGCACGTCCGCTGTGGCGGCCTGGTCGCCGAGCGGTCCTGCCAGCGCTCGAACTGCGCCAGCTGTCCGTGCAGCGGCGCAGGACCGAAGCCGGTCCACAGGAGCCCGAGCGCCAGAATCCAGGACGAACGCACGGACCACACTGATCGCGCCATACGCATGCTCCTTCCTCCAGCCTCGATCCCTCGAGCCGTGAGCCTGACCCCTGAGGGCGCGTGAGCCCTGGAGCCTCGAGCCTCGGGGCTTTTACTGTATGCTGCCCCCGCGTCACGGTGCGATCTCGAGTGACCGCGTCAACCCCTCTTCGGGCACGAGTGCGTTTGTCGGCGTGGACGCGTACGCGTGCCTGCGTCCTGACATGGCTTGTCGTCGAAAGCCTCGCCGTGGCGTCCCCCGCCACAGCGGACCAGCCCCTGACAATCCGTCGCAACCGGCCCTGGCAAATCGTCTCGTATCTCGGCGATGCGGGACTGGCCCGCCCGCACATCTTTGCGATCGACTTCGAGCCCGCCGGGACGATGTGGCTGGCGACGAGTGCAGGCCTGTATCGCTACGACGGATTCACTTGGCGCCGCTTCGGCACCGCCGAGGGGCTCCCCAGCGAGTTCGTCCGCTCGGTGTTCGTCGCCGCCAACGGCGAGCTCTGGGTGGGGACGGCGAAAGGCGCCGGCGTGTTCGACGGCCGCTGGTTCGACCGTCGCGGGTCTGAATCGGGCCTTGCAGGGCCGAGCGTGCGGCGGATCGTGCAGGATCCCGACGGTACGCTCTGGTTCTGCTCGGACGGCTGGCCCGATACCAGCCTGACTGGCGGTCTCTCGTCGTTGCGGCACGGCAGCTGGCGGCCTTACGGGAAGGCCGACGGCCTGCCGCACGATCGCGTCCTCAATTACTTTCGCGATACCCGCGGCCGTCAGTTCGCCCTGACGATCCACGGGCTGTCGGAACGCGCCGGCGACCGCTGGGGCCCCCCGAGCGACCCCGGCTTCCCGTCCGATCCGCAGATGACGTGGCAGATGATCGAGACGCCGGGGGGCCAGCTCTTCGCGCAGCAATGGGATCGTCTCGTGCTGCTCGACGCGGGCCGCTGGAGCGTGTGGCCCGGCGGCCGGGAGCCGATGACCCTCACGCGCCAGGGCGATCTCGTCGCGGTCCGGGCCGACGCGTTCCGGCGCAGCCTGACCTTCCAGACGTGGGCCGGGGACTCGTTCGTCGATGCCTCGGCCGAGGCGACGCAGATCCGCGATCTGCCGGCCGAGATGATCCGCCAGGCCCCGGATGGTTCCGTGTGGGCGGTCGGCCGCGGCATCCTGCTGCGCTGGCGGTATCACGATCCCGAGTGGACCGCATTCGAGAATCTCCCACCGCCGCAACTGGTCGATGCCCAGGGCCGCGTCTGGTTCGCGGACGATCGCAGCGTCGTCGTCGGCGGCGGCGACCGCATGGTCCCGGTCCCGGACGCGCGCGAGCCGCTGACGCTCGACTCGCAGGGACATGTGTGGGCCCGGATGGGCGACGGCCTCGCGCGCATCGACGGCGCAGACGTCCAGCGGCACACCGCGCGAGACATCGGCCTCGTCTCGGTGTCGCATCGCGCCGTCGCGCCCGACGGAGCGGTCTGTGTGGCCGGGAATCGGGACGCGCTCACCATCGGCCTGAGTTGTCACGACGGGACGATCTGGCGGCAGGTGCCGCTCGACGCGTTTCGCGGCTACGAGTTCATCAACATCGAGCCCGACCAGCAGGACGGGTTGTGGATGTCCTTGCGGCAGCTCGCCACCGGGGTCTATGCGATCGGCCGCGTGGACCGCCGCGGCGTGCGACCGATGCGGCTCGTCGATTCGCCGAGCGTCGAGCGTCCGCGCATCGCCGTCCGCGGGGAGCGTGTCTGGCTGTACGACTATCCCGGCGTGTTCGAAGGACGGCGCGACGGCGAGGATGCGGTTACCGGCTGGCGCTCGACCGGCGGGCCGTATGACGGCGCGGTCTGGCATTCCACCACGCCGGCGATCACCTGGTTCCTGTTCAACGGCGGCCCGCTCGGCCGTGCCGGGATCTCGGCCTTCCGCGATGGAACCTGGCGCCACGCCCCGGTTGACTGGCGTGGGTTCGTCGCCCCGGCGCCCAATCAGACGTTGCTGCTGCCGGGACTGGGTGGGTTTCACGTCGCGGCCGGCGAGCCGGGCCGCGATGCCGACTTCGTGTCCACGCCGGGCCCCGGTCTCGTCAGCCGGGTGCAGCAGGATCACGAGGGCGTGTTCTGGCTCAACGCCGACGCCGACGTGCTGCGCCACATTCCGAGCGCGGTCGTTCCGCTCCCGAGCGCGCAGGCGCCGAGCGAGGTCCGGGTCGACCGACCGGTTCGCATCGGCTTCGACGCGCGCAAGCGGTTCGGCCTGGCGAGCGAGTCGGTGAGCGTCCACTATTCCTGGCGGCTCGACGACGGCGCATGGAGCCGCTACTCCGCGAGCGCCGTGCTGGACTTCGTGCCTGGCGCCCTGTCGCCGGGTGTCCATCGGCTCGAGCTCCGTGCGCGCGACGCGACCGGCAATACGACCGCCCACCCCTCGACCACCGCGTTCACGGTGCTTGCCGTGCCGCTCCAGGAGCGGGTGTGGTTCTGGCCGGCGCTCGCGGTCTCCGGCGCGCTGCTCGTCTACGTGACGATTGTCGCCTGGTCGGCGAAGACGCGGTTGTCTCGACAGGCCCACGAGCTCGAGGTCCAGGTCGAGAAGCGCACGTCGGAGCTGCAGCGCGACATCGCCGAGCGCCGCCGGGTCGAAGCGGCGCTGCGCGAGAGCGAGCAGAAGTTCCGCGGCGTCTTCAACTCCACCTTCGAGCTCATCGGCGTGCTGGCGCCGGACGGCACCGTCCTCGAGGCCAACATGACGGCGCTCGATGCGATTGGCGCCACGCGCGAGGAGATCGTCGGCCGGCCGTTCTGGGAGACGCCGTGGTGGAGCCACTCGCCGGCGCTGCAGACCGAGCTCCGCGGGGCGATCGAGCGCGCGGCGGCGGGCGAGATTGTCCGGTTCGAGGCCAACCATCCGACCAGGGACGGCGGCTTGCTCACGGTGGACTTCTCGCTGAAGCCCGTGCGCGACGAGACCGGCGCCATCTTCTGCCTGATTCCGGAGGGGCACGACATCACCGGGCGGCTCCGTGCGGAAGATGCGCGCCGGACGCTCGAGACACAGCTGCGCGAGGGCCAGAAGCTCGAGGCCATCGGGACGCTGGCCGGCGGTGTCGCCCACGACTTCAACAACATCCTGACCGGGATCTTCGGCAACGTCGAGATCGCGTCGCTCGATCTCGCCCCGGATCATCCGGCGCAGGAACGGCTCGCCGAAGTCCTGCTGGCCGCGCACCGGGCACGCGATCTCGTCAGCCAGATCCTGATCTTCAGCCGTCGCGGCGAGCCGAAGCGGGAGATCCTCGACAGCCGGCCGGTCATCCAGGAAGCGCTGAAGCTGGTGCGGTCGTCGCTCCCCTCGACCATCGAGATCCACTCGCGGCTGCTCGATCCCGTGCCGCTCGTGATGGCGGACGCGAGCCAGATCCACCAGGTGCTGCTGAACCTCGCGACCAACGCCGCGCAGGCCATGCCCGATGGCGGCCGTCTCGAGATTGCCCAGCAGGTGGTGGACGTGGACGAGGAGCTCGCACGCCAGCAGCTGCGCCTGCGTCCCGGCCGCTACTTGAGGCTCGACGTGAGCGATACCGGGCACGGGATGGAGCCGGCCGTGCTCGAGCGCATCTTCGAGCCGTTCTTCACGACCAAGGGTCCTGGAGAAGGCACCGGACTCGGCCTCGCCGTCGTCCACGGCATCATGGAGAACCACGACGGCGCCGTCACGGTGCAGAGCGACGTGGGCAAGGGCACCTGCTTTCACCTCTACTTTCCGGTCGTGGACACCGCCGCCAGCGCCGAGCCGCATGCGCGGACGGCGCCGCCGCGTGGCCACGGCGAGCTCGTGCTGGTGGTCGATGACGAGCCCGGGGTTGCCCAAGTGGCGACGCAGATGCTCCGGCAGGCGGGCTACGAGGTCCGCACGTTCACCGATCCGCATCGCGCGCTCGAGGCCTTTGCCGACGACCCGGCAGCCTTTTCGCTGGTCCTCACCGATCAGACCATGCCGGGGATGACCGGCATGGAGCTGGCGCGCGAGCTTCGCGCGTGCCGGCCGGACATTCGCATTGCGCTCGTGACCGGGTATGCCGGCCGTCTCGACGAGGCGCAGGCGCGCCGCAACGGCATCGGCTGGCTCGTGCTGAAACCGTACACCGGACGTGATCTGGCCGAGGTCGCGCACGCCGCGCTCGAGCAGGTCGAGGGAGTCTAGCGATGTCATGGAGACGATTCGAGATCCACGCCGGGCGGCGATCGACGCTCGCCGCACTGCTGGCGGCGCTCGTCGCGCTGTCGTGGGCAGCGATCGCAGACCGCCGCGCGGCGGCGCAGGAGCGGGGCGCGAACAGCCGCCACGTGGCGCTCATCAGCCTCGACGGGTTCGCGGCCTACGCGCTCGCCGACGCGACGCTGCCGGTCCCGCATCTGCGCGCGCTGGCGGCGCAGGGGGCGCGCGTGGACGCGCTGGTGCCGGTCAATCCCACGGTGACGTGGCCCAACCACACGGCGATGGTCACCGGCGTCACCCCCGCGCGTCACGGCGTCCTGTTCAACGGCCTGCCCGTGCGCGCGTCCGAGGGCGCCAGCGTCCGCATCGATCCGCGGATCGAGAAGTCGACACTCGTCCGCGGGCGGACCGTCTACGACCTCGCGCACGCCTCGGGTCTCACGACGGCGGAGGTGGACTGGGTCGCGATCCACAAGGCGCCGACGATCACCTGGTCGTTCGCGGAATGGCCGCTCCCCGAGGGCGCCATCGAGCGGGAGTTGATCGCGGCCGGGCGCGTCACCACCGAGGAGGTGGCCGGCTTCACCAAGCTGCCGATCACGATGCGCGACGAGATCTGGACGCGCGCGGCCGAGCACATTGTCACGCGGCACAAGCCGAACCTGCTGCTGTTCCACCTGCTCACGACCGACAGCGTGCAGCACCGGTACGGCGCCCGCAGCCTCGGCGCCTCGGCGGCGCTCGCCCTCGCCGACACGAAGGTCGGCCGCCTCGTCGAGGCCTACCGGGCCGCCGGTATCCTCGATCGCACCACGTTCGTGATTGTGTCGGACCACGGCTTCAAGACCTACACGCGGGTGATTCACCCCAACGCGTGGCTGGCGCAACAGGACCTGGCGTCGGCGGCGTGGTCCGTGCCCGAAGGCGGGACCGCGATGGTCTATGTCGCGCCGGCGGCGGGGAAGGCCGGGGCGATCGAGCGGATCAGGACGGGACTGGCGGCGCTACCCGGCGTGACCCGCATCCTGAGCGGCGCCGAGTCGGTCGCGCTCGGCTATCCCGACGCGGCGCAGGACGATCGCATGGCCGATCTCGTGCTGGTCGCCGGCGACGGGTTCGCGTTCGACGGGCTTGCGAAGGGCGAGCCGGTCACCGACGTCCCCGCCGGCTCGACCCCCGGCGCGCACGGCTACCTGAGCACCGACGCCGACATGCACGCGATCCTCATCGCCTCGGGTGCGGGCGTGAAGCGCGGCGTCACCGTGCCGCAGGCGCGGACGATCGACATCGCGCCGACCATTGCGCAGTGGCTCGGGCTCGCGCTGCCGGACGCCGAGGGCCGGGTGCTGAACGAGATCGTGGCTGGGCGGCCAGGCGGGTAAGTGGTCCGATTTCTCAGCCTTCCGGCAAAGGTAGAATAGCGGTCCCACCCATTGGCAGAAGTGCCGCGCCATGCTGCGTGGATTGTGCGCGCTGCTCCTGGTGCTCCTCGTCGCCGTGACCGCGGCCCGTGCTGAGCAGCTGCCGATTCGTACCTACACGATTGAAGACGGCCTGGCGCACGCGCGCGTCCGGCGCATCGTGCCGCGACCCTCGCGGGTTCCTGTGGTTCTGCACCATCGATGGCTTGAGCCGGTTCGACGGAGCCGAGTTCGTCACCTATCGGACCGGCGACGGGCTTCCAGACCCCTGGGTGACCGACCTGCTCACGACCCGGGATGGCGCGTACTGGGTCGCGACCAATGGGGGCGTGGCCAGGTTCGACCTTGCCCGACGCGTCGCACGGGACGGTCGGCGCTTGGAGGAACAGCCTCCACAATTCTTCAAGGCGGTGGCATTCGAGGGGTCGCCCGCACAACGTCAGGTTCGCGTCCTCATGGAGGATCGCGCAGGCCGTGTCTGGGCGGGCGGACGTGGTGGGCTCTCCCTGCTGGACCGCAGCAGCGCTGCACCCACGTTCCGGCCCGTGGTCCCGAGCCCCGCGGCGATGGTCACATCGCTGGTGGAGAGTGTCGACGGCGGCCTGTGGATCGGGACCCTGGGCGGCCTGTTCCATCGCCTGGCGTCCGGGGACGTGGTACCGGAGCCGACCGCCGCGCGCGCCGGCGTTCAGAATGTTCGCGCGTTGGCCCTGGACGACGATGGCCGGATCTGGGTCGGCTATGACGAAGGGTTGCTCGTGCTGGGACCCGGAACGTGGGCACGGCGGCTCGCGTCATCGACGTCCGGCCCGCTGCGCGAGTGCGGCGCCGGCCCTTCACGCCATCGACGACTTCGACTTCCAACGGGAGCCGACGACGCCTGCACGATGACGCTGGCCGATGGGCTGATCGACCGGCGAGTGCGCGCGCTGTTGGTCGGCTCGGACGGGCACGTCCGCGTGGGTACCGTCGCGGCAGTGAGCGACGTCGATGGCGCGCAGATCACGAACGTGAGCCAGGCTCACGGCCTTCCGGACGGCGCGATCAACACGATGAGCGAGGACCGGGACGGCAACCTCTGGATCGGCACGGATACCGCTGGCGCCCTGAGAATAGCGGCCTTCGGCCTGGTGAGCTACTTCGAAGCTGACGGCCTGAGTCAGGACTACGTACCGTCCTTGATCGAGGATGACGGCGGGCGGGTCATCGCGGTTTCTGGCCTGCACCTCACCATCCATGAATTCGACGGTCGTCGCTTCGTGCCCGCCAGGTTCAACGTCCCACAAGCCGTTCCTGACGATCGCTTTGGGAACGCCATTCGCGATCACTTGGGGGCGTGGTGGGTCGGAACGGCGATCGGCCTATATCGATTTCCACCCGCCCGCCGAATCGAAGACATCGGACGCGTCCGGCCCGAAGCCCACTATGCCGGGCTTCCCGTGCTGCCAAGCGACGACGTGTTCCCGCTGCTCGAGGACACACGGCGTGACATCTGGCTGGTCGCCCAGATGCCGGACCACGTCAGACTTCTTCGGTGGCGCCGTGCCACTGACGACTTCCAGGCCTACGGCGCCGCCGAGGGTCTCACCGCTATCACCTCGCGGCCCTCCATCTCGCGTCCGGCCATCGTCGAGGGTCCGGCCGGGCAGGTGTTCTTTGGCTTCCGAGAGGCGGGGCTCTTCGCCTACCGCGACGGCCGCTTCGACGCGATCCTCGATCAGGGCAAGCCCTTCGGCGTCGTCAGCCTTCATGTCGATCGTCTGGGACAGCTCTGGATCATCGGGTTGGACGGCTCGGTGCGCCGTATCGACAATCTGTCGACGCGCCACATGTCGAGCGACACGAGAGTCGCGCCCAGCCTGATGGGCGCGCACGTCCGGTGCATGGTCGAGGACGCCAACGGAAACTTCTACTTTGGAACGACGAGCGGAATCATCGAGGTCGATCCGAGGACCGGCGACACGCGGCGGTACACGACGGCCGAAGGGCTGGCGCAGAACGAAGTCTGGAGTGCCCTCGCGTCTCGTCGGGGCGACCTCTGGTTCGGAACGATTGCCGGGGTGTCGCGCCTCGATGGGACGCGCGTGCGCCCGAAGGACGTCCGCCACCTCGGACATTGATCACGACCGTCCATGTGAACGGCGTTCCCCGGCTCGTGTCGGAGCTCGGCGACCAGGCGGTGCCGGGCCTGACCTTGGCGTCGGATGAACGGGGCGTCTCGATCGGCTTCTTCGCCCTCACATTCGCACCGGGCGAGCACCTGCGGTACCAATATCGGCTCGATGGTGCCGACCGCGACTGGAGCGCGCCGAGCTCCGAGCGCGTGGTGCACTATTCTCACCTCGCCCCCGGACGCTACGGGTTTCGGGTGAGAGCCGTGACCAGCGCCGGCCTTGCCGGCGTCACGCCCGCTGCGGTGAACTTCGTGATCCTGCCGCCTGTGTTTCAGCGCTGGTGGTTCCGTGCCGCCGCGTCCTCGGAGTGATGCTGG
Organism: Vicinamibacterales bacterium; assembly: GCA_963834365.1. Lineage (GTDB taxonomy): Bacteria > Acidobacteriota > Vicinamibacteria > Vicinamibacterales > Vicinamibacteraceae > CAWJAP01. The sequence goes on along the minus strand of CAWIBS010000039.1, from coordinate 74,067 downwards.
TGGTCGTACTCGGCCATCGGTACCGGGTCGCGCGATTGCTCGAATCGGAGCGCGTGCGCACCGAATTGCCAGCGACCTGCACGATGACATCGGATCGAGCCTGTCCCAGATTGCCATCCTGAGCGAGGTGGCGCGCACCGGCGCCGGCGACGATGCCCGCATGGCCGCGCCGCTCGACCGCATTGCGACGCTCTCGCGCGAATCCGTGGATGCGATGGGCGACATCGTCTGGGCGATCGATCCCCACCGCGACACGCCCACGCACCTGGCGCAGCGCATGCGGCGGCTCGCCAGCGACCTGCTGTCCGCGCGCGGTATCGAGGTCCGGTTCGAGATCGCCGATGCGAGCCATCCTCGCCTGGGCGCCGACGTGCGGCGGGAGGTCTTCCTCATCTTCAAGGAGGCGCTCCACAACATCACGCGGCATGCGCAGGCCACCCGGGTCGAGATCGAGGTGACGATCGCGCAGCGTCGACTGCAGGTGGTCGTCGAGGACAATGGCCGCGGCTTCGATCCCTCGCGAGTCCAGGACGGCCAGGGGCTTCGAAACATGGCGCGCCGGGCCCAGAGCCTCGGCGGCACGCTGGCTGTCTCGTCAGCCGACGGCACCGGCGCACGACTCGCGTTGGCCGTTCCGCTCTGAGTCCGAATTCTCAGCCTTCCGGCAAAGGTAGAATAGCGGTCTAACCCCTGGCAGAAGTGCCGCGCCATGCTGCGTGGATTGTGCGCGCTGCTCCTGGTGCTCGTCGTCGCCGTGACCGCGGCCCGCGCTGAGCAGCTGCCGATTCGTACCTACACGACTGAAGACGGCCTGGCGCACGCCCGAGTCCGGCGCATCGTGCGCGACCCTCGCGGGTTCCTGTGGTTCTGCACCATCAATGGCTTGAGCCGGTTCGACGGGGCCGAGTTCGTCACTTATCGGACCGGCGACGGGCTTCCGGACGCCTGGGTAACCGATCTGCTCACGACCCGGGATGGCGCGTACTGGGTCGCGACGAATGGGGGCGTGGCCAGGTTCGACCTTGCCCGACGCGTCGCACGGGACGGTCGGCGCTTGGAGGAACAGCCTCCACAATTCTTCAAGGCGGTGGCAGTCGAGGGGTCGCCGACACAACGCCAGGTTCGCGTCCTGCTGGAAGATCGCGCGGGTCGTATCTGGGCCGGGAGGACGGGTGGGCTCTCCGTGCTGGACCGCAGCGGTTCTGCGTTCACCTTCCGGCCGGTCGTCCCGAGCCCTCCAGGGATGGTCATGTCGCTGGTGGAGAGTGTCGACGGCGGCCTGTGGATCGGGACCCTGGGCGGCCTGTTCCATCGGCTGGCGTCCGGGGACGTGGTGCCGGACCCGACCGCCGCGCGCGCGGGCGTCCGGAACATTCGCGCGCTGGCCCTGGACGACGATGGCCGGCTCTGGGTCGGCCATGACGAGGGGTTGCTCGTGCTGGGACCCGGAGCGGGGGTCGACGGCTCGTGTCCTCGACGTCCCGCCCGCTGCGGGCGTGTGGCGCCGGCCCCTCACGCCATCGACGGCTTCGACTTCCGATCGGAGCCGACGACGCCTGCACCATGACGCTGGCCGACGGGCTGATCGACCGGCGAGTGCGCGCGCTGTTGGTCGGCTCGGACGGGCACGTCCGCGTGGTACCGCCTCGGGAGTGAGCGACGTCGATGGCGTGCAGATCACGAACGTGAGCCAGGCACAGGGCCTTCCGGACGACGCGATCAACACGATGAGCGAGGACCGGGACGGCAACCTGTGGATCGGCACGGATACCAGGGGCGCCCTGAGAATAGCGGCCTTCGGCCTGGTGAGCTATTTCGAGGCTGACGGTCTGAGTCAGGACTACGTGAAGTCCCTGATCGAGGATGACGTCGGGCGAGTCATCGCCGTTTCGGGCGTGCGCCTCACCATCCACGAATTCGACGGTCGTCGTTTCGTGCCCGCCAGGTTCAACGTTCCACAAGCCGTTCCTGACGATCGCTTTGGGAGCGCCCTTCGCGATCACCTGGGGGCGTGGTGGGTCGGAACGGCGATGGGTCTGTATCGATTTCCGCGCGCTCGCCGAATCGAAGACGTCGCACGCGTCCCGCCAGAAGCCCACTATGCCGGGCTTTCCGCGCTGCCAAGCGACAACGTGTACCCGCTGTTCGAGGACACACGACGGGACATCTGGCTGGCCGCTCAGTTACCGGACCACGTCAGGCTACTTCGTTGGCGGCGTGCCACGGACGACTTCCAGGCCTACGGCGCAGCCGAGGGTCTCGCCGATATCATCTCGCGGCCGTCCCTCTCGCGTCCGGCGATCGTCGAGGGCCCGGCCGGGCAGCTGTTTTTTGGGTTCCGAGAGGCAGGGCTCTACGCCTACCGTGACGGCCTCTTCGAAGCAATCCTCGATCGGGGCAAGCCCTTCGGCGTCGTCAGCCTTCATGTCGATCGTCTGGGACAGCTCTGGATCATCGGGTTGGACGGCTCCGTGCGCCGTATCGACAATCTGTCGACGCGCCACATGTCGAGCGACACGAGAGTCGCGCCCAGCCTGATGGGCGCGCACGTCCGGTGCATGGTCGAGGACGCCAACGGGAACTTCTACTTTGGAACGACGAGCGGAATCATCGAGGTCGATCCGAGGACCGGCGACACGCGGCGGTACACGACGGCCGAAGGGCTGGCGCAAAATGAAGTCTGGAGCGCCCTTGCATCTCGTCGGGGCGACATCTGGTTCGGAACGATTGCCGGGGTGTCGCGCCTCGATAGGACGCGCGTGCGCCGAGGACGTCCCCACCTCGGGCATTGATCACGACCGTCCATGTGAACGGCGTTCCCCGGCTCGTGTCGGAGCTCGGCGACCAGGCGGTGCCGGGCCTGACGTTGGCGTCGAATGAACGGGGCGTCTCCATCGGCTTCTTCGCCCTCACGTTCGCATCGGGCGAGCACCTGCGGTACCAATATCGCCTCGATGGTGCCGACAGCGACTGGAGCGCGCCGAGCTCCGAGCGCGTGGTGCACTATTCTCACCTCGCCCCCGGACGCTACGGGTTTCGGGTGAGAGCCGTGACCAGCGCCGGCCTCGCCGGCGTCACGCCCGCGGCCTTGGACTTCGTCATTCTGCCGCCCGTGTGGCAGCGGTGGTGGTTTCGCACTGGCGTCGTCCTCGGCCTGACGCTGCTGGCTTTTCTCGCCCATCGGTACCAGGTCGCGCGATTGCTCGAGACGGAGCGCGTGCGCACGCGAATTGCGAGCGACCTGCACGATGACATCGGATCCAGCCTGTCCCAGATTGCCATCCTGAGCGAGGTGGCGCGCACCGGCGCCGGCGACGATGCGCGCGTGGCCGCGCCGCTCGACCGCATTGCGACGCTCTCGCGCGAATCCGTGGATGCGATGGGCGACATCGTCTGGGCGATCGATCCCCACCGCGATACGCCCACGCACCTGGCGCAGCGCATGCGGCGGCTCGCCAGCGACCTGCTGTCCGCGCGCGGTATCGAGGTCCGGTTCGAGATCGCCGATGCGAGCCATCCTCGCCTGGGCGCCGACGTGCGGCGGGAGGTCTTCCTCATCTTCAAGGAGGCGCTCCACAACATCACGCGGCATGCGCAGGCCACCCGGGTCGAGATCGAGGTGACGATCGCGCAGCGTCGACTGCAGGTGGTCGTCGAGGACAATGGCCGCGGCTTCGATCCCTCGCGAGTCCAGGACGGCCAGGGGCTTCGAAACATGGCGCGCCGGGCCCAGAGCCTCGGCGGCACGCTGGCCGTCTCGTCAGCCGACGGCACCGGCGCACGACTCGCGTTGACCGTTCCGCTCTGAGTCCGGTCGCGAGAAGCTACTCGATTAGGTGGGTGATTGGTCGCCTCATACGCGCTAAGCTCGGGCGTGCGAGGGATCCCGTGCGCGAGCCCATCCGAGTGACGATCATCGAGGATCAGCAGGAGATCCGGGAAGGCCTCCGCTTCCTGATCGACCAGACGCCAGGCTATCGATGTCGCAGCTGTTTCGGATCGATGGAGGAGGCGCTGCCCGCCATGGCGGCGGACCAGGCCGACATCGTGCTGATGGATCTGGGCCTGCCCGGCATGAGCGGCCTCGAGGGCATCCGGTTGCTCAAGCAGGCCAGCCCCGCACGGCATCTGGTGGCGCTCACGGTCTACGAGGATGATGACCGCATCTTCGAAGCCCTGTGCGCGGGCGCCTCCGGCTACCTGCTCAAGAAGACGCCGCCGGCGCGCCTGTTGGAGTGTCTGCAGGAGGTGATGACCGGCGGAGCGCCGATGTCACCCGAGGTTGCGAGCCGCGTGATCGCGTTGTTTCGCGATGTCCGGCCGCCGGCGCACGCCGAGCACCACCTCACGCCGCACGAAGTGCGGCTCCTCGGCATGCTCGCCGAGGGTCACAGCTACAAGACGTCCGCCGCCGCGCTCGGGTGCAGCGTCCACACCGTGGCGTTCCATATGAAGCACATCTACGCCAAGCTGCAGGTCCACTCCAAGTCCGAAGCGGTCGCCAAGGCCCTCCGCGACCGCATCGTCCGATAACACGAACCTACGCGATCGGGGGATTGTCCTGGGTCGGCGGCGATCGCACGCTACATGCGGACGGCTGGCGTCGGGCCAATCAGCCGCCTTGCGCCGCCGTCCTACTCCTGCTGGTCGGAGCGTTGTCCAAGCCATCAAGTTCCCTGGGCGGCCTGGTTCCGGGGTGTGCGCACGAAACCCTGAGCGCGTCTTGTAGGGAAGGCGCGGATCACTCGCTCGCGAGCGTCGTGGACACGCGACCCGCGCTCAACGGAGGCGAGGACCGTCGGGAGTCGTTGGGCCGAGGCCGGGACGGCGGCGCCCAGCAGATTGGCGACCACCACGATCGCCGGTGGACCAGACGACGCGGCATTGTCGTGACGTACTGCGGAACTCGCGGAGAAGGGACCACATCCCGAAACCCGCGTGTTGATTGTCAGTCCCACTTCGGCCATCCGTGGCTGACCATGTACGCGTGCAGGTCGCGGTAGGCGGGCCGATCCACTTTCAGCGTGTCGATCAGCGTCTGGATGAACGCCCTGTCGCCGCGCAGGGCTGGCAGGATCTCCGCCAGTCGCATCTGGAAGTACGAAAACGTCGGCTGGCGGGGCTTTGGACCGCGGGCGTTCGCTGCCAACTCGTCGAGCAGGCCGTAGAGCGCACGCTCGGTAGCCTCCGTGCCGCCGTAGAACTCGAGCATGCTCGCCAACGGCCTGGTCGTGGCCACCAGGCGCATCAGCAAGTCCTGGACGGACTTGAGCTCCTGTACCTGCGTCTCGAGCGCCTCGATGCGTGCGCGAACATCCGAATCCGTCACAGCCCCTCCTGAGTGCCCCCGAGTGTAATCCCAGGCGGCCATCGGCGGGCGCCAGCAGGACGCATTGACGTCTGTGAAGCGACAAATCACGCCGCACGCACGATGCGGCGTCGTTCGAACGTCTACAGGCTCTCGGTTCCCGCTGGGGACTCGAACCCGCGCCAGAGGCCTCCTTCAACAGCGCTTCAGCCCCTTGTTCACTGACGGAGGAGGGACCGCTGGTGGGCGCACGCGGTGGGCGCACTGCCGATTCCACCGCATGAACATTGCGCCAATCACCGAACGAAATCAGGTCGAAGAAGTTCATGAAGTTCTCCGGCTCTGCTGCTGTTCGGCCGCCTTCGCGAACGGCAAGTACACGCACATCGCGATGACGATGGCCGCACAACCCCAGACGGCGGCCTTCCAGTCGCCGCCGGTGACGAGGTAGTGCCCGATGATCGGTGGCGTGGTCCAGGGCACGTTGACGAAGGGACGCTGGATCACGTTCCAGTCCATGAGCAGGTAGGTGCCGGCCGTCAGGATCAGCGCGTTCAGGACGTACGGGACCATGAAGATCGGATTCAGCACCATCGGCAGGCCGAAGAAGATCGGCTCGTTGATCTGGAACACCTGTGTCGGCAGCGACAGGCGGCTGACCTGTCCGAAAGCCGGGCTCCTTCGACCGGCACAGGAGGAGCGCCAGCGCGATGGTCGCCCCGGTGCCGCCCACGTTGACGAACGTCGTGAAGAAGCCGTTGGCCGTCACGTACGGGAGGGGCCGCCCGTCGGCCATGGCGGCCACGTTCGCCGCGAGGTACTGCAGGAAGATCGGCGCGACGATCGGCGTCCACGGCGTTGTCGCCGTTGATCCCCACGGACCAGAGCACGGCGACGAGGAAGGCGTACACCAGGATGCCCGGCAGCGTGTTCAGGGCGAACACCAGCGGTGCGAAGGCGGCCTGCACGACGTGGTTGATGTCGACTCCGAGCACGAAGCGGATCAACCAGAAGACGACGACGAGGACGCAGAACGGGACGAGCGACAGGAACGACTGGTGCACGATGTCCGGCACGCCGGCCGGCATCCTGATCACGAGGTTGGCGTCGGCGAAGACCTTCTGGACGCGCACCGCGATCAACGCCACGATGATCGCCGTGAACAGCCCGTGCGATCCAAGGCCTGGCCATGAGCAGCGTCTGGTTCTCCGGATCGATCTGAATCAGCAGGAACACGACCGTCGCGACGTCGCGCTGACGATGGCCTCCTGGCCGAGCCGCTTGGCCAGGTCGTAGGCGATCGCGAAGCAGGCGACGAGCGCGAGCAGGCCGAACGTGGCGGTCACCGGGGCCTGCAGCATCGGCCGGTACGGTGCGATCCGCTGGTCCCAACCGGCCAGGGGCAGGTAGGCGACGATGGTGAACAGGCCGCCGACGATCGTCAGCGGCACGACCGACACCATGCCGGCCCGGATCGCCGACATATAGGTGTTCTGGCCGAGCGCTGTCAGCCTCGGGAGAACGTGCGTGCTCAGCAGTCGGGTCGCCCGCTCCACCTGGCCTCCCCCTGGGTCGCCACCGCGCGTCCGGAGCGAGTCGCGGTGCGTATGCACCTTCTCGAAAGCGCGGGCGATGTCGTCCGCATCCTCGGGCGGCCCGAGCAGGAGCCGGTGCTCGAGCCAGATCGCCTGCTCGGCGCAGAGCAGGTCGCTGTTCGGGCACGCACGGCGTCGTAGTCGCAGCTCGCGGCCGGCGGCGGGCAGGATACGGCCCGAACGCCTTGTTGCGGAAGATCGGCTGGCGAGGCAGCGAGTAGCCATAGCCCGCCGAGCAGGGGATGCCCTCGGCCTGCAGCGCCTCGAGGACGGCCGCGCGCGGCACGCCAAAGGATGCCGCGTCCAGGCGCAGCATGAACAGGTGGTAGCTGTGCCGCGTGCACTGCGCGGGGCGCGCCTGGGGGTGCAGGCCCGGCAGCGCCGCGAGCCGCGCCGCCAGCCTCCGCCCGTTCCGCTCGCGCGCGCGGTCTGCGCCTCGAGCCGATCGAGCTGACCATTCAGTACCGCGCCCTGGAACTCGCCCAGGCGGTAGTTGCCGGCAATCACATGGTGCTCGTACCAGACCGCCGTCCGGCACGCGCCCGCAGTTCTGGATCGACCGGCACGCTCTCGGCGAGCGCGTCGTCGTTCGTCGTGATGATGCCGCCTTCTCCAGCGGTCAGGTTCTTGCTCGACTGGAACGAAAACGTCGCCAGGTGGCCGATGCGATCCTGCCGGTCCTCTGCGGTGCCCGGCGCCATGTGCGTGTGCGGCGTCTTCGATCACAATCAGGCCGTGTGCGGCGGCCACGTCCATGATCGCGTCCATGTCCGCGGGCTGACCAGCGAAGTGCACCGGGATGATGGCCCGCGTGCGCGGCGGTGACCGCTGCTTCAACCGCGCAGCGGATCGAGATTGAACGTGTCCGCGTCGACGTCGGCGAACACCGGGATCGCGTTCGCCTCGACCACGGCGGTCGCCGTGGCGACGAACGTGTAGGGCGGCACGATCGACTTCGTCCTCGGCGGCAATGCCCGCGGCGAGGAGCGCGATCCGGAGCGCGACGGTGCCGTTGGCCACCGCGATGCCGTGCGCGCAGCCGTGCATGCCGCGGCGAAACGGCGCTCGAACTCGGCGACCTCCTGCCCGTGAAGGCGGCCCCACGCGCCGCTGTGCAGCGTCCGCGAGGAGCCGCATCTGCTCGGCCTCGCCGAAAACGGGCCAATCCGGGAAGGGCCGCGTGCGGACTGGCGTGCCTCCGAAAAGGGCGAGTGCGTCGGACATGGTGGGCTCAGGCTGGCGCGTGATAAGACTTGTCAAGGCACGAGGCCCAAGGCACAAGGCACAAGGACGAAGGGCTGGCTTCACTCGCGCAGGCTGACGCTCAGGTAGACGGACGCGTCCTGGCCCGACCCGGTGCGAATCAGCTCGCGAAAGCCCAGTCGCTGGTAGAAACCGTAGGCCGCGCGTGTTGTGCGCGCTCATGCCCAGGTGCACGCCCGGCGAGCCACGCCGCGCGGAGCGCCTCGCAGGACGTGCTCCATCATGCGGCGTCCGCAGCCGCGGCCGCTGCGCGCGTGGCAGCAGGTCGATGTGCAGGTGTGACGGATAGCGGTCGTACGGCTCGGGGCAGAAGATAGTCGGGATGATGATACGCGTGGTAGACGTGCTGCAGCGGCGTCCACGTCGCACGGTCGCCCGTCGGGCTCCGGAAATCGGGCGCAGAGCAGCGGCCGCCACTCCGCGCTCGTAGCGTGCATAGAAGGCGCGTGAATCGATCGCTCCCAGCGCATAGCCGCAGACGCCGGCTTCGTCCTCGAGGATCGAGACTGAGCTCGGGCTCGAACGCCAGATAAGGGCCCACGAAGATGCGGCCGAGCGCGTCCGGGTCGTCCTGGTAGAGCGCCTGCGCCGTCGCGGCCCGTGGTCGCCCGTCTTGAGACAGACGTGATAGGCGGCGCGACTCGATCGCCGGGACTCGCAAGGCGGATGACGCATTCGCTCATTGCGCAAGCGCTCGCCGTGCATGGTCGCCGTCGTGAGACGGCCTCGCACCTGGCTCGCCTGCCGGGCCGAACGTGCCGTCAGGATGCTGCACCAGCAGCCGCTGCAGCCGGGCCACCAGCCCGCCGCGATACGTGCCCGGCCTGTGGAAGTCCGATTGGAACGGCGCGTCCCCGCCGGCGGGAACCGACAGGGCCGCCACGTATCGCAGCAGCAGGTCCAGCTCCTCGCGCAGATCCCAGACGCGGCGGCACAGCGCGTGGAACAACGGCCGCTCGCGAAGCTCGCTGAGCCGGACGCAGACGTCGCGCAGCCGTGCGGCGCGACGCCGGAACTCGGCGGCGTCGTCGCCCCACTCCGCCGGCGGCTCGGGCGAGCAGACCTGCGCGCGAGCGCGATAGAGCGCCTCCGCTTCGGGCCCCTCCTCGTAGGGCAGGTAGTAGCAATCGCCGAACAGCACGAGGTCGTCGAGCGTCGATCGGCGGGCCCGTGACGTGCGAACCGGGAGTGCCACTCTCGCGCACCGCCGCGAGGTAGGCCTGCCGCGCATCCCAGACTTCGTCGCAGCGCAGAAACGCGGCGAGCGTGCGGAGCGCCACGTAGTTCGAGCGGAAACTCGGTGTTCGGGTTGCTGAGCAGCCCGCCGATCGCCGTTCGCAGTTCCGGCGGGCGGCCCGAGTACGGGCCGCAATAGAAGCGCCGGCCGTCGTAGTCGTTGGCGTGCAGGTTGTCCCAGATGATCGGCTTCCGCCGGAGCTGCGCCTGCACGTCCTGCACGTGCGTGACCGTGATCTCGCGCGATACGATGTCGGGGCCGGTCCAGAACACGTCGATCGCCGGGCGACAGCTCGCGGCCGACGGTGGCCAGGTAGTCCGTCGCCGCCGAGCCCGGCCGCGGCCATTCGGCCGCAGTACGGCGTCGGGCAGAAAATCAAGCGCGCTCCGGGCCGGCGCTCCCGGGTCCACGCGAACGACGTCGTTGGCGACGTGGCACTGCGCCGATCGCCAGCGAACCCCAGCGCGCCGAGATCGGCCGCGTCCAGGACGTCCGGGATGTCGTCGAAGAGCAGCGCGAAGTCATCGCAGCCGAGCGCGAGCATCTGCTCGAAGCGCGCGGTGAGGCGTGTCAGCTCGGCGTCGTCGGCTGTACCGGATGTCGAGCCCCGGGCCGATCCCGTAGACGAAGCGGATGCCGCGGCGTCGGCAGGCGTCAATCAGTCACGGCGATCGCCCGGGCTTCCGACGGCGCGTACGGCTCGCGCCAGCACGCGCGATGCTTCAGGTCGTCCTTGGCCGCGTAGACATAGGTGTCGAGGCCCCACGCCGCCATCCAGTCGAACAACTCGAGGCGCTCGGCCCGGTCCAGGGCTGGCCGTAGAAACCCTCGATCACACCCGCCAGAAAGCCCGTGTCCCGCTGCGTCATTGGTGAGCTCCCGCGCGGGCCCCAGCCTAAGGGGCGGGCTGGCACTCCGCAACAGGATTTCGCGCCTTGCCTTGCCAGCCGGCGCCACCGCGTGTCCCTTCGCTGTAGGGCCGGGAACACGGCCTGTCATGCCGGGTCGAGGTGACGAACGGCGTCCCCATCGCGGTCGAGCGACCGATGTCTTGGGGCGCGAACGGTGTCTTCTGGGCAGGCAGCTCGCACGCGCCGGACACGAAATTGCCGTAGCGGTCTCGCAGCGACGTGCCGCTCAGACGCGCAAGATATCCGGAAGCCGTGTCATGAACGCGCGGATCGTGTCGAGCTGACCACGCGTCGAGATGAACTCGAACCCGGTCGCGCTGACCGCGGCGGTCTTTCCGTCGAGGATCGCCGTCAGGGCGGCCGGCATCACCGGACATTCGTCGATCAGGCCGAGCAGGCTGATCCAGGCCGGCATGTCGAGCACGGCGAGCTCGTCCAGCGCGTCACGTGCGCGCCACGGCGTGCCCGCCTGACGCTGCTCCAGCAGCTCGCGCCGGAGCGTGGGGAGCTCCGCGGCTGTCGCCCATGCGATCAGATCATCGGTGACGGACAGACACACATGCTCGTACAGTACGCTCCATCCGATCTCGAACGCCGCGATCAGGTCGTAGCCCAGCAGCACGTGCTCGCCCGTGGTGAGCGCGCTCCCCGCTTCCACTTTCGTGTCGCGCGTCGGCCAGTGCTCGATCCCCAGATGGCACACGCTGACGGCCGCGTCGCGGGCCTCTTGCGGCGTGAACGCACGCGATTGGATGCCGCATCCGGCGATCAATGTATTCGCGAGAAACGCCAGCTCCTGACTGCGTCTGACCTGCGGATCGCTGGACGTGGCTGCTGTCCCCGCGCCGTCGATCGCGCGAAAGTAGGCGACCACGATCGGATGCGTCGAGGACGTGGAGGCCGACGTTCCCGCCGACGCACGGCGGCGATGCTGTCGCGCCATTTCGAGGAAGGCACGCGCGGCCGCGGGCGTGCTGAAGCCTTGCTGCGTTCGGCGCTGCTCGCGCCCGACGGCGACGTCGTGGACCAGTTGATCGGGCGCCGTCAACAGATCGTCGCACCCGTCGATCTCGGCCGTCGAGTTGGACAGCCGCCGGCAGCCGGCCATCACGGCATGAAAGCAGGGGGCATGATCGGACTCGAGCGCGACGAGGAGCGTCACAATGGCCTCCCACGCCTCGCTGCGCCGCGCGTGCACCACGTAGCCGCCGACGTCGCACGTCAGCTCGGCGGACGCTGCGATCTCGTGCTCCATCGGCTCATCGTCGGACGCCGCCGTCGGCTCGAACACGCCGCGGTCGAACACGCGGATGTGCTGTGACAATCCCGCGACGACCAGGGACTCGTCGAGGCCGGCCGCGATCCGCGCGGCGACGTCCTCTCCCGCGTCGATCAGGATTTCGATCCACTCCGCAAAGCGCGCCGCATCGAACCGTTCGTCGAGGCCGGGCGCGGCGCCGCGCCACAGATCGACGTCGAAGATGGCCGTCACCTGCTCGGGCGTCGCCGAGACGAGCAGATCCGCGGATCGCTTCAGGTCGAGCTCTTCTGACATGGGCCGCCGATGATAGCGGGCCCGGCGTGAAAGAAACAGTCTTGAACGGCGAGCGGCTTGGTTGGATACTATTAGTGGGAAGACCGTTCGGCCCTCCCGCCTCCCTCTCACAGACCAAGAAGTGACAACGGGTCACGCTTCATCGCGGACGCGGCCATGTTCGGCGAGATGTGGCGCTGGCTCCGCCGCGGCCGCGGATGGCGATCGACCGTCGCGGCCTGGTCTAGTGCGTGGCCCAGTACGCGAGCGCGAGGTCGACAAAGTTGTGCACGAGCTGAGCACCGTGGTTGGGCCGATTGGTGTTGATGATCTCCGGGTGGAACTGCGTCGTGTACGCGATCCGCCCGGGCTGCGATGCGGACGTGTACTTGAGGGCCTGCACGATCGTGTACGGCTCTGCCGGTACCGGTGCGGCGCGCTTCGCAATCAGCACCGCATCCGACGAGAACGCCCCATCCCGCACCTCGTCGGAGTGGAACTCGTAGAACGATGCGTGGGTCGGGATGCCCTCGAACAGCGGATCACTCGGGACCTCGAGCACGATCGGCTTCACCTCGCGCTCGCTTTGCCGGAAACACGGGATCCGGCTGTAGCCGTTCAGGAGCTCGTCCGCGACCGTATGTCCCGGCTCGCCCATGTGGCCCACCGACTGCCATCCCGCTCGTGCGCCCGAGATGAGCTGGTGTGAGCCGCACACGGCGAGGAACGGCACGCTCGAGGTCCAGAGTCTCTCCACGTAGCCCTCGATCTGTTCCCTCCACGTGGGAAAGGTCTCTGGAAAGTTGCACATCGAATCCGGGCACGCGTTCGAGCACGGTTCGCGGTGCATCAGTGTACCATTCGGCGTGGCTGCCGCTGCTGAACACCGCCATGACATGCGGGTCCGCGAGCATCGCGCTGGTCACCGCGGGGCCCCACCAGCGATCGATGTAGACCATCGGGAATCCCGGCGTCGGTGGGTGCGTCCACACCGCCTGCCAGAGCCCCGACAGGTTCGGCGTGTGATCGTCCGGGAAGAGGATCGGTTTCGGATCGATCGTCGCGTACAGGATCACGCGCCGCGTGGGGCTCGCGTCGAGCGCGGCGAGCCCCGGCCACGCGGTCAAGACGGGCTGGATCGGACCCACGCTGCCGTCCAACCAGTTGTACAGCACCATCTGGTCGCCGCGGATGAACGCGAGCTTCCCCGACGGCCACGGCACGACGCTGTCGACGCCGCTCGTGAACGGCGCCGGCAGGTTCCACGCGGTGAGCGGGAGAGGGTATCCCGCGTCCACGGTCCCGTGGGTCCAATCGTAGCGGACGTACTGCGTGCCGCGGAAGAAGTACGCTTTGTTGGCATACACCCCCTCCCCGTTCACGGCGGCATCGATCCCCGACGAGAACGGCGACGGCAGGTACCAGTCCGCGGCGAGCGTGCCCTGGTAGTCGACCGCGTTGGTCGACCAGTCGTAGCGCGCGTAGCTCGAGCCGAGGAAGAAGTACCCCTTGCCCGCGTACGTCCCGGCACCCGAGAGCGCGGCGTCCACGCCGGCGTGATAGGCGGGCGGCAAGTGGAACGCGAACACGGGGAGCGAGCCACCGTCATCGAAGACCCCCGACGACGTGATCAGCCGGCGGTACTTCCCGCCGCGAAAGACGTACGTGTAGCCCGCGTACGAGCCCGCGCCTCGCAGCGCAGCGTCGACGCGGAGCGGGTTCTTGACCTCTTGCGAGCGAAGCGGTTCGCGCCCGCCGGCCGGCCCCGCCATGCACGACGCGAGCAATGCGACGATCGACAGGCGAAACGTTCCATCTCCCATCCCGACCTCCTTGATGCACGACGAGTGCGAGGCCGCTCAGCAGCAGCGCGAGCACGCCGCGCTGCCGGCGCGCGATGGGGATGTACTGCTTCTCGGAGTGCACCTCCGAGCCCCACCCATCGTGATCTGGAATATGGAAACATGCGGCCTGCGCCTGACTCTCAGGACACTCCCTGAGCTTCCGCGGCTTGGTCCGGAATTAATCCCGGCGTTCACTTGTGTGCGTGTCAGGCTCGCGGCTCAGGGCTCCCGCAAGCGGGTGCTCGATTCCAGATGGACGCAGATTGGGCTCTCCCGCGCTGGTCGGCCACACCCACGTGCCATTCGCGTCGTAGCGCAGCACGATGATGTCGAGACCGCCCTGGTTGAGGTGGCCATCGGAGATTGCCGGCTGCTGGGGCTTCAGCCCCGTCGTATCGGAGGCCGTGTCCGGATTCGTGCCAATCCTGCGTAGGTCCAGGGCAGAGGACAACGCCGCGAGCCGGCCGTCCACGAGGGACGCCGGCGTCGGCCCATTCGACCAGGAGACTCACCAATCATGAAAGCGATCGTCACGGTCACCCTTGCGACCATCCTTCTCGCTGCCGGCACGGTCTCGGCTGCGCGCCCGGCCAATATCGCGCGAACGACCTGGACGCTGCAGGTCAACGGGGGCACGGAAACGCTCACCATCGACACCCAGGGCGGGCCCGGAGCGCCTGGCGCGGCGAACTGCCGATCGATCCGCGGCCAGCTCCAGGGCATCGCGGACGTCAGTGGTTGGTACTGTCCGTCCACCGGGCGGATCCACTTCGTTCACAGGAACCTCGACTCCGACCTCGCCGTGCGAGTGTTCACGGGTAACGTGTCGGACGAGGTGGAAGGGCAGCCCCTGCAAATGGCGGGGACCGTGGCCATCCACGCCTCCGTCTTTGGCGACCTCGGCGAGTACAATTTCTCGGCGACCCAGTAGGAATCACGGAGCGATCTCCACGGACGTTGTGGACTTTCGCGCGCGAGTTCATGACTTTGGGAGTGGCAACGGGCGACCGATGGACAGCGCTCCAATCCCGGGACACGGTTCTGTCCGTCTGATCATGCGATCGCGCGGCCCGGTGCTGCCGGCCGTCGCCTGCAGACGGACCCCCTGAGAGTGACGCGTCGGGAAGGGCGGTCAGGAGCCGGCGGTCACGCGGCCGCGTCGAGTGACTGGCACGGCTCGCACGACGCCAGGCCGTTATGCTAGATACTGGCGCGGCGGGACTCGCCGAACATCGCTGGACCTCGCCAGGAGGGAGCATATGCCGAAGTTCATCATCGAGCGCAACGTGCCGGGCGCGTCCCAGTTGACCGATGCTGAGATCCGGGAAGTATCCCTGCGGTCCCTCGAGGCGCTCCGGAAGCTCGGGTCCGGAGATCCAATGGATTCACAGCTTCATCTGTGACGACAAGATTTACTGCATCTACTTCTCGCCGGACGAAACGCTCATTCGGGAACACGGCCGGATGGTGGGTGCTGCCTGTCGATCGGATCGAAGCGGTGCGTCGCCTTGTCGATCCGGCAAACTTTCAGGAGCCGGCATCTCCGCTTTCGAACCCATGATTGCGTAGCGAATCGCTTCATCCGCCGACATGCGACCAACCTTTCCTCCATGCTTGCTTCGCGCACGCGGGATCGCAGTGCGCGGAAGCTCGATCAAGCATGTGCTCCAGCTTCCGGTCCTGCTCGGACCGAACCACCGCGCCCGTTGCGTGTCGGAGTGCTGCCGCAGCCGCCGGCGATGATGAATGCACGGACGCGATTCGCCCTCCTGATGAGCCAGGCGCGCGAGCCCCTCGAGGGCCGACGCCATCCCACGCTTGTGTTCCAGGTCGCGGAACGCGATCAAGGCCTCGTGGAAGAAGGCTCGGGCCAACTCGTAACTGCCCTCTTCACACGCCAGATGGCCCAGATCGCAGGCCGATCTGGCGAGTCCCCAGCGATTGTCCATCTTCCGGAAGACGTCCGCGCCAGCCTCGTAGAGGCGACGCGCGCCGGCGACGTCGCCTTGCGCGGCGGCGTTGTCACCGAGGTGGTTGGAGCACCACGCGATCCCGGTCGCGTCGTCTATCTCGGCGAACATCGCAGAGGCCTCCTCGCAGGCGCTGCCTGCGCCTCACGATGGCGGCCGAGCAGGAAAACGACGTCCGCGAGATTGCTCAGGGCCGCGGCGGTGGCCGCCTTGTCGCCCAGGTCGCGACACGCCTCCAGCGTCTGCTCGCTCCATTCACACGCTGCTCGATAGTCTCCCACACCAGCGCGTCGTGCGGCGGCAAGCGCGTTGAGCTGCATCGATGGCGCCCTTACGTCTCCAAGCCCCCGGCACATCTCGAGCGCCTCGCGATTTACGCAGTATCGCGACCCCAAAATCGCCCTGTGTCGTCCAGCCAGAGCCGCCGCGTAGCTGAGCGCACGTACACGCGCTGCCGTGCTGGCCGTGGTGCCTGGCAACTCGAGAATAGCCTCGAGCCACGTGCGGCCTTCCGACGAGATATTCACAATGTTCCCAGTATCGATAGAGAGCCACACCAAGACGAAGCGCCCACGCCGTCGTTCCTGGTCTCGATCAGGTACGCCAGCGCAGCGCGATGGTTGTCGCGCTCGGTCTGTGGCACTTGCAAACCACGCGAGCGAGCTCGGTCCGCGTCCTCTGTAAACTCGACCTCTTCAGCCAAGCACGAGGCTGAACGCAGCATGGGCGTGTCTTGCCGCACTACGCTCGCCGCTCGCCATCGAGCCGCTCGCATCGCGAACTCGCGAACGGTCTCGAGCATCGCCAAAGCGACGCTCCGTCTCCTGCGTCGATCGATCTGGTACAATCAGGCTCTTGTCGAGCAGCGACCACATGCCATTGCGTTCGGGCTGATGGCGGGATCGCGGCGGGTGTTACAGACGGCTTCAGCGCCCTCGAGCGTGCAGCCGCCGGAGAACACGGCTCAGCCTACGGAACAGTTGCTGCTCTTCTCGTCAGTCAGTAACGCGTGACTCCACTCGAGTGTGTTCCGCAGGGTCTGCTGTCGTCGCACGGCACGTCGCTCGCGCCAGCGCGCCAACAGATCGAGCCGGGACTTCATTCGATCGCAGAGTTCCGCTGGCGTCAGCACCCTTGATCCGTGCCGGCCGCCAGCTCGAGCGCGAGCGGCAGGCCATCGAGTCGGACGCAGAGCTCCGCAACGGCTGCGGCATTCCCATCCGTGACGGTACAAACGACGGGCTCGATGGCGGCCGCCCGCTGCACGAAGAGGATCACTGCCGGGATTTCGTCGAGAGGGTATCGTACCGCGGAGCTCCATCGGTCAGGAGAGGGACGGGCAGCGGGGACACCGGTATAGTTGAATTCACCGCCCACGTGGAGGAGCGCCCGGCTCGTCACCAGCAACTTCAGCGCGGCACAGGCGTCCAGCAGCCCCACCAGCAGGGGCGCGATTGCCACAAGCTGTTCGACGTTGTCCAGAACGAGCAACGCGGGATCGCGAATCGACAGCCGAACGTGATCCTGAAGGGCCTCAACCAGCGATCTGCCATCGGTCTGCGCCAGTCCAAGCGCGTGCGCGATTTCGCATGTGGCGGGAGCCTCCTCGGTCATCGAGCTCAGTGCCACGAAGTTAACGCCACCCGCAAACGCGGGCGCGACTCTGAACGCGGCCTCCACAGCCAGCCGCGTCTTTCCGCTGCCGCCCGCGCCTGTCAAGGTCACCAGGCGCACGTCGTTCCGCAGGATCAATTGACGAACGGCAGCGAGGTCCGTTTTCCCGGCCGATCAATGCGGTGCGCGCCGCGGGCAACCAAAACGGGCGGACCGGATCCCTGTCCTTCGGGAGCAGCGATCGATCGGCGAATGAAGGGCGGGAGCCCTCGAACGAACTCGAACGGAACGCAACGACGTAGGACCCTTTCGGCAGCTCGATGACGATTCCATCAGCACGCCCGGGACCCTCGTGCATACTCCGCAAGCTTGGCACGCAGTCGCCTGGCCTCTGCGCGCACGATCGTGTCGGTGCGCGGATCGAAGTCGGCTCCGCGGTCGAAGACGTCGACACCCACCGCGTATTCCTTGACCTCGTGGGAGCGCCCCTCGAGGGTCCGCTCGACCAGGAACCGTAACAGCCGCCGCAGCACTGGAGCCCTTTCGAACGATCTCGCTCGCGAGGATGCGCTGCAACTCGGCGATTGCCTGGTCGGGGTTCACGTTGTCATTGATTGTCTTCTCCATGGCCTCAGGCGCAGCGTCGGGCCGGATGATGCCGCCTTCCCTATGGATGTGCATTATAGGCCGCCGGATTTCACTGTGAAGTCTCTCAAATTCACTCCCTCCGGCAGACCCTGAGGTGAGATGTTGGGGCCGCCTACCCGGCTCGATCGACGCCACGCAGCGTCGACGAAGACGGAGACTCCTATGAGCATGAATCGGCTACTTGCGATCTGCCTCGCCGTGACCCCATCTGCATCATTCACCGTGGAGGCAACGCCGGGGAGTGCCCTGGTCCCACTGACCAGGACAGCCGCGGCGACCACAGTGGCATCATCTGGCGGGCCCACCGCCGACCTGCTGGTAACCGGCCTGCAAGGTAGCCTCTGGGAGCACCATCGGTCCTGATGGTGCGCTGTATGTCACCGAAGGCGCAATCGGCCGAATCTCGCGCGTCGATCCGGACACCGGGGCCATCACGACGTTCGCCAGTGGCCTGCCGAACGCAGTCGTCGCCTCGGCGCTCGGCGGGGCGATCGACATCGCGTTCCTTGGCGGACCGCGTACGTTCTCGTGACGCTCGTCGGCTCCGACGTCGGCGGCAACGACGACGCGTCGGCATCTACCGGGTGGACGGCCCGACCAGCTTCACCGTCATCGCGGACATCGGCGCGTTCTCGGTGGCCAATCCCGCCGAGACCGACGTTCGACGTCCCGACCGGACGTCCAGTACGCGCTGGAGCCGTACCGCGGCGGGTTCCTGGTCACCGACGGGCACCACAACCGCGTGCTGCGGGTCACACTCGACGGCGAGATCACCGAAGCTGATCGCGTTCGACAACATCGTCCCGACCGGGCTGGCGGTGCCGGGGCAACACGCGTGTTCATGGCCCAGGCCGGCCCCTTCCCGCACCTGCCCGAGAACGGCAAGGTCGTGTCGTTCCTGCCGAAGTCGCCGACTCGCCACCGAGGTGGCCTCCGGCGCCAGGCTCCTCGTCGACGTGGAGTTCGGCCGCGGCCCCACGCTCTATGCCCTCTCGCAGGGCGATCTTCCCGGTCGGCGTCTCCGAAGGCTCGCCCGGCGCTGCCGAACACCGGCGCAGCTCGTGAAGGTCAACTGGGACGGTACCTTCACCGTCGTCGCGCGACGGCCTGAACCAGCCGACCTCGCTCGAGTTCATCGGAAACACCGCGTACGTCGTCACCCTCGGCGGGGAGATCTGGAAGATCGATCTACGTCGTCAACTTCGCGGCGGAGATCGGAATGATTGACGGAGTTTCGGGGCTGCCCTAAGCGCAGCCTAAGAACTTCCTCGACCCAGTCCTCGACAACCCTCGAATCCGCCGAAGGACTGAACAGGCTGGCCGTCGCGAGTCGATGTTCGATGGTTCGGAGATACGTCGTCGGGCGGATCAGAGCCGGCGTCGATGTCCTCCAACGGCACCTTGACACCCGCGCCGCGCTTGACCGCCCCATGGGCGCGCGCGTGATCCACCAGGAGGCGGCACATCACGTGTGCGGCAATCGCAAAGAAATGCGCGCGGTTCTGCCAGCGCACGCACCGCTGGTCCACGAGCCTCAGATACGCCTCGTGCACGAGGGCGGTCCGCGGCAGCGAGTGGTCAGGGCGCTCTGGATGGCCGGTCGTGGCCGTTGGTGTCATCGCCTGTTGCGCGACGCACGCCGTCGCAGCGTCCCGCGAGGCGTCCACACAATCCGCGCCGCTACCCGGGCCGGCGCCGGCCTGGCCCTGCCGGCTGGTCATCGCCCCCGACCTGAGACCGAGCGTGGAGCTCGCCTGGACGCGATCGCCGACGATCCGGGCCCAGTGCGCGCGGCTCGCCGCCGCAGGCATCCTGGTCGTGCTGCACCGGCCGCCTCGGTACAAGCTCCCCGGCGGGCCGAATCGCTGATCGGCGTCTCTGCCGATGGCGTCACGGTCGCTCGCGTTCTCGTCCCGCTCACTGCCGAAACCGTCGAGCTCATCGCGCACGAGTTGGAGCACGTCCTGGAATACCTCGACGGAGTGAGCGATCGCCACCGGTCAGGGGTCACGCTGGGCGACGGATACGAGACCGAGCGTGCCATCAAGGCCGGTCAGCGTGTGGCGCGCGAGGTCCGCGCGAGCGCGCAGGCAGTGCGTTGAGCGCGCTGGTCCCGGAAGCGTCATTCTGCGAAGAGCATCATTCGCAGGAGGGAGAACGTCGTTGGAGTCCACCTTCGCGCTCCGCGCTACGGTTAGTGCACCCTTCGCCTGCATTCATGAGCCAAGGATGGTGTACCAGACTGGAATCGGTCCGCTGTGCCGTGGGCGCAGCTGGTGAACGCACCTCGCGTCTTACCCGCATCTACATTACGCCAACTTATTCCGCGAAATCATATATCGAAGACTCAATGAACGGACGTGGCGTGTGGGAGAGAAAAGCCTTCTGAAGCTGAAGCTTCTGATCACTCTGTCGCACCTGCGAAGAGGAGACCAGGCTGGCCAGTGACGGCGTTACTGGTGTGGTCGCGGACGCCCCCCTGCGTCCGCGGCGTGCTGCTGCTCGGTGAGCGCCACCTCTGGGACACCATGGCGCCCTCTTGGCGCCCTACCACTGAACGGCGCGCAAGACTCTATTCGCTTGGTCAGACATTCCAGCCGCTGAGGCCAGTGCTTGTCTGCCACTGGCCTGCCTAGCCGAGAGGTCTCTATGATTCAAGAGATCGCTGATGCGCTCGCGCAGTCGTGGCGCAACTTTGCCGACGCATTCGTCCAGTTCGTTTCGCTCGCTCTATCGCCGCGACGATCATCTTCGCCGCGCGTTTCATCGTGGCGGCGATCGCCCGCCTTGCCGTCGCGCTACTGCTCGCATGGTTTCTGGTCTTTGATCTGTTAGCGCTTCTGTACCGGCTCCCGCGAAGGCGCCGCGCGTCGCCTAGTGCCCAGCGCCGAGCTGCTGATTGCAAAGATTGTCTTCTGGCTCGTGTGCGATCGAACAGCAGTGCAGAGGACAGGAGGAACGGCAGACCGACGCGGCGCCTCATCTCTGACCGGGTTGCGCGACATGTCACTCTCACGTTGCAGCGGGGTGCTGCTCCACCCGACCTGCCTGCCAGGACGCTTCGGCATCGGCGATCTGGGGTCGAACGCGGTCGAGTTTCTCGACTTTCTCGCCGCGGCCGGCCAGCGGCTCTGGCAGGTGCTGCCACTCGGGCCCACCGGCTACGGTGACTCGCCATA
Organism: Vicinamibacterales bacterium; assembly: GCA_963834365.1. GTDB lineage: Bacteria > Acidobacteriota > Vicinamibacteria > Vicinamibacterales > Vicinamibacteraceae > CAWJAP01. The sequence continues at coordinate 52,964 of CAWIBS010000039.1, read as the reverse complement.
TCAATGCCTGTCCGCGTTCGCTGGCAATCCCCTGCTCATCAGCCTCGACCGTCTCATCGACCAAGGCCTCCTCACGCCGGCAGAGGCTGCGCACCCGGATGATCCGTCGGACCGGCGCGTCGGACGCAACCGGGTCCCTCTTTGCGGCCGGCGACATCGATTTCCCCGCGGTGATCGCACACCGACGAGCGCTGTGGCCCCGCGTGCTCGATCGATTCGATGCGGCCGCGCCGGTCGCGTTGCACGACCAGTTCGATCGATTCTGTCGCACGCACGCGACGTGGCTGGCGGATTTCGCCCTCTACATGGCCGTCAAGGCCGCGCACGGCCACTCGGCCTGGACCGAGTGGGAGCCCGACATCGCACAGCGCGATCCCGCCGCGCTCGCGCGGTGGTCGGCACGCTGCGCCCGTGACATCCGGCTGCACGAGCTGACGCAGTTCCTCTTTTTCGAGCAGTGGCAGCGCCTGCGCGAGGCGTGCCGGGCGCGAGGGATCGTCATCATGGGCGATCTGCCCATCTTCGTCGCGCACGACAGCGCCGATGTCTGGGCGGGACGCGAGCTGTTTCAGCTCGACGCTGACGGCCGTCCCCGCGTCGTGGCGGGTGTGCCGCCCGACTACTTCAGCGCGACGGGACAGCTCTGGGGTAACCCACACTACCGGTGGGACGTGCTCGAGCGGACCGGATACGCCTGGTGGATCGAGCGCTTCCGCGCGCTGCTTGCCACGGTGGACCGGGTTCGTATCGACCACTTCCGCGGATTCGAAGCATCGTGGGAGGTTCCTGGGGATGCCACCACGGCCGTCAACGGCCGATGGGTGAAGGGACCAGGCGCGGCCTTGTTCCGCGCGGTCCAAGCCGCGCTGTCGGCGGACCGCCTGCCGTTTGTCGCCGAGAATCTCGGCGTGATCACGCCCGAGGTCGAAGCGCTACGCGAGCAGTTTGACTTCCCGGGAATGGCCATCCTGCAGTTTGCGTTCGGCTCGGATCCTCAAGCGCCCGATTTCCAGCCGCACAACTACCCGCGTAACCGCGTCGTGTACACGGGGACGCACGACAACGACACGACAGTCGGCTGGTGGACGGGCGATGTCGGCCACAGCACGCGGTCGAACGCGGAGATCGTCGAGGAGCGGGCGTACACGCGCCGATATCTGGCGACCGACGGTCGAGAGATCCACTGGGACTTCATCCGGGCCGTGCTCGCCTCGGTCGCGGAGACCGCGATCGTTCCGGCGCAGGACCTGCTGGGCCTGGGCAGCGAGGCGCGCATGAATCAGCCTGGCACGCTTGGTGGCAACTGGCGCTGGCGCCTGCAGCCCAAGCAGCTCACTGGCGACATCGCACGGAGGGCGGCCGTACTGGCCGAGACGTACGATCGGACCGCTGCAGGGCAGGTGCTCACTTCGTAGGATCCTACGCCGATGGTCACGCATGTCCGAACATTGCTGATGGCTTGTGCCGTCGCAGCGGTGGGCACCGTGAGAGGCGCCCAGTCGCAGCAGGCGACGGTTCAGGCGCAGGTCTCGGAGAGCACCCCTGAAGCCCCAGCCGGCGCATAGTGGAGTACAGCTATCGAGCGAGGGTTCGCCGGATAACGTCGTAGACGGGAGTTTTCACCATGTTGCTGGTCACATTTCACGGAGGCAGCGGCTCGGGCAGCATCAACAACGTGTTCGCCTACGACACCACCAAGCCGGGGAGCCTCACGCTCCTCTCGAGCGGCGCGCTCCGGCAGACCGGCGACGTCCAGCTCTCGGAGCTTCGCGGCATGGTGACCGCCGGCGGGTATCTCTACGTGGCCAACGGCGCCAAGGCGACCAGCAACGTCCTGTGCTTCCAGCACCAGCCTTCGGAGAAGCCGTATCACTTCGCGAAGGTCAGCACGGTGATCGCAGAGACGCGCAGCAAGAAAGGCCACTTCGAGACGGCGATCTCCCATCCGTTCGGGATGGCCTTCGACGGTCGCGGCAACTGCTACGTGTCGAACCAGGACACCAACGTCGTGGCCCAGGTGGCCTTGGGTTCGAGCGGCCAGAGCGGCAGCCTGGGATCCGGCTGTCAATCGCCCTACCTGACCAGGCTCTTTCCTCCGCCCGGAGGCGTGTTCCTGGATGGCACCTACGTCGCGTCGCAGGTCGGCGACCTCCACGACGTCGAGGTGACGGCGACCAACGTGCCTCCGGCCGACGGAGGGCTCTCCGTCTCGATAGACAAGAAGTCGGGCAAGGTGCAGAACTCCGTGCGCGACGTGGCGATCGCCAACGGCATCCTGTTCGTGTGCGACGAGCCGAGCGAGATCGTCCGCATGTACGCGCTCGCCGACGGGACCTACCTCGGCGCCAGCGATCCCCTCGGCGGGAAGCCGACCCACCTCGCCATCCAGAACGGCGGGCTCTTCGCCGTCGCCGGCGCGCTGCTCTACTTTTGCCCGCTGCCGGCCTCCGCGGGCGGCGCGTCGCTGGCGTTCCAGAAGGTCGCTGTGACGCCACCCGAGGGGAACACGATGGGAGGTATCTCGTTTGCCGCCGGGAGCAGCCTGACCGTCTATGTCCCGTTCCAGGGCGGCACGGGCGGCGCGAACGGCGGATCCATCTATTCGTACACGGTGGAGCAGAGCTCGCCTTCGGCGCTGCCGGTGTTCTCGAGCCCGACGCTGCTCGTCAGCAGTGGAAAGTCGACGTTCGAGGACACGCCGGAGTTCGTGCTCTACGTCCCGGACCCGCCCTCGGCCGGGGCTTGAAGAACATCGCCGCCGCGAGAACTTGTTGAGGATCGGCAACAGCGAGGTCGTTTCGCGGCCAGCGGCACGCGTTTGCTCTCGGTTGCAGATGGCTGGCGAGGGGCGCCGCGATCGACTGCCATGCCCGGGATCACTGGACTCGGACGCGTTCGAGCGCCGCGACAGCCAGCTTGACGACTTCCGGCGGCAGCGCCGCATACCCGAGATCGAACGCCAGCTTCTGTCCGTCCGCGAAGGCCCACCTCATGAACTCCACCATCTGGCGGCTCCGGCGCCGATCGCGATGGCTCTCATAAAGCAGGATCCACGTGAACGACGAGATGGGGTAGACCCCCTTCCCCGGCGCGTTGGTGATCGACACGCGGAAGTCTCGAGGCATGCTGCTCACCGCCGCGGCGGCAGCGGCGGTCGCGGCCTCGATCGACGGCCGCACGAACTCGCCTTCGGCGTTCTGCACCCGCCCGACGGGAATCTCGTTCCGCCGCGCGTAAATCAGCTCGACATAGCTGATCGCGCCCGGCGTCTGCTTGACGAGCGCCGACACGCCTTCGCTGCCCCTGGCCGGAGCGCCGGCCGGCGGCTTGAGGTTTCTGGTCGCACCAATCATCCGCCGCCATTCGGGAGAGACCTTGGACAGGAAATCCGACCAGATGAACGACGTGCCGGAGCTCTCGGCGCGATAGATCGGAGTGATGTCGGTGGGAGGTAACGCCACGCCGCCTTCAAACTGGCAATCGCCGGATCGTTCCAGTTCGTGATCCGGCCCAAAAAAATGTCCGCGAGAACGGGGCCGCTGAAGCGCAGCTCGCCCTTGATGCCGGGCACGTTGTAAATCGGGGCCACGGCACCGATGACGGTGGGCAATTGCAGGATGCGGCCCGGCGCTTCCAGCAGTTCGTCGTCGGTCATCGGCGTGTCAGTCGCCGCGAAGAACACGATCTCGTCGGTCAACTGCTGAATGCCGGCGCCGGATCCAATCGACAGATAGTTGATCTGGACGTCGGGCCGGGCCTTGCCGTATTCCGTGAACCACGCGGAGTAGATCGGGTACGGAAACGTCGCGCCGGCGCCATTTATCTGCAGCGTCTGCGCGACGGGCCACGCCGGCGTCGCTGAGGCAATCGCCAGGGCGATGATTGGCACCCACGGTCGGCGACGTGAGCCGGTGCGCTGCGGGCGGCTTTCGAGCTCCCCAGTCGTTCATCATGTCGGTCCGTCCTCGCGCCCCTGTCAGAATGTCACGAGCGTGTGGAGCGCGATCCGCTTCTCGGTCGGCCGCGCTGGCGTGAACTCGCGATGCCGCACCTGTTCGTAGTTCAGGAGCAACGCCGCGCTGACACCGGCCGCTCGCATCCACGGCCAGTACGCCACGCCCGCGATCCAGCGCTCCTTGGCGCTGTCATTCGTTTGGTTGGGCTCGAGCCGGTCGTAGCGGAACAACCCCTCGAGGCTGGCGCGGACGAATCCGGCGGGCGCCTTCGGCTGCTCGCCCAGCGGCAGCCGGGGAGTAATCCAGAACGACTGCCCGCTGGACTCCATTCTGGGCAGCGCGCGAGTGGGCTGATCGGCTGCGTCCAGATAGACGAAACCAGCGTGCAGGAACCGGTGCTCGAACGACACCAGGCTGACGAACCGCTGCCGATCAGCATCCTTCACGTAGTGGTCCTCGTCGTAGAAGAGCGTCACGCGGAGGCCGCGCGCCAGGTTCGCTTCGGGGAACGGCCGCAGTGTCCCGCGCAGCTGCAGCGCCTTCTGATCGTTCGGGTCGGACTGGTCGTAGCCCTCGCCGTTGTAGAGACCGCCGACCACTTCTCCGTAGTTGCGCGGGAACTGCGTGCGGAACGAGACGCCGAAGTCGGCGGAGGACAGGTAGCCCTCGCGGTCCGCGAAGATCGGGCCCTGAAACCGGTAGCGGTAGATGCTTTCCTCGAACTCGACATACGGCGTCTGAATCATGCCGGCGCGGACGTAGGTGCCCCGCCACATCCAGTCGTCGAGATTGAACTGCAGATAGCCGTACTTCAGCCGGAAGGTCATGCTGCCGGCCAATGAGCTGCCCGTGCCCGTCTCGCGAGAAATGTCGGGCGTGATGCGGAACGCAAAGAGATGGTTGAGCTGCCCGGTCAGGTTGAGGTACGCCCGTGTGACGTTGACAGAGCTCGGAGAGACCCGGTTGCCGTCTGCGTCCGTGATCTCCGGATCGAGCGTGTAGGTGTAGTCGAGGAAGAGCGTGCCGCCCACCCGCACGCTGGGAGTGTCGTCGGGCGGGGGGTTCTGCGGCGTCGGCGTCACCTGCGCGATCGCCGGGCGCGACGACAACGACAGCAGCACCGGAATCGCCACGAGCAGACCGCTAGTTGTTCGACTCACCATGTCGTCCAGTCCCGAGCGGTTCACGATTCGCCAGCCGACGGCACGATAACGCGACAAGGGCGACTACACGCAGCTTTGTCCCGAGCCCTCCGGCGACGGGCCTGAAAGCCTGGGCAGTCAGCAGACGCTTCTCGACCGAACCCGTCAGCGGCGTCCGAACGCGTGGCCAACGCCGTCAGAGACGAGCTCACGGCGCGAGATCGACCAGAGAATCGACGGTTACGGCCAGGTCTTCGACCAGTAGTCCTTCACCTGCTGGACCAGCGATGCCGGGAGCGGCACGTAACCGAGCTGGGCCGCGAGGCTGCCGCCCTTGTCGAGCGTCCAGCGGAAGAAATCCAGCGCCGCCCTCGTCCGCGTCCGGGAGGCGGTCTTCGGCATGAGGACGAACACGGTCGCGGTGATGGGATAGGAGGTGTCGCCGGGGCCATCCGTGAGCAGCAGGTGGAAGTCGCTTGCGCCACTCCACGCGGCGCTCGCCGCGGCCGCCTGAAAGCTGGCGGGATCCGGCCGGACGAAGCGTCCGGCCCGATTCTGCAACCACGAGGCGCCGAGCTTCCTCTGCTGCGCCTGCGCGTAATCGACGTATCCAATCGAATTCGGCGTTCGCGCGACCGCCTGCGCCACGCCCTCGTTGCCACTGGCCTGGGTTCCGGACGGCCACGGGACGAGCAGCCCGGAACCGACTCGCAGCTTCCACTCGGCGCTGACCTTCGAGAGGTAGTTGGTGAAGTTGAAGGTCGTGCCCGACCCGTCCGATCGACGGACGACGGCGATCGGCGCCGTAGGCAGTTTGAGCCCCGGGTTCAACGCCGCGATCGACCGGTCGGACCAGTTGACGATCTTGCCGAGGAAGATGTCCGCGAGCACCGGGCCGGTCAGCTTGAGATCGTCGCGCCCGATGCCCGCGACGTTGAACGCCACGACGACGCCGCCAATGGCGATGGGAAACTGGCCGAGCCCGAGATTCGCCAGCTCGCCTGGCGGCAGCGGCATATCGGACGCGCCGAAGTCCACGGCGCGGTCCTTGACCCGCAGTGTCCCCGCGAGGGAGCCCACCGGCTCGTACTGGAGCGAGGTCGTCGCCGACGGATCCTCGAGGCCGGAATCCGCGGTGGGATAGTCGCCACCGCGCAGCAGCCACGCACGGTATTCACGCGACCACCGGGACAGGACCGGATAGACGAACGTCGATCCGGCGCCCGTGACGCCGCCGCCGTCGCCAAGGACGTCCTGAGCCGACACCGGTGCCGCGGCGGCAATCAGGCCGGCCGCGAGTGCGAGGACTGCGACGATTGACGATGTGGACCGGCCAGCCACACTATGCCTCCCCGGCATCAGCTCGTAGCCGGCGCGAGGCCGGGGAGCGCTGGCGCACCGTCCTCCATGGCGGCGGTCACCACGCGTGGGACCGACTTGCGCTCGGCCTCGATGCGATCGATCAGGAAAAACGCCCGCTCGGCGGTGCCCAGGAGTTCGAGGATGGCGCCGCGCTGTTCCCAGGAAAGGTCCCCGCCGAGCGCCAGGCACCGCTCGCGCGTGGCGAGCAGGAACTCCTGCCGCTCCTCGGCGCGCAGGGGGTTCGGCCCGACCACGCGGTCCGGCATGATCGTCAGCATCGCGTCCGCGATTCGATCGAGCGTCGCCTCGACCAGCTCGCGGCCCGACGGCGAGAAGGTCAGCCGCTCGATGCGCCTGGCGACCTGATACAACGTCTCGCCCAGGCTCGCGGTGAAGTCCTCCTCTTCGATCAGGCTCGCGAGGAGGTCTGCCTGCGCACGCGGCATCTCGGGCTTGAACATCGCGGCCGTGTAGCGACGGATGTCGCGGCTGAGGATGTCGATGGCCGCCTGATGATCCCTGGCGTTGGCCGGCGCCGACTTTTCGCCGCGCGCGATCGCGATGAACAGATTCGCGGCTTCGACGGAGCGCGCCATCTCCTGGTCGACCAGCGGCACCCCGGCGCCGAGATCCCCGCCCGCGTTCTGGTCGAGGAACCGCGTCGACGAGTAGTCCTCGACATCCTCGCTCGAGGTGCGCCCCACTTGCGACAGCACGCGCTCGAAGACGCCGACGAACGGGAACAGCAGGAGCGTATTGAAGACGTTGAAGGTCGTCGAATACAAGCCGACCGCCACCGGCACCAGCGGAAACGTCTCCTTGCCGTCACGGACGACCGGAATGCCCGGATCGCTGCCGAAAAAGCCCATCGCCCAGGTCAGCAGCTGCAGGGCGGGGAAGAACAGCGGCAACATCACCAGGACGCCGATGATGTTGAACGCGATGTGCGCGTAAGCGGCGCGCTTGGCATTCTTCGACAGGTTGAGCGACGCGATCCAGGACGTGATGGTCGTCCCGAGATCGGCGCCGAGGGAGAAGGCCACCGCGGTCTGCCAGCCGAGCACGCCGGAGGCGCCGAGCCCCATGACGATGCCGATCGTCGCCGAGGACGAATGAATCATGGCCGTGATGAGTGCCGCGATCAGGATGCAGTAGATCACGCCCGTCACGCTGCTGGCGTTGAGGCTCGAGATCGCCGCCATCACCTCCGGGATGCTGCGCAGCGGCCGCAGCCCACCGGTCATGAGGTTCAAACCGTAGAAGATGAGCGCGAAGCCCATGCACGCGAGCGAGATGTTCTTGACGCGGTCGCTCTTCGCGAAGACATGGATCAGCGCGAAAAAGCCGCCGAGCAACAGCCCCAAAGGTCCGAGGGGCAGGGCGATCAGCCCGTTGCCGAGCGTGGTGCCGATATTCGCGCCCATGATGACGCTAATGGCCTGGCGCAGGCCGAGGACACCTGAGTTGACCAGCCCGACGACCATCACCGTCATCGCCGTGCTCGACTGGATGACGCCGGTGATGACCGTTCCGGCAAGGACGCCCTTCACCGGCGTGCCGGCGATGCGCGCCAGCAACGCCCGCATCTTGTTGACGGCGAGGTTCTGGATGCCGTTGGACATGAACTCGAGCCCGAGCATGAAGATGCCGAGCCCCCCGACCACGGGCACCAGAATGTCCTTGAAGTAGTCGACCTGCATGAAGGCACCCGTAGTCGCGCGAAGTGGGGCGGCTCCTGGGTTTCAAGGTCTGAAACCACGCGGCTCCCGCCCGGTTCCGACTCATCGGCGCCGCACTGCGGATCGCGGCGTTCGCGTCGACACGCTAGCGGAATGGTGCGACGGCGCGGTAACGAGCGGCCCAAGGCTCGGATGGGGCACTCCTTGCGCCTCGTGCCTTCAGGCTGCTGGCTCTTTCAGCCTGCTAGTGCGTGGCCCAGTACGCCAGCGCGAGGTCGACAAAGTTGTGCACGAGCTGAGCACCGTGGTTGGGCCGATTGGTGTTGATGATCTCCGGGTGGAACTGCGTCGTGTACGCGATCCGCCCGGGCTGCGATGCGGACGTGTACTTGAGGGCCTGCACGGTCGTGGACCGCTCTTCCGGTACCGGTGCGGTGCGCTTCGCAATCAGCACCGCATCCGACGAGAACGCCCCATCCCGCACCTCGTCGGAGTGGAACTCGTAGAACGACGCGTGGGTCGGGATGCCCTCGAACAGCGGGTCACTCGGGACCTCGAGCACGATCGGCTTCACCTCGCGCTCGCTTTGCCGGAAACACGGGATCCGGCTGTAGCCGTTCAGGAGCTCGTCCGCGACCGTATGTCCCGGCTCGCCCATGTGGCCCACCGACTGCCATCCCGCGCGTGCGCCCGAGATGAGCTGGTGCGAGCCGCACACGGCGAGGAACGGCACGCCCGAGCGCCAGAGCCTCCCCACGTAGCCCTCGATTCTGTTCCCTCCAGGTGGGAAAGGTCTCCGGAAGGTCGCACATCGAATCCGGGCACGCGTTCGAGCACGGTTCGGGGTGCATCATGTACCATTCGGCGTGGCTGCCGCTGCTGAACACCGCCATGACATGCGGGTCGGCGAGCATCGCGCTGGTCACCTCGGGGCCCCACCAGCGATCGACGTAGATCATCGGGAATCCGGGCGTCGGTGGGTGCGTCAACACCGCCTGCCAGAGCCCCGACAGGTTCGGCGTGTGATCGTCCGGGAAGAAGATCGGCGTCGGATCGATCGTCGCGTACAGGAGCACGCGCCGCGTCGGGCTCGCGTCGAGCGCGGCGAGCCCCGGCCACGCGGTCGAGACGGGCGGGATCGGACCCACGCTGCCGTCCAACCAGTTGTACAGCACCATCTGGTCGCCGCGGATGAACGCGAGCTTCCCTGACGGCCACGGCACGACGCTGTCGACGCCGCTCGTGAACGGCGCCGGCAGGTTCCACGCGGTGAGCGGGAGAGGGTATCCCGCGTCCACGGTCCCGTGGGTCCAATCGTAGCGGACGTACTGCGTGCCGCGGAAGAAGTACGCCTTGTTGGCATACACCCCCTCCCCGTTCACGGCGGCATCGATCCCCGACGAGAACGGCGACGGCAGGTGCCAGTCCGCGGCGAGCGTGCCCTGATAGTCGATCGCGTTCGTCGACCAGTCGTAGCGCGCGTAGCTCGAGCCGAGGAAGAAGTACCCCTTGCCCGCGTACGTCCCGGCACCCGAGAGCGCGGCGTCCACGCCGGCGTGATAGGCGGGCGGCAGGTGAAACGCGAACACGGGGAGCGAGCCACCGTCATCGAAGACTCCCGACGACGTGATCAGCCGGCGGTACTTCCCGCCGCGAAAGACGTACGTGTAGCCCGCGTACGAGCCCGAGCCTCGCAGCGCCGCGTCGACGCGGAGCGAGTCGTTGACCTCTTGCGAACGAGGCGGTTCGCGCTCGCCGGGCGGGCCCGCCATGCACGACGCGAGCAATGCGACGATCGACAGGCGAAACGTTCCATCTCCCAACCCGACCTCCTTGATGCACGACGAGTGCGAGGCCGCTCAGCGGCAGCGCGAGCACGCCGCGCTGCCGGCGCGCGATGGGGATGTGCTGCTTCTCGGAGTGCACTCCGAGCCCCACCCGTCGTGGGTTATAGATATGGAAACATGCGGCCTGCGCCTGACTCCCAGGACACTCCCTAAGCTTCCGCGGCTTGGTCTGAATCAATCCCGGCGTTTACTTGTGTTCGTGCCAGGCTCACGGCTCAGGGCTCACGCACGGCTGCTCGATGCTAGATGGACGCAGATTCGGCTCTCCAGTAGCGTCCGCCCTCCCGCGCTGTTCGGAACCTGGGCTTAATCCGGCTTGATCCCGAACCCTGGCGGGCCTCCTACGTCTCTGGTGAGGGGATTCCTGCATACTCGAGGACGAGTTGGTGTGGAATCGCAAGGACGACCGTGAGTGCGACGATGACGAAGCGACCGGCAAGAGAAGCCTTTTCTGCGCGTTGCAGAAAGCCTGCATCGACGTTTTGGGAGCGTACGATCACCGACGTGTCGCGTTGCAGGAAGTCCGATTCGCTGTGGAGGATGCCACGCGGGGTCACGATTTCGAACATCGGCCCAGAGATTTCAATATAACCTGCCGACCACGCGGCATGCTGACGTCAAGGGGGTTCTGCGGGAGGCGTAGCAGCTGACGCCATGACCGACTGGTTCGCACGCCCCGTGCTTCACGTCGCGAGCGTCGAGGCCTCGCTCCGCTTCTATGTCGACCGACTCGGTTTCACAGTCGCGTGGCAGTTCGAGGAAGACGGTCGGGTGTTCGTCGCTCAAGTCGATCGCGGGAGCTGCGCCCTCATATTCTCAGACCAGTGGCCGGAGAAGGTCGGCAAGGGTCTGATGTTCATTTCCCTGAACGTCGAGCCCGAGACGCACGAGGCCGCGGTCGCGGCGCTCGACGCGTTGCGCGCCGAGTTCGAAGCCCGCGGCCTTCCGGTCAAGGACGGCCACTGGGGCTACAGGCTGCTGGTGGTCGAGGATCTCGACGGCAACCAGCTTTTCTTCAACTATCCGCACGAGCCTTCGCAGCCGCAGTGAAGCGGTGAACTAGGGATGCCGCGGAGCGTGATCAAGCCGTCGATCGATGACGCGCATCAGGCCGATGAAGATGACGGGCAAGACGATCGTGCCGGCGACGGCGAGCAGGGGCGAGCCGATCTGGAGTGCCGCGGCGCCGAGGGCGCAGTAGACGAGCGAGACACCGAGGTTGGCCAGCGACGTGATGACCGAAAACCTCGCCGGGCTCATCCGCGCGAGGCCGGCGAGGAGAACGGACGCCTCGGCAAGAACCGGGATCGGGCGCAGCGCTCCCAGCGCCCAATGGCCTCCTGCACGGACGTGGCCGGCCACCTCCTCGAGCGCCGGCGCGCCGACCATGCGGGCAACGAGCGGCCGGCCGCATGCGTGCCCGATGCCGTACCCAACCTGGCAGCAGAGCGTCATCCCCACCATCGACACGACGGTACCCGGCAGGAATCCGAGCGTCGCTCCGGCGGCGGTGGACACCAGGCTCGAGGGCACCGGCAGGATGATGTCCAAGGCGAGCAGCGCGACGATAGCCAGTGCCAACGCGGGCCGCGACGGCGGTGAGGCGAACAAGCGGGACGTGAGGTCGTTGACCTCCTGCTCGAACAGCAGGAACGGCACGACCACGAACGCGGTGCCGAGGACGCCAATCGACATCCAGGGTCCAACGGTCTCGCGCGCGCGCGACGTCACGGCGCTCAGACCGGACAGCCGGCGTCGATCCACGCGACGATCATGTCGCGCTTCTTGACAGACAGATCTCTCGTCACCGGCATGTGCCCGGGATCTTCGATCGGCAGGAGCAAGCGGCTCCGGATCGCCGCCTTGCCTGCGACGACCGCGTTCAGATCGCTCAGGTCGAGAATCGCCGCCATCGCCGGGAACATGGTGTTGAACTGGTCGAAGATCGGCTGGACGTCGCTCCACTTCGGGCTCGCGGGAGGTGAGAAGCCGCTGAAGACGCGAATCGCGACGGCGCTCTGTTGGGTGCCGGGAATCTGAATCTTGCCCTGCAGCGCCCACGGTCCACCGAAGCCGAAGACCTGTCCGTCGATCGGCCCGCGCGGCGATCCCGGATCGGAGGCCTGGAACGTCACCGTCGCCTTCCCGCTCGCGTCCGTGGTCACCGATGCGGGAGCTGCGATCCCCGCCGCGCCGGGGTTCATGGTCCGGTTCAGCGGCAGCTGCACGGAGGAAGCCGGTTGTCCGAAGCGGCAGGCCCTGAGGACGACCGAGCTCTTGTCCGCCGGGTTCATCGGGAACGCCCACAGGTCCGGAAACACGAACATCCCATCGTCCGCCTCGACGGCCACCGCTACACCGGCGGGGGTGAACAGGCCCAGCGGCTTCGACGTGCAGAGCGCCGCGTCCTGCGCCGAAAGAGTCAGCGACTCGACACCGCTCGTCAGCTCGTAGCGAGCCAGCGTCGTATCGAGGACTCCGAGCTGACGCCAGCCCGGTGTCAGCGCCGCAGGGACGAAGGCAGCGGCGCCAGTCTTCAGCGCGACATCGTCGATCGTCTCCTCGCGCACGGCGACCGTGAGCGACGGCAGGGTGAAGCTGCCGTCGTCGCCGACCGGCACGACGTTGCCGACGTCGAGCGTCAGCGTGTAGCCACTCAGCTCGGCGAGCGCCGAAGGAGCCCCGGTGGTGCCGACGATGCGGCGGCCGGCAATGTAGTGTGCCGATTCGCCCGCGGACGCGGGCCCGATTGCACCAGCGAGCCGTCCACGATGGGGTCCGCCCGACATCCCGGTATAGAGGTCGACGATGAAGCGAATCGACAGGAGATCGGGGCTGGCCTTCTGCAAGGCGGCGAGCCACGAGGATGCCGATACCTGCCATTGCAGATCGACGAGCGTCGACTGGTAGATGCCGAGAAGGCGAGCGCCTGAAAAGTCGCGGAAGCTCGTCGGCGACATCGTGCCTGTCACGCTGTTGCCGGATCCGTCGGCGAGCGAGACCTCCAGGCCGAACACCTTCGATGCGATCTGTACCTGGACGTCCAGATCGACGAGCTTCGCGAAAGGCGAGCCCTCGGTGTTCACCGCTGTGCCGATCAGCGGATCGCCGGACGTGACCAGCTGACCGTTCGAAACGAGGGATCTGACCGTGCAGTCGGCGAACGCGAACTGATGATCGCCGTTCGGGTTCCACAACGGATCTTGAATCGGCCCGCTATAGTTCGCGGCGTCGTTGTTGATCGTCGACGGTTCCGCAATGAACGCGCCGAAGAAGTGGATTCGCGGTGAACCGAGGTAGCTCATTGCTGGTGCCTCTCAAGTGTGATTGGCGATTGGATTTTGGCCCGTTCCGATTCGCCAACTGCCAATAGCGACGATCCGTTCTCCGGCCGCCTCCAGCGTCACCGGCTCCGTGCGGCGTCGACGATCAGCTTCACGTTCGTGGACACGGGCGCCAGACCATTGGTCCGGACCCAGCGGCCTTCGGCGTCGTTCCCGACGATCATCGACGTCGAGTGCGCGCTGATGTCGGCTCCATAGCTGCCGAAGGCCTTCAATAGGCGATTGACGTCACGTCGGGTCCCGGTGACGAACGTCCAGCCCGGGCCCGCGCCGAACGACGAGGCGAACTGCCGGAGGCGTTCGGGTCCATCGACGGCCGGATCGACGGTCAACGAGATGAGCCAGACATCGCGACCGACCCTGTCGCCCAGCTCGCGTTGGATGCCGCGAATCGCGGTCGTGAGCGGCGGACAGATCGTCGTGCACGTCGTGAAGATGAAGTTGATCGCGACCGTCTTGCCCTTGATCAGGTCGGAATAGAACTTCAGTTGTCGTCCGTCCTGGTCGTAGATCGGCACGTCGGGGATGTCCGGCCTGAACGACGTGTCGGCTTGCGCCGCGGACGATGCTGCGGCGTGCGATGCCCGCGCCCCTACGGCCATTGATAACGGCGCCGACACGCGCACGTCGTCGCCGTGCGCCAGGAAGAAGCACGCCGCCAGCGTGGCGCGATACGTCGCCTGTCTTCTCGTCACGGCGTTCGCCTTTCCCAGAAGGGCACGTGGGCCTCAATCGACGGGTAACCAGCCGGTGATCAGCCTGAACTGCTTCAGGCCCGGATCGAGCGTCACGATGTAGGCGCCGGACGCGCCGATGCGCTGCGTGCGTCCGAACCGGATCCGGGGCATCACCCCGCTGTCGAAGTCGGAGAGCTGCTCGAGCGCCGCGACCAGCTTCGGGCGGGTGAGCTCGCGCCCGGCGAGCTTCAGGCCCTGGACCAGCACCTTCGCTGAGCCGAGCGCCGCGAGCTGCCACTTCATCTCCGTCGGCGGGAGGCGATACGTCTCCGCCAGCGCCCGGTACTCGGCAAGGCCGGCTGGCGTCTGGTCCGAGGGGACGCTTGGAAGCGCGAGGAACACGCGGTCCATCAGCGGCGGCGGCATGCGAAGCAGATCGTTCGTCGCCAACGCTCCGGGGACGAGCAGCTCCAGTATCCAGCCGTTCGAAGCCAGGTCGTTGGCGATCTCCAGCATCTCGCGCGCATCGACCAGCATGAGGACATGCGTCGCGGTCGAGCGCTTCAGCTCGGTGGCGATCAGTTTCGCCGTGAGCCCCTCGCGATCGAGGACGGTGACGCTCCAGCCGCTCCGCACGTAGTGGTCGCGAACCCTGCCCAGCGCGTCGCGCGGGACGGCGGCGGCCGAGTGCACGATTGTCACGGACGCGAGGCCCGTGGCGGGAGCGCTCGTCCTGCGATAGTCACCGAGAGCGCGTGCCTGCTGCTCGATGCCCGAGAGCAGATAGAAGGTCAGGCTCCCGGCGCCCGAAGGCCTCGGGAGGCTCGTGAGCGGTCCGACGAACGGAACGCCGCGGCCCTCGGTGAGCGCGATCACATCGGTGTCGGCGCCGGCAATCAGGCCGCCGACGACGGCGAACGGCGGGTTGTCGCGGAGGAGCGTCTCGACGCCGGTCGCGGAACCGGCAGCGCCGCCGAGAGGGGTCACGCTGAGTGTCAGCGTCCGGCCGTAGATGCCTCCCTGCTTGTTCAACGAATCGCAGTACGCCGTGAGGAGCGACTCGACGGCGCGGCCGGCTTCGGCCAGCGCGCCTGTCGTCGGGAGGATCGTGCCGAGCCGGATCTCCGAGTCGGACACGCCGGCGGGGCTGTCGGTCGACAGCCGCTTCAAGTAGAGCGTCAACGCCTCGCTGTCGACGTGCGACATCTGGAAGCGAGGCATCGCGGGATGCAGCCGATTCCCGTCCGGATCGATGCCGAGGCCGATCGCGCGCACCAGCAGCCGGTCCGTGTACAGGTCCGTGCGTCCTGCCGCCAGGATGGGTCACGCCGTAGGGCTTCGTCAGCGCTTCCCAGGTGATATCCGACGGCACGACGCCGCCTTCGCGCTTGCCGCGGCCGTCGCTGCCATGGCAATTCGCGCACGCGAGCAGCGTCGGCGGCGCCTCCACCGGTGGGTCGCCGATGCGCGCCGTGATCGGCAACCGCTCGCCGGTCGCCAGCCCGAAGTAGATGTCCTTGCCGCGACGCTCCTGCGGCGTCAGACCATCGCCGCTGCCGGAACGGGCCGCGAGGCGCTGCTGGCCCGTGGAAACGAGCAGGGCGAGCCCGAACAGGAGGGCGAACCGCCGCCTCCTGCCCGGCGCCGACGCGCGGACGTCGCCGATGGCCATGCGCTACCTCGCGCTCTCGCCCTTGTCGTTGAGCACGCTGTCGACGATGTGGATCAGCGACGCGCTGTCTGCGAGGCTGAACGCCTTCTTCCACAATCCGGTGGGCTCGTTGCCGACGATCATGAGGTTGGTATGCGCCTCCGGGGCTGCCACGCGCTGCCCCAGTTTCGTCAGGGCGAGATGGACGTTCTCAGGTGTGCCGCCGAGGAAGAACCAGCCCGGGCGGGCGTTGTACTGCTGCGCGTACGCACGCAGCCGTTCGACCGTATCCCTCGACGGATCGACGCTCAGCGAGATGATGTACGCGTCCCGGCCGAGCCGATCGGCGAGCCAGTCCTGAATCTTCGCGAGATTCTGGTTCATGACCGGGCAGGCGCTGGTGCAGGAGGTGAAGAACGGGATGATGACGACGGTGCGCCCCTTGATCAGGTCGCTGTAGAGGCGCATCTCCCTGCCGTCCTGGTTGACGAGGACGACGTCGGTGAAATAGTCGGCTGCCGCGGCGCGCCCGCGCGCATCCGATATCGGCTCGGGAGCCTGCGCTTGCGCGGCCGACGCCGTGGCGAGCCAGGCGGCGCCACAGAACGCGAGCATGAGCACGGCGCGGCAGGCCCGGGACCGTGACGATCCGGTCAGCACACGTCTCATCAGCCGGCACCCTCGCCGGGGCCCCTTCTCCATGTCGGTCAAGCCCTGAACGATAGACGTCTCCTTCGAGGCGCTTGTGAAAGCGTCCGGCGCTCGTTCACAACGGTCTCGCGGGCGACGTCTTTAGAAAGAGTCACAAACCGTTCTCGAGCCGACGCGGCGAGCTTTTCAAGGCCGTGCACGCACCATGCTGTTCGTCGTGCCTGCTCGGTCGTCGCGGTATCGGCTCGCGTCGATCGACACCCCAGGTCCTTGAGTCTTGCCATGAACAGGGCGCACCTCGTGGGCACGCTGACGACGGCGCCCTCCCTACGGGGTGACGAGCTCCGGTCGGTGCCGCAGGAGGTCGAATGGCTCGAGGTCCGTGCCGACCGGATCGGGGACGTCGATCCCGACTGGCTGCGCGGCCGGTTCCACGGCAAGCTCCTGTTCACGCTTCGCAGCACCGCTGAAGGGGGGGCAAGTGCGGCGCCGCCGGACGAACGGCAGCGGCTCCTGCTGCGCGCCGCGTCCCACTACGATCTCGTCGACCTCGAGGCCGAGCGTGATCTCGTGCCGGAGCTGCTCGCGCAGATCCCTCCCGCCAGGCGTCTGATCTCCTGGGCCGGCGCGGCCTGCGACGTGACGAGCCTGCGTCTTCGCGCGGAACGGATGACGGCGCACGCGGCGCGCCTCTACAAGCTGGTGCCCGAGGCGAAGACGAACAGCGACGGCCTGCATCCCCTCTTCGTCCTGCGCGCAATGAACCGGCGCGACGTCGTCGCCTTCGCCGGCGGGGCGCCAGGGTTCTGGAGCCGTCTGTTGGCACCGCGCCTGGGCGCGCCGTTCGTCTTTGGCGGGCTGGGCGGCGCCTTGCGGTCGCTGGGCGAGCCCCCGATCGCGCAGCTGGTTTCGGACTACGGTCTTCCGCACTTGTCTCAGCCCGGCGATCTCTACGGCATCGTCGGTGACCCCGTCACGCACTCGCTCTCACCGCAGCTCCACAACACGGCGTATCGCGCGCTCGGCGTGCGGGCGCTCTACGTACCGTTTCAAGAGCAGGACTTCAACGCATTCTGGCGCGACATGGTCGAGCAAGACCCGCTGGCGCGGGTCGGCGCCTCGCTCAAGGGGCTCACCGTCGTGTCGCCGCATAAGGAGATGGCGCCTGAGGCGAGTCCACCTGGCACCGCCATGGTCCGCCGCGCCGGTTCCGCCAACATCGTCGTCAGGAACGGCCGAGGGTGGCATTCGGACACGACCGATCCCGAGGGCGTGGTCGTGGCGCTGCGCGAACGGGGCGTCGCCATCGCCAGGCAGAAGGCGGCGGTCATCGGGTGCGGCGGAGCCGGCCGCGCGGTGGCGGCAGCGCTCGACCGGCTGGGCGCCGACGTGACGCTCGTCAACCGGAGCCTCGAGCGCGGTCTTCGCGCGCAGCAGCGGCTCGGTCTGCCGTTCACGCCCCTCGCCGCCTTCTCGGCGAGCGGCTACTCGACGCTCGTGAACGCGACGCCCGTGGGACGCGACGGCGAATCGCTGCCGTTCGATGTTGCGCAGATGAGCCGGGACGGATCGGTCGTGGATCTGACGTACGGCCGCGAGGAGACGCCTCTGGTTCGTCAGGCGCTCGCGCTGGGGCTCACCACCGTCGATGGCCTCGAGGTCTGCCTCGTGCAGGTCCGCCATCAGTTCCGGCGCATGACCGGGCTCGACATGCCGTTGTCGGCGCCCGCGGAGCCGCGCGCGCTCGCGGCGGGCGCCTGCACGGCGACGCGCTGAGCGAGGGCGTGCGAACGAGAGGCGTTTCGACAGAGGGACGTACATGAGCGACCTGGCCTACTCCCGACGCGACGAGCAGCTGGATACGGCGCCGGGGTCGCCGCTCGAGGTCAATCCGTCGCCGCTCGTCGGCCATTGGATCAACACCAACGGCGCGACGGCCGGGATTGCGAAGGTGACGGTCGCCCGCGACGACGAGGGGGTCCTCGTCTCGGTCTGGCCGGCGACCGGTCCGCCAGCGGCCGCTGCATTTTTCGCCAGAGCCGATGCCGTCTACTCGAACGCGCCGACCGCGACGGCCGCGATGGCGCTCACGGCCGGCTACGAGGACGAGCGCGTGGCGACGCGACTCGAGGCGAATCTCAGCCTCGGCCTGCTCGTGATCGCGACGTGCCACACGTTCAAGGGCGGCAGCGGCCGCTCGAACTACTTTTCGCGCGAGTTCTTCTACTACGCCGGGACGCCGCCGCTCTCCTAGCGCCGCCCGGCCGTGTGGCGCGGGCTCGCCTCCCGCGTCGGTGTTGCACCGGTTGCCCGATTCGGAGGCACGAAAATGGACGCCGTCAGGACGCTCGAGGCACTGGAGCCGCTGGACGTCGGCGCGTCGAGGGAGCGCCCGCCCGTCGACACGTCGATCTTCCTCGGCTCGTGGACGTCGACCAACCGCGACACGCAGGGCCTGGCGAGGCTCCTCGTCCGCCGCGAGGGCGGCGATCTCGTCGTGCGCGCGTTCGGCGCGTGCGCGCTGTCCCTGTACGACTGGGGCGAGGTGCGGGCCACCGTGTTCGCCGACGGGCCGGACTCGACGCAGGGTCACGCGTTCATCGCGAGGTTCGATCTCGGCTTCAAGGAGACGTCGCTCCAGGCCAAGGTGAAGAAGGGCGTCCTCGTGGTCGCGAACTTCAATCGCTTCAAGGACGGCAGCGGGCGCGCCCACTTCTTCTCGCGCGAGTTCTTCTACCGGTTGCCCGAGCACGCGCGCGACCAGGACGCAGCACGACGACCGTGAACCTCCGTGGCGCGCCGGCCGCGCCGGGGCCGCGCCGGCACTGAAGCGGGAGCCGCAGATGTTCAGCCTGGATCTGACGCCGGAACAAGAGGCATTGACCAGCCGCTTTGCGGCGCTGGCGCGCTCGCAGTTCGCCCCGCGTGCCGCGCACTACGACGAGACCGCCACGTTCCCCGCGGAAGACTTCGACGATCTCTTCAAGGCCGGCCTGAACGCGCCGACGGTGCCCAAGGAGCACGGCGGGCTCGGCCTGGGCCCGCATCGAGGCGACGCCTTCACGCTCTGGATGATCACGAAGGAGATCGCCAAGTCGGATCTCTCGCTCGCGCGCTGCTGGGAAGGGCACGCCAACTCGCTGGCCATTCTCGACGGCATGGCGACCGAGGATCAAAAGGCGCGCTGGTTCGACGGCGTCGTGCGGCGGGGCGACAAGTGGGTCGCCTGGAGCGGCGAGCCGCAGGCACGCGCACCCGGCGAGGCGGTCCGCTATGGAACCACGGTGGCCAAGGTCGATGGCGGCTACGTCGTGAACGGGACCAAGGTGTTCGCGACGAGCGCCACGGCGGCGCAGTGGGCCATCCTCCTCGTGAGCCTCGACGGCCCCGGCGGCATCCGCCACGCCCAGGGCGTCACCGACTCTCAGCGGCTGCTGTGCTGCGACCTCTCCGATCCGAGCGTGAGCGTCGACGGGTCGTGGTGGAACCCGATCGGCATGCGGGCCACCGTCAGCTATCTGGTGCGCTTCGCGCAGACCTTCATCCCTGACGCCCACTCGATCGGCTACCCCGGTCAATACATCAAGGAAGCATGGCAGACCTGCTTCGTGCCGCACTACGCCGCCACGTTCGTGGGCGCGGCGGAAGCGGCGTACGACGTCGCCGTCGAGTACGTCACCACCCAGAAGAAGGCGGGCGATCCCTACGTGCAGCATCACGTCGCCGCGATGTCGATCAACATCGAGACCGCCCATCTGTGGCTGCGCCATGTCGCGCGTCTCTGGGAATCGGGACGGCGCGAGGAGGCGCAGCTCGCGGGCAGCCGTGCGCGGCACGTCATCGAGCACCTCGCGGAGGACGCCGTCAAGCACTGCATCCGCGCCTGCGGCGCGCGATCGCTGAACCGGCCCGGCTCGCTCGAGCGCATCTACCGCGACCTCTCGTTCTACGTGCGGCACGACAACGACGATCACATTCTCGCCACGATCGGCCGGTCCCTGCTGGGGCAGTCGTATGACCAATCGTTCTACGCGCCGTGAGCGCGTCGACGGGGCCTCGAGGGACGTCGCGCCCGGCGCGTCCCAGACGCCGTCAGGCCGAATCTACAGTCTCGGCATCTGGTGGCTCGCGATCGGCTACTGCGCGTTCTACACGCCGTACTCCGGGCTCGTGAAGGCCACGAGCAAGGGGCTCCTGCCCGGCGTGGGGCTTCCGGCCTCGCCGCTCGAGATGCTGCCGGTGGTCGGCCTGTCGACGGCCATCGTCACGACGCTGATCGTGACGTCGCTCGGCTGGTGGCGCTACTGCGGCTGCCGGACGGTCGGCGGCTGGCGCCTCCCGCGGCCGTCGGGCGGCACGATCGTCGCCGGCGTCGCCACGGCCGCCATCATCTACACGACGACGCTGATGTTCACGTTCACCGGCGTGTCGATCGTGCTGGCGCTGCTCATCATGCGTGGCGGGGTGCTCGTGCTCGCCCCGATGCTCGATTTCGCGTTCGGCCGACGCGTGCGCTGGTTCGCGTGGACCGGGCTCGTTTTCGCCCTGCTCGCCGTGATCCTGAACGCCGCCGGCCTGGCGAGCTTTCAGCTCGACTGGATCCTGGCGGCGACGGCGGGCACGTATCTGGCCGGTTATGTGGTTCGTCTCCGCTGCGCCAACACGCTCGCCAAGTCGTCCGAGCGCGAGGTCACCTGCCGGTACTTCGTCGAAGAGCAGCTCGTGGCGATGACGGTGCTGGTTGCGCTGCCGGTGGTGCTGGCGCTGACGGGCGGAAGCAGCATCGCGGTTCACATGCGTCACGGCCTGACGACCTTCCTCACGACGAGCGCCGTGTGGCCGGCCATCCTCATCGGAGCGCTCTACGCCGCCCTCTATTGCTGCGGCACGCTCGTCTACCTCGATCGCCGGGAGAACACGTTCTGTGTCGCGCTCAATCGCGGCGCGAGCCTGCTGGCCGGCGTGTTCGCCGCGTACGTCCTCGCCGCGCTCGTGGGCGAGCGGCTGCCGAACGCCTACGAGCTCGCGGGTGCCGCACTGATCCTCTGCGCGATCGTGGTTCTCTCGCCGATGCACCACGCGCTCGAGACGCTGAGCGTCAGGAGCATGCTGGCCTATCGGCCGCGTCTGCCGAGGGCGCCCGTGGCGTCGCGCCGCCGGGCCACCACCGGTCGAGCCGATCCCCGTGCCGAAGGCGGCCGCCGCGCCGCCTCCTGTGACGACGGACCCGGTCGCCACGCCGTTGGTGGCGGCTCGCGCCAGAGCGGCGCCTCTCGTGCGAGGCACGGGATGGCGCTGAGGTTTCACTGGAGCATGTCGTCGGCCGGCGACCGCCACCGCGGCGCCACCGCCCGCGCCCGTCAGTCGGGCGTGCCCGATCTCGAGGCGCACCTCGCGTTCTGCAGGCGCGCGGCGGACTGCGGCATCGAGTCGCTGCTCACCGCGTTCGGCTTCCACCGGCCCGATCCCATCGCGCTGGCCGCGGCCCTCGGGGTGCTCACCGACCGCATCACGTTCATGATTGCCGTGCGGTCGGGGGTCTGCTCGCCGACCTCGCTGGTCCAGCAGATCAACACGCTCTCGGCGCTGACGCAGGGCCGGGTCTGCCTGAACATCGTGGCGGGACACACCCCGGAGGAACAGCGCTACTACGGCGACTTCC
Source organism: Vicinamibacterales bacterium (assembly GCA_963834365.1). Classification (GTDB taxonomy): domain Bacteria; phylum Acidobacteriota; class Vicinamibacteria; order Vicinamibacterales; family Vicinamibacteraceae; genus CAWJAP01. The sequence goes on along the minus strand of CAWIBS010000039.1, from coordinate 30,993 downwards.
TCTCCCACGACGAGCGATACGAGCGGACCGACGAGTTCCTGACCATCTGCCGCCGGTTCTGGAGCGGCGAAAGCCCGATCACGTTCGCGGGACGGTACTACCGCATCGAGAACGGACGGCTCAACACGCCGTTCGTCTCCGACGAGCGACGGTCGCCGGAGATCTTCCTCGGCGGCAACTCGGCCCGCGCCGAGTCGCTGGCGATCAAGCACGCCGACTGCCTCTGGCGGCTGCCGGACGCACCGGAGCGCATGCGGCCGCGAATCGGGCCGATCGTCGACACCGGCACCGAGGTGGGTCTGCTGGTCTCGATGATTGCGAGACCGACGAGAGCAGAGGCGGTCGACGCGGCCTACGCGATGGTCGACGCGCTGGGCGCCGCGCCGCGCGACACGCAGCACGAGTTCCAGCGCCGGTCCGATTCGGTCGCGTTCCGGACCACGTTCGATCTTGCGAGCGCCACCGAATCGGGATGGCTGACGCCGTGCTTGTGGAGCGGCGCCGTCCCCTTCCTCGGCGCGCCGGCCATCGCGCTCGTCGGATCGGCCGACGACGTCGCGGAGGCGATTGTCGACTACACGCGGGTGGGCGTCACGCAGTTCCTGTTCATGGGATGGCCCGACATCGATCAGATGACGTTCTTCAGCGAGGCCATCCTGCCGCTGGTCAGAGCAAGAGAGGGCGGGTCGCGTTGCGAGCGCGACGGCGTCTCACGCGAGCACGCCGCAACGGGCGCCGTCCCTCACGGGTAACCGATCATGCTTCGATTCCATTGGCGACTACCACAGGGCGGAGAGCGGCCGAACGCCTCACGCGCGCACCAGGCCAGCCTCGCCGACGCCGGTCTTCCCGATCTCGACGTGCAGGTGCCGTTCTCCCACGCCGCGGAGGCGTGCGGCATCGATTCGCTGCTGATCGACTTCGGCTGGTCGAAGCCGGACCCCATCCTGCTGACCGCCGCGCTGGGCATGGCGACGACCAGGATGCGCTTCATCATCGCGCACCGATCGGGGCTGACGTGCCCCACGTCCTTCGTCCAGCAGATGAACACGCTCGCGACGCTCATCAACGGACGCTACTCGCTGAACATCGTCGCCGGCCACTCGCCCGACGAGCAGAAGGGCTACGGCGACACGCTGCCGCACGACGAGCGGTACGAGCGGACGGAGGAGTTCCTGAGCGTGTGTCAGGCGTTCTGGCGCGACCCGCGCGACGTCACCTTCCACGGGAAGCACTACCAGGTCGAGCACGGCCGCCTGAACACGCCGTTCACGTCGGCCGATCGGACCTCTCCCGAGATCTACATCGCCGGCAACTCGCCGTCGGCCTGCCGCCTCAGCATCACGCGCGGATCGTGCTGGATGCGGCTGCCGGACGTGCCCGACAAAGTGGCGGCCGAGGCGGCGCCCGTGCTGGCGAGCGGCAAGGACGTCGGGCTTCGCTTCTCGATCGATCGCGCGGCCCACGCGGGCCGAGGCCATCGACGCCGCGCACGCCCTGGCCGACTCCGCCGGCGCGCAGTTCGATGACAAGGGGCGCGAGAGCGAGTTCATCAAGCGCAGCGACTCGATCTCGATGAAGGCCGTTCACGAGATGGCCAACGACGAGTGGCTGGGCCCCTGTCTCTGGACCGGTGCGGTGCGGTCGCATGGCGCTGCGGCCATCGCCCTCGTCGGAGCGCCCGACGAGATCGCCGCGGCCATCCTCGAGTACGGGCGCGCCGGCGTCTCGCAGTTCATCATCTCCGGCTGGCCGAAGCTCGACGAGATGCTCTTCTTCGGCCACCACATCCTGCCGCTGATCCGGGAACGCGAGCGATCCCTGCCGTCGCTCGCGGCGCGCGCGGCAGCGGTGCTCACCTGAGCGGGAGGTGACGGGTCCATGTCGTTCGTCTCGACCAAGCTGGGGCAGTTCCGCTATTTCGACGAGCAGCTGCGGCATCCCGACTGGCGCGGCAAGCGGGTCCTCGACTTCGGGGGGAACTGCGGCAACCTCCTGAAGGATCAGAACGGAGGGCTCGACGAGGGCGCCTACTGGTGCATCGACGTCTCGTGCGACGCGATCGCGCGCGGGCGTGCGGCCTTTTCCGGCGCCCACTGGACGTTCTACGACCGCTACAACTTCGAGTTCAACCCCACGGGCCTCCGCGGACTGCCCATCCCGGACATGGGCGTTCGGTTCGACCTGATCCTCGCCTACTCGGTCTTCACGCATACGAGCCGCGTCGAGACGCTCGACCTGGTCGGTCAGCTCCGGAGCTTTCTGGCGCCAGGCGGCACCCTCGCATTCACGTTTCTCGATCCGCATTGGGTGGCGCCCGCTGACGACGCATTCCCCGGCTCGAACCTGAGATGGCGGCTCGAGGCCAGAAAGCGCGTGAGCCCGGCGCTCGATGTCGAGCGGCTGCTGCAGTGTGGACGCGGGGCCGAGTGGCTCGCGCTCGTCGACGACCGGCTGCACGTCGGGGATGCCGAAGGCGAGGACCACTCCAGAAGCGGGCCGCGCGGCTACATCACGTTCGCCGCGCCCGAGCACATGAAGGCGATGTTTCCGGACGCCGTCATTCTGCCTCCAGTCGAGCCCGAGCGGCACCACTGCTGCGTCATGCGCGAGTCGGCGCCCACGCTCTGGGGTGACGGGGAGCGTGGCGCATGAGCGCAGACACGAATGTCCTCGTCTCCGTGGTCATCCCGACGTTCAACCGCGCGCGGTATCTGCCCGACGCGCTGGACAGCGTCGCGCGGCAGGGCGTCGAGGGCATCGAGACGATCGTGGTCGATGACGGATCGACCGACGAGACCGAAGCGGTAGTCGCGGCGTACGGGAGCGCCGTCCGCTACGTGCGGCAGCCGCATCACGGCGCGGCGGCCGCGCGGAACACCGGCGTCGCGCTCGCGACGGGCCGCTTCATCTCGTTCCTCGATTCGGACGACATCTGGATGCCCGCGAAGACGAGGGCGGAGCTCGCCGTCTTCGCCGCGGACCCTGCCGTGGACGCGGTCATCTCGGACAGCGAGCGCTGGAGGGAGAACGCGCTGGTGTGCCCGTCGTGGCTGGCCGATCGCGGGTTCGTCGCCGCGGACGAGGCGACCGGTGCCGCTGCACCCGATTCAGCACCTGAAGACGGGCAAGATCTTCGCGACCTGCTCGCTCATCCTCAGGCGCGCCGCCCTCGATCGCCTCGGGTTCCCGCCGTTCGACACGACGCTCGAGACGCACGAAGACTGGGACTTCGCCGTACGGATGTATCACGCCTGCTCGATCGTGGTGCTGCCGCGCGTGCTCGCGCAGGTCCGCCGCTTCGACGACGGCTCCCGCGTCGGCCGGCCGCTGCCTGGAACGGAGTACCCGCCCGCGGTCAAGCAGGTGATGGCGCTCCGCAAGTACCGGATCTACGAGAAGGCGCTGCGGCTGCCGGGGTGGCCCGATGCGGCATTGCCGCACCTCACAGCCGCGCGGAGCGAGGCCGCGCGCGAGCTCGCCGACCATGTGAGTGGGTGGCGCCGGCGCGGGCTTGCGTCAATCGTCGCCGCCGAGATCCGGCACGCCGCGTTCGGCAGCGCCGCCGGGATCGCGATGCGGGGGCTCCTGCCGTCGAGGGCGCGCCTCGCGCTGCGCAACCTCGCCGCCGCCAGAGCAGGGCGTCAGGAGGGCGCGGCGGCCGGCGCAGGGCTCTCCGGGAGCAGGACGTCGTGACGGCGCCGTCTCGCGGGCGGGGCCTCGACGCGTGGTTCCCGCACAAGGTGTGCCTGAACCTCGATCGACGGCCCGAGCGGTGGGGCCGGATGCGCCAGCGGTTCGCGGCGCACGGGATCTCGAACGTGGTGCGATTCAGCGCGATCGACGGCGAACGCCTCGAACCCCCTGCCGACTGGCAGGGGACCGCTGGCGCGTACGGCTGTCTCCAGAGCAACCTCGCCGTCGTCCGCGACGCGCGCGATCGCGGCTGGCCCAGCGTCCTCGTCTTCGAAGACGACGTGGTGTTCGACGAGGAGCTGGACGCGAAGCTGCCCACGTTCATGGCGCAGGTGCCAAACGACTGGGACATGGTCTTCTTCGGCGCCATGCACCGCGGCGGGCCCGTGCGCGTGCGCGAGCACGTCCTGAAGCTGACCGCGTCGACGTCGACCTACGCGTACGCCGTCCGAAGCACGATCTATCCGGCGTTTCTCGAGACCCACGCCGCGAGCCGCGAGCCCATCGACGTCCGCAACCGGCTCCTGCAGGAGCGGTTCAACTGCTATTGCTTCTTTCCGCACCTGGCGTGGGTCGACGGCGGTCTCTCGGACACGCAGGGCCGCCTCGTCAACCCGTGGTGGCTGCGCGACTCGCTGATTCTCGGCGGCGCCGCGATCGACACGCTCCAGGCTCGCACGCTCGTCGTGATTCCGCACGAAGACGGCCCGTGGCCCGAGCTGTCACGGCGCAACCTCGCATACACGGTGCAGGCATATCGGCGCCTGCTGAACCGCGCGTCGATCGTCGTCGTGGAGCAGCGGCACGGGAGCACGCACGCTCCGTCGCTCGGGCCGCCGGACTGCTTCCACCTGTCGATCGACGGCGATGGCCCCCTCGACCAGGGCCGCTGCTACAACGAAGCCATCGACCGCATGGGTCGGGACCACGACTTCTACGTCTGCGCCGACCGCGACCTCGTGCCGACGTGGGACGTTCGCGCGCACCTGCTGAAGTGCGTCGAGCACGATGTCGCGAGCTCTCCGCGCGACATCCTGACGCTGACACACGAGGACAGCGCGCGGCTGGTCGACGGGCAGCCCATCGCCGTCCCGCGCGGCACCGCCTGGCCGCGCCGCGGCCTCTACAGCGACGGCTGCATCGTCACGAGAGCGGCCGTGCTCAAAGGGGCACGATGGGAGGGAGCCGGTCCCGACACCGGCGCCGTGCCGCTCGCTGAGGGCGACGGCGGCGCTGTCGCTGTTCGATTCGCCGGCCCTGGGCCTCCGGCTCTTCTCCGGCCGTGCGCCGGCGGGTGCCGGGTGCGCCGGCCTCGACGCGGCAGACGCCCACGCGAGCATCCGGAGGGCGCATGCGTAGCCGGAGGCGCGCGTGCTGAGGATGACGCTCGTCGTGGCGTCGATGCGCGGCGGCGGCGCCGAGCGGGTCGTGTCGCACATGGCGAACTACTGGGCGCGCAAGGGGTGGCCCGTCACCGTGCTCACGCTGTCGCACGGTCCCGAGTCGCCGAGCTACGCGCTCGATCCGCGGGTGATCCACCATGACATGCGGTTCTCGAGGTGGGCCCGCCACCCGATCCCGGACGCGCGGGCCCTGCGCGCGCTGAAAGCGACCTTCGACCGCTGCTCGGCGCCCGAGCGCCGCACGCTGCTGCTCAACCTCGATCTGATCGTGGCCCTGAGACAGGCCATCGGACGGAGCCCGGCCCGATCTCGTGATCTCGTTCATCGATGCCACGAACGTGCGCGTGCTGCTCGCCGTCGAGGCGCTCGGTCTGCCGGTGATCGTGTCGGAGCGGAGCGATCCGCCCCGCAACGTCGTGCCCGAAGGTATGAGGCGACTGCGCCAGCGCCTCTATCCGAAGGCGGCCTATCTCGTCACGCCGACGCACGACATGGCCGCGTTCTTCTCGGCGCGAAATGGGCGACCGGGGGCGTGTCATCCACAACCCGGTGGTGCGCCCGGCGATGCATGCGACCCGAACCGCGAAGCCGCCCGACGCCGCCCACACGCTCGTGGCGATGGGACGGCTGGTGGAGGAGAAGGGGTTCGCGCTGCTCGTTCGCGCGTTCGCCCAGCTGGCGGCGAAGCACGCGTCGTGGTCCCTCGAGATCTGGGGAATCGGCCCGCTGCGTGCGGCGCTCGAGCGGCTCGCGCGAGGGTTCGGCGTGGAGAGGCGCGTGATGCTCCCTGGGTTCACGCGGCGCCCGTCGGAGGTGTTGTCCCGGGCCGACCTGTTCGTCCTGTCCTCGCTCACCGAGGGTTTTCCCAACGCGCTGTGCGAGGCGATGGCGTGCGGGCTCCCCGTCGTCAGCTTCGACTGCTCGAGCGGCGTCCGCCAGATCATCCGGCCCGGCATCGACGGCGTGATCGTGCCGAGGGCCGACGTGGCTTCGCTCGCGGCCTCGCTCGATCGCCTGATGTCGAGCGAAGCCGAGCGCGCGAGCCTCGGGTCTCGCGCCGTCGAGGTCGCGGACCGGTTCGCCATCGAGACGACGATGGCTCAGTGGGAGGCGCTCGCCTACGCGTGCGGTGCGACGGCAGCACGCCGGCGCGCGCGGCGGATCCGTTCGTGTGGCGGCAGCGCCCGCCACGTCGGTGCAATCGCGGTGAACGATCGACCCGCGCTCGCGCGCGGTCGAGTGAGGCAACCATGAAAAGGGCGACAACACGTTCGATGTTCCTGGGTGCGGCGATCGTGTGCCTGGCGGCGACCGCTGCGTCCGCACAGCCGGTGTGCGGGCGCACGATCAAGGCCGATGTCGTCGCGCTCGATCAGGCGTTCTACAACAACCGTCTCGGCGCGATTCAGGCCGGCGGGATGATCTTCGCGCTGCGCCGCGACGTCGTCTCGATCGACGGGCCGGGCAAGCCGCTCCTGGCGGGCAAGGTGATGCTGCGTCCGGACAAGCGTCCGCGGCCGCTCGTGCTGCGGATGAACGTGGACGACTGCCTCGAGATCCAGTTCCAGAACCTGCTGTGTCTCGTGCCGTCGGTGTTCAACGCCAACACCGGGAACCAGCAGTATCCCGTCAAGGCGGCGGCGGCGACGAGCTACACGCCCAACCAGAACTCGCTGATCATCCAGGGCAACCAGACGGCGTTCGACGCGCTGGCCGGCCAGACGGCGTCGCGCCTTGCTGGTGTCCACGTGATGGGGCTCGAGCTGGTGCGCGCCGAATCACCTCCCGGGACGCCGGTCGCCGCCGTGTCCGCCGACGGATCGTGGGTCGGCGCCAACGACGCCGGGGCGGCCAACCCGCTGCAGCGTGCGAGCGGCCTGGTCGGTCCGAGCCAGCGCATGACGTATACGTTCGTCGCCAAGGCCGAGGGCGCGTACCTGTTGTTCAGCACGGCCGGGAACGTCGGCGCTCCAGTTCGGCGTCGGCGGCCAGTTGATGCAGGGACTCTTCGGCTCGGTCACCGTGCAGCCCAGAACCGCAGAGTGGTATCGGAGCCAGGTGACGAAGGCCGATCTCGATCTCGCGACCACCGGCAAGACGGCGGATGGACATCCGATCATCGACTACGACAGGACCTATCCGCGCCAAGCACCCGCGCGCGGGCCAGCCGATCCTCAAGATGCTCGATGCGAAGAACGAGATCGTCTACTCGGATCTGACGGCGATCATCACCGGCCCGAAGCACGGACGCTTCGACTGTTCGAGCTGTCCCGGGGGCTGCGATGGCTGCCCCAACCTGCGGCCGAATCCCTCCTATCCCGATCGCACGCAGCCGTACCGCGAATTCGCCATCCACTATCACGACGACTTCGTGAGCACGCAGGCGTTCGAGGAGTTCCGCAAGCACCTCGATCAGTTGCAAGACGACGAGATGAGCTACACGCTCCAGGGCAGCCGGGACTTCTTCGCGATCAACTACGGCATGGGCGGGATCGGCCCGGAGGTCTGGTCGAACCGCATCGGTCGGGCCGATGCACGACTGCGCCACGTGCCGCTTCGAGGAGTTCTTCCTGAGCTCGTGGGCGGTCGGCGATCCGGCGATGGTCGTCGACATCCCGGCGAACGCGGTCGATCCGAAGACGAAGCAAGATCGAAGACCGGCCCGAAGGCCACGAAGGCGTCTCTATCCGGACGATCCGAGCAACGTCTACCACAGCTACATGGGCGACCACGTGAAGTTCCAGATCCTGCACGCCGGCACCAACATCAGCCACGTGCACCATCTGCACGCGCACCAGTGGCTGCACACGCCCAACGACGACAAGAGCAGCTACCGCGACAGCCAGATGATCAGCCCCGGCGGGTCGTACACGCTGGACCACACCTACTCGGGCAGCGGCAACAAGAACAAGACCGTCGGCGACTCGATCTTCCACTGCCACTTCTATCCGCACTTCGCGCAGGGCATGTGGTCGCTGTGGCGGGTGCACGACGTGTTCGAAGGCGGCACCCAGCTCGACGCACAGCAGCGACCCGTCGCAGGGTTCGAACCGCGCGCTGCCGGATGGCGAGATCGCGCTGGGCACCCCGATCCCGGCCCTCGTGCCGATGCCGACGCTTGCCGATGGCGCCGATCGGCGCGCGCGTCAGGATCACTCGGTCGACGTGCCGGGGTCGCCGACCCGTGCGGGGTTCCGCACCGAGGTCGACATGGCCGATCCGAACATCGCGCAACGGCCCCGGCTTTCCGTTCTTCATCCCCGGCGTCGCGGGGCAGCGCGCGCCGCATCCGCCGATGGACTTCGCGCCGGACGAGACCGACGCCGCCAACCCGTTCCTGAACGGCGGGCTGCCGCGCTTCCTCGCGCTGAAAGAGCTCGGCAAGCCGTGCGTCGGCGCGCAGGTCACCGACTGCGTGTACGAGAAGCACAATCGCTGGGACTTCTCGAAGTTCAACGACACGCTCAAGGCGGTCGCGCTCGACGAAGCCGGCACCGACGTCGAGAAGATCGCGATGAAGTACCACGCGACGCGGACGCACGACACGTTCCTGCCGGACGGCTCGCCGGCGACCGGCGCCTCGGGCTTCGTGCTGAACGGCCGGCCGCCGATTTCGGGCGCACCCTTCGCCGATCCGGCCGTCCAGCTCGACGGCACGCCCGTCTGTCCCGACAACAAGCCGCCGTGTCTGAAGCGGTACAAGGCGGCGGACATCCAGCTCGACGTGGTGTTCAACAAGAAGGGGCAGCACTACCCGCAGGCGCGCATGACGACGCTGTGGGGCGACGTCGACGACACGCTCGCGGGGAAGCGCGCGCCCGAGCCGTTCTTCTTCCGCGCCAACAGCACGCAGGTCATCGAGTACTGGCTGGCCAACCTCGTCCCGAACTACTACGAGCTCGACGACTTCCAGGTGAGGACGCCCACCGACATCCTCGGGCAGCACATCCACCTGGTGAAGTTCGACGTCACCTCGTCGGACGGCGCGGCCAACGGGTTCAACTACGAGGACGGCACGTTGAGCCCGCAGGAAGTGCAGCGAGGTCATCGAGACATCAACAAGGGCGGCGGGCTCTTCACGTCGTTCGACCTCAACGCCGCGACGGCGCTGAAGCTGCACCCGAAGGCGATCCCGTACTTCGGTCCGGGCCCGAACAACGCCGTGGCTCGGCGCGCAGGCCACGATCCAGCGCTGGTATGCCGACCCGGTCGTCTCCAACGACGGCACCGATCGCACGCTGCGGACCATCTTCACGCACGACCACTTCGGCCCGTCCACTCACCAGCAGGTGGGGCTGTACGCGGGGCTCCTGGTCGAGCCCGAGAGCTCGCAGTGGCAGGACCCGTGAGCGGCGTCTTCCTCGGCACGGACATCGGCCGGCCCGCCGGCGCCAACGGCAAGCCGATCGACGATGGCGGGCCCACGGGATGGCAGGCGAACATCATCACGGCGGACAAGAAGGACAGCTATCGCGAGTTCGCGCTGGAGTTCCAGGACCGGCAGCTGGCGTACAAGGCCAACAGCAAGTCGAAGGCCCAGTTCGTCGACTACAAGAAGTACCCCGACCCCAACCCGCCGTGCACGCCGTGGGGGTGGGCCGATCCGGGCAAGGGGATCAACGCGCCGACGATCGTCGCCGAAGCCGTGCCCGCCGTTTCCGAGCATCGTCACGCTCGCGTTCCAGACCGGCACCTACTCGCTGAACTACCGGAACGAGCCGCTGGCCTTCCGTGTGAACCCCGGCATCGGCACCCCGACGCCGCTCCAGCTGGATCTCTCTGAACGTGTTCCGATCGATCCCGCGTGCGGACGCGACGTTGAACGTCCAGCCGCCGGCGGGGACCAACATCAACTCGGGGTGCTCGGGCGCCGGCTGCTTCACGTTCGCGCCGCCGCAGTTCGGCGTCGAGGATACCGATCCGTACACGCCGATGCTCCGCGCGTACGAAGGCGACAAGGTGCAGATCCGCACGCTCGTGGGGGCGCACATGTCACCGCACACCTTCACGGTGCACGGCGTGAACTGGCTGTTCGAGCCGACGCAATTCGACGCCTCCGACAACACGAGCGGCTACCGGAGCACGCAGCCGATGGGGATCTCGGAGCACTACGAGTTCCTCTTCACGCTGCCGCGGACCGACTCGAAGAACGGCGTCGCCGACTACCTCTACAGCTCGAGCTCCGACACGCCCGGGTTGAGCAGCGGCAACTGGGGCATCATGCGCGGCTACCGGACGCAGCAGCCGACGCCCGGCCTGGTGCCGCTCCCCAACAACGTGCCGCCCGCGGACCTCGCGGCCGCGCCGCCGGCGCCGCCGACGTGTCCCGCGGCCGCGCCGCAGAAGCGCTTCGAGGTCGTCGCCGCGCGGGCCCGCGACGTCCTGGGCGGACCGGTCGTCTACAACGCCCGGGGCCGTGCCGGTCAGGGCGGCAGCCAGCAGCTCGTGAACTGGAACGCGCTCGCCTACTTCCTCAAGCAGGATCTCGGATCCGAAGACCGGGACGATCCTGCCGGGCACGCCGGTCGAGCCGCTGATTCTGCGCGCCAACGCGGGCGACTGCATCACGCTCGCGCTCGAGAACCGCATCCCCGACGTCCCGCTGAACATCGGCAGCAGCTCGCTCGGGATCGTCATCGACACGTCGCGCGAGGTCGGCATCCATCCGCAACTCGTGGCGTTCGACGTGACCAGCAGCAATGGCGTGAACGTGGGGAAGAACCCTCCCCGGACGATCCCGCCCAAGAAGAGCGGCGAAGCGACGCGTGGTACGCCGGCCGCATCGAAGTCGATGGAGGCGGCAAGCCGCAGTACATCCCGGTCGAGTTCGGCTCGATTCCGCTCACGCCGTCCGATCCGCTGATGCAGCACCCCTTCGGGCTCCTCGGGGCGCTGATCGTCGAGCCGGAGAGCACGTCGTGGCGCACCGACGACAACTCGCGCGCGTCGGCCACCGTCTGCAAGGGCACCACCCCGTGCAAGGACGGCGACGTCCTGTTCCGCGAGTTCGTGGTGATCGTCCAGGACGATGTCTCGTCGATGCGGCAGACGAGGCCCACGGTCGACCCCTCTCAGCCCATCAACATCGTCGGCACCGTGTTGAACGGCAGCGTGACGTGGGCGATGGGCGGACAGCCGCTGCCGGCAGGAGGCATCCCGCTCGCCGCCGGCCAGACCGTCAATTTCGACATCCAGACCGGCACGCACGGGCTGCTGTTCGATGACGAGGCCTCGGCGAAGGCGGTGTTCGACATCGACGGCTCGCCCGACAAGGCGAAGTTCCAGACGTTCCCGACGAAATGCACCCTGACCAACTCCTACGGCACCGTGCCGCAGGCGAGCGGCCACATCGCGACGCTGAAAGCCAAGACCGCGTTCACGCTGTCGCTCCTGCCCTACGTGTGCTCGCAGCATTGCCAGAACATGAAGGGCTCGTTCACGCTCGGCACGACGCCGGCGCCCGGGATTCCGCCGACCGATCCCGCGCCGTTCAACTACACGCGGGCGATCAACTACAGGATGGAGCCGCTCGACTACCGCTTCCCCGATCCCGATTGGCTCGACAACTTCGACATCCTCGCGCCGATCGGCATCAGCAGGGCGCTGTCGAACGCCATCGTGCTCGCCGATCCGCAGACGCCCGTCTTTGCCGCGAGGGCGGGGACGCCCATCCGCTTCCGGATGGTGCACCCGGCCGGGATCAACGAGCAGGTGTTCACGCTGCACGGCCACGTCTGGCAGGAGGAGCCGTACATCAACGGCTCGAAGGCAGATCGGCAAGAACCCGCTGTCGCAGTCGCAGGGATCGCGTGACGGGTTCGGCGCCAACGTCGCGTTCGATGCCGTCATCGACAAGGCGGGCGGGGCGGGTGGTGTGCCCGGCGACTATCTGTACCGCACCTTCATCGCGAGCGTCTTCCAGGCGGGGATGTGGGGCCTGCTGCGCGTGGCGCCACCGGTGCAGGACATCGTCACGATCACACGCTTCTCGAACCCGAAGGTGACGAAGAACCAGGTGCTCATCGCCGGCACGACGACGGTCGATCCGAACACCGGCAAGATGGCGGAGCGCGTCACGATCTTCGACACGACCGGTGGCGCGATGAAAGAGCTGGGACAGCCGGAGGTCGACAAGCTCAGTGGAGCATGGCCGAAGAACGGGACGCCGTTCTCGGCGGCCGCCAGCGTGAGGTCGATCCTCGTCCGCTCGACGGGCAACGGCCAGACCACCGCGGCAGCCTACATTCCCGAAGGGGTGCCCGCCACCGCCCAGGCGGCGCAGGACGCGGCGGCGGTCACGCCGGCAGCCAAGAGGCGGCGGACGCAGCGCGCCCAGCGTGCGCAGCGGGCCGACGAGCTCGACCTGTTCAACGCGGCGCCGAAACGTGCGGAGGTCCTGGTGGAGGCGTTCGTCGAGAAAGGCGAGGGGCGGTGGCTCCTCAACGGGGAGCCGCTCGGGGCCGACAACACCATTCCGCTGCGACCGGGTGACACCGTGACGGTCGCCATGCGGGAAGGGCAGCACGACCTGACCTTCTCGAACGGCAAGCTGGCGACGAGCGCGTTCGAGTTCCAGATCCCGAGCGCCTCGTTCGAGTTCAAGGGCGAAACGCTCACCACGGGCGCCGTCATAGGGCCCGGCGTCATTGCGACGTTCGAGGTGCGCGACACCGACGCGGTGACGCGCGTGCGCTTCATCGGGACGGCCGACGGCCGGCGGCTCGAGGCAACGTTCGTCGTCCAGCCCTGAGGGCTGGCCTCAGGCAGGGAAGCGAGCCATGCACGACAACAGCCGCGGCTCGAGGTCGGTGGGGGAGACGCTCGCGCGCGCGGCTGCCGTCACGGTCGCGTGGTGCGCGATCGTCGGCGCGGCGTGCTCGATCGTCGTGGCGGCGCAGGCGCCGCCCGACACGTCACCGCGCGCGGATCGGCCGGCGGTTGAGCGCCGCACGGTGCGCGAGGGCATGGCCATCGACTTCGATGTGCGTCACTACGATCCGGCCGGCCCGCACGATCGCGAGCTGCGCGAAGGGGACACGGTCGACATCGGCTTCACGGTTCGGGACGTGGGGAGCGCCAACCCGATTTCCAGCCTGAACCCCGCCGCATGGCTCGCGCTGGCGCGCACGCGCCGAGACGGGCCGCGTGCCAGCTGCACGGACCTGGTGCGGACGGCCCTCGGCCAGAGCCTGCTCTCGCGTCCCGAACTGGATCTCAACGCCTATTACGTCGTGGCGCTCAACGACGACGCAACGATCACCGTCGTCGATCCGCTCTTCGGCTTCGGCGGGACGAAGCTGCTGGCGATGGTCGCGCTCCAGAGCCCTGGCGAGGATTGGGTGCTCACCGCGGACCAGGATCGGCTCTTCGTCTCGATGCCCGGCGTGAACCGCGTCGCCGTCGTCGACACTCGTGCGTGGTCGGTCGCGACGAACATCGACGTCGGGCCCAGGCCGTCGCGCGTGGCGCTCCAGCCCGACGAGGGTTACCTGTGGGTCGCTCATGCGGCCGACGCGAAGTCGGCACGCGCGTCCGGCGTGACCGTCCTCGACGCCCGGACGCTGAAGGTCGTGGCGCGGATTCCCCTGGGAAGCGGGCCCCACGAGATCGCGTTCAGCGACGACAGCCGGTTCGCCTTCGTGACGAACGGCGACGCCGGGACCGTCTCGATCGTCGACGTGCGCACCCTTCGCAAGGTGAAGGACGTCGGCATCGGCTCGCCGGTCTCGTCGATTGCCTTCTCGACGCTGGCCCGCGCCGCCTACGTCACGAGCCAGGAGGCGGGCACGGTGACCGGCATCGGCGTCGCCTCGCTCGACGTCGTGGCGCGCATCGGCGCGGCGCCGGGCGTCGGCGCGATCGAGTTCGCGCCCGACGGTCGGCTCGGCTTCGCCGTGAACACGCGCGCGAACACGGTCTCGATTTTCGACGCCGCCCTCAATCGCGTCGTCCGCACGGCGGATCTCGAGAAGGGCCCCGACCAGCTCGCGTTCTCCAAGCGCTTTGCCTACGTCCGCCATCGCGACAGCGAGATTGTCGTGATGATGCCGCTCGACGAGCTCGGCACCGAAGGCAGGAACGTGCCGCTCCTCGATTTCCCTGGCGGCCAGCATCCGCTGGGCGGCGGCGCGCGATCGAGCCTGGCCGCATCGATCGTCCGATCGGCGGACGACAACGCAGTGCTCGTCGCCAACCCGCGCGACAAGGCCATCTACTACTACAAGGAAGGCATGGCCGCGCCGATGGGTCAGTTCAGCAACTACGGCAAGGAGCCGGTGGCGGTGCTGGTCGTCGATCGCAGTCTCAGAGAGACGCGCGCCCGGCGAGTATCGGTCCGTCGTCCGCCTGCCTGCCGCGGGGCAGTATGATGCGCTGCTCTTCATCGACAGCCCCCGTGTGGTGCACTGCTTCGACGTGTCCATCGCGCCGCCCGTGCGGCAGGCGCCGGGCACCGAAGGTCCGTCGACCCGCATCGAGCCTCTCACGCGCGAGACGAGCGTGACGCCCGGGACGGCAATCAGAATCGCGCTGCGGCTGACCGATGCGGCCACGGGTACCCCGGTGCCGAACGTCCGCGATGCCGGGGTCCTGGTCGTGGCCCCCGGGGTGTGGCAGACGCGGCAGGCGCTCGAGCACGAGGGCGACGGCGTGTACGCGCTCATCGTCGTGCCGCCGTCGGCCGGTCTCTACGACGTGTTCGTCGCGAGTCCGTCGCGGCAGATGCCGTACCGCCGCGTCTTCACCTTCGAAGCCGGTGCCGGCCTGCGATGATCATCGACGGCGGCCGCGCACGCGACCCGAGCCCGGCCATTCAAGGGCTCTGGATCGGGACGCACCTCTCGGCCCTCGAGCGTCTCTCGATCCGCTCGTTCCTGCAGAACGGGCACGAGTACCACCTCTACACGTACGGCGAGGTTCGCAACCTGCCCGACGGGACGACGGTCAGGGACGGGCGCGAGATTTTGCCGGAATCGCGCATCTTTCAGTATCGGGATCACAAGAGCTTCAGCGCGTTCTCGAACTTCTTCCGCTACAAGCTGCTCCTCGACCGGGGAGGGTGGTGGGTCGACACCGACACGGTCTGTCTCAAGCGATTCGACCAGCCGCACGACTACGTTTTCTCGTCGGAAATGGTCGACCGGCAGATGCTGGTCAACGGCGGCGTCGTGAAGGCGCCGCGAGACAGCGCGCTCATGTCCTATGCGTTGAGCGTCTGCGAGACGAAGGATCCGGGCCGGCTCGTGTGGGGTGAGGTCGGGTCGCGGCTCATGGCGGACTCCGTTCGACGGCTTGCACTCGAGCAGTTCGTCATGGCGCCGCAGGTCTTCTGTCCGATCGGCTACCGCGATTGGGCCGCGGTGCTCGACCCGGCGCGGGTCTGGAGCTTTGGCGACGACGTGTACGCCGTGCACCTCTGGAACGAGATGTGGCGTCGCAGCGAGCGCGACAAGGAAGAGACCTACGATCCGGGCTGCCTGTACGAGCAGTTGAAGCGGCGATTCGACGGTTGACGCCGCGCTCCTGACCAGCGACGCGTTTCAGAACGAGAGGCGCAGCCCGAGCTGCATCTCGCGCGTTCTCTGGTTCTGCTCGAGCGGTGGGACCGGCGTGTCCTTTCGGTCGAAGTAGTTGTACGCGTCGAGCCGGTCGTTGCGGTAGAACTCGAACAGGCTGCCGTGGAAGGCGTTGCTGCCGGCCTTCGTCGCGACGTTCACGAGTGCCGATGCCTTGCCGCCGAACTCCGCCGGGTACATCGATTTCTGAATCTTGAACTCCTGGATCGAATCGACCGACGGGTTCACCACCAGGTTGTTGAAGAGCTCGTCGGTGACCTTGGCCCCATCCAGGAGGTAGATGTTGTGGCCCGAGCGCTGGCCGCCGATGTTCGGCAGCGGGCCCGCCTGCTGGAGGGCGTCGCCTCGCGTGCCGGCGGGCGGCAGCACCACCGCATCGCTCAGCTGCGCCAGCGCGAGGAAATTCCGTCCGTTGAGCGGAAGCTGGACGACTTGACGGTTCTGGATGACGTCGCTGATCTCGGCGGTGTTGGTCTGCAGCAGCGCGGCGTCCATGGCGACCGTGACGGTTTCCCGTACGCCCTCGACGCCGAGGGTGAACTCGATGTTCAGCGTGCGGCCGAGCTCCAGCGCGACAGCGCGAAGACCGGGAGGCAGCGCGCCATCCGCGCGTGGTCAATACAGAAACGCGTAGCGTTCGAGAAACTCACCGTGACGCTCGAAGGCGCGCAGGTGCTCTCTCCGCAGTTTTTCCGCGTAGCCTTTCTCTTCCAGCCAGAGCGACGTGCGCTCGCGCCATCGATCGCGCACCGCCGGGTCGTCGGCGAGCCCCAGATAGCCGACGACCATCTCGTCCCAGTCGCGAAAGCGCTCGACGAACTCGGGGAAGAAGCAGGCCTGCACTTCAGGATCTTCGCTGATGGCTCGCCGCGCGCGGTTGAACGCGGTCCGGAGCTCCTCGCGCAGGACGGTCTGCGCCTCGCGCTCGACGACCGCGTCGATACGGAAGAGCGTGCGAAGCAGCTCGACGCTCCCCACGATTGCTTCCTTGAAGCCCCAGATGTGCATCTCGTCGCCGACCATGCCGGCGAGCGCCGAGAGTGGACGGAACTGCCGCGAGCGCTGACCGCTCAGATACGTCCCGTCGTGATCCAGGAAGCGGATCTTCGTGGTCCACTCACCGTGCTCCCAGACGCTCTTGAGGCCCACGTTCCTCGCGACGAAGGACTCGCCGTACGTGTAGGCCCGCATCCCGAGCAGCGTGCCCCAGAACCGGCCGATCTCACGCATCAACCTGCGATACTGCCGCTCGGCCCGTGCGCGGTTCTCGGGATGGGACAGCACCGAGTCCACGTAGTGCGTATGGGTGATGAACGGCGTATCGCTGGCCGTCACGACGCCGAGTACCTCTTCAAGGAGCTCGTCGACGAACGCTTTTGCCTGCGCGGGGCTCGGGGGCGCGCCCTGGATCTGCTCGAAATAGCGATCTGCGCCGTCGGCCGAGAGATACGCCACGACACGATCCAGGCGGAACGACGACGTCGCCGTCAGGATCGACTGCGTCGGCGCGACCTGCCCGAGAAACTGCGTCGCCAGCCCGAGATCGCCGCCGTGCGGCAGCGTCTGCATCTTCATCTCACGCCGGAACGCCTCGATCGAGTCGTGCATCGCCCGCCGCGTGTCGTCGCTCTCCGACGGGCCGATCAGCCTCCTGAAGTACTGGACGACGTGGTGCTCCCGTCCCTGGACCGGAATGCCGTAGATCGTGGAGACGGAGAGCGTGCGCGAGATTGGCGGGTCGACGCCCTGAATCAGCCGGTAGACGCGGGCCAGCGCGGCGGCCGATGCCGCTTCCCATTGCAGGTAGTAGCCCATGCTGCCGCCCTGCAGCCGGTGCGTCTGAGGCACGTCCTCGCCGTTGCGTGCGAACACGACCCGCAACGGCAGCGTGCCTCGCATCCCGACCCGCTTGATCTCGATCTCGAGGTCGCTGCCGGGCGGCTTGATCACCGCCACGACGGTGCCGAGAGGGTACTCGACGAGGCCGTTGAGGTCCGGGCGCGTGGCGTCGGAGACCCAGTAGATGGTGGAACGGCGGCACAGCGCCGAGACGATCGCCGCCTCGAAGGGCGGGAGGCGCTCGAAGCAGCGGTCACGTTCGCGCCGCACGCAAGGCTGATTGAGCGCGCGCGCGTCCTGCAGGCCGGTGGAGGTCTCGAGCTCTCCGACGATCCGCTCGACCACCTCATCAGGCGTCAGCAGGTAGCGCGCCAGCGTCAGCTTGCAGGCGCTGCGCGACGCCTGGACGAAGTCCGCGACGGCTCGCGCCGATGTCTTGTCGGCGGCGATTGCGAGGTGCACGCGATTGAGCCGCGCGAGCCGCTGGCGAAGCTCCAGGATGAAGCCGCGGAGCTCGGTGGTCGAGTACCCCTCCTCGAGCACGCCGTCGTGGACGTGCCCGTCGTGCACGTGGCCGGCGGGAACGATGCCCAGCGCGGTGAGCAGGAACCCGAACTCGTCGACATCGTCTGCAGGCAGCGCGAGGATCTGATGCTCGAGCATCAGGATGGCCAGTCGACGCGAGGGCCACGAGCCGCCGCGCGCGCGACGCGCCACCGCCATGAGATCGAGGCAGAGCTCACGCCGGTACTCGCGAGAGCCGAGGAAGCGCTCCACCAGTTGACGAGCGTGCGGATCGTCAGCAAGCTCGGGGAGGAGATCGAAGGTCCGGGGAAAAACCGCCGCTGTTACATCGTGCATCACGGCTTGGGTCGAGGCTTCGGCCCGCCAGGCTGGTACGGCGTCATCCCCAACGGGGGCCGTGTCGTGTCCGGTGTCTTTCCGTGCGGCTTGGCCGTCTTGCCGCCGCCATACATGTCGAATGCGCCGGCGCCTCCCATGGCGAGCGCAATGGCGTAGTAGAGGTCCTCGGCCGTCTTGCGGCTGACGACGATGGTCACGGTGTCGTCGTCGTAGGACTCGAGCCTCGAGCCGGCCCATGGACCGCCGTCATGCCCCTTGCCTGCCATAAGGCACCTCCTCCGATCCCGACCCCGCCAGCGTTCCCGCGATTGCCCTCGCGGCTTGCGAGGAGCGGGCGAGGTGGGGGTGCTCGAGGTGCACCTCCCCTCGACCGGTCCCCCACTGAAGACGTTTTCGGCGCACGCCTTGTGAACGCCTCACCGCTCCGGGAACATCGACACGCCTTCGCCGCCGGGCCCGACGCACTATGCGCCGCGGACCGTCGATCGCGACCAGGCGGGTAGCCCGTCGGTGCCCGCCGGGACGTTCAGCCGCTGCTTGAGGATGTCTCTCGCCTGCTGGATCCGCTTGCGCACGTTTTCGTTCGAGAGGATCAGCCGATCGGCGATGTCGACGTAGGCCATCTCCTGAAAGAACCGCAGCGCGAACGGCTCGCGCAGCCGCTCGGGCAGATCGTTGACCGCGTGACACATGCAGGCGTAGGCCTCACGGCTGAGAAACATTTCTTCGGGCGAGTCGGCGTCGGCGAGCAGCGACTCGCCAAGGCTCGGCAGGACGTCGTCGATCTGCTCGAGCCGTTGCGCCCGCCGCCTGCCCTCGCGGTGCATGTCGGTACACAGGTTGACGGTCAGCCTGCTGAGCCACCCTCTGATGTTCTCGATCCGCGGGCCTATGCGAGGCAACTTGTCGAGCGCTCTCAGCATCGCCCTGCTCAGGGCGTCCTCCGCGTCCTCGCGCACGCCGTCCATGTGCGACAGACAGATGCGGTACAGGTGGACCTTGTAGATGGCCCAGAGCTCCCAGAAGGCACGTTTGTTCCCTCCAACGAGGCTATGGACCAGCACTCGGGCGGCGGCGTCCTCGGCCGCCGCGTCGGCATGCCTCTTCGACCCGTCGCCGTTGATGCGCAGAGCGCTTGTGAAGCCGGCGCCCGCACGGCGTTCCGCGTCGCGCTGCAGGGCGATATCCGCGTACGGCGGTACCGAGCATCTCCCTCACCGAGGGGCCGGTGTCTCGATCGCCAACGTGCGGGTGTCCGGAAAGTGTCTGGACGAGGCTCATCGTGTTCCCTCCTGGTTCGGTAATCCCCACGCACTCGATCTCGTCATCGCGCCAGCACCGCTGCGGCCGAAGCCGCCGGCGCGCGCGCTCCTGCGCCGGCGCGGCCGTCCGGAAGCAACCCGCGCGCGAGCCACCGCCCGTACGAAAGGGCAGCGCATCTCGACTGCGGTATCGCTCCGGGTGTTCGTGAACGCTGATGTTGTTGGTTCGGGTGAAACTGCTTCAGGTCCCGTGGTTCGAGGAATCGCTAGGATGACGTTTGCAACGGAGCGAGCCAAGGGGGGGATGACTTGCCGTTACACTTCTTCGACGATCGCCAACTCGCGTGACGCCGGCTCGGGCCGGCTCACGTACAGCGGAGGTCCGGTTGATACTGCGAGCATGTCGCCAACGCTGAAAGGCCGGTGATTCGTTGTCCCAGCGCATCGGCGTCGACGGCCTGTTCTCGACGTTGCCACTCGGGGCCCTCACGCTCCGAAACCGTGTCGCCGTGGCGCCGATGACCCGCCTCAGCGCCACGGAAGACGGCCGCGCCACGGAGCAGATGCTGCGCTACTACGCGCACTTCGCGCGTGGCGGCTGGGGCCTCATCGAGACCGAAGCGACCTACATCGACGAGGAACACAGCCAGTACCGGGTCGGGCAGCCGGGGCTCGCGACCGCAGCGCACCGCGATGCCTGGCGCCCGATCGTCGACGCAGTGCACGGCCATGGCGCAGCCTTCTTCGCACAACTGCAGCACGCCGGCGCGCTCGCAGAAGCGCGACGCTACCGTGACCAGACGCTGGCGCCGTCGGCGCTCGAGCCCCGCAGTCGCCAGCCGCTGCCGACACCGCGCGAGCTGACACCGGTCGAGATCGCGCGCATCCACGATCACTTCGCGGGCGCGGCGCGACTCGCGGTCGACGCCGGCTTCGACGGCGTCGAGGTGCACGGCGCCAACGGATATCTCGTCGACCAGTTCCTCACCGTCTACTCGAACTGCCGGACCGACGAGTACGGCGGACCGCTGGCGAACCGCATCCGCTTTGCCGTCGAAGCGATCCGGGCCGTGCGGCAGGTCGTCCCGGCCGGCTTCCCCGTCGGCATCCGTCTCTCGCAGCACAAGACGCACGACCCCGACTACACGTGGCCCGGGGGCGAGTCCGACGCCGAGACCATCTTTCGCGCGCTCGCTGTCGCCGGCGCGTCGTTCCTCCACATCGGGGGTCAGAGCGCACCGGCTCGCGCCCGCGACACCGGGCGCCTGCTCTCCGACATCGGCAAGCGCACGACCGACGCCGTCGTCCTCGTCAATGGCGGCCTCGAGGATCCCATGCGCGCGCACGCCGTCGTGACCGACGGCGCCGCCGATCTCGTCTCGCTCGCGCGCGGGGCGCTCGCGAACCCCGACTGGCCGCAGCGTGTCGCATCCGGGTACCCGCTGGAGGCATTTGACCCGGCGATGATTCGTCCCGTCGCCACGCTCGACCACGCGGAGGAGTGGCAACGGCGGACACGGGGGCAGCGGGTTCACCCATAGGGACGGCGAGACGGAGGCGAGCGAAGAGCGTGTGATGCAATCCACGTGTGGCTCCGTTGGTCTCTGCTGCGCCGCTCCTGCGCGTGAACCGTGGCCTCCGCCCTTCCGTTGCCAACACCTCAATGGAGATGGAAGAACTTGCCCTCCGACGGCACGCCCGTCGCCGTCAGGATGAACAGCATGTAGTAGCCCCGCGGCGCCAGCGCATGCGGATGGATGCCGTTCGGGGTGACGGCGCTGATCTGCGTCGCGCCCGTTTGCGCGAACGAGCACTGAATCACGCGCTGCTCGGTATCGGTCTGGTGCGTCACCGCCATTGGCCGCACGAGGACGACGCGACCGATCGTGTCGGCGTCCGGGGTCTCGATGACGAACGTCGATCCGTGGTGCACGGTCGGCGCGACGGCTGGCGTCGGCACGACGCCGTCGATCTTCGCAATCGTCGGCCGGCTCGCGAGCGATCCGTCCGCGTTGAACAGGTAGGGCGGGCTGAACACCTCGATCGTGTTCTCGACGCTCGCGGTGCAGCCACCTGGTGCCGCCCCGCCCGCAGCCATCACCTTGCCGTTCGGCAGCAGCAGCGCGCACGAGTGGTAGTGCCGCGGCGCGTTCAGGTCGTCCATCTCGCGCCACGGGCTCACCGCCGTGTTCGGGTTGTAGATGTAGGAGGTATGGGGCGGGCTCTGTGTCCCGCCGCACACGAAGATGGTGCCGTCGGGCAGGAGCACCACGTTCACGTTGACCCTCGCGCGGCCGTCCGGGATCGAGCTCGCCGGTCCCCAGGCGGGCGACAGCGTCGAGAGATTGATCGACTGCGCCGTGGCGCTCGACCCCGCATCACCGCCGCCGACGACGACGACGCGGACGAAGGGGTAGGAGGGCTGAAGCAGAATTGCGTTCATCCCCTTGGTGCGGTTCGTCACCGTGCCGATGGTGGTCCAGGTGCCGTTGCTCGCACCCTGCGGAACCGAGAAGGTGAAGTACCGAGGAAGGATCGTTCAGCGCCGCCACGCTCCCCGTGCTGCAATTTCCAAAGCCGGTGGGCGTGTAGAACACCTCGCCGCCGGGAAGGAGCGAGAGGCCGGGGTACGTCTGCGTGAACGTCTTGGTCGTCGGCCCGTTCTGCACGATCGTCGTGAACGTCTCGGCGACCTCGGAGTAGGCCTCCATCGTCGGGCCGCCCGCACCTTGTCCGCCGGCGACGAGCGATCGCCCTGACTTGCCGGTGGGCCCGGTCTCGTCCCCCAGCGTGAGCACTGTCGGGTACCAGCGCTGCGTCGCCATGTTGCCGACCTGCTTCCAGGTCCGCGCCACCGGGTCGAGCTTCCACGCTTGGTTCGACGTCGGGGCGCCCGGGCCGAAGCCGCCGCCACCAACCGTGAGCAGATGGCCGTCGGACAGGAACGCATGGCCACCGCAGAGGAGGTTGGCCGTGAGCCCCGTGGTCGGGCCATCGAGCAGCGTGAACTGCGGCGTTGTCTCGTCGGAGGGATCCCACAGGAGCGTGTTCGTGCCGTCGGCGAGGAAGACGACCTCGTAGGTGCGCAGCAACGCCGCGTGCTCGATCTCGACGCCGGCCTCGATGGGATAGAGCAGGTCCCACCGGCCGTAGTTGGCCGGGCCGAAGCTGGCCAGCAGCTTCTTGAGGATCTCGGCGAGACGGGGCGAGATGGCGATGAGCTCGTCGAGCTTCGTGAAGCCTCTGAGCGGGAACTCGCGGTGACGCGCGACGAGGAGCTGCTCGGCCAGCTTCCGAATCGAGGGCCTGCTTCGGCTCGAGGTGCTCGAAGTGCGCCATGTGATCGGAGGTGTGGTGGGTCTCCTCGTCGATCGCGAGGCGGTCGTGCGGCGCCACCATCAATTGCTCGGGGACGCGCGCGTCATTCAGGAAGCGGAGGACCCGCTGCTGAACTTTGGCGTCGAGGATGAGCTGGCGCAGCTCCGGGCTCGTGGCGCCCGATTCACCGTGCTCGTCGCCTGGCTTCGGGTGTTCGTGCTTCTTGGCCATGACCGTCCCCCTGCCTTCGGGCGCGACACGCTGCACGCGGCGAAGGCTCGTGCGCTGTCAGGGCGTGCGGTTGTGGGACGCCGCGACAAGCGTCCGGCGGCGCACGGCTCCACGGACAGCCGTTGCGAGCGTCCTGACTGACATTTTCGTGATCGTCACACACCGGTAGTGCGTGACTTCGCTGGGGTACACGCGTCAACGAATGAAACAGCGTGAACCGAACACGTTGAGTGCGGAAACCTGCGCGCGTGCGCCCGGACCCGTTACTTCATCGCTGCAGCTCTAGCGTGGGAGCCGTCAACGGTATCAGCGCGATGGCGCGCGACCGGAACAGAGAACGCGAGGGGCTCGAGATCGAGGAGCTCCGGGGGACCATGGTCATCGAGCTCAGGGCGTCGCTGGCTTCTCGCAGTCCTGGGGTGGCTTGACCCGATCTCGTGGCGGCCATTAGTGACGGCCGACATAGAAACTGCCAATCAATCCGAGCACCACCAAAACGACGCCAAGAGAGCGACGCGCGCTCAGGAGATCGCTAGCAGCCTGGGCGGGCCGCTTGTCCAGAACGAGAGCCACCATCCTGCCGTGTCACACCTGGCCACGCGCGGGGCGCCCGCCCGCGCTATTCAGGAACTCGCGGGGCATCAGGACCTGACGACGACGCAACGCTACATGCACCTGAGTCCGGCAGCGATCGCGGACGCGATTCGGCTGCTGGACGCACCGCCCAAGACTCCGTGTGGAGAGATTGTGGAGACGCCAGGAACGGAGGGCTAAGACAGACTTCGCTGGTGAATGAGACGCGCTGGCTTGCCTAGACGAAGCTCGCCGTAGGCGAGCGAAGTCTGGTGGAGGCGGTGGGAGTTGACCTCTTGTTAGGCGCCTACGTCAAGTGATTGATGGCGTGGCGCTTCTGGTGCTAAGAGTCTGATTTTGAATCCGTTCGACGTCGCGAGCGAGTCCGCATCAGTCCTCGGGAATCCTCGAATGTCGACCGGAGTCATGGAGACATTGTGGAGACGCGTCAACGACCGTGAGGCTCGCCCTGCGGCGGTGCAGAGCACTTGCGCGGCGCGCGGGATAGGCCAGGCAACGGGCGTCCGAAGCCGTCGATGTGCGACGGACGCACCAGAAGAACGAAGCATTCAAGGAGTTCGAAAAAGAATTTGAAGTCGGCCGGTCTTGCCGTGATTCCTTAGCGTTTTCGTCTTTCTGCGTTCATTGCTGGGTCTCCTGAGGTCGCCGGGAGTCGCAGGAAGTCGCACCGAGCTTCACAAATGGTGGGCGCCGTCGTGGGCGCGCTGAGCCGTCGCGAGCCTGAACCTCTGAGTCTCCAAGTGCTCGGCAACAGCGGTTCAACGATGAACGGGCGAGGCCGGGACCCGCCAGCCATTCGTGGTTTAAACGGTGAGCTGTCAACTCTGGGCCGCCTGGCCCCTGAGCTCAAGTCAGCCTCTGCCGGCAGTGGCGACCGACATTGGCCGCATCTCGATCATGGAGTGTGCATGGCGGGGGAGTCCGCGCGTGGAGCGGTCTCGCAGCCTCACTCTTTGCGGACTACGAAAACAAGCTGCAAAAGGGAATGCCGGCTCGTGCAGGGTAACCTTAACTGCCACAATGGGTACCGAGTTTCTGGTAGGGACACCCGGGGCTCGACTGGCTACGAAGCGCGTTGGCCTTTCTGGTGGCGTTCGGCCTCGCGCAGGTGATAGCTGTCGCCCGTGATCTTGAGGAGGTCGGCGGCGTGGGCATCGGGCTAGGCAGCCGATTTCGTCGATGCACAGGAGCTGTGGGCGCGTGTAGTGGCGGAGCCGCCGGTCGAGGCCGCGGGCGGTTTCCTGGCCATTGAGATCGAGGAGCAGATCGGCGGCGGTGGTGAAGAGCGAAGAGTGGCCGTGCAGGATGGCTTGGTGGACGAGGTTCTTGGCAACCATCGTCCTTGCCGAGGCCCTGGGCGCCGACCAGCACCAACATTCTCCGCGGCGCGCTCGACCAGCCGGCGATCGATCGCCTTCGGCCAGTCCCACTCAAAATCGGCGAGGGGCTTGAAGCGGCCGAGGCGCGCGCGTTTGAAGCGGCGCTCCAGACTGCGGCACGCGCGGTTCTCAACTCCGTCGTGACGACGGCTACGGATCCCATTGCGGAACTGCTCCACAAACTGCTCGAGCCATGCCCGGGCGTAACCAGAGATCCGCGAGCGTGTCGCGAAACCCCGGGCGCAACGCCCGACCCGCGTGGGCACGCCCGCCTTGAAGGGCGATGCCAACGGCGACGCGGGCCGCTTCGTGCCCTTGAGGCGCCGCAAGACGTCCGGCACCCGCGTCCCACGCCGGAAAACATCCCTCGACCCGCCATAAATCTGACCGGAAAGGGCAGCTAGGTTTTACACGCCACGCCCACTTAACGGCCGTGAGGCTTGCGCACCGCGAGCGATTCCGGAGCCCCCACTAGCTCGACAGTGATTGGGACGGCCTACCCCGTGCACATGAATCCGGAACATAGTTGTCATGGATATCGTATCCATGTATAGTAATCAACATGACACCCAGGCGCGTCCAGACGGTCGGCTATCTGCTGTGGCACCTCTCGACCAAGTGGCGGGTCGCCGTTGACCGGGCCTTGAATCGGTTCGGGCTGACGCACGCGCACTACCTCCTTCTGGCCTCGCTTGACGAGTTCTCCCGTAGTGGCGCAATGCCGAGCCAGCGCGAACTCGCGGACTTCGCTGGCCTCGAGGTCATGTACGTCTCGAAGCTCGCTCGTGTGTTGGAGCACGCCGGCCTGCTGCGGCGCGCTGATCACCCCGGCGATCCGCGCGCGTTTCAGTTGGAGCTGACCGCACGAGGCGCTGACCTGGTCGTGCACGCGGCGGCGGTGATGCGAGAGCTCTACGACCAGCTCTTGAGACCAATTGGCGGACGCACCGGTAAGCGACATGCCGCACTGATGCAGACGCTTGAAACGCTGCTTGACGAGGCTGAAGCGTTTAACCGGGCGAAAGGGACACAGGCTCCAGAAGCCTCGCGGCGGCCTCCTCAACCTTTGAGAAAACGCCCGTAGGCCTCATGACGCGCCAAATCGATTCGTTCGCCTGGTTCACACCGTTCATAACCTGTTAGAAGAGAACCTCACTATGAAAACTTGCCCTTACTGCGCCGAGGAAATCCAGGACGCTGCCGTCGTCTGCCGCTTCTGTGGCCGCGATCTGGTCACCACACCGACACCGCCCGATCCGAATCTGATCACGGACGGTGAGCGGGCCACCATCCTCGGTAAGGCCATCCAGCACTTCTCGCGTGGCGACGTCCGCCTTGAAGGACAAACGCAGACTCAGGTGGTGCTCGTCTGGGGCGGCCGGGTGAAGCACGCGGTCCACTTCCTCCTCGGACTACCGACAATGGGACTTTGGTGGATCATCTGGTTTTTTGTCGCGCTGGGCAGTAGCGAGGAACGCGCCCTTATAACCGTCGACGAACGTGGAGTCGTCGAGCGCACGGACCTCCGCTCGCGTCGCAGAATCGATCAATTCGACGGTCGGGGCTGGCTGACCAGATTTGCCAGCCAGGTTGCGACCGCGTCAGCAGAGTAGTGGTGGACGGTGAGCACCCGCTCGCTGAGCTGAGCTGGGCAACGACCTTACGCTGAAGGAAGGGCGGCGAGATAGCGCAGGCCGCTGATGCTCGGGAGAAAGCAGTAAACGCCGCCGCGGGTCGTGATGAGTCGCCGATAACCCGTGATGTTGGTGTTGTTCTTCCCCTTGGCGCCCAGCGCCGCCAGCGTAAAGGAGCTGTCGGACGGGTTGTTCACCCCGAGAAACACATCTTCGCCGCTGATATTGAAAACGGCGTTGCCGGCGTCCGGCCCGCCGGGCCCGGTGGCCGACTTCACGAACGTGGAGGTGAGGTCCCACTGCCCTTGCAGGAACTCGAACTGGTTGGTGAGGCTGCCGTTGATGAAATAGCCGATAAGGCCTCGCGGCGTTGAATCGGGATGCGCCGGGTCGTACGCGGGGCCGTACGGCATCGCGCGGCGCACGATGCGGTGATGTGTCGAGTCTGTGCCCACCACACTCTGGTTTCGCGGGTTGTTGCGCCGGATATGCGACCCGATCGGGCAGCGGAGACCCAGGGTGTCGTCCTTCCCGGGATCGGCACTCACGTACGTGAAGTCGTTCAGTTGATTCAGCGGCAACGTCGTGCCTGGCGCGTCGGGCATCAGCTCCAGCGGATTGCCGTTGCGCCAGCGCCCGCACACCTTCGCGGCCAGCATCTCGGGATCGATGCGCGCTTTGGGCGCAAAGGTCTCGAGGAACTGTTCGAAACCGACGACGTCCTGCTCGAGGATCCGAAATGCCGCGTAGCTGCTGTTGGTGGACAACTGGGCGGGCTGCACGGAATACTCTGATTGGTAGGCGTTCTGGTAGCCGAGCAGGAACTCTCCCGTCGGCACAACCGGCTGATCGTCGGGGATCGGATGCTTCCGGGGAGGAGCGCCGTCGATCGTGGGCTGCGCGATGTTGTCGTGGTACCCGAAATGAACGAAATTGTCCGGCAGCGCCTGGGCGTCGTGCGCCGACAGCTCCGTCATGCAGCTGGCGAATGCGGCGCGCAGCCGCGCCGTGACTTCCTCGAGAACGGCCGGATCCTTGTGCACCCACAGGTTGAGCACGACGTGCACGCGTGAGCCGTCAGCGAGTCCGCCAATCCAGTTGGCGGGCGCGCTCTCGCCCACGTCGCCGACCGTCGCTGCCGATACGTCGCTGGTCGCTCCGCGCTGGAACGCCAGATCAAACGTGGCGAGCTCTGCGGCGGTCAGCCCCAATGCCGACAAACCCGTGCACGTGAACGCGATGTTGACGAAGCACTCCGGCTTCGTTCGTCCAGCGCGCCGCCGTCGTGATCCTGGGCACGCCGCCGCTTCCGTCGACCAGGTGCCCGATGAACGCGCGCTGCGCCCGCGGCGTCGGTCACGCTCAGGACGAAATGACGCGCGAGGTCCACCCGGTAGCCGCGCAGAATGGTGCCTTGGACGTCGGCGTAGTCGATGCTGGTGCCGGCCATGGGCGCGCCAGCCTAGCCGCCCGCGAGAATCTGCTGGACCGTCAGCGGGTACGCCTGATAGAGCCCCTGGTTCGGCGCATGCTGTGAGGCATCGTTGGCCTGGATGTAAGCCGTGAACGCCGCGATGTGGTCCGCCACCGGGATCACGGCCGCGCCGCCGACGGTGAACGCGAGCAGCGCATCGAAGACCGCACCGAGTTGCGCCACGAAGTCCTGGATATAGGCATTGAAGTCGCCGTCGTAGGCGGTGATGACGGCAAGCACGAACGGCCCCTTGCCGGTGCCCGGCTGCAGGTTCGGCACGGACGAATCCAGCAGCAGGAAACGCGCATAGTGCACCGTGCCCACCTGTGTCAGGGCGTTGTCGATCTGCTGTTGGTTCTTGGCGATGGTCGCGGCGATTGCCGAGGGATCACTGCCGGGAACGACCGGCATCAGGAGCGTCAGCGGATTGGCCATAGTGCCTCCAGAATAGTCACCGGGAACGATATCCCAACTGGATCAGAGAACACCGTACGCGTTGTGTCGATTGAGGTTACGGGCGTTCTTCGATAGCGGCCGGACGATTATGTCAGTCGCCAGGCGTAGCTCGACGTCCAGTCGCGATCGAACACGGCCTGCAGCGTGCGGACGAGCGCGGGATGATCGGCGTTGAAGCTGCTCCCCGCGGTCGAGGCAAAGTAATCCCACGTCATGTTCGATGTGCCAATGTTGATGCGGCGGTCAGTGACGATGTACTTGGTGTGATTGACACGGGTGTGACCGGGATACGC
Source organism: Vicinamibacterales bacterium (assembly GCA_963834365.1). GTDB lineage: Bacteria > Acidobacteriota > Vicinamibacteria > Vicinamibacterales > Vicinamibacteraceae > CAWJAP01. The sequence goes on along the minus strand of CAWIBS010000039.1, from coordinate 1,976 downwards.
GCGGAAACTACCGCTCGTGCTGTCCCAGCCAGGGATGATGAACAGCTTGATCTCCAGCTGGCCGGCCGTCATGAATCGATCCGCGCGGCCGGCATCCGCGGCCTGCTTGCAAGGCTCGCAACATCGGCTCGATCAGGCCGGATGTATGGGCCCACTTGCTGACCAGCAGGCGCACGTAGACCTTGCGCGTCAACACCGCGGAAAGAATCGCGTCGGTCAGGCTCGGCCACCACACCGGCGTGTTGGTGGGAATGGACCCGTCATGGCCGCTCGGCGACCCTCGGTTCTGCCCGTCCAAAGAGACTGGTCGGAGCGAAGTCCATGACGCTCACGCACACCGACTTGCGCGCATCGTTGATGGTGTGAACGAGCCCATCCCCATCCCACGTGCGGCCGGAACCCATGACCTCGTTCGGGCATCCGGTCAGGAACGCGCTGCCGAGTTCGCCGTTCAGTTCGAGCGGGAGTGGGCTCTCGAGGCCGGACGTCGCCGCATATTGCTCGCCTCCCAACGGCGATGGCGCGCGTTGTGCGACCGGCACCAGGTTCGACCACCGCGGCACGGTGCGGTCGATGCGCGCGACGGGGTCGAACGTTTCGACGCATGCGGGGGTGAGGGCGCTGAAGCACCACCACGATTCGAAGTAACAGCCGGCGTCGGCGGCCAGGTCCGGGCAATCCTCGACGGCGATACCCATTTCTTTTACCTGCGAGATCGACTTCCAGTCCATGTTGGCCGAGCCGACGTAGACGTGGCGCGAGTCGAAGACCCAGATCTTCTGGTGCATGATTCCGCCGCCCCCATACCACTTGCCCATTTCGATCGAGCGGATGGAGACGCGGTCGGGGAACTCCTCGCGGAGCGTGTCCGACTCCTGTTTCTGACCGGAGAAGCCGGGGCTTTGCAGGATCCGAATCGTCACACCGCGGCATGGCGGCATTGCGGAGTGCGTCGTAGAGGGCGCGACCGGCGCCCGCCCCCATCCGCTCGAACTGCTCCGGCGTGAAGCCCTTCTCGTCGATGCTCTCGGAGTCGGGCAGAAGCGCCCAATACATGGCGGTCAAGTCGATCGTGGATTGGGCGGAACCGGTCAAGCGAACCAGCACGTCCTCGGTGTATTGGACACCCGCTGTCCCGCGCAGGTCCTCGAGACCGACGGGTATGGATTCCACGAGGTGAGCGCGGGGGGATGAGACCACATCGTTTGCCATGAGCCGCACTCCTATCGAGAACAGACGGCCCGCCGCCCATTCCTTCGGAAGGACTCAAGGCCGAGAGCACCGGTTTCGCAAGGAGTGATCCGTCGTGGAGAGCGCCGTTACTACAGGAAATCGCGACCGGGAGGCCGTTCCTCCCATATACCGTGGCCGCGGCCTCTGGATCCGGTGGGCTCCAGGTCCTTCCTGGAGATCCGGCACAGCTCCCGTTCGCGATCATCCCAGGCGTGATCACATGATGCCGGCTCCGCCTATCGAACGACGACGGTGCCGTGCAGCATGTTCATTCCGCAGGCGAAAGCGATGTCTCCCGACTTGGCCGGCGTAAACTCAATCACTACGGGCTCATTCAGCGGGAGCGCTCGTTTGATGTTCAACGACGGAAACACCACTTCTGTGCCGCACGTCTTGTCGGTCGTACGCACGAACGTGATGCGTGCCGGTGTGCCGGCGCGCAACGTCACCTTCGCAGGCTCATAGCCCTGTTCGCTCACGACCACCTTCGCAATCTGGGCCGCCTCGCTGCTGCGTCCGTCGCTCGATGATGCTGGCGTTGCGCTCGCATTCGCCGTGCTTGCCGCCGACCTGAGACCACGACGCTCACGCTCGGCTCTGACGAAGAAGCTGCCCTCAGTCACCACGACGTCGCCTGGCTGAAGGCCTGAGACGACTTCGACCTGTTCTCCCGAGGTCTGACCGAGCCGGACCTCTCGTTCAACAAACTTCCCGGGTTCCATCGGATTCGCCAGATAGACGAC
>CAWIBS010000038.1:0-13713 GCA_963834365.1 Vicinamibacterales bacterium | reverse complement strand
GCCCGAGCTTGTCCGAGCTATCTCCACGGACATTCTGCACTTTCCCGCGCGAGTTCTCGTTGTTCAGGCAGCAAGGGGCTAACGGGCAACCACCGTGGATCCCGCATACGGCTGTAGTTGCGGTCGAACGTCTGGCCCGCGTTGTTCAGCTCGGCTGGACACCGATTGAACGAGACGGGCCTCGGCACCGAAGGGAGGCGCGGGCCCCGACAAGCTCGCTGAACAGCAGGCGCTTTCGCGCCAGGGCTTCGTCCCGACCCACGCGCGATTCGCTGTGGGCGGCGTAGAGCGCCGCGACTTCGTCGTAGTAGCCGTTGACAACGCCCGCGTTGCGGGCGAACAGATCCGCTTCGCTGGCGAGGTGCTGGACAATCGCCCTCTCGGGCGCGGTCTCGCCTCGGTGGACGGGTCAAAACCGGCCATTTCGTCGACGGGCAAAACCGGCCATTTCTGACCGGGCCGAGACGGGTGAGTTCTACTGCGTCGCGTCCTCTGAGCGCAAGTCGGTGTGGACCTTCGTGCGCCAGCTCCGTGGTCCGCACTTGAGCACGTGGGCGTGGTGCAGGAGCCGGTCGAGCAGGGCGGTCACGGCGGCGGTGTCGCCGAGCAGCTTGCCCCAGTCGTCGACCGGCCGGTTCGACGTGAGCAGGGTCGAGGCCCGCTCGTAGCGCCGCATGATGACCTCCAGCAGGTCCTCGGCGGCCGTGTGCGGGAGCTTGCGCATCCCGAGGTCGTCGATGATCAACAGCGGGACCGTCGTCAGCTCGGCAAAGAAGTCTTTACGGGTCCCGTCGAGCGTGGCGTCGGCGATCTCCTCGAGCAGCGTGTGCGCCTCGCGATAGAGGACGCGGTGGCCCTGGTAGATCGCCGCCTTCCCAATCGCCTGCGCGAGATGACTCTTGCCGGTGCCAGGCGGCCCGAGGAACAGCACGTCGTCCCGTTGCGGGATGAAGCGTGCAGTCGCGAGGTCGTGGATCAGGGCGCGATGCATCTTCTTGTTGAAGTCGAAATCGAAGCCGTCGAGCGAGCGGTCGCCATCGCGGAAGCGCGCCTGCTGCACCCGCCGGGCGATGAGGCGATCCTGCCGGCGGAGGAGCTCATCGCCGACGAGCGCGGAGATCAGATCGATGGGCGCCTGCTGCTCGGACTGGGCTTGGCGGAGCCGCGTCTCGAGGACGGTCGCCATGCCGGAGAGGCGGAGCTTGCGGAGGGCGTGATCGAGCTCGACGAGGTTCATGATGGGTCTCCTGTGGTGCGATCGATGAGATCGCGGTAGAGGGTGAGCTGGCGGATGAGTGGGTCGACTTGCTTCAGCGTGAGCGGCGCGGCGGGGCGGCGTTCGAGATAGCGCCGCAGGAAGCGGTAGGTCGGTACGTGCAGCTCGAGGGCGGCCTTGGCGGCGTCGTCCGCGGCGACCGCGCCGTATTTCTTGGCGAGGCTGAGCACGCCGAGGATGCGACGGACGCCGGCGGCCCCCTCGTGCGTGTGGATGTGCGTGCAGACGGCGTGGAGATGCGCGCCGGCGTAGCGGGCCCGCGCGAGCAACGCGAGCGTCGGGCGGGGCGTGCGGGCCGGCCGATCGGCGTCGTCGATGCGATGCCACCCGCGCTTGGTGCGGACGTGTTCCCGCAGCAGCTGGCCGGTGGCCGGCGCCAGCAGCCGGACATGCAGCTCGGTCCACTGCACCTGGACTGGCGGCCCGATCCAGCCGGGGGGCGCCGAGTAGTACGCGGCGTCGACCTCGACGCAGCCGTCGAGATGCACCGTCCGCACCCCGTAGCGGTAATAGCGAAAGGGCTCGACCGGCAGCGGCTGCAGGGCGGGCCGCTCCTCGGCAAACATCACCGCGACCTGCCGCTTCGTCGTGCCGTGGATGCGGGTGTCGGCCCAGTGGGCCTCCCAGCGATCGAGATAGGCCTGCGCCTGCGCGAGCGTCTCGAAGCGAAGGCCGCGCAGCGGCGTCTTCTGCGTGTGACCAATCCCCGCTTCGACCTTGCCCTTGCGATCGGGATCGCGGACGCGGCACGGCAAGGGGGTCACCCCGTAGTGCGCGAGCACGTCGCGATACAGCGGATTGAGCGTGGGCTCGTAGACGTCGGGGGTGAGGACGCCTTCTTTGAGATTGTCGAGGACCACGACGCGCGGCGTGCCGCCGAGGCGCCGAAACGCGCGTTCGTGGAGCTCGCCCCAGCCCTGCGCGCTGGAGTGCCACGCGAGCAGACGGACGGCCTTGCGCGAGTAGCCGAGGGTCAGGACAAAGAGGCGCGTCCGGCGGTACTTGCCGGTGTGCGGGTGGCGGACCATCGGCCCGTCGCCATAGTCGACCTGGGCTTCCTCGCCCGAGGCGGTCGTAATGACCACGCGCGCGTCGACGGGCGCGCGCCCGCGGAGCTGACGGACGAACCGGCGGACACTGGCGTAACGGGCGGCAAAGCCGTGGTCATCGACCAGGTCCTGCCAGATCGCCATCGCATTGCGCCCGCGCCCGAGGGCCTCGACGATCAGATCGCGGTAGGGCTCGCAGGCACTGGCGCAGGGCGCGCGGCCGGGCGGCGGCCATGGCCGCGCGGGGTCGGTGGACACCCCAGCGGAAATGGCCGGTTTTCCCTTCTCTTCCCCTGGTCGCCCACGGCCGCGGACCGCAATCCCTGCCGCGCGCAAATACGCACTGGCCGTCTCACGACGGATCCCGGTCTCCTGCTCAATACGTCGGAGCGGCCAGCCGAGGCGCCCCAACGCGATCACTTGCTGCTGCTTGCTCGGGTCCAAGACGTTCCCCATGGCAACGGAGGAACACGAGGCTCCTCGTCGCGGTCAACGTCTCGGCCGACAGCGTCAGGAAATGGCCGGTTTTGAGGTGTCGATTAATGGCCGGTTTTGGGTGTCCACCGAGGCCAGCACTTGGGCGTGTGCCTGGCGCAGCCCAATCAGGGTCAGCTTCGGCCCGTCGCGACTGCCGCGCTCGCCAACAACTTCGTCCGGATTCAACCTTAAATTAACAATCCACCAATGCCTGACCGATCGAGCACGACGCGGTCGACGCGTGGCGACAGAAAAGAGATGAACTGGTCCATCGTCACGCTGCGTGACGAGACTCGGCCCGGCCCCGCACGGAGCGCACCACATAGCGGCAGTTGACCCGCCGCCACCGGGGGGCGGTCGCCCCAATCAGGGCACTCCGCCGCCACTGGTCGTAGGCGCGGACCGGCGCGTCCATCGATTCGCGTCACGGGGAATACCTGGAGCTGTGTGTTTCGGTCCGGGCTACGAGCTTGAACCGATCCGCCAGGAGCGCGCGCAGCATCATGAGTAGTTGCTCGGGACCTCGCGTCCGGCCCGGCCATCGATGTCGAATCAATCGGCCGTTCACTCGATGTAGCGAAACCGCACCCACTCGCTGACGTGGGCCGAGATGAGACGGTCCAACCATGACGTGCAGAGGTTCCCGGGATCCTCAGCGAGCTCGATGTCCGGAGACTCGGTCGTGACCACGTGGCACCGGCAACGGTTCTCACTCAATACCGTCTGATCGCACCAGGCGCGCAGGGTCTCGTGGCCACCCAGTCCATCTGCGCCAGCGAGACTGCTGCAAAGGTTGTTCGAGCAGCCGGTCAGCGTCACCTTGATCAGGCCGGGGAGGAAAACTCGCGTACCGGCTGCCACGGCGGAGCCGCTCAGGATGGCTTCGCCGTTACCAGTCATGAGTGGGGCCATCTCGACCCGGCATTCACCGGAGGCCGAGTTCCCCTTGCGCCTGACGACGCGGTAGCCGTTGTAATCGCCGACGGTGATCTCGGAAATCCTGGTCCCATCACCAAACTGCTCGTGGAATTTCTCCAGCTGTAGGGCAATGGTTCCGGACGATGTGACGCGACCGATTTCAACCGACTGATTCGCCGCAAGAGTGTGGATGGCGCCGAGGTCGAGCAATGCGGCCAGCACGATTGCCGGAAGAAGCACGATGCGCCGGAGCGTGAACTGAGTTGAGCTGTGTTGATAAGCCATGTCGTTCTCCTGATTTGTGATGGTTTGCTCACACGAACCGGGTGATCGTCTTGACTTTCCACGGCTCGCGCCTGAATGGGTTGGCGACTTACGGACGGGGATGCTGCACGAAGAATGGCCAGACCGCATCCGGCTCGCTGAATCCCTCGGGATTGTTCCTGCCGTTGGGGTATTGGTGGGTCACATCGTCGAGAAATGAGAAGAACAACTCGTTGCCGTCCGCGTTGCCGGGTTGCGCGGTCTGTGCGTGAAGCTGTGTCCAGCTCGGACCGGTCACGACGGTGAGCGGAGCAGCCTGGAGATTGAACGACTCGAGAGTTACCAAGATCTGATTCTTGATTGGCGGGATCTGGCCCAGATCGAAGGGATCGAGCGGCAGCTCCGCGATGGCAGGCAGTCCCAAGGCGGCCAGGTAGGCGTTGACTGCCTCGAGCCCGTTGCCGTCCAGGGTGCCGAGAGTAAAGAACGCGGATAGATTGCGAGCGCCGACCAGTGTTTCGTGTACCTCGCTGCAAGCCCGAGTTGTGGCATGCCACAGCCGCGATGAGATCCGACAACTCGACACCCAGACGCGCGCACATACCGCCACCACTCGAAAATCCTGCAACGTACACGCGGTGCGGATCGGTGGAGAGCTGTTGGATGATGTCCCCACCTATTTGACGGATGAACTTCACGTCGTCGGCGGGCCAGGGAGACGTCGCCGGATAACCCGCCGGTCGCCGATTGGGGTCGATCTCGGTCGGCAGGCTGTAGTTGTTCCAGCGTGTCGAGAAACGCTGTGTTTCCAGGACGAAGTGTTCGGCCGCCGTTGGGAACACGGCGACGAAGTTCTCCTGTGTCGCTTTTTCCCGCCAGCCAGAACTGCGCAGGGTCACTGCGGCGTCACCACTGGCGCCGTGGAGCATGACCACTGCTGGAGAACCGGCCGGCACGCCGCCCAACGGTATCCACACGATGTACTGCCGCATATAACCGTCCACAGCCATTACCCGGCAATTGACGCCTGGCACGTACGGAATGCCGCTCGTTCCGACGCTGTCACACGGGACGCCGAACGGGTCGCCGACCTGAGAGGCAGCAGGTGACGTCTGCCCCAACACGGCAGCTCCAGACAACACGAGGACTACAAGATTCCTGAAAAGCTTGCGAGAGATACCTTCCTGCACAACTGAAACTGGTTGTGTTTCCATGAAACTCTCCTCTTGTCAGTAGCTACGCAAAGGCGGGGAGAATCCGGACACGCCGCAGCAGATTCCTGGACTTTTCGCAATCGAAGTGGCTCGGCTTCCAGCACTCACATGAAATCGCCGGAGCGCGGCAACGTCGCGGGGCGTCGTCGGCGTGTCTGGCCCGAGCAGCCGTCGTCCCTGTTCGGGTGTCGACCAGTTCCCGAGGCGCACCCCGAGTCGGCGGACGCCTTGCACGCGACGAATCCCGGTCGCGAGCTTCGGACTGGAGGAGTCCCGTATCGGCCGCCTCGTACGCCACCCGTCGCATTCGCCGCGAGCCGAAGGTTGATCGTCGCCGGCGCGTATTGGCGCTGCTCGAGATGGATCCGATACCGCAAGACGACAGTCCGATTGAACGCGAGGCGTGGTTCGGAGCATACCAGCCGACGACCTCGCGGATGGCGTGGTCGTAGGTGCGCTGGTCGCTCGCCGAGGTGAGGTTAGGCGAGGACCGCCGACTTCGCCTCTTCGAGATCGGGGAGCGCGAGGACGTGCTTCGGCGCTTTCTTCCGCTTCCGGGTGCGTGTCTGTGACATGCCGGGACGGCCTCCTCTCCGTCACGAGGCAGCATGCCGCCTTGCGCATATGCTGAATCAGTACTGGAGTGGAATCTGGCGGAAGGCAGCACCAAGTGCGCGGACGTATGGCGTAACCTGTGACGCCGCCGAAGCTGTTCCTGAATCCCAACGCGTGAATCGCGACGGCCTGGGCGCTCTGTGGTCGAGGCGCGCTACCCACGGCTGGGGTGACAGCAGGCGGCCCCGTCCTCGGTGCCAGCGTACCGACTGCGGAAGAACGATGCTGGCGAACCGATGACCGAGTTCTCGCTGCCGTACGTCTCCGTCGCCAACTCGGGCGACGAATATTTCCATGTGTCGTTCGAGGAACGGAAGGACGGGAGCGTCGACGACGGGCCGTACATCTTGATGCAGCGGCAGTTCGAGTCACCCGACGGTGGCCGCGTCTACGTGGAGAGCCACCAGCGGAACCTGTGCGGGCACGTCCGCATCACGCGGGCGACGCTGAGCTCCGGCCTCCTCCGCGTCGGGCTGGGCGGCCGGCCGCCTCGGAATGTCGAAATCCGATTTGACGCCAACCCGCGGCGCCAACGGCAGCTGGCGAGGATGCTGACGGTCATCATCGGACCCGCGAGCGCTCGACTCGAGTGAGCCGCCGCCGCCGTGTGCCTCCGTGGCGGGTCCGTGGAGGTCAACGCAGCCACATCGGCGTCACACGCGGGTCAGGCGTCGCTTTCTGCGAGGATGCGGAGGACATGCGCTGCGCGCTGCGGAACTGGAAGGCGAGGAACTTCGCACAGCACGTAGCCGCACGCGCTGTACCACTGCGCGATCCTCGCGTGGACGTCGACGGCTTCGGCGAACGATTGGACGCGCTCCGCGTCGGTTGTGTAGATGGCCTCCCAAGGCGGCAGCATGAACACCGGCGAGTAGAACGGATACGCGGATAGCATTGCTGCCAGCTCGCCTGCCGGTAGCGGTGACACCTCCTGAAGGAAACCGACCGCGTCTATGACCCCACGGTCGAAGAAGACCACTTTGGACATCTGCGGCTGGGCGAGGTACTTCTCGATGTCTCGACGCAGGATCTCGCGGGCGAACGCAGGCACGTCCGGTCGAGCACTGGCGCCGCGTGCCAGCCTATCGGCGATGATGGCTCGAGCAGACTCTTCAACGGTGGTGTAGCCCATCGCGGCGAGCTCAGTGAGCAGCGTCGTCTTGCCCGCGCCTGGGCCACCCGTGAGAACAACGCGACGCATGGAGACAGTGGGCCTGCGACAGTTCATCTTAACGTTGGGTAGGGCCGATGTTGCAGCACGAGTCGACCTGACCGCGACACGTGTTGGACCGGGGCGAGCCCGGCACAGTCACTGGACCGCGCCCCCGGGATAGTATTGCCTCCGATGGAGCCAAGCTCGACGCTGCGGCGTGACTGGATACCTACGTCGTTCGGGTGGCTGTCGGAACGATTCCGCAGCTGGCTGATCCACGTGGCAGAGCCTTCAATCGAAGGGAGTCGCATGCTCAGGACGTTGCTCAATATGTTCTGATGCAACTGGATGTGTTCCCTGGCCGTCTCATACCAAGTCCGGCATGGTAGGAGGGACAGGATGTCGAAGCGGCTTGTCACACTCGTCGCGTTCGGCGTGGCTCTCGCGCTGTCGAGTCCCGTACGCACGCAAGAACGCCGATCCTCGGACGCCGACGAACAGCGGAAGCTCGACGCGGCGTTGGATTTCCTTCGCACGCGGAACGCCCAGGATTACGCCGTCTCGCCCAATGGCATCGACGAAGCGAAGTACCTGAAGGTTGGCGGCATCGACCAGTGGATCACCATCCGCGGCGAGGATCGCGCCAATCCTGTCGTGTTCGTGTTGCACGGCGGGCCGGGCGACGCCACCAATCCGTGGGGGTATGCTGCTTTCCGCGCTTGGCTGAAGACCTACACGGTCGTGCAATGGGATCAGCGCGGAACCGGAAGGACGCTCGGCCGGAACGGGCAGGGCTCCGCCGCAACCCTGACCATCGATCGGCTGGTCCAGGACGGCGTCGAGCTGTCGGACGCGGTTCGCACGTATCTGCGGAAGGACAAGATCGTTCTGGTGGGGCACTCCTGGGGCTCCGTTCTCGGCGTGTTGATGGCCAAGGCGAAGCCGGATCTGTTCCACGCATTCGTCGGAACTGGGCAGGTGGGTGTGGCCGGCGATCTGACCCGCCAAACCCAGGTGGCCTACGACGCGCTGCTCGCGAAGGCCCGCTTGTCGGGTGATTCACGCGCCGTTCGCGAACTCGAGGAGATCGGCCGGCCGCCGCGCAAAGACGGCCGGGGCCACCAGGTGCAGCGCCGATGGGCAAACCTGTTCGAAGGGGCGGACTCCTTCATCGCAAGCATGGGGTGGTTCGGGCTGACCGCGCCTGGGTACACAACAAGGGACATCAACGACTGGTTCGATGGGCAGAACCTGAGTGCCGAGCGGCTGATGCCGCAACAGTATGCTCTCGGACCGACTGCGCTCGCAGGCCGAATCGAGGTCCCGGTCTTCGTTATCCAGGGTGCCGACGACTTCACCACGCCCACTAGCCTCGCCAAAGCTTTCGTCGATGGCGTCGAAGCGCCGCACAAGGGATTTGTGACAATCAAGGGGGGGCATTTCGCCGTGTTCATGAACTCGTCCGAGTTCTTGAAGGAACTCGACGCGTTGTTCGCCATCACGGTTCGATGATGAAGCCGTGCAGACCCAACTCGCTGGCTGGCGTAAACCCTTTCTGCACATCAACCGAAAGTGACGTCGTTGCTCCTCAGTGGTCGCCCAGTGGCTTCGAAAAACGGGCCGGTAGATCGGAAGTCCCTGCGGCGTCACTCAGGACGTATTTGGTGCACCAGATTCATGCGAGTTAGAACCGGATGGCGAACCGGCCGCATCGAGTCCGACCGCTTCGGGTTGCCCGCATAGCTCGCATGAGCCAAAAGTGTTTCGTGCTCGTGTGACAGTCGACTGCTGCCGCCGAAGCTAACGACGCTGCAGGAACGCCAGGACAGCCTGGTTGTAGAAGGTCAGATTGTCCCCGTGCATCCCATGTCCTGCGTTCGGCACCATCGCCGCTACGCTCGGTCAGCATGCCATAGTCGACGATGTCGTCGAGCCGGCTGCCGACGGTGTCGCCGCTGTCGGGGTTCACGTGGCGAGTGAGAAGGCGCCGAGGTCGAGGGGGCCGTTCAGCATGCTGCTAGTTCGGAATCGCCGCCGCCTATCGCGGTTCGATAGTCGCTCGACGTCGCCGTCCCCAGGCGACGAACGCCGCCAGCCCACCCAGGACGGCGTTGATCGGCAGCGCGCCCCACTCACCGCGCGAGATGTGGAACAGCGCTGCCAAGGCCATGACGAGCACCAGTCCGGCGGCGGCCAACGGCGTCAGGATTGGCTTGATTCGCGTGAGGGCGGGCAGGAGTAGCCCCAGGGCGCCTGCGAACTCGGACACGCCGATGAAGCGAACCAGCGCTGGTGGCAGCGCGCCTGGCCAGACCAACTGCTTGGCCAGCTCGTCGATCAGCATGGTGGTCTTCATGATCCCCGCCATGCCGAAGCCCAGAGCCAGCAGCAGTTGAACAACCCAGAGGGCGACGTTCCAGCCGCCCGAACGGCGTACGGAACGACGGAATCGGTTCTCACGCTCACGTTCTACTCCGCTGTCGAGGAGACGGGTACCAGGTGTAGCCGCGAGGGCTTCGAGTCGTTCTGGGCACATGCGCAGTTCGGACTCGCCTCGCCGCTAGGTAAGACGAGGCTGTCAGATCAGAGCGGCCGCAACTGACCCAAGACTAGAACCTACTCGCGAGATCGCTTCTAAGGATCCGCCCTCGGAGTTGCCGTCCGGGCCGAGAAAGCCGTCCTTTACGAGCCTCGACGGCGAGACGATGCCCGAACTGTCCTCCATGGCAGCGCTCGCCGGCGACGCGGTCGATCGTCGTCGCCGTGCGCATGCCGGCGCCACTATTCTCGGCGGTAAAGGGAGCCGGTCGAGCAGCTCGATCGCACCCAGCCGGTTTACCAGTTCCAGAGCCTGGAGCAGTCGCTGGCCGATTCGGTGGCGCCGCGGCGGTTCAACATGTACCTGCTCCGGGTCTATGCGGCGTCCGCCGCCCTGATGGCGCTGGCCGGGACGTTCGGAGTCGTGGCGCGATCGGTCGCCCGCAGGACCCGCGAGACGGCGGTCGGCATCGCCATCGGCGCGCGGCCGGCGGCCGTGGTCCGCCTCATCATCAGCCAGGCAATGATCTACGTGCTGCTGGGCCTCGGCCCGGGCATTGTCGCCACGTTAGCCCTCGGCCGGGTGATGCGAGGGCTGCTGCACGGCGTCGAGCCAAACGATCCGGCGACCGTTGCCTTCATGACCATTGGCCTGACCGGCGCTGCGCTGATCGCCTGCGCCATCCCGGCGGCACGCGCGGCTCGCATCGATCCGGTCGTCGCGCTCCGCCAGGACTGAGCCCGCGTCGCGATCCAAGACTCGCGCGCCGTCCGGATGCAGGCGTTGGGCCGCGCTCCGGACCCCGGCTCGTTGCGGCTTGCAGGAACGACGGGAGCTAGTGCGCGCACGGCTCCACGCGAGTGCTCGCCGAACGCTCAGCTGAAGACTGCGGCGACGGCCGTTTCGCCGACCGGTTCCAACTGACGATTGGGGTGTCGATTTCCGCTGTTCAGAATCAGCGGTCTTAACCCTGGAAGAATCCAGTTCCTTGTAGGCGACCGGCGAGGCCTCGACCAAGACTAGATCGCCCGTTTCCGTCAGGACCAGCAGCTTCCCATCGACCGCGATCAACCCGTACATCTTCTTTCCAGGCTCGACGCCATGCAACGCACCGGCTGGAGACGAGCCCTCCCCACCGCCGCGGCCGGACTCCCATCGTGCCACGATGGGGCTTGACTCACCGTTCGTCGTAGGTCATGCTCCCATCACGTCACGATGGGAACGAACGATCGCCTGCCGCCTGGGTTGCCGAACGGCACCGTCGACCTCCTGATTCTGAAGGCGCTCGCCGGCGGCAAGCGCCACGGCTACGCGATCGCGCAGGCGATCCGTGCGTCGTCGGGCGACGTCCTCGAGCTCGGCGAGAGCTCGCTCTACACGGCACTGCAACGGCTGCTCCTGAACGGGTGGGTCAGCGACGAATGGGGCGCCTCGGACAACAACCGGCGCGCCCGCTACTACACGCTGACCGCGGCCGGGCGGAAGCACCTGACGGCGCAGGCGCGTGAGTTCGACTACGTCGTCACCGCCATCCAGCGCGTCCTGCGTACGACCTAGACGGACGGAAGGAAAGCCCCGTGCGGCTGCTTCGACGGCTCTCGTATCTGTGGCATCGCCGGCGGCGCGAGCAGGACCTCGCTGACGAGATCGCCTGGCATCGCGCGCTTGCCGAGCAAGACCAGGTCGACGCCGGCCTGCCGCCCGAGGACGCGCGGCGTGCGGCCAGCTTCCGCATGGGGAACGCGACCCTGGCGCGCGAGGCGGCGCACCACGTCTGGGTGCCGGCCGCTCTCGAAGGCGCGGTCCAGGATGTGCGCTACGCCTGTCGCGGCCTGATGCGCAGCAAGACGCTGCTCGTCGTCGCCTGCCTGTCGCTGGGCATCAGCACCGGTTTCGGCACGGCGCTCTTCAGCGTGGTGAACGCGGTCGTCCTGCAGCCTGTGAGCGCCTCCCGTCCGGCATCGCTGGTCCGCTTCTGGATCGGCGATGGCAATCGGATCTCCTGGTTGAATCTGCGCGACCTGTGCGAGGCGACGCCGGGCGTGTCCTGCCTCGGCTATCGGATCGAAGAGCTCGCCTGGCAAGCCGGCGACGAACCGGTGCGGATACACGGCCAGTCGGTGAGCGCGCACTACTTCGCTGCGCTGGGCGTCGAGGCGGCGCAGGGACGCGTGTTCACGGCCGAGAGCGTCCGCGAGGCGGGCGACACGGCGGTCGTGACGCACGCCTTCTGGGAACGCCGGCTGGCGAACGACCCGAACGCCATCGGGCGGACGCTGGTACTGAATGGTCATCGCTACACGGTGATCGGCGTGCTGCCGCGCGGGTACCGTTCGCTGTGGGGCCTCGGCGTTGCGCCGTCGATCTACCTGCCGGCGGGGTCGTCGGCCCGGCCGCCGACGACACGGCGTGGAGAGGCCCAGTACCGAGCTGCTGGGACTGCTGGCACCAGGCCAGACCGAGGCGGAGTTCCGGGCCCGCGTCGCGGCGCGCGGCGCGGCGCTGGCGAGCGCCGATCCGATCGACAACAAGGCCTTGGGCCGGGTCCAGACGTTCCCCTTCCACCCGCTGGGGCTGTTCATCAGCGCGAACGATCAGGCGATGCGGGTGCTCGTGCTCTTCGCGACGGTGGTCGTCGTGCTCGTCCTGCTGCTCGCGGTCGTGGCGTGCGTCAATGTCGCCGGCTTGCTGGTGGCGCGCGCCGCGGCCCGGCAGCGCGAGTTCGCGCTGCGCGTGAGCATCGGCTGTGGCCGCTGGCGGCTGGCGCGTCTGCTCCTGGCCGAGAGCCTCGTGCTGGCCGTGACCGGCATCGGCCTTGGCGCGATTGGCAGCCTGTGGGTCGCGCGCCTGCTGGTGGCGGTGCCGCTGCCCTTTCCGGTCCCGTTCGAGGCGGAGGTGCCGATCGACCTCAATCTCCTCGGCTACCTCGCGGCGCTCGTCGGCCTGTCGACCGTGGTGGTCGGCGTCGCGCCGGTGCTGCAGGCGTTCCGCGTCTCGGTGGTCGGCGGTATCGGCACGGCGCCCCGGGCTCTCGGTCACCGGCGTTGGTCGGCGCGAGGCGTGCTCATCGGCGTGCAGGTCGCGCTCTCGACGGTGCTGCTGGTCGGAACGACGCTGTTCGTCCGGAGCCTGTGGGTGGCGAGCCGGATCGATCCGGGCTTCGACATGGAGCACGTGGTGACCGTCGAGGTCGACACACGCTCCGCGCAGCTGTCCCCGGGGGACGTGGATGCCTTCTATCGGGCCGCCATCCGCCGCCTGAAAACTGCACCGCAGGTCACCGCCGTGTCGGCCGCCGCAGTCGTGCCGTTGAGTCTGGAGGTCAACATCAACAGCCTGCAGGTCGATGGCCCCGAAGGCGTCCGGAAGGCGACCGTACGGACGAATTGGATCCTCCCTGACTACTTCCGGGTGATGCGCATTCCATTGCGCACCGGGCGGGAGTTCGACGACGCCGACGCGCAGGCTCCGGCTCGGGCGGTCATCGTGAACGAGACGTTCGCGAGACAGCTGCTTCCCGGCTCGAGCGCCCTGGGGCGTCGCGTCCGCCGGCCCGCGCCCGCGGGCCAGGAGCTGCCGTGGGCGGAGATTGTCGGCGTCGTCGCCGACAGCCGCTACATGACCCTCGGCGAGGAGACCAGGCCCCAGGTCTACTGGCCGGTGGGGCCGCAGATCGGGGCCATCACCATCCACGCGCGCAGCGAAGGCGACGCGGGCGCGCTCGCCCGAGCCCTCCAAGGCGTGCTGGCTGGTGTCGATCCCCGCGTCCGCGTCCGCGTGCGGCCGCTTCAGGATGTGATGGCCGTCGCGCTGTTCCCGGCGCAGGTCGCGGCCACCCTGCTCGCGGCGCTCGGCCTGGTCGGCTGGGCGCTGACGGTCGCCGGGGTCTATGGCCTCGTTGCCTATTCGGTGGCGCGCCGGATCCCGGAGATCGGCCTTCGCGTCGCGCTCGGTGCGACTTCCTCTAGCGTGATGCGCCTGCTGCTGCGCGACGGCCTCGTCATCGCCGTCGTCGGCGTGACGGCGGGCCTTGTCGTCGCGGCGGCGACGACGCCGTTCCTGAGCGCGCTGCTCGCGGGCGTGGCTCCGCGCGACCTGACCAGTTTCGGCCTGGTTGCGGCAGGCCTCCTGCTCACGGCGCTGGCGGCCAGCTACGCACCCGCGCGTCGCGGGACCCGACTCTCACCGACCGACGCGCTCCGGACCGA
>CAWIBS010000037.1:0-138178 GCA_963834365.1 Vicinamibacterales bacterium | reverse complement strand
GCTGAGGATCTCGACCGACGTGATGTCACCCCGATGGCGGGCGATGACCCCGGTGAGCTGATGCAGGATGCCGGGGCCCCTGGATGCGGTCACGAGGATGGCGACGGGTTCCACGCGTCCTAGTCTACCCAAGAGGCGACGGGCCTCACCTCGACGGGCCGGCGTCCATTCCAGCACCGCGCGCTGCGAGCGCAGCCTCGCGGTCAACGCGCCGCATCGACGTCCTGCACCGCGACGCCCGCGTCGATCGCCATCTTCGCCGCCACGCCGGCGGCGTGGCCGATGATCATGTACTGCGGCTCCATCCGCAGCGTCGAGTAGGCGACGTGCGTGGCCGAGAAGCAGACCGGCACGAGCAGGTTCGTCGCCTCGCGCGCGCTTCGGCAGCATCACGCGGTAGGGAATCTGGTACGGCGTGACCGGCACCTGCATGTCGCCCTCGTTCTCGACGAACCCGGCGGCGTTGACGATCCGCTGCACGTTGTGCGAGTCGCTGTTGTAGGAGCCCATGCCGATGGCGTCCGGCTTGGTCAGCTCGGTCTGGATGTCCTTCTGCGACATGACGTATTCGCCGATCATCCGGCGCGCCTCGCGGACGTAGAGCTGGTGCGGCCAGTTCGCCGTGTCGGTGAACTCGTCCTTGCACAGTCCCCACGGCGCCATCTCGTCGTGCAGCGCCTGCGGGCACCTGCGGATCGTTCTGCAGGAAGTAGAGGAAGCCCTGCATGTAGTCGACGTGCGCCTGCCAGATGCGCGCGCGCGTCGCGTAGTCGGCCGTCGGGATAGTCGTAGCTGCCGCCGATGTAGTCGGTCGAGAACGCGCCGTTGTTGTTCGTGTCGGTCTTGCCGTTCGGCAGCAGATCCGGCTTCATCACGTCCTCGAGCGACCACGGCTGTTTCAGCCGGTACCATCGGATCGCCGCGTCTGCGGCTTGGCCTGCGCCGCGACGGACGCCGCGGCCTCGCGCTTCACGCGATCCATCGCCTCGAGCATGCGCGCCAGCAGCTCATAGCGCGCCGGCGTGTAGCCGGCCGGCTTCGGAAACGGCACGCGGTTGTCCGGCGACCTGCGTCATGCAGACCCGGAAGTTGTAGGCCTGGACCTTCCTGTCCGCGGCGCCGGCCGGCGCCTTCGTCTCGCGGCGAGATCTCGGGCAGCAGCCTGCCGTCGGCGTCGTGCGGCGAGACCTGCACCTGGAACTGGTGCTTCGGCGTCCGCTCGCGGACGCCGGCGAGCGATTCGCCGTACTCGGTCGTTGCCCTCGCGGCCCCAGGTGTAGGACACGCCGGCCTGCGCCATCAGGTCGCCTTCGTAGGTCGCGTCGACGAAGATCCTCGCCGCGAACGTCGCGCCGTTCTCCATGCGTGATCGCGCGTGATGCGCGCGCCCTCCTTCGCACGCCGGTCTTCTCGCGCAGGCGATGGCGGTAGAAGACCTGCGACGCCGGCCTCGCTCGACGAGCTCCTTGAAGACCGCCTCGGCGACGTGCGGCTCGAAGTGCCACTCGATCGGCGCGCCGTACTTCTGTGCCGACGCGCTCGAAGTACTCGAGCGAGTAGCCGCCGATGACTTCCTTCTTGCCGTAGTCGGTCCAGCCGAGGCCGCCCGACACCATGCCGCCGAGATGATCGCGCGGCTCGAGCAGCGCGACCGTCGAGCCCTCGCGCGCCGCCGCTCACGGCGGTGATGACGCCGCCCGCCGTGCCGCCGTAGACGACGACGTCGAACGTGCGGCTCTGCGCGCGGACCGGCGCGGACGCCAGGCCGAGGCGGCGACAGCGACGAACCGACGTGCGGCCATGCCGCCAATGATATGAGGATTCAGTAGCGTCGATTTGCAGGTCGACCGGATCGATGCGGGCCGCGCGGCTGGCGGGCAGGTAGCATGCCGCGGGCGCCAGCACGAGCACCGGCGCTTCCCAGATAGACGGGGCTCGGCGGCGGTCACGCCGAAGAGGAGCCGCGAGAGCAGTCGCGAGACGCGGCCCGGCGCCAGCAGGACCGATCGCGAGGCCAACGGCCGCGAGGCGCACGCCGCGGCCGGCGAGCAGCCCGACGATCTCGCGCGGCCCGCCCCGAACGCCATGCGCACGCCGGTCTCGCGGGTCCGCTGGGCGGCGGCGAAGGCGAGGATGCCGTAGACCCCGACGCCCGTCAGCACAGGGCGAGCGCGACGAAGGCGCGATCAACGTCGAGTGGAAACGAGGCGGCGCGACCGACGCTCGAGGATTCGTCGAGCGTGCGCACGTTGGCGATGGGCTGATCGGCATCGATCGCATGCACTTCGCGGCGCACGGCCGCTGCCAGGCCGGCGCCGGCGCCGCTCGTCCGACGACCACCGCCATCTCTTGCACGCTGCGCTGGGCGAACAGGACGTAGATCTCGGCGGGGCAGCGGCGTCGAGCCCCGCGTGCCTCACGTCCGCGACGACCCCCACCACCTCGCGCATTCCGAGCTCGGGCACGAAGTCCGGCGGACGGTCGCGGTAGTACCGACACTCGAACGGCAGCGCCAGCCGCCGACCGGCGCCGACCCGCCGGGCCACAGCTTGCGCGAGTCGTTCGTTGACCAGCGCGGCCCGTTCGGCGCCGGGACGATCTGCGTCCGTGAACGCGCGTCCCCCCGAAGCTGGATGCCCATCGCGGGGAAGTACCCTGGCGTCGCGCTTCGATAGTGCGCGCGCGGCTCCTGCCCTGGCGGCGGCGCCGCCAGGCCGTCCACGTGGATGAACGTGCTGCCGTCCTGGCCGGTGAGCGGCATGAACTCGACCGCGCCCGCGCCAGTCACCCCCGGGAGCGCCGCCGCGCGCGCGATCAGCCGATCGTAGAAGCCCGCGACCTGGTGTGGCTCGCGATAGCGGGAGCCCGGGAGGTTCACGTCGAACGTCAGAACGCTCGGCGCCGCGAAGCCCGGATTGACGTCGAGCAGGCGGACGAAGCTCGTCGCCGTGAGCAGCGCGCCCGTCAGGAGGATGACGGCGAGCGACACCTGCGCGACGACCAGCCCGCCGAGCGCCCGCAGACGGCGTGGTGCCGCCGTGCCCGTCGGCGAGCTCTCCTTCAGCGCGTCGCCCGCGCCCGATCGCGCGAGCTGCCACGCCGGAAGCATGCCGACGGCGAGGCCCACCGCGAGCGACAACATGGACGCGAAGCCCATCGCCGACAGGTTCAGACCAATCGCATCGAGACTCGGATTGAACGGGCTGAACGCGCTGCCGCTTTCGAGCGGCGCACGTGACAGCAGTTCGACGCCCCACATCGCGACGAGGAGCCCGCCCAGTCCGCCGCACAGGCCGAGGATCACGCTCTCCGTGAGCAGCTGCTCCAGCAGCTGCCGGCGACCGGCGCCGAGCGCCGCGCGCACGGCCATCTCACGCTGCCGGCCGGTGGCGCGTACGAACAGCAGGTTGGCCACGTTCCCGCACGCGATGAGCAGGACGAAGGCGACCGCGCCGTTCAGCACCATCACGGCCGGCCTGACGCGCTCGGTCGCCTGGTCCTGGATCCGGACTGCACGCAGCCCCATGTCCGCGTTGTCGCCGGGGTGCGCCGCCACGAGCCGCGCGCCAATCGCGTCGAGCTCCGCCTGCGCGCGCGGCAGATCCACGCCCGCGGCCAGCCGCCCGACGACGCGCATGCCGCGCACGGGCCGGGCCACGCGGCGGGCGGTGAACGGATCGTGACCGAACGGAAGCCATACCTCGGTGTCGCGCGAGAAGCTGCTGAAGCGGAACGTCTCCGGCAGGACGCCCCCCACCTGGAACGGACGTCCATCGATCGTCATCGCCCGGCCGACGATGCCGGGGTGTCCACCGAACCGGCGCTGCCACAAGCCATGACCGATGAGCACCCGCGCTGCGCCGCCGCGTCAATCGTCCTCGTCCACGAACCCGGTGCCGAGCGCCGGCTGCACCCCGAGGGCCCCGAAGAAACCGGCCGTCGCATAGCCGGCCTGCACCTGCTCTGGCTGCGGATCGCCGGCAATCGCCACGCGCGCGAGCGCCACGGCCCCCATGCGCTCGAAGGATCGCGCCTCCGATTGCACGTCGGCGAAGTTGGGGTAGGAGAAGTGCACGGTGTCCCGCCGGTCCTTCACGCGGGTCTCCCAGACGAGGACGATGTGGTCGGGATCGCGGAAGGGGAGTGGCTGCAGGAGTACCGCGTCGACGGCGCTGAAGAGCGCCGTGCTGGCCCCGATGCCGAGCGACAGCGTGAGCGCGGCGAGCGCCGTGAACCCCGGGGTCCGCCCGAGCGTGCGAACGGCGTAGCGGATCTGCGAGCGCATCTCCATGGGGACCTCCGCGGTGGCGCTGGGTGCACGCGGTATGCCAGCGCCCGATCCCGCACAAAACGCGTCGTGGTCCGCTCGCGCCTGTTCGTTTCCGGGATCCGGCCGTTCGGGACTGCGCGCCGGAGAGGTGCGCCACACCTCGATCTCTGATAGCGTGCGGCGCGTGTGATGAGCGACTCACCGGGGCCGTTGAGCGGCCTGGCAGTCCTCGAGCTCGGGCAGCTGCTCGCCGGACCGTTCGCCGGCGCGCTCCTCGCCTGGTTCGGCGCCGATGTCATCAAGGTCGAGCCGCCGGACGGCGGCGATCCGCTGCGCACCTGGCGGCAGCTGCACCACGGCACGTCGCTGTGGTGGTACAGCCTGGCGCGCAACAAGCGCAGCGTGACGGCGAACCTGCGCGATGCCGACGGTCGCGATCTCGTCCGGCGCCTCGCTGCCCGAAGCGACGTCGTCATCGAGAACTTCAGGCCGGGCCGGCTGGAGGAGTGGGGCCTCGGATTCGAGGACCTGAAGAGCGGTCAACCCGCGCGTGATCATGGCGCGCGTGTCGGGCTTCGGCCAGACCGGGCCGTACTGCGCCGAAGCCGGGCTATGCCTCGGTGGCCGAAGGCTACGGCGGACTGCGGCACGTCACCGGGTTCCCCGATCAGCCGCCGGTACGATCCAATCTGAGCCTGGGCGATTCGATTGCCGGCCTGCACGCCGTCATGGGCATCCTCGCCGCGGTCTATCACCGGGACATCGGTCGGGCAGGGGAGGGGCAGGTCGTGGACGTCGCGATCTACGAGGGCATCTTCAACCTGATGGAATCCGTCGTGCCCGAGTACGCGAAGTACGGCCTGGTTCGCGGGCGCCACGGATCGAAGGTCACTGGCATCGTGCCGAGCAACACCTACCCGTGCGCCGACGGGAAGTTCATCATCATCGGCGGCAACGGCGACAGCATCTTCCGCCGGCTGATGGTCGCCGCCGGCCGCGGCCGATCTGGCCGAGGATGCCCGGCTCGCGCGCAACGACGGGCGCGTGCGCCACGAAGCGGAGATCGACGAGGCCATCAGCGCGTGGACGACGCCAGCACCCCTTCGAGCACGTCGTCGCCGCGCTCGATGCCGCGGGCGTGCCCGCCGGCCCCATCTATTCGGTCGTCGATCAGATGAATGATCCGCACTTCAGGGCGCGCGGGCTGTTCGAGGAGGTGACCCTGCCGGACGGCGACACCGTCACCATTCCGGGCATGGCGCCGCGGTTGTCGGCGACGCCTGGCGCGACGACGTGGCCCGGTCCGCCGCTCGGCGCGCACAACCGGGAGGTGTATGGCGAACTGCTCGGCCTGAGCGACGAGCAACTCGCGGATCTGAAGGCGCGCGGGGTGATCTGAGGCGCCGGACCGAACTTCCGTGGGCACGCCGGACCTGAAGGTCCGGCCTACCGAGGTCCGGCCTACTCGACCGTGTCGGCGCTCCTCTCCGGTAGGGCGGGGCTTCAGCCCCGCCGCGCCGGTCGCCCGCTCACACCTTGAGCTCCCACGGCTTGCGGTATTCGCGCGTCAGGAGGTCGGCGGCCTTGCGGTTGCCGTTCGTGACCTGCTCCTTCGCGGCGTCCCACTCCACCGTCGAACCCGATCGATAGGCCAGGTTTCCCAGAATCGCCGTCGTCGACGACCGATGTCCGATCTCGATGTCGCAGATCGGCGGCGTGCGTGACTTGACGGAGTCGATGAAGTTGCGGGCGTGCGTCGGGTTGTCCGGGTGGTGCTCTTCTCAGACATCGCGTCCATGCGATCGGTCGGCTCGCCGCCGTCCGGTCCGCGCCGCCGCTCGGGCGTGACCGCGAATTCCTGGCGATCGACGAACAGCGTGCCCTCGGTGCCGTAGAACTCGATGCCGTACCCGTGACCGTTGAGCGGATTGCCGTTGCAGACGCGGTTCTCGTACGACATCGCGAAGCCCGGATACTGATAGATCGCCTGGATCGTGTCCGGCGTCTCGCGATTGTCCTCGAGGTGGAACTTGCCGCCGACGGCGGACACGCTGAGCGGTGCCTCGACGTTCATCGCCCACTGTGCGATGTCGATGAGGTGCACGCCCCAGTCGGTCATCATCCCGCCCGCGTAGTCCCAGAACCAGCGGAAGTGCGGAAAGATGCCGGGGAAGACGCCGAACCGGTTGGCGTTGAACGGCCGCTTCGGCGCCGGGCCGAGCCACATGTCCCAGTCGAGATCTGCCGGCGGGTCGGAATCGGGCGGGTTGCCGATCCCCTCCGGCGACTGGTTCCCGACGTTCCAGCACCGCACGGACGTGATCGCGCCGATCTTGCCGCCGCGCACCAGCTCGACGACCTTCTGGAAGTGGGCGGCCGACCGCTGTTGTGTGCCGACCTGCACGATGCGCTTGTACTTGCGCGCGGCCTCCACCATCGAGCGTCCTTCGGCGATGGCGACCGACGTCGGCTTCTCGACGTACACGTCCTTGCCAGCCTGACACGCCATGACCGTCATCAGCGCGTGCCAGTGATCGGGTGTGGCGACGACGACCGCATCGATGTCCTTGCGGTCGAGGACCTGCCGAAAATCGGTGAGCCGGTCAGCTTCTGGTGCCAGCTCGGCGCCCTTCTCGAGGTTCGGCGCGTAGACGTCGCAGATGGCCCGGATCTCGACGTCTTCCAGCTTTACGTGCGCGCGCAGGACGCTGCGTCCCTGCATGCCCGTCCCGATGATACCGACGCTGACGCGGTCGTTGGCGCCCTGAAACCTCGGGAATCCGGCCGCATTGGTGAGCGACGTGTGCGCGCCGACGAGGCCGGCCGTCCCTGCGGCGAGAAAGGATCGGCGATCGAGACGTGAGGTCATGCGGCGGATTGTGGATCGCGCGACAGGTCCTGTCGAGGAGCCGAACCGAAGAAGGCTCGAGGCTCGAGGCTCAGGGCTGAGGCCACGGCTCACGGTCGGGCGCACGCGATATCTAGCCCTCCCGCCCGATGGACCACCAGGTCTTGCGATTGAATCGAAGGCGAATAAAAAGCGAAAATACGTGGCCTCTGCCTCCGCAGGAGGGCGGAGCTTCCAGCCCCGCCATGTACATCGAGCTTCACGCCGCCTCCGCCTTCTCGTTCCTCGACGGCGCTTCGACGCCCGAAACGCTCGTCGAGCGGGCGGCGGCCATGGGGTATCCGTCGCTGGCGCTGCTCGACCGCGACGGGATCTCGGGTATCCCGCGGTTTCATCGGGCGGCGACGAAAGCCGGGCTCAAAGCCATGGTCGGTGCGGAGCTGACCATCAAGGCCAATGGAAAGCCGCAGTCTCCCCACCCCCCGTTTCTCTGGCGGCTGCCGGTGCTCGTGGCCTCGCGCGAGGGGTACCGCAATCTGTGCCGGCTGATTACCCGGATGAAGCTCGCCGCGCCGAAAGGCGAAGGGGCGCTGCAGCTCGAGGACCTCGAGGGATGCACCGCGGGGCTCATCGCGCTGGCCGGGCGGGCGACGCTCGCGGGCCGCCGGTACGGCGTTGGCGGCCTGCTCGATCGGCTCGTCGGCCTTTTCGGGCGGGAGCACGTTTACGTCGAGCTGCAGCGCCACCTGCTGCGTGACGAAGAGGGCGACAACCAGGCGCTGCTCACGCTCGCCTCCGCCTTTCGCGTGCCGGTCGTCGCCACCAACGGCGTCCGATTCGGCACGCCGGACGAACGTCCGCTGCACGACGTGCTCACGTGCATCCGCCACAAGACCACCGTGGCGCGGGCCGGGCGGACGCTCGCGCGCAACGCGGAGCACTACCTCAAGACACCCGGGCAGATGGCGCAGCTCTTCGCCGATCTGCCGCAGGCCGTGGCCGCGACGGGCGAGCTCGCCTCGCGGCTCGAGTACACGATGGCCGATCTCGGCTACCGCTTCCCCGAGTATCCGGTCCCGGCCGGCGAGACCATGAGCTCGTTCCTGCGCAAGGTGACCGAGGTAGGGGCGCTCGATCGCTACCGGCCGTATCACGATCGGGCCCGCGCGCAGATCGCCCGCGAGCTCGATCTCATCGAGCGGCTCGACCTCGCCGGCTACTTCCTCATCGTCTGGGACCTGGTCAACTTCTGCCGGCAGCACGGCATCCTCGTCCAGGGCCGCGGGTCGGCGGCCAACAGCGCCGTCTGCTACAGCCTCGGCATCACGGCCGTCGATCCGGTCGGCATGGAGCTGCTCTTCGAGCGCTTCCTGTCGGAGGAGCGCGGCGAGTGGCCCGACATCGATCTCGATCTGCCGAGCGGCGATCGGCGCGAGCTGGTCATTCAATACGTCTATACGCGGTACGGCAGGCTGGGCGCGGCGATGACGGCCAACGTCATCACGTATCGCGGGCGGAGCGCGGCGCGGGAGGTCGGGAAAGTGCTCGACCTCGAGCCGTCGGAGATCGATCGGCTCGCGAAGGTGATGAACGCGTTCGAGTGGCGCGACCCGAAGGAATCGCTCACCCGCAATCTGCGCGACGTCGGCGTCGATCCCGACGACCGGCGCGTCAGCCAGTTCGCGGATCTGTGGGGCCGGATCCAGGATCTGCCGCGGCATCTCGGCCAGCACTCGGGCGGCATGGTGATCTGCCAGGGCCGGCTGGACGAGATCGTCCCGCTCGAGAACGCGACCATGCCGGGACGGGTCGTCATCCAGTGGGACAAGGACGATTGCGCCGAGCTGGGGCTGGTGAAGGTCGATCTGCTCGGCCTCGGCATGATGGCGGTGCTGCAGGATGCGATGGCGATCGTCAACGGATCGGCAGCCACTGACTCGGGTGAGGGGCGCATCGATCTCGCGCACCTGCCGCCGGACGACCCGCACGTCTACCGCATGCTGCAGGAAGCCGACACGATCGGGATCTTCCAGGTCGAGTCGCGGGCCCAGATGGCGACGCTGCCGCGGCTCAGGCCCGCCTGCTTCTACGACCTCGTCGTCGAAGTGGCGATCATCCGGCCGGGCCCGATCGTGGGACAGATGGTGCACCCCTATCTGAGCCGCCGGAAGGGCGACGAGCCGGTGAGCTATCCGCATCCTTCGCTCGAGCCGGTGCTCAAGCGCACGCTGGGCGTGCCGCTCTTCCAGGAGCAGCTTCTGCGCATTGCCATGGTGGTGGCCAATTTTTCGGGCGGCGAAGCCGAAGACCTGCGGCGCGCGATGGGATTCAAGCGTTCGGAAGCCCGCATGAAGGCGATCGAAGTGAAGCTCCGGGTCGGCATGGCCGCCAACGGCATCGTCGGCGACCCCGCGGAGCGCATCCTGAAGGCGATCTCGTCGTTCGCGTTGTATGGCTTCCCCGAGTCGCACGCGGCGAGCTTCGCGCTCATCGTCTATGCGAGTGCGTACCTCAAGGTGTACTTTCCCGCGGCCTTTTACACCGCGCTCCTCAACAACCAGCCGATGGGGTTCTACCATCCGGCGACGCTCGTCAAGGATGCACAGCGGCGTGGCGTGCGCTTTGCCCCCATCGACGTCCTCGAGTCGAGCTGGGATTGCAGGGTCGCGACCGACGGGGCCATCAGGCTGGGGCTGCGCTACGTCCACGGCCTGCGTGAGGAGGTCGGGCGCCGCATCGAAGCCGCCGGCGCGGACGTGGACTCCACGCGCGACCGCCGGCCGGCGCGAGGTTCCGATGCCCGCGATCATCGCTGTCCGAAATGTGGCAACGACGATGAGCGGATGACCGAGCGGGATCCGGATACGCGCGGCTGGTTTTGCAACGTCTGCGCGCACGCCTACGCGGGGGACGGGAGCCTCATTGAATCAGGGAGGCTCCCGTCCCCACGAGGCTCCCGTCCCCCACCCCGCGCTTCACCTCGCTCGATCATTTGATCGCCGCGACGGGCGTGCGCCGTGACGAGCTGGCGACGCTCGCGCGCATCGGCGCGCTCAACGGCTTCGGCTACGATCGCCGCGACGCACTCTGGCAGATCGAGCGGGCCATCCGCCCCGAAGGGGAGTTGTTCAGCCAGTCCATTCCAGCCGCTCCATCCGCTCCATCCGCTCCAGCCGCTCCAGCCTCTCCCCTCAATCCAATGACGCCGCTCGAGCGCGTCGTGGCGGACTACGAGGGCACGAGCCTCACCATCGGCGCGCACCCGATGGCGCTGCGGCGCGCCGAGATGGCGCAGCGCGGCGTGCTGCGGGCGGCAGACCTGCCCCGCGCCCGCGCGGGCCGCCGCGTGCGCGTGGCCGGCGCGGTCATCACGCGCCAGCGGCCAGGAACGGCCAAGGGCTTCGTGTTCCTGACGCTCGAGGACGAAACCGGCATCGCGAACATCATCGTCCGGCCGGACCTGTACGATGCGTATCGGGTTCCGATCGTCGAAGAGCCGTTTCTGCTCGTCGAAGGCGTGCTGCAGCAGCAGGATTCGGTGACGGCCGTCAAGGCCGAGCGTCTCTACGGCTTGGGCGGGCAGGGCCCACAGATTGCGTCACACGATTTTCACTGATTACAGGCCCCAGGCCCCAGGCGCCAGGGACCAGTGAGCTCCCAATGCACGCCGGACCTAAAGGTCCGGCCTACCGGTGAGGCCGCGGCAAGATCGGTAGGGCGGGGCTTCAGCCCCGCCCAGACCGAAGACTGGACGACGAAGACCAAGACCGACGACCAAAGACCAACGCAGTGTCCCGGCTACAGGCCACCGGCTGCAGGCTTCGGGCCGTGCCTTCGCAAGCCCTGTAGTCCGCAGTCCGTAGTCCGTAGCCCAGACTGAAGACCGAAGCCTGAAGACCGAAGACTGAAGACCGATGACGCGAGAACCCGGCGCATTGTGACGCGGCCAGCGCGTCTACTGCTACTGACTGCTGCTGCTGTTGTTGCTGCGGGTCGAACGGCACATCGACCAACGGCGCTGCCGCTTCCGTCCAGGTCATCACCGGCAGCAGATCCATCGCCATCGGCGGTGTGTCGGTCAGCGACACCTGCACGGACACGGACAGCTCGTTGGCGGCGCGGCCGCGGAAGACGCCGCGCGTCGGCGGGACGTCGGCGTAGTCGCGCCCGATCGCCACGCGGATGTGACGCGTACTGGCGAGGCAGTTGTTGGTGGGATCGAACCCCACCCATCCCATGGCGGGCATGAAGGCTTCCACCCAGGCGTGCGTGGCGCCATCGACCGAGCGATCGGTCTCGCCATGAAACAGATAGCCGCTCACGTAGCGGCAGGGGATGCCCAGCCGCCGCACGAGGGCAATCATCACGTGGGCGAAGTCCTGACAGACGCCCTCACGCTTGGCGAGCACCTCCTCGAGCGGCGAATCGACGCGAGTCACCTGCTGCCGATACGTGAATCCCTCGTGAATCGCCTGGCCGATGGCGCGAACGACCGACAACGGATCCCGCGACCGGCCGAGGTCGAGCGTCGAGGCGAACTGGTCCAGCAGCGTCGATTCGCGCGTGAAATGACCGGAACCCTGGAATTCCCAGTGCTCGCCACTCGCGGCCGCCGCGTCCACCGCCGGCCAGGCGTCGAGGTCGGCCGCCGACACCGGCTCGGGACAGCCGACGAACTCGACCAGCGCCTCGGCCGTGACGATGAGCTGGCTCAGACGGCCGGGAATGTCGAAGTGATGGACGATGTTGCCCAGCGGATCGCGATAGGCGAGGACGTTGGCGCGGGGCGTCGTCGTGAGCTCGAACCGGAGGCAGCGCTGACAGAGCTCGGTCCGCGGCTGCACGCGAACCTCCATGACGCTCTCGCTGACGGGCGCGTCGTAGTTGAAGCGCGTGACGTGTCGGACGCTGTAGTGCATGGGTGTCTGGCTCACGCAATCGCGGACTGGACCTGATAGTCGATGAACGTCTGATACGTCGCGGTGTGAACCTGGGCGCATTGCCGCCGCACCGACTCGAGGAAGTGCTGCAGGCTGTCGGCCATGATCTCGTCGAGCTGCGCGTAGTGCAGTCCGGAGCGCAGCCGGCCCGCGAGCCGCTCCGGGCGCCCGGCGTCTTCCCGCCCGCTCAGCCGCGTGATGGCGCGCAGGGAGACCTCGAGGTGCTCGACCGAGAAGCGGACCGAGCGCGGGCAGCTCGGGATCGAGCAGCAGGAAGTCGGCGACGCGTCGGGCGTCGATCGTCGCCGTGAACCGCCGGCAATACGCCTCGAACGCGGTGCACGAGCGGAGCAGCCCCGCCCATTCGGCCGCATCCTCCGGATGCACCTCACCGGGCCGGACGTCTTTGAACGCCCGGAAATGCACGTCGAGGAGCAGCGAGGTCGCGCTGGCGCGCTCGAGAAAACGCCCGACCTGGATGAAGTGCCACCCCTCGCCACGGTTCATCGTCGAGTTCGTGATCCCCGTGAACAGGTAGCAGCCGTCGATCACCGCGCGCAGGACGTCCTGCGGCTGACGCGTCCGGGGAGGCGTTCGATGTCTGGCGCACGTGCCAGTACAGCCGGTTGACCTGTTCCCACATCTCCGAGCTGATCTGCTCGCGAATCTGCCGCGCGTTCTCGCGCGCTGACGTGATGAAGGTGGCGATCGACTCCTTGCGCCCCTGATCGACGATCAGCTGCGTCGTCAGTTGCTGCGCGTCGCCCTGCGCCACTTCGCTGGTGCCCGGTCTGCAGGCTCTGGCACAGCCGTATCCAGTGACGGCCCGACGATTCCGGCGTGCGATCCAGCGCCAGGTTCAGGCTGACGTCCAGCAGCCGGGCGGTGTGCTCGGCCCGCTCCAGGTACCGGCCCACCCAATAGAGACTGTCGGCGACGCGGGACAGCATGTATCGGTCTTCAGTCTTCGGTCTTCGAGTCTGCGGTCCCCGTCGGCGGGGCTGAAGCCCGCCCTACCGATCTTGCCGCGGGTTCACCGGTAGGCCGGACCTTTAGGTCCGGCGTGCATTGGCGAGCTCACTTCAGTCTGGGCTACGGACTGCGGACTACAGGGCTTGCGAATCACTCCAACACCCAGGTGTCCTTGCTTCCGCCGCCTTGCGACGAGTTGACGACGAGCGATCCGCGGCGCAGCGCGACGCGCGTCAGGCCGCCGGGGACGACGGTCGCCTGGCCGCTGTAGAGGATGTAGGGCCGGAGATCGACGTGCCGGCCCTCGACGCCGTCCTCGATGAAGCAGGGCGCGCGTGAGAGTGCGAGCGTCGGCTGCGCGATGTAGTTCCGCGGATTGGCTTCGATGCGCCGCGCGAACTCTTCGCGCTCGGCCTGCGGTGCTGTGCGGGCCGATCAGCATCCCGTAGCCGCCCGACTCGCCGACCGCCTTCACGACCAGCGAGCCGAGATTGCCCAGGACGTGGCGCCGCTGGAGCGGGTCGGTCAGCAGGAAGGTCTCGACGTTGGGCAGGATCGGCTCCTCGTCGAGATAGAACCGGATCATCTCCGGCACGTAACGCGTAGACCGCCTTGTCGTCGGCGACGCCGGTGCCGATCGCGTTCGCCAGCGCGACGTTGCCCGATCGGAAGGCGTTGAACAGGCCGGCCACGCCCAGCTGCGAATCGCCTGCGGAACGTCAGCGGGTCCATGAAGTCGTCGTCGACGCGGCGATAGATGACGTCGACGCGCCGCGGACCGCCGGTCGTCCGCATGTAGACGACGTTGTCGTGAACGAAGAGGTCGCGCCCTTCGACCAGCTCGATGCCCATCTGCCGCGCGAGGAACGTGTGCTCGAAGTAGGCCGAGTTGAACACGCCCGGCGTCAGCAGCACGATCGTCGGCTCGGCGGACGGGCGCGGCGCCAGCGCGCGCAGCGTCGCGAGCAGCGCCTGGCCGTAGTGATCGATCGGCCGGACGCTGTAGCGCTCGAACAGGCCGCGGGAAGACGCGCTTCATCACCTGGCGGTTGGCGAGCATGTAGGAGACGCCGCTCGGCACGCGCAGATTGTCCTCGAGCACCGCGAACCCGCCATCGCCGTGGCGCACGAGGTCGGTGCCCGCCACCGACACGTACGTATCGCGCCGCACGCGCAGGCCGCGCATCTCCCGGCGGTAGTGCGGGCAGCTGTAGACCAGCTCGCGCGGGACGATCCCCTCCGCGAGGATGCGGCCGTCGTGGTAGATGTCCTTGCAGGAACAGATTGAGGGCGCGGATGCGCTGGGCCAGGCCCCGTTCGAGATGGTCCCACTCGGCGCCGGTCAGGATGCGGGGCAGCAGGTCGTAGGGAAAGATCCGCTCCGTCCCTTCGTCGTCGCCATAGACCGTGAAGGTGATGCCCTGGTTCAGGAACGCGCGATCGGCCGCCTGCTGACGCAGCCGCAGCTCGCCGACCTCGACCTCGCACAGCCGCTCGAAGAGCACGCCGTAGGGCTGCCGCGGCGCATGGCCCGCCTCGAACATCTCGTCGAACGTCCCGTCGAGGTCGTACTGGGCGAACAGCGTGTGCCCGGCCGTACGCGTCGCGGGAGGAGGCGGCATGGGGCAGTACGCCTGCAACCCCATCTGCTTGTCAAGATGACAAGGCTGTCGGAGGCAACAATATTGTCGGTGCGAAGGCGTATGGCTGCCGCGCCGCGCTTCAGTCCCGATAGTTCCCGAATTGCAGCTCGACGCCGAAGTCGTGCTCGCGCAGGCGCTTCATCGCCGCCTGGAGGTCGTCCTTCGACGGCGAGCTGACGCGGACCTGATCGCTCTGGATCGCGCCCTGGACCCTCTTCAGCTTCTGGTCCTTGAGGAACTTCACGATCTCCTTCGCGGCTTCGGTGGGGATCCCCTGCTGCAGGGTGATGGTCTGCCGGACCGTGCTCCCGGCCGCGGGTTCGCACCTCCCCGAGCTTCAGGTTCTTGACCGGGACCGAGCGCCGGATCAGGCGCGTCTGCAGGACCTCCCAGACCGCTTGCAGCTTGAAGTTGTCCTCGGCGCTGAGGACGAGCGTGTTGTCCTTCTGGTTGAAGTCGATGGCCGCCTTCGACCCCTTGAAGTCGTAGCGCTGCGCCGAGCTCCTTGCGCGCCTGGTTGACGGCGTTGTCGACCTCCTGGAGGTCGACGGTGGACGTGATGTCGAAGGAGGCCTGGGCTGGCATGTCGAAAGAAATCAGGGGCTGGGGGACTGGGAGACCAACGGGTATGCGGAATCGCTACGGGCCGGCCGTCGTCTGCGACGCAGCGTGCCTTGGCGCGCGACACCATCGCCGCGACGTCGGCCAGCAGCTTCCTCGCATCGTAGACGATGCCGTCCTTGATCGTGTACTTGACGCCTCCGACGCGTTCGGCGCGACCGGTGCGATCGTTCAGCCTCAACGCGCCGGTGCCGTACAGCACCTTCAGATTCTCGAGCGGGTTCTGATCGACGACGACCAGATCGGCGAGCAGGCCCGGCCGCACGAGTGCCGAACTCGAGCGGCTTGTCCTTCGGCTCGTGCGAGCGCCTGCGCGCCGTGGAAGCGTCGCCGCTCGAATCACCTCCAGCGGATGGAAGCCGGCTTCCTGCAGCAGCTCGAGCTCCTCGATGTAGCCGAAGCCATAGAGCTTGTAGATGAAGCCCGAGTCCGAGCCCGTCGTGACGCGGCCGCCGCGGTTCTTGAAGTCGTTCAGGAACGACATCCAGACGCGGTAGAAGTTCTTCCAGGCGACCTCGTCTTCGGTCGTCCAGTAGAACCAGTAAGACCCGTGGTGCTCGCGGTTCGGCTGAAAGAAGTCCCACGAGCGCGGCAGCGTGTAGGTCTCGTGCCATTCGGCCGTGCGCGCGCGCATCAGGTCGCGGTTGGCCGCGTAGATCGTCATCGTCGGATCGAGCGACGACCCGCGCCGTCGACCAGCTCGTCGACCAGGTCGTTCCACTCCTTGCTGCCGCGCGGGTGGATCTTGTCCCAGAGCCGGGCCACCTGGCCGAATCGATGCTGCTCGTCGTTGTAGTTGTGGGTCGGCGGGATACGGCTGAACCGAATAGTCCTTCGAGGAGCGACATCGAACAGACCATAGAAGTGCTCGATTGACAGCAGGCCCAGTCGCGACCGCGTCGCGCACGTTCATCCGGGCGATGCCCGGTCTGCGCCAGGTGCGCGGTCGCGCCGAGCCCGAGTTCGCTGGCGCGCGCGACCAGCGCCTTCATCACCTCGGGGTCTTCGGCGAAGAGCTTCAGGCCGTCGATGCCGCGCCCGGCCGCCCAGTCCACCCATTCGCGCGCCTTCGCCGGCGTGGTGATACGCGCCGCCGGTCCAGCCTTCGCCGGTCCCGGGCGGTGGTAGGCGAAGATGCGCGGCGCGGTGATCTCGTTCCGGGCGCTCCGGCTCGCGCTCCCGCAGCGTCCAGTCCATCGGGCCGGCAGGCACGCCCCGCGTCGGTCGTCACGCCGTGCGCCAGCCACAGCTTGTAGACGTACTCGGCGTCGGGCGCCTTCGGCGCGCCGCCGATGTGCGTATGCAGATCGACGAATCCGGGCATGACGAACAGTCCGGCGCCGTCGATTTCCCGCGTGCCCTTCGCTGGACGGCTTTCCGGACGGATCGGGATCCCGGGATACCCGACGGCCCGCACCTCGGCGATCCGGTTGCCCGCGATGACGATGTCGATGGGGCCCTGCGGCGGGGCGCCGGTCCCGTCGATGACCGTGACGCCGCGCAGGACGAGGCGGTCGAAGGGCCCGTCGCCTTCCCCGGCAGGGCGATCGGGCGCAGGCCGAATCTGCTGGGCGGCGGGGCCAGCCACGAGCAGCAGCAGGAAGCCGAGGGTCGCGAACAGGGTGGGGAAGCGCGGGCTCATGGGCAACGCGAAGCGCGTATTATAACGGGCGGTTCGGTCCTGTCAGTGGGACCGTCCCCGTGAAGGACTCGTGACCCGCGCAACCGACCGGCGGACCAGCATGCGGCTTCGCGGCCCGTGGCCAGGCGCGGCGACGCTCGTCGCGGCGGCCCTGCTCATCGGCGGCGGGCAGGCGATCGGGGCGGCCGACAAGTCCCTCCCGACGCCCGACGCCATCGAACGCTTCCTGCGCGAGGGGCAGATCGTCAAATCGCGGCCCATCGGCAAGGGAGTCACCCGATCTGACGCGGTTGACGCTGCAGCTCGGTGACATCATACACGACGCCGCATTCCAGTCGATCGATCGCAAGAAAGAGCGCATGCGGTTCAAGAGCGGCCGCGAAGAGTTGAACTTCAGGGACTACTATGGCTACAACATCGCCGCCTACCGGCTGGCGCGCGTGCTCGGCTACGACGATCTCGTGCCGGTGTCGATCGAGCGGCGCTGGAGGGGGCAGCCCGGCGCGGTGACGTGGTGGGTCGACAAGAAATGGGATGAAGACGAGCGTCTCAAAGCGAACATCGCGCCGCCGGATCAGACCGAGTGGGAAAAA
This sequence comes from Vicinamibacterales bacterium, assembly GCA_963834365.1. Classification (GTDB taxonomy): domain Bacteria; phylum Acidobacteriota; class Vicinamibacteria; order Vicinamibacterales; family Vicinamibacteraceae; genus CAWJAP01. The sequence goes on along the minus strand of CAWIBS010000037.1, from coordinate 120,649 downwards.
CAGGTCTATACGGCCCGCGTCTTCACCGCGCTCGTCCAGGACAGCGATCGCAACCTCGGCAATCAACTCGTCACTGAGGACTTTCACATCTGGCTGATCGACTTCACGCGTGCCTTCCGGCGCGACCGCGAGCTCGACACGCCCGGCATCATGCGCAGAATCGACCGCAAGCTGTTCGAACGGCTCAAGACGCGTTCCGGAAGTCGAGCTTCGCGACGCGCTCAAGGCGTATGTCGAACCCGACGCACATCCTGGCGCTTCTCGCGCGTCGTACGGCCATCGTCGAGCACTTCACGAAGATCGTCGCCGAACGCGGCGAAGAGATGGTCCTTTACTAGCCACGGAGCCACGAACCCGACTGAAGACTGAAGACCAAGTCCGTGGCCCGCAGCCCGTAGCCTGTAGCCCGTAGCCCCGACCAGACCAAAGACCAAGACCAAGACCAAATCCGTAGCCCGTAGCCTGTAGCCCGACCCAAGGAGCACGTTCATGAGCCCGGTCGTTCACGAAGCCATCAATCGTCAAATCAACGCCGAGATGTCGGCCTCCTACTCCTACCTTGCGATGTCGGCGTTCTGTGCCCGGCAGGCGTTCAACGGCTGCGCGCACTGGCTGCGGCTGCAGAGTCAGGAGGAGTACGGCCATGCGATGAAGCTGTACGACTTTCTGATCGCCCGCGACGGGACCGTCGAGCTCAAGGCGATGCCGGAGCCCAGGGCGGTCTACGAGGCGATTCCGGCGGTATTCGAGGCCGCGCTCGTGCAGGAGCAGGAAGTCAGCCGCCAGATCGACGCGCTGTACGAGCTGGCGTTCAAGGAGAAGGCCTACGCGGCGACGGTGGAGCTCCAGTGGTTCCTGACCGAACAGGTCGAGGAAGAGAGGTCGGCGCGCGAGATCGTGGCGAAGTTCCGTCTGGTAGGGAGCGACCCGTCGTCGCTGCTCGATCTCGATCGCGAGCTCGGCCAGCGCTCGACGGCCAAGTGAGTGGGATTCGGCAGCGGCGGCCCGGCACACGACAGACGCGGGAGGAAACATGCGGACGGCGTCGTTGGGAGCAGTGCTGATGGCAATGGTGGCGTGGCCTGTACATCGCAGCGCAGTCGCCGGCCACCGACGGCGCGCCGCCGCCCCGGGTTGGCCGATCGATGGTCGCGGCGCGGCACGGTATCGTCGCCGCGAGCCAGCCGCTGGCGGCGCGCGCCGGGGTGCAGATTCTCGAACGCGGCGGCAACGCCGTCGATGCGGCCATTGCGGCCAACGCGGTGATGGGCCTGATGGAACCGACGGGCAACGGGCTCGGCGGTGACCTGTTCGTCCTCCACTACAACGCGAAGACCGGCAAGCTGTCCGGGTTGAACGCCAGCGGCTGGTCCCCGGCCGCGTTGAGCGCCGCGATGCTGACGGCGCAGGGCCTGAAGGAGATGCCGAAGGACGGGGCGCACACCGTCACGGTCCCCGGGGTCGTCGCCGGCTGGGCGGCGCTGCGGGAACAGGAGGGACGGCTGGATTTCAAGACGCTGCTCGCGCCGGCGATCTACTACGCCGAGGAGGGCTTTCCGGTCGCCGAGGTCACGGCCAGGGGGTGGGGGGATCGGAGAAGTGGCTGGCGTCCCGGCCCGGCTCGCGCGAGACCTTCCTCGTGAACGGCAAGGCCCCGCGGGCCGGCGAGATCTTCCGCAATCCCGGTTTGGCGGGGACCCTGCGGCTGATCGCCGAGCGCGGCCGGGATGGCTTCTATCGCGGCCCCGTGGCCGATGCCATCGTCGCGATCCTCAAGGCGGACAGCGGCGTGATGACCCTCGAGGATCTCTCGGCTTTCCAGCCCGAATGGGTGGCGCCGATCCAGACCACCTACCGCGGATGGACGGTGTCGGAGATTCCGCCGCAGGGGCAGGGCATCGCGGCACTGATGATGCTCGATCTCATGGAGCGGTTTCCTCTGGCCGAGTACGGCTTCCACAGCCCGCGCGCCATGCACGTGATGATCGAAGCGAAGAAGCTGGCCTATGCCGACCTGCTGCACTATGTCGGCGATCCGCGCTTCGCGAAGGTGCCCGTGGCCGACATGCTCGACAAGCAGCGAGCGGTGCGTCGGGCCGCGCTCATCGATCTGAAGCGCGCCGCCTGCCGGACGACGCCCTCCGACTTCGCCGCGATCTCGCAGGCCAGGGGGCATGACACGATCTACCTGAGCGTGGTCGATCGCGAGGGCAGCATCGTGTCGCTGATCCAGAGCAACTATCAGGGCTTCGGATCGGGCCTCGTCCCGGCGAAGACCGGCTTCATGCTGCACAATCGCGGTGCGCTGTTCACGATCGAGCCCGGCCGTCCCAATACGCTCGAGCCTCGCAAGCGGCCGCTGCACACGATCATCCCGGGGTTCATGGAAAAGGATGGCGTGCGGATTGGCTTCGGCATCATGGGCGGGTGGAACCAGGCGCAGGCGCATGCCCAGTTCGTGTCGGACATCGCCGACTATGGCCTGACCATGCAGCAGGCGCTCGAGGCCGGCCGGTTCACCAAGGCCACCTTCGACGGCTGCGACGTGCAGGTCGAGGAGCTGGTGCCGGAATCGACGCGCACCGCGCTCACGAGCCTCGGGCACGACGTGCGGGTCGTGCCGCCGCGCACCAGCACATTCGGCTTCGGCCAGGCGGTGATGAGCACCCCGTCAGGCGTGCACTTCGGGGCATCCGAGCCCCGGCACGACGGCGCGGCGATCCCCGAAGCGGCGCCCATCAAGTAAGTTGGGCGACTGGGACTGGGGCTGGGCGACTGGGCGGGTGGAACCTCAGCCTGCGCCTCCAGCCTTGAGCCCTTGATCACCCGAACTCGGGCCCGGTGATGGCGAAGACCGCTTCCGGCCTTCCCGCCGACGCCAGTTGCCCGCGATGCATCCGCAGAAACGGGCGCTCCGCGGTGAACCCGATCTTCGTGAGCCAGTCCCGCCAGCCGGGCTGCGCATCAGGCGCGTCCACGTAGAACTCCCGCTCGGGATGTGCCGCGAGGCAGGTGGCGAGCACGGTCTCAGCCGACCTGCGGTCGCGGGCGATGAGCGGGCCAAGTTGATCGCGATCGTGGCCGTGGCGGCCGAAGAGGCAGGCGCCGATGGTGCCCTGGCCATCGAGCACCCAGGCGTAGTGCGGCGCGCCGTCCGCCAGCCATGCGAGGTGATCGGCGCGGGAGACGCCGAAGGCCGGTGCATCGAGCGCCAGGATCGCGGGCCAGTCGCGAGGCTCGAGCGGTCGTGCCAGCGGGTCTCCGGCCAGTGACGATGCCCGCTGATCGAGCCGCCAGCGCGTGAGCGCGAACTCCTCCACGAAGCCCAGCGGGCGATAGATCGCTTCCCCCGCCGGGGTCGCGTCGAGCCTGGCGGCGACCCCGGACTCCACGAGTGACAAGCCGTGCGCGAGCAGCCGCGTGCCGATCCCCTGGCCCCGCTCGGCCGGATCGACCAGCACCATCGAGATCCAGGTGAAGCGCGACTCGTAGGGCAGCGTCGCCACCGTGCCGACGATGCGCCCGTGGCGCTCGGCGACGGCAGCGCCGTCGGGTGAGGCGGCCAGAAAGCGATGCCAGTCGCGCTCGACCTGATTCCAGCGGCTCGCCCGGCACAACGCGAGGCCGGCCGGCACATCGGCTGCCGTCATCGGGCGGAGTGAAAGGCGGTGTGGGAGCGGCACGCGTGATCCGCACCCATAATAGGGCGCGATGGCACTTCCCACTGTCATTGGCGGGGTGGACGAGCTCGACGATCTGCTGAGCGAGCCCACACCTGCGGCTGTCGATGCGCTCAGGCGAGTGGACGGCGACGTGCTCGTCCTCGGTGTGGCGGGAAAGATGGGGCCGACGCTCGCGCGGATGGTGCGGCGCGCGGCCGAGGCCGCCGGACGGCCGCGCCGGGTGATCGGGGTCTCGCGGTTCTCATCGCCGGCGGAGCAGGAGGCGCTCGAGCGGCACGGCGTCGAGACCGTGCGCGCCGACCTGCTCGACGAGCGCGCGCTGGCGGCCCTGCCCGACGCGCCGAACGTGCTGTTCATGGCCGGACGGAAGTTCGGCTCCTCCGGTGACGAGCCCTTGACGTGGGCGATGAACGCACATCTGCCCGCGATGGTCTGTCGCCGGTTCCCCGAGAGCCGCATCGCGGCCTTCTCGACGGGGAATGTCTACGGGCTGACGTCGGCCGGCCGCGGCGGATCGCGCGAGACCGACGCGCCGCAGCCGGTGGGTGAGTATGCGATGAGCTGCCTGGGCCGCGAACGGCTGTTCGAGTATTTCAGCCGGACGCGCGGGATCCGGGTATCACTGCTGCGCCTCAACTACGCCACCGAGATGCGCTACGGCGTGCTCGTCGATCTGGCGCGGCGCGTACTGGCCCGGGAACCGGTGGACGTGTCGATGGGCCATGTCAACGTCATCTGGCAGGCCGACGCGAATGCCATGGCGGTCGCCTCCCTGGCCCGTGCCGCGTCACCCGCGCTCATCGTCAACCTGGCCGGCCCCGAGGAGCTGGCGGTGCGGCAGGTCAGTGCGACGCTGGCGCAGCTCATGGACGTGGACGTCACGTTCACCGGCGTCGAAGCGGCAGACGCGCTGCTGAGCAACGGCGCGCTCGGCTGGTCGCTCTTCGGGCGTCCACGCGTCGATGCCGACACGCTCGTGCGCTGGACGGCCGACTGGGTCTTGCGCGGTGGTGCGAGTCTGGACAAGCCCACGCACTTCGAATCACGCGCCGGCCGGTTCTGAAGGCGCAGGCTGTCGCACTCGTTCCCGCCACGCCCCGGCGGGCCGAGAGGGAGGATCGTGGCATCACGCATGTGGCCAACGGCAATTGCCGATCGCATCACACACGGGTGTCGCCATTCCCGCGCACCCGCTGGCGCTCGACGCCGGCGGACGCCTGGATGAACGGCGCCAGCGCGCGCTGACCCGCTACTATGCGGCGGCTGGCGCCGGCGGCCTGGCGGTGGGCGTGCACACGACCCAGTTCGCGATTCGCGATCCGCGCATCGGCCTGTTCGAGCCGGTGCTGACGCTCGCGCGTGACGAAATGGATCGCGCCGACGCGCGCGGCGGACACCCGCTCGTCCGCATCGGCGGCATCTGCGGCCCCACCGACCAGGCCCTGCGCGAGGCGGATCTCCTCGCGCGCCTCGGCTACCACGCCGGCCTGCTCAGCCTCGCTGCACTCGCCGAGGCCTCGGACCAGGAGTTGATGGCGCATTGCGAGGCGATCGGCCGCCAGTTGCCGATTGTCGGGTTCTACCTCCAGCCTTCGGTAGGCGGACGGCCGCTCGGCTACGCGTTCTGGCGCCGGTTTGCCGAGATCGACGCCGTGGTGGCGATCAAGATCGCCCCGTTCTCCCGCTACGCAACCCTCGACGTGGTGCGGGCGGTCATCGACAGCGGGCGTGACGACATCGCCCTTTACACGGGCAACGATGATGCGATCGTGGCCGACCTGCTGACGACGTTCCGCTTCCTGCGCGGTGGACGGCCGGTCGAGCGACGCATCGTCGGCGGTCTGCTCGGACACTGGGCGGTGTGGACACGGCAGGCGGTCGCGCTCCTCGACGCGTGCCGTGCTGCGGCGGCGACCGGCGTGGTGCCGCGGGAGCTCCTCACGATCGCCGCGGAGGTGACCGATGCCAATGCTGCCTTCTTCGATGCGGCGAACGGTTTCGCGGGCTGCATCGCCGGTCTCCACGAAGTGCTCCGCCGGCAGGGCCTGCTGACCACGATTCGGTGTCTGGATCCGCACGAGTCGCTCAGCCCTGGCCAGAGCGCCGAGATCGACCGCGTGCTGGCGGCGTACGCGCATCTCGCCGATGACGACTTCGTGTCGGCGCACCTCGAGGAGTGGCTCCAGCCATGATGACGCGGCGCCTGCTGTCGGGGCTGCTTGCTGCCGTCGCCATCGGCGGGCGGCTGGCCGGTCAGCCGTCCACGACGCCCGCGGATCTCGTGGTCGTCAACGCGAAGGTCGTGACCGTGGACCCCGAGTGGCGGATTGCCTCCGGCTTTGCCGTGCGCGGCGGCCGTTTCAGCCTGATCGGGTCAACCCCCGAGGTGCGCCGCGCGATCGGGCCGGACACGCGCGTGGTCGATGCCGGCGGGAGGACGATCGTCCCCGGCCTCATCGATACCCACGTCCACGCGCTCGACGTGGCGGCGACCGAGGCCGCACAGCCGTTCGTGAACCTGACGTCGGTGGCGGACATCCAGGCGTGGCTGCGAACGCGGGTCGCCGGCGCCGCGCCGGGGACGTGGATCTGGACGCCGCGCGTCTTCCCCACGCGTTTACGCGAACGACGATTCCCGACACGGCAGGAACTCGACGCCGCTTCGCCTACCCAGCCGGTCGTCGTGGACGGCGCCTACGCCTTCGTCCTCAACACCGCAGCCCTCGGCGCGGCCGCGATCACCGGGGCCACGCCCGACCCGCGGGGGGGCGCGATCGTGCGCGGGACCGACGGCCAGCCCACGGGCCTCCTGCGCAACGTCGGCGCATTGCTGGATCGCTTCCGGCCGGCGGCGAGCAACGCCGTCCCGCTCGATGGACTCGAAGCGGTCCACCGACGCTACCTCGCCTCGGGCATCACGAGCGTGACCGAGCGTGGCGCGACCCTCGACGGCTATCGCACCTACGAAGCGCTGCATCGTGCGGGCCGCCTCCACCTGAGGGCGGGCGTCACGATCCGCATTCCGCCGTCTGCCTACCAGTCGGGCGTGGAGGCGTTCGTTCGCGGGCTGCCCCTGCGCTTCAACGAGGGTGACGACTGGCTGAAGGTCGGCCCGCTGAAGATCGTGGCGGACGGCGGCATTCTCATCGGGACGTCCTACATGCGCGAGCCCTTCGGCTCCGGGGCCCGCCAGCTCTATGCCGTCGACGACCTGTCGTACCGCGGGTTCCTGACGCTGACGCGCGAGCAGATCGCGGCGGCTTTTGCCGCCGGTCATCGCCTGGGCTGGCAGATGGTGGCGCATGTGACCGGTGACGCGGGCGTGGACGTGGTGCTCGATGCGATCGAGGCGGCTCAGAAAGCCGCGCCGGCACCGGATCGGCGGCACACCCTGATTCACGCGTATTTCACCCATGCCGAGACGGCCAGACGGGCAGCCCGCCTCGGTGTCCTCGTGGATACCCAGCCGGCCTGGTACTTCAAGGATGCGGACGCGCTCGCCGGAGCGCTGGGCGCCGATCGGGTGGCGCACTTCATCGGCCTCAGGAGCTGGCGTGACGCGGGCGCAACGGTGGCCATCAATACCGATCACATGTTCGGTCTCGACGCGAACGAGGCGATGAACCCGTTCAACCCGTTTCTGACGATGGCCACGGCCGTGACGCGGCAGACCGAATCGGGGCAGCGCGTGAGCGCCGGCGAGGCCGTCTCGCGCGAGGACGCGTTGCGCATGATGACGATCGACGCCGCCCGGCTGGGGTTCGACGAGCGGAACCGGGGATCGATCGAGGCCGGCAAGCATGCCGACTTCGTGGTGCTCTCCGAGGATCTGCTGGAGTGTCCTCCGGACCGTCTGCGCAGCATTCGCCCGACCATGACCGCGGTCGGTGGTCAGATGAAGATACGAAGGACGAAGTACGAAGTAGGAAGTAGGAAGGTGTCCAGGCCACGGCAGCGGCGTGCGCGCCGTGGTCCAATGGATCATGGCGCGCGTGCTCCGGAACGCCCTGATCGCCTTGCTGCTGTGTCCGCTGGCGGCGTGCCATCGTCACGCCCCCACCACTGTGCCGGTGAGCGCCCCCGGCGACCCTGCTCTCTCGATCGACGGCGATCCTGAGTCCGCGTCCGGGGCGACGTGGACGCTCGTCGGCACGCTGGACGGTACGGCCGTCGATCTCCAGGGCATCCTGCTGAAGCCGCGCGGCCGCGGACCATTCCCCGCGGTCGTGCTCAGTCACGGCGCCGGTGGCAACGCCCGGTTGTATGGCCGCCGGCTCGGAAGCGTGATGCGCACATGGGGCCTGGTCTGTATCGCGGTCAATTACACCCACGCCCGCGAAGCGCCCCTGGGCGCCCCGGGGACGCCGGTCGAGCAAGGTGCGAGCCCGGCGAACGCGTTTCGCGCGCACGCGGCGGTCACCGCCCTGGCGCGCCTCCGCTACGTCGACGTCCGGCGCGTCGCCGCTCACGGTCACAGCATGGGAGCCTTCGTCACCACGGCGTTCGTCGCCGCCTATCCCGCCGACGTCCGCGTGGCGTCACACACGTCCGGCGGTGTCTTGCTGGATGCCATCCACCGCGAGGGCATCCCGGTCCCGAGCGTCGCGCAGGCCCGGCGCATCCAGGCACCATATCAGTGGCACCACGGCCTCCTGGACTTCGCCGTCCCGTTTCTCCTCGACAGACGCTTCGACTCCGTCCTCACCGCACCCCATGAAGGCCATCTCTATAGCCGCCTCAGTCACGCCGAGGTCGCCACCGATCCCGAAGTGCTGTCGCGCGTCCGGGCCTGGTACACCACCCACGGGATGTTCACGCAGCCCAGTGGCGGAACGGGCGCAACGCATCGGGACGGGCGAGGCGCCCGGCGATCGAGGCGCGAGGAGGGCGAATACCGGGAATGTTCAACCGACGAGCAACGCCGGGCGACGGGATGCCTCGCCCGTCGAATGCCGCGACCCGTTCACCACGGCTGCTAGCCGTTGCTGGGGGCGAAGCCGCTGTCGTCCACTTCGTGCGCCGGCTTTGGCGCGTGCTGCGGCTTGCGCCAGAAGTCCATCGTCGACACGCGGTGCACGCACCCGATCGTGCAGAAGGGGGCGCACGACTTCGGGGTCAGGAGCTCGCGCTCGATGTCCCGTGTGCTGTAGGTGAGCAGCGGGACGGCCGGATAGCCGCGCTGCTGCGAGCAGTAGTGGACCAGCCCGTTCTCGCAGACGTAGAAATAGCGCGCGCCGGCGCGGCAGCGCCAGGAGTTCGGCTGGCCGCTGGCGAGGTTGTCCTGGAAGCCGCGGATGCCGGAGTAGAGGTTCTTGACGATCTGCCAGGTGCCGCTGATCTCGCGCGTGACGTCCTCGAACACGGCTCGCTCCGCCGGTCCGAGCGGGCGCAGGCTGCCGCGGCCGTCATGGATGATGCCGATCGAGGTCGAGAAGCCCAGTTCCCGCGCCCGCCGGTTGATGGTCCGGGCATCCTCCGGGTTCTTGATCCCGCCGCCGAGCACCGAATTGATGTTGGTGTCGAAGGTCGCGTAGTCGCGCAGCCACTGCAGCTTCTTGTCGAGCAGCCGCAGGCTCTTCTTCGAGACTTCGTCGGGCTCGAGGTTGTCGATGCTGATCTGCAGGAAGTCGAGGCCGGCGTCGTTCAGGGCCAGGATGCGTCTCGGGGAGAGCAGGTAGCCGTTGGTGATGAGCCCCGCCATCATCCCGCGTGACCGGATGCGCCCGATCAACGCGTCGAGGTCGGGATGCAGCAGCGGCTCGCCGCCGCTGAAGGCGACGACCGACGATCCCAGCGCCGCCAGGTGGTCGATCCGCTCGGCCATCGTCGCAGTGGGGACCGGCTGCGACACCTTGTCGTACTCGTTGCAGTACCCGCAGTCGATGTTGCAGCGGCGAATGGGGATGATGTGGACGAGCAGCGGGTGTGCGGTATCGGTCAGGCCGTGGACGAACTTCCGGACGGCCCGCCCCTTGCGGTGCGCGCGTGCCTGCAAGCGGGCGGCGTAGCGTGGCTGGGTCGGCTCGTGCAAAACCGGGTGAGTATAGCAGGACAGTTCAGGCCTGCGGCTCGACCGTGGGTCCGCCCACCGTCGGCCGCAGCGGCGGCTGCCGCGCATCGTCGGCGCGGAAACGCCGCACGATGGCGCCGATCCGGTGCGACGTGTTGAAGATCGCCCCGACGCGCAGCCCGCCAGGCAGCCGGTGCCGGGCGACGGCTTCGAGCCCCGCCGAGGCAATGCACCCGCACTGGCCGCAGTCGGGATTGCCGCCGAACTGGCAGGGCGTGACGATCCGCTCGAGGTCGGCCGACACGCAGGTCGTGGTCTTCGCGAAGGTGCAGTCGGCGGGCGAGGCCGGCGGCCGCCGATACGCCTCGATCATGCCCTTCGGCATCTTGAGCTTCGGATGCCGCGTCCGCAGGCGCAGCAGGTCCGCAATCACGCGCTCGCGGTCGGCCGGCGAGAGGATTTCGGGCGCCGACTCGCCGAGCTGCGGCGTGTACAGGCTCACCCAGATCTGCCGCGTGTCCTCGTTGTTCGACCAGAACTCGATGAACTCGTCCAGATAGCCCTGACGCGTCACCTGCTGCCGCGTGACGGTGCAGTGGACCGTAATCTGGTGTCCCTTGATGTGCTGGAGGATGCGCTGGTAGGTCGCGGGCTTGCGTCGTTCGTCGTGCTCCGGCGCCAGGCCGTCGATCGAGACGACGATCTGCAGTCGCGGGAGCCTGGCCCACTCCAGGGGAATCGGCCGGACCGCGCTCGTGACGAGCTGCGTGTGGAGTCCCTGCGCCGCGAGTTGCGGCAGCAAGGTGTTCAGTTCACGAAAACGGACGAGCGGCTCGCCGCCGACAATCGACAGGTGCACGGGGCGGTGGCGCGCGATCAGCGCGTGCACGGCCGTTACGAGCGCGTCGCCCTTGAAATCGCTGACGTCTCGGAGCGTGACATCGCCGCCGAGGTGATCGTCGCCGAAGGCATAGCAACCGGGGCACCGCAGCGGACACTCGCGGGTGATCTCGATCGACAGGTTCGGGGCGCGGCCTGTGAGGATCTTGCCCCACGCAGTGAAAATACCTTCCATCAGCCCTCCGGGAATGCGTCCAACAGGAGCCTGGCCGCGACTCTAGCACGTTAGGTCGATTCCGTCTCCGATTCGGGCTGATCTGGCGCTGCGGCGGCCCGAACGGCGCGAGGAGCGCCGCAATGGCCGCACCACCCGCACCTCCTCGTCATACACTGGACCCGCCAGCAGGGTGACGTTCGTGGCGCGCGACCATGATGTCGGCGCCGGCGTCCGCACACAGGAGAGCCCCCGGGTGAGTTCGGCACAGCGACAGCTTCTGACGGCATCCCGCCCCTCGCGCAGGTCGGCGGGGGTTCGCGGCAATGTTGCGTTCCTGCCCGATCCGCCGCGCATCGAGCGGCGTCGATCGAGGGTCCACGGCTGGGGCGTCTTCGCGCTGGAGACGATTCCCAAGAACAAGCGGATCGTGGACTATGCCGGCGAGCGCATTTCATCGCAGGTGAGCGGCCCGCGCGAAGAGAAGTATCTCGAACGGGGCCACATCTGGTGCTTCAAGCTGAACCGGGCGTGGTGCATCGATGCCGCCGTGGGCGGCAACGTCGCCCGCTTCATCAATCATTCGTGCAAGCCGAACTGCTATTCGCAGATCATCGACGGCGTCATCTGGATCCGTGCGGCACGGACGATTCGCAAGGGTGAAGAGCTGACCTACAGCTACAACACCGAGGGAACCGCCGAGATTTCGTGCCGGTGCCGTCCGGGATGCAAGAACCGGCTGTAGGGGCGACGACCCGGCTTCCCGCAATGCACGTCTTCTACCTCCACGGCTTCGCCTCGTCTGCACGATCGTCGAAGGCGCGGTTCTTTGCCGAGCGTTTCGCCGCGCTCGGCCTGCGGCTGGAGTGTCCGGACTTCAACGAGCCCGACTTCTCGACGCTCACGACCACGCGGATGATCGGGCAGGTCGAGGCGGCCATCGCGGCGCGGCCGCCGGGTCCTGCCGTGATCATCGGCTCGAGCCTCGGAGCCTTCGTGGCCTGGCACGTCGCGGCCCGGGGCGACATTCGCGCCGATGCCACGCGGCCCGTCACGCACCTGATCCTGCTCGCTCCGGCGCTGGACTTCGGCGCCAGCCGGATGAAGGGCCTGGACGAGGACGGCATGCGCCAGTGGCGCGAGACGAACTGGAAGACGTTCTTCCACCACGCCTACGACGAGCCGCGCCCGGTGCACTACGCGCTCTACGAGGATGCCCGGCAGTACGCGTCCGAGGCGGTACCGATGACGGTGCCCGCCCTCGTCTTCCAGGGGCAGCGTGACGACCTGGTCGATCCGCAGATGGTCGCGCAATTCGTCGCCGCCCGGCCCACGCTCACACTGCACGTGCTGGACGACGATCATCAGTTGCTCGCGAGCCTGAATGAGATCTGGGATCGGACGTCGGCGTTTCTGGGCCTGCCACAGGCCAGGTGAGCCCGTGCGGATGGCCGGAGTGTTGGCGCTTGCGCTGTCGGCGACGTTCGGGTTCGCACCCGGGCCGCAGCCGGTGCCGCAGGGCCCGATTCCCGCCGACGTCTTCTCACGTGTCGCGTACGTGGTCGTCGACCTGGCGTCGAACGCGACCATCGCATCGCATCACGAGGACTGGCTCGACACGCCGGTCGAGCCGGGCTCGATTGCCAAGGTCGCGACGCTGTCGGCTGCGCTCGAAGCAGGAGTGATCGACGCGAACTCGCGCATCGCGTGCTCGCGCCAGTTGGTGCTGCCGGGCGGCCGCGCCGCGCCCTGCTCGCACCCGCCGTTGCCGCGACCACCCGATGTCGCGGATGCGCTCGCGCATTCGTGCAACACCTTCGTGGCCTCGGTGGCTCGCCGGCTGTCACGCGACCGGCTCTCGGCCGGACATGTGGCGATGGGTCTCCCGCCGGTGGGGACGGACGAGGACCTCGTGACGGCTGGCCTGGGGATGGGCCGCGCGCGGATCCCGCCGCGGCGTCTGGTCGATCTCGCTCGAACGGGCCGTGGCCGGTCCGGACGCCATTCGCGCCGGGCTCGCCCGGGCCGCCGATTCGGGGACGGCGGCGGCGTTCGGACACGCCGGCCTGGGTGCCTTCGCGAAGACGGGAACGGCGCGCATGGCCAGCGGCCAGCCGCTTGGACTCCTCGTCGCGCTGCTGCCGCGCGGACGGCCGTCCCGTGCCGTCGTCGTGATGGTGCCCGGCGGGACCGGCGCCGACGCCGCAGACCTGGGCGCCCGACTCGTGCAACGCGCCGAGAGTAGTGGTGACACGCCGGCAGCCCGGTTGCGCATCGGCGTCGCGCGGAGCGGCAAGAGCGGGGGATACGAGGTCCAGACCTACGAGCTCGAGGAGTACGTCGCGCAGGTCGTCGCCGGTGAGACCCTCCGCAGCACGCCGGCCGCGGCGCGCGAGGCCATTGCCATCGCGGCGAGAACTTTCGCTCTGGCCAACCGTGGTCGCCATCGCGATGCCGGCTTCGACCTGTGCACGCTGACGCACTGTCAGGTCGTGCGTCCCGCGTACGCGGAGGCCCGCGAGGCGGCCAACCGGACGGCGGCGCGGGTGCTCACGGCCAAGGGGCAGCCGGCGCCGGTGTTCTACAGCGCGGCATGCGGAGGCACGCTGGACGACTTCGCGGCCATTGCCACGCCCGTCGATCGGAGTCGCGAGCTGGCGTGGATGAAAGCACGACGCGATCCCGCCGGTGTGGTCGAGCCGACGTGGACCTCGACGCTGCGGGTCTCGGCGCTCGAGTCGGTGTTCAAAGAGGCCGGCTGGCGCGGCCAACGGCTGCGCAACCTCAGAATCGAGAGCGATTCGAACGGCCGTGCCCGGCGCGTGCATCTCGAGGGGCTCGAGCCGTCGGTGGTTCCGGTCAACGATTTCCGGCGGCTGGTGGGGCAGCGGCTCGGCTGGCAGCTCGTCAAGAGCACGGCATTTTCGGCGAGGCGCACGGCGTCGGGCTTCGAGCTCGAGGGCCGGGGAAGCGGGCATGGCGTCGGCCTGTGCCTCTTCGGGGCGGCGGCGCTGGCGAGCCGCGGCCGTGACGTCGAGGCAATCCTGGCGACCTATTTCGCCGGCCTGGTCCTGAGCTCCGGTGATGCCGGCGCCCCGGAGGCCGGGCCCCCGCCCGCGATCACGACGGATCGCGAGCGTGCGAACGCGCCCCGCATCGACACCGCGGCGTTCACCGTTGACGTGAAAGTCCCGGAGGCGGCTGGGCGCGAGACAGCGACGATTCGTGCGCTCGTCACCACGGCCACGCGCGAGCTGGCGAGCCGGCTCGCCGTGGCGCCGCCGTCGCGCGTCGTGCTCGTGATGCACCCCACCGCGGACAGCTACCGCCGGGCGACCGGACGTGAATGGTGGACGTCGGCCGCGACGGTCTGGCGGAACGGACTGGCGACGATTCACACCCTGCCGCCGGACGTGCTGCGCCGGAGCGGACAGCTCGAGTCGACGCTGCGCCACGAGATTGTGCATGTCCTGGTCGATCGTGATCCCGCCCCCCGTCCCTTGTGGTACCGGGAGGGCCTGGCCGTCGAGGCGTCGGGCACGGGACTCGAGCCGCTCGATGGCCCGTGTCCTGACGATCGCGAGTTCACGCGGCCAGCGAGTCCCGCGAGCCTTGGGCGCGCCTATCGCCGGGCCCTCGCATGCGTAGTCCGCGAGCGGGGGCGATCGAGTTCGCCTTCATTGGCTCGGCCGCCCTCAGCGGCCGTCGCCGGCAGCCCTTTGATCCGCGCGGCGATTCCGCCAGCCCTGGGCGGGCCGGTGGGCCGCGCGGAGGGCTGCACCGCGCCCATCCAATGTCTCGGCTCGAGGGACTCACAAGCCCTTGTGCGTCTGCGCATCGCGCGCCGCGAGCCACAGGATGAGGGTCCATCCCGCGTGAATCACGATTGCCAGCACCGCAAGCTTGAGCGCGGCGGCAATCGGCTCGATGACGCCCGGCGGCAGAAACGCCGGACGCCACCACATGGCACGCCAGGGGAGCCAGATGAGCGCGGCCACGACCAGACCCACCGCTGCAAGACGACGCACGCCCAGGGCTCGACGAATCCAGTGCAGACGCGCGACGTCTGCGAGACCGCCCAGCACGCCCGCGGCGAGGACACCGACCGCAAGCGAGGTCCCCGCCACATAACGCACGCCGTGCAGGATCCACTCGAACGTGCGGTGCATCCATGACGTGTTCGTCCAGTCGGCGTGGGCGATGAGCCAGGCATCGATCTCGCCGCGATGCGCCTCGTGCCGTCTTTCGACCCAGCCACACAGCCAGCTGACGAGCAGCCAGATCAGCACGGCCGCCATGAACGGCCGCGGGTCCTTGAGGGCCTGCGACGTGCGCTGACGCCACGGCAGGTCGGTCGCGAACTGGAGCAGGGCCTGCCCCTGGATGCCGGTCATGCCCGCAAACAGCAGGACGACGAGCAGGGCCGAGGCGGCGAGCATCGCGACGTTCGATTCGGGGAGCTGCAGGAAGGCCCAGTAGATTCCCGCCAGCACCAGATGGCCCGCGAGCAGCCCGCCCGTGACGGCCACGATTCGACGCACGGGAGGGCCGATCACGCGCCGCCTCCGGCCGGGGTAGTGGTGGCGGCTGCGGGATGCCCCGGCGACGTGACGTCGACCGTCTGTGGAGCGGTGGTCGCGGCGACTCCCGGCGCGTACATCGGCGCCAGCCGCGCCGGCATGGCCCGAAACCGTCCGGGTGTCGTCGCCTTCAGCAGATAGACGTACTCGTAGCGGCCTCTCGAGAAGTCGCTCTGGAACTGGACGACACGCGTGTCCCGGTACTCACGCTTGCTCCCATACCACCAGGCCGGCGGCCGTTCGAGCTCGTAGGCGTCGGCGTCCTGCACGGCTTCGAGTCCGGCCGGCAGCGGATCCTCGAGCATCAGATAGCGCCAGTCCTTCGAGCCGGCCGCGGTGAGGCGGACGAGCAGCAACTCGCCTGGCTGCAGCGTGCCGCTGAACGGCGACTCGCGATACACGATGCGCCCGTCTTTCTCGACCGGGGCGAGCGCGAAGTACTTGCGCGACAGGGCGAGCGTGCGCGAGCCGGTCTGCTCGAGCGTCTCCCGGTTGTCGAAGTAGCGCGCCGTGGCGGTCCAGTACACGGCACCCGGCGTCCGTGTGCTGAGCCGGACGCGGTTGACGCCGCCTTGGGCGCTCGCCCGGAGGACCACGGGGTTGGGCCGGGTCCAGTCCGCCGGCCCGAACGTCTGCTGGCCGACGACTGCGCCGTTGACCTCGACATCGATCGTGACGGTCGTCGGCGTCTCCCGCCGCGCCCGCAGATAGTCGAGAATGCCCAGCAGCGCGAACGCCGTCTGCTTGGTGCTGGTCCAGTAGACGCCGTTCGCACGATTGGCCATCAGCCATCGGACCGCGCGCTCGAGCACCGGATCGTCCGGTATGCGACGGGCCAGCGCGCGGAGGGCGAACGCCGTCGCTTCCACGCTGGTGTCCATCCAATCGTCGAGCAGCGGATCGTTCTCACTGGTCCAGTAGCTGAGACTGCCGGTCGTGGTCGCCTTGCCGAGGAGCGACTGTGCCGCCTCGTTCCCGCGAGGATCGTTCATCGCGTCGAGCGTCAGTACCAGCAGCGCCTGCCCGTACGGCGTCAAGGCGGCGCGTCCGCTCCACACCTCGTCCACGGCGCGCTTCAGATTGAACGCATCGTCGTTGGCCGTAGGGTACTCCGGGCGTGGAGTGCGCTCGGGCCAGCGCGTACAGCATCCACGCCTTCAAAGCGGGAACGGCCCGCGGGTACTTCGCGTAGAGCTGCGTCGTCGCCATGGCCGCCTGCCTGAGACGCGGCCGTTCCACGGGTTGTCCCGCCTGCACCGCCTCCGTCAGCGCCCACAGCCCGTAAGCGGTCATGAACGGATGGTTGTCGTCGGTCTTCCACCATCCCCAGCCGCCATCGTCATGCTGCAGGTCCAGCAGCCGCCTGATGCCGTCGGCCGTCATGCGGTTGACGAGCGCCACCCGCTCGGCTGGCGCGATCTTCAGGTCGTCGAGGGCGCGGACCACCGCCAGATTCGGGAAGAAGCTGGAGATGGTCTGCTCCGTGCACCCGTACGGATAGCTCGTGAGGAAGTCGAGGGCACCGAAGAGCGAGCCGGCCAGCGACGGAGCGAGCGCGACCTCGATCGTGCGCGCCGCCGGGTTCGATTGGCCCGGGACAGTCAGCTCCAGGGTGTGTTCCGCCAGACCCGACAACGACCCCGCCTGACCGACCTCCATCGCGGCGCCGTACGGAAGCACCGGGATGGCCAGTTCGACCGCATCGCCGTCGCCCGGCGTCGTGGCCGTTGCCGTCACCGTCGCGCGGCCGACCGCCGAAGCCTGGAACGGCCACTCCGCTCGGCTCTCGGCGCGCGGAACCACGGTGGCGTCCACGGGCGGCATCGGGCCGGCCGGGGAAAGACCGGTTGCCGAGACCGATACCTGGATGGCTTTCGGCTCGCTGAGATAGTTGTGCACGACGGTGGGCAGACGCACCTGGTCGCCTTCGGTGAGAAACCGCGGCGTGATGAGCCGCAGAATTAGATCCTTGGTGGTCGTGACGCGGCTGATCGCGCCGCCTGCCCGCGTATCCTCCGTGATGGCACGTGCCGTCAGGCGCCAGGTCGTCAGCGCGTCGGGGTAACTGACCTTCACCGCGGCCGTGCCCGTCGCATCCGTGACCAGATCGGCGACCCAGTGAATGGCGTCAGGGAATTCCTTGCGGACGTTCGGGCGCGATTCGCGATCGCCCTTGAAGTCCGCGAGCGACAACGGCCGACGTCGCCTGGTGAGCTGGAGCTGCTGCGACCCGGAGTAGCCGACGAAGGAGTAGTCGCGCGAGAACTGGGTGCCGACGCGGCTGTACTCGCGGCGGTAGAAGAAGCGGAGGGGGTCGGGCGTGCGATCGGGCCGGACGGCGAAGAGCGCTTCGTCCACGACCGCGACGCTCACCTGCGCCCGCACCGGCGCGCCGGCGGCGTCCGTCGTGCGAATCGTGAACACGCCGGGGTCCCGTGGCCGGGCCACGGCCTGATCGCTGGTGACGGCGACCTGCACGCCGCGCGCGGTCGGCGGCACGCGCAGGCGCTTCTCGGCGCGATACAGGCGGTCCTGCGCGAGGAAGGCGATGTTCACCCACGTGTCTCCGAGGTCGCCGTCCGAGATCGGGACCTCGATCGCCTGCCCGCGCGGCACGGCCACGACCTGGTGCCACGCGATGGACTGTGCTTCCTTCGTGACGAGGACGGTCGCGTCGACGTCAGCGCCGCGCATCAGCAGCCGCGCTGTATCGCCGGGAGCATACGACGCCTTGTCGGCGACGAGCTCCAGATAGGTGTCGCGCCCGGAGCGGTCGGGCTCGCCCTCACCGGAGATCCACAGCGATGTTTCATCCTCGACGGTCCGCCCCTGCGAAGGGGCGGTGACATGGAATCGATAGCTGCCGCGCCCCTCCGGCACCGCCGTCTTCCACGTCGCGCGACCTTGGGCGTCGGTCTGCACCGACCCGCGTGCGATCGGTGTGAGCTCACGCTCGCCGCCCCCCTCTGGCCAGGTGATCCGCTCCAGCGCCGTGGAAATCGTCACGTGTGCCTTCGGCTGGCCCGCGTAGTCCGACAGCCCGGATTCGCACCTCGGCCGTCTCGCCCCGCCGATAGATGTACCGATCGAGCGACGTCGCGAGCAGGAAATCGCCATACGTACCGACGAGCGAGCCCCTGCCCGAGACCTCGCGTCCGCTCGCATCGCGGACGCGGGCGTCCAGCCGCAGCGTGTAGTCGCGTCCGCCGTCATCGACGGGCAGCTCGATCTCGACCGTCGCTTCACCTTGATCGCTCAAGCGCGCCGTGCGCTCGCCAATCTGATCGCCGGCGTAGTGTGCATCGGCGGGCTCCCCTTCGCCCTCGTCGGTCCACCGGAGGGGCGAGTAGTACGGCGACTTGTAGACGACGTATGTGAGCTGCCCGCGCGCGACGGGCTGACCGAAGTAGTACCGGGCTCGCACGGTCGCCGACACCTTGCGGCCCTGCAGCCCGAGGCGTGCTGCCGGGGCCACGAGCACCTCGAACTCGGGCTTGCGGTACTCCTGCACCTCGAAGCTGCCTGACGCCGATTCGTCGCCGGTCGCCAGCCGGATCGCGAAGTGTCCGAGCGCCGCCTCGGCGGGAATGGCGAAGGTGAACTTCACCGCGCCGAACGCGTCCACCGCAAGCTGCTGGCGGACGAGGACCTTCTCGTCGGGATCGACAATCGACAGCTCGACCTTCTGTCGATCGAACGGCAGCAGCGCATCACGTTGCCGCCAGCGGAGGATCCCCTTGAGGTGCACGCTGTGACCGGGCCGATAGACCGGCCGATCCGTGTAGATGTACCCGGCGAGATCGCGATCTCCGCCGCTCAGCGACCATGCGCCGGCATCGGTGGCGGCGGTCTCGCCGCCGCACTGCGCGACGGCAATCAGGTCGTCGGGCTTTGCCGCCGGCAGCGCACCGAGTGCCACGCCATCTGCCGACGTCGCCGCCGTCAGCACCGGCTTCCGATCGGCGAGGACGGTCGTCGCGCAGTCGGCGACGGGCTTGCCCGTGAAGCGGTTGGCGGCGAAGAGCAGCGCCTGACCGGGCGCGGTCTTCGTCAGGAGGCCGACGTCGGAGACGATGACGATGGTGTAGGCGCGGTGCGGCGCGCTGACCGCCTCGACCAGATACACGCCGGAGCCCGGGAGCTCGAGCGGCAGCCGGCGTGCTTCCGCGTCGCGCACGCGGGGCAGGATCTCGCGCCAGGACGCCACGAGCTGCGACGCGTTGAGCAGGGGAATCTGCGCGAACGCCTGGTAGCCGAGCGTCTGCCGGCGCTGGACCACGGCCTTGTCCGCCTGCGCGCGGCGGTCCGCTCGATAGCGCCGGGAGACCTGAGCCCGGAAGAAGCCCCTGATCTCCGACCGGCGTGATGCCTTCCATCGCGCGAGCCGCTCGAGCCAGCTCTCTTGCTGCGGAACGACCGGCTCCGGGCTCCCGAGCTGGTGCGGCTCTTCGAGGCCCGCGAAGAAGGCCCTCGTATCCTTCACGCGATACACCCGGAAATCGAGGTGCCCGAGCTCCTGGAAGACCAGGTCGATCGCCGGCGCATCCCTGGTCGTGAAGATCTGACTGCTCGAGAGCGAGAACGCGGACTGTCGTGGCGCGTCCTGCGCGCGGACGGACCCCGCGGCGCCGATCACCGCGATCGCCACCCAAGTGAACAATCGTCGTCCGCTCATAGCCAGTTCAGACGAAAGACACCCACGAACGCAGCATTGGCAGCCAGGGGCCGCCAGCGCGGCGCGGGGTGGCGGACGAGATCCGACAGCCGGACTTTGCGCACCTCGCCCCGGCCGGGATTCAGGGGGCCCGTGTGGTAGACGATCCAGTCGCGGCCCAGCTCTTCGAACACGGACGGACCCACGTAGACCATCACGTGATCGGGAGCCGCCTGTTCGGGTTGACGAAAGTACAGCAGGTCTCCCGGCTGCAGGACGGCCACGTCACGGCCGAGAGCACGCGCGTTGAGTCGGACAATCGTTCGCGCGTCCGCGAACTCGGCGTGCTTCGGTCGTGATCCGCCGGAGATCTCGGAAGAGCGCGATCGAGCCGCCGACGACGGGCGGGCGGTCGCGGACGTCGGGGAAAGTACGCACGACCGGCAGGGTGGCCGTGCGCAGCCACTCCGGCGTGTGCGCGCGGAGAGCCTCCCGTGCGGCGTGCCGCACGAGCCCGGCACAATCGAGGACGTCCGACGTGGTGCGGTAGTACTGCGCGTCGGCGAGATAGACGAACCACTGCTGGAACGCGGTGCGGTCGGACGCGTCAGCAAGCCGGACCTGCGCAGCGGGCTGGACGACGGCAATCAGAACGAGGAGACCCGACAGCGACACCCGGCCCATGCAGGACGGCAGTGTATACGGCCTCGCGTTCAGCGACACCAACCGGGGTTCGGGGTCCGGCTGAAGCCGGACACTACGACTTTGCGAGCCCGGACCTACCAGGCGTAGTGCCGGCTTCAGCCGGACCCGGTGAACGTCGCCCCTGGGACGTCAGTGTCCGGCTTCAGCCGGACCAGATGGGACGAGGCCAGCGTCGATCACCGCCACCGCCTGAGTCCAGCGCCGATCGGCGCGAGGGTCCGGATGAGCGCGCCGGCGGCGGCGCCATGATGCTTCCGGACGTAGCGGACGAGATTTGCGTAATACACGCGCAGGAACTCCGCACGCGTCAGGTGCGCCAGTGAATGGCCGCCCTGGTGCACGAAGATCGCGGACGGATCGTAGCGAATGCGCCGTCCCGTCGCGAGCAGCCGGCGGCAGAAGTCCACGTCCTCCCACCACGCCGGATGAAAGACCTCGTCGAATCCTCCGAGCTGGTCGAAGACGTCGGCCCTGACCATCAGTGCGGCCGCTGCGGGCTGTTCGACGTCGGCCGGTGCATCCTGATCGAGGTCGCGCGCGTAGTACCGGGATGAGGCCGGGTTGCCGGGCCAGAGCCGGGCGACGAACAGCAAGTCGCACAGCAGGCTGGGGAGCGTCGGCAGCCGCCGCACGTTGAAGCCGACTTGCGTGCGTCCATCGGCATCGACGAGCCGGCCGGCCGCTGCGCCGAGCGCCCGGTCGTGCTCCAGCGTCGACACCAGGCGTTCGAGCGCGCCGGCGCGCGGTTCCGCGTCGGGGTTCAGGAGGAGCAGATACTGGCCGGTCGCGTGGCGTCGTCCCGCGTTGACGCCGCCGGCGAACCCGAGGTTGCGGGATGACGCGATGCATCGCACGGACGGGAAATCGCGCGCGATCATCTCCGCCGTCCCGTCCTGCGAGGCGTTGTCGATGACGATGATTTCGGTCGGGCAGGCAGGCGGCGCGGCCGAGAGGGCGGCAAGCGCGCGGGCGAGCGGTTCGCGGCTGTGCCAGCTGACGATGAGGACGGAAACCGTCACGCGTTCGCGGCCGTACGCTCCGTCGGGCGAACGGTGTCGCCGACCCTGACCGGCAGCAGCACGACGAGCGCGGGAGACTTGGTCTCGAGGGCGCGGATGTCGCCGCCCTCGAGCGCGATGAACCGCCGGGCGACCGGGAGGCCGATGCCGAGCCCGCCCTGCCATTCGTCGATCGGCTCGTGGTGGCTGTGATCGATTCCGGCGAGCGCGTCGGCGTCGCCGGCCTCGGCGATGATGAGGGCGAGCAACGTCCGCGCGCGCGTCGGTGTGGAGCACGCGGGAGATGCGAACGACGGCGTCATCCGGCACCGTCCGGGCGACACAGCGGACGAGGCACTGGAGGGCCTGCCGCACGCGCACCCCATCGACGACCACCGTCACATCGTCCTCGCCGACGGATTCGAAGCGGGAAGGGCGCCCCTCCAGCTTTCCGCACGCGGCGAGCGCCTCCTCGACCAGCGTCGAGGCCAGGACGGGCGCCCGGTTGAGGACGGCGTCACCGCGTTCGAGGCTGGCGAGGAAGCTCAGATCCGAGGCGAGTGTCAGCAGTTGCTCACACGCCCGCTCGGACGCGACGATGGCCTTGCGCTGCGGCTCGGTGAGCGGGCCCATCCGGCCGCCGTCGAGCATCTTGAGGTAGCCGGAGGCGACGTTGAGCGGGGTGCGCATCTCGTGCGCGACGAGCCTGAGCAACCGGGCCACGGTTGCGTCGGGGATGGGTGTGGACATGTCGGCACCCTGGAAGCGGCGCGGCGAGTATACCGCCGATGGCGGAGCCGGGATCGACCACCTTTCCCGGCTGGCGTTGTCTAAGATAAAGGGACGCGGGCGAGGGCGCCATGCGCTCGCCCGACCCACGCTGGAGCACGCGATGGTGATCAAGACGCGACGCGAAATCCCGTATTCGGAGGTGACCCCGGAATCGCTCTACCTCGACCGGCGGCGGTTTCTGCAAGCCACCGCCCTGGCCTCGGTGGGGTCGGCGCTGGCGGCCTTCGGCGCCCCGGCGCTCGCCGCCTCTCCGCAAGCCGACCTGAGTGGCGTGAGCAAGAGCCCGCTCAGCACCAACGAAAAGTTGAATTCGTTCGAGGACATCACCGGCTACAACAACTTCTTCGAGTTCGGCACCGATAAGGGCGACCCGGCGCGCTACACGGGGAAGCTCACGCTGCGGCCATGGACCGTGAAGATCGACGGTCACGTCGCGAAGCCGGGCAACTACGCCATCGACGACCTGCTCAAGATGTTTCCGCTCGAGGAGCGGATCTACCGGCTGCGCTGCGTCGAGGCGTGGTCGATGGTCATTCCGTGGATCGGGTTTCCGCTCGGGGAGCTGCTGAAGCGCGTCGAGCCCGCCGCGAAGGCGAAGTACGTCGCCTTCGAGACGCTCGTCCGCCCGGGCGAGATGCCCGGCCAGCGCACCGACTCGCTGCAATGGCCTTACGTCGAGGGGCTGCGCCTCGACGAGGCGATGCACCCGCTGACGATCCTGTCCGTGGGGCTGTACGGGAAGACGCTGCTGTCGCAGAACGGCGCGCCCATCCGGCTCGTCGTGCCGTGGAAGTACGGGTTCAAGAGCATCAAGTCGATCGTCCGCATCAAGCTCGTGGAGCACCAGCCGCCGACGGCGTGGAGTCTCTCGAACCCGCGTGAGTACGGGTTCTACTCGAACGTCAATCCCGAAGTCGATCATCCGCGCTGGACGCAGGCCCGCGAGCGCCGCATCGGCGAGCTCTTCCGACGGCCGACCCCGATGTTCAACGGCTACGGCGACCAGGTCGCGAGCCTGTACGCGGGCATGGATCTGAAGAAGAACTACTGATGCGCGTGGCGCGGCTGAAGCCGCGCCCTCCTGCAAACATGATCAAGGTCCTCGTCTTCCTTCTCGCGCTGGTGCCGCTCGCCCTCCTCATCGCGCGCGGAGTGACCGGCAGCCTGACGGCGAATCCGATCGACGAGATCACCGACGTGACCGGGACGTGGACGCTGCGCTTCGTGCTGATGGCGCTCGCCGTGACGCCCGTCAGGCGTCTCACCGGCTGGAACGTCGTCATTCGATTCCGGCGGATGCTGGGCCTGTTTGCTTTCTTCTACGGCACGTTGCATTTCTCCACGTGGCTCGTGCTCGATCAATTCTTCGCCTGGGAGTTCATCCTCGCCGACATCGTGAAGCGGCCGTTCATCACCGTGGGGTTCACCGGCTTCGTGCTGATGATCCCGCTCGCGATCACCTCCACGGCGGGCTGGATTCGGCGGCTCGGCGGCAAGACCTGGAACCGGCTGCACCGCCTGGTCTACGTCACCGGCGTCGCCGGTGTCGTCCACTACCTGTGGCTGGTGAAGGTCGTCGAGGCCGAGCAGATCGCGTACGCGGTGATTCTCGCCGCGCTCTTCGCCGTTCGTCTCTGGTTTGCGCTGGCAAAGCGGGCGGGACGCAGCGAGTCACGCAGCCACCTGGTGGCCCGCCCCCCGAGTCGCCCAGTCGCCTGAGTCCAGAGTCTCAGTTGGCGGCCGAGCTGGCGCTGGCGGGAGTCGACGTCGCGATTGTCGAGCGGCGCACCAGCCAGGACCTCATCGGCTTGCGTGCGGTGGACTGCACTCACGCAGCATCGAGGTTCTCAATCAGCGAGGAATCGCGGATCGGATCCTCTCGCAGGGACAGGTGGCTCAGGCGTGGGCTTCCACATGATCCCGCTGGATATCAGCGACTTTCCCACCCGGCACAACTACCTCCTCGGGCTGACGCAGAACCACATCGAGCGCATCCTGGCCGGCTGGGTCGGCGAGCTGGCGGTGCCGATCTATCGCGGACGTGACGTCACGGGTTTCGCGCAGGACGACACCGGCGTCGCCGTCGCGCTCTCCGACGGTCAGCCGCTCCGGGCGGAGTATCTCGTCGGGTGCGATGGCGGCCGCAGCCTGATTCGCAAGGCCGTCGGCATCGAGTTCCCGGGGTGGGATCCGACGACGAGCTGGCTGATCGCCGAAGTCGAGATGGCCGAGGAGCCGAAGTGGGGGTTTCACCAGGATGCGCTCGGCTTCCATGCGATCGGCAGGGTGGAGAACAGCGGGTTGGCGCGGGTCGTGTTGACCGAACCGCAACTGCGGACTCGGCAGCGAACCCACGCTGCGCGAAGTCAGCGAGACGCTCGCCGCCGTTTACGGGACCGACTACGGGATCCACAGTCCCACCTGGATCTCCAGGTTCACCGACATGGCGCGGCAAGCCGCCGCTTACCGCGACAGACGCGTCCTGCTGGCCGGCGACGCCGCGCACGTGCATCCCCCGGTGGGTGGACAGGGCCTCAACATCGGTGTGCAGGATGCGGTGAACCTCGGATGGAAGCTGGCTCAGGTGGTCAAGCAGAGGTCGCCGGAACGCCTCCTCGATACGTACCACGCCGAACGTCACCCGGTTGCTGCGCGCGTGCTGCGCAGCACGATGGCGCAGTCCCGCTTCGCCGTCCGGACGTCCGCACCAAGGCACTGGGTGACACCGTTGTCCGAGCCTCAAGCCAACTCCGGCCAAGCCGCTCCAGTCGCCCAGCCGCTCCAGCCGCACCAGCCGCACCAGCCGCCCAGCTACGGCCTGACCTCGAACCGTTCGACGATCTTGTCGCGAATGGCCTCGGCCATGCGCTGATATCCGGCTTCGTTCGGATGCAGCCCGTCGACGCTGAGGAACTGGTCGGGGTTCGAGCCGAACGCCGCGACCATGTCCACGCGCGGCAGACTTTCCGTGACGGCGAGCTGGTCGATGAGCCCGTTCAGCG
Source organism: Vicinamibacterales bacterium (assembly GCA_963834365.1). Classification (GTDB taxonomy): domain Bacteria; phylum Acidobacteriota; class Vicinamibacteria; order Vicinamibacterales; family Vicinamibacteraceae; genus CAWJAP01. The sequence continues at coordinate 95,171 of CAWIBS010000037.1, read as the reverse complement.
ACGCGATCAGGTTCGGTTCAGCGCGATAGTAGCCGAACACATCGTCGGGAACGACCGGCGTGAGCGAGCAGATGACGACCTGTTTGCCCTGGCTGCGCGCCGAGGTGACCATCGCGCGCAGGGAGTCGCGGACCTGCGAAGGCGTGAAGCCCGCATTCAGATCGTTGACCCCTTGCAGGATGATCACGAGATCCTGCGCCGGCGCGAGGGTGCCGGGCAGCCGGCTGCGACCGCTCGTCGAGACGCCGCCGCAGCCTGGACCGGAGGCGCACTCGCCCGGGACGCCGGCGCCGGTCACCGTGATCGGTTGCGTGATGTAGCGCGCGCCCAGCAGGTCGCGCAATCGGCCAGGATACCCGTTTATTCGCAGATCGCACGCCACGCCGGTCGTCGGTGACAAGCGGCACGTCGTGCCGTACGTGATGCTGTCCCCGAAGGCGAGCGACACGTCCACGGTCGTCATCGGATCCGTTGGCGGCGGCGGATCGTAGGTGAACGCCGCCGGCAGACATCCCTGGGCGCCGGCCGACTGGTTCACGACGCACACCGCGAACGTGCCGGCGGTCGGGGCCGGCCGCGTGGTGGCCCGAATCGTCTTCGAGTCGAGGACGACCACGTTGGCCAGCGGACCGAGCGAGCCGATGTCGGGCAGCGCGGTCTCGCTGAAGTTCATGCCGAGAATCACGACCTCGGTGCCGCCCGCCAGCGCGCCGTGGGCGGGCGTCACGGTCGTGACCACCGGCGCGGTTGGCGCCACTGGCGCGGTAGCGACGGTGCCGGTCCACGGCGTGCCGGTCGAGGCGTGGCCGCCGAAGTAGCCGGCACCCCAGTAGACCGCACGCTCGGCGACGAAGGTCTGCGTCGTGATCGGTTGATCGGTGGCGTCGACCGCCTGGAAGAACGCGGAGAAGCGCTGGTTGCTGAGCTCCGGGTACTGTCCCGTGAGCAGCGTGTAGCGGCTCGTCGGGCTCACGGTGAACGTCCTAACGATCCCCGTTCCGTCCTCCCGCAGAAACGTGCCCTTGACCCGCAGCGGCGTGGATCCGCTGTTCGAGAAGAGGAAGTATGTGTCGTGCGAGAGCGGCCCGGAGCCTTCGAAGCGTCCCTCCTTGCCTTCCGCAAACGCCCACTGCGCTCGCCTCGGCCGTCACACCGGGCGTGTTGTGGCCTTCGACGAAGGTGATGCCGCCCGACGACCAGTAGACCGCGCGCTCGGCCAGGATCGGCTGATCGCTCTGGACACGGATCGCGAACGACGCACTGGCCAGCTCCTGGATGCCGTTCTCGAACACGAGCTCGTCGAGGAACAGCGTGCGCCGGCTGTTGGCGGCGACCCCCGCCGGCGCCCGTGAGCGCGTAGGTGACCGGCCCGCCGGAGTCGCGGAAGAACGTGATGGTCACGTCCGCGGCGACCGACCCGGGATTGGCCAGCAGCAGGTAGGTCTGGAAGTCGAAGGTCGCTGTTGCCGCCGGTCGTGCCTTCCGCGAACAGCCACGTCGCGCTCGGTGCGGTCACCGCGACGCTGCCGTGGCCCCCCTCGAAGTCGTTCCAGTACATCGCCCGCTCGACCACGAGGTCTGATCGGCCGTCCGTCTGCCGGACGACGACCGAGTAGGGCACCACGATCTGGGGGAAATCGTTGTTGACGTACACCGTCTTCCGCCCGTTCGCCGGCAGCGTGTAGTTCGCCGTCACGGGTCGCGCCGCTCTCGAGGAGGAACTTGACCTCGACGTCGGCGCTCTGGGTGGCGTTTGTGTTCGTGATCAGCACGAACGTCTGGAAGAAGCCGCCAACGCCCTCGGCGAGATACCAGGTGTCATCGGGCGCGAGGACGCCCTGCGAGTTGTGCGCGCCGCGATGCTGGCCGAGCGCCCACGTCATTGACCGCTCGACGACGATGTCGAGGCCGTTGGTGCACTCGACCACCGCCGATACGGCTCCGGGCCGGAGCCCTGCGACGCTGTTGACGCGAAACGTGTAGCGGCTGGTCGCCGGGACCGACGATCGACCCACCGGCGGCGGCGGTGGGTCGGTTTCGCCCGGGAATACCTCGGGGAGCAACGTGATCGTCACGTTGGCAGCCGTCGCGTTGGGGTTGCCGATCAGGATCTCCTCGTCGAAGAAGTCGTTCGCCGCGCCCTCGGCGAGCAGCCACCGGCGGTGGGCCTGCGCCTCGGCGAGGCCGGGCATGGCGAGAAGGACGACGAGAGCAAGGAGTCGCGCATATTGCGGCGACGGGAAGCGCTGTGCGGATGGGTGCAGACATGCAAATAACCGAGGGTCGTTCGCGCATGCAGGCTGCGCCCCGGCCCTGCCGGGCAAGAGGAAAGCCTAGCCTGCGGTGGAGAAAACGGTCAAACAGCCACGAATCGGACAAGGAATCGAGCGTCGTGCCGATTGTGCCGATTGAGTGGAGTGGCGAACACACCTTGGCACGCTCACACGACCTTCGACAATTCTGCAACTCGGGCCAGGTGCGACGGTGCCGTCGTGACACCCGTCACGCATGAGCTGTGTGGCGGGTGAACATCACCCAGACAGATATCGAGCCTGATTTCGGGCAACCTCTGCGGCGACGCTGGTACCATGCCAGGATGGGGATGCGGGTCGGTCCCGGCGACCGATGGTCGAAAGCGCTGATATTGTTCGGGTTGTTCACCGGGCTCGCCGGACGCGCGGACGCGACCACGATTGCTTACCGGACCGATGCCGAGCTGGTGGCGCTGTCGGAACGCGTCGTCCACGCGCGCGTCATCTCGACGTCCAGCGAGGTTGCCACCGACGGCGCGGCGGTCTTCACGGTGACCCGGCTCGCGATCATCGAAGATCTGACCGGCGTCGGGACGGGCGTCATCGAAGTGCGGGAAGCCGGGGGGCGCACCTCGCGCCTCGGCATGTGGGTCCCCGGAGCGCCGCAGTTCGCGGTCGGTGAGGACGTCGTGCTGTGTCTCGAGCGCGGGAACGGCTCCCTGCGCAGCGTGGCCATGGCGTTCTCCGCCTTCCACGTCCGCCCGCAGCCGGATGGCACCGGGCCGCGGCTCGATCGCTTCGCGAGCGAAGCACGGATTGTCGGCGGGCCGGCGACGACCGCGCCCCGCTCGCTCGAGACCTTCCGTCGCGTCGTCGCGGCCGTCAAGGGCGTGCGTCCCCGCCGAGCCGATGTCTCGTCGGTGCCCACGGTGCCGTCACCCGTCGTGACCGATCCGGTGGACGAGCCCTTCAGGCTGCTCGGGGGCGGGATCCGCTGGCGCGAAGCAGACACCGACACCACCATCGTCTGGTACCGGAATCCGCTCTGGCCGTCGCCGCTCACGAGCGGCAACACGGACAGCGAAATCCAGGTCGCCCTGGCCGCCTGGACGGACGTTCCCACGGCGCGGATTGCGCTGACGTTCGGCGGAACGCTGAGCGACGGCGGCGTGGCGCAGTCCAGACGAGTACTGCACCCCGACCAATCAGGGCCGCGGGCTCATCACCTTCGACGACCCCGCCGGTGACCTGGCCAGCGGCGTCCTGGCGGTTGGCGGCGGCTGCTACGATCCGGGCTCGACCCACGTCGTGAACGGCCAGGCGTTCTACGCGTTCACCCACGCCTACGTCGTCTTCAATCAGGTCACCGGCTCGTTCACGAGCGTGCCCGACTTCACCCGGGTGCTGACGCACGAGATCGGGCACGGCCTCGGCCTCGGCCATACCTGCGACAGCGGGTGTACGGCCGATCAGCAAGTCAACATCATGTATCCGTCGTGCTGTTCGTCGCTGGCCCCCGTGCCCCCGGCGATCGGTCCTGACGATCGCGCCGGTGTGACCTTCATCTACCCCGGCGGTCGCCTCGGCCCCGCCGTGCACGTTCTCGGTCACGCCCGCCAGCGCTCAGTATCCCGTCGGTGGCGGGCCGGGTGCGGTGAACGTCGTCGCGTCGGCGTCCACGTGCGCGTGGACGGCCGTCTCGACGGCACCCTGGGTGGCGATTACCAGCGGCGCCTCGGGAACGGGCAGCGGCGCGGTGCAGTACACCGTGGCGTCGAACATCGGCGGCCCGGGTCGCAGCACCGCTCTCGACATCGCCATGCAGCAGACGACGATCGCCCAGGCGGGGGACACCGACGTGGACCTCGACACGCTGCCCGATGCCTGGGAGACGACTTTCGGCCTCGACCCGCTCTCCGGGGCCGGCGACAACGGGGCGCAAGGAGATCCGGACGCCGATGGCCGCACCAACCTTCAGGAGCACGCGTCGGGCACGCACCCGAGAGGATTCGTCACGCGATATCTGGCAGAAGGCGCCGTGAACCTGTTCTTCAAGACGCGTATCGCGGTGCTCAACCCCGGCGGCACGACTGCCCGCGTCCTGGTGCGCGTCAACGCCGAGAACGAGGCTGAGCGGAGCTTCAATCTCCAGATCCCTGCGGCCACCCGGCGCACGATCGACGCGACGCTGCTGGCCAGCGTGGCATCGGCGCCGTTTGCCACCGTCGTCGAGTCCGATGCCCTGCTGGTCGTCGATCGCACCATGAGCTGGAACGAGACCGGCTACGGCAGCCACGCCGATTCCGCCGTCGTCACACCCGCCACCGCGTGGTACTTCGCCGAGGGCTCGACCTCAGGGGATTTCGAGTTGTTCTATCTCCTGCAGAATCCAGCGGAGACGACCGCCGAGGCGACGGTCCGCTTCCTGCGGCCGCCGCCGCTCGCGCCGATCGATCTCTCCTATTCGCTGCCGCCCCGGTCGCGGACGACGATTCCGGTGGACACGGCAGCGGCCGATCTCGCGAGCACCGATGTCTCGGCGATCGTGTCGGCGAGCCGGCCGATTGTCGTCGAACGAGCGATGTACCTGAATCGCCCGGAGCAGCCCTTCTCGGCCGGCCATGCGAGCGCCGGCGTCAATGCGCCGGCCTTGGACTGGTTCCTCGCCGAGGGCGCGACCGGCGACGTTCTTCGAGCTGTTCGTGCTGATCGCCAACCCGCAGGCGGCCGCCGCCGTGGTGAACGTGGATTACCTGCTGCCGGACGGCAACGTTCTCACGAAGGCCTATCAGGTCCCCGCCCAGTCCCGCTTCACGATCTGGGTGGACGAGGAGGAGTTCCCGTCCGGCTCCGGAAACAAGGCGCTTGCCGGCACGGCGGTGGCCATGCGGGTCCGCTCGAGCAATGGCGTGCCGATCATCGTCGAGCGATCGATGTGGTGGCCACAGCCTGTCTGGCACGAAGCGCACAACGAAGTCGGCGCCACCGAGACCGGCACACGATGGGGCCTCGCGGATGGCCAGCTCGGTGGACCCGCGGCCGATCAGACCTACGTGCTGGTGGCCAACACGTCTGCCGCTGCGGGTCTGGCGGCCATCACGCTCTACTTCGAGGACTCGAGCACGGCGGCCGCAACCGTCGCGATTGCGGCGAACAGCAGGACGAGCGTGTCGATTGCGGAGCTGTTCCCGGGCGCGGCCGGTCGCGCCTTCGGTGCGGTGGTTCAAAGCCTCGCGTCCGGCGCCGGCGGTGTCGTCCCGCAGATCGTCGTCGAGCGCGCGATGTATTCCGACCACGCCGGCGTCTTCTGGGCGGCGGGGACCGCCGCCCTGGCGACGCGCCTGAGCCCGTGACGTCGAACGCGTCTGAAAGCCGCTGGCTTCGGGCCTACAGGCCGCGGGCCCGTCGTAGCCCGACGTCACGATGTTTCGATCGCTTTGCAGCAGGCTCACGTTCAGCGTCGTGGTTTCACCGCGCTGAATCGTCACCTCGGAGGTGAACGTCGTGAACCCGCGCTTCCGCACCTCGACCCGGTGGGTGCCTTCGGACAGCTGAACGATCAAGGCCCGCCGTGGATCGGGACTGGACCAGCCTTCGCCGTCGATCACGATCTCGGCGTCGCCCGGCTGCACGCGGATCTGCAGCGAGCCGAAGGCCGCGCGCGGCGCGTGTCGTTCGATCGCGATGCCATTGGACGGCTCGGCCTCGCCCGGGTAGCGCGCGCCCGGCTGCGCAGGCTCGCCGGGGACCGCGTCCGGCGGTGCCGACCTCGGTGGTGCCGGCGCAGGCTTCGGCCGCGCCGTTGGCGGTTCGCCAGCCGCCAGCGGTTCCATCGTGTATCTCAGGCGCAGGGTGTTCCCTCTCGTGAACATCACCCGTTCGCGGCGCGGCCGATGGCCGTCCAGGTACAGCTCGATCTCGTGTTCGCCGGGGTCGAGCCGTAACCGCTGGGACGTGCCGTCGAAATCGTCCACCACGCCGGCGAAGTAGCCATCCACGTAGACCTCGGTCTGTTTCGGATTGACCTGCAGCCGCGCGGCGCCCATGTTGTCGTAGTAGCCCGGGTAGTAGCCGTAGCCGCCGTAGCCGTACGGCACACCCCACCCATAGGGATACCCCCACCCGAACCCGACGCTCCACCCGAGTCCGCCACCCCAATACGGGGCGTAGTAGTAGGGCGAGTAGTACGGATAGTAGTACGGCCGGTAGTAGTACGGGCGGTAATACGAGCCGTAGTAGGGGCGGTAGTACGAGCCGGAGTACGACCGGTGCGGATAGTAGTTCGGACGGTGCGACGGGTAGCGGCGAGGCACCGCATAGCCACTCGCGCCCCGCGCGGGAGCGCGGGCCCCGGCCGATCGAGCACTGCTACCACCGCCTCCACCGCCGCCTCCGCGGCGCTGCGCGTCGGCGGTCGACGGCGCGAGCGCGGTCATTGTCACAACGATGAGACCCGTGACGAGTGAAGTTGCGAGGGGGGAACGCACCGGGGCACCTCCAGCAGAGTGGCTACAGCTCAGAAGCAAGACACGCGCCGAAGCCGGACCGTCAGATTCCCGCAGGAAAACCGGTGACCTGCGATCGTAACGTGCGCCGCTGTCGCCGCGAATGCACACCCGACGTCATCCCGGAGTGACGCTTACTTGGCGAACTCGATGCTCACGACCTGATGCGTCGGTACGGTGACCCCCTTCACGCCGCCGAGCGTCTTGCGCACGGTGTCGAAGTCCACACCCGGTCTGAGGGTCTGCAGGGCGGCCAACTTCGACGGATCCGAGAGCAGTTCGCCGAAGTCCACGGCGAAGAGCGTGGCACGCGCGCCGGTGGTCGCCGGCGCGTTCGTCGCGACGATGCGGCCGTCTACTTCCACGTCGATTCCGACACGCGCGCCCGCGAACATGGTCTTGACCATGCCGAGCGCCTCCGGGGGGATCTGCGGCGGGGCCTGGGGGGACGCTGGCGAGCCGGCGGACTCTGATGGCGCGGCCGGGCCGGCGCTCTCAGGAAACGTCACGCTGATGACCGAGCGCCCGGCGACATTCGTCAACCCGAATCGCATCGCGGGCCCCGACGGCGCCGCCGTCCCCGCAGCCGTCGATCCGGTGCCCCCCATCGAGAGCTTGTTCACATCGTCGAAGGCAAAGACTGCGCTGGCGCCCTTCATCGGGCCCTGTGCGAGCGGCGTGTGCGAGACGAACCGCACCCCCTGACCCCATTGGGTCGCCTGGCGGCGCAACTGGTCCTCGCTGAACAGCTCCTCGAGCTTCGGGACGTCGCCTTGTGCGCCTGCCTCCTTCGCCGCGGCACCCGCCATCGCGCCGGCCATCGCGATCATCTGTTCGTTCATCAGATGGGTCTGCTCGATCGTTCCGGACCCGTCGGCCTTGACCTTGATGACGGTTTCGCTCGTGAAGCACGCCGCCGACGAGACCGCCGCGGCGATGATCAGGGCGAGCCGGAATACGCCTCGGGCAGCATTGGGCATGCCGGCAGTATAGGGCCGCGCGTTCCGGCGTGCGGGGTGCGTCTTTCCGGAAGCTCAGCTGGAGGTCCGGCGGCGGCCGACTGGTGCCCGATCAACCCCCGATCGCGCCAGTTCAGGGGAAAACTCGCGGAAACGGCGGTATTCCTTGCCATAATCCGGGCGCTTGCGCCAGGGCTTCGTGTGCGCCGTCCCATGGGCGGGGCGCGGCTGGCCGGGTTCGATGGTCACGGGGACAGGAGAGAGCATGCACAAGCCGATCAAATACGTGGAGAAGGGTTTGACCTACGCGGCTCGCGGCGCGTGGACGGTGTTCGACGCCCTGAACCAGATCAATCGGAACCCCGGCTTCACGCCGGACTGGTCCGAGAAGCCGCTGCTCAAGTCCTGGGAGAAAGTGAAGCCGCCGCTCGGATGGCCGCGCGAGACCGACTCGCTGTGCCCGACCTGCGTCCGCGAGGCGCGTCAGGCGATCCTCGACGGCAAGCAGGACGTGAGCATCCTGCTCAACGAGAAGGTCGGCGAGATCAAGGCGACGATCATCGAGCGCGGCGGCAAGATCCTGATGGTCAAGGATTGCCCGCAGCACGGGCATTTCGAGGACGTGATGGCCATGGACTCGGCCTTCTTCAAGCACCTCGAAGACTCGTTTCCGGGCAGCGACATCCGCGCCCACAACGACGAGACGCTGCACAACCACGGCAGCAGCACCATCAAGTACGGGCGCGGGTCGGTCCTGACCGTGGACCTGACGAACCGCTGCAACATGATGTGCGACCCCTGCTTCATGGACGCGAACCAGGTCGGGTTCGTCCACGAACTGAGCTGGGAGGACATCAAGACCCTGCTCGACAACGCGATCACGATCAAGCCGCGCCGGCAGATGTCGGTGCAGTTCTCGGGCGGCGAGCCGACGCTCTCGCCGTACTTCCTCGACGCGGTCCGCTACGCGAAGAAGGTCGGCTACAACTCGGTGCAGGCCGCGACCAACGGCATCGAGTTCGCCAAGAGCCCGGACTTCGCGAAGGCGGCAGCCGAGGCCGGCCTGCGCTACGCCTACCTGCAGTTCGACGGCATCGGCAACGCCGCCAACTCGCACCGTCTCGTCGGCAACCTCTTCGACGTCAAGCTGCGCGCGATCGAGAATCTCTGGACCAACGGCGTGGACATCGTCCCCGTCACGACGATCGTCAACGGCGTCAACAACGAGCAGGTGGGCCGGATCATCCAGTTCGCGCTCGACAACCCGCGGAAGATCAGCTTTCTGTCGTTCCAGCCGGTGTCGTTCACGGGCCGTGACGAGGAGATCACCGACGAGCGCCGCGAGGCCCAGCGCTACACGCTGTCGCACCTCGCCCACGACGTGAAGTCGCAGACCGGGCTCGGCGAGCCGGTGCGCGACTGGTTCCCGATCTCGTTCATGGGCACGTTCAGCGACTGGGCCGACCTCGTCAAGGGCCCGGCGAACGAGTGGGGCAATCTCTCGTGCGGCTGCCACCCGAACTGCGGCGTCGGGATGGCGGTGATGATCGACAAGGAAACGAAGGAGGCGGTGCCCGTCACTGCGTTCCTGCGGGGCAAGCAGCTGGCGAGGGACATCGCCCGGGTCAACGACGCGGCGCGCGGCAAGACGCTGTCGGTCGTCGGCATGGCGCTCGCGTTGATGAGGAACTACGACCCGTTCAAGGCGCCGACGCACTTCAAGCTGTCGGACCTGCTGAAGAAGTTCGACAAGACCTTCGGCGCGACGCGGCAAGCAGTACGGCAAGGTGGACGGCACGCGGACGCGCTCCGACATCGATCACCGCCGCGCCGATCGCTGGAACTTCCTGTTCATCGCCGGAATGTGGTTCCAGGACCTGTTCAACTACGACTTCCGGCGCACCGAGCGCTGCATCATCCCGTACGCGACCCAGCAGGGCGAGATCTCCTTCTGCGCCTACAACACCGGCATCGGCTGGCGTCAGATCATCGAGAAGATGCACATGACGGCGACGCTGACGAAGTGGTACGACGAGCACGGCCGTCACCAGATCTACGCCGGCGGCAAGAAGGTCGAGCTCGAGACGACGTCCCACAACCTCGTGCTCGACGCCGAGGCGGTCGCCAAGGCGCGTCAGACCGACCTCGACGCCAGGGGCATTGCCAAGAACGCGCGCGAGGAGAAGCTGCGCGCCCGCGACGACGCGAAGAAGAAGGCCGAGGACGACCGCATGGCTCGCCTCTACCGTCAGCACGTGCTGAAGGAAGCCGCCCCGCAGGAAATCGGCGGCATCCAGATCCAGGGCCTGAAGAAGGCGGCGCCCGCCGCTGAGGAGAAGGAACCCGCGGTCACGCACTGAGGGTTGACGGCGGGGCTGAAGCCCCGCCCTACCGAGGCGGGCACCCTACCGAGGCGGTAGGCCGGACCTTCAGGTCCGGCACGTGCCCAGATCACGGCCTGACAGAACCCTGCCGGGCGTTGCTTTTTGGGGCCTGTCGTCCTGCTCGGTTCGTTCGACGAACCTCGATCGGCCACTCGCCGCCCCGCCTCGATGGCGCGGCGCGTCTCGAATGCGCCATCGCGCAGCAGCACTGACCGACCGCGTCGAGTGTCCATCAGAAGACTTACGCCCTCGATCTGCTCCAGGACGTGCTCGAGCTCGTGGGCGATGAGCTCAACAGCGTGGCGGCCCGGGCGGACGCGGATTCGGGCCACCCTGACACCCTCCGGCGCCACGCCGATGCTTGCGGCCGCCCGCTCGTCCTGGTCTGGCAATGCCGCCTGCACGACGACGACGGCGCCGGCGGCCGCGAGCTTCCCGCACTGCGCCCGAAACGTCCCCGAACGTTCCCAGGCCAGCTCCGCGAACTGCCACAGCTCCTCCGTGACCAGGACGCGGCACGGCCAGGGTGCAGGGACACCTGACGCGTCGAGCGCACGTGCGGGGAAGGGGTTCTCTCCTCGGCTCGTTGGCGCGGCGACGTGCTGCCAAAGCGGCGCGGGGAGGGCGCGGCGATGACGACTGTCGCCAGACCTTCGGGGGCCGACGGTCGGATGCGCCGACCGCCGCTGAAGCCTACTGGAGCCGGGCGCTCCAGATGTTGCCGGTCAACTCGCCGAGGTTGATGAAGATTCGGTCGGGTGCCACCGCCGTCGCGCTCGTACCCATGAAACGCCGAAGTCCTCGCCCCGGACACCCCAGCGGCGTTCACCGCAACCGCGTCGCCACGAGGTTGGTGCCAGCGGCCCAGAAGCTGCCTCCCGCGTCGGCGTACACGGCTCGCTCGACGACCAGCGGCATGGGCGGGACCGCGGTCGGCACTCCGCCGACCTGCATCTGGCCCAGCGATTCGACGATCACGCCGAAGCGGTGACCCGCCACTTCGGGGAATTCGGCTTCGATGTCGAAGGTGAAGCGCGCACCGGGAGTCAGCGTGTCGGCATACGTCTTCAGCAGGACGCGGCCGTCGTCCAGCACGATCCTCAGTCGGAGCGAGTCGTTGGTCGCGCTGTCTCCGGTGGCGACCAGGACGTAGGTTCGCGCCGCGGTCGGGCCGCCGGCCTCTCCATCGGCCAGCGCCCAGCCGGTGCCCGTCTGCGTGGTGGCGAGCGTGCTGTGGCCTTCCTGCCAGGTCGCCCCGGTCGGACCGGGCCACCACATGGCGCGCTCGACCACAATCGGCACGCCGTTGATCGATTCCACGACGACGGACAGCGACGTCGAGGCCAGCTCGGGCTCCGCTTCAGGAAACAGTGTCAACCGTCGTTCGGCCCCGACCGTGTGGGAGTGGACGATGGGGGCGCCGCCGGGCGTGAGATAGGTGACGCGCAGAGGCGCGTCCACCATGCCGGGATTGCCCACGAGGACGAACGTGTCGAAGAACGATCCCGTCGCCCCCTCCGCCAGAAACCATCGCGACGCGAGGCTGGTGACTCCGGCACTTGCGTGTCCGCCGGACCAGAGCTCTCCCGGCCGCGACAGGTACATCGCCCGTTCGACGATGAACGGCGTCCCGTTGAGCGACGTGAACGCCGCGGCGACGTCGGCCGCTTCGAGTCCCTCAATGGCGTCAACGTTGATGGTCAACCGGCGGTTCGGACCGACGCTGTAGGGGCGGACGATCGCCGGCGAGCCGCTGCGCAGGAAGGTCGCCTGGACCTCGGCGACGACCGCCGCGGGGTTCTGTATGAGGAAGAACAGGTCGAATCGGCCGTGGGTCGCGCCCTCGGCGAAGAACCAGTCCCGGGCGAACTCCGGCACTGCCGTCTCGGCATGACTGCCGTACTTCACCGCGCCGCCCCAGGTCATGGTCCGCTCGGAGACGATCGGGACGTCCGACACGACCTGCGTCGCGAACGAGTCCCCGGCCATTCCCGGCAGGTCCGCGACTCGGACACCGTGTTGCGACAGCGGCGGCAGTCGCATGTCCGTCGTGACGACTCCGCCCGATTCCTTCAGGAACCGGAGCTGCACGTAAGCGGGGTGGGTGGCGTCGGGATTCAGCACGGACACGCGCGTGTCGAAGAACTCGCTCGTCGCACCCTCGGCGAGGTAGCGGAACGCCACGCCGCGCGGATGCGTGGCTCCAAGTTGCTCCTGCGCGTTGGTCGCGCCGTCGTTGTCCGGATCACCGGCCGCGCCGTCTGCACCGGCGGCCGACGACTCACTGAGGCCGAACCGCAGTTCCCAGCGATCGTCGAGCCCGTCGCCGTCGCCGTCGCCGAGCGCCCAGCGGATGCCCCCGAGGATGTGCTGCCGGAACCGGGTATCGTCCCAGACCGCGTCGGCGTGTCCGAGAGCCGTGTAGAACACGCGGCCATTGCCGTACGGTTTGGTCCACGCCAGAGCGTAGTCCCCGTCGGGTCGCGGCGGCGGTGGGGGAGTCTGGGGAGGAACGGACGTCAGATCGAGCCTGAGGAGGACGTGGACGGCGGCGCGAGACCAGTTGCGGAACTGGTAGATCTCGTCGTCGATCGTGAAGCCGGCGCCGAGATGGGCGGTCGCGACGTGGGACAGGTCTTCGACGAGGATGCCGGCGGGCTGCGCCCAGGGGTGCGTCTCGAAGTAGCCGCCTACCAGGTCGCCATACTCCGGCCACGAATAGAACGTGTCGGTGGCGCTGTGGACGCCGACGAAGCCCTTGCCGGCACGGACGAACTCCAGGAGCGCGGATTTCTGGTCGGCGGTCCAGCCGAGCTCGCCGGCTGTGAAGAACACGACGGCATCGTAGGCGGCCAGGCTCGCGGCGCTGATCTGGCTCGAGTCGTCCGTCCACGTGACGGTGAAGGCGCCGGAGCTCTGTCCGAGCTGCTGGAGGACGTCGCGGGCATACAGGCGTGAGGGATGCGCGTGCGCCAGCGGGCCGACGTGCGTCACGTACAAGACCCGCTTCGGGCTCTGTGCCCCTGCATCGACGCTGATCCCCGCGACCAACACCGCCGCGCAGAAGATCGATGCCCAGGAGCCACTCCGGTTCAGGCGCATGCCACTAGAATAGACGGTGCGCCTGCTCTGGATGACGATGCCGACCTTGATCGCACAGCCCACCATCATCGCCGCCGCCGGCAACAAGCCGAAGATCATCGAGGAATACGCCGGGCGCGTGAACTCCGGCCACGCCGGCGTCAGCGTCGCGCGGATGGTGTCGCCCGAAGGCTGGCGGGAGCCGGGACAGCGACCAGAGTTCGAGGAGATTACCGTCGTCCTCCGTGGACTGCTGCGGGTGGAGCACGCGTCGGGACAGCTCGACGTCCGCGCCGGCCAGGCCGTCGTCACCGCACCGGGTGAGTGGGTGCGCTATGCGAGCCCGGAGCCCGGAGGGGCCGAATACGTCGCGATTCTGTCTGCCCGCGTTCTCGCCCGGCACGGTGCACCGCGACGCCGAGTAGTGCCTGCATGCCTTCCGCGTTCTCGCATGCGGTCGCGGGCCTGAGCGTGGGCGCGTGCTTTGCGCCACCGGGGTCGCGAGCCCGCCTGCTCGCGGCGTGTGCCGTCTGCGCCATGGCGCCCGACCTCGATGTGGCGGGGCTGGGGCTCGGATTCCACCTCGATCACCCCCTGGGACATCGCGGCTTGAGCCACTCTCTGCCCGTTGCCGCGGTCGTCGCCACCGCTCGTCACCGTCGTGCTGTTTCCACGAGGCGTCGCCGGGCTGACGCGCGCCGGCGCGTGGACGTGCCTGTTCCTGGCGACGGCGTCGCACGGCGTGCTCGACGCGTTCACCAACGGCGGCCGTGGCGTGGCGTTCGGGGCACCCTTCAACTGGTCGCGCCATCACTTTCCGGTGACGCCGATCGAGGTGTCGCCGATCAGCGTGCGTGCGTTCTTCAGCGAGCGCGGGCTGGAGATCCTGATGAACGAGTTCCTGTGGATCTGGCTGCCGGCGCTGGCGCTGGTGCTCGTCGCCGGTCGCCGATCCCCGGGCGATCAACGCGCGCCGGCGCCCGGAGGGGCGAGCCGGCCCGCTGACCTGAAAGGCAGATGACGTGAATCGACGACAGTTCCTCACCCAGGTAGCGGCAACCGCCGCCGCGGCGCCGCTCGTGTTGACGTCGCGCGGCTTCGGCCAGGCGCGCAAGGTCCGTCATGCCAGCATCGGCGCGTCCGGGATGGCGCTGGCCGACATCCGCTCGTTCGCGAAACACCCGGCCTTCGACCTGGTGGCCGTCGCCGACGTCGATCTCTGCCCGATCCCGCGCGTGCAGGACTTGTTCCCGAAGGTCCGCGTGTACCAGGACTGGCGCCAGTTGCTCGAGAAGGAGAAGGGGCAGATCGACTCGATCAACGTCTCCACGCCCGACCACATGCACGCCGCGATCGCCATGCCGGCGATGGCGCAGGGCCTGCACGTCTACGTCCAGAAGCCGCTGGCGGCGACGCTGCGGGAGGTGCGGGCCATGACGGCGATGGCGCGCAAGGCCCGCGTCGTCTCGCAGATGGGCATCCAGACGTCGTCCACCATCCCCCAGCGGGTCGGTGAGGCGGTCGTGCGTGGCGGAGCGATCGGCAAGATCGTCGAAGTTCACACCTTTTCGAACAAGAGCTGGGGCTTCGAGGGATCGACATCTCCAGCCGACGACCCGGTGCCTCCGGCGCTCGACTGGGATCTCTGGCTCGGCGTCGCCGCCGAGCGTCCGTACCGGAAGGCGGCCTACCATCCGGGCGAGTGGCGCCGGTGTGTCGATTTCGGGACCGGCACGCTCGGCGACATGGGCTGCCACATCTACAGCCCGCCGTATCGCGCCCTCGGGCTGACGTCGCCGATTCGCGTCACGGCTCACGGGCCACAACCGACGTCCGAGCACTGGGCGGTGCGCGCGCGTGTGCAGCTGGTGTACCCGGGCACGCCGGTGACGGCCGGTCAGACCGTCGATGTCTGGTGGTACGACGGCGGCGAACTGCCTCCGGCTGCCATCGTGGAGCGTGCCGGCGGCAAGCTGCCGGATCAGGGCACGGTGTTCGTCGGTACGGAGGGCACGCTCGTGCTGCCGCACGGCGGCGATCGGCCGTTGCTCTATCCGGCCGAGAAATTCTCCAGCCTCGTGCTGCCCGACATGGCGCCGCGGGATCACTACGGCGAGTTCCTCGATGCCGTGCTCTCCCACGGAAGCTGCTCGGCCGGCTTCGACTACGCCGGTCCGCTGACCGAGTCGGTACTTCTCGGCAACGTCGCAGCTTTCACACCAGGGCAAGGCCGCTCGAGTTCGATGCGCCGGCGCTGCGTTTCACCAACCATGCCGACGCCAACCATCGGCTCACGCGGACTTATCGCAAGGGATGGACCGTGAACGGCGTCTAGAGGCAGCGACCAGAGACCAGCGACCAGAGACCAGCGACCAGAGACCAGCTACCAACTACGAGCTACCAATGATCAGTGTTCGAACGTCAGTGAATGGCTGCAAGGTCTTGGTCGTTGCTCCCTTGATCGCTGGTCGCTGGTAGCTGGTAGTTGGTAGTTGGTAGTTGGTAACTAGCTGTGGCGAGCGTTCCATGCCCACGGTCCTCATCACGGGCTGCTCGAGTGGCATCGGCCGCGCGACGGCGGTGCGGCTCGCCCGGGCGGGCTGGATCGTCTTCGCGTCGGCGCGGAAGCCCGAGGCGATCGCCGATCTCGAAGCGGAGGGCTGCCGGCCACTGGCGCTCGACCTCACCGACCCGGCATCGATGCGGGCCGCGGTCGCCCGGGTGACCGTCCAGGCCGGACGGCTCGATGCACTCGTCAACAATGCCGCCTATGGAGAATGGGGCGTCATCGAGGAAGTTCCGCTCGATCGGGTGCGCCGGCAGTTCGAAACCAACGTGTTCGGACTGCTGGAGCTCACCCGGCTCGTGCTGCCCGGGATGCGGCACGCCCGTGCCGGGCGCATCGTCAACGTCGGATCGATGGGCGGGCGCCTGACATTTCCCGGGGGCGGCATCTATCACGCGACCAAGCACGCGCTCGAAGCCCTCAGCGACGCCTTGCGCTTCGAGGTCCGGCCCTTCGGCATTCACGTCGTGCTCGTCCAGCCCGGACTCATCCGCAGCGGCTTCAGCGATGTGGCCGTGGCGACGCTCGACCGTCACGCGCGCGGCGACAGCCCCTACGCCACGCTCAACGCCTCCGTGTTGCGCGCGACGGTGGAGAGCTATACGCGAGGCCCGCTGGCGCGGCTGGCCGGCGAGCCGGACGATGTGGCGCGGACGATCGAGCGTGCGCTGACCGCCGACCCTCCGAAGACACGCTACCGCGTCACCGGGTCGGCGCATCTGTTGATGACGCTGCGATGGCTCGCGCCCGATCGCTGGTGGGATCGCTTCCTGTCGCGCACGTATCGGGCATAGCACCCGCTCTCAGCTTTTGCTCCGCCCTGTCCCCTGTAAACCCGCCCGGACACACGCACGACCCGTAGCCCGGGGCTTCAGCTTCGGGGACACGCCTCGGAGCCTGGCGACGGCCGCTTGATATGCTGAGGCCCTGTGTCGCTCGTCACCCAGCACGCCCGGTTCGACTCGGCGTTCGCGCGCGCCGCACGGGTCACCCTCGTGGGGCTGGGCGTCAGTGTGGCGCTGGCCGGCATCAAGATCGTCAGCGGCATCGTCGGCCACACCTACGCGCTGATCGCCGACGGGATCGAGTCCTTGCTCGACGTGTTCAGCGCGTCGGTGGCGTGGGGCAGCCTCCGCTATGCGTCACGTCCTCCCGACGAAAAGCACCCGTACGGACACGGCCGTGCCGAGGCGCTGGGCGCGCTGGTCATCGCGAGCATGCTGGTGGCGGCATCGGTGGGCATCGCGGCCCTCAGCGTCAAGGAGATCGTCACGCCGCACCAGGTGCCGGCGCCCTTCACGCTGGTGGTGCTCGTGGGGGTGGTGGTCGTCAAGGAGGGGCTGTTCCGCTTCCTGAACCGCACGGCCCGCCACATCCGGAGTCGTGCCGTCGAGACCGATGCCTGGCATCATCGGTCCGATGCCATCACATCCGTGGCGGCCTTCATCGGCATTGCCATCGGCGTCTGGAAGGGCCCCGCTTACGCGGCGGCCGACGACTGGGCGGCGCTCTTTGCCTGCGTCGTCATCCTGGTCAACGGCGTCCGGCTGTTTCGCACGGCGCTCGACGACGTGATGGATGCGGCACCGCCGCCCAGCGTCGAAGCAGCGGTGCGGGCGATCGCGCTGGCGATCGAAGGGGTGCGGGCCACCGACAAGTGTCGTGTCCGCCGGAGCGGGATGGGACTCTTCGTCGATCTCGACATCCGCGTCGACGGAACCCTCTCGGTCACCGATGGCCACGCGCTTGCGCACAAGGTCAAGGCGGCATTGCTCGATTCCGGGCTGGGTGTGCTGGATGTGCTCGTGCATGTCGAGCCCGTAGCGATGCCGGCGACGAAACTGAGCCACCCGTGATCGACGCCTGATCCTGATCCTGATCCTCGATCCTCTCCCGAGCCCCGAGTCCCAAGCCTCGAGCCTGTCACGCCCCGTGCTTACCTCCACCAGTCGGACCGCCCTCGTCGTCGCCGCGCTCGTCCTTGCAGTGGCCGTGACGCTGCTGATGATGGGGCAGGTCCCCATCTGCAAGTGCGGCTATGTGAAGGCATGGCATGGGATCGTATCGAGCTCGGAGAATTCGCAGCACCTGACCGACTGGTATACGTTCTCGCACGTCATCCACGGGTTTGCCTTCTACGGCCTGTTGTGGCTCGTCGGCCGGCGATGGACGGTCGCGACGCGCCTGGTGCTGGCGACGGTGCTCGAGGGGGCGTGGGAGATCTTCGAGAACACCGACCTGGTGATCAACCGGTACCGCGCCGTGACGATCTCGCTCGACTACTACGGCGACAGCGTGATCAACTCGGTCTTCGACGTGCTGGCGATGATCGCGGGCTTCCTGCTGGCGGCGCGTCAGCCGGTCTGGCTGACCGTCCTGCTGGTCGTCGCGATGGAAGGCTTCGTCGGCGCGATGATCCGCGACAACCTGGCGCTCAACATCCTGATGTTGATCTACCCCCTCGAGTCGGTGCGGCGGTGGCAGGGGGGAGGGTGAGTGATGGAGGAAGTACCAGGTACGAAGTATGAAGGACGGAATGAGGAGTCCTGTCTCATTTGTCCAGGAACGCCAGCAACTCTGAAGCCCGCGCTTTCATCTCGGCGTGCTGCTGTGCGCGCTCGAGCAGCGGGCGCGCCTTGCTCCGCTCGCCGCCGTTGACGTGGGCGAACGCCGCATTGTAGGACGCCGTCGCGATCTGCCGTTCCGCCTCGCGGATCGTCTCCTCGGCTTCGGCGATTTGCGCGGCCCTCGTCTCCGGACTCCAGTCGGACGCCTCGGCCTGGGCTATCTGCGCCCGTGCGATCACGATGTCCTGGCTGTAGCAGGCCGCAGCGCCCTCGAAGGCGTGCGCCGCGTCGGGCCAGCGGGTCTGGTTCGTGTGCACGAGTCCCAGGTACCAGGCCGCTGCGCAATTGAGCGCGTCGATCTCCAGGGCCTTCTCGAGGTTGGTCCGCGCGACATCCAGGTGCGTGCGGTCGTAGGCGATGAAGCCGGCCAGGGCGAACACGTTCGTGTTGTAGAGCGTCTTCTTCGACTCTTCGACGTCGGCCCAGGCGCGATCGAGATCCTTCAGCTGATGGCGGTTCCACGCGCGCCAGTACAGGCTGTCGCCGACGTGCCAGCGGCCGAGCTCGAGGACGCGCGTGAACGCGACGATCGCGGCGTCGTAGTCCTTGAGGTAGCTGAGGGCCGTGCCGTCGCCGAACCAGGCATCGTGGTGGGTGGGGACGCGTGCCGTGACGGACGCGAAGAGGCGGTGCGCCTCGCGGTAGTCGCGCCCGATCAGGAGCGTGGCGAGGTCCATCGCCGCCGACAGCGACTGCGGGAACGCGTCGAGCGCGGCCTTCAGGGCCTGCAGCCCGTCACGCGTCGTCGGGCGCGTCGCAATCGCCGTCCGGGCCCGCGACCCGGGCGGTGGAATCCCCGCGAGCTGCCGGCCGATGAAGAGCTGCGCCTCGAGAAAGCGCGGCTCGTTCGCGAGAGCGGCGCGCAGCCCGGCGAGATTGCCGGTGCAGGCCGACGCCAGGAAGCCGACCGCAGCGCTTCCGGATGCGCGGGCGGCGATTTTCAGGATGTCGAGGCCGGGTGCGGCGCCGCGATGGCAGGCGAGGCTGACGTCGATGTAGGTGTCGAGCTCGACGTCGCCCTGCGGCACCCGGGCGGCGCGCGCGTCGATGCGATCCACCGGGCCGAAGTAGCGGCCCCGGGCCTGTTCGAACTCGTCGCGCGGCAGGGTGACCGGATCGCGCGGGACCAGCGCGGCGAACTCGAGGCGTTCTGCGGCGAGCGCCGGGTCCGCCTGGCGCGCCACGAGCCCGCGGGCGCGGTCGAGGTGTGGGGCTGCGTCGAGGCCGAGCTCCTTCTCCCGAAGTGCGAGGAGCAGCGAGGTGCGGAATACGCGCGCTTCCACAGCCGCCCGCTGCGCCGGATCGCGGGGCGCGAGGGCGGTGTAGATCGCGAGCGCCTCGGTCAGGCACCGATGGCATCCCGCCGCCGCGGTCCGATCGCCTCGAGCCAGCCCGGCATCGACTTCGAGGCGCAGTCGTCTGGCCGCACACGCTGACGGCAGCGCCACCGCTCCAAGCAGGCACCAAACCGCCGCAACACGCCGCGCACGCCGCGCGGGAAATGGGAGGCTCGACGGCATCAGGTGCTCAGGGCATCAACACGAACGATGCGCCGGAGTTAGACACCACACTTCCAGGAACGGCCTCGTCCTTGGTCCTTCGTCCTTCGTACTTCGCTCTTTGTCACCCCCCCTTGGTGTGCATCTCGAGGTGGGCGTTCCGGCGAAGCTCCGCGAGCGGCACGAAGGCGCCGCGGGTGGTGATCCCGAGCCGCACTTCGGCGCCGCGGTCGCGGCGTGCCTCCCAGGTGGCACGTACGAGCGTGGACAGCGTGTCGGCGGTCGCGCCGGCTCGAAGAGGCGCGCGAAGGTCCACGCCCGCGGTGGCGTAAAGGCAGGTGAAGAAGTGGCCGTCAGCCGTGACGCGCGAGCGGTCGCACTCCTCGCAGAATGGTTCGGTCGTCGACGAGATGATTCCGAACACGGTGCCGTCCGGCAGCGCGTAGCGATCGGCGGGCGCCGAGGAGGCGTCCGGCAGTGGCGCCGGCGCACCGAAGAGCGCTTCGAGGCGCGCCAGCATCTCGCGGCGGGTGACCACCTGATCGAGCGACCAGTGCGTCGCCCCGCCAACGTCCATGTACTCGATGAATCGCACCTCGGCGTGCCGGGCGCGGGCGAACTCGATGAGCGCCCCCATCTCGTCGTCGTTCTGGCCGCGCAGGACGACCGTGTCGATCTTGAGTCCGCCGAAGGCGGCCGCCGCCGCATCGATGCCGTCGAGCACCGCACCGTGCGCATCTGATCGGGTCAACAGGCGAAAGCGCACGGGGTCCAGCGTGTCCAGACTGACGGTGACCCGCCCGAGACCGGCATCGCGCAAGCGCACCGCCTGATCCGCGAGCAGGACGCCATTGGTCGTCAGCGCCAGATCGGCGAGGGCGGGCTTGCGAGCGAGCACCGCGACGAGCCGACTGAGGTCTCGCCGAAGCAGCGGCTCGCCGCCCGTCAGTCGCACGCGATCGACGCCCAGGCCGAGAAAGACGTCCACGAGCCGCTCGAGCTCCTCGAAGCTCAGAAGGTCGGTTCGCGGCAACCATGTATAGTCCTGCTCGGGCATGCAGTAACTGCACCGCAGGTTGCAGCGGTCGGTCACCGAGAGGCGCAGGCTGCGCAACGGCCGGTCGAAGCGATCGCGAACCATTCTCTGGATTATAGAATCTGGAGCGGCTGGAGCGGCTGGAGCGGCGAGGGCTGGAGCGGCTGGAGGGCTGAGACTCGATGTTGCGCGTGCTTGCGGGATTCATCGTTGCGGGAGTGCTCGGGTTGTTTTGGCTCGAGGTGGGACAGGGCTTCAGCCCTGTATTTCCGGCCGTCAGTGCCCAGAACACCGGCGCCCCCGGGCCGAAGCCGCGCGATCTCGAGCGGGAGCGCTTCAAGACCCTGGCGCTCGCGGACGTCGAGGCACGCACCACGCAGGTCCAGCAGATCGTGGACAGCCTCTTCAGCTTTGGCGAGCTCGGCTTCCAGGAAGTGGAGTCCTCCGGGTACCTGACCGGCATCCTCGAGCGCCATGGCTTCCGCGTCGAGCGCGGAGTTGCGGGGATTCCGACGGCGTGGGTGGCACGCTGGGGATCGGGCAAACCGGTGATCGCGCTCGGTTCCGACATCGACGGGATTCCACAGGCGTCCCAGAAGCCCGGCGTGGCCTATCGCGCCCCCCTCGTTCCCGGCGCGCCCGGGCACGGCGAGGGCCACAACTCGGGCCAGGCCGTGACCATCGCCGCCGCGCTGTCGGTCAAGACGCTGATGGAGCGGGAAAAGCTTCCAGGCACGCTCGTGCTCTGGCCCGGCGTCGCCGAGGAGCTCGTGGCGGGCAAGGCATACCTCGTCCGCCATGGCGTCTTCCAGGACGTCGATGTCTGCTTCTTCACCCACGTGAGCAACAACCTCGGCGTCAGGTGGGGCGCGCCGAACGGTACCGGCCTGGTGTCGGTCGAGTACACCTTCGAAGGGGAGAGCGCGCACTCGGCCGGCGCGCCGTGGCGCGGGCGCAGCGCGCTCGACGCCGTCGAGCTCATGAACATCGGCTGGAATTTCCGGCGCGAGCATCTGCGCCCGCAGCAGCGCTCGCACTACGTCGTCCGCGACGGCGGGGACCAGCCCAACGTCGTCCCCTCGCGCGCCTCGGTCTGGTACTACTTCCGGGAGACGCAGTACTCGCGCATCAAGGACCTCTGGGAGCTGGGCGACGCCATGGCCAAGGGCGCCACGCTCATGACGGGGACGACGCTGGCGGGATCGCGCGTGCTGGGCTCGGCCTGGCCGCAGCATTTCAACAAGGCGATCGCCGAGGCGATGTACGCGAACATCACCCGCGTCGGCCTCCCGCACTGGGACGACACGGATCAGCGTTTCGCCAAGGCCGTTCAGCGCGAATTGAAGGCGGACGAGAAGGGACTCGCGACCGAGCTCGAGAAGCTCGGAACACCGGTGAAGGACGAAGACAACACTGGCGGCGGGTCCGATGACATCGGTGACGTCTCGTGGGTCGTGCCGACCGTCACGCTGCGCTATCCGTCGAACATCCCCGGCACTCCCGGCCACAGCTGGTGGGATGCCATTGCGATGGCGACGCCCGTCGCCCATAAGGGGGCGATGGCCGGCGCCAGGGCCCTGACGCTGACGCTGGTCGATGTCCTGACGACACCGGAACTGGTCGAAGACGCCTGGAAGTATTTCCGCGAGGTCCAGACGCGCGACATCAAGTACACGCCCCTGATCCGGCAGGGCGATGAGCCCGCCATCGAGCTCAACCGGGACGTGATGGCGCGCTTCCGCGACGAGATGCGCAAGCACTACTACGATCCCGGCAAGTACCGCACCTACCTCGAACAACTGGGCATCGCCTACCCGACCATCCGTCCAGCGAGCCCGACAGCGGCCCCGTGACGGGTGGCGCGATTTCACATCGCTGCACACCGCTGTTCGTGGTCTTTGCAAGACAAAGTGCTGTCCATTTCTTGACTGAGTCTGCCCGTCTGTCGCTGCAGTTGCTGCAATTCTCGAAGAACACGCGCAGTATCTAAGTCGCTCATGGTGGCAATCTGCAAATTCTGGATTGCATTTCGAGCAGAGACGGAGCTACATTCTTGCAGCGTTGACGCGCTTGCAGGTTCCTGGGCAACGTTCGGGCAAGGTGACGCGCTGGGAAGCCAGCCGCATGGGGGCTCTGCCAGGGCCCCGGGAGGATGACTGATGGTTCCGGCCGATGTGGCGTGGATGCTGATGGCAACCGCGCTGGTGCTCCTGATGACGCCCGCGCTGGCGTTCTTCTACGGCGGGTTGGTGCGTTCGAAGAACGCGCTCAACACGATGATGATGAGCTTCGTCGCGCTCGGCTTCGTGGGCGTGGCCTGGGCACTGGCCGGCTACTCGATTGCCTTTGCCGACGGAACCCCGTACTTCGGCGGTCTCTCGCGTCTCTTCCTGCAGAACGTGGGCCTGGAGGAGAACGGGACGATTCCGCACATTCTCTTCATGGGCTTCCAGGGCACGTTCTGCATCATCACCGCCGCCCTCATCTCGGGCGCCATCGTCGAGCGCATGCGTTTCAGCGCCTACCTCGCCTTCATCGTGCTGTGGGCGCTGTTCGTCTACAGTCCGATTGCGCACTGGGTGTGGGCGCCGGGCGGCTGGCTGTTCACGATGGGCGCGCTCGACTTCGCCGGCGGCACGGTCGTGCACGTGAACGCGGCGGTGGCGGCGATCGTCGCGGCGACGGTCATCGGGCCGCGCAAGGACTACGCCCGGCAGGCCATCCTGCCGCACAACGTGCCGTTCACGTTGCTCGGCGCCGGGCTGCTGTGGTTCGGCTGGTTCGGCTTCAATGCCGGCAGCGCACTCGGCGCGAACAAGGCCGCCGCCCTGGCCTTCATCACGACGATGTTCGCCCCGGCGGCGACGCTGACGGTGTGGTCGATCATCGACATGGTCCGCAACAAGAAGGTCACGGCGGTAGGCGCCGCGACGGCCATCGTCGTCGGTCTCGTGGCGATTACGCCGGCCGCCGGTCATGTGAGCCCGGTCAGCGCGCTCGCGCTCGGCGCCATCGCCGCCATCCCCAGCTACTTCGCGCTCGTGGCCCGGGCGCGGACCAAGCTCGATGACTCGCTCGATGTGGTGGCCGCGCACGGTGTCGGCGGCACGGTGGGAGCGCTGCTCACCGGCGTCTTCTCGCAGAAGGCGTGGAGCAACGTCGCCGACGGCGCGCTGTTCGGCAACCCGTATCAGGTCGTCATCCAGGCGATCACGATTGGGGCGGTCATTCTCTATGGCGCCGTCGCGACCTTCATCCTGCTGAAGCTGATTGGCCTCGTGCTGCCGTTGCGCGCCCAGGCGGGCGACGAGGGCCTCGGCCTCGACGTGACGCAGCACGGCGAAGAGGCGTATACGCGTGGCGAGGGGGCGATCCTGGTGCTGCCCGAGCTCGAAGCCCCGGCGATTGCGGCGGCGGTGCGGCTCAGCGCAGAAGGAGGCCGCGCATGAAGCTCGTCGTTGCGGTCATTCGCCAGGAGAAGCTGAACGACGTCCTCGTCGAGCTGTTCAAGGCCGAGATCCAGGGCCTGACGATCAGCGAAGTCCGCGGGCACGGCGGCGAGATGGAGCAGGTCGAGACCTATCGGGGGACGACGGTCAAGATGGCGCTGTCGGAGAAGGTGCGCCTGGAAATCGGCGTCTCCGACCACTTCGTCGATCCCACGGTCAAAGCGCTCCTGCGCGGCGCCCGAACGGGGCAGGTCGGTGACGGCAAGATCTTCGTCCTCCCGGTGGAGAAGATCTATCGGATTCGGACCGGCGAGGAAGATCAGGCCGCGGTGACACCGGTCACCGTCGCCTCTGCCTGAGCTGGCGCCCGCCGTCCTCAACGGCGGGCGCGGCAGCCCTTGATCCGCGCTGCTATTCGGCTGGCCCTGGGCGGGCCAGCCGGCAGCGCGGAGGGCTGCGACTTCGCTGGCGCCCGCCGCCCTCAGCGGCCGGCGCGGCAGCCCTTCGATCCGCGCTGCTATCCGGCGGCCCTGGGCGGGCCGCCGGCAGCGCGGCGGGCTGCGATCGCTGGCGACGGGTCAGCGGCAGTCGGGTCTCGTCGAACCGCTCAGCTGATTCCGGCGGTCCCAGCGATCGGGCATGCCCCCGCAGCCGGCGAGCTGCCAGCCGGCTTGATTGGCGCCCGTCGCCCTCAACGGCGGGCGCGGCAGCCCTTCGATCCGCGCTGCTATCCGGCTGGCCCTGGGCGGGCCAGCCGGCAGCGCGGAGGGCTGCGACTTCGCTGGCGCCCGCCGCCCTCAGCGGCGGGCGCGGCAGCCCTTCGATCCGCGCTGCTATCCGGCTGGCCCTGGGCGGGCCAGCCGGCAGCGCGGAGGGCTGCGAAAGGAACGGGCTGGCTACAGTTCGGCTCTCGCTCCGAACTGCCGACGTCGCCCCAGACCGCAGCCGGCGCGCTGCCAGCCGGCCCGCCCAGGGCCGGCTGAATAGCGGCGCGCCTCAAGGCTGCGCGCGACGGCGGCTGAGGCCGCCGTCGCTAAACCAAATAGTGTCGCTCGCTCAACTCGCGGAGGCGCGCCGCCGCACGCTCGGGAGTGATGTCCCGCTGAGGCATCCCGAGGAGTTCGAAGCCCACCATGAACTTGCGAACCGTCGCCGAGCGCAGGAGCGGCGGGAAGAAATGCAGGTGCAGGTGCCACTCGTCGTGCGCGCGGCCGTCGGTGGGCTGCTGGTGAACGCCCATCGAGTACGGAAATGAAGTCTCGAACAGGTTGTCGTATCGCGCGGTCACGCGCCGCAGGATGTCGGCGAGCGCGTTGCGTTCGGCGTCGGTGATCTGATCGATCGCCGAGACGTGGCGGCGGCTGACGACGAGCAGCTCGAAGGGCCACACCGCCCAGAAGGGCACGACGGCGGTGAAGGCGTCGTTCTCACAGACCGTGCGCTCTCCGCGCTCACGTTCGAGCGCCAGATAGTCGCAGAGTAGACATCGGCCCTTCGCCTCGCGATATGCGATGAACGACGCGTGCTCGCGCGCGGGGAGGTCGGGGACGGTGCGCGTCGCCCAGATTTGTCCGTGCGGGTGGGGGTTGCTCGCCCCCATCAGGTCCCCCCGGTTCTCGAAAATCTGGACGTAGCCGATGTCCGGTCGACGGCCGAGGGTCGTGTACTCGTCCACCCAGGTCTCGACGATGTGCGTCACCCCGGCGGGTGGCATCGTCGCGAGCGTCAGGTCGTGGCGCGGCGAGAAACAGACGACACGACAGACGCCGGATTCATGCTCGATGACCAGCAGCCCGGCCTCGTCGGCACGGCCGGGTGGCGTGTCGGCGCGCAGCGCTGCGAAGTCGTTGTCGAACACGAAGGTGGACGCGTACGCCGGGTTCCAGGCGCCGCCGGCCCGCGTGTTCCCGGGGCAGAGATAGCAGGTCGGGTCGAACCGCGGCGGCCTGGCCTCGACCGTCCGCTCGATCCGGCCCTGCCACGGGCGATCGGTCCGATGCGGCGACACGAGGACCCACTCCCGCAGCAGCGGGTTGAAGCGCCGGTGCGGTCGATCGAGGAGTGTCATCGCGGGGAAGGGAAGCGCGTGGCCGCCGGGCAGTGACGGCCGCGCCTTTGTCGATGCCCGGGGCGTTCGGACTCCTGCGTCCGATCAGTTCCGGTCCAGCGACGGTGGCCCTCAGCCGCCGTCGCGCGCAGCCGTGAGGCTCGCCGCGATTCAGCCGGCCCCCTGGACGGGCCGGCTGGCAGCTCGCCGGCTGCGGTCCAGAGCTGGCGCTTGCTATGTCGCTGCCGGTCGGCTGCTGTTCCAGATGTCGCGGTGCAGCTTCCAGGCGCCGCCGTCCTTCTGCCAGATGACGACGTATTTGCCGGTGTCGAGCACATCGCCCGTGGCCCCGAGCAACGTGTATCGCCCTTCCTCGACGGCACCGGCTTCGCCCGTCTTCTCGACTTCGACCGTTTCCAGCGTCGCCTCTTTGATCCCCGTCTGGATGACGGCCTGCCAGAAGGCGCGAATGCCATCGGTCGTGGTGACCGGCGGTGAATTCGGCGGCAGGAGCCTGGCATCGGCGGAGTAGCAGGCGGCCACGGCCGCGGCGTCGCCGCGCTTGAATGCCGCCATGAACTGCTGATTCGCGAGACCGATCTCGGAGAGCGCGGGAGCTGTGCTGGACACGGGACCTCCTCGGCCGCAGGTGGAAGGGGGAGCAGCGATTCTGGCTGGTCGCGACGCGGTTCGTCAATCGCGACCCGTCAGCGCGCCGACCGCGCAACGCGCCCCTCATCTCCAGGCCGGGACACCGGGCCGTTGGCGACGGGCGCGTGCGAAGCGGCGCTCCCGATCCGTCAGGCCTTCGTGGCGGTCGCCGCCGCGGCCGCGGTGTTCAGGTCCTCGGGCTTGTGGGTCACGGGATTGAGGAACGGCATCATGGCGCGCAGCCGGGCGCCGACGTCCTCGAGAAGCTGCGTCTGCTCGGCCTTGCGAGTCGCGTTGAACCTGGGACGGCCGTCCTCGTTCTCCTTGATCCAGTTGCGGGCGTAGGTCCCGTCCTTGATCTCGGCGAGGATCCGCCGCATCTCGGCGCGCGTCTGCTCGTTGACGATTCGCGGCCCGGCGGTGTAATCGCCGTGCTCGGCGGTGTCGCTCACCGAATACCGCATGTAGTTCAAGCCGCCGCGATACATCAGATCGACGATCAGCTTCAGCTCGTGCAGACACTCGAAGTAGGCGATCTCGGGCTGATAGCCGGCCTCGACGAGCGTCTCGAAGCCGGCTTTGACCAGCGCGCTCGCGCCGCCGCAGAGGACGGCCTGCTCGCCGAACAGGTCGGTCTCGGTCTCCTCCGAGAAGGTGGTCTCGAGGACGCCGGCGCGGGCCACGCCCAGCGCCTTGGCGTACGACAGCGCCAGCGCGCGGGCCTGGCCGGTCGCGTCCTGGTGCACGGCGAGCAGGGCCGGGACGCCGCCGCCCTCTTCGAACACTTCACGCACGCGATGGCCGGGTGATTTCGGCGCGATCATCGTGACGTCCACGTCCGCCGGCGGCTGAATCGTCCCGTAGCGGATGTTGAAGCCGTGCGCGAACATCAGCATCTTGCCCTTGCTCAGGTGCGGCGCGATGTCCTTCGCGTAGAGCGCCGGCTGCGCCGTGTCGGGCGCCAGCACCATGATGACGTCGGCCCATGCGGCCGCCTCGGCAGACGGCACGGCCTCGATGCCCGAGGCTTCGGCCTTCGCCTTCGCGGGACTGCCGGCGCGGACGCCGACCTTGACGGTCACGCCGCTGTCTCTGAGATTCAGGGCGTGAGCATGTCCCTGGGATCCGTAGCCGACGATGGCGACCTTCTTACCCTTGATGAGCGACAGGTCGGCGTCTGTGTCGTAGAAGATGTTGGCCATATTAGTTTGTGTGGTCGGTGAATGTAATCGGGACTACGGACTTCGGACTACGGACTACGGGCATCGAGGGGCTCCGGGCCGGCTGGTGGACTGCAGGCGATCTTCCGATAGCCCGCAGTCCGTAGCCTGTAGCCCTCAAGCGTCAGACGGAATACGACACCGCGACGTCCTCGGCGGTCGCGTCCACGTCCTCGAAGGTCTGGTGGATCGCGGGTTCGGTGATCGCGCCACGCGTCATCGTGACGCGGCCGGTGCGTGCGAGCTCGAGGACGCCGTAGGGGCGCAGCACCTCCACCAGGCTGCCCACCTTGTCCTCGTTGCCCGTCACCTCGACGATGAGCGAGTTTGGCGCGACGTCCACGATCCGCGCCCGGTAGGCCTCGGCGAGCTGCATGATCTCGATGCGCGTCTCGCGCGTGGCGGTGACCTTGACGAGCGCGAGGTCGCGCGTCACCGACGGCTGCGCGGTGATGTTGTCGACGCGCAGGACGTTGATCAGCTTGTAGAGATTCGACTCGACCCGCCGCGCGCCGAGCTCGTCGGTGTCGACGACGATCGTCATGCGTGAGACGCCGTCGGTTTCGGTGTGGCCGACCGTCAGCGACTCGATGTTGAAGCCGCGCCGCCGGATCAGCGAGGCCACCCGGGTCAGCACGCCCGGCACGTTCTCCACGCGGACGACGAAGGTGTTCATGCGTCTGCTCCCGTCTCGACGATCGCGCTCGGACGCCGAATCATGTTGTGCAGGTCGTTGCCGGCAGGCACCATCGGGAACACCGAGTCCTCCTGCTCGACCCGGAAGTCGATGAGGGCCGTGCCGGCATGCTGGCGCGCCGCCTCCACGCTCGACACGACCTCGCTGCGCGACGAGACCCGCATCGCCTTCAGGCCGAACGCCTCTGCCAGCTTCACGAAGTCGGGGTTGACCAGCGGCGTGGCGGCATAGCGGCGCTCGTAGAAGAATTCCTGCCACTGCCGGACCATGCCGAGGTAGCCGTTGTTGATGATGGCGATGTTGATGTCGATGTTCTCCTGCGCGATCGTCGCCAGCTCGCACATGGTCATCTGGAAGCCGCCGTCGCCGACCACCACCCAGACTTCGGCGTCGGGCCTCGCCACCTTGGCGCCGATGGCGGCCGGGAGGGCAAACCCCATCGTCCCGAGACCGCCGGAGGTGATGAGCGTGCGCGCGTCGTCGTGCTTGTAGTACTGCGCCTCCCACATCTGGTGCTGACCGACGTCGGTGACGACGATGGCCTTGCCCTCGGTCGTGCGCCAGATGTCGTTGATCACGTGCGCGGCATAGAGGTGCCCGTTGTCGGGCAGGTTCTGGATGTCGCGCACGGCCGCGTCGCCCTTCAACCCGTCGATGTAGCCGATCCAGTCGGACCGATCGCAGGCGTCGATCCGGGGCAGGAGGCTCTCGAGGGTCTCGCGCAGGTCCCCGACCAGGGCGACGTCTGCCCTGACGTTCTTGTTGATCTCGGCCGGATCGATGTCGATGTGGATCTTCTTCGCCGTCAGGGCATAGGTCTTCAGATTGCCCGTGACGCGGTCGTCGAAGCGCATGCCGAAGGCGAGCAGCAGGTCGGCTTCCTGGATGGCGGTGTTCACCCACGCCTCGCCGTGCATGCCCATCATCCCCAGATTGAGCGGATGACTGGCGGGGAAGCCCCCGATTCCGAGCAGCGTCGTCGCGACCGGGATCTGCGTGCGTTCGGCGAACCGGCGGACGACGTCCATGGCCCCGGAAATGAGGATGCCGTGGCCGGCGAGAATCAGCGGACGCTTGGCCGAGTGGATCAGGTCGAGGCCGTGCTGGACCTCCCGCGCGACCGGTCGATGCGCGGGGCGGTAGCCGCGCAGCTTGGGTGCGTCGGGCCATTCGAACTCGCACGAGCTCTGCTGCGCGTCCTTGGTGATGTCGATGAGGACCGGCCCCGGACGTCCCGAGCGCGCCACGTAGAAGGCCTCGCGAACGACGCGCGCGACCTCGTCGGCCCGGGTCACGAGGTAGTTGTGCTTGGTGATCGGCAGCGTGATGCCGGTGATGTCGGTTTCCTGGAAGGCATCCGATCCAATCAGCTTGCTGCCCACCTGCCCGGTGATGCAGACGATCGGCACCGAGTCCATCATCGCGGTGGCGATGCCGGTGACCATGTTGGTCGCGCCAGGGCCCGAGGTCGCGACGGCGACGCCGACCCCGCCGCTCGCGCGCGCGTAGCCGTCGGCCATGTGCGTCGCGCCCTGTTCGTGCCGGACCAGGATGTGACGCAGCGGGAAGTCGAGCATCGCGTCGTACGCCGGCAGGATCGCGCCGCCCGGATACCCGAAGAGGCAGGTCACCCCTTCGCGCACCAGCGAATCCCACAGAATCTGAGCGCCGGTCTTTTTCATGATGTTGTTGCTCGTTGGTCTTCGGTCGTTGGTCTCTGGTCTCTAGTCCAGACGATGGTCGTGCCGCGACCCCGTTGACGTCGGCCGCTGCCGGCGACCATGACCAAAGACCGAAGACCTAGACCAAAGACCATCTGTTACCCAGTCACCGCTCCCTCGGACGCCGACGACACGAGCTTGGCGTACTTCGCGAACACGCCGGTCTCATACCGCGGCTTCGGCGGCCGCCAGGTGGCGAGGCGGGCGGCGACCTCCTCGGCCGGGACGTCGAGGCGAAGCTCGCGCTTCTCCATGTCGAAATCGATGATGTCGCCGTCGCGCACGGCGGCGATCGGCCCGCCCTTCGCCGCTTCCGGCGCGACGTGCCCGGCCATGAAGCCGCGGGTCGCGCCCGAGAACCGCCCGTCGGTGAGCAGGGCCACCGAGTCGCCCAGACCCGCGCCCATGATCGCCGCCGTGACGCCCAGCATCTCGCGCATGCCCGGGCCGCCGCTCGGCCCCTCGTAGCGGATCACGACGACGTCGCCAGGGGTGATTCGGCCGTGCTGGACGGCGTCGAACGCGGCTTCTTCGCCGTCGAAGACGCGCGCCGGGCCGCGATGGGACCGCTGCGCGTACGCCGCCACCTTGATCACGCAGCCCTCGGGCGCCAGGTTGCCCCGGAGAATGACCAGCCCGCCCGTCGCCTTGAGCGGCTTGTCCACGGTCCGCACGACCTCCTGGCCGGTCGCTTCGCGTGCACCCGCCGCTTCCTCGCCGAAGGTCCGGCCGGTCACCGTCTTCGTGTCGCCGTGGAGGAGGCCGGCCTCGACCAGCCGCCGGGCGACGAGCGGCGTCCCGCCGGCGCGGTGGAGATCGGTCGCCACGAAACGCCCGCCCGGCTTGAGATCGGCGATGAGCGGCGTGCGGTCGCTGATCGGGTTGAAGTCGTCCAGCGCCAGCGGCACGCCGGCTTCGCGCGCGATCGCCAGCAGGTGCAGCACGGCATTGGTGGAGCCGCCGCTGGCGACGACGCCGCCAATCGCGTTCTCGAACGCCTCGCGCGTCAGGATGTCGCGCGGCCGCACGCCCGCGCGCAGCAGATCCATCACCAGGCGGCCCGCTTCGCGGGCCCGCGCGTCCTTCTCCTCCAGCAGCGCCGGCACGCTGGCGCTGCCGAGCGGCGTCACGCCGAGGAACTCGCAGGCCATCGCCATCGTGTTCGCGGTGAACTGACCGCCGCAAGCGCCGGCGCCCGGGCACGCATGGTCCTCGAGATCGCGCAGCTGGCCGTCCGTCATGCGCCCCGCCGCGTGCGCGCCGACGGCTTCGTAGACGTCCTGAATCGTGACCGCGTGGCCCTCGAACGTGCCTGGCGCGATCGAGCCGCCGTACAGGATGACGCCCGGCAGGTTCATCCGCGCCAGCGCCATCACCGTGCCGGGGATGGTCTTGTCGCAGCCGCACAGCAGGACGACCGCGTCGAGGTGATGGCCCTTCACGACCAGCTCGATCGAGTCCGCGATCACCTCGCGGCTCACGAGCGACGCCCGCATGCCCTCGACGCCCATCGTGATGCCGTCGGACACGGCCACCGTGTTGAACTCCATCGGCGTGCCGCCGGCCTCCCGGACCGCGTCCTTCACCTGCGCGGCGAGCCGCCGCAAGTGGAAGTTGCACGGGCCGATCTCGGTCCACGTGTTCGCGATGCCGACGAGCGGCTTGTGCAGATCGGCCTCCGAGAAGCCGACCGCCTTGAGCATGGCGCGGGCCCCGGCACGGCTCGGGCCTTCGGTGATCGCGGCGCTGCAGTGCTTGAGAGGCAGGTCGCTCACGCGGCACCTCCGGCGAGCGCCGCCGCTGGCCGCGACATCGCGCCCGGGTACGACCCGAGCGTCTTCACCGCCGGCGCGAACTCCGCCAGATGCATGAGCGCCCGGCTGCAGCGCGCTTCATGATGACCGGCCGCAATGTCGAGATAGAACATGTACTCCCACGGGCGTCCGGGAATCGGCCGCGATTCCACCTTGGTGATGTCGATGTCGCGCAGCGCGAAGACGCTCAGCGCGCGAAACAACGCGCCCGGCGTGTTCGGCAGCGTGAAGACCACCGTCGTCTTGTCGAGCGGCCGCGCGCCCTGGATTCCCGCGACCGCGGGTTCGCGCGTGACGACGAGAAACCGCGTCACGTTGTCGGCGTAGTCCTGGATCCCGACCTTCAGCACGCTCAGACCGAAGACTTCGGCGGCGCGCTCCGAGGCGATGGCCGCGGCCGTCGCGAGTTGCCGTTCCTTGAATCAATTTGGCGCTGCCCGCCGTGTCGTAGGTGGCCACCACCTCGACGCCCCGAAGGGACCGCAGGAACCGGTCGCACTGAGCGAGGGCCTGCGGATGCGAATAGACCTGCCGGAGCTGATCGATCGTGGTGCCGGGCAGGGCGACGAGGCTGTGATGCACCGGCAGCTCGACCTCGCCCGCGATCTTGAGCTCGTGCTGCACCAGCAGGTCGTAGTTGCGGTGAATCGTCCCGCCGATGGAGTTCTCGACCGGCAGCACGCCGCAGGTCGCGCGCTCCTCTTCGACCGCGAGAAAGACGTCCTCGAACGCCGGGCAGGCCATGAGCGTCGCGGTCGCGTCGAATTTCGACGCCGCGGCCTCGCTGTACGCGCCCGGCTCTCCCTGGTAGGCAATCTGCACGGTCGGCTCGTCCGGCCGGTGGTGTCGAATCTCCCGCTCCGGACAGTTGAGAATTATCGACAGCAGGTGCTTCAGAAGTCAAATTTATAATGGTGACGAAAGTATAAGAGGGGTGGCGCTGGGACTGGGGGACTGGGCGACTGGGGAGCGGCTGGGGCGGCTGGAGCGGCTGGAGCGGCTGGCACGGCTGGAGCGGCTGGGACGCGGCGGCTGGAGCGGCTGGATCGGCTCAGCTGGTGGGCTTCCGGGTCGGCGCCTCCGACGCCAGGACTGATTCGAACTGCTCACGCTCGGCGTCGGCCATCGCGTAGGTGTGCTGGACGTCGGGAAAGCTCCGGGCGCGGACGTCGGCGACGTAGCTCTCCAGGGCCGTCCGAATGAGAGGGGAGAGGTCGGCGTACCGCTTGACGAACCGGGGGACGCGTCCGGTCGACAGCCCCAGCAGATCGTGCCAGACGAGGACCTGCCCGTCGCACGTCGCGCCGGCGCCGATCCCGATCGTCGGGATGCCGACCGCCTCGGTGATGCGGCCCGCGACGGCTGCCGGCACGGCTTCGACGACGATGGCGAAGCAGCCCGCCTCTTCGAGCGCGATCGCGTCCTGGCGGAATCGATGCGCGGTGTGCGCGGTCCTCCCCTGGGCCTTGAATCCGCCCAGCAGCATCGCCGACTGCGGCGTCAGCCCGATGTGGCCCATCACCGGAATGCCCGCGTCCACGAGCGCCCGGACGCGCGACAACATTCGGCCCGCCCCCTCGAGTTTCACGGCGGTGGCGCCCGCCTCCTTGATGAAGCGGACGGCGTCGGCGACGGCAGACTCGTCGGATATCTGAAACGATCCGAAGGGGAGATCGGCGACGACCAGCGGCCGGCGTGACGCCCGCGTCACGGCGCGCGTCAGCATCAGCATCTCGTCCACGGTCACCGGGACCGTGGTCTCATGTCCGAGCACGACCATCGCCGCCGAATCGCCCACCAGAATCACGTCCACGCCCGCCTCGTCGGCGAGCCTGGCGCTGGGCGCGTCGTAGGCGGTGACCATGACGATCGGCGCGCCTCGCCGCTTCATCGCGACGAGGTCCGGGAGCGTGACCCGGCTGCGGTCCGCGGCCCCGGCTTCGCTGGCGGGCGTGAGGCTGCTGCTCATGATGCGTCCAGGAGCACGTTGTCGATGAGCCGCACCGGGCCGATCCGCGCCGCCACGGCGAGCGTTCGCCGGCCCTCGAACTGGGTGACCGCGACGTAGTCCGCCGTGACTGGCGCCAGGGCCCGGCGCGCCGCATCCACGGGATCCTCTCCACGACGATGTGCCGCCACCCCTGCCGCGAGTGCCCGGGGAATCGCCTGGGCCTCGACACGCTCCTTCGAGGACAGGCGCGCGTTGCGTGAGGACAGCGCGAGCCCGTCCGCATCCCGCACGGTCGGCACGACCATCACCTCGAGCTCGAGGTTCAGGTCCTTCACCAGGCGCTTGATCACCGCCACCTGCTGCGCATCCTTCTGTCCGAACACGGCGACATGCGGGCGCACGATCGTGAACAGCTTGAGGCACACGGTGGCCACGCCGCGGAAGTGACCAGGTCGGTGGTCGCCCTCGAGCCCCTGCGCCGGGCCTCCGACGTCCACCCAGGTCGCGAAGCCCTCCGGATACATCTCGGCGACGGGCGGCACGAAGAGACAGTCGACGCCGGCCTCGGCCGCCATCGCTGCATCACGGGCCTCGTGGCGCGGGTAGGCCGACAGGTCGGCGGCATCGCCGAACTGCGTCGGGTTGACGAAGAGGCTGGCCACGACGAGGTCGCAGGCCGTGCGGGCGGCCCTGAACAGCGTCACGTGTCCCTGGTGGAGCGCCCCCATCGTCGGCACCAGACCAACCCGCACGCCGGGGCGGTGCGGGCCCAGAGCCGCGCGCAGCGCCGCGATCGTCCGGAAGGTCCTCATGACGCCGTCAGGTCCCCCAGGGCACGGTACATGGCTTCGAGCTCGGGGGCGTGCCGGCGAATCGCCATCACGTGGGCCTCGACCGTATCCCAGTCGCCACGGGCGATGGGACCGGTGAGCTCGAACCCATTGTCGATCGTGCGGCGCATCAGCGGCTGCAAGGCCTCGGGCGGCGCGCCGGCTTCCTGCAGCAGCCGCGCCGCCGATCGATAGAGCGTGACGAGGTAGTTCGATGCCACGGCTGCGCCGGCATGGTACAGGACACGCGACTGATCCGCGAGCAGGAATGGCCGCAACCCCAGGGTTTGCGCGAGCCAGACGCCGTGACGAGTCGCCTCGGCCTCCTCGCCCGTCACGGCTGCCCAGGCCCCGTCGAGCTGCTCGGGGCCGCGCCCGCGCGTGAAGGTCTGCAGGGGATGGACGCTGAACCGTCGTGCATGGGGCGTGAGCGCGTCGAGTGGCGTCGCGCCGCTGACGTGTGCCACCCACGGTCCGGGTGGGATGGCCGCGGCGACCTCGCGGATCGCGCGGTCGGGCACGCACAACAGGACGAGATCCGGACGCGCGGGCGACACCTCGACGCCCCGCTCCAGCAGGCGCGCAGCGACGGCGCCGCCGACGCGTCCACGGCCCAGGACGTGGATGCGCGCGAATCCTCCGCCGGCGGGGTTCGACGAGTCCTCGATCGGCACGCACATGACCGCACGAGCGTACTCCCGGCGCCCCGGCCGTCAAAGCGCCGGGCCGTATAATTCCGGGGATGCTCCGCCCGTTCCGCGGCGTCCTCCCCGTCGTCGATCCTTCCGCGTACGTGGACGCGTCGGCGCAAGTCATTGGACAGGTGACGGTTGGCCGCGAGAGCAGCCTCTGGATGAACGTCGTGGTCCGCGGCGACGTGCACTGGATCCGCATCGGCCGCCGGACCAACCTCCAGGACGGGACCATCGTCCACGTCATGCGGGAGACGAATCCGACGAGCATCGGCGACGAGGTCACCATCGGCCACGGAGCGATCGTCCACGGGTGCACGATCCAGGACCGTTGCCTCATCGGGATGGGCGCGATCGTGCTGAACGGGGTCGTGGTGGGCGAGGATTCGATCGTCGCGGCAGGCTCGCTCGTCCCCGAGCGGATGGAGATTGCCGCCCGGTCGCTGGTCATGGGCAGCCCGGCACGGGTCCGCCGGGCGCTGACCGACGCCGAGGTCGCGTCGATTCGCGACTACGCGGATCGCTACGTCACCTATCGCCTGGACTACCAGACGAGGTGACGCTTTTATCCCGTAGCCCGTAGCCCGTAGCCCGTAGCCCGTAGCCCGAAGACCAAAGACCAACGACCAACGACCAACGACCGTAGATCGAAAGCATCCCTTGAGCACTCGCCCGAGTTCCCAACCCGCCCGCGGCACGCGGGACTTCCTGCCGGCGGACGTCCGCCGCCGGCAGTTCGTCATTCGCACGATCGCGGAGGTGTATGAACGGTATGGCTTCGAGCCGCTCGAGACCCCGGCCGTCGAGAATCTCGAGACGCTCCTCGGGAAGTACGGCGACGAGGGCAACCAGCTCATTTTCAAGATCCTGAAGCGCGGCGAGCACGAATCGACGGGGCAGGCCGATCTGGCGTTGCGCTACGACCTCACGGTGCCGCTCGCGCGCGTCGTCGCGAACTATCGCGGTGAACTGCCGCGGCTCTTCAAGCGGTATCAGATACAGCCGGTGTGGCGCGCGGATCGGCCGGCGCGCGGGCGTTTTCGCGAGTTCTACCAGTGCGACGTCGATGCGCTGGGGTCGACGTCGATGGTGGTCGAGGTCGAGCTCTGCGCAGCGGCGGCCGAGGCGTTGACGCGTCTCGGGTTCGAGGATTTCACGATCCGGCTGAACCACCGGCAGCTGCTCGGGGGGTTGCTCGACGTCGCTGGCGTTCCCCCCGAACGACACGCCGAGGCGCTGGTCGCCCTCGACAAACTGGACAAGATCGGCGCGGACAAGGTTCGCGAGGAGATGGAGCAGCGTGGCCTGGATGGCGGTCACGCGGATCGCGCGCTCCAGCTGTTCATGACGGAGGGCGGGGACGCCGGGGCGGTGGCGCCGCTCGAAGCCGCGCTGGGTGATCACGTTCGGGGGGCGCAGGCGATTGCGGACGTGCGGGAGATCTTCCGGCTGAGCGAGACGACGCCGGCCTCCGGGCGGCTCCGGCTGGACCCGACGCTCGCCCGCGGCCTGTCCTATTACACCGGCGCGATCATGGAAATCGCCGTGCCCGACCTCGCCGGGAGTCTCGGCGGAGGAGGGCGGTACGACAACCTCGTCGGGATGTTCAGCGGGGAATCGGTGCCGGCGTGCGGCTTTTCGCTCGGGCTCGAGCGCATCATCGTCGTGATGACCGAGCGGCAGATGTTTCCGGCGACACTCGCCGGCGCCGCAGCGGACGTGATGGTGGCGCAATGGAGCGCCGACTCCCTGCCCGAAGCCCTGGCGCTCGCGGGCGCTCTGCGTGCCGCCGGTCTGCGGGTGGACGTGTATCCCGACGGCGACAAGCTCGGGAAGCAGTTCAAGCACGCCGCCGCCCGGCAGGTGCCGTTTGTCGCCGTCCTCGGCGCCGACGAGCTCGCGGCAGGCGAGGTCACGCTGAAGGATCTCCGGTCGGGCGAACAGCGCCGCGTGCCGCGGAACCAAGCGGCGGAGGCCGTCCTGAAGGCCCTGACGGGCTAAGCTATTCGTTTCGTGCCCGAGCAGCCCGTAGCCTGTAGCCTGTAGCCCCGATGATCCACCCCCTCGGAGATCTTTGTCGCACTCACACCTGTGGCGCCCTGCGCCCGGCCGACGTCGGCCAATCGGCGGTCCTGCTCGGATGGGTGCATCGCGTGCGCGATCTCGGATCGCTCACGTTCTTCGACGTCCGCGACCGCTACGGCGTGACGCAGGTCGTCGCGCGCGATGACGACGGGCTCGTCGCGGCGGCGAAGAAGCTGCGAACGGAGATGGTGGTCGCCGTGCTGGGCCATGTCGAGCGGCGCAGCGCGGACACCATCAACCCGAAGCTCGAGACCGGCGACGTCGAGGTCGTGGCGCAGGAGATTCGCCTGCTGAACGACGCGCGGCGTCCCCCGTTCTCGATTGCCGACGATTCGCAGGTGGCGGAAGAGACGCGTCTCCGCTACCGCTATCTCGATCTGCGGCGCCCCGACATGCAGCGCAACCTGCTGCTGCGGCACCGGGTGACGATGGCCGTCCGCGAGCACTTCGACCGCCACGGGTTCCTCGAGATCGAGACCCCGATCCTGACCAAGTCCACGCCCGAGGGGGCACGCGACTACCTGGTGCCGAGCCGCGTGCACGAGGGCGAGTTCTTCGCCCTGCCGCAGTCGCCGCAGATCTTCAAGCAGATTCTGATGATCGGCGGGATGGATCGGTACTTTCAGATCGTGAAGTGCTTCCGCGACGAGGACCTGCGCGCCGATCGACAGCCCGAGTTCACCCAGATCGACGTCGAGGTGTCCTTCGCCAGCGAAGGGCTGATCTTCTCGATCGTCGAGCCGCTGGTGGAGGCGGTGTTCACCGTCGCCGGCCGTCAGATCGCGACACCGTTCCCGCGGCTGTCGTACGCGGATGCGATGCGGCACTACGGATCGGACAAGCCCGATCTGCGGTGCGGCATGCGGATCGAGGAATTGTCACCGGCCTTTGCCGGCACCGAGTTCGCGCCGTTCCGGGAGGCGCTCGAGGCGGGCGGGGCGGTGCGTGGCTTCGCGATTCCCGGCGCGGCCAGCTATTCGCGCAAGGAGCTGGACGGTCTGGTGGCCGAAGCCGAGGGCCTTGGCGGGCGCCTGTCATGGGCGCGCTACACGGCGGAGGGCGGCGTCCAGAGCCCGCTCCTGAAGTCGGTCGGCGAGGACGCGCTCAGGGATGCGCTCGTGCGCACGACGACCGGCAGCGCCGACCTGCTGGTGGTGGCGGCCGGGGAGCCCGATGCCACGTCGACGATGCTCGGGCAGCTCCGGCTGGCCCTGGCGAAGCGTCTCGGCCTGCTCGACCCGTGGCGGTTCGAGTTCCTGTGGGTCGTCGACTTTCCGCTCTTCGAGTGGGATGCCGATGGCCGGCGTCACAAACCGATGCATCACCCGTTCACGAGCCCCGTCGACGAGGACCTCGCGAAGCTCGAGACCGCGCCGGGCGCGGTCCGCGCCCGCGCCTACGACCTCGTCCTGAACGGCAGCGAGATTGCCGGCGGCAGCATCCGTATCCACGATCCCGCGCTGCAGGCCGCGATCTTCCGCCGGCTCGGCATCAGCGACGCGGAGGCGCGCGAGCGCTTCGGCTTCTTCCTCGAGGCCCTCGAGTACGGCACGCCGCCGCACGGCGGCATCGCCCTCGGCCTCGATCGCATGGTCGCGATCCTCTGCGGCGAACAGTCGATCCGTGAAGTCATCGCGTTCCCGAAGACCGCGGCCGCCGTCGATCTGATGGCGGGCGCCCCGTCGACGGTCGACGAAAAGCAGCTGCGCGAGCTGCACATCCGGTTGCGTCGCGAAGTGCCGCGATGATCGCGTTCGCCGGCCGCGCGGCCGCTCGTAGCTCGTACGGTGCGTCGCTGGTAGTTCGTAGCTGGTAGTTCGTCGCTGGTAGTTCGTCGCTGGTAGTTCGTAGCTGGTCGTTGGTCGCTGGTCGTTGCTCTCCGTCATCCTATGTCTTCCCGCCGCATCGCGGTCCCTGACGAAGGCGTCGAGACGCTCTTTGGCGCCTACGACGACAATCTCCGCCATCTCGAGTCGCTCTTCAACGTCCAGATTCGGACCGATGGCCACGGGCTGATCGTCGACGGCGATCCGGCCGCCATCGACAAAGTGGGGCGGGTCGTCGATCAGGTGGGCGCGCTGATGCGCGAGGGCTACAAGTTCGCGCAGGGCGAGGTGAAGACGGCCGCGTCGCTGGTGGCGGAAGACGCGGGCGTCGAGCTCCGCGATCACTTCCTGAGGGGCACCGTGCGGCCGTCCACCAAGCGGCAGGTCGTCCCGAAGAGCCTGCACCAGCGCGCGTACCTCGACGCGATCGACAAGCACGACGTCGTGTTCGGCGTCGGTCCGGCCGGGACCGGCAAGACCTATCTCGCGATGGCGCAGGCGGTCTCCTACCTGCTGTCCAAACGCGTCAGCCGCATCATCCTCGCGCGCCCCGCGGTCGAGGCCGGCGAGAAGCTCGGGTTCCTGCCCGGCGATCTGCAGGAGAAGGTGAACCCGTACCTGCGGCCGCTGTACGACGCGCTCTACGACATGCTCGAGGGCGATCGCGTCGAGCGCCTGCTCGAGCGCGGCACGATCGAGATCGCGCCGATCGCCTTCATGCGCGGCCGGACGCTGAACGACGCGTTCGTGATCCTCGACGAGGCGCAGAACACCACGTCCGAGCAGATGAAGATGTTCCTGACGCGCCTCGGGTTCGGGTCGAAGGCGGTGATCACCGGCGACGTCACCCAGATCGACCTGCCGCACGGCCGCGTGTCGGGCCTCATCGAGGCGCTCAACGTCGTGCGCCACGTCGAGGGCATCGCCTTCATTCACTTCGACGATCGCGACGTCGTCCGTCACAAGCTGGTGCAGAAGATCGTGCTCGCCTATGCGGAGTTCACGGCGGGTGGCGCGCCGCCCCCGGCACCGCGGCTCGACTGAGGGGACGGGAGCCTGTTCTCGAAATGGGCTCGATGTTGAGAAAAGGCTCCCGTCCCCGCCTCGTCGTGTCGGTGTGCGACGTCCGCGGCCGACCTGTCCGGGCGCCGGGTCTGGCCGCGTGGCTGACGGATCTCGCACCGCGCGCGACCCGGGGCACCGTCACCATCGTGCTGGCGAGCGACGCCGCGGTGCGCCGGCTGAACCGCCACTGGCGCGGCGTCGATCACGCCACCGACGTGCTGTCCTTCTCCGGCATTCCCGACGAGCGATGGCCAGCTCTGCCGCCTGCCCGGACGGCCCACCTCGGCGATATCGTCATCGCCACGGGCGTTGCGGCGCGGCAGGCCCGGGCCGCCGGCCACGCCCTGCGGCTGGAACTGCGGGTTCTGGCGCTGCACGGGTTCCTGCACCTGGTCGGCTATGATCACGACCGCGACGCTGGCGAAATGGCGCGGATGGAACGGCGGTTGCGCCGACGGGGCGGCCTGGAGGCGGGACTGATCGAGCGGGTGCCCGGGACCGGCCGGCGGCGAGCCTGACTGCACGATGAGAACCCTGATTCCGCTCGGCCTGTTCCTGCTGGGGCTGGCCGGCATCTACGTCGGCACCGTGCAGGCGGCTTTCACGGCCCTGATGCGGCTGCCGCTCCGCCTGAGTGCCGAGCGCAACAGGGCCACCGAGACGCTGCTCGCCTACCTGGACGAGCCGCGCCTGCTGTTCATCCCCGCCCGCCTGCTCCTCGGCATCATCCTCATTCTCGGCTGCCAGCTGAGCGCGATCCTGTTCGGACCGGGCACCTGGCGCGGCGTCGGCGTCCTGGCGCTCTCGATCATCGGGTTCGCCGTCGTCTGCGAGCACTTCGTGCCGCAATTGATCGTCCGGCGAAACCCGCAGGCCGTCCTGACGTTCCTGCTGCCGTCGTTCCGCGTGCTCTCGGGACCTCTGCATCCGTTGACGCTGGCGATCCTCGGACTCGGCGCGCGCGGGGACCGTGATGTCGCCGCGACTGACGCGAACGGGCTCGTCGAGCGTCCCGCCGGCAACCCGTTGCCCGTGTCGTCGGCGGCCGCCGAAGACGGCGAGCGCCAGCTCCTGCAGTCCATCGTCGATTTCGGCGACACCCTGGTCCGCGAGATCATGACGCCGCGACCCGACATCGTCGCCGTGCGATCGGATGCGACGCTGGCGGAGCTGCACCGCATCTTCCGCGAGCAGCAATACTCGCGGGTGCCGGTGTTCAAGGAGAACCTGGACAACATCGTCGGCATCATGTTCGTCAAGGACCTGCTGCTGCTCGAGGAGCCGGCGGCCGAAGCGCAGCCGGTGACGATCCTCATGCGCCCGGCGACGTTCGTGCCCGAAGCCAAGCGCGTGCCCGAGCTGCTGAAGGAGTTCCAGCGGAAGCAGCTGCAGGCGGCGATCGTCGTCGACGAGTACGGGGGCACCGCGGGGCTCGTGACGATCGAGGACATGCTCGAAGAGATTGTCGGCGAGATCCGCGACGAGTACGACGTCGAGGCGGAGCCGGTCGTCGACGAAGGCCACGGAGTGTTCGTCGTCAGCGCGAAGGTGGACATCGACGCCGTCGCGGAACGTCTCGAAGTGCAGATCGAGCGGGAGGGCTTCGAGACCGTCGGCGGCTATGTCGTGTCGCATCTCGGCCGCGTGCCGACTCCCGGCGAGCACTTCAACATCGGCGACGTCGGCGTCGAGGTGCTGGAGGCCGAGCGTCGGCGTGTCCACAAGGTCCGCCTGCGGCGTGTGGCCGCGGAGTGAAAGCGGGGACGGGAGCCTCCGTGACACAAGTTGGAGGCTCCCGTCCCCGTCGTGCCGTCTTCCATGAAAGCCGGGTTCGTCGCGCTCATCGGCCGGCCGAACGCCGGCAAGTCCACCCTCCTGAACGCGCTCGTCGGCGCGAAGCTGGCGATCGTCTCGGACAAGCCGCAGACGACGCGGACGCGCATCCTCGGCGTGAAGACGACGCCGCACGCCCAGCTCGTGTTCGTGGACACGCCGGGGGTACATCGGCCGTTGCACCGGCTGAACGTGCGGATGCTCGACGCCGCGATCGACGCCATGCACGGCGTCGATGTCGTCGCGCTGGTGGTCGATGTGTCGGAGGCGACTGGCGGTGGCACGGCCTACCTGCTCGACGCCGCGGCGAAAGTCTCCGGGCCGGTCGTGCTCGTGCTCAACAAGATCGACCTCCTCCCGAAGCCGTCGCTGCTGCCGCGTATCGACTGGTTCCGCGCCCAACGCGACTTCGCAGACATCGTGCCCGTGTCGGCCACGACCGGCG
This sequence comes from Vicinamibacterales bacterium, assembly GCA_963834365.1. Taxonomy (GTDB): domain Bacteria; phylum Acidobacteriota; class Vicinamibacteria; order Vicinamibacterales; family Vicinamibacteraceae; genus CAWJAP01. Next base: position 51,936 of record CAWIBS010000037.1, on the reverse strand, counting down.
ATGGTCTCGCGGTCCTCGAGCGGGTGCTGACCGGGCACCTGCCCGACGGTGACCCGCTGTTCCCCGAGGACTACCTCACCGACCAGCCTGAGCGCCGGATGGCCGCCGAGATCGTGCGCGAGCAGGTGCTCAGCGAGACCCGCGACGAGCTGCCGTTCACGACCGCCGTCGTGGTCGACGGGTTCGAGGAGGAGCCGGCGCCACAGGCAGCGGGCGCGACCGATGACGGGGGCGGGCCGCGAGGGCTCATCCGCGTGTTCTGCTCGATTCTGGTCGAGCGGGATTCACAGAAGCCGATGCTGATCGGGCGCGGCGGCTCGATGATCAAGCGGATTGGCACCGCCGCCCGGCTCGAGCTGCAGCGCTTCTTCGGAGCGCGCGTGTTCCTCGATCTCCGCGTCCGGCACTCGCCCGACTGGCGCGAGAACGAGCGCGTACTGGACGATCCTCGGCCTCGAGCGGCGACGGTCAAAGCCGGGACCCGGGCGCGCGAGGCGATTGAAGGGCGGCCGCCAGCGGTCCGGCTGAAAGCCAGCGGTCCGGCTGAAGCCGGACACTGACGTACTCGTAGCGGTGGTGGCGGCGTCCTCGTAGTGGCGCCCTCGTGGGGGCACCCGTGGCGGCGTCCTCGAAGCGGCACCTCGCGTTTCGGGCTCGTCGTAGTGTCCGGCTTCAGCCGGACCTCCGTCGCCCAATGTCCCTGGCGCTCGGCTACAATACGAAGGTTTGGCACCGGCCCGTCGCTGCATTCATGCCCCTCCACACGACCGATGCGCTGATTCTCCGCACGTACGCCCTCAGCGATGTGGATCGCATCGTCGTGTTCCTGACCCGCGATCGCGGCAAGAAGCGTGGAGTGGCGAAGGGGGCCCGACGTCTCCGATCACGGTTCCGCGGGGCTCTGGAGCCGCTGACCTGGGCGTCGGTCGTCTACTTCGAAAAGGAGAGCCGCGAGCTGGTGTCGCTGAACACGGCCGATGCGCTTCGATCACCGCTGGCGGCGCATCATCCCGAGGCCCTCGGCTACATCGGCTATCTTGCGGAGCTGATCGACGAGTGGGCGCCGGAGGGCGATCCCAACGAGCGGCTGTTTCGACTCGGGACGTCGGTCGTGGACGCCCTGGCCGGCGACGTGCCGGTCCAGGCGCTGGTGCGCTACTTCGAGTACTGGTTGCTCCGGCTGCAGGGCGTGTATCCTTCTGTGTCCGTCTGTCAGTGCTGCCATGGGGCTCTGACCGAAGGCGGGCGTCTGGCGCCGGCCACCCGCGGTTTCGTCTGTCCCCGGTGTGCGCCGGGAGCCGCGGCGGCTGCGGTGTCGCCGGCGGCGCTCGGGTTCCTGAAGTCGGCCGCGAGGTGTGCTCCCAACGCCCTGGGGTCGGTCACGCTGGAGCCGGCCGCCTCGCGGGAGCTGGCGGGCGCGCACCAGGCGCTGATCACGTGGCATCTCGAAAAGGAGCTCCGGTCCATACGCGTGCTGCGGGAAATGACACAGCAGTGACAACGGCCTTCTCGATCAGCGACGGAGGCTTCCAGATGAAACGCCACGAACTCACTCGTCAGGTACTCGTAACTCGTAACTCGTAACTGGTAACTGGTAGCTGTCCGCAGGTCGCTTCCGACACCCCCGTGACCCTCCAAGACCTCATCTTCAAGCTCTCCGAGTATTGGAGCTCTCAGGGCTGCTTGATCCAGCAGCCGCTCGACCTCGAGGTCGGGGCCGGAACGATGTCGCCGGAGACGTTCCTCCGCGTGCTCGGTCCGGTGCATTGGAGCGTGGCGTACGTCCAGCCGGCGCGCCGCCCCGCGGACGGCCGGTACGGCGAGAATCCGATCCGTCTGTTCAAGCACCATCAGTTCCAGGTCATCCTCAAGCCGGCTCCTGACGAGGTGCAGCATCTCTATCTCCAGAGTCTGGAAGCCTGCGGCATCAATATCGACGCGCACGACATCCGGTTCGAAGAGGACAACTGGGAATCGCCGACACTCGGTGCGTGGGGCATCGGGTGGCAGGTGCTGTTCGACGGCCTGGAGATCACGCAGTTCACCTACTTTCAGCAGGCGGGGGGGCAGGAGCTCTCGCCCATCTCCGCCGAGCTGACCTACGGGCTCGAGCGGTTGGCGATGGTCCTCCAGAAGGTGGACAACGTGTACGACCTCGAGTGGGGCTCGGGCGTGAAGTACCGCGAGGTGCGGTTGCGCGACGAGATCGAGCAGTCGAAGTATGCGTTCGGCGAGGTCGGCCTGCCGCAGGAGGAGTTCGCCGCCTTCCATCGCACGCTGTTCGAGCAGCACTTCGAATTCGGCCTCAAGCTCGTCGACGCCGGTCTCGTGATTCCGGCGCTCGAGCAGTGCCTGAAGTGCTCGCATCTCTTCAACGTGCTCGATGCGAGCGGGGGCGTCGGCGTGACCGAGCGCACGGCCTACATCCTTCGCGTGCGCCAGCTCGCCGTGGCCATCGCCCGGGCCTACACCGAAACGGGTCAGGCCGTGGGCGCCGAAGTCCGCGCGTGACCCGCCGGTGATCTGGGTTCTCCATGGATCGTGAACTGCTGCTCGAGATCGGATGCGAGGAACTGCCGGCAAGCTGGCTGCCGCCGCTGACGCGGCAGCTGGGCGAGCGCCTGGCGGCGCAGCTGGCCGCATTTCGGATCGGGGTGGGCGCCCCCATCGAGACCCACTCCACGCCGCGCCGCCTGACGGCGGCGATTGCGCGCATCTCCGAGCGCCAGACGGATCTCGACGAGCAGGTCACGGGCCCGCCCGCCTCGGCCGCGTTCGCGCCCGACGGCCAGCCCACCCCGGCGGCGCTCGGCTTCGCGCGCAAGGCCGGGGTCGAGCCCTCGGCGCTCGCGACGGTCGAGACCCCCAAAGGCCGCTATCTCGCCTACACGCGGCACGAGCGCGGCAAGGCCACCGTGGACGTGCTGCCCGACGTCCTGGCCGCGACACTGCGCGATCTCGCATTCGCGAAGCAGATGCGGTGGGATGCCTGGCTGGACGATGGCCGCGGCGAGTTCACGTTCGGCAGGCCCATCCGCTGGATCCTCTTTCTGCACGGCGGGCGCGTCGTCCCGTTCACGATCCGGCGTGACGCGCTCGCGCAGACCTCCTCGGTCCAGGACGTGCGATCGGGCGCGGTCACTTACGGTCATCGCGTCCTCGCCGGGAGTGGTCGCGCCGGCCGGGCGCTGAAGGTGCGATCGATCTCGGACTACCGGTCGAAGCTCGGCGAGCACTTCGTGCTGCTCGAGCGCGAGGAGCGTCATGCGCGCGTCGCGCGGGAGCTCGATGCGCACGCGCGGCGCCTCGGCGGGCGGGTCAGCGGCGCCGGCGGCGCGCAGACCGCGCTGCTCCAGGAGGTCGTGGATCTGATGGAGTATCCGAGCGTGATCGCCGGCACGTTCGCGCCCGACTTCCTCGGTCTTCCCGAAGAAGTGCTGACGACGACGATGATCTATCATCAGCACTATTTTCCAGTGACCGACGATGCGGGCCGGCTGCTGCCGGCGTTTCTCGCGGTCACCAACATCGAGACCGACAACGCGCGCGCGATCGCCGTCAACGCCGAGCGCGTGCTGACGGCGCGGCTGCGCGACGCGCAGTTCTTCTGGGACGCCGATCGCCGGATGCCGCTCGACGCCCGCCTGGATCGGCTCGGCACGCTGCTCTTCCACAAGCGTCTCGGCACCTACCGTCTGAAGGCGCTCCGTCTCGAGCGACTGGCCGGCTGGCTGGCTGGCGAGGGGTTCGGCGCGCCTGGCGAAGTTGCGAACGCGCGCGCCGCCGGCCGACTGGCGAAAGCGGATCTCGTCACCGGCATGGTGCGCGAGTTCAACGAGCTGCAGGGGACCATGGGGGGTCTGTACGCGCGGCATGAAGGCCAGCCCGAGGCCGTCGCCCGCGCCATCTACCATCACTACCTGCCGATCGGCGTCGAGGCTGGCGCGCCGCCGGCGCACGATGCGCTGGGCCCCGGCGCCATCCCCTGGGCCGCCGTCTCCGCCGCAGACAAGATCGACTCGGTGGTCGGAATGTTTGCGGCGGGTGAGCGTCCGACCGGCGCTCGCGACCCGTTCGCGCTGCGACGCCAGGCCCAGGGTCTGCTGCGTGTCCTCGTCGATCTCCCGGAGCTCGCGGGGCTCGAGGCCCCGCTGTCGCTCGATCGACTGGTGGCGGAGGCGGCCACCGTGTATCAGGCGTCGGATATCGTCGCGGCCGCCGCCGACGAGGACCTGCAGCTCGACACGCTCACAGGCCAGCCCGAGTGGCTCGCCGAGCTGACCCGGTTCCTCGTCGATCGACTCCGGTTCCTCTTCGAGCGCCGGGGGTATGCCTACGACGAGATCAACGCGGTCGTCCCTGCACAGGGCTCGCTGGCGATGGCGCCGCTCGACGCCCGGCGAAGGCTGGAGGCCCTGCGCGAGGTGCGCGGCTCGGACGACTTCGTCGCGCTGGCGACGGCGTTCAAGCGCGTCAAGAACATCGCGAAGGACGTCGCGTCCGGGGCGGGCGCCATCGGCGACGCCACGGGCACCGACGCCGGCGATGCGGCGGAGCGCCGACTGGCCGACGAGATGCGCGCCCGCGGTCCCCAGGTCGAGCAGGCGGCGGCGCGCGGCGACTATCGATCGGCGTTCCGGCTGGCGGCCGGCTTTCGCGAGTCCGTGGATCGCTTCTTCACCGATGTCCTCGTGATGCACGAGGACGGGGCGGTGCGCGCCCGCCGTCTCGCGCTGGTCGCCCGCCTCCGCGATCTGATCGTGTCGCTGGCCGACATCTCGGAGATCGCGCCCGAATCCACCAAGCCCGAGAAGTAATCGGAACGCCCCAGGACCTCGGCCTCCTGCGCCTTGCCTGGTCCCCTAGCCTGTAGCCCGCAGCCCGTAGCCCCGTCAGTAAGTCTGACCCGCTGAGCACACGAACAATGGCCAAGAAGAAGACCGTGAAGACGACGACCACCAAGAGATCCCCCACACCGGCACGCCGCGCCCCGGCCAGCCGCACGAAGGCCCGGCCGGCGGCGGCAAAGGCCGCGCGCGCGTCCGCCAGGCCGACGCGGTACGTGTACTTCTTCGGCGCCGGCAAGGCGGACGGCAACAAGACGATGAAAGACACGCTCGGCGGCAAAGGCGCCAACCTCGCCGAGATGACCAACGCCGGTCTCCCGGTGCCGCCCGGCTTCACGATCTCGACCGACGCGTGCCGCCTGTACTACGACAGCGGCCGGAAGGTGCCGCCGCTCGTGGACACGGAGATGGACGCGAACCTCCGCAAGCTCGAGAAGGCTGCCGGGGCGACGCTCGGATCGGTGCAGAACCCGCTGCTGGTCTCGGTGCGGTCGGGCGCGAAGTTCTCCATGCCCGGCATGATGGACACCATCCTGAACCTCGGCCTGAACGACGAGACCGTCGAAGGCCTCCTCGCCAGAACCGGCAACGCGCGGTTCGCGTACGACAGCTACCGGCGCTTCATCCAGATGTTCGGCAACGTCGTGCTCGAGATCCCGAAGGAGACCTTCGAGCACGAGTTCGAGGCCGTCAAGCACGAGCGCGGCGCGAAGCAGGACACCGACCTCGACGGCGCGGCGCTCAAGGAAGTCATTGCGCGCTACCAGAAGGTGGTCCGCGACAAGACCGGCAAGCCCTTCCCGCAGGATCCGGCGGCGCAGCTGCGCGGCGCCCGCGACGCCGTGTTCCGGTCGTGGAACAATTCGCGCGCCCGCGAATACCGCCGCATCTACGACATCCCGGATCACATCGGCACGGCGGTGAACGTCCAGGCGATGGTGTTCGGCAATACCGGCGACCGCTCCGCGACCGGCGTCGGCTTCACCCGCAATCCGGCCACCGGCGCCGCAGAGTTCTTCGGCGAGTTCCTCGTCAACGCGCAGGGCGAGGACGTCGTCGCGGGCATCCGGACGCCGCAGCCGATTGCCGAGCTCCAGAAGGTGATGCCGAAGGCCTACAAGGAGCTGCGGACGATCACGACCCGGCTCGAGAAGAACTACAAGGACATCCAGGACTTCGAGTTCACGATCCAGGACGAGAAGCTCTACATGCTGCAGACCCGCAGCGGCAAGCGGACGGGGTATGCGGCGGTCGTCATTGCCACCGACCTGGTGAAGGAGAAGCTCGTCAAGCCGCAGGACGCGCTGCTGCTCGTCGATCCCGAAGCGCTCTCGCAGTTGCTCGCGCCGATCTTCGATCCGGCGGAGTGGAAGAAGCTGCCGGTCGCGACCAGGGGGTTGCCCGCCTCGCCCGGCGCGGCATCCGGGCAGGCGGTCTTCACGTCCGATGACGCGGTCGAGTGGACCAACCGGGGGAAGAAAGTGCTGCTGGTCCGCAAGGAGACCGTGCCCGACGACATCCACGGCATGTTCGTCTCGCAGGGCGTGCTCACGGCGACGGGCGGCATGACGTCGCATGCCGCGGTGGTGGGCCGCCAGATGGGCAAGCCGTCGATCGTCGGCGCGGGGGCGCTGCGGATCGACGAGAAGGGCCGCAGCTTCACGGTCGGCGGACAGACGATCAAGGAAGGCGACTGGGTCTCGTTCGACGGCCTGAGCGGTGAGGTGAAGCTCGGCCAGGTCGCGTCGAAGCCCAGCGAGATCCTGCAGGTCGTGGCCGGTGAGATGAAGCCCAAGGACTCTGACATCTACCAGCGATTCACCCAGCTGTTGAGCTGGTCCGACAAGGTCCGTACGCTCGGCATCCGCGCCAACGCCGACCTGCCCGATCAGGCCGAGCTCGCCTATGCGTTCGGCGCCCGCGGCATCGGGCTGTGCCGCACGGAGCACATGTTCTTCGGCGAGGGCCGCATTCCGATCGTCCAGCGCATGATCCTCGCGGACAACGAGGCCGATCGCCGCAAGGCGCTCGACGAGCTGCTGCCGCTCCAGCGCGACGACTTCTACGGCGTCTTCAAGGCGATGCACGGCTCGCCAGTGACGATCCGCATGATTGATCCGCCGCTGCACGAGTTCCTCCCGAAGCGCGAGGACCTCATGGTGGAGATCGCGAAGCTCGAAGCGGGGAAGGGCGGCAGCGGGCTCGCGTCCAAGAAGACGCTCCTCAAGCGGGTCGAGGAACTGCACGAGTTCAATCCGATGCTCGGCCACCGCGGCGTGCGTCTCGGGATCACCTATCCGGAGATCACGGAGATGCAGACCCGGGCGATCATCTCGGCCGCCTGCCAGCTGAAGAAGGAAGGGCAGAAGGTCGTGCCCGAGATCATGATTCCGCTCGTCGGTCTGGTCAAAGAGCTGCGCGATCAGAAGCTCGTGGTGGACCGCGTGGCCTCGGAGACGATGAAGGAGTACGGCGTGAAGGTGGACTACCTCGTGGGCACGATGATCGAGGTCCCACGTGGTGCCCTGACCGCCGACGAAGTGGCGAAGGAGGCGGAGTTCTTCTCGTTCGGCACCAACGACCTGACCCAGCTCACCTTCGGCTTCTCGCGCGACGACATCGGGAAGTTCCTCGGCGTCTACCAGGAGAAGAAGATTCTGGAGCGGGATCCGTTCCAGTCGCTGGACGCCACCGGTGTCGGTCAGCTCGTGGAGATCGCCTCGAAGAAGGGCCGGGCATCGCGCGCCGACCTCAAGCTGGGCGTCTGTGGCGAGCACGGCGGCGATCCAGCCTCGATCCACTTCTTCCAGAAGGTCGGCCTGGACTACGTCAGCATGTCGCCGTATCGCGTGCCGGTGGCGCGCCTCGCCGCCGCCCAGGCCGCGCTGTCGGTGAAGGTGGGGACTAGAACATGACGAGGTACAGTACGAGGTACCAAGTACGAGAAGGACCCGGACCTCGTACCTGGACTCGTCCTTCGGACTTCCGAATGATCACCATCTTCGTTTCCGACGGGAGCACGACCGAGCGCGCCGAGCGCGTCGATCCGGCGTGGATTGCCCCGGACAGCCGGCGGTTCGTCTGGGTCGATCTGCAGTCGCCGTCGGATGACGAGGCCAAGATTCTGAGCGAGGTGTTCCAGTTCCACGATCTGGCGATCGAGGACGCGCTCAGCGAGATTCAGACGCCGAAGATCGAGAGCTACGGATCCTACCTCTATCTGATTCTCCACGGCATCGACTTCTCGGCGGCGCGGCACACCTTTGCCACCCACGAGATCGACATCTTCCTCAGCGACCGCTATCTGGTGACGATCCACGACGACTTCTCGCGGTCGGTCGCGGCCGTGATCCAGATGTGTCCGCGCAACGATTTCATACTGGCCGAGGGTCCGGCAGCGCTGCTCCATCGCATCGTCGACGCGATGGTGGACAACTACCGGCCGGAAGTCGACAAGCTTGATGTGCGGCTCGACGAGATCGAAACCCGCGTGTTCGAACAGCCGTCGGCCGACGACGTCCGGCAGATCCTGTCGCTCAAGAAGGACGTCGCGTCGCTGCGCCGTGTGGTGACGCCGCAGCGCGACGTCGTCGCGCGGCTGGCTCGCCGCGAGTTTCCGATCATCGCCGAGCCGATTGCCTTCCGGCTGCGCGACGTCTACGATCACCTGGTCCGCCTGGTCGAGGAGGCCAACATCTTTCACGATCGCGTCACCGGCCTGCTCGACGCACACCTGTCGTTCACGTCGAATCGCCTCAACCGGGTGATGAAGACGCTGACGGTGATCTCGACGATCTTCCTGCCGCTCACGGTCTTCACCGGCATGTTCGGCATGAACGTCGAGCTGCCGCGGTTCGCCGGCGGAGACGTCGCCCAGTTCTGGTGGATTGCCGCCATCATGGGCGTGATCGCGGGCAGCATGCTCTGGGTACTTCAACCGCTCGGACTGGCGCTGAGCGTGCCGCGCATTCACCTGCTGCCGCCCGACCTTGCCAACCAGATCGCGGCGGGCGAGGTCGTCGAACGGCCGGCCTCGGTCGTCAAGGAGCTGGTCGAGAACGCGATCGACGCCGGCGCCCGACGCGTCACCGTCACGACGGAGCTCGGCGGCAAGTCGCTCGTCCGCGTCGAGGACGACGGCGAAGGCATGGAGGCGGAGGACGCACGGCTCGCCATCGAGCGGCACGCGACGAGCAAGATTCGGCAGGCGGCGGACCTCGGCGCCATCCGCACGCTCGGCTTCCGCGGCGAGGCGCTGCCGAGCATCGCCTCGGTGTCGCATTTCGTCCTGCGCACCCGGCGCCGTGGCGCGCTGGCTGGAACCGAAATCCGCGTCGATGGCGGGGCCGTGCAGGCGATTCGCGAGGTCGCGGCGCCCGAAGGCACGTGCCTCGAGGTCGCGGATCTCTTCTTCAACCTGCCCGCCCGGCGGAAGTTCCTGAAGTCGGACGCCGCGGAGTCGGCGCAGGTGTCGCGCATCGTCACTCAGTTCGCCCTGGGCTATCCGGAGATCGGCTTCACGCTCACGAGCGGCGGCCGGCGCGTGCTCCAGTGCCCGCCGGCGTCGACCGCGCGCGATCGCCTGTATCAGGTCTTCGGCGACCGGCCGGACCTCATCGAGCTGTTCAGGGAGTCCGCTGGTCTCCGGTTGACGGGCTTCGTCGCGGCCCTGGCCGAGCAGGGGCCGGTGCGCGGACCGCAGCACGTCTTCGTGAACCGCCGGATCGTGCGCGACCGGACGATTGCCCACGCGATTTCGGACGCTTATAGCGTCGCCACGATCAAGGAGCGCAGCCCGGAAGTGCACCTCTTCATCGAGATGTCGCCCGAGCGCGTCGATGTGAACGTGCACCCGACGAAAGCGGAGGTTCGGTTCCTGGAGCCGTCGCTCGTGCACGAAGTGCTGCGGCGGGCGCTGGCCGACACTCTGGGCAGGCCGGCCGTGCCGGAGCTGCAGCTCCAGGCGACCGGCAGCGTCACGATTGGCGCCACCGAGCCTTCGTTGCGGCCGATTCCGGGCGTCTTCGGTGAACCGATCCCGGCCGGGACGGGAAGCGCGATGTCAGCGACCGGCTGGCCAGCGGGGGCTGGGGCAGAGGGCCTCTACGATTCCGGACCTGCCCAGCCGGGCGTGCACCCCGGGAGCCTGCCGCATCTGCCCGGCGGGGAACGAAGCGGAGCCGGTCTCGGCCAGCGGCAGTCCACGATCGACGCCGTCCGTCCGATGGTTCCGCTCGGGCAGTTCCGGGATACGTATATCGTGGCGATCGACGTCGAGGGACTGCTCATCATCGATCAGCACGTGGCGCACGAGCGGGTGCTGTTCGAGCAAGTGCTCGAGCGCCTGACGACCGGCGAGCTCGAGAGCCAGCGTCTGCTGGAGCCGCTGATCCTGGAGCTGGGGCCGTCGGCGACCGACGTGTTGTCGAACCACGCCACCGGCCTGAAGCGTCTGGGATTCGAGATCGAAGACTTCGGCGCGGGCACGCTTCGGGTCTCCGCGGTCCCCGTGCTGGTCGGACTCGAAACCGCAGCCGGGACCCTGCGGGCGATCGCCGACGATCTGGACGGGCTCGATCGCGGAGCGCGCGTCGATGAGGCGTTGCGCCGAACGGCGGCGACGATGGCGTGTCATGCCGCCGTCAAGGCGCACGATCCGCTCACGCGCGAGAAGATGCAGTACATCCTCGACGAGCTGCGACGGACTGCGTACTCGACCGTCTGCCCGCACGGACGGCCTGTCGTCCTCCGGCTCACGCGCCGGGAGATTGAACGGAACTTTCAGCGGATTTGACTTGGCTGGACCTAGCCCCGGAGTTCGCTTGTGTTGACAGCGGGCCCGCCAAGGTGGCGCCGGGCTTCAGCCCGGCCAACGCGGGCCCGGGCAGGCCTAAAGGCCTGCGCCACATCACCACTACACAAGTGAGCTTCGGGTTTTAGAACGAGGGGCCGAAGCCGACGTGGACGCGGCTGCCTTCCCGGCCGACGGCGTAATCGAGCCGGAAGCCGCGGTAGCGGACGCCCGCGCCGAAGGCCGCCTGGAAGCGGTGTGCTGCGAACGCATCGACCGACGGCGCGACCTGCCCGGCGTCCACGAAGCTCACGAGCTGCAGCCGCCGGCGAACCTGCCAGCGATACTCGACGCTGACGGCCGCGGAATGCTGATCGATGAACCGTGACGAGTCGTAGCCACGCAGGCTGCTGCCGCCGAGGCGCGGCAGAAAGTAGAACGGCGCCGCGCGGTCGCCGCTGGCGTTGGTCAGCGACAGCCGGCCGCGCACGGCGATGGAATCGTTCTCGCTGAGGGCGCGGATCGGCACGTATCGCCGCGCGTCGAGATCGACGCGAATGAAGTCGGCGGTTCCGCCTCCGAGCCCGGTGAAGTGCTGCAGGCCGACCTGGTAGTAGCCGCCGTTCCTGGTCAGCTTCGGCGAATCCCGGCGATCGACCGACAGTGTGACGCCGGCATGCATGAAGTTCGTTTCGAGCCCCATGCCAGCGGCGCTGGCGGTCGTGAAGCGATCGCCGATGGTCGGGATTCCCGACTGATGCCCGGCCGCGAGATCCGTGTGGACAAACCCGAGCGTGGACTTCAGATCGACACCCGGAGCGAGACGATAGCCGAGCCAGCCGCCGGTTTCGGTTCCGACTCGCGTGTAGCTCGTGTGCGACTCGGGATGCGGAATCCGGGCCCAGCCCGTAGAAGTCCTCCTCGAGGAGGCTGTCGCGCGTGACGCCGACACCGAGTGTGAGACGCCCGTTGGCCAGCGGCCGCGTCGACAGGCCGAACGACGTCGTCTGATAACCCTTGATTGAACCGAGATACTCGGCATCGAAGAACAGCCGCTGACTGGCCAGCGGTCGGCGGTAGTGGGCGCCGAGCGCGATGCCGCTACCGGCGACGACGCTGCCGGCGCGAGGGGTCCAGCCCTCGGCCTCGCTGTTGATCTTCGACAGGAAGCCTTTGACGCCGCCCTGATGCTCGCCTTCCGTGGCTGCCAGACCTGGCACGACCGGTTCGGCCTCGGGCACCGGGTGCGCCGGGGTTGCGGGCGAGCCCTGGCCCGTCGGCTGGGACTGCTGGGCTGATGCTGCGTTGGCGAAACTCAGGCAGCAGGCAGTCGCGGCGCAGATGCAGGTAAGCTTCATTCAATCAACCTTGGCGGCGGATGACTGCAAACTGCCTGCCGTGCCAGAAATCCGCTTTAGCTTCAAAGTCGTAAGAGTTTACGGTAACGGCCGGCGTTGGTTCAATGACAATCGTTGTCGTCCGTCTGACATCCCTAACGCCCGCCCGCATCGTTCCACACTTTTCCACAGGAGTTTTCCACAGCGGGACAGTCCCCCAATCCGAAACGATGCAGTTCTGGGAAGGGGAGTGGGGCAGAAGGCCTAAGAATCGGGGTCCGTGGTGGGGTCGGCGGCGGCGCGCGATCGCTTGAGGGCCTTCCATCGCTCCAGCCGATCGCGGACGGTCTTCTCATAGCCTCGCGGCGTCGGCCGGTAGAACTCCATGCCCTGGAGCCTGGGCGGCAGACAGTCCATCGCCGCGATGGCGTCGGGTTCGTCGTGGGCGTAGCGATACCCCGCGCCATACCCGAGGTTCTTCATCAGTGACGTCGGCGCGTTGCGCAAATGATGGGGAACCGGTTCGGTCGCATCGCGCGTCGCCTGGGACGCCGCTTCGCCGTAGGCGCGGTAGACGGCGTTGCTCTTCGGCGCGGTCGCCAGATAGAGCACGGCCTCGGCCAGCGCCGTCGAGGCCTCTGGCATGCCCGTCTGATGGGTGGCCTGAGCGGCGGCCACGGCGAGCGGCAGCGCCTGGGGATCGGCCAGGCCTACATCCTCGGATGCAAAGCGGACCAGCCGGCGCGCGACATACATCGGATCCTCACCGGCTTCGAGCATCCGCGCCAGCCAGTAGACCGCCGCGTCGGGATCGGAGTTGCGCAGCGACTTGTGCAGCGCCGAAATGACGTTGTAGTGCTCCTCGCCACCCTTGTCGTAGAGCAGCGCCCGCTTCTCGAGCAGATCGGCGACGAGCGTTCCGTCCACGCGCCCGATCGATCGCCGCGCCGTGAACCCCGCGACCAGCTCCAGCGCGTTCAGGGCGACGCGGGCATCGCCGCTCGCATAGCGCGCGAGCGCCGCCAGGCCATCGTCGGTGAGGGCGTCCGCCGCGCGGGCCAGCCCGCGCTCGGCGTCGGTCCACGCCCGCCTCAGGATCTCGCCGATCGCCCGCTCGTCGAGCGGCTGGAGCACATACACCTTCGAGCGCGACAGCAGTGCGGCGATCACCTCGAACGAGGGGTTCTCGGTGGTCGCGCCGACGAGCACGAGATCGCCGGCCTCCACCCGCGGCAGAAACGCGTCCTGCTGGGCCTTGTTGAATCGGTGGATCTCGTCCACGAAGAGGATCGTCCGGCGGCCGAGACGCCGGCGCGCCTCTTCGGCTTCAGCCATGACCGCCTTGATCTCCTTGATCCCGCTCGTGACGGCGCTGTAGGCGATGAAATGCGCGCGCGTGGAGCGGGCGATGACCTGTGCGAGCGTCGTCTTGCCGGTGCCCGGCGGCCCCCAGAGGATGATCGACTGGAGGACGTCGGCGTCCACCGCTTCGCGCAGCGGACGCCCTGGCGCGAGCAGCGCCTCCTGGCCGACGATCTCGTCGAGCGTGCGCGGACGCATGCGCTCGGCCAGCGGCGCCGGGACGTCTCCCTTCCGTTCGCTGCCACGCGCCGCCATCGATCTCGTCGAACAATCCCATCAGGTGCGGGCTCCGTCCCCGCGCTGACGCTGACGCCTGGCCTCGTAGGCGAGCAGCCCGGCGCTGACCGCGACGTTGAGGGATTCGACCGGCGCTTCCATCGGAATGGCGACGATGACGTCGGCGCCGGCTCTGAGCTCCTCGGCCAGTCCCGCACCCTCGCTGCCAACCAGAAAGGCCGAGGGCTTCGTCCAGTCGATCGCATCGAAGGGCCGGGCCCGGCTCGGCTGCGTGCCGACCACCTGCAGCCCCGCCGCGTGCATGGCCGCGAGCACCGACTGCGGGTTCTCCTCCTGCGCAATGGGGAGGCGAAACGCGCTGCCCATCGCCCCCCGCAACGCCTTCCATCCGTACGGGTCCGCACTGGCGCCGGTGACCACGAGCCCCGAGACACCGGCGGCTTCGGCGACACGGGCGGTCGCGCCGACGTTGCCAGGATCCTGCACATCGACGAGGACGCAGACGAGAGGCTGCCGGCCTGCGGCGACAACCTGGGCGAGCGTGAACCGGGGCCGCGTCCCGAGGGCGACGACGCCAGCGGGGGTCTGGGCGGGACTCATCGCTTCGAGCACTGCGTCGGTGACCTGGACGACGCGGACGCCGATGCCGGCGAGCGTCGCAGCCAGGCGCCGGGCGCGACCGTCGTCGTCGGCCAGCGCACGTGCCCCGAATGCGACGCAGACCAGTGGCAGACGCGCGGCCCGCGCCTCGTCAACGAGGTGCCAGCCCTCGAGGAGGATCCGATCGCGAACCCCGGACTCGCGCGCCACGCGGCGCATTTCGGCCACCAGCGGATTCTTGCGGCTCGACACGATTTCCATGTCTCCGCGCTAACGATACTGCGAGCGGCGGCTCGCGGACGCACGGTTCGCGATGCGCGGCGGCCGGCGTTCTTGCTGCGATTTTCGCCAACCTGCTAACATCTCGGTCCCGCAGACCGGTCGCGTGGAACGCGGCTGGCGGGGCGGCGGACCCAGGAGCGCGATGAAGGCCCAGTTGCTGAAGAGATTCGAGGACGAGATCCAGCAGCTCGAGCGGGAGTTGAAGACCGAGCTGCCCAAAGAGATCCAGCGGGCGCGCGAGCTCGGCGATCTGCGTGAGAACGCCGAGTACAAGGCGGCCAAGGAGCGCCAGGTCTTCCTGCAGGCGCGCATCGGCATGCTCAAACGGCGCGTCGGGGAGATCTCGCTCATCAACCTGGATCGCCTGCCGCACGGAAAGGCCTCGTTCGGGTCCACCCTCGATCTGCGGGAATCGACAGGCGATCTGCTGACCGTTCAGCTGGTGATGCCGGAAGATGCGGACGCTGAGAAGGGCTGGATCTCGACGGCCTCGCCGATTGGCCGCGCCCTCGTCGGCAAGGAAGTAGGCGACGAGGTCATGGTCCCGACGCCGACCGGCGTGCGTACCTTCGAGATTCTGAAGCTGTCCACGATTCACGACGACGCCGACGAGTAACACCATTACCGGCGACGCATCTTCCGCTCGTTCCGCGCCGGTACTCGCCGCGGCAGCGCACGGCTCTCGTCCTGGCAGGGACGGGCACGGCCGGCGCGTACCACGCGGGCGTGCTGAGGGCGCTCTCGGAAGCCGGTGTGCGGCTCGACCTGGTTGCCGGACGCGGCATGGGTGCGGTGGGCGCCATGTTCGCGGCGGTCGATGCCAGCGCGAGGCTCTGGGAGGCCGACGGTCTGTGGCTCGGCCGGCCCGGTCCGCCGCCGCTCTACCGCTGGCGTCGCCTCTGGCGGCTGCTCGGGTTCGCGCTCGCGGCCGTGGCGCTCGGCGTCCTCGTCCCCTTCGCCATCGTCGCCGCGATTGCGGTCCTGGCGCCGTTTGCGGTGCTCGTGGACGTGGTCGCGCCTGCGAGCGGCGAGCGCCTGGTGCGCGCCCTCGCCGGGGTCGCGAGCCTGATCCTGTACGACGGGCTCGGTGCGTTGCTCGTGTCGCGCATCGTCCTCGTCGCGGCGCTGGTCGCGGTGCTCGCGCTGGCGGGGGCCTGGATTGGCGAGCGCGTGCGCAGCCGGCGCCGCCGCTCGCGGGGGCCGCTGTGGTGGGAGGCGCTCGGCGCGCCGCTCGATTCGGCGCCCGTGGTCCGCTGGGTGCTCGATGGCTTCTGGAGCTTCGTCCACGGTGCGACGAAGCTGCCCCGCCCGGACGCCTCGGACCTGAGCGAGCGGTACCTCGAGCTGCTCGGCCGACAACCTGACGCAGCCGGGCTATCGCGAGCTGCTGATCGCGACGCACGATCTCGAAACGCGTCGGGATCTGGTGTTTGCGCTGGTCGATCCCGAACAGCGGGCCCGGTTCTTCGGGACGGGTCCGGGCAGTCAGCGGAGCGCGGAGGTCGTGGATCTCGCGGCGCCGGGCGCGGTCGCCCATCGCCGACGCCGTAGCGGCGGCGCTGGCGATCCCGCTCCTCACCGAGCCGCATCTCATCACTTTTCCGGCCGACGTCGTTCTGGCGCGGCGAGACGCATCGCGTCTGCGACCGGCCCGCCGCCGTGGTCCGGCTGCTCGAGGAAGTGTCGGCAGCCGGCGTCGAGCAGGTGATTGTCGTGACCTCCGACGTCGCGCTCGACCGCCCGCACACGCTCGGAGCGCGCCTCGTCGATCCGCGGGCGCGGCTCGCCGAGCAGCTGGCAGGCGCCGAAGCGTCGGCGGCGCGGGACGCGCTTGACGGCGCTCTTCGATCGCTTCTCCGGCGTCTTCCAGATTCAGCCGGTGCACAACGCGATCGGTCTCTTCGACGCCCGCGGCTCGTACGACGAGCGGTCCGACCGGCGGCAGTCCATCCGCGAGCTCCTGCGATCTGGGCTACGAGGATGCGTCGCGCCAGTTCATCGAGCCCGTGGTGGGCGCGAGCGGCGACGAGCTCGAGCGCGAATCCGCCCGGCCACCCCTCCGAACGCCGGCGAGCCGCCCTCGATCGCCGAAATGCTCGCGAAGCTGGATCGCTGAACGGGCGCGGCTGAAGCCGCGCCCTCCTGCGGCTGGAAGCGGCCTCGCCCCGGTTCCGCAGGAGGGCTGGGGCTTCAGCCCCGCCAAACCGACCACCCACGAATCACCAGAACCCTCATGCCTTCCCATCCCGGTCCCTCGACCACCATTCTCCACCGCGCCGCCGGCGCGGACGCGCACGGGCCGCTGACGACGCCGATCTACGAAACGTCGACCTACGTCTTCGAGTCGGCAGACGCCGTGCGCGCGTATCAGGAAGGGCGGCGCCGGGCTATCTCTACTCGCGCTACGAGAATCCGACCGTGGTGGAGGTCGAGCAGACTCTCGCCGCGCTCGAGGGTGCCGAGACCGCGCTGCTGCTCTCGTCGGGGATGGCCGCGACGACCACGGCGCTGATGACGCTGACGCAGGCCGGAGACGAAGTGCTGTGCAGTGCGGCGATCTACGGCGGCACGCTGCATCTGCTCCAGGACGTGCTGGCGCGCTTCGGCGTGCAGGCGCGGTTCCTGTCGCTGGAGGAGCTGACGCAGGTCGATCGCCTGGCCACCGATCGCACGCGCGTCCTCTGGTTCGAGTCGCCGATCAACCCGACGCTGCGCTGCGTGGACATTCGCGCGGTCGCCGCGGCGTGCCGGGCCCGCGGCGTGACGTCGGTCATCGACAACACCTTCGCCAGCCCGATCAATCAGCAGCCGCTGGCGTTCGGCGTCGACCTGGTCATGCACAGCGCCACGAAGTATCTGAACGGCCACAGCGATGTGACCGCGGGCGTGCTGGCCGGACCGGCAGCGCTCGTCGAACCGCATCGCCCGGACGCGGCGCCTCCTCGGAACGATCCTCGATCCCCTGCCGGCCTATGCGCTCGGCCGCGGCCTGAAGACGCTGCCGGTGCGGGTCGCGCGGCAGAACGCCAGCGCCCTGGCGATCGCCGAATTCCTCGGCCCGGGACGCGCGCGTGAGCGCCGTGCTGTATCCGGGGCTCCCGTCGCATCCCGATCACGCGATCGCCCGCGAGCAGATGCAGCGGCTTCGGCGGGATGGTCACCTTCGACGTCGGCGGCTCGTACCAGCGCGCGGCGCGGCCTTCGATCGGCTCGAGGTCGTCCGCCGCGCCGCCAGCCTCGGCGGCGTCGAGAGCATCTGCTCGCATGCCGGTGCTCACGTCGCAGTTCGGCCACAGCGACGCCCAGCTTCGCGACGCGGGCATCACGCCGGGGATGATTCGCCTGTCGGTGGGACTCGAGGACGCCGCCGATCTGATCGCGGACCTGGATCAGGCGCTGGCTGGGGATGCGGACCGTCGTGCACGCTGGCATCGCCTGAAGGCGCGGCTAAGGCGGGGCTTCAGCCCCGCCATGACGAGGTACCGGAGACGGCGAAGCTACCGCTGCGACCGGCCGGTTTCTTCTCGATGCCGTTGGTGTCGTGCAGGAACTGATCGGCGAGCTGGCGGATCACGCTGTCGAGCCGGGTGCCGTCCACCGGCCCGAACTTCTCGGCGAAGCGGTGCAGCGGCACCACCGCCTTGGCCATCGCGCGGTGGCCGCCGGCGCTGCCGATGTCGGCAGAACCAGCGTTTGACGAACTCGCCGGCGTTGCGCGTGTAGCCCAGGTTGCGGACCGAGATGACCAGCATCTCGTTCACCAGGCCCGAGATGATCGTCCAGCGCACGTCCTCGAGGTCGAGGAAGAAGTCGGCGGCGTAGGTGATGTAGTCCTCGCGCGGCACCTTGCCGAGGAACGCGGAGAACACCTGGTCCGCCATCGTGCCGTCGCGCACCGCGCGGGTCACGAACTCCAGCCGGTCGAGCGTCAGGTCGGCCCCTTCCATCTTGCGGATGAGCGCCGCGTCCGACAGCGGATAGAGGTGCGAGAAGGCGTCGAGGTCGACGCGGTTGGTCTGGCGCGCGAAGAACAGCGTGTCCGACTTGATCGCATAGAGCATCGCGGTCGCGATGCGCTCGGAGATGTCGAAGTCGACCGACGCGGAGATGCTCGGTGAGGATCGTGCAGGTCGAGCCGTAGTCGGCCCGGATGTCCTTGAACACGGCGTTGTGGTTCGCCTGCTCGGGATGATGATCGATCGACCAGATCGGCCCGTTCGAGCGAGTCGCCGAAGTAGTGCGGCTGGACGTCCACGGTGGCGATGCGCTCGAAGTCGGCGAAGTCGGCCGGCGTCACCGTCTCGACGTGAATGTCGAGCAGGTGCTTCATGCGCAGGTTTTCGGGGCGGGTGACGTTCTGGATGGCGCCGATGATGGCGGTGGCCTTGGTGCGGCGGAGGAGACTGCGCAGGGCGAGGCCGCTGGCCATCGCGTCGGGGTCGGGATCGTTGTGCAGGAGGATGAGCACCCGGTCCGCGTCCTGGAAGTATCGTTGGTATTGCTGGACGCGCGCCGCGCGTCATGATCGACTGAGCTCGGTCGTGAGCGAGCGTGGCGACCAGTTCCGCGAGCGTGAAGTAGGTGATGTCCGGGATACTCCTCCTTGAGGCGCTCTTCGCGGTCGGGGTCGCTGCCCGTGCCGATGATGTAGATGAGCGTTCCGCCGGCGTCGCGCGCCGCGTCGATCAGCCGGCCGAGGCCCCGGCGGTGGTTGTCCTGGATGAGGACGCAGTTGGCGGGGGAGAGCCCGGCCTTCAGGTACGAGTCACACCGCCGGGGATCGGCGGAGGTCACGGGCAGCCCGGCTTCGTGGAGCCGCCGGGCAAGGGACCGGTTCTCGACCAGGAATTCGACGTCGAAGCCGGGAGCGAGCACCTGATGGAGCGTGCGAATCAGGAGCTCGTCCTGGCAGACCGCAAGACACTTCATAGGGGGAGGGTGAGCTCACGGCGCCGGCCTTCGAGCTACCTCCAACCGCACAATTATACGACGGCCGGCTGTCACCGGAGCCGGTGTATCCTTCCGGGACGTGCCACCGGGTTCTGCCATGGTCGATAGCGTCTGCGTCTGCCGCCCGCGCCTCACGTCGCTGTCGATCGCCGCGCTCGTCATCGCGCTCGCGACCGGCGGCGTCTCGCCGGCGGGCGCACAGGCCACCTTCAAGAGCGGTGTCGAGCTCGTCAACCTCGGCGTCGCGGTCGTCGATCGGCAGGGCGCCGCGATCGAGCATCTCGAGCCGAGCGACTTCGAGGTCTTCGAAGCCGGCCGCCGGCAGGAGATCCGGTTCTTCGTCCGCGGCCTCGAAGCGCTCGGCGATCAACCGCCCCCGCTTCGCCTCGGGCTGCTCTTCGACACCAGCGGATCGATGAACGTGGACATGGACATGGCGCGGACCGCCGCCGTCCGGTTCCTCAACCGGCTGCCGCGGGCCGAGGACATCACGATCGTCGACTTCGACACCGAGGTGCGGGTCGCGACCTACGCGCAGAGCGACTTCGCCCGGCTGGTGGCGCGGCTTCGCGCGCGCAAGCCGGACGGATGGACGGCCCTCTTCGATGCCCTCGGGGTGTACCTCGGCGGCGTCTTCGACCAGCACGGCCAGAAGGTCCTCGTCGTCTTCACCGACGGCGGCGACACGCGGAGCAAGCTGACCTACAGCGACGTGCTGACGACGCTGAAGGCCTCGCGACGTGACCGTCTACGCCATCGGCTTCCTGCAGCACCAGTCCGCCTTCAGCCGGACCCAGCAACGACTCCAGCTGCAGCAGATTGCCGACATCACCGGCGGCCAGGCCTTCTTTCCGACCTCGCTCAAGGAGATCGACCAGGCCTACGATCGCATCGTCGGCGAGGTGGACTCGCGATACCTGCTGGGGTACGTCTCCTCCAACACCCGGCCCGACGGCACCTGGCGGCCGATCGAGGTCAGGGTGACGCGCGCCGACCTGCGTGGCGCCAGGATCCGCACGCGAAAGGGATACTACGCGCCCTTCAAGGAAGCGGCGGACAAGTAAGACGCATGCCGTCGCACGACGATCGCTTCACGCTCGAATCCGACTTCCAGCTGCGCGGCGATCAGGCCCGGGCGATCGACGAGCTCGCGGACGGCCTCGATCGCGGCGATCCGCACCAGGTGCTGCTCGGGGTGACCGGCTCCGGCAAGACGTTCACGATGGCGAAGGTCATCGCGCGCGTCAACCGGCCGACGCTGGTGATGGCGCACAACAAGACGCTGGCGGCGCAGCTCTTCCAGGAGTTCCGCCGGTTCTTCCCGCGCAACGCCGTCGAATATTTCGTCTCCTACTACGACTACTACCAGCCCGAGGCCTACGTGCCGGCGACCGACTCGTACATCGAGAAGGAAGCGACGATCAACGACGAGATCGATCGGATGCGCCTCTCGGCGACGCGGTCGCTCTTCGAGCGCCGCGACGTCATCATCGTCGCCAGCGTGTCGTGCATCTACGGCCTGGGATCGCCGGAGGCGTACTACGGCATGGTGCTGCCCCTCGAGCGCGGACAGCGGCTCGATCGCGAGCGCATCCTGCGCAAGCTGGTGGACATCCAGTACGAGCGCAACGACCACGACTTCAGCCGCGGCACGTTCCGGGTCCGCGGCGACGTCATCGAGGTGTATCCGTCCTATGAGGAGCTCGGGATCCGGATCGAGCTGTTCGGCGACGAGGTGGACGCGCTGTCCACCTTCGACCCGCTCACGGGGAAGACCCTCCGCCGTCACGACCGGACGGCGGTGTATCCGAAGTCGCACTACGTGACCCCGGTCGAGCGCCGGCGTCTCGCAGTCGAAGGCATCAAGGCCGAGCTCGCGGAGCGGACCGCGGCGCTCGAAGCCGAGAGCAAGCTGCTCGAGTCCCAACGGCTCCATCAGCGGACGATGTTCGATCTCGAGATGATGAACGAGATCGGGTACTGCCACGGGATCGAGAACTACTCGCGCCACCTGTCCGGGCGCTCGGCGGGCGAGCCGCCGCCGACGCTGCTCGACTACCTCCCCGCGGACGCGCTGACGATCATCGACGAGAGCCATCAGACCATCCCGCAGATTCGCGGGATGTTTGCCGGCGATCGCTCGCGCAAGGAGGTGCTGGTGGCCTACGGCTTCCGCCTGCCCTCGGCGCTCGACAACCGGCCGCTGAACTTCGACGAATGGCAGGCTCGCGTCGGGCAGCTGGTCCACGTGTCGGCGACCCCCGGCCCCTGGGAGCTGGCCAAGGCGCACGGCGTGGTCGTCGAGCAGATCATCCGCCCGACAGGCCTGGTCGATCCGGCGATCGACGTGCGGCCGGTGCGCGGGCAGGTGGACGACCTGCTGGCCGAGATCCGCGACCGTGTGGCGCGCGGCGAGCGGGTGCTGGTGACGACGCTGACCAAGCGGATGGCCGAGGACCTGACGCAGTATTATCACGAGCTGGGCGTGCGGGTCCGCTACCTCCACTCGGACATCGACACGCTCGAGCGGATGGAGATCCTGCGGGATTTGCGGCGCGGGCAGTTCGACGTGCTGGTGGGGATCAACCTGTTGCGGGAAGGGCTCGATCTGCCGGAAGTGTCGCTGGTCGCCGTCCTCGACGCCGACAAGGAGGGGTTCCTGCGGTCGGCTGGCGCGCTCATCCAGACCGTCGGCCGCGCCGCGCGCAACGTCCGCGGCACCGCGATCATGTATGCCGACACGATGACCGACTCGATGCGCCGCGCGCTGGCGGAAACCGAGCGCCGGCGCGCCATTCAGGAGGCGTACAACCGCGAGCACGACATCACGCCGACCTCGATTGTGAAGGCCATCGACGAAGTGCTCTCGAGCGTCTACGAGCGCGACTACCTCACCGTGCCGAAGGGGCCGGACGAGCGCGACGCCTTCCATTCGGAGGGCGAGCTGCGGGCCGAGATCGCGCGGCAGGAAGCGGCGATGAAAGCGGCCGCCGCCGACCTCGACTTCGAGCGTGCGGCGACGGTTCGCGACCGGGTCCGGCGGCTCCGCACCCTGCTGCCCGGAGCGGTGGGAGTGGGCGAGGCCGGATGATCGAGTGGATCAAGCATGGCCTCCTCGAACTGCAGGAGTACGTCCGGCTGTGCGCCGCGGTCGCGCGCGGCGTCGTCACGCGCCCCTTCTATTTCCGTGACGTCATCGAGCAGTTCGAGGCGATCGGCGTCGGTTCGCTCACGGTCGTCATCCTGACGGGCATGTTCACCGGAGCGGCGCTCGCGCTGCAGTCGGGCATGACCCTCGATCAGTTCGGCGCGCGGACCGCGGTCGGCCGGCTGGTGAGCGCATCGATGGTCAAGGAGCTCGGTCCCGTGCTGACGGCGCTCATGGTGACAGGCCGGGTCGGCTCGGGGATCGCCGCCGAGCTCGGGTCGATGATGGTGACCGAGCAGATCAGCGCGCTGCGCGCGCTGGGGACCGACCCTGTCCGCAAGCTCGCCGTCCCGCGGGTGCTGGCGGGCGTCCTCATGGTTCCGCTGCTCACCATCGTCTCGAACTTCGTCGGGATGATCGGCGGCTGGCTGATCGCCGTGTTCCAGCTGCGCG
This sequence comes from Vicinamibacterales bacterium, assembly GCA_963834365.1. Classification (GTDB taxonomy): domain Bacteria; phylum Acidobacteriota; class Vicinamibacteria; order Vicinamibacterales; family Vicinamibacteraceae; genus CAWJAP01. The sequence continues at coordinate 28,929 of CAWIBS010000037.1, read as the reverse complement.
TCGCGTCGAGCGTGTACTGGAACTCGGTCATCGACAGCCTGTACGTTGAAGACGTGTGGATGGGGTTGATCAAGCCGTTCTTTCTCGGCTTCGCGATCGTCAGCATCGGCTGCCACGTCGGCCTGCGAACCTCGGGTGGCACACAGGGCGTGGGTCGTGCGACCACCAACGCGGTGGTCGCCGGCTCGGTGGCCGTCCTCGCGGTCAACTTCTTCGTCACCAACGTCCTCATCGCCGTGTTGTACCTAGCCCATGGCCCTCGCTGACACGCAGAACGCCTTGCTCGAGGAGGTGCTGGGCGGGCCGAACGCGCCGGTGGTCGTGTTCGACAAGGTCGATCTCGCGTTCGACGACCGCGTCATCCTCCGGAACCTCAGCTTCTCGCTGCTCCGGGGCCACACCAAAATCATCCTGGGCGGAAGCGGCGCCGGGAAATCGACCATTCTCAAGCTGATCCTCGGGCTGCTGAAGCCGGATCGCGGATTCGTCTGGGTCAATGGTCAGCGCGTGGACGACCTGAACGAAGCCGACCTGATGCAGGTGCGGGCGCATCTCGGCATGGTGTTCCAGGAAGGCGCGCTGTTCGACTCGCTGACGGTTCGCGAGAACGTGGGCTACAAGCTGTACGAAGAGAGCGACATGCCGCTCGAGGACGTGCACCGCCGGGTGGAAGAGGTGCTGGGCTTCGTCGGGCTGTCGGAGCACATCGACAAGATGCCGTCGGCGCTGTCGGGAGGACAACGTCGCCGCGTCGCGATTGCCCGCGCGATGACGGCCAAGCCCAAGGTGCTGCTGTACGACGAGCCGACGACCGGCCTCGACCCGATCACGTCGGTGACCATCGACGCCGAGATCATCAAGCTGCGGGACCTCGAAGAAGTCAGCTCGGTCGTCGTCACGCACCAGCTCCGCGACGCCTACTACATCGCGACGCATGCGGCTGTGCGCGAGAACGGCAGATGTGCAGATCCGTCCCGCCGATCACCGCAAGATCGACGAAGCCGAGTTCATCATGCTCCGTGAGGGCGACATCGTCTTCGAAGGCAACGTGCGGGAGCTCCAGGCCTCGAAGGATCCGTATCTGGAAAGCTTCCTGTCGTGAACCCGGCGCGCTCCGAGGCTGACGCCCCGGGGCCGCGAGAGAGATTGTCTCGAGAGTGCCATGCCGCGAACCCGTTCACTTGCCTGGGCCGAGCTGAAGATCGGGATCCTTTCGGTCGCCGCCATTACGGTGGCCGTCATCTTTGCCATCCTCGTTGGCGGCGAGGGGTTCCTGCCGTGGACGCGGTACCACCTGAAGACACGCTTCCCGAACGTGCTGGGGCTCAAGGCGGGCGCGGTCGTGCGCCTGGCCGGCGTCGAGGTCGGGCAGGTGTCGGAGGTGCAGTTCGTCGGGGCAGAGGTGGAAGTGACGATGGAGATCGCCGACCAGTACCAGGACAAGATCACGAGCGATTCGCGGGCCATGCTCGGCTCGATCAGCCTGCTCGGCGAGACCGCCGTCGACGTCACCGCGACGGCCAAGGGGCGGCGGCTCGGAGACTGGGAATACATCAAGTCTGCCAAGACGCCGGGCCAGCTTTCGGAGGTGGCAGAAGGCGCGACCGAGAGCATCAGCGAAGTGACGGCGCTGCTGCGTGACGTCCGGAACGGCAAGGGAACGATCGGGAAGCTCTTCAACGACGAGGCGCTGTATCGGGAGTTCTCCCAGTTCATGACCGCCGCTGAAGCGGTCGTGACCAACGTCAATCGCGGGCGCGGCACCATGGGGAAGCTGATCAATGACGAGGCCGCCTATCGATCCCTCAAGGCGTCGCTCGACAACCTCGACCTCATGACGCGGCGGATAGCCGCCGGTGAAGGCAGCCTGGGCCGGTTCCTCAAGGACGAGCAGTTCGCCAAATCGCTCACCGCCACCACCGCGAACGTCGAGCAGTTGACGGGCCGGCTCAATCGAGGCGAGGGCACCGCTGGAAAACTGATCACGGATGTGGCGCTCTACAATCGGCTCGATGCCCTGACGACGCGGCTCGACTCGCTGGCACGCCGACTCGAAGAAGGCGAGGGCACGGCCGGGCAGTTGCTGCGGGACAAGCGGTTGTATGAGAACATGAACGGGGCGGTGAACGACTTGCGCAGCCTGCTGGTGGATATCAAGAAGGATCCCAAGAAGTTTCTCAACGTGAAGGTGAGCATCTTCTAGCGACCAGTGACCAGTGACCAGTGACCAACGAAGGTGATCAACGGCTCACGACCGGCACCGGCGCCTGACGCCACGCCGCCGGCTCACTGGTCGCTGCCATCAACACAAGGAGCCTCCCATGTCGGATGAACACGGTAGTGGCAACATGCTTGTTGCTTTCGTCCTGGGTGCCGTCGCCGGTGCGGCGGTCGCCCTGCTCTGGGCACCAGCATCGGGTGAGGACACGCGGCGCGCCATCACCGACCGGGCCCGGGAAGGCAAGGAGAAGGCGTCCGAGGCTGCCCGGCAGAGCCGGGAGTTCCTCCATAAGCAGCGCGACAATCTGAGCAGCGCGTTCGAGCGCGGCAAGGAGGCGTTCGAGCAGGCCCGGGGCCCGAAGGAGACGGCGTGAGCGACTGGTCTGGTGTGTGGCTCGGTGTGATCGCCATCGCGATGCTCACGATGGCGCTGCTGCAGGTCGGCGCGATCGTCTATGGCGCGATCGCGGCGCGCCGCATCGCGTCACTGGTCGACCGCCTCGAACGCGACATCGGACCGGTGCTCGAGCGAGCCCATCAGGTTTCCTCCGACGCCGCACGGATGTCGGCATTGGCGGCCGCGCAGGTCGAGCGGGTGGACCACGTCTTCACCGACCTCGCCCTGCGCGTGGACCAGACGGCGACCGTCATCCAGCACGCGCTCATCGCACCCGCCCGGGAGGGCGCGGCGCTGTTCGCCGCGATTCGCTCGATGTTCGGCACGGTGCGAGGCTTCCGCCGTCGCGGTCCGGACACCCCTCCCCGGGGGGTCGAAGAGGACGACGCCCTCTTCATCGGCTAGACGAGCGGCCGCTCGGAGCACTAGCCCGACAGCGCTGTTCGTCGGATAATAGGCTGGCGGATGTCCCAGGCGGGACTCCGACGAACCAACAGGATCGAGGAGGTCGCGGGTGATGGCGCAGCAGGACGCGCAGCGGAAGACCGGTGTGTGCACTCGGGGCCGGCGACTCGTTTCGACCCTGGTGACGGCGGCGTGTCTTCCCGCCTTCACCGCGGCCGCTGCACCTGAAGAGGCGTCGAAGTCTGCGCCGGTCGCCCAGGCGCTCTGCAAGCATCTCGAACAGGCCAAGCTTCAATACATCGCCGCGCGGGATCCGAGCGATCCAAGCCGCTATGTCGCCGCCATGCATTTCCCGGGGCTGCAGCTCATGGTCGTCTCGGCGAAATATGCCGCGCCGTCGCTGCTCAACGAGAAGATCATCCAGCGCAAGTATCAGGACGCCTACGTCGACTTGAACAGCGCCTCCGAGCGCGCCACGCGCATCATCTTCGAGGATCTCAAGGCCAACGGGATGGCGCGGACGAAAGTGAAAGACCAGCCGCCCGACTGCGTACGAAGTCCAGGGCAAACGCGTGGTCTTCGACTTCGACTGGCGCAAGCAGAAGCTCACGGAAGACGACTACTTCAAGGCGCTCACCCGCGCTGACGAAGAGTACGCACGGGTGCTCGCCCTGCTGCTCGAGGAAGCGAAGAAGCCGTAGCAGGCTCCCGTCCCCGATTCCTCTCAGTCAGCGGGCCGGGTGGCGACGACGGTCAGCCACAGGCCGCCGGTCCGGACCCGGGTGTCTGCGAAGCCGGCGCGTGTGACATAGGCCTCGAGCTCCTGCGGCGTGGACTGCCGGCTGACGTTCGCCGGCCGCCTGGCAGGATCCATCTTCGACAGCTCCTCGAACACCGCCCACCCGTCATCGGTCAGCAGGTTGAAGTTGTCCACATAGAGCCGGCCGCCGGCCTTCAGAACCCGTCTGGCCTCGACGATGTAGCGGTAGCGCTCCCATTCGTCGAGGTGCATGAACACGCCCGTGCAGTACACCACGTCGAGTGACGCAGTCTCGACGCCCGTCAGGTCGAAGCCGTTCAGCTTCACGAACGAGACGTTGCGGTGATCGCCGAGGCCCTCCTCAGCGAAGCGAATCATGTTCACCGAGACGTCCGCGCCGATCCAGCGCGCACAGTGGGGCGCGAGGTGACGACCGACGCGCCCGGCGCCGCAGCCAATCTCGAGCACCGCGTCGGTCGGACCGACGGCGGCTTCGGTGCGGACATCCGACGCCGTCGCCTCGCCGGAGCGTTGCCACTCGGCGGCATCGGCCGTGCCGCACACCGATACGCGCGCATCGGCCTCCGACTGCGCGGCCGCGTCCCAGACATGCCCGTAGGAGGTTCCGTGCTCGAAATCCGCATGCCGGATGACGATTGAGCTGCCGATCACCTGCGACCAGTCGGGGCGGCCGGAGACGGTCGCGCGCACGACGACCTCGACGTTGGGCGCATCAGGGAGGAGAGTCCCATCGAGGCGGACCGAGAACCCGCACGGCTCGGAGGCCCGCACGCGGGGAAAGAGTCCCTGCACGTCGGGACGTTCGGTCCGCGGCACATGCGAGCAGACGACCTTGCCCGCGACTTCGACAATGATGTCGAGGGACCGCCCGTCCATGGCGAGCGCCCAGCCCTTGACGTCCAGCCAGCGCGCGTACGGCTGGTGGGGCCCGGGCTCGTCAATCGCGCCGACGATCCTCGGCGGCTGGAGGCCCAGCAGGCGGCCGATCGCGGTGCCGCCAAGCGCCGCACCAACGCGAGTCATGACCGACGGAGAATAGCACGGGCTCCGGTGGTCACGGGGCGACACTGTGACGAATGGGACTGGGCGACTGGGCGACCGGGGGACTGGGACTGGGCGACTGGGCCGGAATGGCAGGCGCGATGAACGTCGCCGGTTTCCGGAGCCGACGTCCCGCGGCGACGCCCAGCCGTCAGGTCGCCCAGTCGCTCCTGTCAGCCCTCGATGCGCTCCCATCGCACGTCCATGTCCTCGCGATCGCCGAGCGCCCGCTCGAGGAGCGCGATGAGCCCCGGGTCGCCACCGGCTTCGCGGAACATGTCCAGCGTCGCGCGATTCACGTAGTAGTCCCGGTCGTCCGGCGATTCCTCCTCCAGCCGATCGATCACGAACTGCCACTGCCCGTCGGTCACGTTCCCGATTGAGGCGCGGGTGGCGGCATCAGACAGACGAACCATGCGAACCTCCAGTCATTCCGGCTCCGGCGCCGTCCTCACCAGACTGCGCAGCATCTCGGCGACGCTCCAGGCCTGGGCGATGCACCCCCGGGGCACGAACGGAGGCTCGGCGTCGAAGATCTCGCTGATCGATCCGATGCAGGCATCCTCGAGATGGGGCAGCATCGATTCGACGAAACGCCGCGCGCCGCCGCGATCGCCCGGGTCGAACGCCAGCCACGCATCGACCAGCGGACCGACGAGCCATGCCCACACGGTGCCCTGGTGATACGCGGCGTCGCGGGTCCGCAGGTCCCCGAGGTACTGCGGCTTGTAGTCCGGGTGGCGCGGTGACAGCGACCGCGGCCCGACCGGCGTCACCAGTTCGGCCGTGACAGACGTCGAGCACGGCCTTCCATCGCCCGCGGTCCAGGACCGGGTTGGGCAGCGACATGGCCAGCAACTGATTGGGACGACAGGCGCCATCGTCGCCGGCTTCGCCATCCACGACGTCGAACAGACAGGTGGTCGCCGGATTCCAGAACCGCGCATTGAAGCTGTCGCGCGACTGCCCGGCGTGTCGTCGCACACGCGCGGCATCGTCGTCCGCGCCGGCGCGGGCCAGCCACGCCCCGAGCACGCACAACGCGTTGTACCAGAGCGCATTGATCTCGACCGCCTTGCCGCGCCGCGGTGTCACGACCCATCCGTCCACCTTGGCATCCATCCAGGTGAGCTGATAGCCGTCAGCGCCCTGTGTGAGCAGGCCATCGGCATCGACGCGGATGCCGAAATCCGTGCCCTCGACGTGCCTCAGGAACACCTCGAAGAGACGCGACAGCAGCTCGCCGACGACCAGCGTGTCGCCGGTGTGCGCTTCGTAGCGATCGAGAGCATGAAAGAACCACAGGGTGGCGTCGGCGGTGTGATACAGCCCTTCACGCTGTCCTTCGGGAAACAGGTTCGGGATCAGCCCATGGCGGATGTGGTGCGCGAATGTCCGGAGAATGTCGCGCGCCTCGGCATGGCGTCCGGTCACGAGGGTCAGGCCCTCGAGCGAGATCATCGTGTCCCGGCCCCAGTCGGTGAACCAGTGATAGCCCGCGATGATGGTGCGCGCCTCGCCGCCGCCGGCACGCGCCCTCGCCTCGTCTTCCGTCCGCGACGCCGGACGGACGATGAACTGGTCGGCGGCGAGCACCAGTTCGGCAGGCGGTCCGGAGCGGGCCGCAGGATGGCTGGCCGCCAGCAGACGCGCGCGGCGAACACGATCGGCCGTTCGCGCGTCAGCGGGGCTGATCGCGCCGATCGTCTCCCACGCCTCGGTGGAGGCGATCAGCGTCACGTCGTGACCCGGCGCCAGTTCGGCACGAAAGTATCCCGGGCTTGCGAGCGGCCCCTGATGTTCGTAGCCGCGGCGCTCCTCCATCAGATAGCGAATGTCTTCGATCGCCTGATCGTTGACGGTGAACCCGCCGCTCGTGGCATGCAGGGCCAGCCGCAATGCGGGGAGCGCGCTGTCGCCCCGGACCTCGATCCGGCGGCCTCGCGCGGAGATCTCGCACGGCCGACCCTCGCCCCGCGAGACCGGCGCGTCGTGGGCACGGAAGTCGAGGAAGGGCCTGAGCGTGAGGCGTATGGTGTCACCGGCGCCGACGATGCGATAGGTGATGTGGACCGTGTTCTGGCCGTACGGCATGAGGATCGCCCGCTCGATCGTCACACCGCGCACGTGATACCGCCACGTCGGCAGACCGGCCTCGAGGCGGAACTCGACGAGGTGTCGTGCTCCCTCCGCCTGCGCCAGTCGTCCATCGAGGCCATGCGCCCCGAGCCATTCGTAGGTGCGATCGGGGAAGCGCAGCCGCTCGGCCAGGTGGTTGAGCAGCATGACGCGTCCGAGCGGGGCGGGCATGGCCGCGATCAGCAGTCCGTGGAACCGCCGGGTGATGGCGCCGACGATCGTGCCGGAGGCGTAGCCGCCCAACCCGTTGGTCACCAGCCATTCGCGCTGGGCGAGCTCTTCCGCCGTCGTCGTGGGATCGGCCACCCACGAAACGCGGCGGACGAGGGTCTCGAGTCCGGTGGGCTCCGCCGGCGCGACACTCGGCGTGGTCACGGCTTGCCGGTCCTCCGGACAGCGGTTTTCGGAGGCGGCGCCGTCGCCGCCAGCAGGACGGCCGCACATCCGGGGATCAGCCAGCGCGCGGGCTCGAGCGGCGGCGTCCCGCTGCCGCCGTAGCTCGAGGCCTCGCTGGACCATTCGATGGCCCAGCCTCGGTTGATTGGCGGGGCGACGAGCGGTTCGGCGCAGCGCATGATGTCGGCGTCCGCGCCGAGATTGACGACGAGCAGGCGATCCTCACGCCCAACCGCGGCGTAGCGCAGCAGCAGCAAGTGAGGCGACAGCGTGGCACCCTCGACCTGCGGCACCGGCGCGCGCAGCAGCGCGCGGCGCAGACCGAGCAGGTCGCGGTGCAGCGCCAGGAAGACACGTGCGCGCAGCGGATTCGCCTCCGGATCGAGCCGGCACGCGTCGAATGTCGCCGGGTCCGAAGGGAGCGGAACACTCGACACGTCAATGCGCACGAACTGCGACAGGAACCCCCGGCGCCCATCCGCGACCTGGCTGGCGAGCGGCTCCGGCATGTCGGCGAAGTAGACGAAGGGCCGGTCCGACCCGAATTCCTGCCCCTGGAAGATCAGCGGAATCGACGGGCCCAGCAGCGTCAGCGCGGTAAGCGCCCGCAATTGTCCCGGCTGCGCGAGTTGTGACAGTCGCGCGCCGGCGCTCGAGTTCGCGACTTGATCGTGGTTCTCGAGGAAGGTGACGAACTGCGAGAGCGGCAGGTCGAGGGCCGGGGTGCCGCGCCGTTGCTCCTGCCAAGGATAGAACTGGCCCTGGAACAGGAACCCGCGGCGCACGCAGGCCAGGAGCTCCTCGACCGTGCCGGAGTAGTCGGCGTAGTAGGCGTCGCGAGATCCCGTCAGCCGTACTCGCGCCGCGTGGTGATAGTCGTCGTTGTAGAGCGCGTCGAGCCCGTAGCCTCCCTCGTCGGGCGGACGGACGAGGCGCGTGTCCTGAGATTCGTTCTCCGCCAGCAGGAACACGCGCCGCGGGCCCGCGGCCTGCCGCGCGCCGCGGGCGATCGCCGCGATCACGTGATCCTCCGACGCATCATGAATCTGCTGCGTGGCGTCGAGTCTGAGCCCGTCGAGGTGGAACTCCTCGATCCAGTACTGCACGTTGGCGAGTACATGGGTCCTCAGACCGTCGGCGCCCGCGCCGTCGAAGTTGAACGCCTCGCCCCAGTCGTTGTCATGCCGATCGGTGAAGTACGGACGCGCGTAGGCTCCCAGATAGTTGCCATCGGGCCCGACGTGGTTGTAGACGACGTCGAGCGTCACCGCCAGGCCGAGCTCGTGGGCGCGATCGACGAACTGCCGCATGTCGTCGGGCTCGCCATAGAGCCGCGTCGGCGCGAACCAGCCGACGCCGTCGTAGCCCCAGCCGAACGCGCCCGGGAAATCGGCGACCGGCATGATCTGCACGATGGTGATCCCCAGGTCCTGGAGAGCGGCGAGTCGGGCTCCTGCGCTGCGCCACGTGCCTTCGCGGGTGAAGGTGCCGAGATGCAGCTCGTAGATCACCTCGCTCCCGGCCGCGGGACCGGCCCATCCGGCGTCATGCCACATGTACACGTGCGGATCGACGATCGCCGACAGACCGTGCGGCCCTTCCGGCTGGAAACGGGACGCCGGATCGGGATACAGCTTCGGATCGTCATCCAGGAGAAAGCCGTAGAGGCTGCCGGCCCTGCCCTCCACCTCGCCGGAGAAGTAGCCGTCGCCATCGTCCCGGAGCGCATGTCTCGCGCCGTCGAGCATCGTCGCGACACGACGATGGTCGGGCGCCCAGACGCGGAGACTGACCCGCCCTGGGTGAATGAGCTCGCCGCCGATCGGCAGACGGCGCTCGGGGCGAACGTGTCGGGTTCCCATGCCGGGGTTGGTCGGGGCGTGATCGTGACGCACGCAAAATCGCCGTGGTCAGCTGGCCGTGTCTATGGCGGCCGTCCAGAGCTCCACCTGGTCGGGGGTCATCGCCCCCTCGACGATGCGGCCGTCCGCGTAGCCAGTATCCAGGATATCGGACAGGAACTGCTGCCTGGAGAGCAGTGCGCCGCGGCAGACGCGCTCGTCGGGTTCGTGTTGCGTGGCGCGTTGCGCGCGAACTGCATCCACCAGGCGCTCGAACACGCCCTCGGGCAGGTATCGGCGGGCGTCACTGTAAATGAACTCGAAGAGCAGGATATAGCTCAGGAGGACGGCGCGATGCGGTCCGAAGCGGCGCTCCAGCCGGGCCCAGTCCAGTGACCGGCCCCGGGCCCTGAGCAGATGGGCGACATCAGCCCCGTCGTACCGCTCTCGCTCCATGACGTAGGCCTTCGACCAGATCAGCTCCTCGACCGGGACCACCCGGACCGGTACGCCGTACAAGGAGGTGTCAGTCGCGTATTGAAACCACTCAGCATCGACTCGGGCGACGCCGTTGCCGGAGGCGAAGATCACGTCGAACTTCAAGGGGCCAAGCTGCGCCTTGGCGAGCCAGTGCGGGAAGGTGAGCTGCGTCCTGAAGCCGATGATCTCGAGGCAGCGCAGGGTGGCGGGCACATCCTCGGCCGTCACGAAGAGGTCAATGTCCTTCGTACTCCGGATGACCTCTGTGTAATGTGTCAGCGCGAAGGCGCCGCCCAGCATGAAGCGCGGACCCCGGGCGTTGAGCGCAGCGAGCGCGTGCGCGCAGGTCCGCTCATGCGGCTCGCCGGCACGATTGGTCGTGGATTCGATCAGGTGCATGGTCGCCACGCGGCAAGGCTACGGCCAGTGTCCGCTGCTCGCCGCGAGGTCATTGGTACGGCAATTGGTATGCCAGGAACGGAGGTGTCTGCGGATGGAACCGGAGGTTCGGATCGCGGCGCTCGGCGATCTCCACTACGGACGGAGCTCGGCCGGTCTCGTCACGCAGGCGCTCGCCGGGCTGCGCGACGAAGCCGACGTGCTCGTGCTCTGTGGCGACCTGACCGACATGGGAGCCGAAGACGAGGTCCGTCTGCTTGCCCAGGAGCTTGGCATCGCGGGCGTGCCGATTGTCGCCGTGCTCGGCAACCACGACTTCGAATCGTCGCTCGACGCTCTCATCGCGCGGGTGCTGACCGACGCCGGCGTGCACGTCCTGGATGGCGACACGGTGGAGGTCCAAGGCGTCGGGTTCGCGGGCGTGAAAGGGTTCGCGGGCGGGTTCGGCCGCGGAGCGCTCGGCCCGTGGGGCGAGCCGGCCATCAAGGCCTTCGTGCAGGAGGCGATCACCGAAGCGATGAAGCTCGAACGGGCGCTCGCGCGGCTGCGAACCCCGCGGCGGGTGGCCGTGCTGCACTATGCCCCGATCCGTGCCACGGTCGAAGGCGAACCGCTGGAGATCTTCCCGTATCTCGGCTCGGGCCGGCTCGCGGAGCCGCTCACGCGGTATCCCGTGGACGTCGTCTTCCACGGCCACGCGCACAATGGGCAGGCCGAGGGGACGACGAGCAACGGCATTCCCGTGCACAATGTCTCGCTGCCGCTGAGGCGCAAGAGCGCGCCGGACGGTCCCTTCTACAAAGTGGTGCGTCTGGGCGCCGCGACGGCGGTCAATGCGTTCGCCGAGGAATGAGGGCGTGTGTGATGAGTGCCCGAGGATGAGCTCCATGATCCCGCTGCTCGATCGCATCCGTGCCGGCGACTTCGCCGGCGGAGAGGCCTTCGCAAAACTGCCGCTGCGTGACGGGATCGCCAACATGGTCCTCGAGTCGGCGGTGCTGCCGCGCGTGCCGGCGCTGCGCGCCATGCGGCTGGTCATTCACCCGCAGAATCGACTCGACCTCGTGCTCTCGTTCAGGTCCCGGTGGCTGCCGGCGATCACCGTGCCGCTCGATCTCGAGCCGCACGTGTCGATGACGCCGGCGCCCCTGGTGCGCCTCTCGGTGCGGGACGTCGGGGTCATCGGCCGGTTCGGGCCGCTGGCCGGCCTGATGGGCGATCGGCTGCCGACGGGGATCCGCGTGAACGGACGCACGATCGAGATTGACCTCTTGACGCTGGTCGGACCTTACGACCCGCTGGGCGTGTTGCGGTTCCTCCGGCAGGCGCACCTCACGACCGAGCCCGGCGTGTTGTGGGTCGAGGCCGCGATGGGTGTCCCGACCGCGTCCCACGCTGCTGAAACTTCAGAAGCGTGAACCGTGGGCCCCGAGGCTTCAGCCTCGGTGAAGCTGCAACCCTGCCGCCGGTCCGCGGCGAGGGATTGCCGCCGGCGGCGCCGCGCGAGGATCAGTCGATGGATTGCGCCGGCCTGGACTTCCGGTGCAGGCCCTCGTCCTCCAGACGCTCGATGAGGGCGCGGGCTTCGGTCAGCAGGGCGAGCAGGGCCCGGTGCTGCTCCGCGGGCGTTGGCGAGTCGAGCTCACGCGCCAGGGCCTGGATGCGCGCGATCCGCTGAGAATCGGTCCGGTTCCGTCCTGGCATGCCCCAACATTACCGCCGGCCGGCGCCAATCATCAAGCGGCCAGAGACAAAGATTGGCGACCCAGCTACGAGCTACCGTGACCAGGTCAGTGTCCAGCTACCAGTGACCGAGGCCCGCCGGACCTAAAGTCCGGCCTACCGGTGAGGCTCGCGGCAACATCGGTACGGGCCCGCCATTATGCCTTCGCAAGCCCTGTAGTCCGCAGTCCGTAGTCCGAGACCAGATTTAAGACCGAAGACCATTGATCGCGCTACTCGCGAGCGACCTGGCCGAGCCCCATCTTCTCGAGGAGCGCCCGAAAGCGGGGATGCTCACGCAACGGATCGAACTCGACCGCCGCGGCGATCAGCACCAATGAGCCGTCTCGCTCGCTCGAAGGCGCGGTCGAGCCACTGGAACACGGAATCGAGATCCGAGAGACCCAGATGGACCAGTGCAATCCACATCGGGGCGACGTACCCGTCCCCCGCGCGCGTCGTCAGCTCGTGCAGCACGGCCTCGGCCCTGTCGCGCTGGCCCGCTCGCCCCAGCGTGTGGCCGAGGGCCGCGAGGTGGTTGACCGATCGGCCCCCGAGCTCGATCGCCCGTTCGTACTCAGCCACCGCTCGTGAGAACTGGCTGCCACGCGTGTAGGCGTCTCCGAGGGCGTAGTGCGCGAACGCGAACGCCGGCTCGAGTGCGGCCACGCGCTCGAACTGACGGATCGCGCGTTCGAGATCGTGGCGGAAATGATGGACGTACCCGATGAGGGTCTTGATTTGGAGGTCGAGTGGACTCGAGCGCTCGGCTTCCTCGAGCTCGAGCAGCGCCTCGTCGTGCCGTCGCTCGAGGAGCGCGAGGCGCCACGCATTCCACAGATGGTTGGCGGCCGAGCCCGGGCTGAGCTCGAGCGCCCGCAGGAGCCCCTCGCTCGCGGCGTGCCGGTCCCAATCGTGGTTCATCGCGATCAGCGCCCGGGCCCGATGCGCGCCGGCGAGCAGCGGGTCGAGCGCGAGGGCACGCTCCACGGCGAGGCGCGCCTGCGGGACCGACGCGGCGGCGGGAACCGCGCCAATTCCGGAGTACAGCCAGATGTGCGCTTCGGCCAGCGCCACGTGTGGCGGTGCGAAGTCGGGATCGCGATCGATCGCGCGCTGGAACTCGGCGATGGCGCGGTGCATCTTCGGCTCCGTCCACGCATTCATCGCGTGGAGCCCGTGCAGGTACGCGTCATGGGCTTCGGTGTCCGGCGATGGCCGCGGCGCAGGCTGACGGCTGCCGCTCCGCAGCTGCGTCGACGATGGTCGCGGCAATCTCGTCCTGAATCGCAAACACGTCCGACAGCTCGCGATCGAAGCGCCGTGACCAGATCTGGTGGCCGTCTCCGGTGTCCACGAGCTGTGCCGTGACACGGACGCGGGCGCCCGCCCTTCGCACGCTGCCCTCGAGCGCCGTCGCGACGCGCAGCCGCCGGCCGATGTCGGTGATCTCGAGGCCCTTCCCCTCGAAGGCGAACGCCGAGGTGCGGGAGATGACGCGCAGCTCCGGCACGCACGACAGGCTGCTGATGATCTCCTCGGTTACGCCGTGACAGAAGTACTCCTGGTCCTTCGCCGCGCTCATGTCCACGAACGGCAGGACCACGATCGAGGATGGCGCCGGCACGTCGGTCGGGATGACGGCGGCGTGTCTGGCGGGGCGCCTGCAGATCGATCCCCTTCAGGGCCTGAAGAAGATCGGCTGCCGACCGATAGCGCCGCTCGGGATCCTTGTCCAGCGCCTTCTCGATGACCGCCGACAGCGGCGCGGGCACCTCGGGATTCAAGCTCGCGGCCGGCGGTGGCTGCCGGTTCAGGAGCTGATCGAAGACGGCGGCGAGCGTCTCGCCGGCGAACGCCGCGCGGCCGGTCGCCATCTCGAAGATCACGGCGCCGAGCGCAAAGATGTCGGTGCGGGGATCGACCGTCTGGCCGAGCGCCTGCTCCGGAGCCATGTAGCCGGCGGTCCCGAGCGCGAAGCCGTCGGTCGACGCGTCACCAGCCACGGTCGGGGTCTCCGGATCCGAGCGGGGGCGCCGGCCCGAGGAACTTGGCCAGTCCGAAGTCGAGAATCTTGACCCGTTCCTCGGCGGTGATCATCACGTTGCCGGGCTTCAGATCCCGGTGCAGGACACCCGCGGCGTGCGCGCACGCCAGGCCGTCGGCCAACTGGCAGGCGATGGCCAGTGTCTTCGCCAGCGGCAGCGCGGCGCCCGATCGCAGGAGCTCGCGCAGGCTCCGTCCCGGGCACCAGCTCCATGGTCAGGAAGATCAGCCCGTCCAGCTCCTCGACCGAGTAGACGTGGACGATGTTCGGATGGTTGAGCGCGGCGGTCGCGCGGGCTTCCCGCTGAAACCGGGCGCGGCGATCGATCGAGTCGGTGACCTCGGCTCGCGGCAGCTTGAGCGCCACCTTCCGGGTCAGCCTGGTGTCCTCGGCGACATAGACCTCGCCCATCCCGCCGCCGCCCAGGCGTTCGAGCACGAGGTAGTGGCCGAGCCGTCTCCCGATCACCGTCAGCCCAGTTCGACGATCCAAGTGTGCGGCTAGGCCGCGTGGACGGGCGGAAACGCGCGCTGGCCGCAACGGCAGCGCGATGCCTCAGGCGTGCCGCGATGCCAGATGCGCGTCCGGCACTCGGGGCACGACCAGTGTTCGTCGAGGGCGGTGATGCGGCCCAGCGCGGCCTCGACCTCGCTCGGCGCGGCCCGGCCGCGGCTGCCGTGGATCTCGACGTTCAGCGTCGCGCCGACGTCGGCCTCCAGATGCCTGAGCAGCGGCTCGACCGTCTCGAGGTAGGGCTTCGCCCGCTCCTTCAGCACGCGTCGCATGCCCTTGAACAGCTCGCCGATTTCCCGCTTGTCGTTCGCCTGGCCGCGCCGGAAGGGGAGCGGCGCCCACAGCGCCTCGCACACTTCCTGCAGCAGCTCTTCGAGCGCGCGGCGCGCCTTCGTCGCAGCACCCTGCACGTCGCCGCTCTCGAACCGCTCCCGTGCCGCGGTCAGGATGCCCCGCGTCTCGTAGTTCGTGGTGCGCGGCCCCGCCGCATAGCTCCACGACGTGAGCTCGAGCCGCCGCCACGCCGGCGCGCGGCGGCACAGGTGCTCGTAGAACTGCTGATCGTGTGTCAGCACGATGAGCTGCCAGTCGGGGAAACCGTCGGCGAGGAGCTCGGCCAGGCGGCCGCGGTGCTCCACGTCGAAACTGTTGATCACATCGTCGAGCACCAGGAAGCCGAGCCGTTCGTTGAAGGTCTCGGCCATCGCCAGAAAGAGCGCGATCGCGAGCGAATTCAGGTGCGACTCGCTGAGCACGCCGTGGGGCGGACGCTGACGGGATCCGTGGAACTCGATCGCGAGCTCCACCCCCTTGGCCGTCCAGGGCTCGATGCTGACCCCGGCCAGGTCCTCGCCCGGGTGGAGCGCCGAGTAGACCTGGGCCACGCGGTGGCTGATCTGCGACAGGAGCTTGGCGAGGTCCTCTTTCTGCTTCGTCTGATACGCGTCGAAGACGCGATCGGCCAGGCCGAGCGCACGGCCGGCCCGCGCCGCCTTCCGCTCGGCGAGGCGCCAGAGTCGCACTTGCTGGCAGAGAGCCGCGAGCATCACGAGCTGCGTATCGCGCGTGCCTGGCCTGGTGCGCGCTTCCTTCTGCGCGATCTTGGCCACCGCCTTGTCCCACTTGCGGAGGTCAGCCAGACCGGCCGTCATGGGAGCGACGTCGATCCGCGCGAGGCCGTCCACCCCGGCCTGCAGGCCGGCGGCATCGAACGGCGGAAGGGGAGGAAGCTCGATCGACTGGGCGCGTGCGCGCCCGTGCAGCAACCGCCGCCTGGAATGGGCCGCATTCAGATCGTCGGCCTGTTGCGCGAGTGCGGCGCGATGACGGTCGAGCTCCTGCGACGCCTCCATCAACTCGACCATCGCCGTCTCGATGCTCTGCGCCAGCTTCTCCTCGTCAACGGCTTGCCCGCACAGCGGGCATCGTCCGCCGAGCGTTCCCGCCTCGACGAGCCGTTTGGCCTCGCGGACCAGCGACGTCCGCGGCAGCAGGCGCGCCCGTTCGGACCCGATGAGCGTGTTCCAGCCTTCGACTGACCTGGTGTCGACAGCCGGCGGGGTCAGTGCCTTGAGCTCAGCGAGGAGACTATCGCGCTCGGACGGTTCGGCGGCCGTGGCGCTGGCGCCGATCGCCGCCGTGATCCAGGAGGGATCGACGACATCGTCGAACGAGGCGGGCGGATCGACACCGAGCGCCGCGCAGATCTCCTGGAGGCTGGCGAGCACCGTGTCGTGCGTCACCAGCCCGCCGTCGGAGGACAGGGCGCGGCGGCACGAGTCCACCTGCTCCTCCGCGGCTTTGGCCTCCTTGCGCAGCTCGTTCCGCGCGCGCTGGAGATCCTCGCGAAGGCTCTCGATGGCATCGAGCCCGAGGATCTCGACCAGCGCCTTCCATTTCTCCGTCTTGGTCTTGTTGATGAAGTCGGCCAGCGTCCGGCCCCGGAGGAGGAACGTCTCCCGGCGCGTGACGGGCTGCGTTCCGGGTGCGCGTTCCTCGGGAAAGACCGTCCGCCCGCCGAGCGAGCCACTCGTGACGACCTCGACCGACGTGATATCGGCGCGGTCGCCCCCGACGTGACGAACGGCATGCTGGCGGCCCTCGTGGCACAGGAGCTCGATCTCGCCGGTGAAATACCACTCCAGCGCGTCGGCAATCGTGCTCTTCCCCGTGCCGTTGTCGCCGTAGACGGCAATGCTCTCGCCCTTGCCGAAGTCCACGGCCATCTCGCCGGGGACGCCGCGAAAGGCGTGCATCACCAGGCGCTGGAGCCGCTCAGTCACCGGCGAGCTCCTCGAAGAGCTGACGGATGGCCTGCGCCCGCTCGCCCGTCGGGGCGTTTCAGGACATCCGCGAGGCGGCGGGCGAGATCCGGCGGCAACTCTTCCAGGGTTTGGAGGATGGCGAGCAGGAACTCTTCCGCGCCTGGACGATGCATGGCAGCCGGCGGCTACTTCGTGCGATGGGGACATGATTGTCAGCATGAACCCGCTCGGCTCGATGACGTCGAATGCGCGGCTCCCCCACTCAGTGTCGGCCGGCTCGCTCTTCAGCGTGACGCCCGCGGCCTTGGCACGCGCGGCGAGGGCATCGATGTCGTTGCCGGCTTCGATGTAGATGCGCATGCCGACGCCCTTGACCCGGTCGCGGCCCTTCTGACCATCGTCCTGGCTCAGGCCGAGGCGCGCCTGCCCGGCTTTGAGCATGGCGCCGAGCAGGACGCCCTTGTCCTCCCAGCGCTCTTCGACTTCGAAGCCGAGCGCGTCGAAGAACGCCAGGCTCTGCTGCAGGTCGTTCACGGTCAGGCTCGGCATGATGCTGTTGGCCTGTAGTGTCGCGGTGGCTGTGTCTTTCATGGTGTAACTCCAATAATGGCCGTGATGGCGGTAGCGGTCCCTCGTTCGCAATCCTGAAACCGCACATCATAATCTAGACCGGTTCGATGCCGTCTGGCTCATCATCACCAGCGGCCGGTCCATCTTCGCGTTTGGACGCGGTTCCGTCGAGGAATCATCCGCCAGCCAGCCCCCCTCCCGCCGATCGCGATCAGCCGCTGCTCGACCGGCCACACCGGGCCGGGACGTCCACTTGTTACTTGAGCCAACGTCCCGCGCAGTATGCTAGGACGCCCATCATGGCCCATCGGCGATCGCTCAGCGTGCAGTCGAAGCTGCTCGCGTCCTTCGTCCTGCTGACCATCGCCGGCATCACCGTGCTGACAGCCGTGGGCTACGTCACCGCCCGCCAGAGCCTCAAAGCCAGCGCCGAACGGCAGTTGCTCGGCCTCCAGCGCTCCAAGGCCGGCATCGTCAAGTCGATGCTGACGTCCATGCGCAACGAGGTGCTGGCCTTCTCGGCATCGGACGCGGTCACCCGAGCGGCCGTTGCCATGCGGGCCGCCCATCGGGATCTGCAACGTGTCGAAGTCACGCCCAAGATGACCGAGGACGTGACGCGGTTTCACACGCAAGAGTACGGCCCGGCGGTCGCCGGCCGCCTGGCGCTCACACCGGCAGAGGGATCGTCGCTGCCCACGAGCCCCGCGGAATGGTACCTCCACTACCACTACATCGTGCAGGCGCCAAAGCCCTACGGTGTGTCGCGACCGCTCGCCTCCGATACCGACACCAGCCGTTTCGGTGTCGCGGTCGCGGATGTGCAGGCCAAGCTGGGCCCGTTCATGAAGAGGCTGGGATTCGAGAACATTCTGCTCGTCGATCCCGAGACGCTCGAAGTGTTCTACACCTACGAGGAATCGACGGTTCTCGGCACGAACCTCGCCAGCGGACCTTACGCCTCGAGCAATTTCGCGGCCCTGGCGCGCACTCTGAGCACATCGAAAGACGTGGACGACTACCGGGTCGGCGACTTCGAGGCGTACCGTCCGAGACTGGGCGCACCTGGGGCCTTCATCGGGACCCCGGTGTTCGACGGCCAGCGGATGGCCGCGATCCTGCTCCTCCGGTTCAGGCTCGAGCCGATCGCGGACGCGCTCTCGGGCGGACGGCAGTGGGAGGCTGAAGGCCTCGGCAAGACCGGCGAGATCTATCTGCTCGGACCTGACCACACGATGCGGACGGATTCACGATTCCTGCTCGAGGATTCGAAGGCGTTCATCACGACGCTGCGTCAGTCGAAGCTGACGTCGCGCACGGTCGACGCCGTGGAACGGTTGAACACGACGATCCTGACCGTGCCGGTGGCCCACCAGGCCGCGGCCGCGGCGCTGCGCGGGCAGAGCGGGCTGATGGAAGTCGAGGACTACCGCGGCGTCGACGTACTGGCGGCCTATGGCCCCCTGGATCTCGATTCGCTGCGCTGGGGCGTGATCGCGAAGATCGACCGGAGCGAGGCGATGGCGCCGCTCGCGGCCTACACCCGCCGTTCGCTCGCCGCCGGCGGGGCGCTCGCCCTGCTCGCCTCGGTCATCGCGCTGTTCCTGGCGGCGGCGTTGACGCGGCCGATCGGCGCGCTCGTCAGCGCGGCGCGGCGTGTCAGCAAAGGGACGCTGGACGTGCAGGTCGATGTTGCGCCCGACGATGAGTACCGCGAGCTGGGGGAAGCATTCAACGAGATGATACGCAGTCTCCGCGACAGCCGCGAGGACCTCGACCGCCAGGTCGAGGAGAACGAACGACTGCTTCAAAGCCTGCTGCCAGCGTCGGCCGCCGCGCAAGTGAGGGGGGGCACGTCCGAGACGCCTCAGTCGTTCGCCGACGTCACCGTCGCGTACATCAATCTCGTCGGCTTGGACGCGCTCTCGCGCGAGTTGGGCGAGGATCGAGTGATGGGGCTGCTGAGCGATGTCGTCGGCGCACTCGACGAGGCCGCCGAGCAGCAGGGCGTCGAGAAAGTCCGGACGATCGGCGCCTCCTATCTCGCGGCATCGGGCCTGTCGCTCGAGCGGCCCGACCATACCGCGCGGATGGTCGAGTTCGCGCGCGAGGCCATTCGCATCGTCCGTCGATTCAACGCGGAGCGTCAGACCAGTCTCGGCGCGGAGATCCGCATCAACGCCGGCCCGGTGATCGGCGGGCTGATCGGGCGGCGCAAGTTCATCTACGACCTCTGGGGCGACACAGTCCGGCTGACGCGCCGCATCGAGTCCGACGGACGGACCTCGATCCTCGTGACCAGGCCGGTCTACGACCGCGTGCGAGACATGGTGCCGTTCGGACCGCCGACGCAGATGGACGTCCAGGGAATCGGTTCTGTCGAGCTGTTTGCCGTGATACTCGACGAGGGGGTCGCATGAACGACTGGCTGGGCATCCTGCGCGAACAGGGCGCATGGGCGATCGCGCTCGCGGTTGGTCTCCCACTGGCGCTCGTCGTTGTCACCGAACTGGGGTTCGCGCTCGCGCGCCGGGGACATCCCACTGTGGTCTGGCTGCGGCGCACGCGGCTCTGGGTCCTGCCGGCGATCGCGGGGGTCATCTACCTGCGCACCGTGCTGGGGCTGCCGAGCGACAACGTCTGGGTTCGAGTCGCGGAAACCGCCACCTGGGTCGTGTTCGTCATCGTCGCGCTGGGCGCCGCCAATGCCATGATCTTCGAAGCCGCGGCCGTGGGCAGCTGGCAGCAGCGCGTGCCCCGCCTGCTGCGGGATCTTCTGCGAACCCTCCTCGTCGTGTTCGCGGCATCGCTGGCCTACTCATTCATCTGGAACCGCGAGATCCAGGGTGCGCTGGCCGCGCTGGGAGTGACGTCCATCGTCGTAGGTCTGGCGCTTCAAGAGCCTCTGGGGAACCTGTTTTCGGGGCTCATGCTCCTGATGGAGCGGCCGTTCGAGATCGGCGACACCATCGAGGTCGGCGGCGTGTCCGGCACGGTGAAGGAGATCAACTGGCGGTCGGCGCACATCGAGGCGCTGGGCGGGATGATCCAGGTCGTCCCGAACTCGACCCTGAACAAAGAGACGATCAGCAACTATTCCCGACCGTTGCCGATCCGCATGGAGATGCTCGAGCTCGCCTTCAGCAGTGACACTCCGCCGAACGAAGTACGCAGAGCGCTGCTCGAAGTGGCCAGGACGACAAAAGGGGTGGTCCAGTCGCCCAAGCCGATCGCGGCGACGATCGGGTACGGCAACCACTCGGTCGACTATCGCCTGATCTGGCGGGTGGCCGAGACCGATCGATGGTCGGTGCGCAATGATCTCATCACGCGCATCTGGTACATGACGCGGCGCCACGGGCTATCGCTGCCCTACCCCGTGAGCGTGAACATCCAGCACCAGACCGATGCGCCCTTCGAGAAGTCCGAGGCGGCGCCGGCCGACATCCTGAGGCGGCTCCCCCACCTGCCCCAGCTGCCCGAGGGTGAACACGGCGTCATCCGCGCCCTGTCGTTCGGCAAGGGCGAAGTGATCTTCGACGAGGGGCAGCTGCTCGACAGCGTCTACCTTCTGGTGAAGGGGGCAGTCTCGATGCAACTCGTGCGACAGGCCGAGATCGCGGAGATCGCGTCAGTGGGCCCCGGCCAGTTCTTCGGCGAAGCCGGTATGCATGGCACGCATTCCGCTGACTCGCGGGCCGTTGCCGTCGAGGACACTGAGGTCCTGCTACTGCGGCCTGACACAGTACGGCACTTGTTCGAAGCCAGTCCGACACTGGCCCGCGACACCGGCCGGGTGCTCGACGTCAGACGCAAGGCGCTGCAATCGGCGCGCACCGCGCTGCGGCGCCACTGAAATCCGCTGAGTCCGGGTTATCCGCCAGTTCCACATCAAGTAGTCGAGGTTCGAATCTGGTCTGGTCGTCCACATGATGATGAGCCATGCCGTCTGCCAAATCATGAAAAGACGCCTCGCTTTGGCGGAGCGAGCGTCGCTGGACCAGCAGGACGGCAATCGCCGCGGCCCGAATGGCGACCACGACGACCAGAACGAGGACGATGGAGGTCATACAGCCTTGCCCCGGCAGCCTGACCACACGCGGTCGGCGGTTGCCAGAGCGCCGCCATCCACTTTGACGGTCGGGGTACCCGCGCCTTCTTGCCGTGTCTCATGCGCGCGAAGCGGCAGGGCAAGGGCGATTTCACCAGGCTTGCAAACCGGTATGTGACTGAGTTTTGAGGAGAAGTGGCATAGCGCCGGACCAGCGGATGAGGCGCTTCTGGGCAGCAGCGATATCCAGTCGCTGGCCGACCTCGGGAAACAGTTACAGAATCGTTCAGGACATGCGCCTTGTGCCGTTCGCACTGAAGGATGTGGCACGGCTCGCGTTCATCGCCGCAATGCCCTTGCTGCCGTTGACGCTGACGAACTTTTCGGCTTGAAGAGTTGGTGGACCAACTGATCAAGATTCTTTTCTGACGCGTCAGCCCCGTTCATGCCGCCGACCGCCTCCGACATGATCGCCGCCCAGTCCGTCGATCTCGGTGCAAAGCAGCTCCATCGGCTCGAGGTGTTCCTCGACGTGGTCTATGCGCTCCTGTTCGTCGAGATGCTGCGGTATCTTCCGGCGGCGGAGAACCTGGCGTGGGCCACCCAGCCGTGGGGGTTGCTCGGGGTCCTGTTGGCCGAGCGGAATACGCTGTTGCGGATAGTCGTGGGCCTGGCGCTGACGCTGATCTATTGGCTGTTGAACAATTGGTTGCTGGGGCCGCTCGTGCGCAACCGACGGGCTGCACACGCTTTTCTGCCTGCTCCAGAGATCTTCGTGTGCCTGTTTCTGGACTTCGCCATTCAGGATCCCGGCCTCGTCGGCGGGCCATCGTCGCCGGCGCTTCAGAGATTGGCCTGGCCATCGCGGGTCTCTTCGGGCTGCTGGGCTGGACCCATGCGCGACGGGCGGGCCTCGTCGCGCCCGGTTTGCACGAGGCCGAGCGACAGCGATCGCCGTCCCCGTGCAGGCGGAAACGATCGCGGCCGTTCTCACGATTCCGCTGGCCTGGGTTGGCCGATCATCGGAGCGCGGGCTGGTTCACGCTTCCCGCGGGCATCGGTTATCTCCTGAAGACGCGACGTGCCCCACCGTCGACGCGCCTCTCGAGCCGCTCAACGGCTGCAGCTTACGGGAGCGCGCGGTTCCTGCCGCTGTTCACGGCGATGGCGATCTTCGCCGTTGGTCGCTCGCGCACCGATCAAACGGACAACGCCACGCCGGAAATGGCCGACGTCATCCATCGAGCCGGCTCCATTTGTCACGATGGACGATGGGCGGCCCGTGCAAGTCGAGTACGCGCGCCAGTCGTCACGCATGACACGCGGCGGACCCTTCGTGAACGGGATCGACAAGTCCATATAGCACCGTCAAGGCTCGTGACGGGCACACGATCAATTCATGCTGTGTCGCAGATCCCTCAGGACCTGGTCGACGGCGTCCACGCGGATCAGTCCGAAGCGGGGATACTCCATGTCCACGATCACTTAAACGGTCGCGGCGATGATGGTGGCGAAGCCCAGAACGTGTACCCGGCAACTACGTTGGCCACTGCTGGCCATGCCATGGCCTGCGAGCAACGCGCTTACGAGCGCCAGCGCGCCGAGCATGGATTCGCACCCCCCTGGTCGTGGATCGGCGAAACCACTGAAGCTGTCCGATAACTTCGAGATTGGGAAGCTGCTCACAGCCGCCCTGACGGACCAAGCGCGCAAGCGCCGCGCCTAAGCGCCGACCGAACTCGAGAGGCTGGAGGAGCGCCGGACTGTCGAACACGTAGCAGCCAAACACGTCCGCGAGTGACTCGCGTTCAAGCTCTCGATGATCGAGCGGCGGAGCGACAATTAACACCTCCGACACGACCTAGTGCCGACGACGGCGTTGCCGCTGCCGCAACGCCCCGGCGCTGCCACCATGCGGGGCGGCGCGCTCCGCGACGAATGTCACGACCTACACGGCCGGCACACTAGGCGAGGAGGCCCTTCACGACGTGGGCGGGCTCCTCGACCCCGACGAGCTTCTGGTCGAGGCCCTGATGACGGAAGGTGAAGGCGTTGTGGTCCAGGCCGAAGAGATTCAGGATGGTGGCGTGCAGGTCTCGCTGGTGCACGGGGTCCTTCGTGATGTTGTAGCTGAAGTCGTCGGTCTCGCCGAAGACCGTTCCCGCCTTGACTCCCCCGCCGGCGAGCCACATCGAGTAGCAGCGCGGATGGTGATCGCGCCCGTAGTTGTCCGCCTTGAGCGTGCCCTGCGAGTAGACGGTGCGCCCGAACTCCCCACCCCAGATGACGAGCGTGTCTTCGAGAAGGCCGCGCTGCGCGAGGTCCGTGATCAAGCCGAAGGTTCCCTGATCGGTATCCCTGGCTTGCAGACGATGCTGGTGCGGGAGGTTGGTGTGGGAGTCCCAGCCGCGGTGGTAGATCTGCACGAAGCGGACCCCGCGCTCGATCATGCGGCGCGCCAGCAGGCAGTTGGCGGCGAAGGTGCCCGGCGTGCGCACGTCGGCGCCGTACAGCCCCAGCACCGACTCCGGTTCACCGGAGACATCCGTGAGCTCCGGCACCGAGGACTGCATGCGGAACGCCATCTCGTACTGCGCGATACGCGTCTCGGTGTCCGGATCGCCGATCGCCTCCGCCTGGCGCGCGTTGAGCGCCTGCACGCCGTCGAGCATCCGCCGCCGCGCCGTCCGGTCGACGCCGGCAGGGTCGCTCAGGTAGAGCACCGGGTCGCCCGCGCCTCGCACGGAGATGCCGGCATGCCGGGCGGGAATGAAGCCGCTGCTCCACATCCGCGCCGACAGCGCCTGGACGTTCGACTTGTTGGTGTAGGTCGACGTCATCACCACGAAGGTCGGGAGGTTCTCGTTCAGGCTCCCGAGGCCGTACGAGAGCCAGGACCCGAGGCACGGCCGGCCCGGAAGCTGATTGCCCGAGTTGACGGCGATGGTGGCGGGCTCGTGGTTGATGGCGTCGGTGTGGAGCGACTTGACGACGGCGAGCCGGTCGACGATTTGCGCGGTCCAGGGAAAGAGCTCGCTCACCCACGTCCCGCTCTGCCCGGCCTGGGCGAAGGTGAAGAGGCTGGGCGCGACCGGAAAGCCCTTCTGGCGGCGGTCATCGTCGGTCAGGCGCTGGTTGCCGCGGACCGATCCCGGCAGCTCCTTGCCGAACATCTCGCGCAGCTTCGGCTTGTAGTCCCAGGTATCGAGCTGCGACGGCGCGCCGGCCGGAAAGAGCCAGATGGCGCGACGCGCCCTCGGGCGGAAATGCGGCAGGTTCGGCAGGCCGTTCGCGCCGCCGGCGAACATCCCCGAGCCTCCGAGCATCGACGCGATCGCGACCGAGCCGATGCCCCGGCCGGCCTGGGCCAGGAACTCGCGCCGGGTCATCGCCAGATCGTCGCCGCCGGAGCAGCACGCGGAACGCGTCTTCGGGCTCACTTGTTGAGTGCCTCGTCGAGATTGAAGAACAGGCTCGCCACCATGGTCCACGCCGCGAGCTCGGGGGCGGGAATCGACGCGTTCGGGGCCGAGTCGCCGACGGCGACGAGCGCCTTCGAGGCCTTGCCGTCGGCGGCGTAGTGCTCACGGAGGTCCCGGACCACGGGCTTCAGGGCCTCCCGCTCGGCGGTCGCGAGCGGGCGGCTCAGGACACGCAGGGCCATGGCGTCGAGGCGCCCGGCATCGTCTTGTCCCCGCTCCCCGATGGCGACTTCCGCGAGGCGGCGGGACGCCTCGACGAACTGGACGTCGTTCAACGTCACCAGGGCCTGCAGCGGCGTGTTCGTCCGCTCGCGATCGACGGCGCACTGCTCGCGCGTGGGCGCGTTGAAGGTCTCCATGGCCGGCGGCGGGGCGGCGCGCTTCCAGAAGGTGTAGAGGCTGCGGCGATAGTTGCCCTCGCCCCGGTCGGGCACGTAGATCTTCGTGTTGCTCTCCTCCATCGCCACGATTTCCCAGATGCCCGGCGGTTGGTAGGGTTTGACGCTCGGGCCGCCCATCCTCGCGGACAGCAGACCCGAGGCCCGAAGGGCGAGGTCGCGAATCATCTCGCCGTGCATCCGGAAGCGCGGCCCACGGGAGAGCAGGCGATTGTCGGCGTCCTTCTCCAGCTTCTCCCGGCTCGCGACCGCGGACTGGCGGTAGGCGGCGGACGTCACCATCAGCCGGAAGAGCGCCTTCACGTTCCATCCCGACTCGCGGAACTCCACGGCCAGCCAGTCGAGCAGTTTCGGGTTCGTTGGCGGCTCGCCTGTGACGCCGAACTCCCCGGCGGTCGAGACGAGCCCCTGCCCGAAGACCTGGGCCCAGAAGCGGTTGACGTTGACGCGGGCGGTGAGTGGATGCTCCGGCGGGGTCAGCCAGCGCGCCAGTCCGAGGCGGTTGGCGGGCGCGCCCTTGGGCAGCGGCGGGAGAATCGCCGGGACGGCGGCGCCGACCCGCTCGCCCTCCTGGTCGTACTGGCCCCGCACGAGAATCCGCGCGAAGGGCTTCCCCTTCTTCTCCTCGGCGATGAGGGTCACCTTCGAGCGCGACTTCACCGCCTCGAACTCGGCGGCCAGCGTATCCCGCGCGTGCTGGAGGCGCCTTGCGTCCGCGTCGACGAAGGCGAAGTAGTAGTCGCGCAGCGGCTGCAGCAGCTTCTGCGTCCGCGCGGCCGGAGGCGCGGCGAGGGCCGCCTCGAGCACGCCGCGACGGGCCAGCACCTGCACCTCCGGCGGCGTCAGCACGCGTCGATAGAAACGGACGTCGTGGACGGCCGCACCGCCGGCCCCCTCGCCGGTGCTGCGTCGGTTCAGGCGCAGCGGGGTCTTCGTCCGAATGGACCCGCGCAGCGAATCCACCTCCTCATAGACGCTCTGGGGCTTGCCGTCGTAGTAGACCCGGACGCCTTTGGCCTTTCGCGAGCCGTCATAGGTGACGAAGACGTGGTGCCACCCTTCCGACGACACCGATCCCCGCGCGAGGACCCGCAGGGCGTCCTGATTCCAGGAGCTGATGATCTGGAGTCCGGCGCGGCTGCCCTTCATCGAGAGGTCCCACCCGCGGTAGCCGTTGGCGACGTCCATGCGGGCCAGGAGCGCGCCGTCGACGTTGTCGGTCACCTGAACCCAGGCGCCGACCGAGAATGGCTCGTCGGCTTCGATGTCGCCGAGCGCGCCCAGATCGGCGGTGACGCCCGTCGCCAGGCGAAGCGCCGGACCGAGGGGTGAGCTCTCCACCTGCGGTCTTCCTCCGGTGAAGGTGAACGGCCGACCCGGAGCGACCACGTTGCGCAGGGTGGTGGGCTCGGCTGGATCGGAGAGGAGCCGGAGTTCGAGCCGTTCGTCCGAGATCGTCGGCAGGTCTTCGGCCCCCTGAGTCTGCTGCCAGCTCATGAAGGCGGGCTCGGCGGCCTCGAGATGGAAGCCCGTAGTCCTCTATGGCGTCGTCGATCTCGCCAGGCAGCGCGGCGTAGCGTGTGGCGTCCTCTGCCCGTGGGATACGGAGGACCGGCGGCGAGTCCATCACGTTGCCGTCCATGGCGGGCTGCGTCGTGTTCCGGAAGAACGCCGCCATGCTGTAGAAGTCCTTCGCGCTGATCGGGTCGAACTTGTGGTCGTGGCAGCGCGCGCAGCCCATGGTCAGCCCCAGCCAGACCTGCGACGTGGTCTCGACGCGATCGGTCGCGTAGTTCGCCAGGTTCTCCTCGGGGATGGTCCCGCCTTCGTTCGTGCTCATCCCCGCCCGGATGTAGCCCGTGGCGATCAGCTGATTGGGCGTGGCCTTCGGCAACAGGTCCCCGGCAATCTGCTCCTGCGTGAACCGGTCGAAGGGCTGGTTGGCGTTGAAGGCGTCGATCACCCAGTCGCGGTACGGCCAGATGCTGCGGTAGTTGTCGAAGTGATAGCCGTGGGTGTCGGCGTAGCGCACGGCGTCGAGCCAGTAGCGCGCCCGGTGCTCGCCGTAGCTCGGACGCGCGAGGAGCCGGTCGACCAGCGCGTCGTAGGCCTTCGGGGATGTGTCGCGGACGAACGCGTCGATCTCCGCGGGGGTTGGCGGCAGCCCCGTCAGGTCGAGCGTGACGCGCCGGATCAGGGTGTGACGATCGGCCTCCGGGTTGGGCGTGAGTCCCTCTTCTTCCAGCCGGGCCAGGACGAAGCGGTCGATGGGATTCGAGACGAGTCCCGCCTGGCGCACCTCAGGGAGCGCCGGGCGCTCGGGCTTGATGAAGGCCCAGTGCGGCTCGTACTGGCGCGCCCTCTTTGATCCAGCGCTCGAGGAGCGCGATGTCGCGCGGCGTCAGGGTCTTGTGCGTCTCGGGCGGCGGCATCACCGTCTCGGGATCGCTCGACGTGATGCGCCGCACGAGCGCGCTTCGTCCGGGGTCGCCCTTGACGATCACCGGCTGTCCGTTGGCTCGGGGCGCGAAGGCGAATTCGGGCCGATCCAGGCGGAGCTCCGCTTCTCGTGTGCCCGGATCGGATCCATGGCAGCGGAAGCAGTTGGCGACGAAGATCGGGCGGATGTGCTGGTTGAAGGAGATGGTGTCCGGGAGGGCCGGCACCGGCACCGCGGCCGTCGCGGGCGCCGGGTCGGCCTTGCGCCAGGACACGAACGGCGCCGCCGCCGCGGCGACGAGGGCCACCGGCAGGACCGACGCGAGCAGCAGGACCCGCGAGCCTCTCATGGAGTGCTGCGAAGGATAGTCGTCCCGGCGGCGGAGGCGCAAGACCTCAGGGCGATCGAGGATGTGCAGCCCCTTCCGGGTCCTTCCAAGGGTCGCGAGACCTGGCGGCGTCACCCTGGTGCCGCCGACATAGAGCCGTCTCAAGCCAGGACAGTCGCTGCAGCGCCGGAAGTCCCGCGTCCGTCACCGCGGTGCCGTAGAGACCGAGCGTCTGGAGGTTGTGGAGCGGGGCGAGCGCCTCCAGGCCGGCGTCCCCCACCGCCGTCCCGCGCAGGTCGAGATGTTGCAGGTTCGGCATCTTGCCCAGCGCCTTCAGGCCCGCGTCGGTGATCCCCGTCCGCGAGAGGTCGAGCCAGACCAGATCCTTCCCCGCCGCCGCCAGCTTCTCGAGCTCGGCATCCCCGAAGGCTGCGCCCGCGACCGCCGCCGTGTACTCGAGGTCACGCTCCCCAGGCACGATCGCCCGCAGCGATCCGGGAACCGCCGCCCGCACGGCCGCGAGCGTGGTCTCGTACTCGGCGGCCTGGCGACTGCTGAAGCTCCTCGACCGCCCGCCGCTCCGCCTCCGGAAGGCTCCTCGAGAACGCGACGCGGATCTCGGCTGGCGCCTTCAATGTCCGGAGCGTGCCCGCTGCGGGAGCACCGGCCTCGACCCACCAGGTCAGGACGGCCGACTCGTCGTCGGTCAGCGGCGGCCGTCCCTTCGGCGGCATGTGCTTCTTGTCGTCGAGGGGAAGATGCAGCGCGCTTCAGGAGCTCGCTCTCGGCGGGCGCCCCCGCAATCACGACAGGCCCCGACACGCCCGCCGGTCATGACGCCCTCATACGTGTCCAGCTTCAGTTCGCCTTTGAGCTTGCCCGGGTTGTGGCACGAGATGCAGTGCCGTTCGAAAATCCGCAGTGTCACGTCGTCGAAGACCGCGCGGTCGGCAATCGGCGTGCGAAACTCGATCGAGCGATCACGAGGAATGGGAAGGCCGGCCAGACGACGGAT
>CAWIBS010000036.1:0-374398 GCA_963834365.1 Vicinamibacterales bacterium | reverse complement strand
TCGCCGTGCTCGCGTGTCGCACCACATCGGCTTCGTCATGGCGGCCGCCTCGGAAGGTCGGCTGCAGCGCATCGAGTTCGTGCCGCT
Organism: Vicinamibacterales bacterium; assembly: GCA_963834365.1. Classification (GTDB taxonomy): domain Bacteria; phylum Acidobacteriota; class Vicinamibacteria; order Vicinamibacterales; family Vicinamibacteraceae; genus CAWJAP01. The sequence continues at coordinate 374,311 of CAWIBS010000036.1, read as the reverse complement.
GGATACGGACCGCATTCTGGTGGTCGTCGTCTCGACGAGTGGTCAGGTGGCGCACAAGGTCGTGCCGTTCGAGGGCGCGATCACGCGTGACGAACTGATCCAGTCCGGCAACTACCTGACGGCGGCGTTCGCCGGACTGACCGTCACCGAAGCCCGGGCGCAGGTGCTCGAGCAGATGCAGGCAGAGCGCACCCTCTACGACGCGCTGCTGTCGCGCGCCTTGCAACTGGCGCGCAGCACGCTCGAAGCGCTCCCCTCCGACGAGTTCGTCGTCGTCTCGGGCACGCCGACGCTGGTCGAGCACGCCTTGAGCGTTGACGCCCTGCCGACGCTGCGGTCGCTGCTGGCGATGATCGAAGAGAAGGATCGGCTCGTCCGCCTGCTCACCGCCTTCATCGACGCGCCCGGGCTGACGGTCGTCATCGGCAGCGAGCACCCGGCCCCGGACCTGCAGCAATTCAGCCTCGTCATCACGACCTACCGGGATGGCGTCCGCAACGGGGCTCTCGGTATTCTCGGGCCGACGCGCATGCGGTACTCGCGCGCGATCTCGGCTGTTGACAGTGTGTCGCACGCGGTCACCCGCGTGCTTGCCAGCGATTGATCATGGACCAGCGCAGACACGACGCCGATGAATCGGGCGCGGCGGAGGAACCGCGTACCGATGCGATGCCCGAGGGTGAGCGCGCGACGCCACCCGAGCTATCGTTGCAGGAGGATCCCGAGAGCGTGCGCGCCGAGCGCGACGACTATCGCGACCGCCTCCTGCGCGCGACGGCCGAATTCGACAACTATCGCAAGCGGGTCGAACGCGAGCGGCGCGAGTTGTCCGAGTTCGCCGCCAACGAGATCGTCAAGGACCTGCTGCCCCTGCTCGACGACTTCGAGCGCGCGCTCGCGGCGGCGCCCGGATTGGACGGGAGTCAGGCGAGCTACCGCGCCGGGGTCGAGCTGATCCACCGGCAGCTCGTCGATCTCCTGCGCCGCCGCGGCGTCACGCCCGTCGAGGCGCTCGGCCTCGACTTCGATCCGCACGTGCACCAGGCGGTCGCGACCGAAGTCTCGGACGCGCATCGGGACGGTGAAGTCGTCGAGGAGATGCGCCGCGGCTACAAGATCGGGGACCGGCTGCTCCGTCCGGCGATGGTGAAGGTGGCATCGCGTGGCTAAGCACGACTACTACGACGTGCTCGGACTGGAGCGGGGCGCGTCCGAGCCGGAGATCAAGAGCGCCTACCGCAAACTGGCGCTGAAGCATCATCCCGATCGGAACCCCGGCAACGCTGCGGCCGAGGAGAAGTTCAAGGAGGCCGCGGAGGCGTACGCGGTGCTCGCGGATCCCGACAAGCGCGCGGCCTACGATCGCTTCGGCCATGCCGGTGTGGCGCAGGGGGGACAGGGGTTCGACCCGTCGGTCTTCTCGGACTTCGGCGACATCCTCGGCGGGCTGGGCGACATCTTCGGTTTCGGCGACGTCTTCTCCGGATCGCGCCGCGGCCCGCGGCGCGGCGCCGACCTGCGCTACGACCTCGAGATCGCGTTCGACGACGCCGCGAGAGGCTCGGAAACGTCGATCCGCATCCCGCGCGAAGAGACCTGCCACACCTGCAAGGGCTCCGGTGCCGCGTCGGGCAGCGGCCCCGAGGTCTGCGAACAATGCCGCGGGCTCGGGCAGGTCCGCTATCAGCAGGGGTTCTTCACCGTCGCCCGCACCTGCGGCCAGTGCCGCGGCGCGGGACGAATCATCACCAAGCCGTGTGTGACGTGCCGCGGCAGCGGCCGCAAGACGGAAGAGCGCCAGCTCAAGGTCAAGGTGCCGGCCGGCATCGCGACCGGGCAGCGCCTTCGCCTGGTCGGCGAGGGCGAGCACGGCGCCAAAGGCGGCCCGTCCGGCGACCTCTACATTGTCATTCACGTCGCGGAACATCCCGTGTTCCAGCGGCAGGACGACGACCTCTTCTGCGAGGTCTCGGTCGGCTTCACCACGCTGGCCCTCGGCGGTACGATCACCGTCCCGACTCTCGACGGCGAAGACACGCTGGCGATTCCGGAAGGCACGCAGAGCGGGGCCGCCTTCAAGCTGCGGTCGCGCGGCATGCCGAACGTGTCCGGCCGCGGCAAGGGCGACCTGCACGTCGTCGTCAAGGTGGCCGTCCCGAAGAAGCTCTCGCGCGAGCAGCGCAAGGCCATCGAAGCTCTCGGCAAGGTGCTGCCTGAGAGCGCGCAACCCACCCGTCGCGACATCGAGCCCGAGGAGAAGCCGTTCTTCGAGCGCGTCAAGGACATTTTCGGCTAAGCCCCAAGGACAGGGATCAGGCATCAGGGATCAGGGATCAGACCTGTAGTCCGAAGCCTGTAGCCCGTAGCCCGGAATTGAAGTCGCATCCACGTGAAGACCTGGCCCGCGCTCGACATCGTCAGCCGCGATGCACGCGGACTGGAGCCGGACGCCGCGGGATTCCTGAACGCGTTTCTCGACGACTTCTCGCCGACGGCCATTCTCGATCTCACGGCCAGCGAGACCCGGACCGACCGCTGGCGGGTGTTCTTCCCTTCAACAGCGGCCAGGGACGCGGCAGAACGGGCGTTGTCCGCAAGCCCCGAGTGGACACCGGTCGTGGACTGTTGCGCGGTCGAGGTCCCGGACGAGCACTGGGCGGAGCGCTCGCAGGCCGCGCTGTCCGCGGTGCGGGTCGGCCGGGTCATCGTCACGCCACCGTGGGACGTCGCACGCGCCGCCAGGGCCGCAGGGTCGCACAAGGTGTCCGCCACAAACGCCGGAACGTCGCCGGCGGTGATCGTCGAGATCGAGCCGTCGATGGGCTTCGGCACGGGTCACCACGAATCGACGCGCCTGTGCCTGCGGGCGCTGCAGGAGATCGCACTCGCCGGCGAGCGGATGATCGACCTCGGAACCGGATCGGGCGTGCTGGCGATTGCGGCCGCGCGCCTCGGCTGCGTGCACGTCGTGGCCATCGACGATGATCGTGATGCGCTCGAGGCTGCCGCGGCCAACGTCGCGCGGAATGGCGTCCAGGACCGGGTCGAGCTGCGACTTGGCAGCGTCGCGGATGCGACGGGCGATGCGGCCGCCGAGCGCGCGCGTGTCGTCGTCGCCAATCTCACAGGAGCGCTGCTCCGGCGGCTCGCCTCGGAAGTCCTGTATTGCCTCGCCCCCGGAGGCATGCTCATCCTGGGCGGATTCACGCTCGACGAACGGCTGGCCGTCGTCCACGCGTTCGCTCCCCTGCACGTCCTTCGCGAGCACTCCGAGAACGGGTGGGTCGCTCTGACGCTTGTAGAGGCAGCAGAGGAGACGGAGGAAACGGTTTTAACACGGAGAAACAGAGAAACGGAGACGAACAGAGAAGAGCTTTGATTTCTATTTTGAATTTCTCCGTTCGCCTCCGTTACTCCGTTGCTCCGTGTTAAAACCGTTCCCTCCGTCTCCTCCGCTGCCTCCACGAGCTCAGCGAGACCGCCACAGCCACCCGAGGATGGCGAGGCCCGCGGCTGGTGCGGCTTCCGCGCGCAGGGTCAAGGGACCGAGCGACCATGGCACGGCATCCGCGGCGCGAGCGGCCGCGACTTCCTCGGGTGTCCACCCGCCTTCGGGCCCAACGATGAGGGTTGCGGTTGACGGTGCCACCGCCGATGGACCGCCCGGCTCGCCAACGCCCGCCGACGGCTCGACGAGGATCAGCCGAGGGGCCGGCGTGCTCCCCAGAGTCGCGTCGAACGGGAGCGCGGACGCGATCTCGGGGATGGTCGCGCGCCCGCACTGTTTCGCGGCGGCGACCGCGATGCGGGACCAGCGCTCGACGGCCGCCGCCGACGCCGCACGCGCCGGGACGACGCTGCGTGCCGAGACCAGCGGACGAATCGTCCGGACACCGAGCATCGTCGCATCGCGGATGACGGCGTCCATCGCATCGTGCTTGAGCACGGCCTGCGCCAGCGTGATGCGCACCGGAAGTTCGGGCGGTACCGCGACGGGCTCGAGCAGCCGAAGGCGGGTGCCGTCCTTCGAGGCGGCCGTCACTTCCGCGCGCATCTCGAGCCCGTGTCCGTCGAAGACGCGGACGCGCGCGCCGGCGTCGAGCCGGAGGACGCGGCGCAGATGCCGCGACTCGTCGGTCGAGAGCGTGACGTCTCCTGCGGTGGCGTCGAGGTCGGGGACGTAGAAGCGTGGCTCGGTCATCCGGGTCGTCGCTGGCGTTGCTGGACACGTGGGCCCGGAGGCGTCACGCGGGTTGCTTTGTGCAAGGCGCTCTGTATACTGCCCGAGGATGCTGTTCAAGGGACAGATCCTGGGAAAGTACAAGATCCTCGCGCCTCTCGGCAGCGGAGGCTTCGGGACGGTGTACCTCGCCAAGGACACCTGGATCGACAAACAGGTCGCGATCAAAGTCCCGCATCGACAGAATCTCGACTTCGGCGAACTGCTGCGCGAGCCGCGCCTGCTCGCCAGCGTCAGCCACCCCAACATCGTCGCCATCACGACCGCAGAGAAGCAGGACGGCGTCTTCTTCATCGTGATGGAGTACGTCCCGGGCCACACGCTGGAGACGATCATCATCCGCGATGGCGCGCTGGAGCTCACGCGCGCGCTCGACTACGCGTGCCAGATCTGCAACGCCGTGGATCATGCGCACGGGCAGGGCGTGCTGCATCGGGATCTGCGGCCGGCCAACGTGCTCGTCTCCGAGACCGACCTGGTCAAGGTCGCCGATTTCGGCACCTCGCGGTTCCTCGAGATCGCGGCGCACGGGACCACGGTCATCGGCAGCCCCCCCTACATGGCGCCCGAGCAATTCCACGGGAAGGCAGTCTTCGCCTCGGACGTCTATTCGCTCGGCATCACGATGTATCAGATGCTCACCGGGATGCTGCCCTACGAGGCGCCGGGCCCGGCGGACATCGATCGCCTGTTCCGGACCGATCTCGTCACGCCGCCGCGGCTCCGCAACGCCGCCATCCCGAAGCGCATCAACGACATCGTCCTGAAGGCGATGGCCCCCGAGATCCCGCAGCGCTATCAGAAGGCGAGCGATCTCATCGAGGACCTGCTCGAGGCCCGGCCGGGCGTCGCCCGTCCCGCGGCTGCAGAGACCCGCGAGGCGGTGGCGCATCCTGCGGCCGCGGCGCGCGCCGCCGAGGCCGAGTTGTCGGGCATTCAGGCCCGCCTGCGGTCGCGTGAAGCGCCGACGCCGCGCTTCTGCTGGAAGTGCCGCAAGGCGCTGCCGGCGCGCTCGGCACGGTGTCCCTTCTGCGGGGAAGGCCAGTAGCGGGTTTCCCGCTCGTCACGCCACGGCCACCGATCGCACGTCCCTGCGTACTGGCGGCCGAGTCTTCCAGGGATGGTCCGTGTACCATTCGCCGGGTGGACGATTCCCGTGACGCCTACGTCCTCGCGCTCGGGTGGCTGTCGCGGCGTGAGCTGTCCGAGCGCCAGGTCCGGCAGCGGCTGGGCCGACGGGGGTTTGAGACGGGTGTCATCGAGCCGGTAATCGATCGCCTCACGCGGGAGGGGGCCCTGGACGACCGGCGCGTGGCCGGGGCCTTCGTGCGAACCGCCGTCAGGCTGAAGGCGCGGGGGCCCGCTCGGGTGCGAGCCGACCTGCAGGCACTCGGGATCGAGCGGACGGTCGCGGACGCGGCGCTGGCGGAGGCCTTCGCGGAAGCCAGCGAATCGACGCTCCTCGAGCAGGTCCTGCGCAAGCGGTGGCCTCGCGACGAGGCCCCCTCCCCCGCCGAGACCGCACGCCTCTACCGCGCGCTCATGCGCCAGGGGTTCTCGCACGACAAGGTCCGCGCCGCGCTGAGAACGCTGGGCGATCGGCGGGACGAGGATGACGGGTCCGGCTGAAGCCGGACACGACGGGACGGCGGCCCTCCAGCCGCTCCAGCCGCTCCAGCCGCTCCAGCCGCTCCAGCCGCCCCAGCCGCTCCAGCTATGATGTCTCGATGAACGCCCGGGAGATTCGGCAGTCCTTCCTCGAGTATTTCGCGACCAGCGGCCACCGGATCGTGCCCAGTTCGCCGCTGGTGCCCGGCGACGACCCGACGTTGCTGTTCATCAACGCCGGAATGAACCAGTTCAAGGATGTCTTCCTCGGCCGCGAGAAGCGCGACTACGTCCGGGCGACGACGTCGCAGAAATGCATGCGCGTCAGCGGCAAGCACAACGATCTCGACAACGTCGGCCCGTCGCTCCGCCATCACACGTTCTTCGAGATGCTCGGCAACTTCTCCTTCGGCGACTACTTCAAGGAGGAGGCCATCCGCTTCGCCTGGACCGTGCTGACGGAGGTGTGGCGGCTGCCCGCCGAGCGCCTGCGCGCCTCGATCTTCAGCGGCGAGGCCGGTGTGCCGCGCGACGAGGAAGCCTATGCGATCTGGCGCCAGTATCTTCCCGCGGACCGGATCGACGAGTTCGGGCAGGCCGACAACTTCTGGCAGATGGGAGAGACCGGGCCGTGCGGCCGCTGCTCCGAGATTCACTTCGATCGCCGCGACGATCCGGACGTGCCCGAGAGCGATCGCCTCATCGAGGTGTGGAACAACGTCTTCATGGAGTTCAACCGCCTCGACGGCGGCGCGCTCGAGCCGCTGCCGGCGCCGTCGATCGACACGGGCATGGGCCTCGAGCGGATCACCGCCGTCATCCAGGGCAAGTTCTCGAACTACGACACGGATCTGTTCCAGCCGCTGCTCGACGCGATCGGCGGCCTGGCCGGGCACCGGTACGGAGCCGCCGGCGCGGCAGACGTCTCGATGCGCGTCGTCGCCGATCATCTGCGCGCGAGCGTCTTCCTCGTGGCCGATGGCGTCGTGCCGTCGAACGAATGGCGCGGCTACGTGCTGCGGAAGATCATGCGGCGCGCGATGCGACACGGCAAGCGCCTTGGCATGCGCGACCCGTTTCTCCACCGGCTGGCCAAGGTCGTCGTCGCCGAGATGGGCGAGACCTATCCCGAGCTGCGCGCGAACCAGGCGATGGTGGAGCAGGTGATCCGCGGTGAAGAGGAACGGTTCGACGCGGTGCTCGACGCGGGACTCCCGAAGCTCGAGGAGCTGCTCGACCGCGCCAGCCGGTCGTCGTCGCAGACCCTGCCCGGCGACGAAGTCTTCAGACTCTACGATTCGCTCGGGGTACCCCTGGACTTCATCGAGGATCTCGCCAGCGAGCGCCAGCTTGTCCATCGATCGCGACGGGGTACGACCGCGCCATGGAGGCGCAGCGCGAGCGGGCCCGGGCGGGCAGCAGCTTCGAGGCCCGCAAGGCGGCCGCGTTCTCGTACGCCTCTGACGCCGAGCGCACGCGGGTGGAAGCGACGGACGATCGCTTCGAGGGCTACGCGACCACGAGCGTCGAGGGCGCGGCGATCGTCGCGGTGTTCGCCGGGGACCGCGTGCAGGTTGGCGAGCTGTCGCAAGGTGCTGACGGCTTCGTCGTCACCGACCGTTCACCCTTCTATCTCGAGGCGGGCGGGCAGGTGTCCGACACCGGCACGCTGCGCGGAGATGCCGGCGAGGCCACGGTGAGCGGCGTGGCCCGCGTCTCACCCGGGGGGCCCCGCGCGCACAGGGTCGTGGTGACGCGGGGGGCGCTCGTTCCCGGGCAGACGGTGTCGCTCGAGGTCGAGGTGGCACGACGCGACGCCATCCGCCGCAACCATACGGCCACACACCTCGTCCACGCGGCGCTGCGCGACGTGCTCGGACCGCACGTCAAGCAGGCCGGGTCGCTCGTCGCGCCCGATCGGCTGCGTTTCGACTTCGTCCAGCCGGCGCCCATTGGCGCCGAGGACCTCCGGCGCGTCGAGCGCCTGGTGAACGAGCACGTCCTGGCCAATACGCCGGTGCAGACCGAGGTGCGTCCGACCGCCGAGGCCATCGCCGCCGGAGCGATGGCCCTCTTCGGCGAGAAATACGGCGACACGGTCCGCGTCGTCACGGTGCCCGGATTCAGTGTCGAGCTGTGCGGCGGCACACACTGCCGCGCGACCGGCGACATCGGCCTCTTCGCGATCACGTCGGAGGGCGGCGTGGCGGCCGGCGTCCGCCGCGTCGAAGCCGTGACGGGGATCGGCGCCTACGATCACTACCGCCGCACACAAGCCGCCATCGATCGCGTTCAGCGCACGCTCGGCGTCGGCGCCGAGCAGACCCCGGAGGCGATCGAGCGGCTGCAGGCGGATCTCAAGCGCCTCACGCGAGAGCTGCAGGAGGCGAAGGTCCAGGCGGCGATGGGAGGTGGGCCGACCAGCGACGACACCTTCGCGATCGACGGCACCACCCTCATCGCCCGGCGCGTCACCGGACTCGATCGCGCGGCGCTCCGCACGCTCGCGGACTCGCTGAAGGAGCAGGTGCGTTCGGGGGTCGATCGTGCTCGCCTCCGATGCGGACGGCAAGGTGTCTCTCGTCGTGTCCGTCTCGAAGGATCTCACCTCCCGCGTCCAGGCGGGTCAGATCGTCCGCCAGATTGCGCCCATCGTCGGCGGCGGCGGCGGCGGCCGTCCGGACTTCGCCGAAGCCGGCGGTAAAGATCCGGCGAGAATTGCCGACCTGCTTGAGGGAGAGCCGATCGGTCGTCGCGCAGATGCTCGGGACCGGCGGCGGGTAGTCCGTGCGCCAGATAGGCCGGCGGCAAACCCAAGGTACCGGGAACACCGGAGTGCACGAAACGTGACGCGGCGGCCCGCGTGCTGCCCGCGCGTGCCGGCGGTCCGATTCCCGGTTCCCGTGTTTCTTGCGTGGCGGGCGCGCGAGCCGGCTGCTACTCTGAGAGCTCCCCAGCACAAAGACGAACCATGACCTTGAAGGGCCTCCTTCTGGTGTGCCCGGCGGTGGTGTGTCTGGGATCGAAACCGCCCAGGCCGCAGATCTACGCCATCCGGGATGAATCCGGCGTCCTTACGCTCTCCGACAAGCCGCTCGGTGAGGGAGCCCAGACCTACGCGGTCCGCGGCTCGTCGTCGATTCGCACGACGATCCGCCGGCGGATCCGGCGGCGCCGGCGTGCGCCCGAGCGCCTGGGACGAAGTGATCGACGAGCAGGCGCGGGACAAGGCGTGCGGCCGGATCTGGTGCGCGCGGTCATCCAGGTCGAATCCGCGTTCAATCCCCGCGCACGCTCGCAGGGTCGGCGCGATGGGGCTGATGCAGCTCATGCCCGGCACCGCTGCCGACCTCGGGGTGATGAATCCCTACGATCCGGAGCAGAACATCCGCGGCGGCGTCACCTACCTGCGGTCGCTGCTCGACGAGTTCGGCGGCAACGAGGAGCTCGCGCTCGCCGCCTACAACGCCGGCCCGGGCGCGGTGAACAAATACGGCCGCGCGATCCCGCCGTATCGCGAGACCCGCGACTACGTGAAGAAGGTCTCGGCCACGACGGCGAGCGGCGTCTCCACCGCATCCCGCCCGGTGGTCTATCGCGTCATCGAGATCGTGGACGGCGAAGAGGTCGTGCGGTATACGACGTCAAGCCGAAGCGGGCCGTCGAGTGTCCGGCGCGCCGCGCGGTCGAAGTTGCCGCACGGCGCGACGCCCGCAGCGCTGGAAGCCGGCCACGCAGAAGAACGGTAGGCGCGCCGAGCTACGCTCGCGGACGACGGCTCAGGGCGCTGTCAGCACGGCCAGACGATCGCGGTACCGGTCGCGGATCGCGACGAACTCGGCGTGCTCGATGCCGATGCCGGTCGCGACGCGCCGGATTTCGTTGTCCTCGACGGTCCGAATCGACGCGTCCGCCGCGCACACGGCGAACATCGCGTCCACCAGCGCCCGCTTCCGCTCGGCTGAAGCGCCGCGCCGCGAACTCCCGCGTCACCAGATAGTCCTCCGTGCCGCGGACGTGAATCAGCTGGCTGGTCGCGAGCGTCGCCACGATGCGCGGCGCGATCGGGCGCGAGCCCGCGCGTGTCCGACGAGCAACTGCTCCATCGACGCCGTGCTCCGCTTCGGTCACCTGATGGTCGGCGTGCGCGACGCGGCTCAGGAGATAGGCGAAGGCGGCGATCTGCCGCGCCTCGGACGGCTCCATGTGCTCGAGCACATCGGCAATCGCAGTCGAGCGCCGCCGGATCCCGGCGCCGACTCGCTCCACGTCCACGTCGATCCCGAGCTTGCGCAGAATGGTGGCCAGCACGCATCGAGCATAATGGATGCGTGCGCGATTTGCCGACCGAATCCCCGCCGCGCGCGCGTCCGGCTCGACGTCTGGCTGGACGTCGCCTGTCTGTGCAAGACGCGGTCGGACGCACAGCGGGCGTGCAACGGCGGCAAGATCGAGGTCAACGGGGAGCGCGCCAGGCCCCATCGCGAACTGAAACCCGGCGACACGATCACGATCAGCCGCCCCCCGGGCCGGGAGCAACTCGTCGTCGTGCGTGGTCTGGCGGTCACGCACGTGCCGAAGGCGGAAGCGCGCCAGCTGTACGAGGACGTCACGCCGCCGCCCAGTCCCGAGGCTCAGCGGGTCATCGACCTGCTCCGCGCCGCCCGGCAGGGTGTGCCAGCCCCGGCACAGCGGTGGGACCAGGCGCGCCGGGAGCGGCGCCGCCAGGCCGAACGCCGCCGGAAGGACGCCCCGAAGGACGCATAGGCGCGCCCACTGTGGCGTCAAGCCCAGAGTTCCTTGTGTCGCAATTGGCGCAGGCCTTTAGGCCTGCTCGGCCCGCGTTGGCCGGGCTAAAGCCCGGCGCCACCTTGGCGGGCCCGTTGTCACTCAAGGGAGCTCTGGAATTCGAGCCACGACCGTGCTATCTTGTGGAGTTTCGAGACGGCCGGGGGCCCGTGGCAAGGGGCCTCGAATCAGGCCGATTCGCAGTCGAGGAATTTCCAGACGTGGCCAATCACGCTTCCGCAATCAAGGCGCATCGCCAGAGTCTCGTCAATCGCGAGCGCAACCGTCAGTACCGGTCCCGCCTCCGCACCGCCCTGAAGCAGGTCCGGACGGCCCTGGACAGCGGCAAGTCCGACGAGGTGAAGAAGTCGCTGAGCGACACGGTTTCGCTCATCGACAAAGCCGCCAAGAAGGGCGTGATCCACCGCAACGCCGCCAGCCGTTACAAGTCGCGGCTCTCGGCCCGGCTCGCCTCCTGACCCGCCCCGCCGGTCGTTCCTGCCGGCTGTTGAGCGCAGGCGGTGTGCGGCCTCAGCGCCCGCTTCCCTGACGCCGGGCGTCGTAAGCCCCCCGACCCGGCGCGAATCCGGGGCCCCGGACGCCGCACAGTTCCATCACCAACCGTTCGAGCAGGACCTTCGGCTCCCCGCCGGAGCTCTTCATCGCAAGATCCGTCTCGAAGACGGCGTTCACCACCTGCCGCGCCCGGTCGAGCGGCAGCGACGGCGCCAGCCGGCTTCGCACGAACCACGCCAGCTGGCCGAGCGTGCGATAGGGGCCGTCGCCCTCGTCGATGAGCAGCCGGACCTGGCGCAGCGCTTCGCGCGCGTCCCCACGCTCGATCGCGTTGACCATCGCCCAGTCGTCAACCAGTGCCGCGCCGCCGACGATCGTGCGGACGTCCTCGAGCGTCACTTCGCTGCGGCCGTGGCAATAGAGGACGAGCCGATCGAGCGCGCCCCGCAGCGTGCCGATGTCGGTCCCCGCATGCGCCAGCAGCGGCTGGAGTGTGCGCCGGTCGACCGCCAGCCCCGCCTTCCGGAGTTGTGCCGACGCCAGCCGGCCGCCCCGCTCGAGCGCTTCGGCAATCGACGGCCCCCTGGCCTCCCGCTCGTCCTTGAGGCCCCAGCATTCGACCGTCGTCGCCTGCTTGAGCAGCGCTTGACCGCCTTGAGCGTCCGGTTGACGTCCTCGGCCACGACGACGAGCGTGCGAACGGCGCCGGGGACTCGAAGTACGTCTCGAGCGCCCTCGAGGTCGCCGGCGCCCGGCTTCCTCCCCGCGCCTTCGTCGCCCTCGGTCCTGCGACGGCGGCCGACGAGCCACTTCTCGGCCCGGGTGACGATGATCACGCGGCGGTCGCCGAGAAACGGCGGCGTCCGCGCCGACGCGACGATCGCCGATGCCTCGCACTCCAGGGCCGACACCCGTTCGAGCGCGAAGCCGCGCACGTCCTCGGGGACGGTCGCCGACGAAGGCCGCGACCGCCTCGTCCTTGCCGCGCTCGTCGTCCCCGAGCACCAGATAGAGGGGATCGAGCTGGCTGCCCGGCAGGCGGGCGCGCAGGGCGTCGAGCGTCAACGAGGGCATGCGGACCGGCGCCTCAGAAGGCCTCGAGGATGGACGAGACCACCGTCTTCGCGAAGTCGTTGGCGAGTCGCTCGAAGGCGTTGACGTTCTGTCCCAGGAACGACGCGACGTCGGCCGAGACGACGTTGGTGACGTCGTACTCCTCCCTGAAGGTCTGCGCCGGATTGTCGTAGAGGACCTTGGCCGTCTTGACGTCGGTGAACTCGACCTTCACCACGACCGTGATCTCGTAGCGCGAGGCCTGCTGCTGATCGTTGAACGCCGTCGGCCGGATCGAGATCGACGTGATCTCGCCCTTCAGCACGGCATCGGTGTTCGCCTCGTCGGACACCACCTTGTAGCGGCCGCGGCCGAGGAACTCCAGCCGGACACGCTGGGTGAGCGCCTGCTCGACGTCGAAAATCGACGTCGCGTTGGTGAAGAGCGGCACACCAATCGTCCTGATGTACTCGGGCAGCGATGAACCGCGCCCGGCCAGGGCATACCCGCACCCCGTCAGCGGCAGGAGCGCCACGACGGCGAGCGTCCGGCACAGTCGATGGAAGCGCGCCGCGCCACGACAACGGTCCGAAACGCAGGCACGAACGGACGAGATCGGATGCACAGACACTCCGTCACTACTTCACGACGATGCTCACGAGCCGGCCGCGGGCGATGACCACCTTCACGACGTGCTTCCCCTGTGTGTACTGCTGAACGTGCGGATCTGCAAGGGCGGCCGACTCCAGCTCGGAGTCCGGCGCGTCCGGGGCCACGGTGATGCGCCCCCGGACCTTGCCGTTCACCTGGACCGGGATCGACGATGGACTCGGCGGCCGCGACCCGGTCGTCGGCCGACGGCCAGCCGGCAGCGACGACACCTCCGTCGTGCCCGAGCAGCTCCCACAGTTCCTCGGCCATGTGCGGCACGAACGGCGAGAGCATCAGCACGAGAGATTCGAACGCTTCGCCCAGCACGGCGCGCGTGCCGGGCGGCACGGACTCGCCGGGCGGCGCCGGCTCGGGCACGCGTCCCTGTGGCGCGAGCCCGGTCTGATCGGCGAACACGTACACCTCGTTCACCAGCTCGTGCAGCGCCGCCACCGCCGTGTTCAGGTGCACGCGCGGATAGAGGTCCGTGGTCACGCGCTGGATGGTCTGATGCGTCTTGCGCCGCAACGCGCGATGCGCCTCGTCGAGACCGGGCGCAGCGAGGTCGGCGGGGCGCAGGCCGCGGACGACCGGCGCGAGCGGCACGACGATGCGCCAGACGCGAGCGAGGAAGCGGAAGCTCCCCTCGAGGCCGGAGTCGGTCCATTCGACCTCCTTCTCGGGGGGCGCGACGAACAGGACATAGAGCCGCAGGGCGTCGGCGCCGAACTTCGCGATCATGTCGTCCGGATCGACCACGTTGCCCTTCGACTTGGACATCACGTGGCCGTCCTTGAGCACCATCCCCTGCGTGAGCAGGCGCGCGAACGGCTCGTCGTGCTCGACCATGCCGAGATCGCGGAAGACGCGGCAGAAAAAGCGCGAGTAGATGAGGTGCAGGATGGCGTGCTCGACGCCGCCGCTGTAGAAATCCACGGGCGCCCAGTAGCGGACCGTCTCGGGCGCGAACGGGAGCGCCGCGTTCCTGGGATCGCAGAAGCGGTAGAAGTACCACGACGAGTCCACGAACGTGTCCATCGTGTCGGTCTCGCGCTTCGCCGGCTCGCCGCAGGACGGGCAGGCGACGTTGACCCATTCCTCGATGTGGGCGAGCGGCGAGTCCCCGCGGCCGCTGAACTGCGCAACCTTGGGCAGCACGATCGGCAGATCGCGATCGGGCACCGGCACGATGCCGCAGGCCGGGCAGTGCACGACCGGAATGGGCGTGCCCCAGTAACGCTGGCGCGAGATGCCCCAGTCCTTCAGCCGATACTGCGTCACGCGCCGGCCGATGCCCTTCGACGTAGCAGCGTCGGCCATCCGCTCCCAGGCGTCGCGAGACGGAAGGCCGCTGAACTCACCGGAGTTCACGCTCCGGCCCCAGCCCGTGTACGCGTCCGTCATCGACGCCGGATCGCAGGCCTCGCCCGCCTCGCCGTCCGTGTCAGGGGCCACGACGGCGCGGATCGGCAGCCCGTACTTGCGAGCGAACTCGAAATCACGCTGGTCGCCGTAGGGGACGGCCATGATCGCGCCGGTCCCGTACTCGGCCAGGACGAAGTTGGCGACCCAGATCGGGACCGGCTCGCCGGTGAACGGATTGACGGCCTGCCGTCCCGTGTCGAACCCCTCTTTCTCGACGTCGCCAGCCATCCGGGCCATCCGGTCCTGGGCGCGATAGCGACGGACGTGCCCCTGCAGCTCGGCAGCGTTCGGCGCGTCACGCACGAACTCTTCGACCAGGGCATGCTCGGGCGCGAGCAGGATGAACGTCGCGCCGAAGATGGTGTCGATCCGGGTCGTGAAAATCTCGATCGCGCGCGAGCCGGACTGGCCAGTCCGCTCGACCAGCGGGAAGCGCGCCTGGACGCCCTCCGACCGGCCGATCCAGTTCTGCTGCATCGTCAGAACTTTCTCGGGCCAGTCGGAGAGCTGGCCGGCCGTCGCGTCGAGCAGTTCGTCCGCGTACTGCGTGATGCGAAAGAACCACTGCTCCAGCTCGCGGGTCGTCACGGGCGTCCCGCAGCGCCAGCAGCCGCCATCGACCACCTGCTCATTGGCGAGCACGGTCTGACAGCTCGGACACCAGTTCACCGTCGATCGGCGCCGATACGCCAGATCGCGCTCGAGCATCCGGAGGAAGAGCCACTGGTTCCAGTGGTAATAGTCCGGCAGGCAGGTCGCAATCTCCCGGCCCCACGCGTAGCTGATCCCGAGCCGCTGCAGCTGTCCCTTCATGTGGGCGATGTTGTTGAGCGTCCACGTCTCGGGGTGCAGGTTGTTCTTGATCGCCGCGTTCTCGGCCGGCAGACCGAAGGCGTCCCAGCCGAACGGATGCAGCACGTTGAAGCCCTGCATCCGCTTCAGGCGTGCCACGATGTCGCCAATCATGTAGTTGCGCACGTGCCCGACGTGCGCGTGCCCGGAGGGGTAGGCGAACATCTCGAGGCAGTAGAACTTGGGGCGCGCGGGATCGATCTCGACCTCGAACGCCGCGGTCTCCGCCCAGTGCTGCTGCCACTTCCGTTCGATGACGTGGGGTTTGTAATCAGACACGACGCTCGATGGAGTTCCCTTGTCGGCCGCGTGGGTTCAGGCCGAACCTCGGATTATAGCTGACGCCAGTACGGCCGCCTGGGCCTCGCGGGCGGCGGCGGCGGCGCGGGCGCCTCTCCCGGTCGCACCATCGGTGACGATGGCCGGGCCGGGGGCCGCCGACAGCACGTCGATCGTGCATCCAGCCCCTCGCCCAGCGCCGGCAGGTCGTAGCCGCCTTCGGTGACGGCCACGCAGCGGTTCTGGCTGCGGGTGACGGCCGACATCCACAGCGACGTCACCATCGCCTCATAGCCGACTGTCGACACGCGCATCTGCGCCAGCGGGTCGCGCTCGTGCGCGTCATAACCCGCTGAGACCAGCACAGGTCGGCGCGGAACTCCGTCCAGCACCGGCTCGACGATCTCCCGGAAGACCAGCGCATAGTCCGCGTCGGTCGGCGCCGGCTTCGAGCGGGACGTTCACCGTGCGCCCGCGCGCGTTCCCGTGGCCCACCTCCGACGCCGCTCCCGTGCCCGGATAGAAGGGGAACTGGTGCAACGACACGTACAGCACGTCGGGATCGGCATAGAACATCCACTGCGTCCCATTGCCGTGGTGCACGTCGATGTCCACGATCGCGACCCGGCCACTCCCCTGCGCGCGCGCATACGCCGCGGCCACCGCGACGTTGTTGTACAAGCAGAACCCCATGGCGCGATCCTCCTCGGCGTGGTGCCCTGGCGGCCGGACCAGCGCGAAAGCCGGACCTCGCCCGGCCAGTGCGTGATCGACACCGACGAGGACGGCGCCGGCAGCCAGCGCGGCGATGTCCGCGGATTCGGGCGAGGTGTAGGTGTCCGGGTCGAGCCGAAGCGCCGGCCAGCCGTCGCCGCGATCTCGTCGACGTACTCGGCCGTGTGGACCGCCCGCAGTTCGTCCCGCGTCGCCGCGCGAGGTTCGACGACCTCGCCGCCGCGATCGCGCCATCCGACAGCGGCGCCAGAGAGGACCCGCGCCCGCTCGGGGCGTTCGGGGTGGCCGGGCGGCGTCAGGTGATGACCGAAGCGTTCCGAGCTCACGACCAGCAGCCCCATGGCCGACGATTGTAGGCCACCCTTGACGCAGCGGTAAGTAGTTCTACTATTCTTACTCTTACCATGAGGCTCACGAGCAAGGGACAGGTCACGATCCCGCAGGCCATCCGCGATCGGCTCGGCCTGCTGCCGAACACGGTCGTGGTCTTCGATATGGTCGGCGATTCGGTGCGGATCCGGAAGGCGCCGGGCGCCCGCGCGCGCGGCGACGACCTCGTGCACCACCTCCGCGGCGCCGCCACGGGTCGTGGCCGCGGGATGACCACCGACGAGATCCTGGCGCTCACGAGAGAGTGAGTCCCGTGAAGCCGCCCCACCACGGTTCTCGTCGACTCGAACGTCATCCTCGACGTCGTCACCGAAGACGCGGAGTGGCTCGACTGGTCGTCGTCGATGCTGGCCGAACTCGGCGAATCGAGCGCGCTCGTCATCAACCCGGTGATCTACAGCGAGGTCTCGATCGGCTTCGATCGCATCGAGGATGCTCGACGAGGCGCTTCCCGCCGCCTACTTCCGCCGCGAGCCCCTTCCGTTCGACGCGGCGTTTCTGGCCGGCAAGTGCTTCATCAAGTACCCGGAAGGCGGGCGGCGCACGACGCTCTCCTCTGCTCCGACTTCCTCATTGGCGCACATGCCGCCGTCCGCGGCTACACGCTCCTCACCCGCGACGCGCGGCGCTATCGGACCTACTTCCCCACCCTGCGCGTTGTCGCTCCGTGAGCCCCGGGTCGATCAGGCGAGCCTGACGGACGGGACAAGTCCGGCCGTGCCGCACGTGACGCGATCACGCACGCTTCAGTAAGACGAACGCGCGCTGCTCCAGGACGGCGAGCCGCTGTTCGAGCTCGATCCGATGCGCCTCCAGGCCCGCATCGTCCACGTCGGCCGCGACGAAGAACGGCTCACCCACCGCAAGGGCAACCGTCGAGGCCGGCTTGGGCACCTGCGTGCGATCCCAGCTCCGGGCCGTCCAGTGCCTCGACGATTCGATGTGGAACGGGACGATCGGATTGCCAGTGATGCGCGCCAGGAAGACGGCCCCCGGCTGCGCGACCCGGGCCGGACCGCGAGGGCCGTCCAGGGTGAATCCCGCCGGCTTGCCGTCCTTCATCAGCCGCTTCAACTGCACGAGCGCCTTCGCGCCGCCGCGCGACGACGAGCCCCTCGCGGTGCCGTAGCCGAGGCGCTCGACGATCCGGGCGATCCATTCACCGTCGAAGTTGGTGCTGATGATGACGATGATGCCCCGGTGCCGGAAGAACAGGGCCGCGGGGAGAATGCGCCCGTGCCAGAACGCCAGGATCGGCTGCTGACCGCGCTGCAGCACCGCCTGGTAGTGCTCCAGGCCCTCGGTCTTCCAGCGATACGTCGAGCCGAGCAGCCGGATCAGCGGATACCCCAGCGCCGGGATCATGGCGACCTGCAGCCGCTTGAGCGGCGACTGCCGCCAGGCGGCCCTGTCACCGTTGGCCGGAGGCATCGCCCGGGTCCGGAGATCTCGGCTCGTCCGAGGGCGGCAGGTTCGCGGCCACGTACGACATCACGTCGGTCAGCTGCACCGTGGCGTTGGTGCTGGCCTGGGCGCCCTTGAGCATGATCGAGCAGAACGGGCACGCCATGACGATCTTGCCCGCCCCGGTCGCCTGGAGCTGCTCGAAGCGCTCCTGGCTGATGCGCTTCCCCTGCTCATGCTCCTCGAAGAGCAGCCCGCCGCCGGCGCCGCAGCAGAACGGATTGTCGCGCGAGCGCACCGGTTCGGCGACCTCGGCGCCGAAGCGCGTGAGCAGCGCCCGCGGCGCGTCCACCTCGCCGGCGTAGCGACCGAGATAGCACGGATTGTGATACGTCACGGTCTCCCGCCGTTCGACCGCCATGCCCCGCGTCAGCTCGTTCACGAGCGTCGAGGAATGCACGACGCCGGCCTCCATTCCGAACTCCCGATAGTCGTGACCCAGCGTCTTCAGACAATGCGGACAGGACGTGACGACGGTGGTCGCTCCGCTTGCCTTCAAGTCCTCCACGTTCTGGTTCGCGAGCTCCTGGAACATGTACTCGTTGCCGGCGCGTTTGGCCACGTCGCCGGTGCACCGCTCCTTCTCGAGCGCGCCGAATCGGACGCCCTTCGCGCGAAGAATGTCGAACAGGGCGCGCAAAGACTTCTGGTAGTCGGCCTCGAACGCGCCGGCGCAGCCCAGCCACACGAGATGCGTGTGCCTGGTCTTGTCGAAGCGTTCGACGCCGGCAGCCGTGAGGAACTTCTGGCGCTGCTCGTAGAGCAAGCCCCAGATGTTGCCGCGGCGCTCGAGATTGTTGAAGACGGGGCCGAGGAACTCCGGGGCCTCGCCATTCGACACCAGACCGCGTCGCGCGCCAATGATGACCGGCAGATGCTCGACGCCGACGGGACACTGGTTCTGACACGCCCCGCAGGTCGTGCATTGCCAGAGCACGGTCGGGTCGTAGACGATTGGCGAGCTTGAGATCGTGCCTCCCCGCCAGCAGCGCCTCCTCGTTCTGCAGGATGAGGACCTTGGGATTGAGCTTCTTGCCGGTGGCAAACGCCGGACAGTTCTCCTGGCAGCGGCCGCATTCGACGCAGGTGAACGCGTCCAACACCTGCTTGCGCTCGAGATCCTTCACCGTCTCGAGGCCGACCTCCTCCTTCTCGAAGTCGAGCTTCGGCACGGTGCCGAGGATCGGCGAGCGCAGGAAGACGGTCGCCGGCGAGAGCAGCAGATGCAGGTGCTTGGAGTTGGGGATGAGCGCGGTGAACACGAGGATCACCAGCATGTGCGCCCACCAGTTGAGACGCTCGGCCGGCACCTGAGCGACCTGGACGCCCTCGTGGGCGCCGGCCGCATCCACGAGGAAGGTGATCATCAGCGTGGCGATGAAGACGCTGATGAGCAGCGACTCCTTCGAGACGCGCACACCGAGCTCGGGCGGGCGCAGAAGTCCCCGGCGGATTGCCAGCAACACGATCCCGCCGAGCACTGCTACTGCAAACGGGACCAGCGCCAACTCATACTTGCGGAACCACACGTGAGTGGTGAGATCGGCGATGCCGAGCCCCTTCAGCGCTTCGACCGTCGTGTAGCCGGCAAAGGCACAGAATCCCCAGAACACGAACAGGTGCGCGATGCCGACGAGCGGTTTGTCCCGGATCGTCTTCGACTGGAACACGATCTCGGAGACGAACCGGCCGACCCTCGAACCGAGATTGGCGAGATCGAGATTGTCCTTGGCTCGGGCGACGAGCCGATAGCGGGTCAGCATCTGGCTGACGAAGAGCGTCGCGACGACCACGACGAGTATTCGGAAGAGCCAGATTTCCATTGGCGACTTGGGCGACTCGGCGACTTGGGCGACTCGGCGACCTGGGCGACTTGGGCGACCTGCGTCGACTTGGGCGGCAGGGCCAACTTGGGCGACCCGGCGAGTCGCCCAGTCGCCGAGTCGCCCAGTCGCCTACTCCCCCTTCAGTGCTTCGATGATCGCCGGCACGATCTCGAACAGATCGCCGACGATTCCGTAGTCCGCGATCTCGAAGATCGGCGCCTCGCCGTCCTTGTTGATCGCGACGATCGTCCGCGCGCCCTTCATGCCGACGACGTGCTGGATGGCGCCGGAGATGCCGAGCGCGAGATAGAGCTTCGGCGCGACGGTCTGGCCGGAGCTGCCGACCTGCCGATCCATGGGCAGCCATCCGGCATCGCAGATCGGGCGCGACGCCGCCAGCTCGGCGCCGAGCGCTGCCGCCAGCGCCTGTGCGAGCGCGATGTGCTCCGGTCCCTTGATGCCGCGGCCAACCGAGACGATGCGCGCGGCCTGGGTCAAATCGACCGCTTGCTTCGCCTCCTGATAAGGCGCCTCGGGACGCTGGCGAATGGCCGACGCGTCGACGGCCGCCGGGGCGGCGCGCACTGGCGCCGCCGAGGCGCCTCGCGCGAGCGCGTCGAGGCGGAACGCACCCAGCTGGAACGTGACGAAATGAGGCGGCGGACCCGCCAGCGCCACGTCGGCGACCAGCTTCGCCTGGAACATGGGGCGCTGCACGACGATCCCGTTGCCTTCGGTCCGGAGGCCGATCGCGTCGGTGGCCAGCGCGCGGTCGAGGCGCGCCGCCACGCGCGGCAGGAAATCCCGCGTCTGGTAGGTGTGCGCGGCGAAGACGTGCGCCGGGCCCTCGGCCTCAATCAGCCCGCACACCGCTGTCACATAGCCATCGGCGGTGTACTGGGCGAGGGCCGGAGACTCGACCGCGAGGACCTCGTCGGCGGCCGCTGCCGCGAGCTCCGAGGCGATCGACCCGACGTTCTGTCCGAGGACGGCGACCTTGATCGAACCACCTGCGTGCTGAGCGGCGACGATCGCCTCCCAGCTCGCTCGCACGAGCTTGCCGTCAAGCTGTTCCGCAAGGACGAGGATCATGTGTGGGCTACGTCCGAACGTCTCCGATCCGTCCGTGGCTCAGAACACACGCGCGTCCTCGCGCAACGCGCGCACCAGCGCCCTGGCGGCTTCGACTGGCGTCCCGGTGAGCAGCGTCGTCTGCTTGGTCTTCTGTGGCGTGCGCAGCGCGAGAATCTCGACCTTCGCCGCCGGCGAGGCAGGCGCGGCGACGACGCGAATCTCCTTCTTCTTGGCGGCCATGATCCCCTTGAGCGTCGCGTAGCGCAGCTGGTTGATGCCGCTCTGAATCGTGAGGAGCGCCGGGAGGGGCAGACTCACCCACTGAAACCATCCCCCCTCGAGCTCGCGCTTCACCCGCAGCCGATCGCCCTGCGCTTCGACGTCCATGATGATGGTCGCGTGCGCCATGCCGAGCAGTTCGGCGAGCACCACGCCGACCTGCGCGAAGCCCTGATCGTCGGATTGCAGGCCCGTGAGGACCAGTGCCACGTCCTCCTCGCGGAGCGCGGCGGCGAGCGCCGCGGCGACGGCAAACGCGTCGGCGCGGGCAAGGCCGTCGCCGTGCACGTGGATCGCGCGGTCGGCGCCGCGGGCGAGCGCCTCACGAAGCGCCTGGGTCACGCGCACCGGACCGGCCGAGATGGCGATCACCTCCCCGCCGAGCTTCTCCTTCAGCCGGAGCGCTTCCTCGAGCGCGTAGGCATCGGGTTCGTTCAGCTCGAAGCTGGCGCCCTGATCGCGAATCCATCGCTGCTCCTCGTCGAGGCGCACCGGCCCTTCGCGGGTGACGACCTGTTTGAGGCAGACGGCGATCTTCATGGGGTGGGAGGTTGCGGGATCGAACCAACCGCCGATGGCTCAGCTCTCATACTTCTTGAACAGCAGCGCCGCATTGGTCCCGCCGAAGCCGAACGAGTTCGACAGCGCGTAGGTGACCGACGCCTCCCGCGCGGTATGCGGCACGTAGTCGAGGTCGCAGCCGTCGTCGGGATGATCGAGGTTGATCGTCGGCGGCACCTTCTGGTTGTGCAGCGCCAGTGCGGTTATGCCGGCTTCGAGTCCGCCGGCGGCGCCGAGCAGATGGCCGTGCATCGACTTGGAGGAGGAAACGAGCAGTCGGCTGGCGTGGTCGCCGAAGCACTTCTTGATCGCGAGGGTCTCCAGGCGATCGTTGTGCGGGGTGGAGGTGCCGTGCGCGTTGATGTACTGCACGTCCTGCGGCGCGATCCCGCCGCTTTGAATGGCGTTGCGCATCACCCGGGTGCCCCCGTCGCCGTCCTCGGACGGCGCGGTGATGTGGTACGCGTCCCCCGACATGCCGTAGCCGACCATCTCGGCAAACACCGGCGCCCCGCGGGCGACGGCGATCTCGAGCGCCTCCAGCACGAGGACCCCGGCGCCCTCGCCGATGACGAACCCGTCGCGGTCCCGATCGAAGGGACGGCTGGCACGCTGCGGCTCGTCGTTCCGCGTCGACAGGGCACGCATCGCCGCGAACCCGCCGATGCCCATCGGCGTGATGGCCGCTTCCGATCCGCCGGCAATCATCGCGTCGGCGGCGCCCCGCTTGATGATCTCGTAGGCATCGCCGATGGCGTGGGCGGACGCGGAACAGGCGGTGCAGGTCGCCGAGTTCGGACCCTTGGCCCCGAACCGGATCGAGACCTGGCCCGCCGCGAGGTTGATGATGGCCGAGGGAATGAAGAACGGCGAGATGCGGCGCGGGCCGCCCTCGAGATAGGCCTTGTGCTCGCGCTCGATGGTGCCGAAGCCGCCGATGCCCGAGGCGATGAAGACGCCGATTCTGGGCGCCAGCGCCGGCGAAATCGTCAGGGCCGCGCTGGCCATCGCGAACTCCGTCGCGGCAATCGCATACTGGATGAAGACGTCCATCTTCTTGACGTCTTTCTTCTCGATGAAGGTCAGCGGATCGAAGCCCTGCACTTCGCCGGCGATCTGGCACGCGAACTGGGAGATGTCGAAGCGCGAGACCCGCCCGATGCCGCTCCGCCCCGCGCACAGCGACTGCCAGTTGGCCTCGGTGCCGATCCCGAGCGACGACACCAGCCCGATTCCCGTGACGACGACGCGCCTGCTCAAACCGCCTCCCTGAGATGCCCGCGATCCGACACGGCGGCCCGCTCGAGGCCGCCTGGCATGGCCGCGCGAGTCCCCGCGCCGCCCGGCCGGCGGCGCCTACTTCTTGGCCTTGGCGTGCTGATCGATGTAGTCGACGGCCTCGCGCACCCGCGTGATCTTCTCGGCGTCCTCGTCCGGAATCTCGATCCCGAACTCCTCCTCGAAGGCCATCACGAGCTCCACCACGTCGAGCGAGTCGGCGCCGAGATCGTCCACGAACGACGCGTCCGGCGTCACTTCTTCCTCGTCCACCCCGAGCTGCTCCACGATGATGCTCTTGACCTTGTCTGCTACCGCCATCGAGTCCTCCTAGCAGTACATGCCGCCGTTGACCGCCAGCACGTGCCCAGTAATATACGCTGCCGCATCCGACGCCAGGAAACACACTGCGCCGGCGATGTCCTCGGGCGTGCCGAGCCGCCCGAGCGGAATCCCCTTGATCCACTCCTGCCGGACGGCCTCGGCGACCGCCCGGGTCATGTCCGTGTCGATGAAGCCGGGCGCGACGACGTTCACCGTGATGTTCCGGGACGCGACTTCTCGAGCCATCGCCTTCGAAAAGCCGATGAGCCCGGCCTTCGACGCCGCGTAGTTGGCCTGCCCGGGGTTGCCGGTCTGCCCGACGACCGAGCTGATGCTCACGATCCGCCCGTAGCGCTGCCTGACCATCAGCTTGATGGCCGCCTGCGAGACCAGGAACGCGCCGGTCAGGTTGGTCTGGATGACGGCATCCCAATCCTCGCGCTTCATCCGCAGCAGCAGCTGATCGCGCGTGATGCCGGCATTGTTCACGAGGATGTCGAGCCGCTGGAAGCGGTCCTGCACCCCGCGGACCAGCGCGTCGATCGACGCCGCGTCCGTGAGATCGGCCGACAGGCCGACGGCCTGTCCGCCGCCGGCCGCGATCTCGTTCGCCACGGTCGGCGGCATGGTCGCCACGCGCGACCGCACACACCTGAGCGCCCGCCCGCGGCGAGGGTGACCGCAATCGCCTTGCCGATTCCGCGCGAGGCGCCAGTCACGATGGCCACACGGCCGCTGAGATCGAGTTGCATGAGGATGGCGTCCGGAAGCGCGAGTGGGCGCTGGACGGCTGGGTCAGTCGCGATCCGAGGTCAGGAACCCATGACGGCAGCCAGCGCGTCCAGCCCGGCGGCGTCGTCAATGTTGATCGTTCGCGCTTCGCGGTCGATCTTGCGCCCCAGCCCCGTTAGAACAGTGCCCGGACCCACTTCAACATACGTGCGGACGCCCTCGGATGCAAGGCGCCGGACCACCGCCTCCCAGCGCACGGCGCCCGATACCTGCCGCACCAGCGCCTCGATCGCGTCCGCGCCCGCGTCGCTTCGGCTCGGCATCGACGTTGGCCACGACGGGCCGCCGCGGATCGTGGACCGTCAGCGCGCGAAGCTCGGGCGCCAGCCGCATCCTCGGCAGGCTTCATCAGCGCGCAGTGGAACGGCGCGCTCACCGGCAGCGGAATCACCCGTCTGGCCCCGCGTGCCCTGGCCGCCACGCCCGCGCGCTCGACCGCCGCGCTGCGTTCCGGCAATCACGACCTGCCCCGGCGCATTCAGGTTCGCAGGCGACACGACCTCGCCCTGCGCGGCCTCCTCGCAGGCCGCGGCAACCGCTCGACTCGTCGAGACCGAGGATCGCAGCCATCGCACCCGTCCCCACGGGCACGGCCTCCTGCATGAATCGTCCCCGAGCCCGCACGATGCGCACGGCGTCGGCAAAGCCCATCGTGCCGGCACAGACGTGCGCGCTGTACTCGCCGAGGCTGTGCCCGGCATAGAAGTCCGGCGTCCACCCGCGTTCAGCGAGCAGCCGATAGATGGCGACGCTGGCCGTGAGAATCGCGGGCTGCGTGTGCTCGGTGAGCGTCAACTGCTCCTCGGGCCCCTCGAAGCAGAGGCGGCTGAGCGGCTCGCCGAGCGCGGCGTCAGCCTCGGCGAACGTCGCGCGGACGATGGGCTCCGCCGCGGCGAGGTCGCGGCCCATCCCGACCCTCTGCGATCCCTGTCCTGGGAAGACGAACGCAATCATCTACTGGATGCGGCCAGGCTGCCGCGCTCAGTGTGACGTCCGCGGGCCAGCCTGCCCCTGAAGATCGAGGGTCGCGGTGGTTGGAGCCAATCGGCCGTGGCTATTCCTTGCACGGCGCGCACCTGGCGGCCGCGGTAGTGTCCGCAGTTGGGGCACACGATGTGCGGCGGCTTGAGCTCCTGGCACTGCGGACAGGGGCCAGGGCAACCGGCGTCAGCGCGTCGTGGGTGCGGCGCTTGGCCGTACGAGTCTTGGAATGGCGTCGTTTGGGATTGGGCATGAGTGAGCTTTCGGGAACGGCTGTCAGCTATCAGCTGTCAGCTGCGAGCGATCGGTCGCGTCAACCTCTTTTCTCGATCAGCGCGTTCAGTCCGCCCAGCCGCGGATCCTGCCACTGCGGCTGCGCACCCGCAGCGGCCGCTGTTCAGGTTGGTTCCGCATTGCGGACAGAGTCCGCGGCAGTCGTCGCGGCACAACGGCCGCATCGGCAGCGCGAGATAGAACTGCTCGCGCAGCATCTCCCCGAGGTCGAGCACCTGATCGCGGTAGAACGACGTCGCCAGGTCCTCGTCGGACACCTCGATCTCGCCGTCGCCGGGACGCGGGGCGACCGGCTGCGGCACGTACGTCAGATCGACGTCCAGCGCCAAGGGCAGCCGGAACGCCTCCAGGCAGCGGCCGCACGCAAGCTCCAGCCCCGCTCGGACGGCCCCGACGAGCCGATAGCGGTCGTCGTGCTTGCGCAGCGTCGCCGACAGGACGATGGGCCCGACGACCCTGAAATCGTCCGCGTCCGTCCGGATGTCGTCGCCCCGAGAACTCCTGGTCCAGCCTCAGTTCGGGCTCCGGGACCGCCCTCAGGTCAATCTGTGTCGATGGGAGGGAGCGCTCAGTCACGAATCACCCCGAAAAACGAACCACCGAGTGTAGCACAGGGACGGGGCGACTCGAGCGACTCGGGCGGACTCGGGGACTGGGCGACTCGGGATGGGCGACCGGGCGGACGATTCGGTGACTGGACGAGACGCCCACCTCCGGCACCCGCCCCAGTCGCCGCGCCTGTCGCCCAGTCGCCCAGTCGCCCAGTTAGCCTCCTCTGAACTCCACCCACGGTGTGGGAATGAACAGGTCCTCGTAGAGACGAACGGCGTAGCGGTCGGTCATGCCCGCCACGAAGTCGCGGGCGGCGGCGTCTACGCCCTCGGACGCCATGGTCGCCCTGTCCAGGAACTCATGCGGGCGTTCCCGGACTTTCTCCCAGAGGCCGCCCAGGATGCCAGCCGCCTTCCTGAACTCGGCCGTGGCGACGTCATTTTCGTAGACGGCGCCGAACAGGAACTCTCGCAGCGCGAGCGTCGCCTGAAGGACCTCGCTCGCTCATCCGTACTTCGGCCAGGTGCACTTCGAGCGTGCGCCCGACCACGTCGGTCACCATCGTCCCGATCCGTTGCGACGAGGTCGCCCCGAGCACGCGGACCGGCCCGGCGGGCAGGTCTTCCGGTCGTGAGAATCCCGGCCCGCACGGCATCGTCGATGTCATGGTTGACGTACGCGACGATGTCGGCGACGCGCGCGATCTGGCCCTCGAGCGTTGCTGACCGGTGCTCGGGCAACGAGCCCACGGGCAGCCCGTGCTTGCCCTTCGAATGCTTCGCGATGCCGTTCCGGACTTCCCAGGTGAGATTGAGTCCGCGGCCGTTGCCCTCGAGCACGTCCACGATCCGCAGGCTCTGTTCGTAGTGATTGAAGCCGCCCGGCACCAGTTCGTTGAGCACGCGTTCTCCGGCATGGCCAAACGGCGTGTGGCCGAGATCGTGGCCAAGCGCGATGGCCTCGGTGAGCTCCTCGTGCAGGCGCAGAACCTTGGCAATAGTGCGGGCGATCTGCGACACCTCGAGGGTGTGCGTGAGCCGCGTCCGATAGTGGTCACCGGCGGGCGAGAAGAAGACCTGCGTCTTGTGCTTGAGCCGGCGAAAGGCCTTGGAGTGGACGATGCGATCCCGATCGCGCTGGAACGCCGGGCGAATGCTGTCCTCGGGCTCGGCACGCTCGCGGCCCCGGCTGGCAGCGCTGTGAGCGGCCTGCGATGCAAGCTGCGTTCGTTCGCGGGCTTCGAGCTGTTCGCGGATGATCATGGCTGAACGGCAAGAACGGCTACGGGCTGGCTGGGCTGCGGGCTACGAGCTGCCGCCTGCTGGCGTGCCGAAGAGCTGGGCGTAGAAACTCGTTCCGTGACCGCAGGCGGCCGACGCCGAACACCTCGGCGAGCGTTTGCGCCAGATCGGCAAAGCTCGCTCGCTCGCCGAGGTCAACACCTGCACGCGCCCCTGCGCCCAGCACGAGGAGCGGCACGTACTCCCGCGAGTGATCCGTGCTCGGCGTCGTCGGATCGTTGCCGTGATCCGCCGTCACGACGAGCAGATCCGCCGGGGCGCAGTCGCGGCAACAGCTCGGACAGTCGCGAGTCGAAGCGTTCGAGGTTCCGGGCGTATCCCTCGCACGTCGTTGCGATGGCCGTACACGCGTATCGAAGTCCACGAGATTCGCGAAGATCAGTCCCTGCGGCTCGGACTCGAGCGCGGCTTCGATCGCGTCCATGCCCTCGTCATCGCTCGCCGTCGGCCTGGACCGGAGCACACCCTGGCCCGCGAACAGGTCCCCGATCTTGCCGATCGCGGTGACCGGAACGTTCGATGCCGAGAGCCGGTCGAGCAGCGTCTCGCCCAGCGGCGGACAGGCGAAATCGTGACGGTTGGCCGTCCGGACGAAGCGCCCGGGCTCGCCGACGAACGGCCGTGCGATCACTCGCCCTACGCCCAGGCCTTCGACCACGAGCGCGTAGGCGGTACCGGCAGATCGCATACAGCTCCTCGACCGGGATGACCTGTTCGTGCGCCAGGATCTGGAACACGCTGTCGGCCGACGTGTAGACGATGGGGCGTCCTGTCCGCATGTGCTCGGCGCCGAACCGCTCCATGATCTCGGTCCCCGAGCCCACGACATTGCCGAGTGTGCCACGAGCGATCCGCCGCTCGAACTCGGCGATGAGGTCGGCGGGAAACCCGGTCGGAAACGTCGGGAACGCTCGTTCGAGCTGCAGGCCCATCAGCTCCCAGTGGCCGGTCACCGAATCCTTCCCCGGCGATGCTTCGCGCATGCGGCCGAACGCGGCACCTGGCGCGGTGGCGGGGATGTAGTGGCGCAGCGGGACGACGCGCGTCAACCCGAGCTGGTGCAGCGTCGGCACGTGGAGATGCACGTGCGCCGAGATGTTGCCAAGAGTGTTGCTGCCCTGGTCGCCGTAGCTGGCGGCATCGGGCAGCTCACCCGCGCCGACGCTGTCCATCACGATGACGATCGCCCGCGTCACCGCAGGCGTTGAAGGGGTGGAAGGCACGATCGAGGGGGTCCGGGGCCGGCGGCACCGGCACCGCCGTCGGGATCGCGATCAGTGCGGCTCGTGGGACGCATAGTAGCTGCCCACGCTGCGCGGCGACTTGATGGTGGCGATGGCGTGCTTGAAGACCAGATGGTCGGTGCCCGCGTGATCGATGACGAGCGCGAAGCGATCGAAGTTCTTGATGCGGCCCTCGAGCGTCTCGCCGTCCAGCAGCCGGATGGCCACCACGAGCTTCTCGCGCCGGGCGACGTTCAGGAAGGCATCCTGGATGTTCGGCGAGCTCTGGCGGTCGTTGTGTGGATCCGCGATCGCGGGACTGGGTGTCGCGTGACCGGTGGTCGCGGGAAGGTGGCTGGTCCCTGGTCGGCGGCATCAGCGGATTCCACGTTCGGCTGCGACGGCGAGCGCCGCATCGAGCGCGCGTGCCGATTCTCCGGGACCGTCGAGCCAGACCAGATTAGGCTCTTTCCGGAACCAGATCAACTGACGGCGGGCGTAGCGGCGGTTCTCCTGGACGATGAGCGCGCGGGTCGCCGCGTCGTCCCGCACGCCGTGGAGCATCTCGACAATCTGGCGATAGACGAGCCCCCCCAGAGCGGGGGCCGTGCGGGGGCACGCCACGCGCGAGCAGATCGCGCACCTCCTCGACCACGCCGCGCGCGAACTGGGCGTCCACACGGCGCGCCACGCGCGCAGCCGTCTCGGCCGCCGGCAGCGTCAGCGCCAGCGTCGTCACCTCGTACTCGGCGAGCGGCGACCGCGTCTGCGCGAAATGCGACGTCAGAGTGCGCCCGGTGACGAACGCCACCTCGAGTGCGCGCACGAGCCGCTTCTCATCGCGCGGAAGGATGCGGTGCGCGGATGCGGGATCGATGCGCCGCACCATGTGCCAGAGCCACTCCACACCCCGCCGCCGGGCGACGGCCGCCAGCGCCGCCCTGAGCGCGTCCTGCCGCGCCGGTCCCGGAAACAGACCGCGAACCAGAGCCCGGAAGTAGAGGCCGGTGCCGCCAGCGAGGATCGGCAGCCGCGCGCGGGCCGTCACCTCGCGGATGACCGCGGCCGCGTCGCGTCGCGTACCGCGCCGCGGAGTACACCTCCGTCGGCGGCACCAGGTCCACGAGATGGTGCGCGACGCCCTGCTGCTCCGCGAGCGGCACCTTGTCGGTGCCGATGTCGATGTCGCGGTAGACGGCGGTCGAATCGCACGCCACCACTTCCCCGCCGAAGTGCTGCGCAAGGGCGATCGCCAGCGCGCTCTTGCCGGCCGCCGTCGGGCCGACGATCGCAAGCAGGCGCGGTCTCACAGCAGGCGAATCAGGACCGAGATGGCGAACAGCGTGAGGAGGATGACGAGGCCGAGCTGCTGGGAGCGGGACATGGGCGACGACAGCAGGTTGGTCTTCGGTCTTCGGCCTTCGGTCCGGTGTTGGTCGTGGGTCGTTGGTAGCTGGTCGCTGTCCTGCGTCGCTGCTCACTGCCCAGGCGGCGACTCGTTGTAGAAGAACGTCACCGTGAAGAACGCCTTGTCGGCCGGATACTCGGGCGGGAGCGCCATGGTCGGATTGGACGCCGTGAGCGCGTTGAACGCCGCATTGTTGAAGGCGTCGACATTCGACGGTCCGACGACCTGCAGGTCGGTGATGCGGCCGTCCTTGTGCACGTTGAACGTGATGATGACGTGCCCCCTCAGCGACATCGCCGCGTACGGCACGAACCAGTTGCGCTTGACCTGCGCGACGAACCGGCGGATCCACGGCCCGAATTCGACACCCTTCGAGTCGAACTGGATGAACGGGCCGAACTCGCCCTTGCCGCCGTCGGGATTCTCGAACTGCTGGCTCTGCGAATATCGCCCCAGGTTGCGCAGGGCATCGCCCAGTGAGCCGCCGGCCGGCGGCGCGGGACGCGCGCTCGCCTGCGTGTCCTTCGGCGGCGTGGGCGACGGCGCCTGTTGCGTCTGGAAGCTTGGCGCCGGTGTCACCGGCGAGGCAGCCGCCGGTGGTTGCGGCGGTGCCGGGTCGGGCGCAGGACCTTGTCCTTTCGGACGGGCCGCCGGTGGCTGCGATTCGACGAAGTCGGGCGTGTTGCCCCGCGACCGCGGCTGCAGGTTGCTCGCGTCCGGCGCCCGCTCCCGCGTCCGGGCCTCACGGTTCTTGTCGGAGAGCGGCGCCCGCTCGATGGCCCGCAGGGTTTCGCGATCGATCTTCGGTTCGACCAGCACGAACGGCTGCTGGCGCTCCGCATTCTGGGCCACGACGGTGGGCGGCACCTGGACCACCTGTGGCTGCGTGAGCGACTTGAACCATGGCTGCGTCGGCAGCCACAGCATCAGGAGCAACGCGAGCGCATGGGCGGCAACCGAGAGGATCACGCCCTCCCGGCGTGAGATCGCGCTCTCGATGGTCTGAACTTCCGGCCGGGCGTCGTCGAGATCGAAGAACACAGGTGGTTGGGGGACTTGGGCGACTGGGCGACTTGGGCGACTGGGCGACTTGGGCGACTGGGCGACTTGAGGCGACTCGGCGATTTAGGCGGCTAGAGCGACGTGGGCGGCTGGGCGATTAAGGCGACTCGGCGGTCTTGGCGACGTTGGCGCGGGCGCCCAGTCGCCCCGAGTCCCCCAGTCGCCCATGACGCCCAGTCGCCATTACTCCAGTAATCCAGACTACAGACGCGGCCGCGATGTCGCAACCTCGCCCGGCTTCGTCGCCGTGTAGAGATAGACGACCCCGAAGGTCAGCGGGACGGTTCGAACCTGCGAAAAGCCGGACTCCTCCAGGGTGTGGCAGAACTGTGACGGGTGTGCCCAGAGTCCGACCGACGTCGGCAAATACGTGTAGGCCTCGCTGTGATGCGACAGGGCGCGGCCGATTCGCGGCAGGATGGTCGTGAAATACCAGCGATAGACCTGCCGGAACACCGGCACCTGTGGCGTGCCGAACTCGAGGATGGCGAGCCGGCCACCTGGCATGAGCACGCGGAGGCAGTCGCGGCAGGCGGCCGCCGGGTCCTGCACGTTGCGGATGCCGAACGCGATCGTCAGCCCTTCGGCGCAGAGGTCGGGCAGCGGCAGGCGCATCGCGTCGCCCCGGACCAGGGCGATCGCTGGCGGGTCAGCCAGCCGGCGGATTTTCTGCAGCCCGACGCGGAGCATGGCCGCAGCGAAATCGATCCCCACCACCCGGGCCGCCTGGCCCCGCCCGGCCAGGGCCATCGCCAGATCGGCGGTGCCGGTGCAGAGGTCCACGACCGTCTCGCGTCCCGTCAGCCGCAGCGTGCGGACGGCCCGCCATCGCCAATAGCGGTCGATACCCAGGCTGAGGACGTGATTGAGCAGGTCGTACCGCGCCGCGATGGCGTCGAACATGCCGGCGATGCGAGCCGGACTCTTGTCGACGTCTACCCTTTCCATAGCGGATACAGCTCGTGCGGAATGCCGAGGAGCGACAAGACCTTGCCGGCCATGAACGCGCCCAGGTCGTCCAGCGTCCGCGGCCGCTGGTAGAACGCCGGCATCGCGGGCACGATCGACGCGCCGGCTTCGGCACACGACACGAGATTGCGCAGCTGCGGCAGACTGAGCGGCGTCTCTCGCGGGACGATGATCAGCGGGCGCCTTTCCTTGAGCATCACGTCCGCAGCCCGCTCGATGAGGCTGCGGGACAATCCGTGCGCGATGCCCGCCAGGGTCTTCATCGAGCACGGAATCACGACCATGGCCTCGCATCGCTGGCTGCCGCTCGCGAGCTTCGATCCGAGGTCGCGGTTGCTGTGCAGGGTGAACCGCCCGCGCGCGGTCTCCTCGCCGTAGCACTCGGCCAGGTAGGCCGGCAGCCGATCGATCGCGGCGGCATCGCCGAGCTCGTCGCGCAGGAGCCGGCGTCCGTAGTCGCTGACCACGAGATCCACCTCGCAGCCGGCGGCGAGCAGCGCCGCCAGCGTCCGCACGGCGTAGAGCGCGCCGCTGGCGCCGGTAATTGCGAGGGCGACGTTCTTCATCGTCGAAGGCAGGCGTTGGCGCCGGTTCACTCCGCATGAGGGCGTGGCGTCAGCCGCGCCAGTACACCGCCAGCCCGGTCGTAATCAGATACAAGATCCCCACGTATCCGTTCAGATCGAAGGCGCGTTTGACCTGCGACAGGTCGTCGGCACTGACGAGCGTCTGCTCGTAGGCGAGGAGCACCGCGACCCCCGCCACGCCCGCGAAATACACGGGTCCCAGCGGCCGGACGAATCCGAGGAGCGCCAGACAGACGATCGCCGCCACGTGCAGCACACGCGACAGGAGGAGCGCACGCGGAATGCCGACCTTCACGGGAATCGACCGGAGTCCGTGTGCGCGATCGAACTCCACGTCCTGACAGGCGTAGAGAATGTCGAACCCGCCGACCCATGCGCCGATCGCCAGTCCCAGGAGGACCGGGGGCCAGTCGAAACCGGCGCCGACGGCGAGCCAGCCGCCCACCGGCGCCACCGCCATCGCCAGCCCGAGGAACAGCTGCGTGTAGTCGGTGACGCGCTTGGCCAGCGAATACCAGAACACGATCGCGAGGGCCACGGGGGAGAGCGCGACGCACACGGGGCCGAGCGGCCACGTGCTGGCGACGAACGCGACCGTGGTCACGACGAGGAATGCCAATCGCCTGGCGGCGCGACAGCCGGCCGGTGGGCAGCTCGCGATTCGCCGTCCGCGGATTGAGGGCGTCGAACTCCGCATCGACGATGCGGTTGAAGGCCATGGCCGCGCTGCGGGCGGTCACCATCGCCACGACGATCCAGCCGAGGCGGGACCAGGTCAGCGGCCGCTCGAGCGCCGCGAGCAGCGCGCCGACCAGCGCGAACGGCAGCGCGAAGACCGAGTGGCCGACGCGAATGAAGGACGCGTAGGTGCGGACGAGCTCCCCCGGCGAGCGAGCGCCCGCACGCGACTCCACGGGTGCAGCCCCTACCAACGGAACTTGTAGTCCGGCCGGATGTAGCGATCCACGACCTCCCAGATCCCCGGCAGGTGGTCCTCGAGGCCCGCGGTGTCGCCGCGCTTGGTGTAGAGGTCGATGTGGTCACGGAACGCGTGGAGGAGGGGCATCCACGCCCGATCGTGATCGGTCAGGAAGTAGTCGTACTCGCCCGCCGTGTGAATGACGTATGCCGAGTGATAGCGCACGGGATGCAGCGCCTCGAGCGGCAGCGTGGAGCCGCCGTCCTTCACCCCGTCGAGCAGCACGCGATAGAGGTACTCGTCGTGGCCGAACGCCATCACCAGCCGGTCGAGCCCGCACCCGGCTTCGTACATCCCGAGGCGCGTGCCGTAGACCGGGTGGTGCGTGTCGGGATTCTCGGAGAAGAAGTTCGAGCAGACGATCTTCGTGGACGGCGCGCAGCCCACGGGCCACTGGTCGCCGACCACGAAGGGCTGGCGGAGGCCGAGCTTGACGAGCAGCTTGCCGACGTCATGAATGAAGCCAATCACGAGCGCCCACTCGGGCAGGCCCGCCGCCTTCGCTCCGAGCGCGCACTGGATGGCGTGGATCACCTGCGGCTCCGAGTCCATGTCGGGATCGGACTCGTCCACGATGTCGTTGTAGTACTCGAGCGCCTGACGCATGGTCATCTCCATGGGGCGCGTATCGAGGAACCGCCGACGCAGGGTCTGGGTGACATCGACTGTCGATCCGACGATGCGGTCGTGGTAGAAGTGCCATTCCCGCGAGCCTGGACGGTAGGTCCGATAGGCGTAGTCTGTCGGCGACGATCCGGTGACGGCTTCCATGGTGTGACCTCGAGGAGGGGATCGGCCCGTACGGAGCGGCCGGGCTGAAGCCCGGCCCTCCTGCGGTCCATGCGATTGCCGGCCAGCGACCGCAGGAGGGCGCGGCTTCAGCCGCGCCATGCACTTGACAGTGTACCTCGTAAGCTGATCGGCCTCAAGCGCTGGGAGCCCACGCGATCTGCCCGGGATCGACGCCCTCGACCAGGTATCGCTCGACGTCCCGTACGCCCATCGGCAGGTCCACGGTGATGAGCCGCGCCACGGCGCCGGGCTCGATGGCGCCCAGACGATCGAGGCCGAGCGCCAGGGCGCCAGCGCGGGTCGCGCTGTGCAGGAGCCGCGCCGGCGGCACCTCCGGCGCCAGGTGATGGAGCGTGGAGACTTCGGAGAACACGTTGAGGTCCGTGCCGCTCGCCAGGCTGTCCGTGCCGATGGCGACACGCACCCCCGACGCGAAGAAACGAGAGGCCGGCGGCGCTCCCACGCCCACCCAGACGTTGCTCCGCGGACACGTGACGAGCGTGGCGCCCCGGGTCGCGATCAGGGAGAGCTCCCGATCCGAGCACTGCACGCCGTGCACGACCAGCGTGCGCGGCCCGAGGGCCCCCAGGCGATCGATATACTCGACCGGCCCGCAGGCCGGCGGCGCCCAGGCCCGGTTCCACGCGCCACGTGCTTCGAGCAGCGCCCGCCAGGCACCGCTTCCGTCGGCGAGAAACGCCACCTCCTCCGGCGATTCTCCGAGGTGGATGCTCGTAACGGCCTCACGCCGTGCCGCCGAGGCCGCAATTGCCGAGATGAGTGACGGCGCCACGGAGTACGGCGCATGCGGCGCGAGCACGATCCGCAGCCGCGACGGCCGCGGCATCCGGTCGATCGCCGCTTCCCCATCGGCCACCGTCGCGTCGGCATCGCCGGGGCTGAACCCGATGATCTCCTTGAACACGACCGCATGGAGCCGGCTCTTCACCAGGCACGGCACGGAGGCCAGCGTGTTCGAGATGTCGCCGACCGCAGCCGTTCCCGCTTCCTCGGCGTCCACGATCGCCTGCCGCATCGCCGCCACATCGTCGGCGGCAGCCTCGGCGCGTCGGGCAAGCAGCGACCCCACCCATGCCGGCAGCGATGCAGCCGGCGGCACCTTGCCCCAGAGCCACGACAGTTCGAGGTGCGTGTGCGCGTTGACGAGCCCGGGGAGCAGCACGGCATGGCCGAGATCGCGCTCGTCCGAGCCCGGAAGCGGCGGTGGCGTTCCCCCGCCGAGCGCGACGACGCGACCGCGCCGGACGTGGACCCACCCGTCTGAAACGGGAGGTGCCGTGATCGGAAGGACCCAGCGGGCGCGGAGCACCAGGGACACGGAGGGATCTGGGCGCGGAATGATCGGATCGGACGACGCGAGCCTCGAGCCCTGCGCCGCCAGAAATCAGTTAGGATTCTGGCATAAGAACGCGACCGCATTTCTGCTTGGAGTGCCTGATGTCACCACGATCCTGTACTCGCCGCTCTGCTCGCCTGTTCTGCGATGGCGTCGCTGCAGGCCGACAATTCGGGATTTCTCGGCCGCTGGAATCTCACCGGCACTGGTGACGCCGCGGGCCAGGTCTACTGGCTGGAGGTGAAAGAGGACGGCGGCAAGCTCAGTGGCAAGTTCCTCAATCGCGGCGGAAGCCCGGTCGCGCTGCCCGAGATCAAGATCGAGGGCCCCGAGCTCGTGTTCCGTCCTGCCGCGGGTCAGGGCCGGACGGCTCCCGAGCATCGCGCGAAGCTCGAAGGCGGGAAACTGATTGGAAGCACGACGACGGCGCAGGGCGCGGCCATCACGTGGGTCGGCGTCCGCCCGCCCGCGTGGAAGGACGCGAACGCCAACGCGCGCCACGCCTTCGGCAAGGCCGTCGATTTGACGTCGCTCGACGCCTGGGACGTCCAGCACAAAGAGCGTCCGTCGGGCTGGACCATGGCGGACGGCGCCATGACGAACGAGGCCAAGGCCAACAACCTGGTCTCGAAGCAGCATTTCAAGGATTTCCGTATTCAAGCCGAGTACAAGCTGGAAAAGGCCAGCAACAGCGGCATCTACCTGCGCGGGCGCTACGAGCTGCAGGTGCTCGACGACCTGGGCAAGCCGCCCGAAAGCCACGGGCACATGTCGCTCTACGCGTGGGTGGCGCCGAAGGTGAACGCCAGCAAGGCGCCGGGCGAGTGGCAGGCGATGGAGGCGACGATCGTCGGCAATCACGTGACGGTCGTGCTCAACGGGCAGACGGTGCAGGACAACGTCGCGATTCCGGCGATCACGGGCGGCGCGCTCGATGCGAACGAAACCGAGCCCGGCCCGATCATGCTCCAGGGCGACCACGGCAAGGTGTGGTTCCGGAAAGTCGTCGTCACGCCGATCGCAGGGACCTAGACAGCTACCAGCTACCAGCTACCAGCTACGCTAGGCACCAGTCTACCAGCTACCAGGTACGAACGATCGTCGTGTCGTTGGTCGTAGTTCGTAGTTCGTAGTTCGTAGTTCGTAGTTGGTAGTTCGTAGTTGGTAGTTGGAGTTGGTCGCTGGCTAGTCGACCCGCGCGTCCAGCATCGCCTCTTCCCGCTCGCGCGGCGCGGGCACCATGTTCGGATTGGCGTCGATGAGGCGCGCGCACGTATTCCAGCGCAACGTGGCCTCGTCGTTGCCCGCGGGCGCCTGGGCGGCGGCCTGCTCGTACGCGGCCATGGCCTCGGACGCGAGCTCGTAGGCGACGTGCCCGGACGCGAACCCGCCACGGCGCAGGTGTGCCTTGGCCGCTCGCTCCGCCAGCAGGCCCGAATAGTACAACCGGGAATACGAATCCTCGATCTGCGCGAGCACGCTCCGTGAGCGCGCCAGCGCCGGGCCGAGGCGCTCCCCGAACTGGTCGGTCAACGCCAGCAGCAGCATGACCAGCGCGCCCTGATGGCCGGGCGCAATCGCGAGCACGTCCTCACAGATGCTCTCGGCATCGATCGGCTCGTTCAGCAACCGGTAACGCTCGGCTCGCTCGAGCGCCGCCGGGATCGCGTCGGGCGACAGCCGCTTCAGCGCAAACATGAGGTCTCCTCAGGCTGGCTTCACCAGCCGCAGCAGGCGCGTGAGCGGATCGTAGAACCGGTCCACCACGCGCTCCTTCAACGGAATGATCGCATTGTCGGTGATCGTGATGTGCTCCGGACAGACTTTCGTGCAGCACTTGGTGATGTTGCAGTAGCCCACGCCGTGGGTGGATTTCAGGTCCTCGATGCGGTCCTCCACGTCGAGCGGGTGCATCTCGAGCGCGGCGGCGTAGACGAGGAACCGCGGCCCGATGAACGCCTCGTGCCGGTGATGGTCCCGGAGGACATGGCACACGTCCTGGCAGAGGAAGCACTCGATGCACTTGCGGAACTCCTGCACGCGGTCGACGTCGGCCTGAGCAATCCGCCAGGTGCCGTCGGGCGCGTCCGGCTGCCGCGGCGTGAAGGGTTTGATTTTCTGCTTGACCGCGAAGTTCCAGGATACGTCGCTCACGAGATCGCGCATCAGCGGAAAGGCCTGCATCGGCTCGATCGTGACCGGCTGCGTCAGGTCGAGATCGCTCAGCCGCGCCATGCACATCAGCCTCGGCTGACCGTTGACCTCGGCTGAGCAGGAGCCGCACTTGCCGGCCTTGCAATTCCAGCGGACCGCGAGATCGGGCGCCGATTCCGCCTGCACCTGATGCACGGCGTCGAGCACGACCATGCCTTCCGACACCTCGGTGCGATAGTCCTTCAGGGCGCCGCCGCTCGCGTCCCCGCGCCAGATCCGGAACGTGGCGTTCACCTGTTCGCCTCCACGATCGCCTTGTGCTCGGCGCTCAGCTCCGGAATCGGCTCGCGCACGACGTGCATCGTGCCATCGGCGCCCTTGCGGACGACGATCGTCAGCTTGCCGAAGACGGGATCCCTGTCCGGATAGTCGTCGCGGAACTGCGCGCCACGGCTCTCCCGCCGTTCGAGCGCCGCCAGCGTGACGGCCTCGGAGACCGTCAGCAGGTTGTCGAGATCGAGCGCGGTGTGCCAACCCGGGTTGTATTCCCGGTTCCCCGGCGAGATGGCCTGGGTCGCGCGCTGGCGCAACAGCCGGAGCCCGTCGAGCGCCTCGCGCATCTCGTCCTCGCGGCGCACGATCCCCACGAGCTTCTGCATCATCGACTGCAGATCGTGCTGGATCCGGAAGGGATTTCCCGTGTCGGCGCTCCCCTGGCGCTCGAGCGGCTCGAGCGCCGCGCGCGCGGCCGCGTCGGCCTGCGACTCGTCGACGCGGGTCTCGGTCTCGCCCCGCGAGCGGGCGAACGCGGCGGCGTGCTCGCCGGCCCGCTTGCCGAACACGAGCAGGTCCGACAACGAGTTGCCGCCGAGGCGGTTGGCCCCGTGCAGGCCGGCGCCGCATTCGCCAGCGGCGAACAGTCCGGGAACCGACGACATCTGCGTCTCGGCATCCACCCGCACCCCGCCCATCACGTAGTGCGTCGTCGGTCCAACTTCCATCGGCTCTTTCGTGATGTCGATGCCCGCGAGCTCCTTGAACTGGTGGTACATGCTCGGCAGCTTGCGGCGGATGTGATCCTCGCCGTTCGGCACCCGCGCCTTGATCCACGAGATGTCCAGGAACACCCCGCCGTGCGGGCTCCCCCGCCCTTCGCGGATCTCGCGGACGATGCAGCGCGCGACGTGGTCGCGGGTCAGGAGCTCGGGCGGCCGGTTGGCACTCTTGTCGCCCTGGCAGTAGCGCCAGCCCTCTTCCTCGTCGGTCGCCGTCTGGGTCGCGTACAGATCGGGAATGTGATCGAACATGAAGCGGCGGCCGTCCCGGTTGCGCAGCACGCCACCCTCGCCGCGAACGCCCTCGGTGACGAGGATGCCGCGGACGCTCGGCGGCCAGACCATGCCGGTCGGATGGAACTGAACGAACTCCATGTCGATGAGGTCCGCGCCCGCGTCGTACGCCAGGGCATGGCCATCGCCCGTGTACTCCCAGCTGTTGCTCGTCACCGAGAATGCCCGGCCGATCCCGCCCGTCGCCAGCACGACCGCCCTGGCGGTGAACACGCGGAACCGGCCCTTCTCACGGTCGTAGCCGAAGGCGCCGACGATGCCCTCGCCCGACGTCAGCAGGCGCGTGACCGTGCATTCCATGTGAAACGTGATGCCCTGGTGGACGCCGTGGTCCTGGAGCGTGCGGATCATCTCCAGGCCGGTCCGATCCCCGACGTGCGCAAGGCGCGGATACCGATGGCCGCCGAAGTTGCGTTGCAGGATCCGGCCGTCGGCCGTGCGATCGAACAGCGCCCCCCAGGCTTCGAGCTCGCGCACGCGCGCGGGCGCTTCCCGGGCGTGAATCTCGGCCATCCGCGCGTTGTTGACGTACTGGCCGCCGCGCATCGTGTCGGCGAAGTGCACCTGCCAGCCATCGCGATCGTCGACGTTCGAGAGCGCCGCCGCGATGCCGCCCTCGGCCATCACCGTGTGCGCCTTTCCGAGAAGGGACTTGCAGACCACGCCGACGGAGACGCCGGCCGCGGATGCTTCGATCGCCGCCCTCAGTCCCGCTCCGCCCGCGCCGATGATGAGCACATCGTAGTCGTGGGTCTGCCAGGCTGCCATCAGAGCAGCCTCCAGTCGGTCCAGACACCCATCGAGCAGAGGCGCACGTAGAGATCGGAAAAGCCGACGATGAACAGACTGATCCAGGCCCAGCGCTGGTGCGCCCGGGTGAATGCGCTCACGCCGCGGTAGCAGGCGTGCTGGCCCGGCGCGCCCGCCAGGCAGTCGACGCGGCCGCCGACCAGGTGCCGCAGCGAGTGGCACCCGAAGGTGTAGCTGGCGAGACACACGACGTTGGCCGCCAGCACGAGCGAGCCGACGCCGATGCCGAACGACTCACGGCCCGTCGCCGCATCGACGAACCACAGCGCCTTCCACGCGTCGTACGCCAGCAGGACGACGAAGCCCAGCGCCAGGTAGAGGAAGTAGCGGTGCACGTTCTGCAGAATGAGCGGGAACGATGCTTCACCGCGGTAGGCCTGCGGGCGGGGCTCGCCCACCGTGCAGGCCGGCGGATCGGCCCAGAACGCCTTGTAGTAGGCGCCGCGGTAGTAGTAGCAGGTGAAGCGAAACCCGCCGGGCGCCCACAGGATCAACAGCGCCGGCGAGAACGGCAGCCATCCGGGCCACCATCCCGGCTTCGGTCCGAACCACGCGTGCGGCGAGTCGCCGAAGAGCTCGGGCGAGTAGAACGGCGAGAGATACGGACCGTGGGTGTAATGCTCGCCCTGAAAGGCGGCCCACGTGGAATAGACAACGAACGTCGAAAGCCCGAGGAAGACCGAGACCGGGATCACCCACCAGGCGTCGCGGCGTGTCGTCTCCCCGAACCCCCGCCGCGCCACCACCTGCACATCAGCCATGGGATCCCCGGAACCGATCGAACCGAACGGTCGAAACCGGGAAAAGTAGAATCCAGGCCATCGGGGAAAGTCAAACGCCAGAAAGGGTCTTTGGTCCTCGGTCTTCGGTCTTCGGTCTTCGGGGCTTGTGCCGGGCTGCGCCCGGCCTGCGGCGGGACTGAAGCCCCGCCCTACCGAACGTCTATGGAAACGGGAGGCCGGACTATGGAAACGGTAGGCCGGACCTTCAGGTCCGGCGAGTGTGCACCACGGACCGAAGACTGACGACCGAAGACTGATCTACCGAATCAGTGCACGCGATCGCTCGTCGGGACGGTCGTGCGGCGCTCGCGGGCGCCGCGGCTGCGCGCGGCGTAGCCTGACAGCTCGTCGGGCATGAGCGCGTCGCCCTCGGCCTTGGCGACGTCGAGCGACAAGCGGCGCGGCATGGCGCGCTCGCGGAAGATCGGGTTGCCGAGTATCTCGTAGTGCATGTTGCGACGCTGCGCGGTGAAGCCGGCGTTCTCCACGTTGCGGACGATCTCGACTTCGTCCATGCAGTAGCTCGCCCCCGCCGCCCGCACGACGTTCTCCTCGATCATCACGCTGCCCATGTCGTTGGCGCCGAAGGCAAGACTCATCTGACCCACCTTGCCGCCCTGCGTCACCCACGAGGCCTGCAGATTGTCGAAATTGTCGAGGACGATGCGTGCGAGCGCGAGTGTGCGCAGGTAATCCACGCCGGTGGCTTCGTGCAGGCCCAGCTCGGTGTGCTCCGGCTGATAGCTCCAGGCAATGAAGGCGGTGAAGCCGCCGGTGCGATCCTGCAGCTCGCGCAGCCGCACCAGATGCTCGACGCGCTCGGCCATCGTCTCGACGCTGCCGTACATCATCGTCGCCGTGGTGCGCAGCCCCGCCGCGTGCGCCTCGCCCATGATGCGCAGCCATTCGTCGGCGGTGGATTTGCTGTAGCAGTTGAGGAGCTTGCGCACGCGATCGACGAGGATCTCGGCGCCGCCGCCGGGGATGCTGTCGAGCCCGGCGTCGATGAGCCGGGCGATCACCTCGGGCGTGGACAGCCGCGAGAGCCGCGAGATGTGCAGCACCTCCGACGGCGACAGCGCGTGCAGCTTGAAGTCCGGGTAGCGCGCCTTCACGGCGCGAAACAGATCCTCGTACCACTGCAGCGGCAGGTCCGGATTGTGTCCGCCCTGCAGCAGCAACTGCACGCCGCCGACCGCGATCGTCTCGTCGATCTTCCGGAAGATCTCGTCGAACGACAGGACGTAGCCGTCGCCGTGCCCCACCGGCCGGTAGAAGGCGCAGAAGTTGCAGCGCGCCACGCAGATGTTCGTGTAGTTGACGTTGCGGTCGATGATGTAGGTGACGATCCGCTCCGGATGTTTCCGGGCGCGCACGCCGTCGGCCAGACGGCCCAGCAGAGCCGTCGGCGCCTGCGTGTAGAGCGCCAGCGCGTCCTCGGCGTCGAGGCGTGTGCCGGCGTCCACCTTGCGGGCGAGGGCGTCGATCGTCATCGATCTGAATTTATCATCCCGTGTCGCCAGGCCTGCGTCGATTCGATGGCGGCTCGATAGGCGGCGACTTCCGCGTCCCGGCGGACGGGACTCCACCCCAGTTCCCGCGCCAGCAGATCGGCTGCGCGCGGAACGGCCGCCCATCCCTGATCGGCCGTGAACCCGAGCCTGCGTCCGCCGGAGCAGGAAATCGGCGAGGGTGGCGCAGTGCTCCTCGCGCGCCGCCAGCACAGCCTGGGCGCCGATGTCTGGATAGGCGGGGGCGAGTTGCTGGCCCAGCGCCGGGTCCGCGGCGGCGAGCGCCGCGAGCCGCCCGACCCGACGCCCATAGACCGGCTCGAGCGCCTCGATCGGGAGTCCCGAGGCCCCCTCGGACGCTCCAGCCCCCGGCAGCAGCCGCTGCCCCGTCGTCGCCCGCTCCGACGACCCGAGCTTGCGACAGAGCAGATCGGTCACTTCCTCGGCAATGGCACGGTAGCCTGTCAGCTTGCCGCCAACCACCTCGATCAGGTGCGGATGT
Source organism: Vicinamibacterales bacterium (assembly GCA_963834365.1). Classification (GTDB taxonomy): domain Bacteria; phylum Acidobacteriota; class Vicinamibacteria; order Vicinamibacterales; family Vicinamibacteraceae; genus CAWJAP01. Next base: position 331,563 of record CAWIBS010000036.1, on the reverse strand, counting down.
CCGTCCCGATCGCCGTCCACGAGGTCGTGGCTGCGGGAGACCGACGACTCGTGTCCGGACTGCCGCACGAGCGCCCGAACGCCGGCGTTGGTGAAGTGCACGGGAGCGTCGGCGAGCGCTGGCACATAGCGTCGAACCGACGCCTGCAGGTAGCTGACGTCGGCCGCGTCCGCACGCGCCTGCGCCGGGTCATCGTCGAAATCCGTGTCGGTCGTCCCGATCCAGGTGTGGCCGAGCCAGGGAATGACGAACACGAGCCGGCCATCCACCGCAGACGGTACCGCGAGCGCCCGCGACACGGTCGGCGGACACGCGAGGTGCACGCCCTTGGTCGTCCGCAGGCGTGCCCGGCGGTCGGCGAGCACCTGGGTGTTCACACGATCGAGCCACGCGCCGGTCGCGTTCACGATCAGCCGCGTCCGAACCTCCACCTCGTCATCGCCGAGCATGTCGCGGACGGTGACCTGCGACAGCGCCTCGCCGACCCGCCTGGCGTCCACGGCCCGCGCGTAGTTCGCCGCCACCGCCCCGAGGTCGCACGCGTCGAGGACGTTCTCGAGGCAGAGCCGCTCGGGCATGGCCGCCTGGGCATCGAAATATGTGGCGCCGCCGACGAGGCCGTCGGCGTTCAACGCCGGCTCGAGCGCGCGGACGCCGGACGCCGACAGTACGCGATGGCGCGGCAGGCTCTTGTCGAAGCTGAGCGCGTCATACAGCCACATCCCGGCGCGCAGCCGCAGGCGTGCGAACAGGCGCTCGTCATAGAACGGCAGGACGAACTGCAGCGCCTTGACGAGATGCGGCGCTATCCGAAGCAGCGTTTCCCGCTCGCGCAGGTCGAGACGCACGAGGGGAAAGTCGAACATCTCCAGATAGCGGAGACCGCCATGGATCAGGCGCGTCGAGCCCGCCGTGGTGCCGCTGCCGTAGTCGTGTTGCTCGACGAGCGCGACCGAAAGGCCGCGCAGGGCCGCGTCACGCGCAATCCCGGCACCGACGATGCCGCCGCCGATGATCAGGACGTCGAACGACGCGTGAGTGAGCGGTGCGAGGCGGCGCGACACGGTCCCGCAGAGTCTAGTGGCAGAACTTGCCACCTGTCGCCCCACCGTCACCATTTTCCACAAAGTCTTCCACAGGGGGACAGTCCCCATCCGGATCACGCATCGTAGAAGGTCAGGGCGGGGGCGCGACTGACGAGCCCTTCCTCCTCGAGCAGGCCGAAGAAGAGCGACACACCCCGGACCAGCGATCCCTCGAAATCGTAGGCGATCGACTCGCGGAGATAGCGCGCGATTCGAGCACGGCGCGCCGGATCATCGGGTGCTTCGCGGGAGGCGATCACGTCGATTTCCGCCACGCCCCGATCGCGCGCGTCACGAAGCAGACGGCACACCGCGGGAGAGGCGGCGCCTGGAATCCCCGCCCAGAAGGCCCAGACGAAAGGCAGGCCCGTCAGGTCGGTCCAGGCGGCACCCAGATCGATCTTCTCGCTGTCGAACGCGGCCGGGTCGGTGAAGAGCGCCGGATCGCCAATCAGCAGCGCAGCATCGCATCGGGCCAGCATGGACGGCAGGTCGGGCGCTGCGTCCACGAATACCGGGGCGATACGGAACTGACGCGCGCACAGCAGGCGCACGAGGTTGGCCGACGTGCGCGAGCTGGCATCGAGCGCAATGGATCGCACGTCGCCGATCGGACGACGCGTGAACAGCGCGACGGAATCGACCGCACCGTGCGACGCAATCGACACATCGGGGACGATCGCGTAGCCGCCGTGACGCGCGAACTCGAACGCGGGGATCAACCCCAGATCCACCAGGCCGCCGGCGAGCAGATCGGCGCACCGCGACGGGACGTCGAAGCGCAGCAGCAACTCCGGCCGGTGCTCGAGCCCGTAGACGAGCGGGCGGGTGTTCAGATAGCTCACCGCGCCGAGCCGCGTCAGCGAGGCCAGGCCAGGCGTGGACGAGGCAGTCACTCGGGCAGCCGCGCGAAGCGGCCGTCGCGCGCGACCGGCTGGAGGGATGCGGACTCGATGTTGCGACGGACCTCTTCGAGCGGCGCGCGGCGCGGGCCGAGCGGCGCGTCGTCCGACGCGGGCACCCGATCGAGATCGCTCGCGCCAAAGAGCAGCGCCACCTGCGAGAGCTTGGGGCCATGCGCAGTCCAGTCCACCTGGATGTGCGCCACGTTGTCGAGCACGACACGTGCGAGCGCCACGAGCTTCATGTCGTCATAGCCGGTGGACGGCGTGCCACCGCTCACGCTCGTCGGCAGGACCGCGAACGCCTGCAGGGCGTTGGTGGCGGTCTGCAAATCGTGCACGCGCCGCAATGCGGACACGGGATCGGCGGGCACCTTGCGCCAGCCGGCGACGGGCACGGCCAGCCCCACGTCCAGCACGCGATGTACGGCCGTCAGGTCGGGCAGTGTGTCGAGCAGCACTTCCGCCGGTCCATGCACTCCCGCCTCGCGCAGCGCCCGCGCAAGCGACACGAGGCCGTCGTCGCCTCCACCGAGCTCGACGAGATCGGTGAGGGACCACGCCGTAACAGCCACGCCCGACGCCCGTTCGGCGACCGCCCATGCGCGCGCCACCGCGGCCTCGGCCGATGACGGCCGGCCGGTGAGCCGGATTTCGCCGGTCGCTGACGGGAAGGCATCCGGGAGCGGAGATCCGTGGCCGACTTCGGCCACGCGAACGAAGGTCACGCGATCGCCGACCCTCGCACGCCGGACGTCGGTGGCCAGCATCCCCACCGACACCAGATCGGGCGTATCGAGGATCGCTCGCACCTCGGCGTTCGTCGGGCGCTGCCCCTCTTTGATTCGTGCCGACAGTTCCTCGAGTGACGTGGACATGATCTGTGTAGCACCCGGGCCTGCAGCGGCGAGCCCGCCCGGCGCGGCGCCCGGAATTGAAGTTGCGCGGCTACGCGTGAATGTTGACGTCCCGGCCCTCAGTCGCGTTCTTCAACCGCGCAGCCCCGGAGCTTACGTCCCGGGAGGTCCTTCACCCATCCGCTCGACGATGCGGTGCGCGAGCGCCAGCGCCCGCCGCCCGTCTTCCCCGCTCACGCGCGGACGCCGACCCGTTCGAACTGCGTCCACGAAGTCGGTGAGCTCGAGCCGGAGGGGCTCATCCCTGGGCACGTCGAGCTTCCCGCCTTCGATGACCGGCGCGCCGCCCCCGGGGAGAAGCCGGAAGCACTCGACTTCCTGGCTGGCATAGTCGATCGACACGTAGGCCTGGGGCTGGAAGAATCGGACCTTCCTCACCCGATCGCGGCTGATGCGGCTCGCGGTGAGGTTCGCGATGCACCCCGAGGCGAAGCGCAGCCGCGCGTTGGCGATGTCGACGCGTGAGGTCAGGACCGGCACCCCCACGGCTTCGATGGCCGTCACCTCCCCGTCCACCGACGCCAGCAGCACATCGAGATCATGGATCATCAGATCGAAGACGACATCGATATCCAGACTCCGATCGGGAAACGTGCCGAGCCTGTGGACCTCGACGAAGCCGGGCCTCGAGATGTGCGGCAGCGCGGTCGTCAGGGCGGGGTTGAACCTCTCGGTGTGACCAACGGCCAGCACCCCCCCACCGGCGGCGGCGGTCTCGAGCAGCGTGTCGGCCTCAGCCACGGTGCGAGTGAGCGGCTTTTCGACGAGCACCGCCACGCCTCGCTCGAGGAACGGACGCGCCTCGGCGGCGTGCGACTCGGTGGGAACCGCGATCGTCACCGCGTCCACGTCCGGCATCCCGGCCGCGCTGGCGAAGGCGGTCGTGCCGTGGGCCGCGGCAATCTCGCTCGCGCGGCTGAAATCGCGATCGACGACCCCGACGAGCGTCACTCCGTCGAGCGCAGACAGAATGCGTGCATGATGACGCCCGAGGTACCCGACGCCAATCACGGCGACGCGCAGGGTGCTGGCCGCGCTCATGACGCCGCGGCCCTTCCAACGAGGACGATGCCGGCCTCGTCGGCCGCCGTGACGACGGCCCCGCCATCGACCAGGAGCGTCCGGCCGGCATCGACAGTCAGGGCGACGGCGCCGGCGGACGCCATGGCGCCGATGGTCGAGACGCCGACGACGGGTACGTCGAACCGCATGTCCTGATTCGGCTTGGCGACCTTGATGACGACCGTGCCCGGCCCGGCGAGGCGCCCGGCGCGCGCGATCGTCTCGTCGGTACCTTCCATCGCCTCGACGGCGACGACGGCGCGATCCTTCACCACGATCGTCTGGCCCACGTCGAGTCCCGCGATCACGTCCGCCATGCGATAGCCGAATTCGAAGTCCGCCCGTACGCGATCGTCGGGCTGGCGTCGTGACAGCACGCCGGTCCCGGCCATGAGCGGCTTGAGGAAGGTCGTGGAGTCGATGAGCGTGATCCCCTTCTCGCGCAACACGTCGGCCACCGCGGCGATCAGCGCGTCGGTGGACCGCGCCTTGAGACGGCGGATCACCGAGAGGAGCGTCAGGTCCGGGACGAAATCCGAGAAGATCTTGACGTGCTTGACCTGGCCCGCCATCACGGCCTCGGACACGCCCGCGTCCTTCAGCACGGAGATGCAGCGGCCGAGCTGACCGAGCGACACCCAGTGCACATCCGCCCGCCGCGCGGCGGCGGCCGCTTCGAGCGACGGATCCGCTTCGTCGCGAATCGCCACGACCGTCACATCGCGCCCCAGGCCGCGTGCGGCATCCAGGACGAGGAAGGGAAAGCGCCCGTTTCCGGCGATGAGACCCAGCGGTGGCACGCGCGCCTCGCGACTACTCGTCGGCGACCACTTCCTCGAGCCGTCGCGACGCCCGTCGCAGCACCACGCCGCGCGAGGACGTGCGGATGAACCCGACGAGGTGCTGGACCTCCTCACACTGGAGGCCGGGGTCCTGCTCGATCTGCACGAGCGCCCGCGACGTGTTCAGCTTCGAGGTCAGGAGGTAGCGATACGCCCGCCGCAGCTTGGAGACGACGTCGGCGGGCATGCGCCGGCGAACCAGGCCGACCGTATTGAGCCCGTAGCTGCGGGCGGGGCGGTTGCCGACCGTCTTGGCGAACGGCAGCGCATCCTTCGTCACCACCGAGAACCCGCCGATGAACGCGTGCCGACCGATGCGGCAGAACTGGTGCACGCCGGAGAAGGCGCTGATCGTCGCGTAGTCCTCCACCGTCACGTGGCCGCCGAGGGTGGCGCCGTTGCCGAAGATCGTGTCATTGCCGATGTGGCAGTCGTGCGCCACATGCGCATACGCCATGAACACGTTGCGATCGCCGATCGTCGTCAGGCCGCCGCCGCCCGCCGTCCCGCGATGGATCGTGACGAACTCACGAAAGATGTTCCGGCGGCCGATGACGAGGCTCGTGTCCTCGCCGCGGAACTTGAGGTCCTGCGGAATCAGCCCGATGGACGCGAACGGGAAGACTTCGGAGCCGTCGCCGATGTCGGTCCGTCCGTCCACCACCGACGACGCGCCAATCCTGCAGTTGCGGCCGATCCGCACCTGCGGTCCGACCACCGCATTCGGCCCGACGAGGGTGCCCGCGCCGATCTCGGCGCCCGGGGCGACGGTGGCCGACGGATGGATGTCAACGCGTTCCCGCACGACGGCGAGCAGCAGGTCGGCCTCGGCCACGACCTGACCCTCGACGAAGCGCCTGGCCGCGGATCGAGGCGAGGCCCAGGCGCTCGCGGAGGAAGCGCACCTCGAGGCGCACGATGTCGCCGGGCACGACCTGGCGGCGGAACTTCGCTCCGTCCACGCCGCGCAGGAACGCGCGGCTCGCCGAGGGCTCGCGCTCGCGATCGAACAGCAGGATGGCTGCCGCGTGCGCCAGGGACTCGATCATCAGGACCCCGGGCATGAGCGGCACGCCGGGGAAATGGCCCTGGAAGAACTCCTCGCTGACCGTGACGGCCTTGATGGCGGCCAGTCGCACTCCGCGGTCGTGCTCGACGATGGCGTCGACGAGCGGCAGTGGGTAGCGGAAGGAGAGCCGGTCGAGTGACGGGCGAAATTGGGCTGCGCACGGCAGAGACGCACCGGGGCACGGCCGTTTCCTCGCCCCGTCCGGCGGAGACTACTTCTTCGCGGGCGTGCTGTCGAGACGCTTGATGACGTCGGCCGTGATATCGAGGCCGGTGTCGGCCGCGAGGATGCCGGAATCGAGGCTGCTGAAGACCATCAACAGGCCCTTCGCCGCCCGCACTTCTTCGATGAGCGGCAGCAGCTTGCGCTGGAACTCCATCTGCAGCTCGCGCTGCAGCTCCTCGACCTCGGCCTGGGCGTCCTGGGTGGCCCGCTGCAGATCCACCTGCTGGCGCTCGACTTCCTTCTGCTGCTGGGCGCGGGCCGCGTCGGCGATGACCGAGGCGCTCGTCTCGAGCTTCTTGCGCGCCGCCTCGAGCTGCATGTTCTTCTCCTGCAGCTCCTTCTCCTTCTTCTCGCGCAACGCGTTGATCCGGCCCGTCGCGGCCTTGCCCTCGGTGGATTCCTGCGCGATGCGCTGGACGTTCACGTAGGCGAACTTCGCCCCCTCCGGGAACGGCCGCGGCGGTTGGGCGGGCTGCGTGGCCGCGGGGGCCGGGGTCGCCGGAGCCTGGGTCGTTGGCGCCGGGGTCGTCGGCGCGGGCGTCGGGGCCGGCTTCGGCGGCGGCTGCTGCGCAAACAGGGGACCAGCTGTCAGCGCAAGGCCGACGGCCGCGAGGGCGAGGCGTGAGTTCATGGTCGGTTGGATCCTTCTCGGTTGTCTATCGGCCAACGCGGCATGCTCCCGCACGCCCGCTCAGCCCGGCCCGGCCACTCGGGCCCGTTCGAACGCTCTAGCTTACACGAAACGCGTCGATCCGGCAGCCGCACGGCTGCCGGCGTCGCGTCAGAAGGTCGATCCCACCGCGAAGCGGAACCGCCACTTCTTCTCGGGCTCGTAGTTGTTGGTGAGGATGTCCTCGTAGTTGATGTTGCGCGCGAAGATCAGGCGGAACGGCACGTTCAGCACCGGCATGAAGAACCGGATCTCGGCACCCGTCGACGCGATGAACTGATCCATCGCGAAGGACTGGGTCTCGGCGCGCACCTGGCCAGCGTCGAAGAATCCCACGAGCCGGACCGGCCCGGCGATCTGGATGAGATACTCGCCGTTGAACAGCAGGCTCTTGTTGCCGCCGATGACGAGCCCGGAAAGCGGATCGCGGGGGCCAATCGTCCGGATGTCGTAGCCGCGGATGCTGTACTCGCCGCCGAGCGTCAGGCGCTCGAAGATCGGCAGGGCGAGCGTGCGCTGATACGGCGCGACGAACTCGAACTGCCCGCGCATGCCCACCGACGTGCGCCGCGTGTGCTGGAAGTAGGCGATGGCCTCGAGCCTGGGCTTGTAGAACGCGGTGTTCCCACCGAGGCCTGCCAGGTCAGCGGTCGCCGAGACGCGCTTGCCGGTCGTCGGGAAGATTGGATTGTCGACCGTGTTGTACACCACGCTCGGCGTGACCTTGCTGATCGTGCGCCTGCCGCCTTGCGCGATGAGCAGCGCGTCCTTCAGGAACGGGTTGCGATCGATGACCGCCGGATCGTTGTAGAACTCGTTCAGGTCGCTGATGCCGACGCTCTCGTAGCTGTAGGAAGCAAAGGCTCGGGTGAAGTCGGCCAGCGGGAAGCCGAACAGGATGTTGCCGCCCAGCGACTCCTGGGTGAACGCGCCGATGTACTTGATCGTCCGGTTGAAGATGTTGACGCCGCCGGTGATCGGGCGGTCGAACAGGTAGGGCTCGGTGAACGAGACCTGGTAGTCCTTGTAGCGCTTGCCAGCCAGCACCGAGAGCGAGAGCGTCTCGCCGCGACCGAGGAAGTTCGACGTCTGGAAGGCGAACTGCGCGAAGGCGCCCTCGAACTGCGAGACACCGGCGCCGAAGGTGAGCTGGTTCCGGTTCTGCTCTTCGAGCTTCAGCTTGACGTCGACCTTGTTCTTCTCGTTCGGCGTCTTCTGGACGTCGATGCCTTCGTTGCCTTCGAGCTGCTTGAAGTACCCGAGCTGATTGAGCCGCTTGACGCTGAACTTGAGCGCTTCGGTGTTGAAGACACCGCCCTCGACCAGCCGCAACTCGCGCCGGATCACGTTGTCGCGCGTCGTCGTGTTTCCGAGGAACGTGATGCGGTTGACGAAGTACTGCTCACCCTCCTGCATGTGGAGGACGACATCGACGATCGCCGGTCCGGCGGGTGTGTTGTGGCCGTTGGTCGCCGCCGGAGTCGGCGGCGGCGGGTTCGCACCGCCCTGCTGATCCTCGGGCAGATCGCGGAACTTGAACTCGGGGTAGGCCGTGAACTCGAAGTAGCCAATCGAGCCGTACAGCTCACGCGCCTTCTCCATCCCCTTGCGAACGCCCTTCTCGGAATAGTACCTCGCCCTTCCTCAGGCGGAAGATCTCGGTGAGCGCCTCGGCCTTCACCACCTTGTTGTCGGCCACCGTCACTTCGCCGACCTTGTAGCGCGAGCCCTCGCTGACCGGAATCCGCAGTTCCACGAAGCGCGTCTTCCCGTCGCTGCTGTCCGCGAGCGTCCGCACCTCCGGGTTGTCGACGCGCACGCGCAGATAGCCGTTGTCGCGATAGTGGCCGACGACCTTCTCCGCGTCCTCCGCGTACTTGTCTTCCTTGTAGGTTCCGCGACCGGTGATGAACGAGAACGGCCAGAGCGACTTCGTCTCCTTCATCTTGCGGCGCAGCGTCCCGTCGCCAATCTGGGTGTTCCCGACGAAGTCGATGTTGCGAATCTTGTACTTCGGCCCGTCCGTGATCGTGAAGACCAGGTTCACGAGCTTGGGGCCGCCGGGAATGGCCACCACGTCGTGGGTGACCGTGCTGTCCAGATACCCCTTCTCCGACAGCATGCTCTTGACGATCCCCTTGACCCGCCGCACCAGGCCATCGTCAACGAACGAGTCCATGCGGATCGCGACGTTCTCTTCCTTGAGCTTCTCGTCGATCTTCGTGGTCTCGAGCTGCTTGCTGCCCGTGTACTCGATGACCTTGATTCGCTGCCGCTCCTCCATGTCGTACTTGACCAGCTTGCCGACGACCCCGTTCGAGAACACGTAGTCGGTCACCTCGATCGAGAGGTCTTCGAGGAAGTTGGTCGCCCACAGATGCTTGAAGTCCTTGACGAGCTGATCTTCTGCCGCCGCGTCATACGGGGTCCAGGCGTTCTGCGACGGCAGCGACTGTTTTCGTGCGGATGTAATAGAGGTAGGTGGCCGGTTCCACCGACGACACGTTGCCCTGCTTCTCGAAGCACGGGCCGAGCAGGAAGATCACGGGCCCCGACCCTGCCGGCGGCAGCCGCGCCGGCGGCGGAATGGGCTGCCCGCAGAAGGTGGTCGGATTTCGAGCCGCGGATGGCGTTTGCGCGGTCGGTACGGACGGCTCCGGGGCCGGCGCGGCCACGGGTTGGCCGGCGGGTGGCTGACCAGGTGCCGGCTGGCGGAGAACGGGCTGGGGCACCGGTGCGGGCTGTTCGGGCCGGACCTGTGAAGGAGGGGCCTGCGGGGTGGCCGGCGGGGTCTGGGGCTGCGCCGGCGGGGCCTGCGGCGGCGCCGGCTGGGCTTGTCGCTGCGCCGGCTGGGCGGCAACCAGCCCCAGGCCCGAACCCAGGGCCAAAATCGTCAACAGAACGAGTCGTGAACTCACCATGCGCGAGAGTATCCGGCGGCAGAGCGCCGGTTCCTTGGGCCGGCTTCGGAGCCCGATTCCCGGGGCGCGCCGCTGCGGCAGTCCGTGCAGCCCAACCTTGACGGCCACCAGGCACGCGTCCCTCGATTCAGGGCGGACCCGGCCCGACGTGCGAAGCCACCAGTGTACAGGAACTTAGACGCTCGAGGCCAGACGCCGGCCGGCCGACGACGGTTCCCCTTCGCCGAGGACCCGGTAGGCGAGGCTGCCCGAATCGAGGTAAACCTCGAGATCGCCGCCCTTGAGATCGCCGCGGATGAGCTCCTCGGCCAGCGGATCTTCGATGTAGCGCTGAATGGCGCGCCGCAGCGGGCGGGCGCCGTACGACCGGTCCTTGCACGTCAGGTCGATGATCCAGTCCACCGCGTCGGCCGCAAGCTGAATCTTGCAGGCGTCGGTCGACCAGGTTGGCGTTGAGCTGATTCGACCAGCAACTGCGTGATCCGGCGCAGGTCGTCGTCGGTAAGCGCCTCGAAGACGATGATCTCGTCGATGCGGTTGATGAACTCCGGATTGAACGTCCGGCGGACCTCGCCGAGCACCATCTCGGAGACGCTGCGGTTGATCTCCTTCGCGTCGGCCGACTGGAACCCCAGGGACGCCTTCTTCTGGATGTAGCGCGCCCCGATGTTCGAGGTCATGATGATGATGGTGTTCTTGAAGTTCACCCGGTTGCCCAGACCGTCGGTCAGATGACCGTCCTCGAAGACCTGGAGCAGGATGTTGAACAGATCCGGGTGCGCCTTCTCGATCTCGTCGAGCAGCACGACCGAGTAGGGGTTCCGCTTCACCTTCTCGGTGAGCTGGCCGCCCTCTTCGTGCCCGACGTAGCCGGGCGGCGAGCCGATCAGCTTCGAGACCGAGTGCTTCTCCATGTACTCGGACATGTCGAAGCGGATGAGCGCCGCGTCGGAGCCGAACAGGAAGTTGGCGAGCGCGCGCGCGAGCTCGGTCTTGCCGACGCCGGTCGGTCCGAGGAAGACGAAGCTGCCGACCGGACGCGTCGCGGCCTTGAGCCCGGCGCGCGACCGGCGGATGGCGCGCGAGAGCGCCGAGATCGCCTTCTCCTGGCTGATGACGCGGTGGTGCAGCTCCTCTTCCATGCGCAGGAGCTTCGTGCTCTCGTCCTCGTTGATCGAGGTCATCGGCACGCCGGTCCACTTCGCGACGACCTCGTCGATCTCCTGCTTGGCGACGACGACGCGGCGCGCGCTCGACTTGACGTCGAAGCGCTCGCGCACGGTGTTGCAGGTTCTCGCGCGCGGCCTCCTCCTGCTCGCGGTAGTACTGCGCCCGCTCGAAGTCCTTCTGCGAGACGGCGGTCTCCATCTGCTCGACGGCGACGCGGATGGTCTTGTTGATCTCGCCGAACTCCTCGCTGTAGCCGGCCTCGCGCAGCTTGGCGCGCGCGCCCGCCTCGTCGACGAGGTCGATCGCCTTGTCCGGCAGGAACCGATCGGTGATGTAGCGGCTCGACTGGTAGACGGCCGCCTCGATGCGCCTCGTGCGTGAACTCGACGTGATGGAACTGCTCGTAGCGATCCTTGACGCCCATCAGGATCTCGATCGTCTCGCGCTCGCTCGGCGGATCGACCTTGATCGCCTGGAAGCGCCGCTCGAGCGAGCGGTCCTTCTCGATGTACTTGCGGTACTCGGCCGGCGTCGTCGCGCCGATGCAGCGGATCTCGCCGCGCGAGAGCGCCGGCTTCAGGATGTTGGCCGCGTCGAGCGAGCCCTCGGCCGAGCCGGCGCCGACCAGCGTGTGCAGCTCGTCGATGAACACGATGATGTTCGGGTTCTCGGTGAGCTCCTTCATGATCGCCTTGAGGCGCTCTTCGAACTGGCCGCGATACTTCGTGCCGGCGACGATCAGCGAGATGTCGAGCGCGAGGATGCGCTTGTCGGCGAGGAAGTGCGGCACGTCGCCGTAGACGATCTTCTGCGCCAGGCCCTCGACGATGGCGGTCTTGCCGACGCCGGGCTCGCCGATGAGCACGGCGTTGTTCTTGGTGCGCCGGCAGAGCACCTGCTGGACCCGCTCGATCTCGTGCTCGCGGCCGACCAGCGGGTCGAGCGTGTTCTTCATCGCCGCTTCGGTCAGGTCGCGGCTGAACTCGGCGAGGAGCGGCGTCTCCTTCACGCGCGTCAGCGACGTCTTCTCGTTGAGCAGCTGGACGATGTCGTCGCGCACGGTGTTCAGGCGCATCCCCTTTTCCATGAGGATGGACGCGGCGACCGAGCGCTCTTCGCGCAGGATGCCGAGCAGCAGGTGCTCGGTGCCGATGTAGCTGTGCAGCAGCCGGTCGGCTTCTTCGGCCGCGTACTGCAGCACGCGCTTGGTCTCGCCGCTGAAGGGGATCTCGACCGAGGTCGAGACCTTCTCGCGGAAGACCGTCCGGCCCTCGACTTCCTTGCGGATGCTCTCGAGCGACAGGTGCGAGCGCGGGAAGATCCGGCTGGTCAGCCCCTTGCCTTCGCGGATCAGCCCCAGCAGCAGGTGCTCCGTCTCAATCGACACGCTGCCGAGCTGGCTGGCCTCGTAGCGCGCGAAGAACAGCACCCGCCGCGCCCGTTCCGTGTAGCGTTCGAACATCCGCGTTACCCTGAGATCTGGACCTGCGACCCTGGACGACAAGATCCGACCCGTTCATCGGGCCCGTCGAGAGATCGAGGCGCATGGCATCGACTCGATGACCTTCATTATACGCAAACCCGTGCACCACCCGGCCTTTTCCCGGTCTATCGACACTTCGACCGTCGAACAGTCAGTTCAGACGATTGGATTCGGAACCGGGCGTACGGATCGCCGGGCTGTGCGCGGTCAGGCCGCGCGCAGGCGTCCGTCCTCGAGCCGCAGCACGCGATCGCAGAGCGCCGCCAGCCGCGGGTTGTGGGTGGCGATGACCGACGTCAGGCCCGTGCTCGCGGTGCATCTCGCGCAGCAGGTCGTGCAGCGTCTCGGCCGTGTGCTCGTCGAGATTGCCCGTCGGCTCGTCCGCCAGCAGCAGCGCGGGCTGCATCGCCAGCGCCCGCGCCACCGCCACGCGCTGCTGCTCGCCGCCCGACAGCAGCCCCGGACGGTGTGCGAGCCGATCGGCCGAGCCCGACCCGCGCCGAGCAGCGCCTCGGCGCGCGGCCGCGACCTCCGCCGCCGGCCGCCGCGCAATGCGCAGCGGCATTTCGACGTTCTCGAGCGCCGAGAACTCCGGCAGCAGGTGATGGAACTGGAACACGAACCCCACGTGCCGGTTGCGGAACGCGACGCGCTCCGCGTCGCTCATCGCGGACACGACGTCCGCGCCGTCGATGCGCGACCTCGCCGCCGTCGAGCGCGTCGAGCCCGCCGAGCACGTGCAGCAGCGTGCTCTTCCCGACGCCCGACGCCCCGACAATCGCGACCATCTCGCCGCGCTCGACCGACAGCGACAGATCGCGCAGCACGCGGGAGGGGCCGCGACGGGCTCGGCGATCGGACTTCGACAAGGCCGGGTGCAACGAGGAATCATTGAGAGGCTCAGGGCTGCATCGGCTGCAGGGCTCGCGGATACTGTCGGGCGTCCAGCCGTACCCGTATCGCAGCGCCTCCGCCGGATCGAGCCGGGCGGCCTGACGCGACGGGTAGAGCGTCGCGACGAAACAGATCAGCCATCGCCGCGCGAGCGACGATCAGGAAGTCGCCGGTCTCGATCCGGAACGGCATGTAGGAGATCTGATAGACCTCGGTCGGAATGCGATCAGCCTGTAGCGGTCGAGCACGCACGACAGCGCCGCGCCCGAGCACCGCGCCGGCGATCGTGCCCGACCGCGCCGATGAGCACGCCCTGCAGCATGAAAATCACCATGATGCTCCGCGCCGAGGCGCCCATCGTCTTCAGGATCGCGATGTCGCGGCTCTTCTCCATGACCAGCAGCACCAGCGACGCGACGATGTTGAGCGCGGCGACCATCACGATGAGGCCGATGGTGATCGAGATCGCCATCTTCTCGAGCCAGAGCGCCGAGAACAGCGACTGGTTCATGTCGGCCCAGTCCTGCGACCAGATAGCCCGGCCGAACCGCTCGAGGATCGTCCTCGGCGACCGCCGGCGCGTCGTAGATGTCGTTGACGCGCAGCTGGATGAAGTCGGGATGCGATCTTCCCCATCAGCCGCAGCGCCGACGGGCAGCGAGACGACCGCGTAGGCCGGTCGAACTCGAAGAGGCCGAGCGCGAAGATGCCGACCACCCGCAGCGTCGCGTGCGCGGGGCATCGATGCCCATCGGCGTGAGCGTCCCTTCGGGCGTCAGCACGGTGACCGAGTCGCCGACCGTGACGCCGAGCGTGCGCGCGAGATCGTGGCCGAGCGCGATCCCGTCGGGGCCCTCGCCGGCGGTCTCAGCGCGTCGAGGCTGCCCGCTCTTCATCGCGCCGGCCAATCTCGGTCACCTGCGCCTCGAGCTGCCGGATCCACGCCCTTGAGCGTGACGAACGCCGTCTTCTCGGCCGTGCGGACGAGCGCCTGCCCGAGCACCACGGGCGCCGCGCCCACGACGTGCGGCACCTGCCGCAGGCGCGCGATCTCGCCTTCGGGATCGTCGACGCCGCCGTCGGCCAGCTTGGAGACGTAGATGTGCGGCGTCGAGCCGAGCATCCGGTCGCGCAGCTCGCCCTGCAGGCCGGTCATCAGCGCGAGCGCGATGATCGAGCGCCGTCACGCCCACGGCCACGCCGAGCGCCGACACGAACGAGATCAGCGAGATGAACGCCTGCCGCCGGCGGGCGACGAGATAGCGGAAGGCGACGAACAGCTCGAAAGGCATGGATCGGGCTACGGACATGGCTCGGGCTGACAGCCCGGCGCTCCTGCGGATGCGTCTCGCGCCGCGACCGCTGCCAGCCGCAGGAGGCCGCAGCTTGCAGCCGCGCTCGAGCACGACCATCCTATCGCGGCCGCATCAGCGGAAACAGGATCACGTCGCGAATCGACGGGCTGCCGGTCAGCAGCATGACCAGCCGATCGATGCCGATGCCTTCGCCGCCGGTCGGCGGCAGCCCGTATTCGAGCGCGCGGATGTAGTCCTCGTCCATCGCGTGCGCCTCGGCATCGCCCGCTGGCCCGCTGCGCGAGCTGCGCCTCGAACCGGCGGCGCTGCTCGACGGGATCGTTCAGCTCGCTGAAGCCGTTGGCGACCTCGAAGCCGCCGACATAGAGCTCGAAGCGCTCGACGGTGTCGGGATCGTCGGGCTTCTGCTTCGAGAGCGGCGACACCTCGGTCGGGAAGTCGTAGACGAACGTCGGCTGGACGAGCGAGTCCTCCCACAGCGTCTCGAAGATGTCGGTCGCGATCTTGCCGGCGCCGTCGCCCGGCGCGACCGCCGACGCCAAGCCGCTCGGCCACGCCGCGCGGTCGCCGCGCGGTCCCGGAGCATGTCGGCTCGGTCACCTGCTCGCCCAGCCTCTCGGACGCCCGCTCGCGCCGCCGCCTCGCGCAGCGACAGCCGCCGGTAGGGCGGCTCGAAGCGAGATCGTGTGCTCCGCCGAACGTCACGTCGCGTCGTGCCGACGCCTCGTGCGCGACCTGCGCGAGGAGCGTCTTCGGTGAGCGCCATCAGCTCGCTGATACTCGGCGTACGCCTGGTAGAACTCGAGCATCGTGAACTCGGGATTGTGCTGCGTCGAGATCCCCTCGTTGCGGAAGTTCCGGTTGATCTCGTAGACGCGCTCCATGCCGCCGACCGTGAGCCGCTTGAGATACAGCTCGGGCGCGATGCGCAGATACAGCCGCATGTCGAGCGCGTTGTGATGCGTCGAGAACGGCCGGGCCAGCGCGCCGCCGGCGATCGGCTGCATCATCGGCGTCTCGACCTCGAGGAACCCGCGGGCCTCGAAGAACGCGCGCGGACCGCCGACGACGGTCGCGGCTGCGCACCTCGAACACCCGCCGCGACGTCGGGATTGACGATCAGATCCAGATACCGCTGGCGGTAGCGCGTCTCGATGTCCTGCAGTCCGTGCCACTTCTCGGGCAGCGGCAGGAAGCACTTGGCCAGGAAGGTCAGGCTCGACGCCCAGATGGTCAGCTCGTTGGTCTTGCGTCCGGAACACCCGGCCGTCGACGCCGATCTGATCGCCGAAGTCGAGCAGCTTGTAGATCTTGAAATCGACGTTCGGACAGCGAGTCCTGCGCGCACGTAGACCTGCATGGTCTGGCGAGCCCGTCGGACAGCACCAGGAATTGGCCTTGCCGAAGGCGCGGATGCCGAGCACGCGGCCCGCCGTGCGCACCTCGGGCCTCGGCGTCTCGAGCTCCTCGCCGGTCGTTCGCCGTGCGCGTCGACGAGGGCACCGACGGTGTCGCGTGCGATCGTAGCCATGCGGGTACTGGTCGACGCCGAGCGCGCGCAGCGCGTCGAAGTTCGCCCGGCGCTGTTCGATCTGGTCGTCTAGAGACATGGATCGAGACGTGAATCTGCGACCTGATGGGCTACGGGCTTACGGGCTGCGGCTGCAGGGCTTGCAAGACGTACAGGCCCGTAGTCCGCGTCCGTAGTCCGTCGTCCGTAGCCTCATGCGTCATGTCTCCTGCAACGTCCGCCGGACGCGCGTCGAGCACGCCGTTGACGAACGGCACGGCCTCTTCGCTGCTGAAGGCGCGGGCGAGCTCGAGGGCTTCGTCGATGACCACCGCCGGCGGCGTCTCGCGGCTCGCAGAGGAGCTCGTAGATGGCGAGGCGCAGCACCAGCCGATCGATGACCGGCGAGGCGTTCGAGCCGCCAGTTGTTGGCGTGATCGGCGATCAGCCGATCGATCTGCGCCGAGCTCCTCGCGCCGTGCCGCGCACCATCGCCTCGGCGCAGCGATCGCGATCCGTCGTCCGGCGTGCGCGAGCTCACCTGCCGGCCGGGCGTCGAACACCTCGTCGAGATCGCAGGCGCGCCGATCTCCCACTGATACAGCCACTGGAGCGCCAGCTCGCGCGCGCGATGCCGGAGCTCGCGCGGCGGCATCGCGGCGCTCACGCGCGCGTCTCGTCCGCGTCGCCGGACAGCCGGCGCACGAGGTGCGCCATCTCGATGGCCGCCACCGCGGCCTCCCATCCCTTGTTGGTGCGATCCATCGCGGCGCGCTCGAGCGCCTGCTCCGGCGTGTTGGTCGTCAGCACGCCGAAGGCCATCGGCACGCCGGTCTCGGCCGCGCGCGGCCATGATGCCGTGCGCGACGGCCGACGGCGATGTACTCGAAGTGCGGCGTGTCGCCGCGAATCAGGCAGCCGAGGCACACGACGGCGTCGAAGCGGCCGGTCGCCGCCGCCGCCTGCGCCGCGAACGGGATCTCGAACGCGCCAGGCACCTCGAACGTCTCGATCGCGTCGGCGCCGCGCCGGCCACGGTCAGCGCCTCGAGCGCGCCGTCGCGCAGCCGCGTCGGTGACGCGTCGTTGAAGCGCGACACGACGAGCGCGAAGCGCAGGCCGCTGCGCGTCGGGCAACTTCGAGTTCTCCGGCGAGTCCTGATCATCGGTCGGGCGCGCAATCCGCGGTCGCGTAGTCGAGCGTCCCCGTGAACCGCACGGCTTGCGCTTCTCGAGGAACGCGCGCGTGCCTTCCGCATGTCCTCGGTGGCCGCGACCAGGCCGAACAGCGTCGCCTCGAACGCCAGGCCCTGCTCGAGCGGCATCTCGAGGCCGCCGTTGATCGCCTGCATCGCGTAGCGCAGCGGCGATCGGCGCCTTCGCCGCGAGCTCGCGCGCGAAGCGCCCGCGCCTCGTCCAGCAGCGACGCGGCCGGCACGACGCGCGTTGACCAGCCCGATGCGCGAGCGCCTCGTCGGCGCCGACGCGGCGGCCGGTCAGAATCAGCTCCATCGCGCGCGTCCTTGCCGATCGAGCCGCGGCAGGCGCTGCGACCCGCCGTAGCCGGGCATGATGCCCGAGGTTGATCTCGGGCTGGCCGATCTGCGCGGTGTCGGCGGCGAAGCGGAACGTGCACGCCAGCGCGAGCTCGCAGCCGCCGCCGAGCGCAGAACCCGTTGATCGACGGCGATCGACCGGCTTGCCGAGCGTGCTCGATGCGCGTGAAGAGCGCCTGCCCGCGCAGCGCCAGCTCGCGTCCGCCGACCGGCGTCTGCCGCGCCAGCTCGTTGATGTCGGCGCCGGCGACGAACGCCTTCTCGCCCGCGCCGGTGAGCAGGATCGCGCGCACGCCGCGTCCGCGCCGAGGGCGTCGAACGCCGCGTCCGAGCTCCGTCCAGCGTGCGCCTGGTTGAGCGCGTTCAGCACCGCCGGGCGGTTGAACGTGATCGTCGCGACCGCCTCGTCCCGCTCGATGAGCAGGTTCTCGTAGGTCATGCGACGGCGCCGGATTATAGCCCACGCCCGCAGCAGCGCCGGCCGGCGAGCGCGCGCGCCGAGCCGCATCGCGCGGCAGCGCACGGATCGGCGCAGGTCGTCGACGTCGCGACGGCCCGGCACGAAGCGCTGGTGCAACTCGTCGGTCACGCCGTAGAGCGCCGCGAGCAACCGCGCCGCGACCGCGACCCGCGCGGTCACGCCGCGCACGCGCGCCGCGACGAGCGCGCGCACGATGCAGCGCGGCAAGCACGGCGTAGACGACGAAGTGGGCGTGCTTGTCGGTGATCTGCCCGGGCGGCGCGGGCAGCCTCGAGAACGACGAGAGCACGAAGATGAGGGCGGCCCAGGCGACGACGGGCGCCCCACAGGGCACGCAGACCGCGGCGCTACGCTACCAGAGGGGAACGCGAGCATCATCCAGCCGGCCAGGATGGCGAATCCGACGAAGGCCGCGAGTCATCACGAGCGCCAGCCGGACGCTGCTCGCGCGGCGTGTCCTTCTGGATCACCGCGAACACCGTCGAGACGAGGACGGCGAAGATGACGAGACAGAAGAGTGACCAGCATGAGCGACAGTGGCTGGCGCGATGGACTGGGCGGCTGGGATCAGCGGCTGGTACGCTACTTCCGTCCCATCGCGATATCGAAGGCGTCGAGGATGACGAGACAGTTGAGCAGCCCGGCGACGACCATGAGCACCCACCCATACTCGTAGGTGGCCGAGACGACATCGCCGCGGCCCGCGCCGAGAGCGGCGGCGATGAGCCACGGCGCTCCGAGGCAGCGCTCGGCAAGCGCCGCGGCGGTCGTCAGGACCGACTGAGACAGCGGCGCCAGCGGGAAGAGCGGCGCCGTCGAGCAGCAGTCCGAGCGCGAACATCGCCGGCAGCACGGCGAAGAACACGACACCGCTCAGCGTCCGCCGCTGCAGCACGTGGCCGGCGCCGGGCACCGCCCAGGCCGCCACGCAGATCAACGCCCGTCGTCCCGGATCCATGGTCGCCACGTCGGCCGTTACTGCCCGCATGTCCTCACACCGCGCTCGTCAGCGCGGACAGCCCGCGCGAATCAGGGTAGTGTAGCAGACCGATTCGCCGCGGCCGGCTGCGGCTGCAGCGCTGCCGCGACGATGGCCGCCACTCCGGCGCCAAGCGGTATGGCTGCGCCCGCGCGCGAGATCGCCGACGTGAGGCCCGTTCCCCATTCGACCACGACCGATCCCAGCGTCGGGAGCGCCGCGATTGCCAGCCATGCGGCGGGCGACTGGAGGGCCCGGCGTCCGATGCGCGTCGAGGTCCCGCCGAGCAGCAGCCCGACGCAGGGACCCGACGTACAGCCCGGTGCAGCGCGCGCACACGGGCATCGGCACGCCGCTGATGTGAAAGCTCCGATGCGGGAGCTGATGGCACACGAATCCGCCGGCGACGTGCACGGCCAGCGCCGTGCCGCGCGCGCTCAGCGGCGCGTCCGGACGGGCGAGGGTCATCGGCGCCGCGACGAGGGCGGCCAGCCATGCCGCGCTCGCGGCGGCGACGAAGGCGAACGCCACACGACGCGCGGCCGTGCCCATCGCCGGCACCTCACCGGGATGCGGCCTGCGGCAGCCGCAGCGGTCCGAAATGCTGCTCGTAGCGGCTGGCGAATTCCGGCCAGGTGTAGGCGTGGCTCAGGCCGCCGAGATGCTCGAGCGCGTACGCGGCGGCAACGCTCCCGAGGCGGGCGCACTGCTCCCAGTCGGCGCCCACGGCCAGACCCTTCAGGAACCCGCCGCGATAGGCATCTCCGACGCCGGTCGGATCCACGATTTGAAACGGCGGCACCGCGGGCACATCGATCCGCCGGTCGGGCAGGACGACGCTGCAGCCATCCGCCCCCTTCGTCACGACGACCGCATGGCAGTGCTCGAGGAGATCGGCGTCGCTCAGCCCGGTCTTCTCGCGGATGAGCTCCAGCTCATAGTCGTTGCAGATCAGCACGTGAGCCCCCGTCAGCCCGTCACGCAGCTCATCCCCCGACATCCGCGCGCACTGCTGCCCCGGGTCGAACAGGAAGCGGATGCCCAGCACGCGGCACTCTTCCGCATACTGCGTCATCGCGCCCGGATCGTTCGGCGAGATGATCGCCACGTCGCATCCGGCCACGCTCCGGAACGACAGCTCGCCGGCATTGGCCATGGCGCCCGTGTAGAAGGACGCAATCTGGTTGTTGTCCTTGTCGGTGCTGCAGAAGAACGACGCCGTGAACTTGCCCTCGACCTCACGCACCAGCGAGGTGTCGACATTGGCGGCTTCGAGCCATTGCCGGTAGTCGCCGAAGTCCTGGCCGGCCGTCGCCATGAGGTACGGCCGCTCGCCGAGCAGGGCGAGCGAATAGGCGATGTTCGGGGCGCAGCCGCCGCGCCGCTTGTCCATCGAGTCCACGAGGAAGCTCAGGCTCACGCGGGACAAGTGGTCCGGCAGAAACTGCTCGACGAACGAGCCGGGGAACGACATCAGGTAGTCGAAGGCAATCGAACCGGTGACGATGATTTTCATGTGAAGCGCTGCGGCTAGTCCAGATCTCGGACAGGTAGGGTTCGTGGCGTTCAGCCCGGCCGTCTGGCCGCGGGAGCCTGGCGCGGCTGAAGCCGCGCCCTCCTGCGGAGCGACTGGTCGCGTTCACGTCATTGGTACTTGCCGATGATCGGCGCCAGCTTCTGCTTGGTGGCCTCGGGCACGTGTTCGGGACGCGTGATGAGCGCGGCGGCGAGCGCGGAGGCGCAACTGCAGGTGCGCGCGCCCGTGTCGAGCGCCGCGATCGCCGCCGCGATGACCTTCTGCGCCATGCTCGCGTTCTGCACCAGGTTCGCAATGATCATCTCGGTCGTCACCGAGTCGTGCTCGGGATGCCAGCAGTCGTAGTCGGTGACGAGCGCAATCGTCGTGTAGCAGATCTCGGCCTCCCGCGCGAGCTTGGCCTCCTGGAGGTTGGTCATCCCGATGATGTCCATCCCCCACTGGCGATAGAGCAGGGACTCGGCACGCGTCGAGAACTGCGGTCCCTCCATGCAGACGTAGGTGCCGCCCTTGTGGACGCTCGCGCCCGCCGCCGACCGCGGCGTCGTAGGCGGCGGCACTGAGGTCGGGGCAGAACGGATGCGCGAAGGCGACGTGCGCCGACGAGCCCGTCGCCGAAGAACGTGCTGACGCGGCCGCGCGTGCGATCGACGAACTGATCGGGAATCGACGAGATCGAGCGGCGCGTACTCCTCCTTGAGGCTGCCGACGGCGCTCGCCGACAGGATGCGCTCGACGCCCAGCGTCTTCATCGCGTAGATGTTGGCGCGGAAGTTCAGCTCGGAGGGAGTCAGGCGATGGCCCGGGCCGTGCCGGGCGAGAAACGCCACCTCGCGGCCCGCCAGACACCCGACGATGAAAGGCCCGGACGGCGGACCGAAGGGCGTGTCGACGGACACGTCCCGACGGCCGGTCAACTCGGCCATGTCGTAGAGTCCGCTGCCGCCGATGACGCCGATTCGAATGGACATGGGTGCGTATTTGCCTGCGATGGGAGTGAAAGGAGCTTGGCCGGTCGCTGGTCTTCAGTCTTCGGTCTTCGGTCTTGTCTAGTCTTTGGTCTTTGGTCTTTGGTCTTTGGTTGTCAATGTTCGTCAAATTGGGCTACGGACTACGGGCTGCAGGCTACGGGCCATGTGCAGACCTTCCTGATCCCTGGTCCCTGATCCCTGATCCCTGAGCTGGCTGCATCAGCTCGACGAGCACCCCATGCGCCGACGACGGGTGGATGAACGCGACGAGCGCGCCATGCGCGCCGGGCCTCGCGGTCTCGTCGATCAGGCGAACGCCCCTGGCTTTCAGGCGGTCGAGCGCTTCCTCGATGTCGTCCACGCGAAACGTGAGATGGTGGAGCCCGGGCCCCCTCTTCTCGAGGAACTTCGCAATCGGCGACTCCGGAGCCGTCGCCTCCAGGAGCTCGAGCGTCGTCTCCCCTGCGCGGATGAAATGCGCCCGCACCCGCTGCGACACGACGTCTTCGGGCGGGTCCACCGCGAGAAGACCCAGCGCGTCGCGGTAGAACGCAAGCGCCGCCTCGATGTCCGAGACGGCGATGCCGATATGGTCGGGGACGGGAACCTGCACGGATGCGACCGGCATGACGGGAACGGGGACGGGAGCCTCGATTGCCACTGGGGAGGCTCCCGTCCCCGGTATCGCCCGCGCCATGATGGCGTCGGTCGCGGAGTAGGGATCCACCTCGCGCGCCGCGATCCGATCCGCGACCTGCTCCAGCTCGCCGGCGCCGAGAACCTTCTCTTCCACGTGCCGCAGGAAACCCTCGGCGAGCAGCTCCCGCACTCGCCACCCCGCACGGCTCCGTCGTCGTGCGACGGTTCCCTCCGGCTGCTGCGCGCGGAACGCTTCGATCGCGGCCATGAGCTCGGGGATCCCGCGACCCGTCGTGGCCTCCGTCCGCAGCACCGGTGGCCGCCATGCGCCGCCCGGCAGCTCGTGGAGCGCCAGCACGGCCTCGACCGCGGTGCACATCCGGTCGGCGCCCTCCCGATCCGCCTTGTTGACGACGAAGATATCGGCGATCTCCATGATGCCGGCCTTGAGCGCCTGCACCTCGTCGCCGGTGCCCGGCACCAGCACGACCACCGACACATCGGCTGTCCGGACGATGTCGATCTCGTCCTGCCCGACGCCCACCGTCTCGATGACGACGAGATCGCGACCGGCCGCGTCGAGGACGACCGCGACCTCGCTCGTCGCACGCGCCAGCCCGCCGAGTTGGCCTCGCGTGGCCATGCTGCGGATGAAGACGCCAGCGTCCCCGGCGTGCGCCTGCATCCGGACCCGGTCGCCGAGAATCGCGCCGCCGGTGAACGGGCTCGTCGGATCCACCGCAATCACCCCGACCGTCCGGCCTTCCTGACGGGCATGGCGGACGAGCTGATCGACGAGGGTGCTCTTCCCCGCTCCCGGCGGTCCTGTGATCCCCGACGAGGTACGCCCGACCGGCCCGCGCAAACAGCTCGCGTACGAGCGCGCTGCCGGCCGGGGCTCCGTCCTCGATGAGCGAGATGGCCCGCGCGAGCGCACGCGGGTTCCCGGCGAGCACACGATTGACGAGCGAGTCGTTCACGCGAGGAGCTGGCGGGCGATGACGAGCCGCTGGATTTCGCTCGTCCCCTCGCCGATAGTGAGGAGCTTGACGTCGCGGAAATACTTCTCCGCAGGGTAGTCCTTGACGAACCCGTAGCCGCCGTGAATCTGCACGCACTCGTCGGCGGCGCGGACGGCGACCTCGCTCGAAAACAGCTTGGCCTCCGCCGACTCACGCGTCACCCGCTCACCGCGATCCTTGAGGTGGGCGGCGCGATACGTCAGCAGCCGCGCCGCTTCGATGCGGGTCGCCAGATCCGCGATCTTCCACTGCGTGGCCTGGAATGCGGCAATCGGCTGCCCGAACTGCCGCCGCTCCTTCGCATACTTGACGGCGGCCTCGAAGGCGCCCTGTGCGAGCCCGACCGACAGCGCCGCAATACCCGTGCGGCCGGCGTCGAGCACCTGCAGCGCGTTCACGAAGCCCAGACCGTCCTCGCCGACCAGCGCGTCGTGCGGGACCCGGCAATCGGTGAAGATCACCTCGCTCGTGTCGCTCGCGCGCATCCCCAGCTTGTTCTCCTTCTTTCCCGGCCGCATGCCCGGGGTTCCCCGCGGGACCACGAACGCGGAGATGCCGCGGTTGCCCTTGGCTGCGATCGGTGACGGCCATGACGACCATGACGCCGCCCGTGCTGCCGTGCGTGATGAAGGTCTTCGCGCCGTTGATCACCCACGTCTCGCCGTCCCGGACGGCGACCGTGCGGGTCCCGGCCGCATCGCTGCCGGCCGTCGGCTCGGTCAGGCCCCACGCCCCCAGCAGCTCGCCACGCGCCAGGGGAGGAATGAAACGCTCGCGCTGCGCGGCGCTGCCGAACCTGAACAGGTGGGCTGTGCACAGGCCGTTGTGCGCGGCCACGCTGAGCGCGACGGCGGGACAGACCCGCGCGAGCTCCTCGATACAGATGCAGTAGTCCACGGCCGACATGGCCGACCCCCGAGTGCCTCGGGCATCTGCACGCCCATCAGGCCGAGGTCGGCCATCTGACGGACGAGCGTCTCGGGGAACGCCTGCGCCTCGTCCCACACCATGACGTGCGGACGGATCTCGGCCTCGGCGAACTCGCGCACGCTGCGACGGAGAATCTGCTGCTCGTCCGACAGTCGGAAGTCCATGGGGATGCGGCGGCGCGTTGCTCTCGCCAGGAGGGCGGGGCTTCAGCCCCGCCGGTTAGTTAGTATACGGACATGTTCCGTCCCGGACCCGCGATCTCGGCCATGGCGCTCGTCCTCGCGCTCGCAGCGCCGGCCTCGGCCGACCTCACCGCGTTCATCGGGCTCAGCCCGAGCCCCGAGCGGCATCTGGCCAAGGGGGTTGCATTCGGCGGAGGCCTCCTCATCGTGGGCTTCGAGTTCGAGTATTGCGACATCAGCGAGGACGCCCGGAGCGCGTGCCCGTCAGTGCGGACAGGGATGGGGAACGTCCTCCTGCAGACGCCCATCCCGCTCGCGGGATGGCAGTTCTACGGGACGATTGGCGGCGGGGTCTATCGCGAACAGCTGCTCGAACGCTCGGAGACGAGCTTCGTGGGCAACATCGGCGGCGGCGCCAAAGTGACCCTGGCGGGTCCGCTGCGGGCGCGGCTCGATTACCGGATGCTCACGCTGCGCGGCGACCCGCTCTACTCGCGAGTCCACCGGTTCTATGCGGGCGTGAATCTCGCATTCTGACGGGAAACGGGTCAGGACTGCCACGTCGCACAAACGGCAAGTCCTGACCCCGATAAACGGAGCGGGGCGCCAGTCCCCGTCCCTGCTACTGCAGTGCGGTGACGAGCGTGAGGTTCAGGCGCCCGAGACCGCCGGTCACGAAAGCTTCCTTGGTCTTGGCGTAGAGGTCCTGCACTTCGCTCGGGAACGTCTCCGCGATCAGCTTGTAGGTCTCGAGGTAGTTCTGGCCCTGGGCGACGGGGTCCACGATGTGGACGTAGAGCGTGTTCCCGCCCTGCGCTTCCGCCGACTTGTAGACCTTCCACCCCGCGGCCATCTGCTTGCGCTCCGGCTTGTCGCTCTTCGAGAGCGCTTCCTTCAGCTTGCTCAGCAGGCCCTCGTAGGCGGCCGTCTGATCCGTCTTGATCTGAACCAGCAGGACACCCACGGTGCCCGAGAAGGTGGCTTCCGCAGGAGCCGCCGCCGGCGGCTGGGCCGCGGGAGGCTGGGTCGCGGGTGGCTGCGAGGCCGGCGGCTGCTGCGCGGGCTGAGCGGCCGACTGCTGCGCACCGGCGACGCTGGCGGAACCGACCGCGAATACGACTGCGAGCGCCAGGGGCGCGATCACTCGTCCGAACATCGTACCCACCTTCATTTTCTCCTCCAGTACGGAACGCCACCCGTCAGCGACGGTCGAGGCGGAACTGGCATCCTACACGAAAACAGCGCACACCTCATTTGCAAGCAACATGCCCGCGCGCGTGAGCCGCAAGACCGGCGGAGTGTACTCCAGGACGCGTGATTCGACAAAAGGTGCGAGTGCATCGCCGTAGCGCTTCCAGACATCGACCCCGTAACGTTCCTCGACCACCCGAAGGTCGAGTCCGGCCGTCAGCCGCAGGCCCGTGAAGAGGGCTTCTTCGGCCCGGTCGCTGGATCGAGGATTCGCGCCTCGGCGACCACCTCCCGCCGGTCGATCACCCGCGCCACGTAGTCGGTCGTCGATGACACGTTGCGCCAGCGGCGGCCGTTGCGCGTGCCGTGCGCGCCGCAGCCGAAGGCCATCCACTCGCCGTCTGTCCAGTACTTCACGTTGTGCCGGGAGATGCGTCCCGCGGGCGACGTTCGAGATTTCGTACTGCGTAAGCCGCCGGCGTCCAGACGCTCGAGCCCGCCCAGATACATGTCCGCGGCGTCGTCGTCCGGCGCCTGCGACCAGCCGCCCGCGCGCCATCTCGTCCCGCAGCGGCGCGTTCGGATAGAGCTCCAGCAGGTAGAGCGATGCGTGATCAACGGCGCTGCTCGACGAGCACATCGACGGACTCGAGCCACTGCGACACGGTCTGCTGCGGCAGCCACATCATCAGGTCGAGACTGACGTTGTCGAAGCCGGCGTCCCGTGCCAGGCGCACCGCCTCGAGCGCCTGCGTCGGCGTCGTGCACCCGTCCCAGCCGCCGCAGTTCCTCGTCCCGGAACGATTGGACGCCGATGCTGAGACGATTGACGCCTGCTTGCAAGAAAGCCGTCCAGCCGATCGGCGGTGACCGTCTCCGGGTTGAGCTCGAGCGTCACCTCGGCATCGCGAGTGACCCGAACGACTGCGCGACAGGCCTCGATGACGCGCCCGATCTCGGCGGGCTCCAGCAGCGACGGCGTGCCGCCGCCGAAATAGATCGTGTCGGCCGGGGCGCCGTCGGCCGCGCGCCGGATCTCTTCGACGAGCGCGGCGACGTATCGCGTCCTTGAGCGGCGCGTCGAGAGTCCGCGATTGAAGTTGCAGTAGTTGCAGATCGCGGCACAGAAAGGGATGTGGACGTAGAGGCCGAGCATGCGCTCCAGTGGGAGGGAGCCACGCAGTGTCCCTTCCTTCCTCCTTCCTCCTTCACACCTCTCTTCAGGTCCCAGCTTTGCCTCCCGACCACTTGAGGTCCGCGACACCATCGGGCAGGCGCGCCCGAAGCTGACGGGTCGAGCGGCTGGGCACGCTGCGGGACGGCGCCGCCGGCGGCGCCGGCGCACTTCCAGAGCGCCTTGAGGTCGTCGACGCCACCGTTGACCGGCAGCTCGCGGTAGTCGGCGCCGTCGAGATGGCGGAACTCGCACATCTCGTGCAGCCGCGAGTACATGCGCAGGCCGACGCGCACGGGCAGCGAGTCCGGATCCGTCAGGTCGTCGGTGATGTCGTAGTTCGACGTGAAGATCGTGAGCCGGCGCTCGCTGTATCGGCCGTTGACGACTAGTTGAGCGTCTCGTCCACCCACTCCGACGGCTTCTCGGCGCCGAGGTCGTCGAGCACGAGCACGTCCGCCTCGACGACGGGGCGAAGCACGTCGCTCTCGCTGACGCGCGAGGCCGAGTCGGGCGCGTAGGTGCTGCGAATGACCCGCAGCAGCTCGCGCGTGTCATAGAAGACTCCCCGCGCGCCCTTCTGCCGATCACCAGCCGCAGCACCGCGACGGCCAGATGCGTCTTCCCGACGCCCGGCGGCCCGAGCAGGAACAGGCCCTTGCTGACCACGGGGAACCGATCGACGAGCGATCGCGCCTGCAGCAGGGCCTGATCGAGCGATTCGTTGCCGTAGGTCACGAAGCGATCAAGGTCACAGTGCGTGTAGCGGCGCGGGATGCGCGCGTCGCTCGTGAGGCGCTCGGTGAGCGTGTCGCGGAAGCAGTCGCAGCGGATGACGGTCGTACGTCCGTCGACATCGAGCAGCTTCCAGCCGGAATCGTGGCAATGAGGACAGGGAGACATGATCCGATCGGCGATGCGCGCGGAGCTGCGGGCCCACCATCTTCGCGCCTCGAAGCGCCGGGGTCAATGGGGATGGCGGCGCGCCGCGCCGAGGCGGGTTCGTCCGCCGGCCGGCGGCAGGTCGCTCGATCTGCTCGAACGCATCGTATGATCGCACGCACGGAGTCCGGGCCACGGGCGATTGGTCAAAGCCAGACGCACGGACGGGCTGCCGCACGCTTCGCAGACAGCCTGGGCGGCCGGTCGAGACGGCAGGCGTTCGCACCGCAGCCGGGCGCGCGGCCGGCAGGATCACAACATCATGGTCACGATTCCTCCTGTGTCGGTCGTCGGTCTGGGGAAGCTTGGCGCCAGCATGGTGGCGGCCATCGCGTCGCGTGGCGGCGAGGTCGTCGGCGTCGATGCCAATCCCGACGCCGTCGATGCTCGTCAACGCCGGCCGCGCGCCGGTGCAGGAGACACAACCTCGACGTCGACGCTCGAGGCGAACATGGCCCGCATCCGCGCCACGCTCGACGTCGGCGACGCGGTCAAGCACTCGTCCATCACCTTCGTGATCGTGCCGACGCCGAGTCGACGACGCGCGGCGCCGTCACCCTCGAGCACGCGTCACGTGCGTTGACGGCATCGGGCGCGCGCTGGCGACCAAGCCGACGTACCACATCGTCGTGCTGACGAGCACGGTGCTGCCCGGCGCGACCCGCGGCGCACTGCTGCCGATTCTCGAGCGGAATCGGGCAAGCGCGCGGGCCCGGACTTCGGGCTGTGCTACAGCCCCGAGTTCATCGCGCTCGGCATCGTCATCCGCGACTTCCTGAATCCCGACTTCACGCTGATCGGCGAGCTCGACCGCGCGCTCGGGCGACTACCTCGAGGCCTACTATGCGGAGGTCATGGCGAACTCGCCGCTCTGCAAGCGCATGAGCCTCGAGAACGCCGAGCTCGCCAAGATCGCCGATCAACTCCTTCGTGACCATGAAGATCACGTTCGCCAACATGCTGGCGGCGCTCTGCGAGCGCATCCCCGGCGGCGACGTGGACGTCGTGACGCACGCGGTGGGCGCCGATCGCCGGGTCGGGCGACCGCTACCTCAACGGCGGGCTCGGCTACGGCGGCCCGTGCTTCCCGCGCGACAACGTCGCGCTCGCGCTTCTTCGCCCAGGAGGTGGGTGAGCAGGCCATGCTCCCGCGGAGCACCGACGCGATCAACGCCGGGATTCCGCAGCGGGTCGCCGATCGCGTCTCGGCGCTGGCCGCGCCCGGATCGACCATCGCCATCCTCGGGCTCGCCTTCAAGCCCAGGTCGCACATCATCGAGGCCTCCCAGAGCGTCGCGCTGGCGCGGCTGCTCCGCGAGCGCGGGCACGACGTGATCGGCTTCGATCCGCTGGTGCGCGAGGTCCCGGACGTCGAAGGTCTCCGCATCGTCGGCGACGTCGACGACTGTCTCGAGGCCGCGGACACGCTGGTCATCGCGACGCCCGACCCTGCGTTCGCTTCCTTGACCGCGAGCTCGCTCCTCGGCCGTGACCGGCCGCTCGTCGTGATTGACTGCTGGCGCCATGCCCGCGGCCTGGCCTCGGCACCCGGTGTGACGTACGTGGCGCTCGGCCGGGCGTCGGCTGAAACCGGCACCGAGCGCGCCGCCGTCGATCGCGCCCCGTGACGGGCTCCCTTCGGCAGGGCAAGGGCTATGAGGTGGGACAGGGCTTCAGCCCTGTCTTGCATCGGCTTGCTACCCGCCCGACAGCCACCCCGCATTCCGCCAGGGCGATCGCTGGGCAACGAACGGCATCACCCTCAGCAACTCCGTGATCCCGTCCTCGAGCGAGACCGTCGCCCCATAGCCGAGCGCGTTGATCTTCGAATACGACACCTCGTAGTTCCGCTTGTCCTGGTCCTCCCCCACCTCGGCTTCGTGCAGGTAGAACGGCTGGTGCTTCTGGACCGCCCGCGCCACGTCGATCTTGGTGTAGTTCAGCTCTGACGCACCGACGTTGTAGACATCGCCCTTCATCGCATCCAGGTGCCCGACGGCGAACGGATAGACCGCGGCCGCGTCCCTCGCGTGCAGCAACGTCCGACGATGATGGCCCTCGAACAGGACGATCTGCTTGTGATGGTACGCCTGATAGCAGAAGTCGTTGACGAGCAGGTCGAGACGCAGCCGCGGGCTGAGCCCGAAGACCGTCGCGAACCGCAGGCCGATGCCACCAGCCTCGACGACGAGGCGCTCTGCGTCGTGTTTGGTACGCGCGTATAGCGTCAGTGGGTTGGGGGCCGTGTCCTCGGTGGCGATGGTTTCGCACCGTCCATAGACGCTGCCTGTGCTCGCATAGACGATCGGCTGGGACGCCGCGGCGGCGTCCACGAGGTTCCTGGTGCCGGTGACGTTGGTGGACTCGGCGGTCAACGGGTCGGCCGCACACGCCGCATGACCGACGATCGCGGCAAGGTGCAGGATGACGTCAGCCTGCGACGCGGCATGGCGGACGACGGTCGCATCGCGAATGTCGCCGTGGACCACCTGCAGGTTCGGATGGGTCACGAAGTGCAGAATCGGCTGCACCCCGAACAGGAAGCGGTCGAGGAGCGTGACCCGGTGCCCCGAGGCGAGCAGGGCCGGACAGACGAGCGTTCCGATGTACCCGGCGCCACCGGTGACGAGGATGCGCATGCGACGAGCGGTGTGAGGATACCCCGAGGCGGCGGTGGACGCGCGCCGGCTTTGTCGCCGGCGAGGATGTCGGCTGCGCCTACCGGTCGCGCGTCGTCTTGCGGGCGACGGTCACTCCGCCACCGCCCGCGGCGGCGGCGCTGGATGGCCCGGCCGGCGACGAGGGTCGAGGCTCGGCACGGACGAGGCCGCCTGGTGTGGACTTGACGAGCGCCGTGCTGAGGCGCTGCTCCCAGTCGCCAAGGCCCTTGACCATCTCACGCTTGACGTACTGCATGAACTCGTTGACTTCGCCCTGCATCTGCTCGATGCGTTCCCGCATGTTCAGGATGATCTCGACGCCGGCCAGGTTGACGCCGAGATCGCGGGTCAGCGACAGAATGGTCTCGAGGCGCTCGAGGTCTTCGTCCGAATACAGGCGCGTGTTGCCTTCGGTACGAGACGGCTTGAGCAGGCCTTCGCGCTCGTAGAGGCGCAGCGTCTGCGGATGGATGTTGTAGCGCTGCGCGACCACGCTGATCATGTAGTACGCCTTGCTCGTCGCCTTGGCTGCCATCGTCCCTCACATCCGCAAGGTCTTGCGCACATCGTCGGGATACGCCGACGCGAGCTCGCGCACCAGCGCCCGCGAGCGTTCGTCCGCGAGCGGCGGCAGAACCACACGCACGGTCACGATCAGGTCACCGGGGCGCCCGGCCCGCGTCGACGGCACGCCACGCTCGCGCAGCCGGAAGCGCTGCCCCGACTGCGTGCCCGGCGGCACGCGCACCCGGCACGTCCCGGACGGCGACGGGACGTCGATCTTCGCGCCGAACGCCGCCTCGTGAATGGCCACCGGCAGGTCGAGGTGCAGGTCGTCGCCGTCCCGCGTGTACAACGGATGCGGCTCGACCACGACCTTGACGTGCAGATCGCCGACCGGCCCACCCCGGCGTCCGGCGTTGCCCTGACCCGGAAGGCGCAGCGTGTCCCCATCGCGCACGCCCGCCGGAAGCTTCACCGCGACGTCGTCGCTGCGGATGGTCACGCCCTCCCCGCCGCAGGCGCGGCAGTCGGCGTGGCGCAGCGCCCCGACGCCGTCGCATCGCCCGCACGTCTTGGTGAACAGCATGTGCCCGCGGGCGGTCTTGATCGCTCCCGCCCCGCGGCAGTCGGGGCACGACGCACCGAAGCTCTCGATCCGCCCGCTGCCCGCGCATCCCGGACAGCGATCGCGGCGGGTGACGGTCAGATGCGCCACCACCCCCTGAATCGCACCCTCGAGCGGCACCTGCACGTCGACATGCAGGTCCGATCCGCTCACGCCCTCGACGGCCGACTCCGCCGCCGCGCGCACGACGTCCGCGAACAGGTCGCCGAACGTCGACGCCGCCGCACCCTGAACCCGCGCGGTGAAGTCGAAGCCCTCGAACGCGAACGCGGCGTCAGACGGCCCGAACGCTGCGGCGGCGGGCACATCGCCCGCGTCGTACCGCCGCCGCCGATCCGGATCGACGAGCGTCTCGTACGCCTCGACGATGCGGCGGAAGCGCTGTGCGGCGTCCTCGTCTCCCGGGTTGAGCTCCGGGTGATGGCGGCGCGCGAGTCGCCTGAACGCGCGGCGAATCTCGCCAACCGTCGCGCCCGGCCGCACGCCCAGGGTGAAGTAGAACGTCATGTCTACGAACGAACGACGAGTGACGATGAATGACGAGAGCCAACGCTGTCGAGGCCCCGCCGGCCGCATGTCGGCGCCGGACCTTCGTCATTCGTCATCGTCCTTACCGCTTCTCCTCCTCGACGACTTCGGCGTCGATGACGTCGCCTTCCTTCCCCGTCGCCTGACCGGCGTCGGGCTCGGGCGACGGTTCGGCGCCGGGCGCCGTCTGCGACTGCTTGTAGAGCACTTCGGCAGCCTTGTGCTGCGCCGACGTCAGCTCGTTCAGGGCCTTGGTGATCGCCTCCTGGTCGTTCTGGCCAAGCGCCGCCTTCAGTGCCTCGACGGCCGCCTCGACCGGCTGCTTGTCCGATGCCGACAGCTTGTCGCCCGCGTCCTTCAGCGTGCGCTCCGCCTGGTAGACGGCCTGATCGGCGCGGTTGCGGGTCTCGGCCTGATCGCGATGCCGCTTGTCCTCCTCGGCGTGAAGCTCCGCGTCCTTCTTCATTTTCTCGACCTCGTCCTTGCTGAGGCCGCTCGATGCCGTGATCGTGATCTTCTGCTCCTTGCCGGTGGCCTTGTCCTTCGCCGACACGTTCACGATGCCGTTCGCATCGATGTCGAACGTCACTTCGATCTGCGGAATGCCGCGGGGCGCCGGCGGAATGCCGTCGAGGTGGAACCGGCCGAGCGTCCGGTTGTCGCGCGCCATCTGGCGCTCGCCCTGGAGCACGTGCACCTCGACGCTGGTCTGCCCGTCGGTGGCGGTCGAGAACACTTCGCTCTTGCGCGTCGGAATCGTCGTGTTCCGCGTGATCAGCGTCGTCATCACGCCGCCGAGCGTCTCGATGCCCAGCGACAGCGGCGTGACGTCGAGCAGCAGCAGGTCCTTCACCTCACCGGCGAGCACCCCGGCCTGAATCGCCGCCCCCACGGCGACGACTTCATCGGGGTTGACGCCCTTGTGCGGCTCCTTGCCGAAATGCTCCTTCACGAGCTGCTGGACGCGCGGGATCCGCGTCGAGCCGCCGACGAGCACGACCTCGTCGATGTTCTTCGGGTCAACCCCCGAGTCCGCCAGCGCCTGCTTGACCGGCCCCATCGTCCGCTGCAGCAGATCCTCGACCAGCGACTCGAACTTGGCGC
The DNA here is from genome assembly GCA_963834365.1 of Vicinamibacterales bacterium. GTDB lineage: Bacteria > Acidobacteriota > Vicinamibacteria > Vicinamibacterales > Vicinamibacteraceae > CAWJAP01. The sequence continues at coordinate 298,473 of CAWIBS010000036.1, read as the reverse complement.
GCGTCAGCTTCATCGCCAGGTGCTTGGGCCCCGACGCGTCGGCGGTGATGAACGGCAGGCTGATGTCGGTCTCCATCACCGTCGAGAGCTCCATCTTGGCCTTCTCGGCCGCCTCCTTCAGGCGCTGGAGCGCCATGCGATCCTTGCCGAGATCGATCCCGTCGCTCTTCTTGAACTCGGCGATGATCCACTCGATGACGCGCTGATCGAAGTTGTCGCCGCCGAGGTGGGTGTCGCCGTTGGTGGCCTTGACCTCGACCACACCCTCCCCCACCTCGAGGATCGAGATGTCGAAGGTGCCGCCGCCAAGGTCGTAGACGGCAATCGTCTCGTCCTTCTTCTTGTCGAGGCCGTAAGCGAGCGCGGCGGCCGTCGGCTCGTTGACGATGCGCATCACCTCGAGACCGGCGATCCGTCCCGCCTCCTTGGTCGCCTGCCGCTGCGCGTCGTTGAAGTAAGCCGGGACCGTGATCACCGCCTTCGTGACCGGCTGGCCGAGGTACTCCTCCGCCGCCTGTTTCAGCTTCTGCAGGACCATCGCGGAGATCTCCGGCGGAGCCCAGCCGCCGTCCTTGTCGCCCGCGAGCGATGCGGACGTCGACGTTCGAGGCCTGCCCGACGCGATACGGCACCATCCGCATCTCTTCGGACACTTCGTCGAACCGGCGTCCCATGAAACGCTTGATCGAGAAGACCGTGTTCTCGGGATTGGTGACCGCTTGACGCTTGGCCACCTGACCGACCAGGCGTTCTCCGGACTTCGCGAAGGCGACGACCGACGGCGTGAGACGGCCCCCTTCGGGATTGGTGATGACGACGGGCTCTCCACCTTCCATGACCGCGACGACGGAGTTGGTGGTGCCCAGATCGATGCCGATGATTTTGCTCATGATCTCTACGGTCCTCTCGAAGTGGTCCTTACAGAAGCATTAGTATGAAATGTGAGCATACATCATGTCAATGCTGGCCTGCCCCAAAAGCCGCGAAGGGCAGGATTTGTCAAGTGTTAGCCCGACGGTGCTATACTCGTGAAGCCAGCCTGCCAGTGTCCCTCGCGGCGCGCGTTGCGCCTCGGGTCGAGTCAGCGAGGATCGATGATGTCTCCCGGTTCCGGCGCCCACGGTCGGGTGTGCGGCCGACGACTGCGCGTCCAGGCGTGGCCGTTGGCGGTCGCGGTCGTGGCGTTCGTCGTGCTGCCGGTCGCGGCGGCGGGCCAGACCGGCGAACGAGCCGTCACAGCCGAGGGCGGGCAGGCCAACCCACCGGCCTACGTCTCTGCCGTTGATGGCGCCGCCCGGATCGACCGCGAAGGCCGCAGCGAGGTGCTCGAGTCGGGCATGCCGGTGGCCGCCGGTGATCGACTCCGCGCCGAGAACGGCCGCGTCGAAGTCACGTTCGCCGATGGCAGCGTCGTCCATCTCGATCGTTTCGCCGACGTGGACCTCGTGGCGGACACCGTGCTCCACTTGTCGCGCGGCCGGCTCCTCGCCACGATCGGGGAGACGAACGCGACACGCATCTCCCTCGAGGCCCCCGGCGCGTCGGTGCGGATCGACCAGCCTGGCCAATATCGACTGACGGTCGGCGGCACTGATCGCGTCGAGGTCGTGCTCGCGGTCATTCGCGGATCCGCCCAGTTGTCGAACGACGGCGGTGCCGTCGCCCTCAATTCCGGCGAGGAGTCGCGCGTCGTCGAGGGTGAGGCGCCCTCGGCGCCGCAATGGCTCGCCGCGTCGGGCGACACGGCGCTCGAGCGGTGGGCGGACGAGCGCATCGCCACGTGGCGGGCGCCTTCGACGTCACGGAACTATCTGCCCGCCGAGCTCGTGAGCTACGGCTCCACGTTCGACCAGCTACGGAAGCTGGCAGGTGGATGCGACCTACGGCTCGGTGTGGTATCCGACGGTGGCCGTGGACTGGCGGCCGTACTATCGCGGCCGATGGCACCATGCCCCGCGCTGGGGCTGGACGTGGATCGCTCACGATCCCTGGGGCTGGCCCACACACCACTACGGACGCTGGCACATCAGCGCGCGGGGATCGTGGTTCTGGATCCCCTCCCGCAGCTGGGGCTCGGCGTGGGTCTACTGGGCGACCTCGCCCGGCTACGTCGGCTGGTGCCCGCTCGGATGGAACGGCCGCCCGGTCCTCAACGTGTTCACGTCTTACGGACATTCCTATCGATACCGGGGGCGCGATCCGTGGCGGGCGTGGACCTTCGTGTCGCACGATCGCTTCGGTCGGGGCCACGTGCCGCTCCATCGGATCGACCGGGTGCGTCTCGATCGCGACCGGCCCTCGTTCGCGATGCAGCATGTCCCGCCCGGTTACGCGCCGCCGCGATCACCGTACGGCCGCTACGCGGACCGTTCGCCCGGACGACGTGCGGGGTTGTCGACCGCGCCGCGCGCCGGTCGCACCACCGACGCCTACCCTGACGGCTGGACGAATCGCAACCCGGGCACCGCTGTGCCGCGGTCTTCCGCGGCCGCCAGACCGGGGATGAGCACCCGGCCCTCCGGCACCACGCCCAATGGGCAGCAGAATCCGAGCGATTCACCTTATGAGCGCGCGAGGCCGTTCATGAACCCCCGCAACCAGGCGGCGCCCTGGCGATCGCCGAACGCGCCAGGCTACCGGCGCGACGATGGCGACAGCGGCGCAGCGTCGAGGCCTCCGGCCAACGACAGTCCACGTTATGTTCCCCGTTCCCGCAACGATGACGGCGATGGCAACTCCGGATCGCGGTCCCCGGGCTACGCGGCGCCGCGCCGCTCACCCGACGCGTCGCCCGGCATGTCTCGGCCGCCCGACGCGTCAGGCCCACGTCCCGGCACGAGCGGTGCCCCGGGCGGGTACGCCAGGCCGCGGGGCGGTGACGGCGACGGCGGCAGCCGCGGCGGCGGATCGCGAAGCGGGAGCGACGGGGGCAGCCGCAGCGGCGGAGCGGCCAGGCGGCACCCGTAACCCTCGTCGCCACTCCAAGGAGGGCGGGGCTTCAGCCCCGCCGCGGCGACGTCGGCCCCTCGTTCGGCGCCCCTGAAGGGGCGCCCTCCTGACAGTACAATCTTCGACATGAAGGCCGCCGTCCGCCTGCGCCACCTCACCGTCGTGCTGCTCTTCCTGCTCGCCGCGGTGGCGGGCGCGGTCAGCGGCGTACTGGCGATCTTCTCCAGCGATCTGCCGCAGGTTTCGGCGCTCGACGACTACTCGCCAAGCACCATCACGCGCGTGTTTGCGGGCGGCGGCGAAGTCCTCGGGGAGTTTGCGACGCAGCGCCGCATCGTCATCACCTACGACGAGATCTCGCCGCTGCTGCGACAGGCCATCATGGCGGCCGAGGACTCCGGGTTCAACACGCACATGGGGTTGAGCATCACGCGGATCGTCGTGACGCTCGCGAAGGACATCGTCAAGGGAGAACGCGCCGGCGCGAGCACCCTCACACAACAGCTCACGCGCAAGCTGTTCCTCACCGACGAGAAGACATGGGAGCGCAAGATCAAGGAGGCGCTCCTCGCCATCCAGATTGAGAAGCGCTACACCAAGAACGAGATCATCACGCTCTACTGCAATCAGATCCCCTGGGGCATGGCACGTATGGCGTGGAAGCCGCGGCGCGTCTCTACTTCAACAAGCGCGCGAAGGAGGTCACGCTCGAAGAAGCGGCGCTGCTGGCTGGCATCATTCAGGCGCCCGCCCGGCACAGCCCCTATGTGAACCCCCAGAACGCGCTGCGCCGGCGCAACTATGCGCTGTCCCAGATGGCGGACGCCGGCTTCATCACGGCGGCGCAGGCCGAAGCGGCCCGGCAGAAGCCCGTCGTCACCACGGGACGCCCCGATCTCGACGCCGACGCGCCGTTTTTCGTCGAGCTCGTCCGGCAGCACCTGGAGGAGAAGTTCGGCGCACGTCAGCTCTACGAGAACGGCCTGGCCGTCTACACGTCGCTCGACGTCCGGCTGCAACGCGCGGCGGAGAAAGCGGTGGACGACGGACTGAGGCGGCTGGACAAGCGGCGCGGATTCCGTCGGCCGCCGAACGTGCTGGCCCAGGGGCAGACCGTTGCCGGCTACAGCACGCCCGCGTGGCGAACGACGCCGCAGGTCGGCGCGATCGTCCCGGCTGTCGTCACGAGCCTCGATGGTTCGCGCGCTGCCGTGCGCGTCGGCACGCTCACCGGCGAGCTCTCGCGGGAATCGTACGCATGGACCGGGCGAACGTCGGCGTCGTTCCTCAAGGTCGGGGATCTCCTCGAACTGCGCATCACCGAGGTGACGCCGCGCCGGCCGGATTGCCGGCACACTCGAACAGACTCCCGAAGCCGAGGCGGCACTGGTCGCCGTACAGAACCGCACCGGACGGGTGCTGGCGATGGTCGGCGGCCGCAGCTTCGAACGGAGCCGCTTCAACCGCGCCACACAGGCGATGCGGCAGCTCGGCTCGACGTTCAAGCCGATCGTCTTTGCCGCCGCCATCGATCGGGGATTCACCCCGGTGTCGATTCTGCAGGACAGTCCCGTCGCGTATCCCGTGGGCCCAGGCCAGCCACCGTACTCGCCCCTCAACTACGACAAGCAGTTCGAGGGCCCGATCACCCTGCGCCGCGCGCTCGAGCAGTCGCGCAACGTCCCGACCGTGCGGCTCATGGAACAGGTCGGCCCCTCGCAGGTGATCAGCTACGCCGAACGGCTCGGATTCTCGTCGAAGGTGCAGCCCTTTCTCTCGTCGGCGCTCGGATCGAGCGAAGCGACGCTGCTCGAAGTGACGAGCGCGTTTTCTGCCTTCCCGAACCAGGGGGTGCGCATGCGGCCGTACGAGGTGCAGCGCATCGTCGATCGGCAGGGAAACGTGCTGGAGGAGAACCGGCCGTCACCGGCGGAAGCGCTGCGCGCCGACACGGCGTTCGTGATGACCAGCCTGCTGCGCGGCGTCACCGAACGCGGAACGGCTGCGCGCGCGGCGTCGCTCGACTGGCCGGTCGCCGGCAAGACCGGAACGACCGACGACTTCACCGATGCCTGGTTCGTCGGCTTCGACCCCGACATCACGATTGGCGTCTGGATGGGGCACGACAGGAAGAAGACGCTCGGGCCTGGCGAGAGCGGCGCCGCGGCGGCGCTGCCGGTGTGGCTGGACGTCATGAAAGCCTGGATCGGCGATCGCAAGGAGCGTCCCGACTTCACGCCACCGGGCAACATCGTCTTTCTCGCGGTGGATCGGGCCACCGGCGCGCGGGTGGACACCGAGGTGCCCGGCGCGATCCGCGAGACCTTCATTTCGGGCACGCAGCCGGGCGGGGAGTTCAAGTAGTCCTGGCGACGGCCGGCCTCAAGCGGCCGTCGCGGCAGTAACTTTGGCGACAGCCGCCCTCAGCGGCCGTCGCGGCAGCCCTTGAATCCGCGCGGCGATCAGCCAGCCCTGGGCGGGCTGGCCGGCCGCACGGAGGGCTGCGGTGACCCTGGCTGATTGTGGACGCGATCTGCCGCTGATGATCCAGTGCTGTGGGCGAGCACGACCCGTCGTCATAGAATGGCCGCATGATCGAGACTCCCCTCGCGCGCACCTCGCGCCTTCGGCTGGTCGTTATCTTCATCGCCATCGCGGCGCTTCAACAGATCTCCATGATGGCCAACGCTGCACAGCCCACCGCCAAGGATGCGTCGCTGACGGTCTACATCGGCACATATACCGGTCCGAAGAGCACGAGCAAGGGCATTCACGCGCTGCGGTTCGACCCGTCCAGCGGCGCGCTGACGCCGATCGGGCTCGTCGCGGAGTCGTCGAATCCCAGCTTCCTGGCACTGCACCCGAACGGCGAGTTCCTCTTCGCCGTGAACGAGGTCGGCGAGTTCGAGAAGCAGAAGAGCGGAGCGGTGAGCGCCTTCAGACGCGACGGGGCCACGGGCCGGCTCACCTTGATCAATCAGCGTGCCTCGAAAGGGGGCGCTCCCTGCCACATCGTGATCGACAGGTCCGGCAAGTTCGTGCTCGTGGCGAACTACACGGGCGGGAACGTCGCCGTGCTGCCGATTGGCAAGGACGGCAGCCTGGGCGAGGCCGTGTCGGTCGTCCAGCACGAGGGCTCGGGGCCGAACGCGCAGCGGCAGAAAGGTCCACACGCGCACTCGATCAACGTCGACCAGACGAATCGCTTCGCCGTCGCCGCGGACCTGGGCATCGACAAGCTGCTCGTCTATCGGTTCGACGCGGCGACGGGAGCGCTGTCGGCGAACGCGCCGCCTTCGACGTCCACCGATCCGGGGGCCGGGCCGCGGCATTTCGCGTTCACGCCCGACGGCCGGTTTGCCCTGGCGATCAACGAACTGGCGTCCACGCTGACGTCATTCGCCTGGAAGGCGGATACGGGCGTGCTGACGACCGTGCAGACCGTCTCGACGCTGCCGGCTCCCGCGGCGGGGGCGCCGGCAGGCGGGCCCAGCTCCACCGCTGAAGTGCAGGTCCACCCTTCAGGGAAGTTCGTCTACGGCTCGAATCGCGGTCACGACACCATCGCGGTGTTCGCTCTGGACGCGGCGACCGGAAAGCTCACCTCCGTCGAGCACGAACCGACGCGCGGCAAGACGCCGCGCAACTTCGGGATCGATCCCAGCGGCCGCTGGCTCGTCGCCGCCAATCAGGACACCGACACGCTGGCCGTCTTCCGCATCGATCAGGCGACGGGTGCCCTCGATCCCGTGGGCGAGCCGGTGACCGTAGGCCAGCCGGTCTGCGTCAAGTTCGCCAGGTAGAGCCTCGGCCTACGCATCGTCGCCGGCATCCACGGCCTGGCCGAGAGTGCCTGAGGCTTTCGCCATCAGATACGCCTTGATGAAGCCGTCGAGGTCGCCGTTGAGGACCCGCTCGACGTCGCCGATCTCGACCTTCGTCCGGTGGTCCTTCGCCATCTGGTAGGGCTGCAGCACATAGCTGCGGATCTGGCTGCCGAAGGCGATGTCCTTCTTCTCGCCGCCCAGCTTCTCGAGCGCCTCCTGCTGCTCCTTCAACTTCCGATCGTAGAGCCGGGCCTTCAGCACTTTCATCGCAGACGCCCGGTTCTTGTGCTGGGATCGCTCGTTCTGGCACGAGACGACGATGCCGGTCGGAATGTGGGTGAGGCGGATCGCGGAGTCGGTGACGTTGACGTGCTGGCCGCCGGCCCCGCTGGATCGATAGGTATCGACGCGCAGATCCTTGTCCTCGATCGTGAGGTCCACATCGTCCGGCATCTCGGGCCACACGTACAGCGACGCGAACGACGTGTGCCGGCGCTTGGCCTGGTCGAACGGCGAGATGCGGACGAGACGATGCACACCGGCTTCGGCCATCAGCAGGCCGTACGCGTACTCGCCGTTGACGGCCACGGTGGCCGACTTGATCCCGGCTTCGTCGCCGGGCTGATGGTCCATCAGCTCGATCGACAGGCCGCGGCGTTCGGCCCAGCGCAGGTACATCTTCAGGAGCATCTCGGCCCAGTCCTGCGATTCGGTACCGCCGGCCCCGGGATGCACGGTGATGATGGCGTTGCGGCGATCGTGCTCGCCGCCGAGCATCTTCTTGATCTCGCCGGCGTCGACCTCCGCCGCCAGTTCGTCGAGCCCTCGGGCGAGGTCGTCCTCGACCGGCTCGCCGCCTTCCAGCCATTCGGCGAGGACCGCAAGGTCGCCCGCCCGCCGGGCGAGCGACTCGCGCAACGTCACGTCCTCTTCGAGGCGCCGGCGCCGCTGGAGCAGCCGCTGCGCTTCACTCTGGTCCTTCCAGAAGTCGGGCTCGGCGACGCGCGTTTCGATTCGTGTCAGTTCTTCAGCGGGGCGTGAGCCGTCAAAGATAACTCCGCAGCGCGGACGCGCGCTTGACGAGATCCTGGTAGCGACGAAGCAGATCTTCACGTTCGAGAGGCATAGGGAAGTTTGGAAGTCGGAAGTCGGAAAGTTGGACGTCGGAAGGTGGAAGTGGAATTCGGAAGTAGACAACCGCTCACTGACCCCCCGTACGCCTGAAAGGGAGCCCGCGCGCGGCGATCAGGATGGTCAGAGCGATGGACGCGAACGCCACCGCGTCTCCGATTCTAGCGTAGACGGTCAGCCCCTCGAGAAACCGGACGTCGCCGACGATGACGGCCTCCTCGAAGAGGTTCGTCCGGGCGACGACGCGGCCATAGGGATCGACGATGCCGCTGATGCCCGTATTCGCGGCCCGAATGAGATATCGGCCCTGTTCGATCGTGCGCATGCGCGCCTGGGCGAAATGCTGCCACGGCGCCGAACTGCGGCCGTACCAGGCGTCGTTGGTGATGGTGGACAGGAGCTGGCTGCCCCGCAGCACGGCCTGGCGGCCGAGCTCGGGAAACACGACTTCGTAGCAGATCGCCGGTACTGAGCGTGCCCCCGGCCGCGCTGAAAACGGTCAGCGTCTCGCCGGCGGAGAAGCCGCCGACCGACTCGACGAGCGGCCCGACGAAGAACAACGCGCGCTGGAAGGGCACGTACTCGCCGAACGGCACCAGGTGCATCTTGCGGTAGACGCCACTCACCTCACCGTCCGGCTGCAGCATGTAAGCGCTGTTGTAGTAGCGCGGCGGCTCGGTCCGCTCGATCTGATCGCTCCCGACCAGCAGCGAGGCGCCGGTCTCGCGCGCCAGTCGCTGCACGATCCCGGCAGCGGCGGGATCGGCCTCGAACGCGAACGGCGTCGCCGACTCGGGCCACACGATCAACCGTGCCCCGCTGGCGGCCGCCTCGCGGGACTGCGCGAGATAGCGGCTGATGATGGTGCCCGCAAACGCGCGATCCCATTTCTGCCCTTGCGCCACGTTGCCCTGGGCGAGCCCGATGCGCACCGGCGAACCAGCGCGGACCAGCTCGCCGGCGCTGACCCGACGATGCCCCCAGAGCACCGCCATGACGATTGCGGCCGCGACTGCCACGATCGGGACGATCGGCCGCGACCGTGGTCCACTGGCGCCCGCGGCGGCGTCGCTCGTCCAGGTGCTCGCGACGAACGCAATCGCCGAAGACACGCCGGCGACGAGCCCCGACAACCCGTAGACACCGACGATCGACGCGACCTGTGCGATTGACGTCGTGTCGATCTGGCTGTTGCCGAGCGGCACCCACGGGAACCCGGTGAGGGCGTGCCCCCGCCCGTACTCCGTCGCGATCCAGATGAACGGCGCGAGCCAGAGCGCTCGCCGTCCCACCCGGGCGAGCGCGATCATCACCACTGCGGCGAAGATCGCCGGATACAACGCAAGATAGGCGATGAGAAGCAGAGCCGCGAGGAGGGCTAGCGGGTACGGCAGCCCGCCGAAGGTCACCATCACGTCGGGCAGCCAGTACAACGTGCCGGCGAAGTACACGAGGCCTGCCGCAAACCCGCGATAGAGCGCGCCAGATGTCGCGGCTCGACCGGACGCCTGCAGGAGCACGAGCGAAACGAGTAGGGGGACGAGAGCCACCCAGCCGAACGCCGGGTGGCCGAACTTCGGAAAGCTCAGGACCAGCAGGATGCCGGTCAGGAGACTCAGCGGGTCACCCAGGGCTTCAGCTTCTCTTCCTGCGCGAGACGGCGCTTCACGCGCTCGGCTTCGTCGGCACTCGCGTAGTTCCCAACCCGCACCTTGTAGACGGACTTGCCGCCGGCGCCGGTCTCGAGCACGTAAGCGGCATAACCCTTCCCGCTCAAGCGACGGGCGATTGCCTCGGCATCGGTCCGGCTGCTGAGCGCGGCGACCTGGACGGCAATGGCACCACTCGAGGCCGCGGGGACCGGCGCGTCGCTCGCCACCGGCGCTGACGCGGGCACCGGGTCCGCATCGGGCGCCGGTTCAGCCACGGGTGGGGGGGTCCGGGCTTCGGCCTGTCGCGGCTCGACGGGCTTCGACTCGACGGGTTTCGGCTCCTGGGGCTTCGGGGCCGCAGATTTCGCCGGCGGCGGCGCGGCCGCCGCAGTCGTGGCGACCGGCGCACGAGTGTCGGTCGCGGGCTTGGACGCCGCGCTGGCCGCTGGAGGCGTCGGTGGGCCGGGCGACGGCGTGGCTGCCGCCGCTGCTGGCGGAGCCGGGGTCGCGTCCGGCGCGGGCGCCGGAGTTGGCTGGCTGGCCGGCGGCACCGCTTCGGCGACCGGTTGCGGATCGGGCGTCGTGGGGGCAGGCTGCGGCGCAGGGTCGGCCACCGCGGCGACCACGCTGGCGGCCTCGGCGACGGGCTCGAGCGGCCGAACACCCCGTCCCACGAGAACGCCGCACAGGAAGATCACGACGGACACGATCGTCGTCGTCATCCCCAGGAACACGAGCTGCTTGCCGTTCAACTGGATTTCGTGAAATCCGTCGTCGGCGTCGGACGCGTAGCGGGCCTCTGTCGTCATACGGCTCTCGATAAACAGAATCGTAGCAGAGTGTGAAAGTCGGTCCGTTATCGTTTATCGAGCCGAGCGAGCAGAGCTTTAGCCTCGGCATTCGACGGCTCGAGCTCGAGCGCCCGTCGCGCCTCGACGCGGGCGGCCACCGGGTCGCCTGCCGCCAGCAGCGCTTCACCCAGCGTCAGCCGGCCAGCCGCGGTCTCCTGGCTCCAGAGCGCGACGCGCAGGGTGTCGATGGCTTCGCGCGGCCGGCCCGTCCGGAGATAGATCCGGCCGATCAGCAGGTGGGTGGCCGCGTTGTAGGGCGCGAGGTAGACCGCCTTGCGCAGCTCCGCCAGGGCTTCCCGGTTCTGTTCCTGATCGAAGAGCCGTTGGCCGCGCTCGAGATGGAACGCGGCCAGCTGCGCCTGCTCGCGCTGCGCGGCGCCGAGCGCCGCGACGTCCAGGCGCGCGCCGTGGAGGTGCTCGAGATCCGGGGCCAGGCGCTCGAGACCGCGAGGCACGGGGTCCGCCGCCCCCGGCGAGCGCTTCTCCCACTCCCCGTACTTCGACGACAGCTGTCGAGCGAGCTCCCGCTCGCGCGCGGCCTCCGCCGGCGTCCCCATCGCCTGGAGCGCGGCGCCCAGCACGAAGTGCGCATCGCCATCGGCCGTGTTGCGCCGAACCGCTTCGCGCAGCCAGTAGACGGCCGCGGGCACGTCGCGATCGAGCCAGTAGGCGTACCCGAGATTGAAGAAGTAATCGGGCTCCTCGGCATCGACCTCGGACGCCTTGCTGAAGTAGAACGTCGCGCGGCCCGACTGACGGCACCGCGGCGCGGCGCACCTGGATGACGCCCAGGTTGTTGTAGATCGAGGCCGCGGGCTGCTCGTCCATCAGAGCCTTGAATGCCGTGAACGCGTCGTCCAGCCGCCGCAGCTCGACGAGCGACAGTCCGGCGTTGAATCGCGCGCGACGACTCAGCCGCGACGTCGGCGCCACGGCCTGGGCGACCGCCAGCGCCCGCGCGTGATCGCCCTGCTCGGTGTAGGCGTCCCACAACCCCAGCTGCGCGCGATCGTATCGGGGATGCGCCGCGAGCGCCTGCTGCAGGAATCGAATCCGTGTCTCGTTCTGTTCCGCGATGAGCCCCTTCACGAACAATTCGAAGACCTCGAGCGGCGGGCTGTCGGCCGGCGCGGCGGCGGGCGCTGTCTTGACGCCCATCAGCCGCCGTGCGACCCGATCGTGCAACACGAACAGATCGCGCAGCGGCGCGCGATCGGTCGTCTGCTCCTGCACGCGGCCGGTGTCGAGCCGGATGCGACGCGCGTCGAGGACAATCTCCCCGCCGCTCACGCGAAAGGTACCCACGATGATGTCGCTCGCCGCCACGATCTGTCCGACGCGGATCAGGCTGGCATAGCTGAGCGTGGCGTCCGACGGCAGATTCACCTCCGAGAACGCGCTCACGCGCTCGGCACGCGTCAGCGCCGGCAAGCCCACGGCGCGCAGCGTGTCGCCGATGAGCACGGCCGCCGCCTCGCCCAGCCAGAGGCTGTGCGGGTCACGGTCGGTGGTCTCGAACGGCATGACGACGATGCGGGTCGTCCCGGGCGTCACTTGCGCGCTCGCGGCCGCAGTGAGCCCGCACACCGTCAGTGCCGCGCACACCGTGGTGAGGCCTTTCACGACGCGACCTCCGTGGCCAGGGCGCACGGCATCCCCCAGCTCTGCGAGCTCGAGATCACAGGTCTGGCCACCCGAGGCGCGGCACTTGACGATGCGAACCCGGCCGTCGAGTCCGTACTCGGCAAGCAGCCGGTGGACCAGGCCCTCGTAGAAGCCGCAGAGCGGCGACTCGACGGCTTCGCGAACCTGGCAGAAAATCGACGACCGGACCTCGATCGCGGCGCGTTCCCTGTCGAGCGCGGAACGTCACCCGGCTGCCAGGGTACGCCGCGCGCGCCACACGACTCGCCGTACGCAACGCCGATCGCGTGCGCAGAGTCAGCGGCAGCATCCGATTCCAGCGCCGCTGTGCCCAGCCCACGTCGTCGAAGGCCCACTCGGCCGCCAGCACGCCGGCCCGACGCGTGATCTCCCCATAGAGCGAGGCTGGATCTTCGCGCCGGAGGAAGCTCAAGGCCGCCGAGAAGGACGCGGCACCGATGGTCCGCCCCTCGACCAGCAGGCCGAGTGGCTTCAACCAGTTTTCGTAGAATTCGATTCGCATCGGCAGCCGCTCGGCGATGGCCTGATGCAAGCTGGCGACGACGAGTCGGCCGATTTTCGGTTCGCTCATTTTCTGGTAACGTTAGCGACCGTTCGGCGATCGCGCGAGGTGGTCGGCGCTTCGGTCGCCGGAGCGAGCGAGCCGATCACGAGACCCATGGAGCGTGCGTACGGGGCGGCGATCCTGGTCGGAGGCCGGGCATCCCGCCTGGGCGGCGCCGACAAGAGTCGCCTCGTCGTCGGCGGCCGCACGATTCTGTCGCGCCAGCTGGCGGTGCTCCACCAGATCGTGCCCACCGTGCTCCTGATCGCCGGCGGCGACGATCGGAGCGCCTTCGATTCGCGCGCCTGGCATGCCGGAGGAACCCGGCGCGGTCGAGGTCGTGCCCGACGCGATGCCGGGACACGGTCCGCTGGGTGGCATCTACACGGCTCTGCTGCGAAGCGAGGCCGCGATCACAATCATCGTCGCCTGCGACATGCCGTTCCTGTCGGCGCCGTTCCTGGAGCATCTGGTCGCGACGGTTGGTGAGGTCGAGGTGGCGGTCCCTCGATCGGCGGAGGGCTTCCATCCGCTGTGCGCCGCCTACTCGGGCACCGTGCTTCCCACGGTACGGGAGCACCTCGCGAGGGGCCGGTTGGCCGTCGTCGATCTGCTGCGCGAGGTGCGCGTCGCCGAGATCGGACCGGAGACGATGGCCGGATTCGACCCCGAGCACATCATGTTGTCCAACGTGAACACGCCGCAGGATTACGACCGTGCCTGCGCGCTGGCGGACCGAGCGTAATGCGGCGCATCGTAACGCAGCGACACGGCCCAGTCAAACCGCGACGAGGTTGACGCGCTCACGCCCTCGACGCGCCGCACCGCTCGCTGGCGAGACCCTGATCCGACACCACGCCCCATGCTGCTGGCCCTTCACGCGGCCGTTCGCTCGGCCCTTCGCGACACGCTGACCTCCCGCTTCGGGCTCGATCCCGCCGCCCTGCCGGCCGTCGTCCTGCAGCAGCCTCCCAGCCGCGCGCTGGGCGACCTGGCCTGCCCGGTCGCCTTCGAGCTGGCGCGCCACCTGCGCAAGGCCCCGCGCGCCATCGCGCAGGACCTCGTCGCGGCGCTGCCGCACGTCCCGGGTGTCGCGCGGTTCGACGCCACCGCCAACGGCTATGTGAACGTCTTCCTCGATCGCGCCGCGTTCCTGCGCGGCGCGCTCGGCCCGGACGCCACCACGGCGGCGGCCGACGTCGGCCTGCCGCGCGAGAAGACCATCGTCGAGCACACCGCGATCAATCCCAACAAGGCGGCGCATATCGGCCACCTGCGGAACTCGACGCTCGGGGACACGCTCGTGCGCATGCTGCGGGCGTGCGGGGTGCCGGTCGAGGTCCAGAACTACATCGACGACACCGGCGTGCAGGTCGCCGACGTCGTCGTCGGGTTCGAACGGCTCGAGGGCAAGTCGCTCGCGGAGGTGCGGGCCCTCGCCGACGCGACCCGCTTCGACTACTACTGCTGGGACCTCTACGCGCGGGTCACCGAGTGGTACGAGGCTGACCGCTCGCGACTGGACGTGCGCCGGCAGACGCTGCACGCGATCGAGCACGGCGGCAGCGAGACGGCGGCGATCGGCGCCGTGATCGCGGATCGCATCGTCCGCGCCCATCTGAAGACGATGGCACGGCTCAACGTGGACTACGACCTTCTGAGCTGGGAAGGCGACATCCTGCGGCTGAAGTTCTGGGCCACCGCCTTCGACATCCTCCGCGACAGCGGCGCGCTGTTCCGGCAGACCGAGGGCAAGCTGGCCGGCTGCTGGGTGATGCCGATCGACGAACACGTCGGCGGCGACGCCGCTGCCGACGCGCCCGAAGACGACGCGGACGAGGGCGAGCAGCGTGAGAAGGTGATCGTGCGGTCGGATGGCACCGTTACCTACGTCGGCAAGGACATCGCGTACCAGGTACCTGGAAGTTCGGGTTGCTGGGGCGCGACTTCCACTACCGCCCCTTCGCCACGCGGCTCGGCGGCGGCACGCTCTGGGCGACGACCAGCACGGCCACGAGTGAGGACGCCGGCGAACGTCCAGCGTTCGGTCGCGCGGCCGCCGTCTACAACGTGATCGACACGCGGCAGGCGTATCTGCAGAAGCTGCTCAAGCAGGCGCTGGCGACGCTGGGCCACCAGCGCGAGTCCGAGCGATCGACGCACTTCTCCTACGGGATGGTGGCGCTCACGCATCGCACGGCCCGCGAGCTCGGCTACGAAGGGTTTGACGATGGCAAGCCGTTCGTCGAAGTGTCCGGGCGCAAGGGACTGGGGGTGAAGGCTGATGACCTGCTCGATCGGCTGATCGAGAAGGCTCTCGCCGAGGTCTCGGCCCGCAATCCTGACATGCCGGCCGAACAGGCGCGACGCACGGCGGAGATGATTGGCGTCGCCGCGGTCCGCTATTTCCTGGTGAAGTTCACCCGCACGAAGATCATCGCCTTCGACATCGACGAGGCGCTGAGCTTCGAGGGCGAGAGCGGTCCCTACCTGCAGTACTCGGTCGTTCGCGCACAGAACATCTTCGCCAAGCTCGAGGCGCGGGAAGGCCTGTCCGAGCAGGCGTTGCTCGACCGGCTGGCCGAAACCTCGCCGGCGCCGCTCGAACCCGGTGAGGAAGGCGACGAGTTGTGGCATCTCGCGCTGGAGGCGGCGCGCCTCGACGAGGTGACCGTCCAGTCCGTGCGCGCGCTCGAGCCGGCAGGCCTCGCCAAGTACGCGTTCACGCTGGCGCAGGCGTTCAACGGGCTCTATCACAAGTACCCGATCCTCGCGGAAGAACGGGCCGAGCATCGGATCTGGCGCGCCGCGGTCGTGAGCTATTTCCGCCGGCAACTGACTCGCGCCCTCGATCTGATGGGGGCCGGCGTCCCGGCCAGGATGTAGCGGACCCGCCCGATGATTGCCATCGCTCCCGCCAATCACATGGACGACTACCTGGCCGCGCTGAAGGCGGCCGGTGCGGACACGCTGTTGCTCGACTACGGTCGCCATGATCCCGCGGAGGTGGTCGGGAGCGTCACGGGGTTGATTCTGCTCGGCGGCGCGGACGTGGATCCGCGCCACTACGGCGAACCGCGGCATTCGACGTTCGTGCCGGCGGTCGAAGGCCGCGACGAGTATGAAATCGCGCTGGCGCGCGAAGCCGTCGCCCGCGACCTGCCCGTGCTGGCGATCTGCCGCGGGCTCCAGGTGTTGAACGTGGCCCTGGGCGGGACGCTGGTGCAGGACATTCCGAGCCAGGTGCCGCACCCGCTGACCCACGGCCTGCCGTCAACCATTCCCAAGGACACGATCGCTCACGCGATCGCGGTCGCGGCAGATTCCATTCTCGCCGGCCTGCTCGACGGCGTTGTGGACGCGCAGGGCCGATGTGACGTGAACAGCCGGCACCACCAGGCGATCAAGACGCCCGCGGCGGGTCTCGTCGTCACGGCCACGGCATCCGACGGCGTCATCGAAGCGGTGGAGCGGCCGGCGTCGCGGTTCTGCGTCGGCGTCCAGTGGCATCCGGAGAATTTCCGCACGGGCGACGAGTTCCACGGGTTGTTCGCGGGATTCGTGCGCGCCGCGCAGTCGATGTGACGCACGTCGCGGGCTGGCGCTCCGTGCACGCTACCGCGAGAGCACGGCCAGTGTCTCGACGTGCGCCGTGTTCGGAAAGAGATCGAAGGCTTCGAGGTGCGTGAGCCGATAGCCGGCGCCGGTCGCGAGGCGGACGTCGCGCGCCAGCGTCGCGACGTCGCACGACACGTACACCAGTCGCGGAGCGCGCAGCGCCAGCAGGCCATCGAGCGCCGGTCGTGAGAGTCCGGTCCGCGGCGGATCGAGAACGATCGTCGCCTCCCGGTCGAGCCGCTCCTGTGCACTCCATGACTCGACGCCCTCGCGATGGACCGTGATCCGTGCGCCGAACGCTGTCGCATTCGCGGACAGGTCCGAACCGGACACGGGATCGCCTTCGACCGCGGTCACCGAGGGCTGGCCGCGGGCGGCGAGGGCAATCGCAAACAGGCCCACTCCCGAGTACAGATCGACCACCGGCCCGTCGGGCACCTGCCGCAGCACCGCAGCGACGAGACTCGCGGAGCAGAAAGCGGTTCGCCTGGAAGAACGCCGGCGCATGCCGTTGAAGCACGGCGCCGCTCCCCTCCCCCGTCGGTGCCTCCGTGAAGGCGCGCACCTGGTCAGCGACGAACGCGCGGCCGTCCACGGGCACCGGCAGTCCCGTCGCCCGATCGGTCACGGTGACGCCGGTCACGCCATCAACCACGCGGATGGCTTCGACGAGCACGCGCGGCACGCGTGAGCGCTCCATCCACGAGAGATGCAGCACGCGCTCGGTTCCCGGCAGATTCTCGGCGAGCTCGATCGCGTCGAGGCTTTCGAGCACCGGGCGAGGAAGCGCGTGCAGGAAGCCCTCGACCGCCGGCATCGTGCCCTCGAGGAGCTGTCCCGTATCGGCCGCGTTGCAGATCTCGTGGGTACCTTCACGCAGGAACCCGGGCCGCGCGCCGCGCACCCGCAGCCGCGCTTTCATCCGGTAGCCGCGCTCGTGTGAGGTGTGCACCCGAATCGCGGTCGTCCAGGCGATGCGCGCGCCGTGTCGCAGCGCATCGACGATCACGGCCTCCTTGAGGGCGGGTTGCGCCTCGTAGGCGATGTGGGCGTAAGCCGCGCCTCCACAGGAGGCGTCATATGCCGGCGCGCGCCGGCTCGATGACGGCGTCAGGATGTCGCACGCGCTCGCGAGGACGACGCGGCCCACGCGCTCGATGCGGGCGCGGACCGTCTCGCCGGGAATCGCGCCGGTCACGAGCACGACGTGGCCCCCCAGCCGCGCGAGCATGCGCCCGCCCGCGACGGGTCGATCGATCGTCAACTCGACGATCGCGCCCTGTGTGAGCGGCACCATTTTGGGTTCAGGGAACGAGGGTCCAGGTCGCCCCGCCGTCGCGCGTGGCGAATCGCTGGCCGGATGCGGTGGACACGACGGCGTGACTCGCGCCCGACGCCTCGATCGACACGAGCGTCTCGATCACCGGCGCCGGCACGCGTACCCACCCGCCCGGCACGACTCGACGAAGGACGACGCCGCGCGCGCCGGCCGCCCATGCCACTTCGATCGACGGCGCGCTGCCCGTCACCAGCCGCGCCGATGGCTCGCGATGACGCGACGTCCACGTCGCCCCGGCGTCGCTCGACGATTCGATGCGGTTGCCGCCGACAATCCGCCACAGCAGCCGGCGCTCCGGATCGGCGAAGACGCTCCCGGCCGACGCCGGCGCCGCCGTGAGGATGGCCTCGGGAGGTGCGGCGGCGGCGACGTTGGCGCGCCCGCTGCCGGCGGCTGCGGCCGCGGCGGCCGGAGACGGCGCAGGCACTGGCGCCTCCGCGCGCGCCGCCTGCACTGAGGCCTTTGCCCCTTCGGCGGACTCGCGCCGCTTCGCCGCCGCTGCTTCCGTCTGATTCTTGAGGCGGCGTTCCGCCTCCTGCTGTTGTCGGAATTGTTCGGTCGTGAACGCGGTCGCTTGACGGTTGGACGAGTCAGCGACCTCACTCGCAGCCTGTCCCGGCGGCGGCGAAGGCTTTGCCGCGGCCCGTGGCGGCTCGGCGGCGCGGGGCCGCGGCGTGTCAGCCACCGCGACCTCTCCCGCATCGGGTCGTGCAGGCGCGCTTTGAGCCATGGGCTGACTGGGCGGCCGTGGCAGAGCCGGCCGCATCGCATACCAGACGCCGACCGCGAGCACGACCATCGCCGCCATCGACAGCCACTTCCAGTCCACGCGGAAGACCGGACGCAGCACGTCGGCGGGCTCGGCGCGGGGCTCGTCGGCGGGCACGAGCGCCGCCATCAGACGTCGGCATGCAGTGCACGCCGCCAGATGGGCTTCGATTCCCTCGCGCTGCGTGTCCGTGAGGCCGTCGTCCACATATGCGGCCAGCTGCTCCGCATCGGGACACAGACCCGCGGCCCCCGTCGGATCGCTGCCCCTGCGTGGAGCGCCGAGCTCACGGGCTGCCAGGCCGCCGATGGCAAGATTCGGGTCGAGGCGTACCATGTCCAATCAGGGAACGTTCGCCGATACCGGAACTTGCGGATCCACTGTATCAGGGCGCAGCATCCCCAGATCGATGCCGCCCGCCGCAATGGCGTCTTCGTAGCATTGCGCCATCTCGTCCGGTCCCAGGTTATAGGCCTGGCGAAGCGCCTCGTCCACGTCCGCTCTCAGCCGTTCGCGCGTACGGTGGAGCTTTCGAGAGACGGTCGCTTCGTGCTCGCCGAACTGACGTCCGATGGCTGCAAGCGTCAGGCCGTCCGCATGGTAATACGCGAGGCGCAGGCGATCGCGCGACGGCAGATCGGCCACCGCTCGTCGCAGGGCCGCCCGCAGAGCCTCGACCAGCCGCGACGCGTCGGGATCCGGATCGACGCGGTCCACGGCTCCTCGCTCCGCCGCGTCGTCGTCGAGCGGCTCGAGCCGTTTCGTGGCGCGCAGGCGGTCCACATGTCGTCGCGACGCCAGCGCGCGCAGCCACGTGGATATCCGGCTGCGGCCGTGAAAGTAATCGAACAGCGGCCGCCGCGCTGACGCATCCGCGCTGCGAGCGAACAGGTCGGCCATCAACGCACTGCAGATCTCATCGCCTTCCGCCGCACCGGCCATCGCCTGCGCCGACCGCGTCAGGTCGGCCCAGTGGCGTGCGATGAACGCTTCCCACGCCGAATCCGCGCCATCGGCGCAGCCGACCGCCAGCGCCAGGTCCTCGATGTGCAGCGCCGCGAGATACTCGTCCAGCGAGCCCGGCGGAGGTCCGTGGTCGGCGAACGTCTTGGCGACGGTGCGCTCGAGCGCCTCGTGAAAGCGATCGATCGACACCCCCCACTGTGCGGCGCCCGCACGCTCGTGGAGGGAGGCCGCGTCAGCAGCGCTGACGACCGTTCCGTGGACAGCCCCGAGCGATCCTGGTGCGTCAGCCAGCATGGACCCGGTTCAGCCTAGCCCAGAACCCGACGAATTTTCTCAAGGGAGCCCCCCGGCGAGGTCAGGCAGGCCGAGCTCAGTCCTGACCAGCCGCTCCGTCGCCGCGGCGATGGCCCGCGACCGGGCGTCGGCCGGCATCCGAGCCAGGAAGGGCTGGAGCTCGCGGCGGGCCTCGCGTTCGACCTGCGCGCGCTGGTCCGGTGCCAGACCGTCGGCCGCCGCACGGGTGAAGCTGGCATCGATCGCCGCCAGCGCCGACCGTACTTCGTCACGGGCGTGGCCCCGGGCCCCCTTCGCGCGCGCCCGGAGGCCGTCGAGCGCCGCGAGTGCGACGTCAATCGCCTCGGAGAGATGCGCCGGCAGCGCCGGGTCGAGCCGCCGCTGCGTCAGCCGGCTCATCGCCCGGTCGATGTGTCGCTGGAGCGGGGCGGCGCGCCGGAGCGACACCGGCAGGACGACCTCCGTCTCGTCGTCAGCCGACGGTCCGCCCGCGTCAACCGGATCGACCGAACCGGCCGCCGCGACCACGCCGACTGCCCGCCGCCAGGCATCGAACGCGTCGAGGACGTCGGCTTCGCAGAACTCGATGCGAACGGGCCGCCGCGGCTTCATGCGCGATCCTGCGCGCCGCTCCAGCGTGCGGTCGATCCCCTGCAGCACGATTTTGATCGGAATGCCGCGATCTTCCCAGCCTCGCACCTTGTCGAACGCGGGTCCGACGATGCGAATCAGGTGCCCGTCGTTCTTCCGGCACAGGTATGCCTCGATCTGCCGGCAGTAGTCGGCGGGAGGGGACGGCATGGTCTTCAGTCTTCAGTCTTCGGTCTTGGTCTTCGGTCTTCGGTCCCCGTCGGCGGGGCTGAAGCCCCGCCCTACCGATCTTGCCGCGGCCTCACTGGTAGGCCGGACCTTTAGGTCCGGCGTGCATTGGAAGCTCACTTTGGTCTTTGGTCTTTGGTCTTTGGTCTTTTTGGTAACTGGTAACTCGTAACTCGTAGCTGGTCTCAGCCCTGGCGCTCCCAGACGATTCTCAGACCTTGCAGGGTGAGGTCCTCGTCGGCTGCCGTGATGGCGTCGATCTCCTCGGCAATGGTACGTGCCATGCCACCGGTCGCGATGCAGACGACCCGCTGGGGCGACTCGGCGTCGAGCTCGACTCGCATCCGGCGCAGGATGCCCTCCACCATCGCGACCTGTCCGAAGAACAGTCCCGACTGCATCGACCCCACAGTCGTCCGGCCGATGAGCGCCGGTGGCTTGCGGACCTCGACGCGTGGCAGGCGCGCGGCTTTCTGGAACAGCGCATCGGCCGAGATCTGAACGCCGGGACAGATGACGCCGCCGAGATACTCGCCGGCGGCGGACACGGCGTCGAAGGTGGTCGCGGTCCCGAAGTCCACGACGATCAGCGGATGGGCCCCGGCGGACCCGTAGGCCTCGTAGGCCGCGACCGCGTTGACGATGCGATCGGCGCCGACTTCCGCCGGGTTGTCGTAGAGCACTTTCATCCCGAGGCGGCTGGTGCTCTCGATGACGAGCGGCGTGCGTCCGCAATACACCTCGGCCGCGCTCACCATCGTGCCGGTCAGCGGCGGCACCACCGAGGCGATGACGATCCCGTCGAGGCTGCCCACGTCGAGGCCGCTGTGGTGAAACAGGTGCAGCAGGAACAGGCCGACTTCATCGGACGTCTTCTCGCGAAGCGTCGCCATGCGCCAGCTGTGGCGCAGTGTGAGGCCCTCGAACACGCCGAGCGTGACGTTGGTATTGCCGACGTCGATGGCGAGCAGCATCGGTTCACTCCCAGTTGATCTCTCCCGCCACGATCCGCTCGACGCCGGCGGGCGTCCGCACGAGAAGCGCGCCATCATCGCCGATGCCGGCGGTCTCCCCCGAGTGACGCGTCGCCCCCTGATTCCACCACACCCGCGCACCGCGGCTCGAGGGCGCGCGCGCACGCCACGCGTCGAGGAGGGCGCCCGTGCCGGCGTGGCGTACGTGCTCGCGCCAGGTCGCCAGGGCCTCGAGGACTTCCGCGAGGACGGCGTGGCGGTCGATGCCGCGCCCCGTCAGTTCCTCGATCGAGATCGCGCGGCCGGCGAGCGCCGGATCGGTACGCCGTGCGGCGCAGATTGACGCCGATGCCGACGACGACGTGCTGCAACACGCCGCCGGAGGTTGAACCTTCGGCGAGAATGCCGGCGAGCTTGCGACGCGTGACTTCACCGCCGATCCCGGTGCGCTCGACGACGACGTCGTTCGGCCATTTCAGCGTGGCGGCCACGCCGGATGCGCGCTCGATGGCCTCGGCGACGGCGACGCCGGCGAGGAGCGTGAGGCGCGGCATCACCGCGTCGCCCGCCTCACCGGGCGAGCTGGCGTCGGGCCGGAACACGACCGACAGATACAGGCCCGCGCCAGCCGGCGATGCCCAGACACGGCCGAGCCGCCCGCGGCCCGCCGACTGGGCGTCGGCCACGACCCACGTACCCTCGGGCGCCCCGGCGTCGGCCAGGCGTGCGGCGTCGTCGTTGGTGGACGTGGTGAGCGCGAGGACGTGGCCGCGATCCATGTCGGCGTCGCCGGGCGATCTCCGGCCTCACTCGATCGCTGAAACCGCCTCGATCTCGAAGCTGATGTCGACGGCCGGCGCCGAGTGCGTGAGCGCGCCGATCGACACGAAGTCGGCGCCCGAGGCGGCAATCGCGGCGAGACGATCGAGGGTGACCCCGCCGGACACCTCGACCTGCGCGCGCCCGCGGGTCCGCCGCACGACCTCGGCGAGCCCGGCCTCGTCGAAATTGTCGGCCATGATCCGCGTCGCGCCCGCGGCCAGGGCGTCGTCGAGCTGTGCCAGGCTCTGCACCTCGATTTCGATCGGCATCTCATGCCCCGCCTCGCGCATGCGCCGCAGCGCTTCGGCGACGCCGCCCGCCAGCCTCACGTGGTTGTCCTTGATGAGAATGCCATCGTCCAGCGCCAGGCGGTGGTTGGTCCCGCCGCCCGCGCGCACGGCGTACTTCTCGAGCGCGCGCAGCGTCGGCGTCGTCTTGCGGGTGTCGAGCACGAGGATCCGCCCGGCCGCGGCCTCCACGTAACGCCGCGTGAGGGTGGCGATGCCGCTCAGCCGCTGGAGGAAGTTGAGCGCCGTTCGCTCCGCGGTCAGGAGCGCCGCGGCCAGACTCGTCACGACGGCAATCGTCTCGCCGGCACTGAACGACGACCCGTCGCCGCGGTGGACGGCGACCGTCACGGCGGGATCGAGCTGACGGAACGCTTCCGCGGCGACGTCGAGGCCGGCGACGACGCACGGGGCTTTGGCGACAAACGTCCCCTGGCCGCGCAGGTGCCCGGGCACCGTGGCCGTCGTCGTCACGTCGCCCCACCCGAGATCCTCGGCCAGCGCCCGGCGGACCACCTCGCGATACAGCGCCGGGTCCAGCGGCCCGAACGGTTCGGACTTCACGCGCGTGGCTCCTGGACCGTTCGTCCGTCGCTGGTCTCGGGCTCGAGCTCGATCGTCATCGCACCCGCCGGCCCGATGAGCACATCGAAGCGATCGATCGCGAGCGCCCCTCTGAGATCGTCGGCGACTTCGGCGAGCACTGCCGCGTCCTCGCCGGGCACCTGCCACGTGACCCGCGAGACGACGGCCTTGGGCGACCGTCTGGCGGCGGACTTCACCTTGCGGACCTCGGCCGACACCGCCACCGCCATGGCGTAGGCGCGTCGCGCTGAATCCACCGGGCCCTGCCCGGGTGCCTCGGCGACGTCGGAGGTGGACGGCCACGAGGCGCGGTGCACGCTGCCGTCGCGCCACCACGACCAGACTTCTTCCGTCGCAAACGGCACGAACGGCGCGAAGAGCCGCAGCAGCACGTCGAGCGCCGTCTGGAGCGCGGCATTCGCCGACGCGGCTGCCTCATCGCCCCGCGCGCCGTACCGGCGCGGCTTGACGAGCTCGACGTAGTTGTCGCAGAAGTCCCAGAAGAAGCTCTCGATTCGCTGCAGCGCCCGCGAGTAGTCGTAGTCGTCGAGCGCGGCCGTCGCCTCGGCGACGAGCGCCGAGAGGTTGGCGAGCATCCCCCGATCGAGGTACGCCGTCACCGCGCCGTGCGGTTCGGGACTGGCGAGGATGAACTTCGACGCGTTCAGGATCTTGATCGCCAGCCGGCGCCCGACCCGCATCTGCGCCGGATCGAACGCCGTGTCCACGCCCGGACCGCCGCTGGCCGCCCAGTAGCGGACCGCGTCCGCCCCGTGTTCCTCGAGCAGCCCCATCGGCGTGACGACATTGCCCTTCGACTTCGACATCTTCTTGCGGTCGGGATCGAGCACCCAGCCGGAGATGGCCGTGTGGCGCCATGGCAGCGAGCCGTGCTCGAGCTCGGATCGCAGGACCGTCGAGAAGAGCCACGTACGAATGATGTCGTGGGCCTGCGGCCGGAGCGAGAGGGGAAAGACCTTGGCGAACAGCTCATCGTCGCGGCCCCATCCCGCGACGATCTGCGGCGTCAGCGACGATGTCGCCCACGTGTCCATGATGTCGGGATCGCCGATGAAGCCGCCGGGCTGGCCGCGCTGCGACTCGGTGTAGCCGTCAGGCGCGTCGGTCGACGGGTCGATGGGAAGACGTGAGGCGCTCGGAACGAGCCGGTGGCGCGTAGTCGATCGTGCCGTCGCTCGAAAGCGGATACCACACCGGGAAGGGCACGCCGAAGAACCGCTGCCGGCTGACGCACCAGTCGCCCGTGAGGCCATTCACCCAGTTCTCGAAGCGCGCGCGCATGTACGGCGGGTGCCAGGCCAGCTCCTGCCCGC
This sequence comes from Vicinamibacterales bacterium, assembly GCA_963834365.1. Taxonomy (GTDB): domain Bacteria; phylum Acidobacteriota; class Vicinamibacteria; order Vicinamibacterales; family Vicinamibacteraceae; genus CAWJAP01. The sequence goes on along the minus strand of CAWIBS010000036.1, from coordinate 274,047 downwards.
GCGCGATGAGCCGCTCGCGGAACGTCATCGTACGGAAGAACCACTGGCGGCTGGTGACGATCTCGAGGGGCCGATCGCCCTTCTCGTAGAACTTCACCGCGTGCGTGATCGGGCGTGGGTCGCCGATGAGGTCGCCGCGCTCCCGGAGCATCTCGACCATGCGCGTTCTCGCCTTCGCGGCCGACAACCCGATGAGCGTGTCGTAGTCCCGCGCGGCCGCCGCCGCGTCGTCTGCGTCCCACGGCGACTGGCCCCACGGCACGCTGCCGCAGCGTCCCGTCCGCCTTGATGATCGCGCGCACCGGCAGGTTCAGCTCGCGCCACCACGTCACGTCGGTCAAATCGCCGAACGTGCAAATCATCGCGATGCCCGTCCCCTTCTCGGGGTTCGCCAGCCCGTGCGCGACGACGGGAACGCGGACGCCGAAGACGGGCGTCTTCACGTGCTGACCGATCAGCGGCTTGTAGCGATCGTCGTCTGGATGCGCGACCAGCGCGACGCAGGCGGGGATGAGCTCCGGACGCGTCGTGTCGATCTCCACAAACCCGCCGTCGGTCTTCGCGAAGCGAATCCGGTGGAACGCCCCGGGCTGCTCCCGATCTTCGAGCTCGGCCTGGGCGACAGCCGTGCGGAAGTCCACGTCCCACAGCGTCGGGGCTTCGAGCTGATACGCCAGGTCCTTCTCGAGCAACCGCAGGAACGCGAGCTGCGAGACGCGCTGCGAGTCGCGGCTGATCGTCGCGTAGGTCATCGACCAGTCCACCGACAAGCCGAGCTGCCGCCACAGCGCCTCGAAGGCCTTCTCGTCCTCGAGCGTCAGCGCGCGTGCAGAGCTCGATGAAGTTCGGCCGCGAGACGGAGATGGCCTGTTTGCCAGGCTTGTCTGGCGGCGTGAACGCCGGATCGTACGGCAGCGAGGGGTCGCACCGGACGCCGTAGTAGTTCTGCACGCGGCGCTCGGTCGGCAGGCCGTTGTCGTCCCATCCCATCGGATAGAACACGGCCTTCCCGCACATCCGCTGGAAGCGCGCGACGACGTCGGTGTGGGTGTAGGAGAAGACGTGTCCGACGTGCAGCGAGCCGCTGACGGTCGGCGGCGGCGTGTCGATCGCGTAGACGTCCTCGCGCGGTCTCGACCGGTCGAACCGGTAGACGCCGTCCGCGTCCCACCGCGACATCCATTTGGCCTCGAGGCCTTCCAGGGCTGGTTTTTCGGGGACTCGGATCGGGGCGGAGGACGCGGTCGAGTCGAACATGTCCCGCCGATCGTACCTGGCAGCGGCGGGAATTCTCAACGACCGGAGAGGCCGAGCTGAAGCCCGGTGCGGTCTAGGACGCCTCGGCCTTGATGCGATCGATTTCTTCGCGCACCAGACGCTCGGCGATCGCGACTCACGCGCTCGGAGACGATCTCCGCGGACGCGAGTCATCGGTCAACTGTGCCAGCACCCGGCGCGCGACCTCGTCGGCGAGCGCGTCGAGGTCCAGACCCGTGGCGGCCGGCGCGGCTGGCTCGCTCGCCGCGGTCAGCGCTGCGTCCGGGGCCCGGCCTTCTTCGACGTCCAGCAGCGCTGAAAATGCGTCCACGAGGCGGAGCGTGGGCGCCGCCGTCACTGCTGGCGCCGCAGGCGTCATGGTCTCCCGGGCTCCAGCAGCAGGACCCGCCGACGTCTCCTCGCGCTCGGCACGCGGGGAGGGGTCGTCGGCCTGAGGCGGCGTCGCCGTTGCCCGGGGGACCGGCGCCGCTACGACAACGGTCTCCACATCGCTCGGGGCGTCGGTCACGCCGTTGAGGGCGGAGCGGAGCGACCGCGACGGCTCGAGCCCCGCCGACGACAACGCGGCGTCGAGCCGCTGGAAATAGTCGTCGAGCGCGGCGGGCGGCGCCGTCACGTCCTGACTCGCATCGGCCGGAGGAATTCCGGGCACATCGGGGGCCACGCGCGAGTCTCCAATGGCGGCGGCCGCCTGCACGGCGGGTACGGACGCGCCAGCCTCCTGCGACTCGTTGCCACCCTCCGCCCAGACCCCGGACTCGGAGGGGAACCGTGGAGTCTGGGCCAGCAGCCGCTTCACCAGCCCGATCGCCACCTGCGGCTCGAAGGGCTTGGCGAGCACGCCATCGATCCCCAGTTGCCGCGATCGCAGTTCCTCCACCGGTTCGAAGGCGCCCGTGAGGAGCACGACGCGCGTCTGCGCGACGTGCTCCGACGAGCGCTTCACGAACTCAGCCACTCCGTAGCCGTCCCGCCCCGGCATGCTCAGATCCGCGAGCACGATGTCGGGGCGATCCTGCGCGATGCGTTTCACCGCCTCGTCGCCGTCTCCGACGGCGACGATCTCGAGATCCTCACCAGCAAACGTGAGGGCGATGACTCGCTGGACGGTCACGCTGTCGTCCGCGAGGAGCAGCTTCGGCGGCATCGTCGGAGCCTATCGGGAGACCGACTGCGGGTCAAGCAAGTGCAAGAACGCCGCCGTCATGCGTAGAGACCTCAGACCTGCTGTTCACGCGTGCGGGCGTGGCCGCCGATGAAGTCCACGATCTGCTGCATCGGCGTGCCCGGCAGGAAAATCGCGGCAATGCCGAGATCTTTCAGGCGCGCTACGTCGACGTCGGGAATGATGCCGCCGACGATGACGAGGACGTCGTCGAGGCCGTGCTGATGGAGGAGCTCCATGACGCGCGGACAAATGTGGTTGTGCGCCCCTGACAGAATCGAAAGCCCGATTACGTCCGCGTCTTCCTGGAGCGCCGCCGACACGATCTGCTCCGGCGTCTGCCGGAGCCCGGTATAGATCACTTCCATCCCCGCATCGCGGAGCGCGCGCGCAATCACCTTGGCGCCGCGGTCGTGACCGTCGAGTCCCGGCTTCGCAATGACAACGCGGATCTTGGACATGGCAAGAAGCTGTCAGCTCGTCAGCTGGTGCTGGTCGCTGGTCGCTGTAGCTGGTAGCTGTAAGCTGATAGCTTAGATCGACGGCGTCTCCTCCCACTCGCCCCAGACGTCACGCAGCGCATCGCACATCTCGCCGACCGTGGCGTGCGCGCGGGCGGCGTCGAGCAGCGGATACATCAAGTTGTCGGCCCCGCGCGCGGCGGCGCGCACCGCCTCGAGCGACCGGGCCACGGCGCCGGCATCGCGGTCGCGCCTGAGCGCCTCGAGCGCCGTGAGCTGGGCGGCGCCCGCGCTCTCGTCGATGTAGAGGATCGGCACCGGCGGATCGCCTTCCTGGACGAACCCGTTCACGCCGACGATGATCTTCTCCCCCTGCTCGACGGCCTGCTGAAAGCGATACGCGCTCTCCGCGATCTCACGCTGCGGGAAGCCGGCTTCGATGGCGGCGACCATGCCCCCCATCCGGTCGATGGCTTCGAAGTAGCGTTCGGCCCCGTCGATCATCTCTTGGGTCAGCGCCTCGACGAAGTACGACCCGCCCAGCGGATCGACGACATTCGTCACGCCGCTCTCGTGCGCGAGAATCTGCTGCGTGCGCAGCGCGAGCGTCGCCGCCTCGGCCGTCGGCAGCGCAAGGGCCTCGTCGAGCGAGTTGGTGTGCAGGGAGTTGGTACCGCCCAGCACGGCCGCGAGCGCCTGCACGGCGGTTCGCACGACGTTGTTGTACGGCTGCTGCCCCGTCAACGACACACCGGCCGTCTGGCTGTGGAACCGGAGCTTCCACGAGCGCTCGTCTTTCGCGCCGAACCGATCGCGCATGACCCGGGCCCAGATGGCGCGTGCGGCGCGATACTTGGCGATCTCCTCGAAGAAGTCGTTGTGAGCGTTGAAGAAGAACGAGATGCGCGGCGCGAAGTCGTCGACCTCGAGGCCGGCGTCGACGCCGTACTGGATGTACTCGATGCCGTCACGCAGCGTGAACGCCAGTTCCTGCAGGGCCGTCGCCCCCGCCTCCCGAATGTGGTAGCCGCTGACCGAAATCGTGTTCCACCGCGGCACCTCGGCGGCACAGAACGCGAAGACATCGGTCACGAGCCGCATCGACGGCCGCGGCGGGAAGATGAACTCCTTCTGCGCGATGAACTCCTTGAGGATGTCGTTCTGGATCGTGCCGGACAGGGTGCGCCAGTCCGCGCCCTGCCGCTCGGCGACGACCAGGTACATCGCGAAAATCATCGCCGCCGGCGAGTTGATGGTCATCGACGTGGTGATGTCGCCGAGACGGATGCCGTCGAAGAGCCGTTCCATGTCGCCGAGCGACACGATGCTCACCCCGCACTTGCCCACTTCGCCGAGCGAGAGCGGATGATCGGGATCGCGGCCCATCAGCGTCGGCAGGTCGAAGGCGACGCTCAACCCGGTCCCGCCGGCGGCCAGCAGCTGCTTGTAGCGCGCGTTGGTCTCGGCCGGCGTCCCGAAGCCGGCGAACTGCCGCATCGTCCACAGCTTGCCGCGGTAGCCGGAGGCGTGAATGCCGCGCGTGTAGGGGAACGCCCCCGGGTCTCCGAGATCGCGGGCGTACTCGAGGGCCGCGACGTCAGCCGGCGTGTAGAGCCGCTCGATGGGCCGTCCCGACACGGTCGTGAACGCCCGGGCGCGCTCGGGTGACTTCGCGAGCGCCGGCGCGAGCGTCTCGCGTTCCCATCGCGCCTTTGCGGCATCGGCCGCCGGGGGCGCCGTCTTCATGCCGCCGCCTTCCTGGCCTGCGCTTCGACCTGCGACTTGGTGTTCGTCAGCACCGTCTCCATCCCCTCGCGGGCCTCGCCGCGCACCCGGCCACGAATCAGCCGCCCGAGGAGTCCTGACAGCCCATCGGTGCGGCTGCGATTGACGTTGACGAACCAGAATCCCGGACCGCGTCCTGGATCGGGAACGAGGACTCGCAGCTCGAAGGCGGTCCTGAAGTAGTGGCTTGCATAGAGCTGCTTCGATGCCACGGCAATCCCTTCGGCATTGTCGGCGATCACGACGTGGTTGATCCGCACGGTGGGCTTGAGACCGAAGACCACTTCCTGGATGTAGAAGAAGTCGGACGAGCCCGACAGCGAGTGTTGCGGATATTCGAGGAGATGTCGTCGCAGATTGGGCAAATAGGTCGTGAGCACCGGCATCTGCGCGACGACGGACTCGAATTCCTGCCGGGCGAAGGTCGGCCGGTTGTGGTCGTGATAGACCGCGAGACTGGCGTTGCCGCCCTGCCGGTAGGCATTGACGTACTCGAACGCCATCCGGCGGACGCTGGCCTCGGCGTCAACCGGCGCAGTGGGCTTCGACCAGTCCACTTCCTTCGCCAACCGCTCGAGCGCCGGCCCGCTCAGCTTGACGGCGCACTCCCCCACCCGGCATTTCCGCAGCGCCGCGACGTCTTCGTCCGGCAGGTCGAGGTGGTCGAAATCGGCAAGGGTCGGTGGATTCGCCAGCTTCTTCGTCCGGCGGAAGTGCGCGCCGCGCTCGAAGCGCTCGATGTCACGGACGGCGGCGATGTAGAGCTCGGGCGCGGCGGCAACCCAGAATCGCGCCGAAGACGGCCACGTCCGTCGCCGGATCGCCCTCGAGCAGCTTGGTGACCGGCCGCCCCGCCTGGAGGGCGCGCTCGTCGTGCGGCGTCAGGCTCACCAGATTGCGGAGATATCCGTCGAGACGGCTCGGGAACGACGCCGACTGCGCCGCCAGGCCGTCGGAGGGCACCATGCACGCGAGGAGTCCTGACGCACCGGCCGCCACGCCGTGCAGGAGCAGTCGCAACGCGACGGACGCGGCCATGAAGCTAGCTGGTCACGCGGAACGCCACGAGCTGCTTCACCTGCTTGCCTTCGGCATCGAGGAGCAGCTCGACGAGGAACTCGCCGGCCGGCAGACTGGCGAGCGGCAGCTCGGCCTCGAAGCCGTGCTCGCCGAGGGCCGGAGCGGGCCGGACGGTGACATCGGCCATCTTGTTGCCCCCGCGATTGAGCAACCGCGCCGAGGGCGCGGCCGCGCCACCGCCGGGCGCGTAAGCGCGGACGCGGAACAGGAGCCGTTCGGTGCGGCTGAACTCGCGCGACGTCGTCGGCCTCGCCTCGGCGTTCGAGACCAGCTGCGTCATGTCGCGCACCGTTCGCGCGCGGAACACCGCGGGCACCGAGAGCAGCGGCTCGGCCTTCGTGAAGTCGGTCACGACGACGTCGCGGAAGTCGGTAGTCGAGCACCTGCCCGGCCGCGCCCTCGATCGACAGGCGCATCTGCATCGTGCCGGGCGGCGCCTCGAACGTCACCCGCCCGCCAGCCGCACCGCCTGGCGCCGTCGCGGCGGGCGCCGTCGCGACCGGTGCCGGCGCGCTGGAGCCGCCCGACGAGACCTCTTCGGTGGCCGCTTCGGGGACCTTGCCGCGGAAGTAGCTGCCACTCGAACCGCCGGCCATCACCGACACGCGCGCCGGCAGCTCGCGGCGATCCCCGGTCACCAGTGGCGTCGGCTCCCAGACCAGCGTGACCGCCGTGCGCCCGTTCTCGCCGCGCGCCATGCCGAGCCACGTGCGGATGGTCCTGGCGCGGAGCGGAGTCTCGATGGCCGACAGCGCCTCGCCGACGGCGGGATCGACCATCGGCCGCGTCGCTGCCGCCGCGGCCGCCGTCACATCCGCGTTCGTCAGCGCCCAGAAGCCCTTGCGCGACCGGACCTGCGCGCCCGACCGCTTGACGCGCACCTTCAGCTCGTGAAACTTGCCGTCGGTCGGCGCCTGCGTGGTGTAGCCGAGCAGATAGTAGGAGCTCGAGTCCTTCACCATCTGCTTCAGACCGGCCTGCAGATCGTTGCTGTTGACGAGCGCCCGGCCATCCGTTTCGTCGGCCAGGGTGCGCAGCGTGTTCAGGCCCTGCGTGAGGCCGGCCCGATCGCGCTGCAGGCCGACGCCTTGATCGATGTCGTACTCGAAGGCGGCGAGTCCCCGCGGGTCGAGCGCGTAGATCGCGACGTTCGCGCGGTTGGCCGCCTGGAAGACGCTGCGAAGGTCGGTCAGCAGGTCCGTGTTCGAGAAGAACTCGGCGCGCTCCTCGACGCTCTGCTCGTCAGGCGTTCGCTCGCCCGCCGTCCCGCGGCGACCACGGGCGTTGGGATTGCCGTATCCGGGCATGTTCGCGACCGGATCGCGCAGCTGCGGCGGCAGGTAGTTCGAGTAGCCTTCGCTCACGAGGATCACCGACTTGCGGCCCTCGCGCACCGTGCCCAGACCCTCGACGAGCGTCCGCAGCGCCGAGAGGCTCACCTGATTGCGGATGCGCTCCACGACTTCAGCCGGGTACTGGGCGTAGCGCTCCTCGAACTCGTTGCGCGGCGTGTAGTCGTGCTTGCGGCCGTCCCAGGCCTGCACTTCGCGGACGAGTCCATCCTGATTGCGGGTGTAGCTGATGGTGCTGAAGGTCGTGAGCGGATACATGAGGCCGACGATGTCCATCGCGCCGAGGTTGTTGCGGATGAAGCGGATGATCGGCTCCTTGGCCGCCAGCGCGGACCCGCGCCGCACGTGGTAGTCGTCGTAGAAGATCACGAACAGCCGGGTGTCCTCACGCGCCAGCTCGGTGGCCTCGTCGTGCGTCGTGCGAATCTGCCGCGGCAGCTCGCCGTCAACCGGGTTCCCCGACACCTCGATGAAGCGGAACGTCTCGAGCGACTGCGGCTTCCCGTCCTCGAGCACTTCGAAGTCGGCCTGCTTCAGGTCCTTGATCGCATTGCCGTCCTTGTCGGTGACGAGCACGTCCACGCGGACGAAGTCGATGCCAGTGCGGAAGGCGGGCTGTCCCGGTGGAACCGGCGCCGCCTGCCCGGCGGCCGGCGGCGAGGGCTGCGCGGGCTGACCCGCGGGAGGCTGGGCGGGCGCGGCCGCGGGGGGCTGACCGGGCGGCGGGCCGGCGGGCCGCGGCTCCTGCGCGCCGGCCTGAACGCCCAGACCGCGGGTCTGGAAGACCGCGAGTGTCAGGAGCAGCGCGGCGCCGGTGACCGCGAGCGAGCGCACGCGCCGCATCGGTGAGGGATGGCGCAACATATTCGTCTCCGTCGGAGGCGTTCTCCGTGGAAGCCTGGACTGGCTTCTTCGAGCAGGGCTTCGGCCATAATAGCTGACTGCCGCGGCGATCGGCCATCACGAGTGGACGCCGCCGGCCGCCGCTCCGGAGCCTCCCGTGACGCAGTCTCCTCCCGCAGCGACTCAACCGGTTCCGCCGCCTGTCACCGCCCTCAGCGACGACGAACGGCTGTTCCGGGACAGCATTCGTCAATTCGCGGACGAGCGGATCCGGCCACGCGTGCGGGAGATGGACGAGCACGGCCGGATCGAGCGGCAGCTCATCGACGAGCTGTTCGCCCTCGGGGCGATGGGCATCGAGGTGCCGGATACACATGGCGGATCGGGCGCCCGGTTCTTCCATTCGGTGCTGGCGGTCGAGGAACTCTCGCGCGTGGACCCGGCCATCGGCGTGCTCGTGGACGTGCAGAACACGCTCGTCATCAACGCCATCCTCCGGTGGGCGTCCGAGGAGCAGCAGCGCCGCTACCTGCCCAGGCTCGCCGGGTCCTGGGTGGGGGCGTACGCCCTCTCCGAAGTGGGGTCGGGCAGTGATGCGTTCGCCCTCACGACCCGCGCCCGGCAGGTGGGCGACGAGTTCGTCCTGGACGGCCGCAAGGTGTGGATCACCAACGGCGCCGAGGCCGAGCTCTTCATCGTGTTCGCGACGGTGGATCCAGAAGCCGGCTATCGCGGCATCACGGCATTCCTCGTCGAACGGAGCTTCGACGGCTTCACGATCGGCAAGAAGGAGGACAAGCTCGGCATTCGCGCGAGCAGCACCTGCGAGCTCTTGTTCGACGGGTGCCGTGTCCCGCGCACGAATCTGCTCGGCGAGGTCGGCAAGGGTTACAAGGTCGCGATCGAGACGCTGAACGAGGGGCGCATCGGGATCGGCGCGCAGATGGTGGGCCTCGCCGACGGCGCGCTCGGCCACGCCGTGCGGTACGCGAAGGAACGGAAGCAGTTCGGCAAGGCGATTGCCGAGTTCCAGGGGGTCCAGTTCCAGCTCGCCCGCGCGGCGATGGAGGTCGAGGCGGCGCGGGTCCTCGTCTACAATGCCGCGCGCCTGCGCGACGCGGGGCTGCCCTTTCTCAAGGAAGCGGCGATCTGCAAACTGAATGCGTCGGAAGCCGCGGAGCGTGTCAGCTCGCTGGCGGTGCAACTGTTCGGCGGGAACGGGTACACGCGCGACTATCCGGTCGAGAAGCTGTTCCGCGACGCGAAGATCGGGCAGATCTACGAGGGCACGTCGAACATGCAGCTGCAGACGATCGCGAAGATCCTGCTGGGCTGACGTGTCAGCGGGTCCGGCTGAAGCCGGACACTACTTTAGTTTGGACGCCGGACCGGAGACCACGTAGTGTCCGGCTTTTAGTCGAACCTGAGACTACGTAGCGTCCGCCTTTAGCCGAACCTGAGACGTAGTGTCCGGCTTCAGCCGGACCTGCAAGCGTCACACCGGCTCGATGGTCTTCGGAAACGCCACGGACTTGACGAGCGGATCGCGCTCGAGGCGCTCGATGATGGCCATCGGCGCGGCCGCCGTGAACATCAGCCGATCGATGCGCGTGCGCACGTGCAGGCCCTCCGGCACGTAGTCCTCGCGCTCGACGCGCACGATCACCGTCACCGGCGTCTGCGCCGGCACCGCGGCGCGCCGTCCGGCCGAGGTCGCCTCGACCTTCTTCAGATCGCTCAGCTTGATCGCCATCGGCGGTGACGTCTCCCGGCCATTGTAGCGCTCACCGCGCGCGCGAACGGCTGCTCGCGGCCGCCGCGCGTGCAGACGCCCCCGCGGCGCGCCCCCGTCCGGTGCGGGCGACCGGTCCGCGCGCGTTCAGCGCCATCGAGGACACGGCGCTTCTCGCCGAGACCCGCCCGAACCCGTAGCGCGGATCCCAGCCGAGGCCCTCGGGCGGTGCGCGTCGGGCAGTGGTCGTGACCGCCTGACGGATCTCGGCGATCGTCAGGCTGCGGTTCTGCGAGCGTGCCTGCGCCAGGATCAGCGCCACCAGGCCGGCCACGCACGGGGCCGCCATGCTCGTGCCCGATTTGGTGGTGACGCCGGTACGCGTGCGTGAATGTGCGGCGACGACGGCATGCCCGGGCGCCGAGACTTCGGGCTTGTGCCGGCCATCCCGAGTCGGTCCCGCACTCGAGAAGAACGAGAGAGGCCTCGCGGCCTTGTGCGCGTCGTACGATCCGACGGCGATCGTCTCCAGTCCCGTCGAGATCGATCCGAGCGTGTGCGAATTGTCGTCCGCCGGCACGAACTGCGACGGCCGGCGGTCGTCGCGCTCGATCCAGGCGTGGAAGCGCCCGTCCTGCACGACGTCGCCGCGCAGCCGGATCGCCCAGTCGCCCGGCGGCAGATCGCGCTCGAGGAAGATGCCGATCATGTTGTCGTGGTTGTTCGGGTCGTCGAGGCGGCTCGACGCGAACACCACGATCTGGCTGCCCAGTGCGAGCGACTGGTTGTCACCCGGGCCGACGGAGAGGACGACTTCGCCATCCGGCGCCACGAGCTCGCAGGTGAACCGGTCGGCACCCGCGTACCAGATCTCGATCTCGTTGCCGCTGACGTCGCTGACGGGGACGCGCCACCGCAGATCCACCGTCTCGGCGGCGTTCACGCGTCCAGCCGCGTGGATGCCGTCGCTGAACGAGTTCGACGCCGCGATCACGATCGCGCGATTGTCGGCCTCCCGGAGCATGCGGTCGAAGCCTTCCTCGACCAGCGTCGTGCCGTCGTGAGGTCCGCCGTTGGTCCCGAGGCTCAGGTTCACGACACAGGGGCGTGTCCCCGCCCGGTCGAAGATGAAGCGCACGGCTTCGAGCAGCTGCACGGAATCGCCGAACGACTTGCCGACCGCAGCGTCCCCTTCCCATGGGATATCGTCGGCCGCGAGCTCGACGAAGATGAGGTCCGACTTCGGCGCCACACCGGCGATGCCGGATCCGCGACCGTTGCCGGCCGCGATGTCGATGACATGCGTGCCGTGCGATCCAGGCGGCCGGCCCGGGACATCGGGCTGCGGACCATAGCCCAGGGTCGTGTAGGGATCCGTCGTTCGAATCGCACGCGTCGATCGCTGGCCGTTCGAAGAGCCGCCCGTAGGCGACGCTCGAACCGGGCGCGTGCGTGCCGCCCTGATCCCAGATGGCTTCGAGGCGGGTCTTGTTGCCGCTCGTCATCAGGTTGCGATGCGCGAAGTCGCAGCCGAAGTCCACGACCCCGACGAGCACGCCGGCACCGCCGTTGGTCGCATGGCCGGCAGGGAGCAGCGCCGGACGCGCCTCGGTTTCCTCCGTCGTCGCGCCGAGCGCCGGGGTAATCGGCCGCGCCGCCTTCAGGCTGACGACACAGGGCTGCTGACGAATGTGGTCGAGGCGGGCGACGGGAACGCGCGCCGTGACGATACTGGGCCGTGTCGGATCGCCGTCCCGACCACGGGAGATCGTGGTGCCCAGGCGCACCTCGCTCATGCTGTCCCAGGCAGCGAGGTTCGAGACCTTGGCCACGACCGCGATTTCGTCCACGGCGCCCCTGGCGCTCACGCGTGACGCCGCGCCATGTCTGCGAAGCACCATCGCACGCTGCAGCCGCGGGTCCATGGGTGGCAGCGCTTCGGTGATCAGCGTCCGCAGCGCGTCACGACCGGCGCCGGCCACCGTCTGCCCGAGCGCTGCGGTTCCGTGAATGGTCGAGGTCGCCATAGAGCCTCCTGACTCGACAGCCGGGGTGCGTAAGGACAAACGTGCCCAGGCCACGCAACCGCACACGCACGTCGAGCAGACCAGCGCACGGGCGCAAGTGTGGTCCGGCTGAAGCCGGACACTACGTCAGAGCAGGCAGGTGGTCAGACGCACGATCCGGCAATCAGGTCCGGCAAGTCAAGGCGGGCAGGCGGTCGTACGTAGTGTCCGGCTTCAGCCGGACCTGGCCCGGGACCCTACGGATCAGGGCATCTTGACGAGCAACTGGCGCGCGTAGAGGAGCGCGAAGCCTTCGCGTTGCACGTTCTGTTGAGACTTCGACGCGGGCTGCACCGTGACGACCGCGACATCGCACCCGGCCGCCTTCGCATCGGCCAGCCGCGAGCGGACCGACGCGGTCTGCAACCCGCGGCGGCGAAACGCCGGAACGGTCCACGCGCCGCAGAACTGGGCGATGCCGGCATCGAATCTCAGCGCGGCGCCCGCCGCCAGCGTGCCATCCACAAAGGCGGCAAACGGCTGAAGTCCAGGGAGCTTGTAGCTCCTCGACATCCAGCGTCGCAGCTCGGCCTCGGGAGGGATGGCATCTCCGCCGACGCCGCCCACATCGGGCATGCTCCACGCCGCGACCGCCGAGTCCTCCAACGCCGCGAAGTCCTCCGGTCGGAGACGCTCGAACCGCGCGCCTTCCGGCCGACGATCGTCGAGGTTGGTCAGCGAGTGTCCCAGCAGGTTCTCGAATCCGCGCGGCTCGTAGCCGCGCCGGACCAGACACGCATGCACGCCCGGATCGGCGAGCGTGCTGACTTCGGCCTGCAGCGGCGCCTGGTGTTCCGCGAACAGCCGCTCGACGCGTTCGAGATCGGCATCGCCGGGCACCCCGTCGAAGCCAATCCCAATCATCTTGTTGGTCGGCGATCCCGGGCCGGCGAATACCGCCACGCCGCCGGCGATCTCCAGAACGGCTCCCTGGAGCTCGGGCTCTTCCTGCATCACGGCGCGGGCGAGGTCGCTGCAGAGCCGGCCCTCGGCTCGATCGATCCGCGCCGCGAGATCTGGAGTGGCGAACATCGGTGGATCCAGTGAGTGGGTGGACTCGCGGCGCACTCAGAGCTGATCCGCCGCCAGCACGCTGCTGGCGATGATCATGCGCTGCACTTCGGACGTGCCCTGATAGATCTCCGTCGCCCTGGCGTCGCGAAACAGACGTTCGACGCGAGAGCCGCGCCGGTAGCCGGCGGACGCGAGAATCTGCATGGCCTTGTCAGCCGCCCGGTGCGCCGCCTCGGAGGCATACAGCTTGGCCATCGACGCTTCGAGCGCGATGCGCTCCTGCGTGCCGCGGGCCGCCGCGGCCTTGAGCGTCAACATCCGCGCCGCATCGAGCTCGGTCGCCATGTCGGCCAGCATCCACTGAATCGCCTGGTAGTTGGCAATCGGCTGGCCGAACGTCTTGCGGCTCTTCGCGTAGGCGAGCGCCTCGTCGAGCGCGGCCTGGCCGACGCCGAGCGCCTGCGCGGCGATCGCGATGCGGCCGCCATCGAGCGCCCACCGCGCCAGCGCGAACCCGCGGCCCGGGGCGCCGAGCAGCTGATCCGAGTCCACCCGCACGTCCGAGAAATCGAGATCCATGCAGCCCAGCCCGCGAACCCCGAGCGAGTCGTTGCGCGCCCGCCGCTCGATGCCGGTCGCGGCCATCGGCACGAGAAACGCGCTGATGCCCCGGCTGTCCACGTCCGGCTGTCCCGCGGCGAACACGACGACGACGTCGGCAGCCACGGCGTTGGCCACCCAGACCTTCTGGCCAGTGAGCCGATAGCCGAAGCCGTCGTGCGTCACCCGCGTCTGCTGATTGCCGGCGTCGGTCCCGGCTTGATCCTCCGACAGCGCAAAGGCGCCGATGACTCGGCCCGAGGCAAGCAGCCGCAGCCAGCGCTCCTTCTGCTCCTCGGATCCGAAGGCGAAGAGCGGCTCGGCGACGAGCGTGTTGCTGACCGCGAGGCTGACGGCCAGCGTCGCGCTCGCCCGGGCGAGCATCTCGATCGCGAGCGCCAGCGTCACGTGGTCGAGCCCGGCACCGCCCCACTCCGCCGGGATCGTCACCCCCATCAACCCGAGCTCGCCGCATCGCGCGACGAGGCCGCGTGGAAACTGGTCCGCCTCGTCGATGGCCTGCGCCACGGGGGCGACCTCCACCTCGGCGAAACGCGCGACGTCATCGAGGAACGCCTGCTGGGAGGAGGTGAGTGAGAGATCCATGAAGTACGAAGTACAGAGGTACGAGGTACGAAGTACGAAAGTCTAGACGCCGATCTGTGCCGCGGTGACGCGATCGAACAGCGGGCGCAGGCGCGCACCGGTCTGCTCGAGGGTCTCGGGCAGGATGCGTGCGTCACCGACGACGGTCATGAAGTTGGTATCACCGGCCCAGCGCGGCACGACGTGCAGGTGCAGGTGGTCGGCCACACCGGCCCCCGCCGCCCGGCCGACGTTGATGCCGAGGTTGAGGCCGTTTGGCGCGTAGGCCTCCGTCAACACGATCTCGGCGCAGCGCGCCAGCACGATCATCTCGGCGAGCTCGTCGGACGACGCCTCCGCCAGGGTCGCGATGTGACGCCGGGGCACGACCATCACATGACCGCTGCTGTAGGGATAGAGATTGAGGATGACGAATGCCGACCGGCCGTCGTGGACGATGAGCGGGTCGCGCAGCTCGTCCTGTCCCGCGGCCCGGCAGAAGACACAGGCGTCCACGGCGCTCGCGCCCGTCACGTAGGCCAGCCGCCATGGGGTCCAGAGGTGTTCCACTTGAGTGGCGCCCTCGACCTTCGACGCGCTAGGCGCCGGGAGAATCGAGCGAGCTCGGCTCCTCGGCGATCTCGCCCCCGCCATCCGCCTCGCGGTTCAGCAGATCCTTCAGCTCTTTCCCGGGTTTGAAGTACGGCACCTTCTTGGGTGGCACATCGACCTTGTCGCCGGTCTTCGGATTGCGGCCCTTGCGGGGCTCGCGCTGCCGGAGGCGGAAGCTGCCGAATCCGCGCAGCTCGATCTTCTCGCCCCGGTGCAAGGCGTCGATGATGCTCTGGAAGACGGTCTCGACGATGATCTCGGAATCCTTCTTGGTCAGGTCCGAGACGCGCGACACCTCTTCGACGAGCTCCGCCTTCGTCATGCTGGCGCTGGAAGACATCCTCTTCCTCTCGGCGCAGGCTGCCCTCAGCAGCCTGCGCGGCGGCCCGCGAGTCGGCGGCCTCGCCAACCATCGGTCGCGCCGCCGACGGCCCTATCCCCGCCCCGACGGCGCTCCGCAGCCGCCCGCGCTGCCAGCCAGCCCGCTCAGGGCTGGATGAATAGCAGCGCAGTTCGAACGGCTGCCCGCCGGCCGCTGAGGGCGGCCGGCGCCAGCTAGCTCTGATGCCGGAAGTGATCGCCCAGCGTGACGCCTGGTCCGGACGACTCGGGTGCGTAGTGTTCCCAGTCGGTCCGGTAGTCGCCGCCCCGCAACGCGCGAATGCTCAGGCCGATCTTCCGCTCCGCCGGGCTCAGCTTGATGACCTTCATCTGGTAGGTCTGATCGACCTGCAGATCGATCTTCTCCTGCCCGTGCTGGTCGTCGAACTCCGACACGTGGATCAGCCCCTCGACACCGTCGGCGAGCTCGACGAAGGCGCCGAAGTTGGTCAGGCGGACCACCTTGCCCTCGACGACGTCGCCGACCTGCACGCGGCCGAAGAACTCGTCCCACACGTCGGTCGCCAGCTGCTTCAGCCCGAGCGACAGCCGCTGGTTCTCGGCGTCGATGTTGAGCACCTGCGCCTCGACCACGTCGCCCTTCTTGAGCACTTCGGAGGGGTGCTTCAGGCGCTTGCTCCACGACATGTCGGAGATGTGGATGAGGCCGTCGATGCCCTCCTCCACTTCGACGAACGCGCCGAACTCGGTCAGGTTGCGGACGCGTCCCTTGATGCGGGTGCCGACCGGGTACTTGTCGGCCAGCTCCTCCCACGGGTTCGCCGCCACCTGCTTGAGGCCGAGCGAGATGCGCCGCGCCGTCGGATCGACGCCGAGCACCATCGCCTCGATCTCGTCGCCGACGTTCAGAATCTTCGAGGGGTGCTTGACCCGCTTGCTCCAGGACATCTCGGAGACGTGGATCAAACCCTCGACGCCCGGCTCGAGCTCGACGAACGCGCCGTAGTCGGTCAGGCTCACGACCTTGCCGTGCACCCGCGCCGTCACCGGATAGCGGTCGACGACGTCACTCCACGGATCGGTGTTCAGCTGCTTGTGGCCCAGCGACACGCGCTCGGTCGCCGCGTCGTACTTGAGGACGATGACGTCGATCTCGTCGTTGACCTTGAAGAGCTCCGACGGATGCTGGACGCGGCCCCACGACATGTCGGTGATGTGGAGCAGGCCGTCGATGCCGCCGAGATCGATGAACGCGCCGTAGTCGGTGATGTTCTTGACGACGCCGTGGAGCACCTTGCCCTCCGCGAGCGTGTCGAGCGTGTGCTTCTTCTTTTCGGCGTTCTCCTCTTCGAGCAGCACCTTGCGCGAGAGGACGATGTTGCCGCGCTTCTTGTTGACCTTGATGACGCGCATGCGCAGCTCCTGGCCCTTGAGGACGTCCAGGTTGCGCACGGGGCGGATGTCGATCTGCGAGCCCGGCAGGAACGCACGCACGCCGATGTCTACGGCGAGGCCGCCCTTGATGCGCTCGATGACGCGGCCGATGACGACCTTGTGGTCCGCGTAGGCCTTCTCGACCTCGTCCCAGATCTTCATCTTCTCGGCCTTCTCGCGCGAGAGCACGACGTGGCCGTCGCGATCTTCGGTTCGCTCGAGAAGGACATCGACGATGTCACCGGCCTGCACCGTGATTTCACCGCTCTCGTCGGTGAACTCGGCGACCGGGATCATCCCTTCCGACTTGAAGCCGACATCGACCACGACTTCGTTGTCGGTGACTTTCAGCACGGTGCCCTTGACGACCTCGCCTTCCGCGATATTTCGGAAGCTGGTATCGTAAAGGTCCAGAAGACGCGCATACTCCTGCGTATCGACGTCGTCGTCGTCGGCGCGCATCGGGATCAAGTGGGTGCCCTGTCCGGACCGGGATGGCGTCCGACCTCCTTCCTCAGGAACTCCCATCATGTCCGTGTCTTCACTGTGTTGCATTCGACCGGGTCCTCCTTGACGAGCGGTTGCCGGTCTCACAGCGCCGGCGGCTGAAATGTGGCGACAGACGAGGCGGGCCCGATGCTCCAGGGGTGACCAGGGTGGCCGACAGCGGGAGCAGGTGATGGGGCAACGCGGCAGGCTCTGACGCCAAGCGATAGAGATTACGCCACTTACGCGAGGCCTGTCAAGGCAGAGACGTCCGGACGTGCTTCCGGCAGACACCCACCGGAGGCTGGCAAGGGCACGGGGCTCGTCGCCGGGAACGCGAGCCCCAGCTTGGCATCGGGGGCGGACACACTATGGCGAAGCGGAAGAGCGCGACCGGCAAGGCGGCAGCTCGCAAAAAGCGAAGCGCCAGGGCTCGAACCGTCAAGAAGGCGACGCGGAAGGCCGCGTCCGCAAAAAAGACCGGCGCCCGCCGGCCGGCGTCGGCCCGCAAACGGGCCGTCCGCAAACCGGCGGCTCGCCGCAAGACGGTGGGGTCGGCCGCGGCCCGCGCACGAAAGCCCGTGAGGAAGGCCGCGCGCAAGAAGCCGTCCGTACGCCGCCCGCGAAAGAGCGCGCCGAAGCCTGCGGCGAAGGCCGTGACCACCAGGCGGGCGGCTCCGAAGCCGACCACCAGGCGAGCCGTCGCGCGGAAGCCACAGGGCCGGGGTGGCACCCGTGTGAAGACCGCGCCGGTCCGCCAGCCGATCCCTTCGTCGCTCGCGTTGGAACAGGGCTCGTCCGCGGCACGCAGCGGTCGCGAAGAACTGCTCGACCACATCCAGGAGCACACGGAAACCGGCCCGGCCATCACGGCCGGAGACCTGGACGCGAACTGGGAGCTGGCCTACAGCAGCGGCGACGAAGCCCCTGGTGGCGACAACCCGACACCCGATCAGGACGTGGTTGACGATATCGGGCACGCGCTCGGGATCGAGTACGGCCCCACCGAAGAGTTGCGCGGCGCCACGAAGGTCGAGGACCGCGACAAGCACCGCTGGGAGCTCGATCCGGCGTCAGCCGAGGACTACAGCGATCGTCGTCGGAAATAGGCGTGACCGTGTCGGGGACGGGAGCCTCGATTGAAATCAGGGGAGGCTCCCGTCCCCCTCTCGCGAGCTCAGCCCGTGGACGTCCGGCTCCAGAAGCTCCTCTCGGCCGCCGGCGTCGCGTCGCGCCGCGCCGCCGAGCGCTTGATCGTCGAGGGACGGGTGGCCGTGAATGGCGTCACGGTCCGCGACCTCGGCGTGAAGGCCGACCCCGCGCGCGATGCCATCCACGTCGATGGCACGCGCGTCCGGCCCGCGGCCACTGCCCGCTATTTCCTGGTGAACAAGCCGGCCGGGGTCGTGACGACCCGTTCGGATCCGCAGCGGCGGACGACGGTGCTCGATCTGCTCCGTGGCGTCCCTGGCTATCTCTATCCGGTCGGACGACTCGACTACGACTCGGAGGGACTGCTGCTCGTCACGAACGACGGCGAGCTCGCCGCGCGTCTGATGCACCCGCGACACGAAGTGCCGAAGGTGTACCGCGTGCGTGTTCGCGGCGTGCCCGACGCCCGCGCGCTCGAGCGCCTGACACGCGGCATCGCGCTCGATGGCCGGCGTACCGCTCCGGCAACGGTCAGGCTGCGGAAGCGATTCGATGGCACCCGCGGACCCGAAGCGGTCCTCGAGCTGACGCTGCGTGAGGGCCGCAACCGCCAGGTGCGCCGTATGTGCGAAGCCATCGGGCACCGCGTGCTGGCCTTGTCCCGGATCCAGTTCGGTCCGTTGCGCGACCCACGCCTCGAGCCGGGCGCGTTCCGCGAGCTGACCGCCGGCGAGATCGCGAAGCTCCGCGTGTCGGCCGGCCTCAGCTACGCTGACCCGCACCTCGCCCGTGCGAGGGTTACAAGGCGCCGGCGCGTCCCACGCCGTACCAGAACCGAACCAGTTCCCAGACGTCGCCGGCAGATCGACTCCTGATCGACCTCGGCGTGGGTGATGAGCGGGGACACGAGGAGCGTGACCGGGCGTGCGGAGCGAAGCCGCGCCGCCAGCAGCCGCGATTCGATGGCGGGGACGACGTTGTCGTCGGCGCCGTGAATCAGGAAGACGGGCGCGGTCAGGGCCGGGGAAATCTCGGGCGAGAGTGCCGGGTCGTCGAGCGCCTGCACGTGCGGCAACAGCGCCGCGCCGAGCGCCTGCACGTTCCGCGTGTTGACATAGCCCATCAGCCTCGACGCCGGCGCCGGCATGGCACGTTCGAGCGTCTTCGCGCACGATCGAACTCCGCGCGTGCCGCACTTCTTGTCCACCATGTCGAGGTGCGACGCGGTGAGGAACGCTGACGATGCCCTCGCGCAGCGGCCGCACCTGCTCGGGCGGCACGAGGCGCTCCGTCAGATTGCATGAGCGCGACGACCACGCCGTAGTCGTGAGGCTTGCGATAGGCGCCGTCCGGTTGCTGTCCGGTGCACAGATACCGCACGACGCGCCCGAGATTGCCGTGGCCGCCGAACGACAGCACATAGGCGACGCGGTCGCGGACGCGCGGACGCCCGGCGGCCGCAATCGACAGGCCGCCCGCGAAGCTGATGCCGAACACACCGACCTTGCCGTCGGACGCCAGGGCGGGCTGATCGGCAGTCCACGCCGCCGCATCCTCGATCGCGTCGGTGAGTGCCGGCGTGATGCGGTATCGCAGCAGATCCGGCACTTCGGCGGTCACCACGGGCGTCCCGCCGGACGGCGAGGTCGCCCGCGAGCTTGACCAGCCGCGGCTCGTCGATGCCCTTCGCGTGCACTCCGCCCGGTGAGCAGGACCGTGCGACCGCGCCGCACGCGGGTGTGTAGATGCGGCCACGCACCGTCCCGCCCCGCACCGGAATCGTCGTGTCGACTCTTCCTGAACGTCGTCGTCTGGAACCGCGACAACGGATCGGCCCACCAGCCGTGCATCCCCGCCGCACGGATCACGAGCGACGCACTGCGGACGTGAGCGGTCACGGTCGGGACGGCGACGAGCGCCGCGACGACCACGAGGAGCAGACCCAGACGTCGCATGTGGCGCCAGAGTGTAGCAGGCCCACCTGCGGCGAAACGGTCCTGTACAATGCCGCCGTGATCATCGCGATCGACGGCCCGTCGGGGGCGGGCAAGGGCACCGTGGCACGCGACGTCGCGCGCGCGCTCAGGTACCGGCACGT
The DNA here is from genome assembly GCA_963834365.1 of Vicinamibacterales bacterium. Taxonomy (GTDB): domain Bacteria; phylum Acidobacteriota; class Vicinamibacteria; order Vicinamibacterales; family Vicinamibacteraceae; genus CAWJAP01. Next base: position 253,962 of record CAWIBS010000036.1, on the reverse strand, counting down.
CGATACCGGCGCGATGTACCGCGCCGTCGCCTGGGCGGCCGTCAACCGGACGGTCCCGCTCGATGATGAACAGGCAGTGGCAGCGATCGCGACGTCGGCCGAGATCGAGGTGGAGCCGGGGCGCGTCGCCATCGACGGGGTCGAGGTGACGCAGGCCATTCGCACGCCGGCGATCGACCGCGCCGCGGCGATGGTGGCGCGCCTGCCGGCCGTCCGCCGCGTCCTGGTGACGCGTCAGCGTGCGCTGGGTGCGGGCGGGCGGATCGTGATGGAAGGACGCGACATCGGCACGACCGTCTTTCCCGATGCCGATGTCAAGGTGTATCTGGACGCCGATCCCGCCGAGCGGGCGCGGCGGCGCGCTCACGATCCGTGCCCATCAGGGACACGGATCGACTCTCGCGGCGGTGTCGACCGCCCTCGACGAGCGCGATGCGATCGATCGCGGACGCCGCACGTCTCCGCTGACGATCGCGCCGGATGCCGTGCACCTCGACACGACCCATCTGTCGATTGACGATGTCGTCGAGCGCGTCCTCGCGCTCGTGCGCGAGCGCCAGTGAGAACGGGGACGGGAGCCTCCCTCGAATCCATGGAGGCTCCCGTCCCCATTCACTCGTGTTCGGGGCGCGACGCCCCGTTGACCGCGTCCGGCGCGCGCGCGGTTTCTTTCGCGCGTTCGCGCGGCGCTTCCAGGCCGTCGCCGAAATCGAACGCCAGCGTCTGCTCGGCTGGCGCCACCTCGCCGAGCACCGGCGGATCGAAGCCCAGCACCTCGGCCAGGTCCTCGACCTTGGGGAGATCGGAGAGGTCGTTGAGCCCGAACTTTTCGAGGAACTCCCGCGTCGTGCCGTACATGAACGGGCGGCCCACCACCGGCTTGCGGCCGACGATCTTCACGAGCTTGCGGCCGATGAGCGTGTTCAGCACGCCCGACGTGTTCACGCCGCGGATCTCCCCGATCTCCGGGGCGGTCACCGGCTGGCGGTAGGCGATGACCGCCAGCGTTTCGAGCGCCTGGACAGACAGCTTCTGCGACGTGCGCTCGTTGAAAAGGCGCCGCACGTACTCGTGCAGCTCGGGCCGCGTGACGATCTGATAGCCACCGGCGACCTCGACGAGCTGAAGCCCCCCGGGCCGGTCGTAGTCGGCCTTGAGGAGCGTGACGGCGTCCGCGACCTCGTCGGGCGTCGCCTCGTCGGCGAGCAGCGTGGACGCCTCCTTGAGAGTGAGTGGCTCGGGCGAGGCGAAGATCAGCGCCTCGAGAATCGGCTTCAAGTGCTCGGACATCGAAGGCTCAGGACTCACGGCTCAAGAGGCTCAGGGCTTCGGGCTCGGGGCGCAATGCCACAACTCACTGATAGTGGGGCGCCGACGCATCCTGCGTCTGCCGCTTGTAGATGCGGATCTCGGAGAACGCGCCGGTCTGGTAGACGCGCACGACTTTCAGACGGATCATCTCGAGCAGCGCCAGGAACGTCACGATGACGTCGGCGACCGCGCGCCACATCGTCGAACAGATCCTCGAAGCCGCAGGCCTCGGTTTCGGAGAGGCGGGCGAGCAGCTGATCGATCCGGGCTTCGATCGAGATCTGCTCGCCGGGCAGCGGCACCTCCGGCCGCTGCTTCGCGCGCTCGAGCACGGCGCGGAACGCGGTCATCAGGCTGAACAGATCGACTTCGAGCTCGGGCTCGGGCTGCTCGCCGGCGATGTCGGCCACGCGCTCGTCCGGCCGCGTCCACTGTGCGCTGCGGACGGTCTCGCGCTCGTGCAGCATTTCGGCCGCCGCCTTGAACTTCTGGTGCTCGATCAGGCGGCGCACGAGGGCGTCGCGCGGATCCTCCTCGGTGCCCTCCTGCTCGGGCGCCGGACGCGGCAGCAGCAGCCGCGACTTGATGTGGATGAGCGTCGCCGCCATGACGAGGAACTCCCCCGCCACGTCGAGATCGAGCTCCTGCATCAGGCCCAGGTAGTCGAGGTACTGCTGCGTGACGAGCGCGATCGGGATGTCGTAGATGTTCAGCTCGTGCTTCTTGATGAGATGCAGCAGGAGGTCGAGCGGCCCCTCGAAGTTCTGGAGCCTGACCGGATACTCCTCGAGAATGGACTCGAACGGCTCCATGGCAGAAGGCTCAGGCTTACGGCTCAGGGCTCACGTCAGTACTTCGAGGCGAACGGCTTCGCGGACCCTTTCCATGCGTCTCCATGGCCAGCGTCCGGGCGCGGGCGGATCCGGCGTGCAGGATCTCACGAATCCGGCCCGGGCGCTCGAGCAGGGACGCCCGGCGCTCGCGGAGCGGCTCGAGCGACGCGTTGAGCGCCTTCGCCAGCTTCTGCTTCACTTCCACGTCACCGACCTTGCCGGCCGATAGCGCGCCTTCAGGTCCTCGACCTCCGCCGTATCCGGGTTGAACGCGTCGTGGTACACGAAGACCGGGTTGCCCTCGACCGTGCCGGGAATGTCGGCGCGAACGCGCTTCGGGTCCGTGTACATCTGCATCACCTTCTTCTTCACCTCGTCGGCGGTGTCGGAGAGGTTGATGGCGTTCTGATAGCTCTTGCTCATCTTCCGGTTGTCGAGGCCCGGCAGCCGCGCGAAGCTCGTCAACAGCGGCTGCGGCTCGACGAACACGTCGCCGAAGAAGCCGTGGAACCGGCGGACGACCTCGCGCGACAGCTCGAGGTGCGGCACCTGATCCTCGCCCACCGGCACGTAGTTCGCGTCGTAGATGATGACGTCCGCCGTCTGCAGCAGCGGATAGCCGAGAAACCCGTGGGTCGACAGGTCCTTCTCCGCGATCTGCTCCTGCTGCTCCTTGTAGGTCGGCACGCGCTCGAGCCACGGAATCGGCACGATCATCGACAACAGCAGCTGCAGCTCCGCGTGCTCGGGCACCAGCGACTGGATGAAGAGCGTGCTCTTCCCGGGGTCCAGGCCGGCCGCAATCCAGTCGATCGCGTTGTCGAGCGCGTTCGCCACGACCTCGCGGGTGTCGGCGTATTCGCTGGTCAGCGCGTGCCAGTCGGCGACGAAGTAGAAGCACTCGTAGCGGTCCTGCAGCTCGACCCAGTTGCGGAGGGCGCCGACGAGGTGACCCAGATGCAGTTTTCCCGTCGGGCGCATCCCCGACACGACGCGTGGTTTCACAGCAGGAGGAGGCTCGCGAGAATGGCCATCGGCGGCCCGACGATGTACTGCAGGACGCCGGTCAGCATCAGGGCATAGAGGATGATGAACCCGTACGGGCGCATGAAGCTGTCGAACGCGTAGCCCTGGCGCGGCGGCAGCAGGTTCGAGAGCACGTTGCCGCCGTCGAGCGGCGGAATCGGCACCATGTTGAAGACCGCCAGCCCGATGTTGATCTGGAACGACGCCCGCACGAACTCGAGGAGCGGCGCTTCAATCGCCGCGTCCTGGCCGGCGCCGAACGCCGCATAGGCGCGGTAGACCAGCGAGGTCAGGAACGCCAGCAGCACGTTGCTGGCCGGGCCGGCCGCGGCGACGAGAATCATGTCGCGACGCGGGCTGCCCAGGGCCCTGACGTTGACGGGCACGGGCTTGGCCCACCCGAGGAGCGGAATCGCCGACCCCGCCATGGCGCTGGCGATGCCGATCAACGGGAAGATGATCGTGCCCACGATATCCATGTGCACGACCGGGTTCATCGACACCCGGCCCTGCAGGCGCGCCGTGGAGTCGCCCAGCCGGTCGGCCATCCAGGCGTGCGCCATCTCGTGGAAGCAGAGGGAAAAGACCAGAACGACGAGCAGGATGAAGACGACCGCGGGATCGATGCCGGACAAAACGCTTCAGCGTACGGCAAACCGCCGCGGTTGAGCAAGAACCGGCGCGGCCAGCCGCGCCATCGCGCCAGGCACCCTCGCGGTAGGCCGGAGCTTCAGCTCCGGCGTCCTCGACAGTCCGCTGAAGTCTCAGCGCCCTGCCGGAAAATGCCGAGATGGCGTCAGCCGCCTTTGAGCCGACGACGGAGGTGAGCTCCTCACGAGTCGCCCGGCGGACGCCGGCGAGGCTGCCGAAGCGCGTCAGCAGCAGCTTGCGCCGCCGGCTGCCGATCCCCGGCACGTCGTCGAGGCCCGACCGCAGATCACGTCTCGTGCGGGCGCTCCGGTGGAACGTCACGGCGAACCGATGCGCCTCGTCGCGGATGCGCTGCAGCAGGCGCAGGGCGGCGCTCTCACGCGGGAAGGCGATCGCGTCGGCTGCGTCGCGCGTGAAGACGAGCTCCTCCTGCTTGGCGAGGCCGATGGCGACGAGACGCTCGAGCCCGATCGCCCGCAGCGCCGCGTAGGCCGCCGACAGCTGGCCCTTGCCGCCGTCGATGACGATCAGGTCGGGAAACGGTCCGCCCGCTTCCGCGACCTTGCGATAGCGACGCAGCACGACCTCGTGCATCGACGCGAAGTCGTCGAGGATGCGGGGCGCCGCGAGCGTGCCCGGTCCCTGTGTCCGCAGGCCCGGGGCTTCGGCCTCGGGCCGGGCCGCCTGCAACGGCACGCCCCGGTCGCCGCGAATCCGGCCGTGAGCCTCGGCGCGAGCCGAGGCGCCGCTCGGCACCGCGGAACCAAAGGTTCCGCGGATCCGAAACTTGCGGTACTCGCCGCGGCGCATGCGGCCGTCCTCGCAGACGACCAGCGCCGCGACCGTCTCGCTGCCCTGGATGGTCGAGATGTCGAAGCACTCGATGCGGCGCGGCAGCGCCGCCAGGCCCAGCGCGACCCGCAGCGTGTCGAGGGCCTCGGCCTGCTGCAGCGAGCCGTCGTGGGCGCGCGCGTCATACGCAAACGACGCGTTGCGGCTCGCGAGATCGAGCAGGCCCCGTTTCTCGCCGCGTCGCGGCACGCGCAGCCGGATCTTGCGTCCGGCACGCGTGGCGAGCCAGTCTTCGAGCAGCGCGCTCTCGGGCAGATCCACCGGCACGTGGATCTCGGGCGGCGGATCGTGCGCTTCGTAGAACTGCGGCAGCGCCGCCTCGAGGACGTCGGCCTCGCTCGCCGCCGCCACGTGGGTGCCAGCCGTCCACAGCTCGATCCGATCGACGACCCGCCCGCCTCGCACCTGGAAGACCTGCACCGCGGCGCCGGCTGGACCCGTCTTCACGCCGAACGCGTCGCGATCCCCCAGGCGGGTCGACGCCATTTTCTGCTGGCGGTCCCGCAGCGTCTCGACCGTCCGGATGGCGTCGCGGAGCTGTGCGGCCTGCTCGAACCGCTCGCCGGCCGCCGCGTCCTCCATCCGCGCCGCCAGATCGGCGAGCAGCTCGTCGCGCCGGCCTTCGAGCAGCAGCCGCGCGTCATTCACCGCGCGCCCGTACTCCCCGGGCGAGCAGATGGTGGCGACACAGGGCGCCAGACACCGTTTGATGTCGTACTCGAGGCAGGGCCGACCCCGCTGCCCGGTGATGACCTCGTTGCAGGAGCGGAGCCCGAACAGCCGGTGGGTGAGGCCGATGGTCCGGCGCGCGAAAGACGCCGGGAGAAAGGGCCCGAAGTACGCGTTGCCGTCCGGCTCGACCCGCCGCGCCACGAGCAGCCGTGGAAACCCCTCGGTCGTCGTCAGCTGGAGGTACGGATAGTTCTTGTCGTCGCGGAGCAGGATGTTGTAGCGCGGCGCCCGTTGCTTGATCAGGTGGTTCTCGAGCGCGAGCGCTTCGACGACGGAATCGGTGACGACCACCTCGAGGCGGTCCGCTTCCTCGAGGAGCGCGTCGGTCTTCGGATCGACGCCGTGCGCGCCGAGATAGCTGCGAACCCGGTCGCGCAGCGCGCGCGCCTTCCCGACGTAGATCGTCTCGCCCGCCCTGTTGAAATACAGGTAGACGCCCGGCTGCTCGGGCAGGCGCGAGATCCGATCCTTCAGGTTGGCGATGGACATGAGACGCGCGCGCCTTCACGGCCCAGGTCGGGCGTGGGGCGGCTTTCGCGGGTTGAGCGGCGGACCGCCAACCTGTTAGACTCCCATGTTCGCGGTCCGGCCTCCGGCGCGCCAATCAGTATTATACGAGCTCGGCCGAGGGCTCCGCCGCTCCCCCTGTCCATGACGTTCACCGGCCTCATCGGCGCGATCTGCATGTTCCCGCTGCGCGCCATCATCCGCGCCTGCGTCCTGCTGCGGATTCACCCCAACGTGCTCACCCTGGTCGGCGTGCTCATCAACGTCGCCGCCGCGTGGGCGCTCGCGCTGGGCCGCTTCGTGACCGCCGGCGTCATCATGATCGTCGCCAACATCTTCGACTTCATCGACGGCAAGGTGGCGAGAGAGCGGCAGATCGAGACCGCCTTCGGCGGCTTCTGGGACTCGGTGATGGACCGGTTCTCCGACCTGGCGCTCTTCCTCGGGCTCGTGTACCTCTACTCGTCCCTCGGGCGCACCGACTACGTCGTCATCACGACGACCGCGATGATTTTCACCGTGCTGACGAGCTATACGCGCGCGCGCGCCGAGTCGCTGGTGGAAAAGTGCAAGGTCGGGTTCATGGAGCGTCCCGAGCGGATCGTGCTCTTCATGATCGGCGCCTTCACCAACCGGATGGCGGCCGTGCTCTGGGTCATTCTCGTGCTGTCGGTGCTGACGGTCGCGGATCGCATCTACTTCACCTGGCACGAGCTCGAGCGCCTGAAGCCGCGCGAACGCGCCGCGATCTGAGGGATCGGCACGATGAATGCCCCGCTGCCCGCCCGCGATCATGCCCCGGCCGACGCCGGGCCGTCGCTGCCGCTGCCCGTCGCGGTGATCTGGCGCGCGGTGTACTGGACCTACGATCGCGCGACGTGGCAGTACGATCTGATGGTCATCGTCATCCTGGCCTTCGTCTGGCTCACCCCCCCTGACTGGCTCGGCGACCCCACGGCACGCGGCGCAGGACCAGTCGCGTGGATGGGGAACCTCATGGGGTGGTAGGACTCCAAGACCTGGGCTACGGGCTTCAGGCTACGGGCTGCGGGAAGATCTTCTGAGGCCTTGACGCCTGAGGCCGGACCCCTGAGCTCGACACATGCTCGACTGGGTGGTGCCGCGCGTTCTGCTCGTCCTGGGCATCGGTTTCCTCGCGGCCAATCTCTGGCTCCTGTTTCAGCTCGTCCGGTTCGTCCGGCTCCGGCATGCGGCGCGACTCACGTGGTCGGGCCCTCCGCATCCCTCGACTCGCCTGTTCCTCATCCTGGGCGCGGTGCTCGCGCTCGTGCTCGTCGTCGAGCTGACGGTGCCTCGCCGGAGCTCCGGTCCAGGCGCGGTGCCGTCACGCATCTTCGGCGAAGCCATGATGTTCACCTACTACGCGCTGCTCGTCCCGCTGACGTCGCGCATCGCCCGCGGCTTCTACGAAGACGGCGTGTGGGTCGAGAACGGCTACATGCCCTACGCGAGCATCGGCGGTCTCTCGTGGCGTGAGGACGCCGAAATCACGCTGGTCCTCATCCCGCGAGTCCGGCGGCTGGCGCGCCGGCTGGTGGTGCCGCGACAGTATTACGCCGAGGCGCGCAAGCTGCTGCGCGACAAGATCAAAGGCCACGACATCCACTTCACAGGCAAGCCGCTCGACCTGGGCGCCCACGACGAACGCGACGACGTTTGACCGATTGCGCGCGAAGCGACGGAGCTTCTGAAGCCCTGTCCCACCACCGCAGAGGCTGAAGCCCGTCCGACCCTCGTACTAAAGATTTCCTGGGCTAAGGCCGAGACAGCGACCGATTCTCGTTCTTTCAACCCTGGGCCGCCGCTCGTCGGCTGCCCACTGCGACGAGGACGCTCGCATGGCGAAAAAGCAGCGACCCCGCCCGCGCAAGACCGCGGTGCGGCCGAAGCGACGGGCGGCGACGAAGGCCGCGGGCAGGAAGGCAGCGCCGAAGAAGGCAGCGCCGAAGAAAGCAGCGGGCAAGAAGGCGGCGGCAAAGAAGGCAGCGCCCAAGAAGGCGGCCCCCAAGAAGGCGGCCCCCAAGAAGGCGGCGCTGCAAAAGAAGGCCGGCGCCGCGACGAGGCGCGCCCCGGCAAAGACCCCCGTCGCGCGCAAGGCGCCGCCCAAGAAGCCGGTCATGGCGCCGAAGAGACCTGCCCCCCGCAAGGCCGCGAAGACGCCCGGCGCGACGAAGAAGGCCAGCGCACCGAAGGTCGCACGAAAGGTCGTCCGGCGCGGGCTGCCTCGGCCACCAGTGCCGGTGCCGGCGCCGCCGCTCGTCATCGTCATTCCGCCTCCGCCGCCACCACCAGCGTCCCCCGCTCCACCCGCACCCGTCGTTCCCGAGTTCGCTCCGCCAGACGACCTGTCGATGTCGTTGGACGAGCGCTTCGTCACGCTCCTGTTCGGGCTGCTCGTCAAAGACGCGGGCGCCACCCTGATCGTCCGCGGGCTGTCGTCGAGTCCGGAGCTGGTCTGCGACAACACCAACGTTCGAGAGATCGAGCGCTGTCCATTCCGCAACACGGGGCTGACGTGCGGAACGACCCCCATCCTCGAGTTCCAGACGTGACGAGGCTGCCCCTGCGCCTGGCGGCGCTGTGCGTCCTGGTCATCGCGTGGCCGAGCGCCTGCGCGAAGCCAGCGAAGCGCTTCGCCGGGCTGCAGCTCGCGCCGGCCCAGTTCGGACCGCTCCTCGATCCGTGTGTCTTCACGGACCCGGCGTCGCGCGTCGAGCTCGAGCAGGCCATTCTCGGCGCGTTCAGCCGCGACATCGAGCTCGCCACCCGCCGCGGCGACCCCGCCGTCAGTGGTTCGCTCATCAAACGGGACCCCGACACGGGATGTCCATCACCGACGCCCACCGCCCCGAGCCTCGTCGCGAACGTGTCGCCGCGCCGGTACGCAGCAGCTCCGGGGCCGGGGCTGTTCTTCGAAATGAGCCCGCAGGCACAAGCCGAGACGATTCGGCTGTACAGCGCATGGCTCGAATCTCAGGGCTCACCGGACGACGCCGGCACGGGATTGAACGGCTTTCTGGACCGGGTGTCGTCGGCGCCAGCCGGCCCCGCCAGCCAGTCGTCGATCAAAGTGGAGTTCACGTTCTCGCACCTGCTGGCCTCTCCCGTCGAATGGGATCGGCTCCATGCGATCACCTTCGTGCTCATCCCGCACGATCCCGAAGTGCGTGTGGTTGACACCAACCAGATCGAGAGCCTGCTCAAGGAACTCGAGGTGGGCACCCTCACGACGAGCTCCACCCTCGAGGCGGGCATCGGTGGGAAGGCAACGGCGGGCAGCGGCGAGGTTACGCCAAGCCTCAGCTACACCTACTCGCAGGAGCTCGAGCGCAAGCTGAAGGAACAACTCCAGTTGCGGGCACCTTCAATCGAGCAGGGAGGACGCCTGTTTCGACTGAGTTACAAGAGCTCGGTCGAACATCACATCCCGTCGATGTTTCGCCAGGTGCTGTCGCTGCGTGTGGACCCTCCGCTGGACGGCACGATCATCGAGATGGAAGCCGAGTTCGACGACAAGGGAACACCCGCGCGGCTCGCCACCGCTGAACAGCCGGCGCTCTGTTTCAAGCGCACACCGTCGCAGGCGCGCGACATGCTGTACCGCGCTCAAATGACGCCCATCGTGCTGGCGCTCGTCCGACGCGTGACGAACATCGAGGGCGCGAGAACACCGGGATTCGACGATGACGACCGGGTCACTCTGGAGGCGGCCGTCGGCCGACTTCCGGCGGTGACGGCTGGAGAGTTCCGCATCCGTCACTACCAGGTCTGCCAGACGCTGCCGAACACGACCACGTGCCAGTTGCTGTTCTTCGCGAAGCGCGGTCGATTCGGACTCCCGGCCGACGTGCGCTTTCGTGATCGGGAGCAGGCGGAAGGCATGGCGACGCTCCTGCGCGAACGCATCACGGCGCTTCGTGAGAAGAAGGCCGTCAACCGCCTGAAGGAGGGCGACCTTCTGGAACCCGCGGAGCAGAAGTCGCTTGGGCCGTGGCGGCTCGGGGTCCAGCAAGCCACCGCTCCCTGCACGCTCGAACCGGGCGGGTGCGTGATGGTCGGCGGCGCGAAGACCCCCGCGCACGACTCGTCGATCCGTCTCGATCCCGCGCAGATTCGCGTCGTCACCACCACGCCGCTCTGCGGCCAGACCGCGGCACGAACGCCGTCAGCGACTCAACCGGCGAGCGACGGATCGAAGCAGGCGCGGCAGCGCGCCTCGTAGGCGCCGTGCGCGCCCACGAGGACGCGTTCCTGACTCTGCACGAGGCGCTGCGTGTGATTGGCTGGCTCGCCGCAGACCACGCAGATGGCGAGCGTCTTGGTGATGTACTCGGCGATCGCGAGCAACTGGGGCATCGGCTCGAACGGCTTGCCGAGATAGTCCTGATCGAGCCCCGCGACGATGACCCGCCGGCCTTGATCCGCGAGAGCGTTGCAGACCGCGGGCAGCTCGATGTCGAAGAACTGACCTTCGTCGATGCCGACGACCTGCGTATCGGGCAGCACGCGCTCCAGCAAGGCGCGCGAGCTCGGGACGGTCTCGGACGCGATCCGCATCTCGCTGTGCGACGTGACGTGCCCGTCGCCGTAGCGGTTGTCGATGCAGGGCTTGAAGATCTGCACGCGCTGGCGGGCGATTTGTGCCCGGCGCAGGCGGCGGATGAGCTCCTCGCTCTTGCCGCTGAACATGCTGCCGGCGATCACCTCGATCCAGCCGGTTTCCTTGCGACGGATTTCCTCCATAGCAACTACCAACGACGCGGCTAGCCGCGCCCTCCTGCGCAAGGGCGGCGACCTGCCACCGCAGGAGGGCCAGGCTTCAGCCTGGCCATGGGCCTCGAGCGCGATGTCGTCGTCGACACGTGGTCACGCGCGGCTCTGATACTCGCCCGTCTCCGTATTCACCCGGATGACGTCGCCGGTGTTGATGAAGGCAGGCACGGTGACGACGAGGCCGGTCTCGACGCGCGCCGGCTTGACCTGTGCGCTCGCGGTCGCGCCCTTGATGCCGGGCGCGGTGTCCTCGACCTTCAGATCGACGGTGGCCGGCAGCTCGATCCCGACCGGCGTGGACTCGTAGAACTCGACGCGAATCGTCGATTCCGGCAGCAGGTAATTGACCGACTCGCCGAGCGCCTCTTCGGACATGTGGATCTGCTCGTAGCTCGACGTGTCCATGAAGTAGTAGTCGGCGCCATCCCGGTAGAGATACTGCATCTCCCGTTCGTCGAGCGCCGCGCGCTCCACTACGTCTTCGGAACGGAACCGGTGCTCGAACAGCGAACCGTCCTTGACCTTGCGCATCTTCGCGCGGACGAACCCGCGCAGGTTGCCTGGCGTGACGTGCTGCTGCTCCACGATCCGGCACAAGTCGCCGTTGTACTTGATCAGGTGTCCCTTGCGGAGACGGGTGGCTTGAACGGAGCTCATACTCGGTCGTGCCTCATCTTCGGTCAGAGCGTACGCAACATGATCCACGGAGCCGGGACGCTCCCGGAGGGCAAGGAGAACACAGGGGCGCACAGCCGCCCGGGCCCGAACCGACGGATCGTATCACGGCGCGAATGTCAGGACCGTATGTCTGTGGCTCCGTCGATCTGTCACCGCCGGGAAGCCTGTACTGGCGTTGATAGTCGTAGTCCGCGTTTAGGCGGACCACTGGGTCCGGCTGAAGCCGGACACTACGTCAATACATCCTGGCGCCGCACATGGAAGCCGGAACTACGTCAACACCCTCACGCGCCGACGATGATGCGCTGAGGCACGACGGCGGGCTGTTTGGGCAAGGTGACGGTCAGCAGGCCGTCCTGGAACTCGGCGGAGATCTCCCGCGCGCGGATCCGCTCGGCGAATGCAAAGGCCCGGGTGAACTCGCCGTAGCCACGCTCGACGTGCAGGAAGCGCCCCTCGCCGGCGTCTCCTCCGCGCCGGCCGCGGATGGTGAGACTTTCGTCGGTCGCCTGGATGTCGAAATCCTCGGACGACAGGCCGGCGAGCTCGAGGACGACGACGTAGCTCTCGGCCGTCTCGTAGACGTCAACGGGCGGCGACCAGCCGCTGCCCCGGCCCGCGGCGCCGTATCGCCGCTCGTGCCACGAGACGAGCTCCTGAAGGGGATCCCAGCGCATCCTGGCTGCTAACGGTAGCCGATCACGGGCCGGCGACCAAGGGCCACGGACAGAGCGGAAAAGACAGCCACGGACAAGAGCCACAACAAGATCGGACAGATCAGCCACGACAGATCGGACAAGATCAGACGCGGACAAATCTGACAAGGTCAGCCACGGACAGATCTGACACGATCGGCCACGGACAGATCAGCCACGGACCAAATCTGACAGATCCGCCGCGGACAAAATCTGACAAGATCAGCCACGGATAAGATCAGCCACGGATAAGATCTGACAAGATCTGAACGATCGGTAGGGGTCGGCGCTTCGTCGATCGAGGCTCGTCAGGCGGAGGTCGTCATGAGGCGGTTTGTCGCATCGACTGTGTTGATCGTGCTGGGCGTGCTCGTGGGCGCCCTGCTCACGGACCGGCTGCAGTCCCGTTCGGACGACGACACGCGGCCGGCATCCCCGCCCACGGCGGGGTCTGCCAGTCCAGCCTCGGCCGAGGTCGCCGGCGCGCAGGCCGCTGCCGGCGGCGCCCTGCCCGACTTCACGCAGGTAGCCGCTCGCAGCTCACCGGCAATCGTGAACATCTCGGCCGTGCACTGTATCGCCGGCCCTACTTCCGCGATCCGTTCTTCGGCCGGCTGTTCGGCGACGACGAGATGTTCTCGTCGCAGCGCGGGACGAGCGCCGGTTCGGGGGTGATCGTGTCGCCCGATGGCTACGTGCTCACGAACAACCACGTCCTGGGCGAGAACCTCCAGGCGGTGCAGCAGGTGACCGTCATCCTGTCGGACAAGCGGGAGCGGCCCGCGAAGCTGGTCGGCGTCGATCCGCACACCGATCTCGCGCTGCTGCAAATCAGCGAGAAGAACCTCCCGACGGTGCCGTGGGGCGACTCGAGCGGCTTGCGCGTGGCCGAGTGGGTGCTGGCCATCGGCAATCCCTATCAGCTCGGACAAACGGTCACGCTGGGCATCGTCAGTGGCATGAACCGGACGTATCAGGACGTGTCGGCGCTGGTGGACTACATCCAGACCGACGCGGCGATCAATCCGGGAAACTCGGGGGGTGCGCTCATCAACCGGCGCGGCGAGCTCGTGGGCATCAACACGTGGATCTACTCGCAGAGCGGCGGGGACCAGGGCATCGGGTTCGCGATCCCCAGCAACCTGGCGCGGCGGGTGGCGGACGAGCTGAGGAAGACCGGCCAGGTCCGTCGCGGCTCGATTGGGATGATGCGCCTGGCCGCGATGACACCGGAGCTCGCGCGCGATCTGTCACTCGCCGATGCTCGCGGCGCGCTCGTGTGGCAGATGAGCCAGAGCTCGTCGGCCTACCGTGCCGGCGTGCGTCCGGGCGACGTCATCATCTCGGTTGACGGGAAGCGCACCGACGACCCGGCGCAACTGCAGCGGGCGCTGCTCGAAGCCCCCATTGGCAGCGTGATCACGATCGGTCTGCTGCGTGACGGCCAGCCCCGGGACGTCAAGGTGCAGGTGGAGAGCCAGGCTCCCGTGCGCCGGCGGGACGCAGCGGAGTGAGGAGCCGGCGGCCGGACACCGCCGCGTGGCCGTCCACATAGCACCGCCAGACGGCTTCCACGCCGACAGAGAGGCCAATGCGCGGGCTCCAGGCGATCGGGCCCGGCGGCGCAGCGCGGCGCTCGATGACGAGGGAGCCGCCGACACAGGTCGGCGCCGTTGTGACGCAGCGAGATCCCGAGCGCACGCGTCAGATTGCCCGGACCACGGCAGAGCGACGCCTCGTCGAAGTCCACCGGTCGGCGGCCGGTGCCGCGCGCACGGCGACGGCGCATCAGATCCAGGCCCTCCACGGGCTGCAGCGCTCGGATGAGGACCGCCGCCGGGTGATCCACCGGTTCGGTGACGGCGTTGACCAGATAGTGCATCCCGTAGTTCAGATACACATACGCGCGCCCGGGTGACCCGTACAGCGGCGCGGTCCGGCGCGTCCGGCCGGCCGCGGCGTGGCAGGCCGGGTCCGCTTCGCCGATGTAGGCCTCGGCTTCGACGATGAGGCCGCTCGCCCGGCCGGCCGGCGTCTCGTGCACGAGCAGCGCGCCGATCAACTCGCGCGTCACGTCGAGTGTCGGCCGCGCGTAGAACTCGCGGGGCAGCGGCATCAGTGCACCGCGCGGCCTTCCGCGCGGGCCAGGAGCGCGGCGAGATGCCGGCCGGTGTGCGAGTCGGGCAGCGCCGCTATGTCTTCGGGCGTGCCGGCGCCGACGAGGCAGCCGCCGGCATGGCCCCCTTCCGGTCCGAGGTCGATCACCCAGTCCGCGCACTTGATCACGTCCAGGTTGTGCTCGATGACGAGCAGGCTGTGCCCGGCCTGCAGCAGCTTCCGCAACGCCGTGAGCAGCTTCGCAATGTCGTCGAAGTGCAGCCCCGTCGTCGGCTCGTCGAGGATGTAGAGCATGCGCTCGCCGCTCTGGGTGACCAGATGCGACGCGATCTTGATCCGCTGGGCTTCGCCGCCGGACAGCGTCGTCGCCGGCTGCCCGAGGCGGAGATAGCCGAGACCAATCTCGTCGAGCACCTGGAGACGCCGCAGGACCTTGGGCGAGGCGGCGAAGAAGCTGAGCGCCTCGCGCACCGTCAAGGCCAGCACGTCGTCGATGTTGCGCTGCTTGTAGCGGACCTCCAGCACCTGCGGCCGGAAGCGCTTGCCCTCGCACTGATCGCAGGGCACGAACACATCCGCGAGGAACTGCATCTCGACGCGGACCTGTCCTTCCCCCTCGCAGGCCTCGCAGCGGCCGCCGGGGACGTTGAAGGAGAAGTGGCTGGGGGTGAGTCCGCGGATCCGGGCGTCCTTGGTCGCCGCAAACAGGTCCCGGATCGCATCGAACGCTTTGAGATAGGTCACCGGATTCGATCGCGGCGTCCGGCCGATGGGAGCCTGGTCCACGAGCACGACATCGCTCACGTGCTCGATCCCCTCGACGCGATCGCACGCGCCGACCCGCCGATCCCAGTCGCCCTTCGCGCGCTTGATCGCGGCGTAGAGGACATCGTGGACGAGGGTGGACTTGCCGGAGCCGCTCACGCCCGTGACCACGGTGAGCAGGCCGAGCGGGATCGTCACGTCGATGCCCTTCAGGTTGTGCTCGCGCGCGGCGACGATGCGCAGCTGGGGCCGCGAGGGCTTGCGCCGGATGGCCGGAATGGGGATCGCGAGATCGTCGCGCAGGTACTTGGCCGTCAGCGACCGCGGTTCGCTGAGCAGCCCGTCGAGCGGGCCGGAGTAGACGATGCGCCCGCCCTGCTCACCGGCCCCGAGCCCGAGATCCACGATCTCGTCGGCGACGCGGATCATGTCGGCGTCGTGCTCGACGACCACTACCGTGTTGCCCTGATCGCGGAGCTGGCGGAGGATGTCGATGAGCCGCAGGTTGTCGCGCGGATGGAGGCCGATCGACGGCTCGTCGAGCACGTAGAGCGTACCGACCAGCGCCGCGCCGAGGGCGGTCGCGAGGCTGATGCGCTGCGACTCGCCGCCCGACAGCGTCGACGACAGCCGGTCGAGCGTCAGGTAGTCGAGGCCCACGTCCTCGAGGAAGGTCAGTCGCCGGCGGATCTCGCGCAGCACCTTGTCGGCGATCGCGGCTTCGCGCGGCGACAGCGCCAGCCCGGTGAAGAACGCCGCCGTCTCATGAACGGTCCGCGCGCACACCTGATCGATCGTCTGTCCGGCGACCTGCACGTCACGCGCTTCACGCCGCAGTCGTGTGCCGGCGCACTCCGGGCAGGTCTGGTAGCCCCGGTACCGGCTGAGGAACACGCGGATGTGGACCTTGTATTTCTTCCGTTCGAGCCAGCGGAAGAACCCGTGCACGCCGTCGAAATCCCGTCCGTCCCCGTGAAGGACGAGCTCCCGTTCGGCATCCGCGAGGTCCCGCCAGGGCACGTCGAGGCGAATGCCGGCCGACCGCGCGGCGCGCTTCAACGCCCCGAGGTGCGCGCGGTAATGCGGCTTGGTCCATGGCTCGATCGCGCCCTGCTGGAGCGACTTGCCGGGGTCGGGCACGATCAGCCCCAGGTCGAGCTCCATGACGTTGCCGAATCCGTGGCAGGAGGGGCAGGCGCCGAAGGGGTTGTTGAACGAAAACAGGCGCGGCTGCGGGAGCTCGTACGTGATGCCGCACCGCCGGCACTCGAATCGTTCGCTGAAGACGTGTCGAACCGGAGCCGCTTCGGTGGTGACGTCCAGTGCGAAGGCCGCGCCGCCGCCCTCGAGATACGCGGTCTCGATCGAATCGGTCAGCCGCGCGCGCTGCTCGCCCTCGAGGCGCACGCGGTCCACGACGACCTCGATCGAGGTCCGATCGGCCAGGCTCGCGGCATCCAGGTCGTCGAGGTGCACCGCCCGGCCATCGATGAGCAGCCGGGCAAACCCCTTGCGGCGAAGGGCGTCGAGCGTTTCTCGAACCGGATCGCCCGCCGGCTGCCGCGCCACGGCCTCAGCCGCCCCTTCCCCGTTCTCGGCGTCCTCGTCGGCGTCGTGATCACGTTCCCCGAGCCCGCCGCCGCGAACCAGTGGCATCTCGAAGCCAATCAGGAGACGGCTGCCCGCCGCGAGCCCTCCCAGGCGGTCGGCGACGGCTTCGGCCGTCTCACGCACCACGTCCTGGCCGCACGTCCGGCAGATCGTGCGGCCGATTCGCGCGAACAGCAGTCGCAGGTAGTCGTGAATCTCGGTCGTCGTGCCCACCGTGGATCGCGGGTTGCGCGCGCTGTTCTTCTGTCGAATGGCGATCGCCGGCGGAATCCCCTCGACGGCATCGACGTCGGGACGCTCCATCCGTTCGAGGAACTGCCGGGCATACGCCGAGAGCGACTCGACGTATCGGCGCTGGCCTTCCGCATACAGGGTGTCGAAGGCGAGCGACGATTTGCCCGAGCCGCTCACGCCCGTGACGACGGTCAGCCGCCGTGGCGCGATGGTGACATCCACGTTGCGAAGGTTGTGCGTCCGGGCACCGCGGATGACGATGGGGCGCAGTCGGGGAGCCTGAGGTTCGTGCATGGACGGACAAGTGGCGCGATAGTGCGGTCCTCGCGCGGAGTCTGAACCCTCGATGCTAGCAGATGGGAGACTGGGGGACTAGGCGACTGGGGACTCGGCGACTGGGGGACTCGGCGACGTGGGCGACTCGGCGACGGGGACTCGGCGACGTGGGCGGACTCGACGACGTGGGCGACTCGGCGCCTAGTCCCGCAGTCGCCCAGTCCCCCAGTCGCCAATTCCTCTTCGCCCAGTCGCCTAGTCGCCCAGTCCCCCAGTCGCCTAGAATCAATCCGTGGTCCGGCAGTACCTCGTCTACGACGCGCTCGACACCTGTCCGTATCTGCCGGATCGGCTGGCGCGGTTTCCGCTTCGCGTCTCCGAGCGCCGGCTGCGCAAGGAGGAGCTCGACGCGGCCCTCGCGGAGGGCGACCGTCGCCAGGGGGTGTTCCTGTATCGACCGAGTTGCCCTGCCTGCTCGGCCTGCGAGGCGATCCGCATCGACGTCCAGGCGTTCTCGCTGACAGCGTCGCTGCGGCGCGTGCTCGCGAGCGGGGATCGCTTCCTCAGCACACGCATCGGCCCGGCGGTTGCCGACGAGGAGCGCGCCCGGCTCTACGCGCGGCACAAATGGCTGCGGAAGCTCGCGGCCCCGGGTGAAACGCCGGACGTCGACGTCGCCTCGTATCGGGCGTTCCTGGTGGACACGTGCTGCGACACGATCGAGCTGGTGTGTCGATACAAACAGGATCTCGTGGCGGTTGCCGTGGCCGACCGCGGGCGCGAAGCCTTGTCCGCGGTGTACTGTGCGTTCGAACCCACGTTCCCCACGGTGAGTCTCGGCACGTACTGCATCCTCAAGGAGCTCGAGGCGTGCCGCGCCTGGGGGCTCCGCTATCTCTATCTGGGCTTGTATGTCGGCGACTGCCGGCACCTCTCCTACAAGGCCCGTTTCCTCCCGCACGAGCGGTTGGTCGACGGCGTCTGGCGCCGTTTCGCCCGGACCTCCTGACCTCCGCAAGGCCGCCAGGCGCGCGCATCCGATCATCCTGACGGCTGCCAGGACGAGGTGGCCGCCAGCGCCTGCGCGATCGCGTGCAGACGTGTGCGCGTCCCTGATCCTCCCCAGCGGCGGCAGCTCTCTCCTCGCTTCCACGTGTCGATTTTCCGACCATGCCTGTCGCGCGACCGGCGGTTCCGAACGCGAGCGGCGGCCAGCCTCCGCGAAAAATGGCTGATTTCATTGAAGATTTTTTCCTCATCGGCGCGACAGCCGACCCGCGTCACCCGGCAGCCGGATTGCTGTAATGAGCAGTCGCGTGCGGTTCATGCGGAACCGCATCGTTCCGGAGGCTCTAGATTCCATGCTTCTCGCCGACGCTTCCTATGCAGAGCGCGACCGACTCGTGATCAACCACCTGGCGTTGGTCCGCAAGGTGGCTGTGGGCCTCGTCCGGCGGCTGCCGGCGCAGGTCGAAATCAACGAGCTCATCGGTGAAGGCGTTGTCGGATTGCTCGACGCCGCCCGGCGGTATCGGCCGGCGTCGGGTGTGCCGTTCGAAGCCTTCGCCGCCCAGCGCGTACGGGGATCGATGCTCGACTCGCTGCGCGCCGTGGATACGGCGTCGCGCCGCACTCGTCGGCTCGAACGCAGCCTCAAGTCGGCGCGGACCGAGCTGCGTCAGTCGCTCGGTCGCGACCCGCAGGATTCGGAGCTGGCGACGCATCTGGGACTCAGCGAACAGGCGTTCGTGCGGGCGTCCCGACAGGTCGAGCGTGCGGAGAACAGCGGCTTCGTCGCCTTCGAAGAAGCGTTCGGCGACGACCAGCGCGCCCTGGCCCAGGCCATCGGCTGCGTCGAGGAGGGCCCTGACGTCGAGCTCGAGCGATCGGAAGAACGAGCCGAGCTCCACGGCGCCGTCAGCCGGCTGCCCGCCCGCGAGCGACAGGTGCTGGCGCTCTATTACGAAGACGAACTGACGATGGCCGAGGTCGCCAGGGTCATGGGCTTGTCGGAATCGCGCATCTCGCAGCTCCGCTCGCTGGCGCTGACGCGTCTGCGCGCGGCGCTCAAGGCCGAGCGTCGCGGCCCGGCCGCCCCGCGGCTCGTGGCGAGCGCGCCCCGTCGCCGGGCTGCCCGGCCGCGTCCGACTCCTGCCATCGCCGCGGCCGTGCCCTCGCACGCCGCTGCCGCCTAGTCACATCTCTGGGTCATCGAGAAGGACTCACATGTCGTTCCGCATCTGGACGGTTGGCGCGGCGTTGACGGCCATTGCCGTCGGCGTCGGCGTCGCGCGCTACGCACTCTCGGCATCCGAGGTGATCCAGGTCGCACTCTCGTTGCCCTGAGGGATCCGGACGCGTCGCTCGAGACGCCATCGATTGCTGGCAGCCGTGTCGGCCGTCCAGCGCGGATCGCGATCGCGCGCGCGGTCGTGCACCCGGCCCGATCGAGCCTCGCCACGCTCGATTGACCTTGTCGCTCAGCTCGCCGCACGCTACACTTTTCAGGTTCGGCACCGCGTTCCGTGCCGATCCCACCAGCCGGCCGGCGTAGCTCAGTTGGCAGAGCAGCTGATTCGTAATCAGCAGGTCCTCGGTTCAAGTCCGAGCGCCGGCTCCAGATTTCAAAGAAGACATCAAGGTAGTCATTCTAGAGCCCGGACAGACGCCGAGCGTCTACTCCTGGTGTGTGGGTGGTCGCGCGGGTGTTCCGTGGCAGGGACGTGAGGCGCGCTCAACCAGCGGAGGGCGGGTAGGCTGCCACGCGCGCCTTGGACCCGGTCACGGCACCTCACTACCGATCTGTCCGAGCAGCCGGGTCGCGAGGACACTCGCCTCTTCGGTACTCGTAGCTGTCCACGTGATTCCGGAGCCGCGCCAGATCGCTGGCGACGCCCGGCATCGCGGTGCGATCGAGATCGGCGAGTGCGCTGCTCGCTGACGAAAGGTCGAAATCGCCCAGTGCCGCCTGCAGCCGCTCCAGGGCGGCCCGAGCCGTCGCTGGAACCAACGCTTGCCCCGGTTCCGTGGCGACGGGCGCGATCGTTTCGCGCAGAGTGTCGATGGAGCGGAATACCACGGCGGCCTTGCCTTCCAGATCGGCAAGCAGATGGGCGAGATCCTTGTCGTCTGCGCGGCCCGCGCGCTCGAGCGCCTTGGCTGCCGCATGAAGGCCCTCGGCGCCAAGATTGCCGGAGGCACCGGCGATGGCGTGGGCATGTCTTGCAGCCGCGGCGCTGTCGCCCGACGCGACGGCAGCCCGCAACGCGTCGATCGTCGCACCCTGGCTGTCCGCGAACCTGACGAGCATACGCCGCAAGCTCTCGAACTCGAGGCCGAGCCGTGCCAGCGACCCAGCCACGTCAATCCCCTCGAGTTTCGGACTGTCGTCCAGTACCGCTGCAACCGGTCCCGGTGAAAAAGCCGCTGCGGTCCTGGAAGCTCCAGGATCTGTGGCCGCCCGATGTTCTTGCCGTGCCGGCAGCCAGCGTCGCAGCGTCTGCAACAGCGCCTTCCGGTCGATGGGTTTGGTGATGTGATCGTTCATCCCGGCGGCGAGGCACGCATCGAGGTCCGCCTTCATCGCGTTCGCGGTCATGGCAATGATCGGCAGGTCGTGGAACGCCGGGTCTTCGCGTATCGCCCGCGTCGCGGCGAGACCATCCATCTCGGGCATTTGCATGTCCATCAGGACACCGGCGTACTTTCCACGGGCGGTCCGGATCATCTCCAGCGCCTCGCGGCCATTGTTCGCGATGTCGAGTTCGATCCCAAGCCGCCCCAGAATCTCACTCGCCACCATCTGGTTGGCCTCGTTGTCCTCAGCCAGCAGCACTTGAACGTCGAACTCCCGCTCGAGCGGTGCGTCGAGGGCCCGACGGGCCACATGCACGCGCGCACCCTGCGCGTCCACGACCGCGTCAAACAACGACGAGGCGGTAATCGGTTTCGGAAGAAACACGTTGACGCCGAGCGCGGCGCAGCGCGCTTCCTCTTCCTTCCCTGCATAGGCGCTGATGAGCACGATCGGCAGCGTGCGGGTCTCCTCCCGCGCCCGAATTCGCTCAGCGGCCTCGAGTCCATTCATGCCAGGCAGCATCCAGTCGAGCACCACGAGGCCGAACGGATCGCCTCCTCCTCTGCGATTGCGACGCTCCAGCAGCGCAAGTCCCTCCTCGGCAGTGGCCACCGACACCGGCCAGATCGACCAACCCCGGAATAGTGTCTCGAGCAGGTCGCGGCTCGTCTCGGTGTCTTCCACGATGAGGACCGGCCGCTCGGCGACGCTGGCGGGGGCGACACGAATGGGGGCCTCGGGCTGGGCCTCGACGGTGAGGCGCGCGGTGAAGACGAACGTCGTGCCTTTGCCCTGCGTACTTTCCACGGTCAGGTCGCCGCCCATCAGGCGGGCCAGCCGCCGGCTGATCACAAGGCCGAGTCCCGTGCCGCCGTACTTTCGCGTCGTTGAGCTGTCGGCCTGAGTGAAAGATTGGAAGAGCCTTGCCTGCTGCTCCGGCGAAATACCGATGCCTGTGTCCGACACGCTGATGCGCAGGAGCACCTCGCCGGGCAGTGTCCCTTCGCCGGCGTCAGCAGTCTCGACTTTCACGAGCACCTCGCCCTTTTCCGTAAACTTGAAGGCGTTACTTATCAGATTGGTCAGGACCTGACGGAAACGCAGGGCATCACCACGCAGCCGGTCGGGCACCGTGGGGAGCGCATGGGTGATGAGCTCGACGTGCTTCTGGATCACGACCGAACGGAATGTGTCAGTGACTTCCTCGAGAACGTCTCGCAGGTTGAAGGGCGCGCTCTCGAGTTCGAGCTTGTCGGCTTCGATCTTTGAAAAGTCGAGGATGTCGTTCAGGATCCCGAGGAGGTTCTTGGCCGACGAGTGGGCGACGTTGATGAATTGGTGGGGCTTGGGGGGAAGGTCGGCCTCGAGCGCAAGGCCGGTCATATTGAGAATCGCATTCATCGGCGTGCGGATCTCGTGACTCATGTTTGCGAGGAACATGGACTTCGTCTGTGTGGCCTCCTCCGCTTTGGCCTTGGCGAGCTTCAGGGCTCTCTCCTGGTCTTTGCGCTCAGTGACGTCGCGGATCGACACGGCGACCTGCATGCCTTCGGACCCGCGGGCGGGCAACGGACTCAGGCCGATCTCTATTGGAAACTGCGAGCCGTCTTTGCGAAGGCCACGAAGCTCACGGTTCCCGCCCATCGCGCGGGCGATCGGAGCCTGACGGAAGGTCTCCCGCAGCGCCGGATGTCGCGGACGCACGTCCGGCGGCACGAGCATTTCCACGAACTGGCCAATGAGTTCGTCACGCGGATGGCCGAATAGCTTCTCGCACTGCGCGTTGGCCAACCGAATCACACCGTTCTCGTCCACCACCATCAAGCCGTCCGGAGCGAGTTCGAGCACGCTTCGAAAGAATTGCTCGGTCTCCTGAAGCTGCTGCTGCTGCGTCGGTCAATTCGCTCTGCTGTGTCAGCAGTTGTTCCTGCTGCGCCAGCAACTCCTCCTTTGATTCCGTCAACCGGCCGGTCTGCTCCTCCAGTTGACGGGCCTGCGCCTGCGACCGGCCGAGCAACTCCTGTGTGCGCAGGTTGCGCTGCAGGATTTCAAGGCTCATCGCCACCAACGGCAGCAATTCGCCGATGAGCGCGTGCTGCCGGGAGTCGAACGAGCGAAACGTCGCCACTTCGACGACGCCCAGCAACGTGTCTTGGGACAAGAGCGGTGACGCGAAGACTCGTTCCGGCGTTGCGGTCCCGAGGCCCGATGCGATGCGGAGATAGTCTGGCGGCAGACCGGTAAGGGAGACCGATGCGCGGTCCTGAGCGCACTGGCCGATCAGTCCCTCGCCCAGGGCGAACGCAGGGACGGCTTCCAGCCCCGGAGCCAGACCGTAAGCGGCGGTTCTTCGGAGCCGGCCCGTCTCCTCCTCGAATACGTAGAGCGCTGCCACACCGCCGCCCAGCAGGGGCACGAGCCCCGAGAGCAGGCGCTGGCCGAACTCCGGCAGGGAATTCGCCCCCTGGATCTCGCCGATGACCGTGGAGGCGCTGGATTTGACCCAGCGCTGCTCATCGATCGCCGCGGCCCCCTGTTTGAGCACCTCGATCGATCGCGCCAGGCCGCCAATTTCGTCAGTGGCCTCGGTAAATGGAACGGACTGCGTGTAATCCCCAGCCGCAACGGTCTTGACCAAACGTTCGAGGGCCTGAATCGGCATGACGATGCGGCGAAACGTCAGGAAGCCGACGAGACCCGTGAGCACGAGAGCCGCCAGGTTGACAGCCAGGATTTGCAACCGCGTTTCCTCGATTGCCTCGAGGGCGGCTCGAGCAGCGGTGCTTCCGAGTTCCTTGTTGTACTGAATCCACTCGCTGGATATTTTGGTGAGGGTGACACCTGTGGGTCCAGCAGTGCTCCTGAAGCGTGTCAACGCTTCATCGTGCCGTCCATCCTCGGCCAGGGTCATGACCTGCCTGGCTTCAACGAACGTACTGTCGGTCCAATTCCTGGACCTGGTTGAGAAGCTGGCGGTCGCGCTCATCGCTGATGAAGGAATCACCGTATTGCTGGAGTAACGTGGTCAAGGGCTCGGTCGTTCTCGTCGAAGGTGGCGCGCGCCGCGGCTCGCTCGCTCTGGTCGGCAGCCAGCAGGATGTTGCGGACGCTCACCCGGAGTTCGGCAAAGCCTGCAGAGATGCTTCCGAGCGCCGCAACGCTCCCGAGCTGCGTTTCGGCGACGAATCGGGTGCGGTCCTCGATCTCCGACAGTCGAATCCGGGCAAAGATACCAAGCACCAGCAGCGCCACCAGCGGGACTGCCACCAGAGTGATCAGACGTTTGCCGATGGTCATGGTGTCTCCATTTCCCGGGTCTGGGACACGTTCGACTGACACGCGCCCTCCTCCGACGCAGCCAGGCTGCGTCGCCGAGGTTCAGCGGCGCCGAGGAGCACGGCTTTCAGGAGGTCTCCACCAACGACAGCCACATGCTGAATGCGGCAAGGCATTCCACCTGACCGGCGTCCACGTCGTCGGCGAAAGCCCGTTGAGCTCTGATGCGGCCCGAGTCGGTGGACGGATGGTGGACGGACCGGAGTCGACACCCCTTCCCGTCCGGCGTCTAACCGGACGTGCCGCTGATCCCTGTCGTTGTCCTTACGGCGCGCAGGTGCGCTGTTCGATCTGCCGTACCTTGTGCTTGAATGCCGCGACCCATGCGTCAGCACCCGTGTAGGCCGTCGAACTATCGGGGTCGCGCCAACTATGGGTGTCGTTCATCTTCTCGACACGAGCCGCGGTGAAAAGCGCGCGCAGATGATCATCGGTCAGGCGCTTCAGTCGATCCAGCAGAAACAGGCGACCGGCTTCGCCGATGCGTGGGTTCCCAAGACTCCCATCACCCGCAGCCATTGACACAGTGAGCCGGCCTTCGCATTCCGACACCGAGCCTGATTCGGCAGGCTTGAACACCGGCCGTTCCGTCCAGTGTTCGAGGTTCATCTTCGCGGTCGATGCATTGGTCCTCTTCCCCGCACCGCCGAATGTCGCTCCCAGGTCCTGCACGGTAACCATCGGCGAGTCGCAAGCCGTGGCGCCGGCACGCTCGAAAAACACGCGTTCGTCGTCAGTCCGAACGAATCTCTCCGGCCTCGAGGTTCAGGGTGCCGCGGCAGGCGAGCCGCTGCTGTTCGGGCTTCCGGTCGCCGTGCTGAAGAATGACAGCCGCGAGCATCAGCGCATCGAAGTGCTGCCGTTGTCGCGACCGGACCTCACCGGCCGGTAGTGCATTGATCGCCTGATCGAGCTCCGCCCATCGCCACCCCTGGTCCTGTTTCGAGCGATCGACCATCACCAGCTCGGTGAATTCCGGCTGATAGATCGCGAGGTACGTACGCTGCCCTCTCGACCCCTGCCCCGACATGGGATCGTCGGGGCAGTCCTTGCAATCGATCACGATTGGGTAGATTGGGTCCGACTTGAACCCCAGAGCCCACAGCAGGCGTGATGCCGCGACCGCCGCAAACACTTCGCGGTTGCCGCTCTTCGACCCGTCGGTGTACTTCAACCGGATCGTCTTGCCTGTGGTCGTGGCACAGACAAACTTCGGAGTGTTGCCGCCCAGCGTTTTGCCCGGCTGGCTGAACGTGCAGGGGAACGGGCGTCCATCCAGTGCCGCCTCGAGGCCGGATCCATCTTCAAGCGGGGGGCCGGCGCGCAGGGCGGCCGGCGTCACCTCCCCGGGATCCGCCCAGATCTGGGCTGCGCCCAAATATTTCAACCGTTGTTCAGGACTGACGCGTACGTAGGCGACCTGTGGCTCGTCGGCCTTCGCCGACTGGCCCGCCAGGAGGGCGGGTGTCGCCATGGCCATGGCCAACGCCAGCCCGACGAGAGGGCCAACCGGAGACCGGTGGACCGGTTTCCATCTGAGGCTCACGCGGCGCTGCGGATGGCTGAGTGCAGGAGTCCTCAACACGCTCGTCAAGATGTCGATGGCGCACAACATGATGGTTGTCCTTCCTTGCTGAGCCTGCTTCGGACCGGCACCTCAACACACGTTCCGAACCTGATCGGCGGCTCCGTCCCATCGGTCCTTCGGCGCGAGCGAGTTTCGGGGCGACGTCAGAGCGGTGCCCGGATTCACTGAGCAATGCGCATACCGGGATGCGCACGATTGTAAATGCAGCCGCACGATTCGCGTACGTTGAGCGGGCCGATCTGCCTGGGAGAGGACCGGATCGGGCTTCCAGGACCGTTAATTCGTGTCCTGCATTCTTCCGATGGCGCGAGACGTGGAATCGTCCGACGGCCCCCCGAGGACGCCATTCCGTCAGCCGGACGCGGTCCCACCATCGCCCTGACGCGCCAATCGCTCGTCTCCGAACCACGAAATACCGGGTCTGCTACGGAATACCGTGTGCGAGTGGCTCACAACCGATTCTCAAAACGTCGGATCCTCGCGACGCTGATGATTGAACGACATCTGGCCGCACGGGACAGAAGTCACGCCGCGCCGGGGGTTTGCGTCGAACGACAGAAAGGGATATGGTCTACGCGGCTCACGAGCGGATCGGTTGTTGCTGAACACAGCGACAGGAGATTGCCAATGACTCTTCAGCATGTTTTGGGTAGTGCAACGATCGTGGTTTTCGCTGTCGGTGTCGTCGCGGTCGAACCCGCATCCGCGCAGCGACGGGATGGGAGCCTGCTGCCGCAGGAAGAAAGCGGACAGGTTACCGCGGTGGGATGCCTGGTGAAGGGCGGTACGGTACGCGGCGGAGACAAGAACAGGTACGCGTTGGCGCGCCCGAAACGGGGGCCCGCGACCAGCGTGCCGGAGGCAACGTGCACGGCCGACGCCGGTGCCGATGCCCTGGACCTCGATAACGAGAGCGGCCAGGCCGGCGTGACCGATGCGATGGTCGGCCGCTGGGTGGAGATCACCGGCCGACTCGAGAGGGAAACCAGCAAGGACCCGGACGATCTTCGTGAGCTCGACGTGAAGACGGTCAAGCTGGTGCCGGTCGTCCTTCCAAAACCGCCGGCGCCAGCGCCCGCGCCTGCGCCGGCAGCGGCCGAACCGCCGCGACCGGCCCCACGGGCCCCGGAGCCGACGCCTCCACCTCCAGCGGCTGCACCGGCACCGGCACCGGAAGCTCCCAGGAGCCTGCCGAAGACGGCGAGCCCTGTTCCGGCGATTGGATTGGCCGGGTTGCTCTCGCTGGCAGTGGGCTTCACGTTTCGTTCGTTCCGTCTCCGGCGACGAGGTTGATGCCGCACGGACAGCGACCGAGGGCACGACAGCTCACGCTGTCGCGCCCTTCGTCGT
The DNA here is from genome assembly GCA_963834365.1 of Vicinamibacterales bacterium. GTDB lineage: Bacteria > Acidobacteriota > Vicinamibacteria > Vicinamibacterales > Vicinamibacteraceae > CAWJAP01. Next base: position 227,028 of record CAWIBS010000036.1, on the reverse strand, counting down.
AGTCCGCTGACGGGTTCGTTCGGAGCGGGAGACCCGCGTCGACACAGGTGCACCTCAGAGGTGCGGACGCGGTCGCCTTGTGCCGACCGACCTCCCGCAAAAGCACCATCGATCGGCAGAACGGCGGTTCATGAGAACCGATCTTCTGCGTCTCGCCTGCTGAAGCGGGTGGGCGGGAATCAAATTCCCGACAACGGCGCGAACGCCCGATGCCGGGAGGGTGGTAGCGTGTGATTTCCGCGTTCCGGGTCTTGGCATTGCCGTAGCCTGGTCACAGACATCTCCTGTGACCAGCCACCCCTGCTACGAATCAGCGCTCTGCCCGTCGGTCGCCGCGCCAGCGGCTTCGTTCGCGTCGCCCCGGTATTCCGCTATCCTCCCGAGGGCACGCATCGGATCGCGCTGTTGATCGGTGGATGACTCGTTCCAGACGCTGAAGCGACCGTGCCAGCGAAGAACCGCCGACTGACCGTCGCCAGACGCCTACTCGTCTGCTCACGGTGCCGCTGGCCTCTGGTGGGGCTGGGTCTCTTCACGGGCGCGACCTCCGACGCAGGGCGAACCACGGCCCGCGCGCCTTGACGAGGACGGCGCACCTCGTTGCCGGCGAACTCGGGTCGGCAAGTAGGGCTCTGTGACCGACTCAAAGCCCCAAGTGGTCGCGCCGCTGACCGCAGCGACGCTGATCGCCCAGCAGGTGGGGGGGAACGCCATCCGCGATGGGCTGTTCCTGTCCCTTTTCCCGGTCCAAAGCCTTCCCTACTTCATGGCGGGGACAGCTGTCCTCGCGATCGCCGCATCACAGCTCTCGGGACGGCTGCTTGCCCGACTCGGCCCGGTGCGGGTGGTTCCCGCCCTCGTGGCGTCGAACGCGGCATTGTTCCTCGTGGAGTGGGTGCTTCTCGGCTGGCAGCCGCGGGCAGCGGCGGTGCTCCTCTACCTGCACTCCGGGGTGCTGGGCGGGATTGCGATCTCCGCATTCTGGTCGCTGCTCAACGAGCGCTTCGACCCTCATTCGGCGAAGCCACTGATGATGCGTGTGGCAGGAGCGGCTTCGTTCGGCGGCCTGGTCGGTGGCGTGGGCGCCGAGCGCGTGGCGGCCCTGCTCCCCGAAGGCGCCCTTCTCCCGCTACTCGCGCTCGTGGGTGCAGTCTGTCTCGCCGGTGCCCTGGCCGTGGGAAAGGGCGCGCCCGCCGGTCGCCGCCACGTCGCGGACGTGCCGGACCGCGCCGGGGCATGGGCCCAGTTGCGCCATCAGCCACTGTTGCGGGACCTGGCTCTCGTCATCGCTCTGGCGGCAATGCTCGGGGCGTTGGTCGACTATCTTCTCAAGGCGGAGGCGGTCGCCTATTTCGGACGAGGGCCTCAGCTGGTGCGCTTCTTCGGACTGTTCTACTCCGGGACAGCCATGGTGGCGATGCTCGTCCAAGCCTCCCTCGGGCGTCTCGCACTCGAGCGGCTGGGCCTCGGAGGCTCGGTGGCGAGCCACCCTGCGGTGGTGGGAGCAGCCAGCCTGCTCGGGTTCGTGCTGCCCGCTCCCTGGCGCGGCATTCTTCCCCGCGGGGCTGACACCGTCGTGCGCAATTCAACCTTCCGCGCCGGCTACGAGCTTCTCTACACCCCGGTCGCGGAGTCGGCCAAGCGCTCGGCCAAGTCGGTCATCGACGTCGCCTGTGATTGCGCTGGCAAGGGCGCGGGCGCAATCCTGATCCTCCTGCTGGTCGGCCTTGCGCCGTCGCACCCGCTTGCGGCCGTGAATCTCGCCGCCGCGCTTGCGGCCGGTGGAGAGTTCCTCGTCGCCCGCCGACTCCGCGGGGGATACGTGAGCGCACTGGAAGGTGGGCTCCGACGCCAGGGCGGGGACCTCGAGAAGGCGGTAGAGTATTCCATGGCCGACTTCACGGTCGCAGGGACCATGGCCGGCCTCGACCGGGCAGCGGTTCTGCGAGCTCTCGGGTCTCCGGGCACGGTTCGGACGCCCGCCCCGCCCGCCGATCCGGCTGTCGCGGCCATCATCGAGTTCCGCTCCGGAGACCTCCTGCGCATTCGCGCCGCACTGCGCGACCCGCCCCGGGACCCGCTCATCGTTGGCGCCCTCGTCCAGCTTCTTTCGAGAGATGACGTGGTGCGCATGGTCGTCTCTGCGCTCGCCGGTTTCGGCGCGCGAGCGGCGGGCGAAATGGTTTCCGTGCTGCTCGATCCCTCCACGCCTGACGTGGTGCGGCGTCGGTTGCCGCTTGCGCTCAAATCCTGTCCCTCGCCGATCGCGCGTGACGGCCTGCTGACCGCCCTCGACGGGTTCGACTTCGAGATCCGGCTGCGCTGCGGGCGCGCGCTGCTGGCACTCACCGACGACCACGCGGAACTTCTGCAGCCCTTTCCCGCTGCTCTGGCACTCGTCGAGCGAGAGCTCAGTGGCGGCGGCGAGATGCACCGGTCAGGGAGCACGTCTTCAATCTTCTCGCCCTTGCCCTGGAGCGGGAGCCGGTGCGGATCGCGGCCCGCGCCTTCACCACCGAAGACGCCTACGTGCGCGGCACCGCGCTCGAGTACCTGGAGACCGTGCTGCCGGCCCGCATGTTCGCCGCGCTCCGCCCGATGCTGGCGACGACGGGTCCGCCGCCCGCTCGCCGGCGTCCGGCAACGGAAGTGCGAGCCGAGCTGATTCGAGCGGGCGCGACGATGACAGTGAGCCTCGACGAGTTGCGCCGCCAGCTCGAGATGGCCGCTCGCGAAGAAACGTGATCGAGAGCCCGCATGAACACGACGCCAGCCGCACTCGCCGAAGACGCCGACCGCATCCTGCTGGTTGACGATGACGTGACGAACCTCGACGTCCTGCGCCACACGCTCGACGGCCGGGGCTACCGGCTGTTCGTCACCCGCAGCGGGGAGAGCGCCATCGATGTGGCGCGCCGCGTCCACCCGCACCTGATCCTGCTCGACATCGTGATGCCCGGGATCGACGGGTACGAGACGTGCCGGCGCCTCAGGGAGGACCCTGAAACCCGCGAGGCGGTGGTGGTCTTTCTTTCGTCGCTGGACGATACCAAGGACAAGGTCCGCGGACTCGAGGCGGGTGCGGTCGACTTCGTGTCCAAGCCCTTTCAAAGCGACGAAGTGGTCGCGAGAGTCAACACGCACCTGACGCTGCAGCGGCTGCGGCGGCAACTCGAGGCCAGGAATGCGCAGCTCGCGCGCGAGCTGGCCGTGGCACAGGAGCTCCTGACGGACGCGCGGCGCCGCGTGGAAGGCCCGCTGCTCGGCGACAGCCCCGCGGTTCGGGCGTTGCGGGAATCGATTGCCCGGTACGCAGCCGACGCCGAGATGGTGCTGTTGACCGGCCCCCACGGTGCGGGGCACGAGGCGGCCGCGCGCGCCATCCACCATGCCTCCCCGCGCAGCCGCCAGGCCTTCATGCACGTCAACTGCGCGATGGTGGCGTCAGGGCAGGACCCCGGCATCTTGAGCCCGCCGGCTAACGGCGTCAGAGCCGGTGGCGGCCCGCGCCTGAGCCTGCTGGAGCTGGCCACTCAAGGAACGCTCTACCTCGAAGAAATCCATCGATTGGCCGGCGATCTGCAGCGACGCCTGGCCGAGGTTCTCGAGAGCGTCCAGGCCGCGCGCGAACGCGGCCAGCCCGCGGTGCCCGACGTTCGCGTCATTGCCTACACCTCGGCGCCGCTCGCCCGCGGCGAGCGGGTTCCACCCGAAGCTGCTGGCGCTGCTCGAACGCAGACAGCTGCGGGTGCCATCGCTCGCAGAGCGCCCCGACGACGTCTCCGAGATTGCGCTCTTCTTCCTCCGCCAGCACGCGCGCCGGATTGGCGCCGTCGTCGAGACAATCTCCGAGCCCTCGATGAAGCGGCTGCGCAGGTACCGCTGGCCCGGGGACGTGACGCGAGCTGCAGAGCGTGATCGAGCGTGCAGTGACCTCCGCACAGGAGCCGGTGCTCGAGATTGATGCGGCTCTTCTCGACGAGGGGCTGCCGCTTGGCCACTACCGCCTGATAGAGAAGCTTGGCGAGGGGGGCATGGGCGAGGTGTGGCGCGCCCGGCACCAGCTGCTGGCACGCCCATGTGCGATCAAGTTGATCGAGCCCGAACTCCTTGGTCGAGAGTCAGCCGGGAGACGACCACCGAGCGCTTCCGACTGGAGGCTCGGACGATTTCGCACTTGAGCTCGCCGAACACGGTGCGGCTCTACGATTTCGGCGTGAGCGAGACGGGCAGCTTCTACTTCGTCATGGAGCTGCTCACCGGCATGAACGTCGCCTCGCTGGTGGAGCGTTTCGGGCCGCTGCCGCCGGAGCGGGCCGTGGCCGTGCTGCGTCAGGCCTGCCGGTCTCTCGGCTGAGGCCCACGCAGCGGGGGTCCTGCACCGCGACATCAAGCCTCACAACCTCATATCTGTGCCGGCTGGGCCTCGAGCTCGATGTCGTGAAGGTCCTGGACTTTGGACTCGTCAAATCGCTCCACGAAGGCGCCGCCCAGCTCACGACAGAAGGGGCTCTGACGGGGACACCGGCGTACATGCCTCCGGAGCGTGTCCTGGGCGCGGCCGCTGACGAGCGTTCCGACCTTTACTCACTTGGTTGTGTTGCCTACTGGATGCTGACGGGGCGGACGGTGTTCACAGGCGAGCCGATGACCGTCATGATCCATCATGCTCGGACGCCTCCTCAGCCCCCATCGAAGGTTGCGGGCCGTCCCATTCCCGACCGTCTCGAGCAGATCGTCCTCGCCTGCCTCGAGAAAGCGCCGGAGAAGCGGCCATCGTCGGCGGTCGAGCTGTGGCGCCAGCTCGGCGAGGTGACGCTGACCACGCCGTGGACCTCAGAGCGCGCCGAAAGCTGGTGGCACGAGCATCTGCCAGACCTCGCCCGGCCGTCGGCTGGCGGCGACTCCAGCGGCGAACTGATGTTCGTGCCAGTCCAATGACACCGGAGCCAGCGGCCGATTCCGCGGATTCGGTGTCCAACCAGACATGCAGCACAACCTCGCGCCCGAGTTCCCCAGGCGCCCTCCCGCCAGGCTGTTGATGCTTCCCGGGACGGCGCTGGCGATGATCCTCGCGCTCCTCGCCCTGGTCGCGACGATCATCTCGTTGGTCGTGTTCGTGCGCTGACATCCGCCTCGCGACGTCTGCCGGCCAGGGGCAGGATGGTCACGTCGGCCCGACGCACGTTCGTCCTCGATGTCAGCGCCTCACGCCCTGGCCAGCCTTCACGCCTTTCATCGCCGCTCCTGACAGACCCGCGGCTCGACATCGCTCTCACGGATTGAGGACGATGGTCGCATCGTCGGTGGTGTGACCGGCCTCGACCAGCGGCGACCGCGGACCGGCTGGGGGGAACACCACCGAATAGCCAGGCTGAAGCGATCGACCGGGGAGGATGCGCAGTGTCTGCGGAGGAGCGCTGGCAAGGCTGTCTACTCCTTGGGCGATGGCGGATACGACGTCCCCCAGCCTCCGGCCCAGAAAATGTTTCCATCGCCAGGTCGATGGGTGACCAGTGAAGAAGCCGCCGGCCCACGGCTGCGGCAGCGTGATCTCCTGCCGGGTGATGATGCTGAGCACGTGCGGCGCGACGCCGTCCGGGACCGGTGACCTCAAGACCGGCGTGACGTCAATGATGCCCGTGCCGTCTACCGGACCGTGAAGGGCGTCCTCGAGGTGGAAGTCGAACTCCACCCGCAGCGCCGCGCACTTCCGATTGAAGAGGCTCGGCCCGTGCTCCCGCCAGCCCTCGTAACCGTCCCAGGAGAAGCGGGGTGGTCCCAGCAGCGAGATCGTTCCGAAGCCCGCTGGCAGGCCTGATGGGCCGGTCAGGAATGCAGCCGTCGCCGAAGCCGTGAAGAGCGTCGTCGCGCTGAAGCGCCGACCCGGCACGAGATGGACGCTTCCCAGCAGGCTCCGCGCCTGGTCGTTCAGGGTCGCCGGCGTCAGGACGACGTGCGGAGGCTTTGTCGCACTGCGTTCCTGGGCGATGCGCACGAACGAGCCTTGCAGGTCGGGCCCGTCGAACAGGCACAGCTCGGCGAAGTTCGGTGTGTTCGGGTCGAAGCTCACAGCGGAGATCGCCTGGTCGAGCTGGAGCGTCTGGAGGACGGCTTCCGGGTAGACCGCCTCGTCCTCCCACAGGCTCAGCCACGCCGCCGGGCCACCCGCACTGATGTCTGCGTTGTCGTAAACCGTGATCGGCGCGAGGAACAGGAAATCGAGCGCGTCGTCCTCCAGCGCCCATAGCACCGCGTCCCCAAGGGTGTACGAGATCTGATCGCGCACCCCAGCCGTGAACGCCAGCAGACCCAGCGTTCGAAGCACGACCTGGCGCTCCTCCCGTGTCCGCGCCGTCAAGGCCGCCCGGCCCGCTGCGAGAACCAGATCGCGAGTGCTGGCGCGCCGGTCGATCAGCTCCCGTGCCCAGACCGGAGGGTTTCGAACCAGTTCCTCCGCCAGCGCCGGCGGGCCCTCGTGCACCAGAGACAGCGCCGAGGCATGCGTACCGGCGCCCTCCTTCGACACGTCGATGATCGTGACCGGCTGCAAGTCCGTGGCGTTCGATCGGTCGTCCATGTGGCCTCGCTTGTGTGCGTCGTCGTGAGGTCGGGGCACCGAGATCAACGCTTGACTGGACGGTTGAGAACAGCGGGACTGGGCGACTTGGGGACTGGGCGACTTGGGGACTGGGCGACTCGGGGGGCGACTTGGCGACTTGGCGACTCGGGGACTGGGGGTGGATGGCTTTCCGGACGGGGTGTCGGGCCGCCGACCAGACGGCGAACGACTTGCGCAGGAATGCGCACCAGTGCCGGGGCATCGCGACTGGCAGCACTCTTGCTCCAGCCAAGTGCGTGCCTGCCAGATGCGCCGAGGTCGAGATGCTGCGGAGAACGACTTCTTTCGACGACCACCCTGCACGACCAATCGCTCACATCAGCCTCGAACGGGCGGGCGGAGAGCGGGCGGACCTCATCGTCACGGACCATCGCCTCGGGCAGGAGCTTCGTCTCTATCTGCGCGGGCGGCTCACGTGGACGCAGGCCTGCCGGACGCAGGGCGCACTTTGCCGTGAAGCGGCCAGAGTTCTCGAGGGGCTGGCCCGGCGCGGCTGGGTCACCCGTGCGTCTTCCCCGAGCCTCGTTACGCCAGACGTGCTGCCCTCGTCGTGAGGTAGTGCCGTTCGGGCATGCTCGCGGTGCGCGCGGCCGCGGACCGGTAGAGGGCCACGGCCGCGCGGCCGTTCGACAGCGTGTCGGTGATCAGCGCGGTCCCCTCCGCGATGAGGTCGTCCGGGACGCCCTCATTCTCCCTCTTGAAGAGCTCTTCTGCTGCTGCGACAGCCGCGACAAGAATCATTGACACACCGGTCTGTGTCCTGTAGAGTTCGCCCGCGAACTCTTAATTCTTTACGCGAAAATGCCACGCCGACGTCTGGCCAGCCTCACCGACGGGGAGGCCAGACTCATGCACGTACTATCTGGGAAAGGGGCTCTGCGACGGTTGCCGACGTCGTGGACGCGCTGCCGGGACGACCCAAGGCCACCTACAGCACCGTGCAGACCATGCTGAGAATCCTCGAACGCAAAGGCTACGCCCGCCACGAGAAGGTGGGCCGCGCGTTCGTCTACTCCGCCGTGCTCGACCGCCACCAGGCCAGACGACGGGCGCTCGGGCACCTGCTGTCGCGCCTCTTCGACAACTCTCCGAGCCTCCTCGTGCTCAACGTGCTCGAGGACGAGCGTCTCGATCGTCAGGAGATCGAGCAGCTGAAACGGCTCATCGATCAGGCGTGACAGCCGTGGACCTGATCATCGACTGGTGCTGGCAGGGCACCGTGCTCGCAGTTGGCTTCAGCACGGTCGCCGATCGCTGGCCGCGAGCGAGCGCCGCGACCCGCTATCAATCCGCATGGATGGCGCTGATCCTCGTGCTGCTGCTGCCACTCGGCGCAGGTGTGGATTCCGGCGTACATCGCCGCCGGCCCGGACGCCGCGAGCGGCGCCCCGCACACCGGTCGCCCGGCCGGACTCTTCGAACTGGACCTGCCCTTCGCCTTCGCCGCCGCGCTCGGCACGGCGTGGGCGTTGTGGGCTTTGCGGCATCTCGTCGCGATCGGGTTGGCGGTGTGTGCGCTGCGGCGCGCCCGGCTCGCCAGCCGGCCGTTCCCCGTCGCGCGCGAGCAGATGCTCCGGACGTGGCTCCGGTGTCGCCACCGGATGCACACGGCGCGCCTCGTGCTCTCGGACGATGTTCGCGGGGCGGGCGTGCTGGGACTCTGGACGCCGCTCATCGGCGTGTCGCCGGCCGTGGTCGATCGCCTGACGCCGGAGGAACTGGATCGGATCGTGATCCATGAAGCGGCGCACGTGCTCCGTCGCGACGACCGGGCCGACTGCGTTCAGCGCGCGATCTACGCCCTTGTCGGCTGGCATCCCGGCGTCTGGTGGCTCGATCGCCGCCTGCGCGCCGAGCGCGAGGCGGCGTGCGACGACTGGGTCGTCGCACTCACCCATGCGCCCGTGCCCTATGCCGCCGCGCTCGTGAAGCTGGCCGACCTGTCACGTCCGAAGACGGTGCCGCAGCTGACGCCGGGCGCTCTCTCATCGTCCTCGCTGTCGGTTCGCGTGAGCCGGCTGCTCGATCGGCATCGGAACCCGTCGACGCGTGCATCGCGTCCTGGCCTCGGAGCAGCGGCCGCCCTGGCGCTGAGCATCGGCGTGCCCCTCTCGACGATCGACCTGGTCTCGGTCCCCGTGACCGACCCGGCGCACGTCGCCTCGAGCTTCATCGGGCCGCGTTCGTTCCCGATCGGCCGGGCGGCGAACCTGACGCTGGAATCAACCCGGACCATCGTCCCAGGCAACAAACCCACCGGCGGGCGGATGCGGCAGGCGCGTCCGCCGCGATTCACCGTCACGGGCGGCGCACCATCGGACTCGACACTGCGGCCGGACGCGCACGCCTCAGAGTATCGACCACCTGCCGTCTCCGACGCGCAGACCCTCGCAGATGCGGCCGATGTGGCCGCACCGTCGGCACCGGTGGCAGCGCCGGAGCGCTCCATTCCGGCGACATCGTTGGCCTCACACGAACCGGCTATCCTGCCGGAGGCCCCGCGAGCGATCGGCCCACTGGCGCTCGACATGCCGGCTGCATCGTCCGTCACCCCCTGGGGTGCGGCAGCAGATGGCGGCGTCGCGGTCGGCGAGGGATCACGCAAGGCAGCCGTGGCGGCGGCTGGGTTCTTCACCCGCTTGAGCAAGTCCATCGGCGACTCGTTCGATTCCGGCCCGAGACCTCATGCGCGTACATCTCGTCAACCCCAGTGACCTCTCGTTCGGCACGGCCGTCATCACCCCACGGTGGCTGTACGTGCTCGCCGCCGCGACACCGGCCCACTACGGAGTGCCGGCAATCGTGGATGAGACACTCGACGCCTTCGACCCGAACACCGTCAGCCCGGGCGATGTCGTCGGCATCGGCATTCATACGTCGAATGCCCTGCGCGGCTACGCGCGTGGGCCGGCTCGCCCGCGCACGTGGGGCGACGGTCGTCTTCGGCGGCATCCACGCGAGCCTGTTCCCGGAGGAAGCGCACGAACATGGCGCTGCCCACGCGGTGGTGAAGGGCGACGGCGACCACGTCTGGGCCCCGGTGCTCGCCGCCTGCGAAGCGGGCACGCTGCAACCCGTCTACGATGGCGGACGCGTGGACGGGTCGTCGTTCCTGCCTGCGCGCTGGGACCTGCTCCCCCCGGACAAATACATGTGGGCGTCGGTCCAGACCGTCCGCGGCTGCCCGAAGCACTGCTCCTTCTGTTCCGTCTGGCGCACCGACGGGCAGAAGCCGCGCCAGCGGACGGTCGATGCGGTCGTCGGCGAGATTGTCGAACTGCGGCGTCGCGGCTTCCGGTTCATCCTGCTCGCGGACGACAACTTCTACCCCGTGACCAAGGCCGATCTCGAGATGGCGGCCCGGCGCGCCGACCCGCGCACGCTCGACGAGCTGACGGCCATTCGCCGCGAGCGCTTCGCGCTGATGGAGCGTCTCTCGCGGCTGCCGTCCGATCTGGTGTTCTACACGCAGATCACGATGGAGGCGGCCGAGGACGTCGAGTTCCTCCGCGCGATGCGCGCGGCCCGCATCCGCGGCGCGCTGGTGGGGGTGGAGTCGGTCACACCCGAGGGCCTCAAGTCCGTCTACAAGGACTTCAACATGGCCGGAGATGCGCTCGTCCGCCGGCTGCAGGCGTTTCGCGAGCACGGCGTGCACATCCTCGGATCCTTCATCTTCGGCCTGCCGACCGACACGCCCGACACCTTCGCCGCGACGGCCGACGTCGCGCAGCGGTCAGGCGTGTCGTTCGCCCAGTTCGTCATGCTCACGCCCTTCCCCGGCACGCTGGACTTCGCGAAATGGGAGAAGAGGAGGCGGACGTCTCGTCGCTCGATGGCATCCCGTTCACGCGCTACTGGCTCATCCCGCCTTCCCGGCGGCCGAAGATCTACTCACCGCACGCCCACATGACTGCCGATCAGATTCGCCAGGGCACGCAAGCCACCTGGGATGAGTTCTACCGCTTGCCCCTGGTGTGGCAGCGGTCGGCCTGCATCAAATCGATCAGCGGCCGGTTGACCTTCGTCCTCCTGTCGAAGCTCTACCGGCAGATGTATGCGAACACGGGCATCGCGACCGACAGCGCCCGGGTCGCGCGCTCCCAGCGATGGGCGCGGATCATGGCGCGATCGGCGCGGCGGCTGTTCACCGCCCGTCCGATGCCGGACCTCCAGGTTCCCGAGCTGCCGGTCACGGCCGATGCGCTGCCGGTCACGACGGCGGTCGGACAGTGAGTCGGGCTACGGGCTACGGGCTACCAGGCTGCGGCCTTGCGGTAAGCGAGGAGCTCCCGTCTGCCGTAGGTCAGTGGCAGCCAGTTCCGGTCCGCTAGTTCCGGTCCGGCTAAAAGCCGGACACTACGACTGGGTCCGGCTATCCGGACACTACGACCGGGGTCACGCCGAAGCCGGACACGACGACGACAGCCGTGATTGAACGTAGAACGTAGTGTCCGGCTTCAGCCGGACCCGCTGCGTCCGCGCGACGTTCGATGAAAAGGAGCTCGATGATGCCGAATCGCTTCGTCCGCCTGGGCCTCGTCACCATGCTTGCGGTTGCGACGTCGGGAGTGCCCGCCGCCACGCCGCCGACCGCGATGGCTGCCGCCTCGGGCCCGTCGCTCGAATCCTTCGGGCCGCTCGCCTTCGGCCCGGACGGTGTCCTGTTCGCCGCCGACCCGCAGGCGGCGGCCATCCTCGCCCTCGATGTGTCCGGATTCGCCAAGGGCGCTGCGGCGGGCACACAGGCGGTCTCGAACCTCGATCAGAAGATCGCGGCTCTGCTCGGCACCGACGCGGCGGCGATCTCGATGACCGATCTCGTGGTGCATCCGACGACGCGCCACACGTATGTGTCGGTCATGCGCGGTCAGGGGGCGGAGGCCGCAGCCGGCGCTCGTGCCGCATCGACGGCGCCGGAAGTCTGGCGCTCGTCCCGCTGGCCGAGACGAAGTTCACCCGCGTCGCGCTGCCGAACGCACCCGTCGCCAACCCTGGCGACCGTCGCAATCCGCGTCCGCAGTCGATCACCGACATGGCCTTCGTGGACGGGCGGCTGATCGTCGCCGGACTCTCGAACGAAGAGTTCGCGTCCAAGCTGCGGTCGGTCCCCTACCCGTTCTCGACCGTCGAAGCCGGCACGAGCGTCGAGATCTACCACGGCAACCACGGCGCGCTCGAGACGCGCTCGCCGATCTTCGCCTTCGCGCCCTATCGCATCGGCTCGACGCCGCACCTCATCGCCGGCTACCTCTGCACGCCGCTCGTCAAGTTCCCGGTTGCCGCACTGCAGTCGGCGCACCAAGGTGACGGGCACGACGATCGCCGAGCTCGGGAACCGCAACCGGCCGATCGACATGGTGGTCTACAACAAGGGCGGCGCAGGACTTCCTGCTGATGTCCAACACGGCGCGGGGCGTGATGAAGATTCCGACGGCGGGATTCGCGTCGGCGCAGCCCATCACGACCCGGGTAGACGCCCCGACGGCGGGCGTCACGTACGAGACGATCGCCGACCTGACGGGGATCGAGCAGCTGGACCTGCTCGACAAGAGCACGCTCGTCGTGATCCGCAGCAGCGCCGGCGGGCGGACGCTCGAGACCGTCGCCGTTCCGTAAGGCGCAGGGTCGGTGCCCGTGTTCGCCCTCGCGATCCCGGCGCAACCAGGCATCCGACTGCTCTCTGGCGTGGCCGCGATGGCGCTCGCGGCCTGCGGACATCCCCCCGACACTGTCGGGACGTCTCCGGAGATCCGCCTTGGTGGCGGCGGGTCGCACGCAGCCTATGTCGAGGTCGTCGGCCTGCCACGCGCCGATCTCGATGCGCTGCGCGGACGCCCCCTCGACGCCGCCGGCTGGAAGGCGCTGCTCTCCGTTCGCGTCGCGCCCGCGCAGGCGTCCAACGGTGGCCGCGAGGGTTGGCCGGCGATGGCTGGCGCGCACGCCGTGGTCGGCGAGACGATCCGCTTCACGCCGGCATTTCCACTCGATCCAGGCCGCGCCTATGACGTGCGCTTCGATCCGCGTCAGCTCACGTCCGAACGGGCCGCCGCGTGGCGCAGCGGCGCAATCGACGCGCGCGTCAGCGTCGCGGCGCGCACCGAGACCGCTCCTCCGTCGCGTGTCATCGAGGTGTCGCCGAGCGGTTCAACGGTGCCCGAGAACCTGCTGCGTCTGTACATGACTTCTCGGAGCCGATGGGGCTCGCCGGCGGCCTGCCATACATCCGCCTGAAAGACGCGGACGGCCGCGAGGTCATCGACCCCTTCGTGCCGCTCGACCAGCCGCTGTGGAATGCGGACGCGCACGAGATACACGCTGCTCTTCGATCCGGGGCGTGTGAAGCGCGGCATCCTGCCCAACGCGCGCATGGGGCGGCCGCTCCGGGCCGGCCGCACCTACACGCTCGAGATCGATGCGGCGTGGCGAGACGCACACGGCCGCCCACTGGCGGAGCCGTTCCGGCGCACGCTCCGCGTCGGGCGGGCGATCCTCGAACCGCTCGACCATTCGCGGTGGCAGCTCGACGCACCGCGCGCCGGTAGCCGCGACGCGGTGCAGGTGCGCTTCCCGTGGGCGCTCGACGTGGCGCTCCTCGAGCGGGTCATAGGGGTCGAGACGGCAGACGGTGCGTCCGTCTCGGGTACCGTGCGGGCTGCCGACAACGGGACGTCCTGGACCCTCACGCCACTCAATCCGTGGCAGCCGGGCGCGTATCAGCTCGTCGCGCTGACGGTGCTCGAGGATCCGTCGGGGAATCGCATCGGGCGGGCATTCGAGATCGAGGCGCCCGCCACGGCAGTTGCCGCGCCCGAGCGCGTGACGCGACCTTCACCGTGAACTAGCGGAGCATGGCGGGGCTGAAGCCCCGCCCTCCTGCCGTGGGTTGGCGTCTCCTCCGCAGGAAGGCCGGTCTTCAGACCGGCCGCTCCGGCGACGTCAGGACGACGAGCGCCGATAGAGCGCCACCAGCGCCGCGCCGATCGCCTGTGACAAGTCTCCGAGCGCCGCCTGGACGACGGTCAGGCGCGAGCGCTGCGCCGGCCAGAGATGGGGTTCCGCCGTCTCCCGCACGATCTGCAGATACCGCTCGCGAAACGCCGGCGTCGTCGCATCGGGATCCATCAGCCCGCCCCCAATCACCACGTAGTGCGGATCGAGCGCCATGGCCAGCATCGCGACGTGCAGACCGAGCGCGCGGGCCTGAAAGCTGAACAACTCGAGCGCCAGCGCATCGCCCTTCTGCGCGAGGCCGCGAAGCGTGAGCGCCCGCTCGCGCGGCCCGAGCGGCGATCGCGCCAGCTCGTGGTCGGGCCGAAGAGCCAGCTGCGCCTCGAGCAGGAATGGCAGGCCGGACAGGCTCGTGTAGACCTCGAAGCACCCCCATCGTCGCCCGCACCCGCACGGATAGGCATCGACGTTCAGCAGGTGCAGCGGCGCCGGCATGTGCGCCGCCTCCATCCCGGCAAGCGTGTCGCCATCGAGCGGAAGGCCGTGCTCGATCGACGAACGCACATCCAAGTCCCGATCCCGGCGCCAGCATGACGACAGTGGACTGCCCGACGCCGCGGACGCGTTGGGCCTCGGCGACGCCGCCCATGTTTCCATCGTTGCCGACCGCGAGGGGCACCGACCGCCCCGCCCGCTGCGCGAGCGCCGCGCCATACTCGGTGAGCACGTCGAATCCCGTGAAGCTCTCGGGCAGATTGGGCGAACGATCGAGCACACCGTAGCGCTGTTGCGGTCCCGGCACCGCCACTCCCACGCCACGCACCGCGTCCCAGGCGAGCGCGTTCTCGCGCGAGGTAGTCGTCGATCGCCTGCACCCAGCCCTCGCACGACCGCGAGCGGACCGAGCTGCGAGTTCGTCGATCGCTGCAGCAGGCGCGTGGACACCGTGCTGCCGTCCTCCCACACCCCGCCGATCTTGGTGGTGGTCGCGCCACCGTCGGTCCCGACCCAGACGTCACGCGTCTCGTTCATCGTCACTCCGCCAAGAGACTACTACGGGCTAGGTCGTCGGTCGTTGGTCGTTGGTCTTCGGTCTTCGGTCTTCAGTCTTCGGACTTCAGTCTTCGGACTACGGGCTGCGGGCTGCGGGCTGGCGCGGACCTTTGTCAGACCTTGTCAGATCTCTGCTGATCCGTGGCTCAGATCGTCGTGGAGACGTCAGTTTCCGCGGCTCTTGTCCGTGGCCGTAGGGCGAGGCTGATCGATGCGATAGAGGTGAGTACGGGAGCGGAGGAACAGCGATCCGCCGGCGATGGCGGGCGACGCCATGAAGCCGTCTCCGAGCTGGTTCTCGGCGAGGACCTTGAATTCCCGCCCGTCCTGGATGACCGTCGTCCTGCCTTCTTCGCTGAACAGGTAGACGCGTCCGTCGGCCCACACCGGCGAGGCCGAATAGCTGCCGGGCACGCGCGCGCTCCATACCACCTCACCCGTCCTGGCATCGACGGCGCTCGCGACGCCGGCGTCCCCGATCATGAAGATGAGCCCGTCCTTGATCAGGATTGACGGTTTGCTGGGCACGCTGCGGGTCAGTCGCCAGACGATGTGGGTCGCCGTGACGTCGCCGGAGCCGTCGGGCCGCACCGCGAGCAACTGTCCGCGCGGAAAGCCGCTCTGATAGACGACCAGGCGGTCGGCGACGACCGGCACCGTGCTGCCCGAGTGGTTGGTCGGCTCCTCGATGCGCCACACCTCCTTGCCGGTCGCCACGTCGTAGGCATAGGTGGCCTTCGAGCCGATGCTGATCATCACCGGCCTGCCATCCAGCGTGATGACGCGCGGGGTCGCGAACGCCTTCCGGTAGTCGCCCTCGGCCTGGATCTTCCCGTCGGGCCCGATGTCCTTGAAATCGACCGATCGCTCGGTGCGCCAGACGGTCTTGCCTGTTCGCTTGTCGAGCGCGACCACGAACTGGTGATCGCTGCCGTCGAAATGCAGCAGCAGCAGGTCGCCCGCCAGGACCGGCGACGATCCCGCGCCCCGGAAATGGTTGCAGACGAAATCACGGCGCTCCCACACCACTTTGCCCGTTCGCGTGTCGATCGCGGCGGTCCCGGGCGAGCCGAACGTCACGTACACCCGGCCCGGCTCGATGACCGGTGTCGGCGACGCATAGGTGTTGAAGGGATGCGCGTACTGCGGCGTCGCGACGTCGAACAGGGCGAGGTCGAACAGAATCTTGCCGGTCTCGCGATCGAGCGCGAGCGCCGACAGTTTTCGCCCGTCCTCGGTCGCCGTGGTCACCCACACCTGCGATCCGAGAACCACCGGCGATGACCAGGCGCGCCCGTGAATCGCGGTCTTCCAGGTGACGTTGGCCGACTCGCTCCACGCCAGCGGGACGCCCGTGTCCTTGGCAACGCCGGTCCCGTCGGGACCGCGGAACTGGGTCCAGTCCGCCGCCAACTGCGACGTCCAGGCCAGAACGATGGCAAGGGCGGCGAGCCCACCTCGACCCGGGAGACGGATACGCATGGCGCCCAATTATGCGTCAGGCGAC
Source organism: Vicinamibacterales bacterium (assembly GCA_963834365.1). Lineage (GTDB taxonomy): Bacteria > Acidobacteriota > Vicinamibacteria > Vicinamibacterales > Vicinamibacteraceae > CAWJAP01. The sequence goes on along the minus strand of CAWIBS010000036.1, from coordinate 210,895 downwards.
TCGGCGCGGAGCCAACGGAGGCGCGGCCAGACCTGGTGGCTCCACGCTGGGTTAAGTGCTCCGGCTAGCGGCCGTATCCGAGCTTCGGAAGCGAAGAATCACGACCGTGCCGATCAGGCCGGCGATCGCGAGGACGAGCGGCGGCATCCACGACTGTGTGCCGAGCGAGAGGAGGAACGCACTGACGCCGATCGACGTCCACATGCCGGCCAGCGCCGTGAGGCGGGCGCGCCGCGGCAGGGGGGTGGCGGGATCGAGATAGGCCGCGTACGGCCGAAACAGCCGGCTTTCGCGAATGCGACGCTCGAGCAGCGGACAGGAGCGGGTCAGGAAGTAGGAGCCGGCCAGCAGGAAGACCGTGGTCGGCAGGCCCGGCACGATCGCCCCGACCGCGCCGAGCGCGACACACGCCAGTCCTGTCGCCGCGCTCGCCCAGCGGATGGCCGAGACCTGAGTTCGCAGGTCGAGCGTGTCGTGGGGCGGCCACTGTCCGGACATCACCAGAAACAACGAGCCGGCACCCGGCCGCCGAACGAGGCGCCGGCTCGAGGGTCGAGGCTCAGAGCAACTCAGGGCTCGCGCGGCTCATTCTTACTTGCCGAGCTGGTAGGGCTCATCCCGGCTGCCGAGCGTCGCGGCATGATGCGCGACGATGTGAGCGTGATGTCGGCACGCGCCCAGGCCTTGCGGAAGCGGCGGTCGGCGTCGGCCGCCTCGGCTTTCTTCCCCTGAGCCTCGAGGCTGCGGGCCAGGCCGAACAGCGACCAGCCGTTCTCGCGGAAGCGGACCAGATCCTCGCGATACACGCGTTCGGCGTCGGACGCGCGGCCGGCGTCGAGCAGCACGGCTCCGAGGACCTGACGCGGCGGATGGTGCCAGAACGGCGGCTCGTTGTACGGGAGGCCGTCCTCGATCGCCACCGCCTCCTGAAGCTTCGCGATCGCGTCCTCGAAGCGGCCGTCCCGAGCTGCCATTTCGCCGGCGGCCATCCGCGCGGCAATCGTCAGAATCTGCGCGAACGGCGTGTCCTTGAATTTCGTCGTGAAGGCCTCGTGTCCGATCAGCGTTTCGACGCGGGCCACTTCAGCCTGTGCACGATCCTGCTGCCCACGTGCCGTATAGGCCATGGCCCGGGCGTAATGCCAGAGGCCACGGGCATATGGGTCGTGGGCCGGCGGTTCGGGCGACGTCAGCACCTCGGTCCACCGGCCGAAGCGTGCGAACGACAGCAGCGGCGTCACCGGGAAGTCGGCCGTCCAGACGACCGCGCCCGCGTGATGGTGCGGCACCTTCTCGGCGACCTTCCGCGCGGCAGCGATGGCGACCGCGCTGCGGCCCTCGAAGGTGGCGGCCGCCCACAGAAAGTGGACGTTGTGCGGGTAATAGCTGATCGGATACAGACCCTGCGCCTGACACTGGGCCAGGTAGTCCTCGTCGGCGACAATCGCCCGCTCGTTCGCCTCGCCCGCCTCCGCGTAGCGGCCGACGCGCAGATAGATGTGCGAGGGCATGTGGACCATGTGCCCGGCGGCCGGCATCAGCGCCCCGAGACGATCGGCGCTCGCCACCGCGCGATCGGGATCGTTCGACGCCTCGAGCAGATGAATGTGATAGTGGTTCGCACCGGGGTGGCCCGGATGACGTGCCAGCACCCGCTCGAGCGCGGTCAGCGCGATCGACGTGTCCGGCTTCGGACCTCCGTCCTTCTGCCAGTAGTCCCACGGCATCGTGTTCATCAGCGCGTCGGCAAACAGGGTCTGCACGTCCGCATGGTCGTTGAACGCGTCAGCGACGCCACGCATGGCGTCGGCATATGCCAGGTCGAGGGACTTCCGGTCTGCCCCGTCCGCCGTGAACCGGCGCGCCTGGGCCTCGATGAGCGCCCGTTCGATCGGCGCAGCGGACTTGGCCAGCGAACGCGCCTTGTCAATCGCGGCCAGGGCGGCCGCCGCGTTCTCGGGCGTCAGCGGTGCGTTGAGGTTCGGACCGAGCGCGATCGCCTGACCCCAGTACGCCATCGCGAGAGCCGGATCGAGCCGTGCCGCTTCGCGAAACGCGCGCAGCGACTCCGGGTGGTTGAAGCCGTACAGCAGGCGCAATCCCTGGTTGAAGAAGAGTTGCGCGCGAGCAACCTTGGTCGAGACCGGGAACTGCCACGTGCCGAGACCCGACAGTTCCGGCGCCAGCGGGGTGGATGCGTCCGGCACCGGATTCGCTGGAACACCAACCGCGCCGGACAGCGCTGGTGTGGCCGGCACCCCGGGGATCAGGACACCCGTCGTGAGGAGGGGAACACTCAGACTGATCAGGATGTATCGAATCATGAAAACCTCGCTAGTCATGAGACGTTCAGCATCGGCCTCCGGATCGGTGGACGCGTCAGACGCTGGTAAGAAAACCGTAAGGCTGGCGCCGCGCGTCGCCTGATTGGTCGTTGGTCGACGGTCTTCGGTCTTCGGTCGGGTCCTGGGCGACGGACTACGGACTACGGACTACAGGCTTGCGAAAACATGGTGGCGGGCCTGTAGCCTGCAGCCGGTAGCCTGTTAGCCGGGACACGGCGTATAGTCACGGGTCAACTGCCGCGAATCGTGAACGCCCCGCCGGATTCCCCGCTCCTCTCCATCATCGTCCCGGTCTACAACGAAGCGGGGACCGTCGGCGCCGTCCTGGCCCGCCTGCGGTCGATCGCGCTGCCGCTGCCCCGTGAGATCGTGGTCGTCAACGACGGCTCGACGGACCAGACCCGAACGGTGCTCGATGACGTGGCGCCCGGCCCCGACGTGCGGATCGTCCATGCCGCGCGCAACGGCGGCAAGGGCAGCGCGATTCGCCGCGGGTCGTCCGAGGTCAGGGGATCGATCGTCGCCATCCAGGACGCCGATCTCGAGCTCGACCCCGCACAGATCGCCGAGCTGGTCGCGCCGATCATCGCCGGCGACACCGAGGTCGTGTACGGGTCGCGCTTCCTCGGCCAGCGGCCCGATGCGCCCTGGAAGACGATTGCCGCAAACCGGTTCCTCACGGCCGTGACCAATCTGCTGTACGGCGGCGCCTCACCGACATGGAGACGTGCTACAAGGTGATGACGACCGAGGTGGCCCGGTCGCTTCGTCTCGCATCCAACCGCTTCGACATCGAGCCGGAGATCACCGCCAAGCTGCTGCGCGCCAGCCATCGCATCGTCGAGCTGCCAGTCCGATTCTCGCCACGTTCCCGCCAGGCCGGCAAGAAGATCGGCTGGCGTGACGGTCTGCACGCCATCGGCGTGTTGTTCAAATACCGCTTTGACCGCTAGGCACTCCCTGCACACGGCGATCGGCGCGTCGGCCGCGATCGCTGCCCTGGTGGTCGGCCTCGTGTGGGGGACCCGCGTCGCGGGCGGCTCGGATTCCTATTGCTACATCGAACAGGCGGAGCGCTGGGCGTTCGGCACCATGACGACGCCGCAGGCCGCGATCTTCGCCGGCGCGCCGTGGCTGGATCCCTGGCTGCCGCTGGCGCCGACCGGCTTCGTGCCTTCGACGAGCGTACCCGGTGCCATCGCGCCGATCTGCCCCGCGGGCCTCGCGCTGACCATGGTGCCGTTCCGGCTCGTGTTCGGCCGCGAGGGCGTCCACCTGGTCGTTCCGATCCTGGGCGCACTGACCGTGTGGCTCACATTTCTGCTCGGCCGCGAGATCGCCGGGGCGCGGGGCGGCGCGCTCGCGGCGCCCCTGGTCGCGACCAGCCCGATATTTCTCTACCAGGTCGTGCAGCCCATGAGCGACGTGCCGGCCGCCGCCTGGTGGGCGCTCGCCGCCTGGCTGGTCGCGAGAGGCTCGCCGCGGACCCTCGTGGGCGCCGGGCTCGCCACGGCGGCGGCCGTGCTGACGCGGCCGAATCTCGTGCCGCTCGCGGCCGTGCTCGTGTGCGCGGTGTGGACGAGACCCCAGGCCGGCGGCGCGCTGGCCCGAACCCGCGATGCGCTGCGTTTCTGTCTGGGCGCGCTCCCCGGCGCGCTGGCCGTCGCCGGCATTCAACACCTGCTCTACGGCGCGGCGACGCGATCCGGCTACGGCGGACTCGCCCACCTCTTCTCCACCGCGCACGTCGCGCCGAACCTGTCGCGCTACACGCGATGGGCGCTCGAGACGCACACGCCGGTGCTTCTCCTCGCTCCCCTCGCGCTCCTCGTGACGGCCGCCCGGCCGGGCCGACGCGGAGACCCGCCAGACCCGCTGGGTCGTCCTGACGTGGCTCGCGCTCATCGTTCTGGTGATTGCGAGTTACCTGCCGTATGTCGTGTTCGACGGCTGGACGTACCTGCGATTCCTGCTGCCCGCGCTGCCGTTCACGATGGCCCTCGTGGCGGCGGTGCTGTCGCACGCGGCGGGACGGCTGCCGGCGGCGCTGGGATCGCCTCGCACTCGTCGCGATCGGGCTCCTGCTGTGCGCGGTGTTCGTCCGGACGGCCTATCGCCGGGACGCCTTCGTCCTTCGCACCTACGAGCACAAGTTTCGCGTCGCCGGCGAGCATCTCGGCCGTACGCTCGAGCCGCGAGCCGTGGTGCTCGCCATCAGGCACAGCGGGAGCGTGCGCTACTACGGCGATCGGACGACGGTGCTGTGGGACGCCATTCCTGCCGACTCGCTCGATCGCACGCTTGCCTATCTCGAAGCACGGGGGCTGACGCCCTATCTGCTGCTCGAACGGTGGGAGGAGCCGGACTTCCGGGCTCGTTTCGGCGCCGCCAGCGCCTTGGGCGCACTCGACTGGCCCCCGCGCATCGACTTCGGCCGCGAACTGCGTCTTTATGCGACGGCCGATCGCGCCCGTTATTTTGCCGGCGAGCGCACGCCGATGGTCACGGTGCCGCTGAACTAGCGTCCTTTTACACCCTTAACAAACTCTTAGTGGCGATGGCGCAGGTTGCCGAAGGGGTTTGCGGTTTCTGGGGCTGGTTGTCAAATTCTTTCTAATCCCGGCCAGTTGCACCGCGTTCCACGCCCCTCGTATGCTGTGCTACGATGCCGCGGCGTGGCGCTGTCCGGGCCAAAAGTCCCCGCTTTCGGCGACAACAGTGGTCGAGGAGGAACGATGACGAAGCAGCGGATTTCATTGTTGGTCGGCGCGCTGGCGGTGGTAATCGTGGCCGCACTCCAGGCGGCCGACGTGACCGGCAAGTGGGTGGCGCAGGTCCCCGGACGCGACGGACAGACGGTCGAACAGACGTTCACGTTCAAGGTCGATGGCGAGAAGCTCACCGGATCGGTCAGCGGCCCCCGGGGCGATGTGCCGATCACCGATGGCAAGATCTCGGGCGACGACCTCGCATTCACCCTCGTCGTCCAGGACAACACAGTGAAGTTGCTCTACAAGGGCAAGGTGGCGGGCGACGAGATCAAGTTCACGCGGCAGCGTGAGGGGCGCGACCAGACGCAGGAATTCGTGGCGAAGCGAGCGACATCGTAGGAATAGGGTCAGACGCCGGCAAAATGGTCGGGTGCTTTTCTCAAGTTGCTAATCCGCCGTTGTTGCTCCCTCGGTCCACGTCTGTACGCCGTGCTACCGGCCGAAGGCCCAACGCTGCCCGCAGGGCGCCAAGTCAGGACGGTCAAAGCATTTGCAACGCAGATCCTTCGATAACCCGTGTGTCTGGCTTGTTTAGATGCGATCTAAGCGATTCAGCAGGCCGGGTGGGGTCCTAACCCCGTAGGCCCCGCCGCCAAAAGCGTTTATACGCGCGTCTCGCGCGGTATACAGCGAAGCTAAGCGCCGGGCGTGAGCCTGGGGCTGGCTTCACGATCACCGAGCTCTCCTCCGGCTGGGTGAAGTGGGTGTCCCAGCGCTCCTCCGTGATGTGGGCCTCTCCGTCGTCCTCTGACGTTGCACCGCGTCCTTCATCATTCATGTCGCGCTATCCATGGAGAATGGTCGCGAGCTTGCTCGCGGCGTCTGCCTGCATGCTCGGGAGCACGTGCGCGTAGAGGTTCAGCGTGATCTGAATGTTAGCGTGACCCAGGCGCGGCTGCACCACGTGGGGCTGGACCCCTGCGGCTAGGAGTAGCGTGGCGCGGGTGTGGCGTAGGCCGTGGACGGTGATGGGCTTGACGCCTGCGGCCTTCGCGTACGTGCGCAGTGCGTGTTCGTTGTGCGGGTGGCGACGTTGTGGCGAAGCAGGCCTGCGTTCACGGCTGCCTTCAAGACGTGTTGGGCGCGATGAATCGGGCGCGTTTGGTGCGCATGTGAGTGGTGATCTCCTGTCGCAGTCCTTCGGGACTGGCGACATGCCAGTGCGAGGGTGCCCTGGTTATAGGGCGAAAGCGCAGGATGGAACGCGCCGTTCGACGAATCCACAGATACCGAAGCATGACGTCGAATTCGCCTGCAAATACAGTGCAAATCAACGCGACACCATCAAGCTGTACAAGGTGGTACGTAACGCGTACTGAAGGGGCGAAAGTGGCAAGGGAAACACGGCGGAACTGCACGAGGCTGTACGAGGCCAGGTTTTTACATCCGTTACAAACTCTTAGCCTACGGTTAACCACCCGGGAGCCGCGACGGCGAACAATCACCCGAGCGTCAAACGACGCGGACGATATGGATCGACTTGTCGAGGAGGCACTGATGACGAAACAGAGGGGCTCGCTGATGGCGGCGGCTGTGGCGGTGATGCTGGTGGTCGCCCTGCAGGCGTCGGATGTGACGGGCAAGTGGATCGCGCAGGTTCCGGGCCGCGACGGCCAGACGCGCGAAACGACGATGACGCTGAAGGCCGAAGGCGCCACACTGACGGGCACGGTGTCGGGCCGTCAGGGGGACGTGCCGATTTCGGAGGGCAAGGTTGACGGCGACAACATCTCGTTCACGGTGGTCATGAACTTCCAGGGGAACGAGGTGAAGATGCTCTACAAGGGCAAAGTGGCCGGCGACGAGATCAAGTTCACGCGCCAGCGCGAGGGCGGCGATCAGACGCAGGAATTCACCGCCAAGCGCGCGACATCGTAGGAAACTCCAAAATATTGGCGGTCAATCGCAGATCATATATGATTCGCACGCTCTGCCCCTTCGGGAGGGACGTGCGTTGCCGTCAGCGTCGCCTCGACATCCGCCGCCCCTGAGCCGCCGAGACTGGCTGGCCTGGGGGTCGGCGCGCCCGGCCGAACGGGCGGCCTGCTGGGTTCGTGTGCATCGTGCCGCGATGGCCTGCCGGTTCGAGGTCCTCCTCGACGGCGAAGACTCGCGCTACCTCACCGCCGCCAGCGAGGCGCTCGACGAAGCCGCGCGGCTCGAGGCCGCGCTCACCGTCTACCGCGAGACGAGCAATCTCGTCCGGCTCAATCAGCGCGCGGCAGATGCGGCAGTCGTCGTCGACCACGAGCTCTTCGCGCTGCTCACGCGCTGCCAGACCCTTCACGACGAAACAGAGGGCGCTTTCGACATCACGACCACGCCCCTGTCGCGATGCTGGGGCTTTTTCGTCCGCCACGGCCGCCTGCCCGCCCTCGACGCCATCGAAGAGGCCCGCCGGCGCGTGGGCATGCCCCACGTCCAGCTCGATGCGGCCACGCGCAGCGTGCGGTTCCGTCGTGACGGCCTCGAGCTCAACCTCGGAGCGATCGGCAAGGGCTTCGCGGTCGATTGCATCGCCGCACGCCTTCGCGCCGCCGGGGTGCGACATGCCCTCGTCTCGGCCGCGACCAGCAGCGTCGTCGCGCTCGGCGGGCGCCGCGGCGGCTGGATCATCGACCTGACGTCGAGACGCGCCGCGCAGCCGCTCGCACGGCTGCGTCTCCGCGACGGGGCGTTGGGTACGAGTGGCGCCGGCGAGCAGTACGTCGAGGTGGACGGGGTGCGCCACGGGCACGTCATCGACCCGCGCACCGGCTGGTCGGCGCGCGGAATCCTCAGTTCGACGGTCGTTGCGCCGGATGCTGCGAGCGCCGATGCCCTCGCCACAGCGTTTCTCGTCGGCGGCCTGGCGCTGGCGCGGCGCTACTGCGACACTCACCCCGACATCCTCGCCATCCTGACGCCGGAAGGCCCAGAGGCCAGGCCGGTCATCATCGGTGGTTTCGACGGTGCGACGGTGGAGGACGCGTGAATCTGACTCCTGAACAACAGGCGGTAGGCCGCCGGAACTTCCTGAAGGCGGTGGCCGGGGTGCCGGCGCTCGCCGGTCTGGGCGCGGCGGCAGCCGTGACTGGACCCGTGAGAGGCGGACCGGTGAGGGTCGGCGTCATCGGGCTCGGAGGCGAAGGCCGGGTACTGCTCGCGCAGACCGATCCGGCCTACGCCGAGGTGGTCGCGCTGTGCGACATCAACCCTGCCCAGCTCGGGCTCGCGGACGAGGTCCTGGCGAAGACGGCCCGGCCGGCGGCGACGCACGTGGTCGAGTGGAAAGAGCTGATCGCGCGCGCGGATATCGAGGCCGTCATCGTCGCCACGCCGCTCTGGTCGCACGCCGAGATTGCCTCGGCCTGCCTCGAGGCGGGCAAGCACGTGCTGTGCGAAAAGATGATGGCGTGGGATCTGGCGGGCTGCGTCCGGATGCGTGACGCCGCGGCCAAGAGTGGGCGCCTGCTCGAGATCGGCTACCAGCGCTGCTACAACCAGGTGTACCAGGCGGCGTACGAGGGGATCGTCAAGGCGGGCGGGCTCGGTGAGATTTACCTCGCACGCCTGGCGTGGCATCGCAACGGCAACTGGCGCCGGTCTGGCAACCCGCCCTCGCCGGACTACGACCCGTCGAAGTGGGGGTACCCGACCTGGGAGCACCTGCTCAACTGGCGGCTCTACACGCGCTACTCGAGGGGTCTTCTCGCCGAGCTCGGCAGCCACCAGGTGAACGTCGCCAACTGGTTCTTCGACTCGACGCCCGAGGCTGTCCTCGGCACCGGCGGCATCCACCGCTTCAAGGACGGGCGCGAGGTCTTCGATCACGCTGTACGTGACGTTCGAGTATCCCGGCGGCCGGACGGCGGTCTTCTCGACCATCGAATCGAACGCGTTCGATTCCAACTACGAGGTGTTTTTCGGCACCAAGGGCACGCTGGTGCTGCGTGGGGAGTCGGAGGCCTACCTGTTCGACGAAGCGGATGGCGCCCGGCCCACCGGCATCGACGTCGTCCCCAGGACCGGCGGACCCGCCCTCGAAGCGTCAGAGAGCCGGACCGCGGACGCCGCCGGACGATCGGCGAGCGGCACCGCGGGACAGCAGGTCGATCGGCTCCAGGCCTACAAGCAGCAGATCTCGGGCTTCTGCGCCGCGATTCGCGTCGGCGCTCCCCTCGCCTGTGGTCCCGACAAAGCCTTGCGATCGGCGGCGGCTTGCCTGCGCGCGGACGAGGCGGTCCAGGAGAAGACGCGTCTGGCGGTCAGTTATTCGACTACGTAGATGGGGACGGGAGCCTCGGATGATCTGAGCGAGGCTCCCGTCCCCGACCCAGCTTCCTCGTCCCCATGCGCCATCTCTCGCTCCTCGAGTCAACGAGCCTGGTGCTGCTGCGCACCTTGATCGGGTGGCACTTCCTCTACGAGGGCTATTACAAGTTGATGCTCCCGGGGTGGTCCAGCCTCGGCACGCCCCTGGGCCAGTGGAGCGCCGCGGGTTATCTGAAAGCGGCGTCCGGCCCCTTCGCCCCCTGGTTTCACGCGCTGGCCGCCTCCGGCTCGTCCGGCTGGATCGATGTCGCGATCCCGATCGCACTCGTGGCGATCGGTCTCTCGCTGACACTCGGCCTGCTCACGCAAGTGGGCGCGTGGGCAGCACTCATCCTGTTGACGCTGTTCTACGCCGCCGCCATTCCGCTCGGCGGCGTTCCCGCGCCGGGTGCAGAAGGCACGTATCTGGTCGTGAACAAGACGCTGATTGAATGGGGCGCCGTGCTGGTGGTGGCGCTCTTCAGGACTGGCCGGCTTGCCGGCCTCGATCTGCTGCTGGCCCGTCGAGCGAGGCGGGAGCTCACGCCACCCGTCGTCAGCGGGGCGTGAGAAGCGGGGGGCCCACAGCCTGACGCGCTGCCGGCACCGAGTCGGGAGCTTCAGGACAGGTGTTCATCAGCAGCCGGGTGACGCGCTCGATCGCCGGCGGTTCCGCACCGGCCTGGCCGAGGATCGTCATCGTGTCCACGAGGAGCAGGCCCACCTCGCGTCCGGTCAGGTCGCGGCTGCTCATGGCGGCGTAGAGGTTCTGCGCGAGTCGCTCGACGGCTTCCTCGTCCAGATCGACGCCGACGAGCGCCTGTCCGATCCCGCCCGCGAGGGCGTGGATCGCGGACGCCGCAATCGTCCGTCCTCGGGCCGCCGTCAGCGCCACCGCCAGGCCCTTGGACGATTCCCCGGTCGGCTCGAGCGCGCCAGCCATCACGCCCAGCCACCGTTGCAAGTCGGACAGCACGGCCGCGGGGTTCCGGGAGGAAGCCGCTGCCCGTGAGCCTGCGGTGTCCGACCGCGCGGCGCGCCCGGCAGCAACCGCCGGCCATGGCGCAGCCGCCGCGGCAACCAGCACGACGATCAAAAGGGGATGAGACATGGCGCGCTCGACTCTCTTCTCACAATCGGCCTGCCGCGCCCGCGCGTGAATCGCGAACGGGAGGTCTCTGTCTCTTAACAACGCCGCACCACACGCGGACGTACAGAGCAAGTCGTGTGCCGGCGTGCGTGCAGCGCAAACACGGACGCTGCAGCCATCCCGCACGCGTTGCAGCCCGCGAGAGCTGGAGCGGGCACGGCAAACCGTGGAAGCGGGACTCGATGCGAACCGCGCCATCCGGGCGCGCGCGGGTCAACGCGGGGGGAAGAACGCTGGTCTCAGGCGAAGCGGAGCGGGCGAAAAGCGGAGGGGACGTGGAAGCTCGGGGTGCCGGTGGGCGACCAGGCTTCGAGCAGGGCCCCGTCCTTCGGCCGCTGCGGACCACCCGGCCGCTTGATCCGATAGGCGTTGAAGCGCCAGCTGTCTCCCGACTCCGGAGGGAGCGCGACGTGCGCCGGCACGGGCAGGGAGCGAAACCCGCCCCATGGGAGCTCGGCTGCCGCCGTCCACCCGACAGTGCCGGTCTGGTCGCGGAGCGCGCAGACTGCGGTCGCGAGCCCCACGTGATCCCAGGCGAGCTCCGACACGAGATTCGGGTACGGGGTGCGCACGCGGACGTCGCAGGTAACGTTCGCGGGGCTGATCTCCAGCTCGAAGTAGTCGCGACCCTGCCCTGCCGGATCGAGGAACAGCTCGACGACCTCCTCTTCCCAGAGACAGTCGTCGTGGGCCGACATCGTGTGCCAGGGATCGGGATCGGTCGCGTCGAACCGCGCATACAGCGCGTGCGCGGTCCACAAGGCGCGGAACGCGGTGCGATAGCGCGGCGGTCCCCACGCGATCGTGCCCGCGGCGCTCCACGCCGTCTCGTCGGCGCTCAGCAGCGTCGCCCCCCCGGCCAGGGTGGCCTTCACGCGATAGCCGGCCGCAGCCTCGGGACGGGGCGAGGTGCGGGCGTCGGTCATGCCTGGAGACCGAGGATGCGGTCCGCGTTCTGGTGGTAGACCTTCCGCAGGATGGCCTCGGGCAGGCCCAGCCCGTAGATGCGCCACCGTCCCTGCGGCGGGACCGGCGCCGGCGCATAGTCGAAGTACTCGTCCTCGGTTTCGAGGAACCGGTAATAGATGCGATAGAGCTCGTCGCCGAAGATCTGCTGCGGCGTTTCGCTGCCCTGCGGAACGGCGTCAGTCCCGAACAGGATTCGATCCTGGTACTTCTCGAAGAACCGCCGCGCGGTCCGCGGCTGGCGGCCCAGCTCGCCGATCCTCGCCCCGAGCTCGACGCACATGTTCGGGTGGCGGTCCAGCCGCTCGCCGACGAGCGCCAGGTTCTCGGCGACATGGCCGACGTGAAGCGCGAGAAACGTCGTCTTGGGGTGCTTCGCGAACACGCGATCGCAGGCGGCCAGCAGGTCGCGATGGCTCGGAAAGCCCGGCGTGTTGAACGCCCAGTCCGGGTGATTCGCCAGCTCCTCGTACCGTTCGTTGAAGCGATCGGTCGGCAGGAAGAAGGCTTCCGGATCGGCGATGTGGATCGCCACCGGCAGACCCAGCCGGCCGCACGCCTCCCACATCGGATCGAAGCGCGCATCGTCGATCGCCACGAGCTTCCCGGTGGGCCCGCCGTCGCGCAGATACAACCCGAGGGTCTTGAGGACCTTCACGCCTCGCGCACCTGTCTGCCTGGCTCGAGCGAGCTCCTCGGCCTGCCACGCCGCGTAGCCCGCCTCCGACGCCCGCGACCACGACGGCTCGGTGAAGGTGACGAATCGTCCGGGGTGCGCGCGGTCGTATCGGCGGATCGTCTCGGCCAGCGAGTCGCCCGACCCACCGGTCAGATTGATCATCGTCCGCACGCCGCGGCGATCCATCACGGCCAGCAGTTCCTCGGGTGTGGCCGTGTAGCGCGTGCCGCCGTCGCGCCGCGAGAACGAGAGATGCGTGTGGGCGTCCACGACCGGGAAACGCGGCTTCTCGACCGTCGTCTCGGTCACGTGCAGCATGCTGCGCGGCTGGAAGTCGGTCAGCAGGAGCGGCGGGGCCTTGGCCGGCGCCTGGCCGCCACTCGCCCCGCCAACCTCGTCACCTGCGATGCCCGGCGGCGCACTGGCGGCCACCGCCGCCGCGCCGATTCCCGTCATCCACGCACGCCGATTCACTCTGCGCATGCCACCGCCTGGAATGGGCGGAAGCGTAACACGTCACGACATGCAGACGTTCTTGACGAACAGCTGGATGCCACCCAGCGTGTGCTTTTCAATCTGCCCGGTCTCGGCCACGAGCTCGAGCGTCCCGACCTCGGGGTTCGCGCCAGGCGCGGATGTGAGCGTCACGTTGACCCGCGCCGTGCCGACGGCCGGACTCCCAGCACGCGTCCATTCAGGTCCAGCAGGCTCTGCGTCACTTCGACCAGCTCGCCGTTCACGCCGATGTTGGCGTGGGCGCCGCCCGGCGACGCGAAGTGACCGAAGTTGAAGCTGACGAGGGTCACCGGCGCATCCGGCTCGACGTGCGCGTTGATGACATACAGCCGGAACTCCGGTGCGGGACCGCCGGAGATCTCCGTCGGCGTCACGTACACCTGGGCGGAAGGACTCGTGATCTTGTTGCCGAACCACAGGTAGTTCTTCATCTGGATGGTGGCCGTCGGCACCCTGAACTCATCGTCGATCCGATACACGGTCGCCGGAGACAGCGTGGCGAAGTCCCAGCACGACGCAACGGCCGCGGCCGGTTGTGCGGCCTGCGGCGACCCCGAAAGCAGGGTGACGATGAGGGCGGAGGCTCCGGCGACTACGGCGACTGTTCGGTTCGGTGCGGGCATGGTTGTTCTCCTCGCGGCGGTCACGAGCGGGACATCCGCCCGTGTTCGGCGCGCTATCTGTGATCGCGCCGTGCGAGGCCGCATGTGGACACGTCACGAGCCCGACCGGCTCGAACAATCGACGCGGCACGCGGAGGATTGCGGAGGATTCAGCAGGTGGAGTTACGGGACTAGCGCTCGACGCGCTTGGAGTGCGACCGGCGCTGGCGTGGCCAGGACCCGCTCGATCGACGCGACGACCTCCGGCTCGGCCAGGCCCCAGCGCCGATAGTCGGCCAGGCAGCGCGCGAGGGATGCGCGCTCGACCCCGTCCGCGTGCTGAAGGATGCGCGCCCGCCCCAGTTCGCATGCCACTTCAGCCCGCCTCGGGTGCGACGGCTCGTACCGCTCGAACCATTTTCGCGCCGGCAGCAAGGCCTGCTCGGCCCGCGCCGGATGTCCCGCATCGTTGAGCGCCCGCGCCAACAGGATGCGCGTCCATGCCTCGACGGTATCGGACTGCGCGTTTCGGGCCTTGGGCAGCGCTTCCACGATTCGCGTCAGCTCGGCGATGGCGGCGTCCTGATGGCCGAGACGAAACCAGACCGCCGCGCGCTGCGCCCGAATCCCCATCCGCCCGGCATCGTCGGCCGGCTCGGTCGGGATCTGCGCGGCGATGGCGCGGTCCAGCCAGGGCAGCGCTTCCGCATAACGCTGTTGCAGCGCCAGCACACGGCCGACGTTCCGGGCCATGTTGCGCGTGCGCCAGTGATGCTCGCCGGCCAGGCGCAGGTGCGGTTGGAAGGCCTCGCGAAACGCCGCCTCGGCTTCGGCGTGCCGACCCTGCATGGCGAGACTGACGCCCAGGTCGTTGATCAGATCTGCGGTCGTGATGGTGTCGGTCCCGAGCGTGGCCCGGGCCAGCGAGATCGCGTCGCGCAGGACGACCTCGTTCTCTCGATTGGCGTTGAGGCTTCCGAGCAGCGACGCGTACTCGCCCATCAGCGCAATCGCCTTGGGATGGTGGCGCTCGGCCGGGGTCTTGAACACCGCGATCGCCTCCTGCAGCAGGATCCGCGCGCGATCGAATTCGCCCCGATGCTCGTGATAGGTCCCGAGCGCGCCGATCGTGCTCGCCAGGTCGGGATGATTGCCTGGGAGCACGCGGCGGCGAACGTCGAGCGCGCGACGGATCAGCACGCCGCTCTTCTCGACATCGGTGTCGGCTTCGACCCTGGCGAGTGCATCGAGTGCCCGGCCCGTCTTCTCGTGAACCTCGCCAAACCTTCCGCGGTGCCGCTCGAGCGATTCCTCCAGGACGACACGGGCCCGCTGTCCGTCGCCAGCGGCATGCAGCACGACGCCGAGCGCGTGGAGCGACTCCAGGGCGTCGGGATGTTCGGGCCCGAGCTGGCGGCGCTGCTCCGCCAGGGCCTCCTCGAGCGCCGTTCGCGCCGGCGCGTACTGACCGCGCGTGTAGTCAATCAGGCCGAACACCTGTTTGAGCCGCGCCCGGACCTCGGGGGCGCGTTGCAGCCCTGCCAGGGCGCGCATCTTGGCGCCGCCGAGAAACTCGCCGACCGGCATCCGGTCGCCGTCGGGACGCACCGCCGGATTCGTTGATTCGAACAGCTCGACGAGCACGCGGACCACCTGCTCGGTCTTGGCCTGCTCGCTTCGTGCACGGTCGCGCTCGGCAGACACCCGCGCCGCCTGGACGACGGTCATGACGCCGGAAGCAGTGAGCAGACACACGAGCATCACGGCGCCGGACACGACCAGCCAATTCCGGCCGACGAACTTGCGAACCCGGTAGCTCAGGGTCGTGGGCCGGGCGAGGACAGGGTGGCCCTTGAGGTAGCGCTCGAGATCCTCGGCCATCGCGTCCACGGTCGCGTAGCGCTTGTCGGGCTCTTTCTCGAGCGCCTGGAGGACGATGGTGTCGAGATCGCCGCGCAGCAGGCGCCGCACCGCGGGATCGGCGGTCACCTCGCTCGGCCGACGCGGATCGATACGCAGGATCGCCTCGTCGAGCGGGAGCCTCGCGCCGCACGGGAGGCTGTACGGGCGCTGGCCCGCGAGCAACTCGTAGAGGAGGACGCCGAGCGAGTACACGTCGGTGGCGACGCCGAGCGGCTTGCCGGCCAGCTGTTCCGGAGAGGCGTAGTCGGGCGTGAGGGGACAACCGGCCACCGTCGTGATCGTGGCCGCTTCGGCGCTCCCCTCTCCGATCAGCTTGGCGATGCCGAAGTCCAGCAGCTTCACGTCCCCTGCATCAGTGACGAGAATGTTCGCCGGCTTCAGATCGCGGTGGATCACCAGCTTCGCGTGGGCGTGGGCGACGGCGCGCGCCACCTGCAGGAAGACGCGCAGGCGCGTGTGGACGGGCAGGCGATCCGCCTTGACGTATTCGTCGATCGGGCAGCCCTCGACGTACTCGAGCGCGAGGTAGGGCTGTCCCATGGACGTCACGCCCGCGTCGTAGAGCCGGGCGATGTTCGGGTGGCTGAGGCTCGCCAGGATCTCGCGTTCGCGCGCCATGCGGTCGGCGAAACCCGACAGACACCAGGCGCCTCTCGGCAGTTTCAGCGCCACTGGCCGGTTCAGCATGCCGTCAGCGCGCTCGGCGAGGTACACCTCGCCCATGCCGCCGCCCGCGAGCTTGCGGACGATCCGATACGGTCCGACGCTGAGGGGATCGTCCGCACTCGTCGCCGCGACGTCGTCCCTTCCGCGATCGGCGTACTCGTCGTCCGTCCGATCGATCTTGGGAATCGTGCCGAGCACGGGGACGTCCGGCCAGGCCGAGTCGTCCAGGAGACGCCGGAGTCGCGGCCAGACGTGCGGATACCGTGGACTCAGGTCGTCGACCGCACGCAGTCGATCCGCGGGAGGCAGATCGAGCACCTCGTCGAGGAGATGATTCAGGAGGGTCAGGGACTCGACGTTCATGTCGCGCACGTCAGGCGAGCGCTTCGCGCAGCAACACGCGCGCCTTCTCCCAGTCGCGCCGGACCGTCCGATCGGTGACGCCCAGCGCTTCGGCGATCTCGACCTCGGTCATGCCGCCGAAGTACCGCATCTCGACTACCTGGGTCACGCGCTCATCCACCGCCGCGAGTTCCGTGAGCGCGTCGTGCACGCGCAGAATCTCGCGTTCGCCGGACGCCACCGACATGCGATCGAGGTCCGTGTGGACCTCCGCCGCGCCGCCTCCTCGGCGACTTGCCTGTCGGCGCCGCACGAAATCCACGATCACCGAGCGCATCACGCAGCTCACCCAGCGCATGAAGTGCAGGCGGCTCTCGAGCTTCAGCTGCACCGTCCCCGCAAAGCGGAGATAGGCCTCGTGCACCAGTGCACCCGTGTCGAGATAGGTGTTCCGGCTGCCGGCACGCAGTCGCGCACGAGCCAGCCGGCGCAGATCGGGATAGACCGCGGCGAAGAGCACGTCGGCCGCGCCGGCATCACCCTGCTGAGCCTGATGAATGAGCTGTGTCAGGTGGGGCGCATCAGTCATTGCATCTCCTGCCTTCCTAACGAGAGCGACACCCGCGCCGAACGTTAGATTCCGTGCTTACCAAACCCTTACAACTCCTAGGCATGGGGTCCACCAGCGCGAGGGCGTTGCGGCACCGACAGCCGTTCGATTAGTCGGCGGCCATGCGTTGTTTCAGTGGGGCGCCGAGAGAGATTAGTGACCGCGATTCGCCGGACGAAATGACGCATCCATGCACAAACCGCGACCACAGCTCGATCGACCCGATGCCGACGTCTCGTCACGGCCGGCCGTGGGCGGGCCGGTCACCGGATGGCTTCGGCGGTGGCGCACCGGCGAACGCAACGCGATCGCGCAGCTCGTGCCGCTCGTCTGCAACGACCTGCGCCAGGTGGCGCGACGCCAGCTCCACCACGAGTCGCCGGGCCACACGCTCTCGCCCACTGCGCTCGTCCACGAGACGTATCTGCGCCTGCTCGGCCAGTACCGGGTCACGGCTGCGGATCGGCACGGCCTCCTTGCCATCGCTGGCCAGACGATGCGCCGCATCCTCGTGGATCACGCCCGCGCGCGGAGGCGCCTCAAGCGTGGCGGCGAGAACCGCCCGATCTCACTCGAGCCCGGTGAGGAGCCGCGTCTGCTGAACGGGCCCGAGGCCGACGAGGTCATCGCGATCGACACGGCGCTGGCGCGACTGGCGCACCGCGATCCGCGTGCAGGACGCGTCGTCGAGTGCCGCGTGTTCGGTGGCCTCACCCTGCGAGAGACGGCTGACCTGCTGGGAATCTCGACCAAGTCCGTCCAGCGAACCTGGGCCGGCGCATCCGCCTGGCTGCGGACCGAGCTGCGTTCCGAGCGCTCCGGGTGAGATCGCCGTTGCGGTCGCCTCCCCCTGATGGAAGCAACGGTCCGGGCGTTCTTCGCGATCGTCACGGACGACCGTGACATGCGGACGACAGAAGGACCGTCATCCGCGTGTTCCTGCCGGCGCCGCGCCTGAATCCCGCGCATCACCCGACAGCAGCCGGCCCCAGGCGAGGAGCAGGAGTGCCACCAGGATGCTGCCAGCCAGACGCGCCGCACCGTGGGTGAACACGATCGCGGCGTTGACGATGATGACGAAGTAGAAGACCCGCAGGGCGATCCGTGTCTTCCGGGCCGTGGCGTACTCGCGCCCACACCGCCACCAGGTCGCTTCGGCGAGCCAGACGGCCAGGAACGCGTAGTTCACGTAGACGCCGCCTCCCCACGCGACGCCGTATATCGAGGCCGTCAGTGCGGCCGTGGCCTCCACCGCGGATCGATGGCCCCAGCCGTGAGCCCATCCCATCGCCCACGCCATGTGGAACGCGCACACGAGCGCCCCGGCCGTCCACACACGCCAGGCCCATGGCGGTGAGCCTTTGGGACCGCGGCGGCCATATTCGCCGGCGGCGAACAGGATCAGCGACACCCAGATCGAGCCGCGCAGGATGACGTCGGGCCAGGTCATGAATCCGACGGGCGCGGCAGGCGCACGGCCAGCGAGGCGAGACCGAGGCCGGCGATCAACACCGCGAGGACGAGAAAGACGAAGGTGTGCGACCCGGTCCGCTCGACCCCCCATGCCACCAGGAGCGGGCCGAGCGCTGAGGCGACGACGGTCAGTGCCTGGGCGGTCCCCTGGATTCGTCCGAGTTGGCGCCGGCCGAACGCAACCGGCCAGACGGTGAAGAACAGCACCATCACGCAGCCGCCGCCAAGCCCCATAGCCACGGCCCACAGCATCACCTGCGCGACGGTCGTGACGATTGGGAGCGCGGCAAGACCGGCGGCCAGGACGAACATCGCCAGGGCCAGCAGACGCGGGAGCGCCCACGATCGGGTCAGCCATCCGGCGAGAAAGTTCCCCGCGAGCGCGGTCAACGCCGTGACGACGAGCGTCTGGTAGTAGACCGTTGCGTCGAAGCCGCGTTCCGCGAGAATCGACTCGTTGAACAGCCCGATGCCCGACGCGACGAGCCCGTACATCGCGGCGCCAAGGCCGAACGCCCAGAATGCCGGCGTGCGGAGCGCTGCGCCCCACGTATGGCCGTCAGCGGAGGCACCGCGAACGTCGTGGAGACTCGTCGGCATCGTCGCCGTAGGGCGAGAACCACGCCAGGGGCGCGAGCCCGAGGAGGAGCGCGATGCCGATGGCGAACCAGGCCGCGCGCCACCCCTGCGACTGGACCATCCAGCCGACCAGCGGAAACGCGAGCATGAAGCCGATGCTCATGACCACGGTGAAGGCCGCCATCGCCGCGTCGATCCGGCCGACGCCCGATCGGCCGATGAAGGTGAGGCTCGCGACCGACAGCGCGCTCTGGCCCAGGCCTCGTGTGAGCGTCACGGTGAGCGCGAGCGCCAGCAGCGTGGCGACCTGGCTCATGACCATCACGGTGAACCCGAGCGAGAGCGCCAGGGCGGCGAGCACCCGACGGCTCCCGTGGCGATCGATGACGCGGCCGATGCCGAGGGCGAAGAGCGAGCCGATGAGCGTGGCCCAGAGGTTGACGGTCGCATAGGACACGCGGCCGATCGCGAGGTCGGCGAGGAGCGGCTCGGTGATGAGGCCGAGCCCCTGCGTGCGGCCGGGCAGCGTGCCGACCATCGCCGCGGCCGCGACGACGACGATGGCGGTAGTGGCGGGGCGGCGGAACGCGACCTCGGAGGCCGCCGCGGGCGACGCGACTGACGTCACGGGCGGCGCACCCGCGCGGGAAGCGCGGACTTGGGGAACTTCGCGACGACGGTGTAGTTGGGATCCACGACGTTGGCGATGCGCGACGTGCCGGCCTGCGAGACCACTTGATAGGCCTCCATCTTCTCGAATCCGTAGTCGTCCACCAGCCACTCGATGAGCTCGACCTGGGCGATGCGGAACGCATCGACGAGCGGTCGCACGCTGCCCGCCACCATGATGTGCGTCGCGTCCTCGAGGCGCGGCCAGCGGATTCGCTGCCCCTTGATCAGATCGAACTGCAGCGACACGTCCATCGTCGTCTCGAGGCCGGAGCCGGCGATCTCGCCGTCGCCCTGCAGCGCATGGCCGTCGCCGAAATAGAAGAGGGCGCCGTCATGGAAGACGGGGAGATAGACCGTCGTGCCCTCGGTGACGTCGGACGCGTCCATGTTGCCGCCGAAGTTGCCGGGCCACAGGCCGCCCCACGCTTCTTCGCCGGCGGGCGCCACCGCCACCCGTCCCAGCATCGGCTTGAGCGGCAGCTCGATACGCTTGCTCGCCGAGTTCGGGAGCTCGAGGATCCCGACGTTGCGCGTGCGATCGAGCTGCCACACGAACCGCCGCGCCGGCAGGTGCTCGTTCAGCATGCGCGTCCGGTTGTCGCCGGCCACGGCGCTGATATTCCCGGGTCCCACCGACGACACCGCCGTGTCCCGGTTTGGACGAACCTCGAGGATCTTGATGACGAGCGTGTCCTCGGGCGTCGCGCCCTCGATGAAGAACGGCCCCACTTCGCCCGGCCACGGTCCTCCCGGGCGCTCGTAATAGTCGCCCGGCTTCGAGAAGGTGCGCGAGTCCACGATCTGTCCCGGCTTGACGCGCAGGATCGGCGGCCGCACGGCGAATGTGGGCACGCCCGCGGTCGGCTCGAAGCGGATTCGCTCCGGCGCCGGGGCGGCGGCCGGTGGCGCCTGAGCGATCGAAGGCGAGGGCGATGGCAGGAGCGCCATCGCGCAGCACACGGTCACGAGTCTCATGACGCTCCCTGCCTCGGGCCGCGGACGCCGGTTCTACTTGGGGGTGAACTCGAGGGCGACGCCGTTCATGCAGTACCCGAAGGCCGGTCGGGCGCGGGCCGTCCTCGAAGACATGTCCGAGATGGCCCCCGCATCGGCTGCAATGCACTTCGGTGCGGGTCATGAAATGGCTGCCGTCAACCGTGGTCGCGACCGCCCCGTCCTTCGGCTCGAAGAAGCTCGGCCACCCGGTCCCGCTCTCATACTTCGTGGCCGAGTCGAAGAGCTCCTGGCCGCAGCCGGCGCACGTGAACGTCCCCTCGCGCTTCTCCTGGTTGAGCGGGCTCGTGCCGGCGCGCTCGGTTCCGTGCTGCCTGAGCACCTGAAACTGCTCCGCCGTGAGCTCCTGCTTCCACTGTTCGTCGGTCTTGGCGATGGTGTCGTCGGACACGGATCCTCCCGGCTGGTGCGATCGACGGCCATCCGCGCACCGCCGGTGCGCGGACACGCCTCGATGTTACCGCCGCTCAGACCCGGACGCGAGAGCGACGACCCGACGGGAGGAGTCGGCTCGTCCGCCAGGCGCCCAGCACGAGGGACACGCCAGCCACCGCCAGACTCTCCTCGAGGACCGTCTGCGCGGCTCTGCGCGAGACCGCGCGTGGCGAGAGCGAGAGCCGCCGTTCTCCTGTCCTGGCGCAGCGGGCGATGACGGCTCCAGGCGTGCGCCCCCCGAGCCCGCTGGTGAGGAACAGGTACTGCCCGGCCAGGAGGAGCCAGGTCAGCGCGAGCGGTACGGGTACCTCGCGTGCGAGGTCCCGCACAGGCACCCCGGTGATGACCGCAGCACCGGTGACGAGCGACGCTCCGACACCCGCCAGCACGACCCCGTCGACGATTCCGGCCACGCCGCGGCGCCACGCCACGTCGAGCCCATCGTCCAGCCGCGTCCGAGTCCAGGTACGGCCTGCCGCCGTGAGCGTCCGGGCGTAGGCGTCGGCGCGCCCCAGCCAGGGATGCATGTCCGCCCAGCGGCGGCGCTCCCGTGCCCGCAAGGCCTCGAGCGGATCCGAGACCTGTGGCAGCAGCTCCGAGAGTCGGTCGAGCGTCTCGGTCCCGCTCAAACCTACGGCCTCGGCGTACGCGCGAATGTGGGCGCGCGCGAACAGCCCCGGCGGGAGTGACGCGAAGTCGCCGAGCTCGATGCGGGCGAGTACTCGAGGGCTCAGGTGGGTGAGGCGCGCCACATCCTCGAGTGTGAGCCCGCATTCCTGGCGCGCTCGTCGGAGAGGATTCAGTCCGTACATCTCAGCTATGGCATCCAAGTGCGAGGTTCTTCAGCAAGACATGTACCCGCTGGCGGACACTCGGGGTGCCCCCAGCTCATGCGGGAGGCTCATCCAGACCGCGGCCGTTCACAGCCGTTCCGCGGCGGTACCTTCTCTCCTATGGAAAACGTCGGCAGAGACGTCGTTTGACAACAGAGGCTGACCGGCTGACGGCTACCCACCTCTTGCGTGGCGCTGTCACGAATCCCAACGGCAGCGACAGGAAGTTCACGGCGCCACCCGGGGGTCAGCGCAACGTCGCAGCCGGGCGCGGGACGACCACGCCCGGCCGCAGTTGTCAGCGCCTTTGCATGGGGCATCCACGCGGCCGCAGCGGTTCACGGACGCGAAGCTCGCCGAACGGCCGATGGAGGGAGGATCCATGGACCCGAAGAAATGCGCCCACGAACCCTGCACCTGTCAGCCTCGCGAAGGGAGCAAGGACCTGCTCGGAGTCCTGCGAGAAGTCGTCAGGCACGATCCATATCAAGTGCAACTGCGGACACCCGGGCTGCCGGTAGCGACCGGGTGAGCGCCTGTCGCAGCGCGGTCAACGTGCGGCTCATCGATTCCCGTGCGAAGCCCCGCACGGCGCGACCGGCTACCGGCCGGAGGACCAGCGGCACCGTCCGGCTCAGACTGATCGACTCACACTCCACCAGCACACCACCGTCCTTCACTTCGTACCGCCAATACGCGTTGAGCCGCCACAGGAACCCACGGTCGTCGCCCCCGACCTCGTCGATGCGCGTCGCCACGCTGGTGGCGGTCGCACGCGCCGCGTTCTGCCGCGCGTAGCGCACGTGATGCCGGGTGTCGTAGGTCACGGTGACGAACTGCGATCGTGTGATACGCAGGAAGAGATCGAGCTCGTCGTCGTCCTGACGAAGCACGCGCGCTTCGCGCACGTCAGGTTGAGCGCGGTGGAGGGCGGGGTCTCTTACGCGCTCCAGCAGCCTGTCCAACGTGATCCCTGGCACGAACATGCGGCCGCGCCAGTGATGGACGAGGCCATCAGGCACGTCGATCGTCCCCCCGTCAGGGCTCCGGGTTTCGAGCTCCTGGACCTCGACGGTCCCTGCGCGGAGCGACCGCAGCTGCTCGTCGGGCAGCCGGATGCCACCCTGCGCGATCTCTCCTGCCCGGCGAACCTCGGAAGCCGACACATACCGGTGCCAACCATCGAGCGTGTTCGGCTGAGGTGACGCGCCGGCCGGGCGGGCGCCGGCGCACAGGGCGAGCATCGCGACGGCGCTCGTGAACACGCCGCGATCCGCCAGCCGGAAGTTCACGAACGAGCACGCGACAATCGCCATGATGCCCGCGGCTTCTACCGCCAGCCCCGCATGCATGAGGCACGGAACGAGAAGGCCGCTGCCCGCCACGGACACCAGACCGTTGGCGCCGTGAAACCGCAAGAGCCGTCCCATTCGACCGTCCGCCGGCCACCGATCGCGCCAGGTCCAGCGCTCGTGCCACAGGAAGTTGTGGATGAGCGCGGCTTCCACCGCCAGCAAGCTGGCCAGCGGCGCCGGCAGGCCGAGCCATCGCGACCAGAGGGATAGGGTCGCCAGATGGACGATCGCGCCGAGCACGCCGACGATGTTGAAGGTCACGAGGCGATGGAGAGTGGGTGACATGCGCTCGCCTTGTCCTTGGGGAGGGGCTCCGATCGATAGAGGTGCCGCGCGTTCCGCAGGATGGCGGTGATGAGGGCGACCACCATCCCGGCCATGGCTACCAGTCCGCCGACGTCGAACAGCAGCCAGGGTCCCATCCCGAACGGGCGAATCTCGGACGCTCGAAACAGCCAGAGCGTCCCCACCGCCAGCACGATCCTCAGTTCGGTGGGCCCGAAACCGAGGAAGGCCATGGTGAAGACGCCCCGCGCGTGGGTCGCGAGGTAGACCTCTCCGGACACCAGGAGGTACGTCACCAGCAGCGCCATCGCCACGACTGGCGTCATGAAGCCCGAGATCGACAGGCCTGAGAACAGCAGCGTCGCCCCCAGGATGTCGATGACGTGGTCAACGTAGTAGCCGTAGTTCGGACGCTGGTGATTACGGACGCGCGCGAGCGTTCCGTCGAGGCTGTCGCCAAGCCAGTTCAGGGCCAGCCCGACGATGACACCCCAGAGCGCCTGCACTTCGTGGCGTGCCAGGGCGAACGACAAACCGGCCAGCGCCATCGCGCCGAGCCCCAGCGCGCTGAGGTGGTCGGAGTTGATCCACCGGGGCATCCGCCGGGCCATCCAGATGAGCGCCCGCTTCTCGGCGCGTGCCAGCACGCTGCCGTGTTCCCGCACGTGACCCGCGATCCGCATATGCACGTCGATCACCTCTACCCTTAAGGTGCGAAGCCGGAGACTTATGGCTCACGCCTCGGCCTGGAGCCCCAGCGATGGGTTACGATCCCTCCATGTCGATCCAAGTTGGAGACCGCATTCCGGATGCCACCTTCACCGTCATGACCGCCGAGGGACCGGCCGCCCGGACGTCCCAGGAGGTGTTCGGCGGGAAGAAGGTGGTGCTCTTCGCCGTCCCTGGCGCATTTACCCCGACCTGCAACAACCAGCACCTGCCGGGCTATCTCGCCCACCACGGCGCCATCAAGGCACGGGGCGTGGACGTCATCGCCTGCACCGCGGTCAACGACGTGCACGTGATGCACGCGTGGTCGAAGGCCAATGGCGTCGGCGATCGGATTCTGATGCTGGCCGACGGCAACGCCGAGTTCGCCAGAGCCCTCGGCCTGGAGTCCGACAGCTCCCGCTTCGGCATGGGCACGCGCTCACGGCGCTATTCGATGGTCGTCGAGGACCGCGTCGTACGGGAGCTCAACGTCGATGCCCCCGGAAAGCTCGACGTGTCCGCGGCGGACAAGGTCTGTCAGCTTTGATACTTGTAGTGACGAGTGACAAGTGACAAGTGACCAGTGAAAGGGACGAGTCACGAATGATGAATAACGCTGCGTCGCGGGCGGTTCGTGGCTCGTGATTCGTCACTCGTCACTCGTCATTCGTCATTCGTCACTCGTCACTCCGTCACTTGTCGGCTCGCCAGCCCATCGCCGTCGCGAGCCGTTGGTAGTCGTCCGGCGAATCGACGTCTTCGAACCAGAGACCATCGCCCCACTCGTCGAGAGCGACGCGACCGCGATGCGCTGCGAGGACGCGGCGGGCGCCCTGGTCGCCGGACAGCGCCCGCACCTCGGGGAACAACGCGGCCGCCAGAACGACTGGAGTCCGTTGGTCGCCTTGCGAGGCAGCGGCCGAGGCCACCGAGATCGGGCTGGCCGTCCATGAAGCGGCGCACGAGTTGCTGAAGACGGCCGGCGTCGAGGGCCGGCTGGTCGGCGAGGAGGACCAGCACCCCCGCGCTCGACGGCAACGCAGTCACCCCGGCGACGAGTGACGTGCTCAGGCCGGCCGCGTAGCGCGGGTTGAGAACGGGGCCGACGCGCGTGCTCCATTCGAGGCCGGCAGCGGCCACGCGCGCGACCTCGGCCAGGGCGTGCTCGGCGTCATGGCCGACGACGACCGCGATCCGCCCGGGAACCGCGGCGGCGGCCAGCCCGACGACCCGCGACAGCAGCGTCTCTCCGGGCTCCGCCGGGAGCAGGCACTTTGCGCCCCCGAATCTGGAGGCCCGGCCCGCCGCCAGCACCAGCGCGTCCAGTCGCGGTGATCGCGTCACGTCACCGTGCCGCCGGATCGTGGATGCGGCCCGCCACACCGTCGAGCCGTCCGCCGCGGAAACCGCGGCGCTCGGCCACCAGCGCCCCGACAATCGACAGCGCGACCTCGTCGGGCGACTCGGCACCGATGTCGAGGCCGACCGGGTTGCGCACGCGCGCGAGCGCCGCCGCCGTCGGGACGACGCCTTCGCCGGCGAGTCCATCGAGGAGCTTCTGGTACCGCACGCGGGGACCGAGCACGCCAATCCACGGCGCCGGCGAGGCCAGGGCGAACGCCAGGGTCGCGCGATCGCGCTCGAGGTGATGGTTCATCACCATCACGTGCGATCGCTGATGCAGCTCGACGAGCGAGGCGAATTGCGCCGGATGCGAGAGCACGAGACGCGCGCCGGGAAACCGTTCGGGGATCGTGAATGCGGCCCGCGCGTCAACCAGCGTGACGGGCCACCCGAGGCTCGACACCTGTGCCGCGAGCGGGATGGCATCGTGTCCGGCACCGAAGATGACGAGCTCTGGGGGAGGGCCGGACACGTCGAAGAACACGTCCACGGGCCCGGTGGGCGACGCGATCGCCTGGGTGGCGGCGCGCGGGTGTGTTTGTCCGCCGAGGTCCCGCGCCGCGGCGATGACCGTCGCGTCGAATCCCGCATCACCGAACGATCCGCTCGTCTGCGCGCCTGGCCCGACCAGGAGGCGGCCGCCGACCGGGTCGAGCCGCGTGGAAAGGACGGCGGCTTCTCCACGGCGGAGCACTTCGAGCCAGCGGGTGACCATGGACGATGGGGCGATCGGCTCGATGTAGACGTCCACCGCTCCCCCACACCCGAGTCCGAGGCCCCACACGGCATCCTCGTCGAGGTCGTAGTGGCGCAGCTCGGGGCGGCCAGATTCGAGCACGCGGCGCGCGACCTCCGCCACCTCGGGCTCGAGACAGCCGCCGCTCAACATGCACGCCATCCCGCCATCGTCACGCACCAGCATCCGTGCGCCTTCGCGACGATAGGCCGAGCCGCGGACGCGGACGACCGTGGCGAGCGCCGCCCGGTGTCCCTGGCGGAGCGCCTCGTCGTAGGCGCGGAGCAGATCGGCGGTCTCGCGTCGGTCCATGGCCTTTCAGCTACCAGTTACCAGCTACGAGCTACCAAACGATGGTCGCTGGTAGCTGGTCGCTGGTAGCTGGGTATAATACGCGACCGACATCGACCACCCCGGAGCCGCGATCTCCCGTGCACATCCACGGCACCTCCCTCGTGAAGGCCCCTCGAGATCGCGTCTGGGCGCTTCTCAACGACCCCGAGGTCCTCGCCCGCTGCACCCCGGGGCTCGATCGCCTCGAAGCCGAGGCCGACGACCGCTATCGGGCGACGTTTACCGTGGCCCTCGGCCCGGTCAAGGGCACGTTCCACGGCCGTATCGAAGTGAGCGACAAGGTCCCCGGCGAAGCGATGACACTCGGCGTCTCCGCGAAGAGCGGTGTCGGCGGCGTCAGCGCACGCGGACGCATTCTGCTGGCCGACGAAGGCAGCGACACGCGCGTGACCTGGACCGGCGAGCCACAACTCGTCGGGATGCTGGCATCGGTCGGCGCGCGGCTCGCCGAGCCCGTGGCCCGGTCCCAGGCCGAGCACTTCTTCAGCCGGCTCGAACAGGAAGCCCGTCGATCGTAGCCACGACGCGCGCCGAGACGCGTCCGAAAGGGAACGCCATCATGGCCCAGACCGCGCCTGCACCCACGCCGAACGCTCTTGCCGCATCGCTGCCGATCAGAGTGACGGTGAACGGGGTCGAGCGGCACGCGACCGTCGAGCCGCGAACGCTCCTCGTTTCGTACCTGCGCGAGTCACTGGCCCTGACGGGCACGCACGTCGGGTGCGACACCAGCCAGTGCGGCGCCTGCGGCGTGCTCGTCGGCGGCGTCGCCGTGAAGGCGTGCACCATGTTCGCCGTCCAGGCCGACGGCGCAGATGTGACCACCGTCGAGGGCCTCGCGACCGACGGCCACCTGCATCCCGTCCAGCAGGCGTTCTGGGACGCCCATGGTCTGCAATGCGGCTTCTGCACGCCCGGGATACTCATGGCCACCGTTGACCTGCTGTCACGCGAATCCGATCCCTCGGACGCGCAGATCCGCCACGCGCTCGAGGGCAACTACTGCCGCTGCACCGGCTACCACAACATCGTCGCCGCGGTGCGGCTCGCGGCCGAACGGATCCGGAGCGCGGACTTACCTCCGATTCGGTCCGGCTGAAGCCGGACACTACGTTCATTCGTCAGCGCTGCCTTCTCATTCACGAGCGAACGGTCCACTGACTCTTCAATCGTAGTGTCCGGCTTCAGCCTTCTCAATCGTAGTGTCCGGCTTCAGCCGGACTCGCAGTCATCACGGCCAGGAGCATTCTCATGGCGAACGAACGGTACGTCGGCAAGCCGGTCAAGCGCGTCGAGGACCCGCGGTTTCTCACCGGCTCTGGCGTCTTCACGGACGATGTGACGCTGCCCGGCGTCCTGCACGTCGCGATGGTGCGCACCCCGTACGCCCACGCGGCCATCAGCGGCATCGAGACCGGGGATGCCGCCGCGCAGCCGGGGGTGGTCGCCGTCATCACCGGCAAGGACCTGCTGGCCGCCAAGGTCGGCTCGATGCCGACGGGCTGGCTGCTGCCGGATCTCAAGACGCCGCCGCGATATGCGATTGCGGTCGATCGCGTCCGGCACGCCGGCGAGATCGTGGCGGCCGTCGTCGCCGAGACGCGGGTGGCGGCCGACGACGCGGCGGCGCTCGTGCAGGTGGACTACGACCCGCGTCCCGGCGCCAGCCTCGGCTCGAAAGCGCTCGAAGCCGGTGCCGAACAGCTGCACGACGAGGCTCCCGGCAACGTCGCGTTCCGCTGGAGCATCGGCGACAAGGCCAAGACCGACGAGCATTTCACTCGTGCGGCGAAGACCGTGTCGCTGACGCTCCGCAACACCCGGCTCGTGCCGAACGCGATCGAGCCGCGCGCTTCGCTGGCGCAGTACCTCAGGGGGACCGGAGAGTTCACGCTGTGGACGACGTCACAGAACCCGCACATCCACCGGCTGATCATCGCGGCGTTCATCCTCGGCATGCCCGAGCACAAGTTGCGCGTGATCAGCCCCGACGTCGGCGGCGGTTTCGGGTCGAAGATCGTCCCGTACCCGGAGGAAGTCATCGTGCTGCACGCGGCACGGCTGCTGAACCGGCCGGTCAGATGGACGGCCCGGCGCACGGAAAGCTTCGTCAGCGACTGCCACGGCCGCGACCACGAGAGCGAAGCCGAGCTCGCCGTGGACGCGGACGGACACGTCCTCGGCTTGCGCGTCAAGACGATCGCGAACCTCGGCGCGTACCTGTCGCTCTTCGCGCCGGCGATACCGACGTATCTGTACGGGACGCTGATGAACGCGGCCTATCGCTTCCCGGCCGTCTCCTGTGAGGTGACGGGCGTTTTCACGAACACGACGCCCGTGGACGCGCTGCGCGGCGCCGGACGGCCCGAAGCGACCTATCTCGTCGAGCGGCTGATGAGCCGCATGGCCGACGAGCTCGGCGTAGACCCCGCGGACTTCCGCCGGCGAAACTTCATCCAGCCAGACCAGTTTCCCTATCAGACGCAGGTCGCGCTCCAGTACGACAGCGGCAACTACGAGCCGGCGCTCGACAAGGCGCTGCACAAGATCGGCTATGGCAAGCTGCGCGACGAGCAGGCGGCGCTGCGCGCCCAGGGTCGCTATCTCGGCATCGGGTTCTCGACCTACCTCGAGGCGTGCGGCCTCGCCCCGTCCAAGGTGGTCGGCAGCCTCGGCGCCCAGGCCGGCCAATGGGAGAGCGCCGTCGTCCGGGTCATGCCCACCGGCAAGATCGAAGTGCTGACGGGATCGCACAGCCACGGCCAGGGCCATGAAACGGCGTTCGCCCAGGTCGTCGCCGACGAGCTCCAGGTGCCGATGGCCGACATCGCCATCGTCCATGGCGACACCGGCAAGATGCCGTTCGGCTGGGGTTCCTACGGCAGCCGAAGTGCGGCGGTCGGGCTCTCGGCGATCAAATGCGCGGCCGACAAGATCCGCGACAAGGCAACCCGCATCGGCGCCCATCTGCTCGAGGCCGCCGTCGAGGACGTCGAGTACGTGGATGGCGCGTTCCGTGTGAAGGGCGTGCCCGATCGAAGCGAAGTCGTGGTTCGACGTCTCGCTGCAGGCGCACCTGTGCCACAACATGCCCGAAGGGCTCGAGCCCGGCCTCGAAGCCAACCACTTCTACGATCCGAGCAATTTCGTCTATCCCTTCGGCACCCACATCGCGGTCGTCGAAGTGGATCCCGACACGGGGCGCACGACGCTGCAGCGCTACGTCGCGGTCGATGACTGCGGCCCGCAGATCAACCCGATGATCGTCGAGGGCCAGCTGCACGGCGGCATCGTCCACGGGATGGGTCAGGCGCTCCTCGAAGAAGGCCGCTACGACGATCAGGGCCAGCTCACGGCCGGATCGTTCCTGGAGTACGCGATGCCACGCGCCGACGACGTGCCGGCGATCGAGCTCGATCACACGGTGACGCCCTCGCCGCACAACCCGCTCGGCGTGAAAGGCATCGGCGAAGCGGGCACCATCGCCTCGACGGCGGCCGTCGCCAACGCGGTCATCGACGCGTTGAAGCCCTTCGGCATCACCCATCTCGACATGCCGCTGACGCCGGAAAAGGTGTGGCGAGCGATCAAGGACGTCCGGCCGACGACGTGAGGTCCCCATGTATCCCAGCGCGTTCACGTATCACCGGGCGACGAGCGTCCACGACGCCGTCACGACCCTGGCCGCCAACCCGGATGCCAAGCTGCTCGCCGGCGGTCACTCGCTGATTCCAACGATGAAGCTGCGGCTGGCGAGCCCGCCGCGGTGGTCGATCTGGGCGGCCTGGCGGAGCTGCGGGGCATCCGGCGCGCCGACGGGTCGATCGTGATCGGCGCGCTCACGACGCATCGGGAGATCGAGTTCTCGAAGGAGCTCGCCGCCGGATGCCCGATCCTGGCCGAAGCCGCCTCGCTCATCGGCGACCCCATGGTGCGCAACCGGGGCACGATCGGCGGCAGCCTCGCCCACGCCGATCCGGCAGCCGA
Source organism: Vicinamibacterales bacterium (assembly GCA_963834365.1). GTDB lineage: Bacteria > Acidobacteriota > Vicinamibacteria > Vicinamibacterales > Vicinamibacteraceae > CAWJAP01. The sequence continues at coordinate 180,194 of CAWIBS010000036.1, read as the reverse complement.
CTATCCCGCCGTGGTCCTGGCGCTCGGCGCGTCGATGCGCGTCGAGGCGCCCGACCGGAACGCGTACGGTTGCGGCCGACGAGTTCTTCACGGGCATGTTCGCGACGGCGGTCTCGTCCGGCGAGGTCCTGACGGAGATCCATGTGCCGGTCGTCGCACCGGGCACGGGCGTGCGCCTACGAGAAGTTCGCGCATCCGGCGTCACGCTACGCGGTCGTCGGCGTGGCCGCGGTCGTCACGATGGCGAGCGGGGTGTGCACGGGGCTGCGTGTCGCAGTCACCGGCGCAACGGTGCAGCGCCACGCGTCTCACCGACGCTCGAAGCCGCGCTCACGAACAGCGCGCTCGAGGATGCAGGGGTCGCCGCGGCGTGCCGGGGCGCAATCGCGGCCGACGGGCTGCTCGGGGATTCCTACGCGTCGGCCGAATACCGGGCACACCTGGTGACTGTGCTGGCGCGCCGGGCCATCGGTCGCGCCGCGGCCAGGGCCCGCGCGTAGGCATGCCGGCCGACGACGATCAGTCGCTCGCGATTCCCGAGTCGATCGACGCGACGCTGAGCGCGCTCGACGGCCCAGGGCTACGTGGCCGAGCGCGACCTCGCCACCGCGATCTTCCTGGCGCTGCGGCTCGAACGCCCCCTGCTGCTCGAAGGCGAGCCCGGCGTCGGCAAGACGGAGGTCGCGAAAGCGATCGCCGCGTCCGGCCGCCGCGAGCTGATCCGCCTGCAGTGCTACGACGGGCTCGACGTGGCGCAGGCCGTCTACGACTGGGACTACGCGCGGCAGATGCTGCACATCCGGCTCCGCGAAGCCTCCGGAACCGCCACCGGCGGCCTGGAGCAGGAGCTCTACGGCCCCGCGTTCCTCCGGCGGCGGGCGCTGCTGCGCGCGATCGAAGGCGAGGGCCCCGTCGCGCCCGTGCTCCTCATCGACGAGATCGACCGTGCGGACGAGGAGTTCGAGGCCTTCCTGCTCGAGCTGCTCTCCGACTGGCAGATCACGATCCCCGAAATCGGCACGATCCGCGCGACGCAGCCGCCGGTCGCGATCATCACGTCGAACCGGACACGAGAGGTGCACGACGCACTGAAGCGCCGCTGCCTCTATCACTGGATTCCCGTACCCCTCGTTCGACAAGGAGCTGCGCATCGTCGCCGGACGGGTGCCAGGCGTGCCCGAGGCGCTGGCGCGCCACATCGTGACCTTCGTGCAGGGACTGCGGGCGATCGATCTCCACAAAGCGCCGGGCATCGCCGAGACGCTCGACTGGGCCGCGGCGATTGTCGCGCTCGGCGCGACCGAGGTCACCGAGGAAGTGGCCGCCACGACGCTCGGCACGCTCGTCAAGTCGCAGGAGGATCTCGCCACCGCCCGGGCGAAGACGCCCGAGCTCATCGCCGCGGGACGATGAACGCGCTGCTCAAACGGGTCGTGGGGTTCGGCCGCGAGCTCCGCGAGTCGGGGCTCGGAGTGACCTCGCTCCAGCTTGCGCGATTCGTGCACGCTCTCCCGCATGTGGGAATCGACTCTCCCGAAGGCGTGCGAACCGCCGCACGCACGACGCTGGCGACGAGCCGCGACGAGTCAGCGATCGTGGACGAAGTGTTCGACCGCATCTGGCTGCAGCGGACCCTGCCGCGCCGCTCGCCGCTCCTGCCCTCGCAGCCGCTGCTGATCGCCGAGGTGGCGATTGCCCGCCGGCCTCGATGCCGATCGACCCGAGACGGCGCGTGACGTCTCGGATCGCACGTCCACGTGGAGCCGGATCGAGCGGCTGCGGCGGAAGCACTTCGACCGCCTCACACCGGAGGAGGCCGACGAGGTGAGGCGCCTGCTCGAACGGGCAGCGTGGCCACTCGACCAGCGGCGGACCCGGCGCTTCAAGCGCGCCCGCGCCGGTGAGGAGTGCGACTGGCGGCGCACCATCCGCGAGGCGGTCCGGCTCGGGGGCGAGCTCGGCGTCTACAAGTATCGCGCGCGCGCCACCCGCCCGCGGCCGATGGTGCTGCTCGTGGACGTCAGCGGATCGATGGAACGGTTCGCGCGAGTGATCCTCACCTTCGTCCACGTGCTGGCGTCACGCGCCCGGCGCGCCCGGCGGCGCGCGCCGCTCGAGGTATTCCTGTTCGGGACGCGCCTCACGCGCGTCACCCGCGCGTTCACCGCACGCGGACCCGACGTGGCCCTCGCTTCAGCGGCTCGCGAGGTGCCGGACTGGGCGGGCGGCACGCGCATCGGCGACGCGCTGTATCGATTCAACCATCAGTGGGCGCGACGCGTGCTGCGTGGCGGACCGCTGGTCGTGATCGTCAGCGACGGCTGGGATCACGGGGACGCTGGCCAGATCGCGCAAGAAAGCGCGCATCTGAGCCGCGCATGTCACCGGCTCGTGTGGATTCATCCGCTCGCGGGCACGCCCGGCTTCGAGCCTCGCACGCGCGGACTCACGGCCGCCCTGCCGTTCGTCGATGCGCTGCTTCCGGGAGGGACGCTCGAAGAGCTCGAGGACGCCGCACGACACCTGGCTCGCCTGTCGAGCGTCGCCTATCGCAGCGTGGACTCCATCGTCCTGCCGTCCTCGTCCGCGCTCGATGCCCGGGACGTGCCGCCGCGCCAGGTGCGCCAGCCGCCGTCGGGCCGCAGGCGATAGTAAGCCAGCCGGCCGGACTCTCCCAGCCACTTGAGATCGTCCGACACCTCGGGATCCTCGACGATGCGCCGCATGCGGCCGCGTTCGACGTCAAGGAGCCACACCCCGTCGCGCTCGAGCGAGAGGGCCACGCACACGTCCATCCGGGGATACTGCAGAGGCGCGAGCCGATCGCCCCTGCACCGGCGAGCGGTACTCGGCGGCCTGAGCCGAGGCGATTGTCACGATGACGAGCGACGTGCCGTGCGAGTACCGACAACCGATCGCTCGCGGGGAACCAGGTCGCGGCCCTCGCGACCCCGTTGTTGTGAGAGCTCAGGCGCCGGAGGGTGCCCGAGGCAATCTCGTACGCCCAGACGTTCCAGACCTCGGGACGCTCCGGCTCGGCAGCGACGAACGCCAGCCACGAGGAATCGGGCGACCAGCTCGGCGATGCGGCGCGGTGGGCGCCGCTGACGCGCTCGCCGCCGTCGCCGTCGCGCGGCGCGACGTAGATCCCGCGAGGACCATCGTCACGCTGATCGACGTAGGCGACCATGCGTCCGTTGGGTGAGATCCGGGCGCCGTCGAATGGTTCGGCGCCGCTGCCTGAACGAACGGCGCGCAACGACTCGATCTCCGCCGGCGTCGCGGGCGACGAGCTGAGCGCGATGGCCGGCGTGACTGACGGACGATCGAGAGACTGCCTGACGTCTGCCCGTCGTGGCTCCGCGGCCGGCGGATCGCCGGTTCGGACGAGCGGAGCTGCGACGCGGTCGATATTTGGGGACGATTCGACGCCAGGCCGTTCGGTGAGCGCGGCAACGAGCTGCGCCCTCAACGGCAGGCCTATGGGACTGAGCAACGCGACGATCCCGGCGCAGAGCGACGCGGCGACGATGTATCTGGTAACGAAGTGCCTGGTGACCGCGGAACCTGCGAAACCACGCCGGCGTGTCTTCCGGCTGATCGCCGGGGCCAGGACCTCGGCGCGAGTGTCACCCTGCGCCGCACCATCGAAGAAGCGTTGCCCGGCCGTTCGTTGCGCCTGCTCACGCTGAGTGTCCGCGTCGAGGACAGTGTCGACCGGAAAATGTGTCACCGCTGCGGTCGGCCCGGCCGCTGCGGGCGCGTCGAAGAAGTGGGACGGCGTGGACGAGCGGACATCGGCGACGAGGTGCGGACGCGTGTCGCCGTCCGGCGCCGCGTGTTCAGCTTGTTGTGTGGCGCGCTCGACCTCCGTGGCGAATGCGAGAATCGCTGGCATCCTCGAAGACCACGGCTATTCGCGGTGAATCAGCGGCGGGCTCCACCGGAAGCGCCGGCGGGCTGACCGTGTCTGCCGCGTGTGGAGGCGGTTCGATGGGACCGGGCGCGTCGAGCTCGTCCTGAGCCCGGTCGAAGAGATGGCGCAGCACCGCGCGCTCGTCGCCGGGATTGACGATGGCCGCATTCGCGCTGGAGCGGTTCGCATGACGCGCGTGTGAAGTCGTGGAACCATACACGTGCGCGGGAGGCGGCGAAAGAATTTCCGACGCGACCCGGTCGGCCGGCAACAGCTCGTCCACGAGCTGGCTGAGCGCCCGCGGCGCCTGTGCCGCACGCCCAGGCGGTCGGGGTTCGATGCCGATATCGCCCGTTTCGGTGATGAACAGTTGGTCGATGGTGGGCGGCGCCAGCGGGCGGCCCCGCTGATCGGACGCTTTCATCAGCTCGCAGACCTGGTGCACGACTGCGACCGCTTCGTACGGCGTGAGACGCACGCCAGACCCGCTCAGGTGGTTGAGGTTGATCCGTGGCACGCAGGATCGAGTGTGCGAGATTCGCGCCATTTCCGCGCCCTCCAGCTCATCGACCGGATTTTGCGACGAGATCGGTCTGCAGCCTGGCGTCCGCTGCCGGCACCAGGGTGGTGGGCAAACCGAGCTCGCGGCGCACGATGTTGGTGCCTTGCGCGATCGCGGTGGCCTTGTAGAACGCGATGTCGCGATTGCAGCCCTGCCGGCCGAAGCCGCAGTCGCTCGAGACGATCAGGCGCTCGGGCGGAATGAACTTCAGGGCCTGGCGCACCTCCCCGGCGACGTCTTCGGCCCGATCGGCCTGGAGCGTCCGGTGGCTCACGGCGCCGATGCAGATCTTCTTCTTCAGGGCGTGCTTCAGCGGCTCGAACAGCTCGAGGTCGCGCTGCTGCCGGTCCTTCATCTCGAGCGTCCAGACATCGCCTTTGCAGCGATCCAGGTACAGCTCGATCGATGCCGCATAGCTCGTGTCCTCCATGACGCGCTGCATGTTGGGATTGCCCCAGCAGGTGTGAATCCAGATTTCGCAGTCGTCGAGGCCTTCGACCTCGCGATTGAACGCGTCGATCATGAACCTCACCGACTCGTGGTCCTTCCCGAACGTGTTGGCCATGAAGTGCAGAGTCGGCTCTTCGATCTGGATCAGCCGGCAGCCGGCGTCGCGGAGCGCCAGCAGCTCCTTGTTCATCGCCTCCGCCATATCCCAGATCACCTGGCGCTTGTCGGTGTACTTCGGGGTGTGGATGTCGAGAAAGAGCGCCATCACCTGCGAGCAGCAGGTGCCGAACCGCACCGGCCTGGAGGCGCGCGCCTGCGCCATCCGCCAGAGCTTCGCGTAATCGAGCGGCCGGTGCTCGATGCGATCGACCACGTGCGGCCAGCGCCAGCCCGTGTAGATCTCGTTGAGGAGCGTCCCGGGCGGGTAGTGCAGCCAGGGGGCGGTCGTTTCATCCGGCTGCAGGTAGTCGCCCTCGAACCCCTTCCATCGCTGCAGCGGGTAGTGGTGCCAGGAGCGGCCGGCGAGATCCTCGTCGCAGTGGTAGTCGCCGTGGGTGAGGAGATCGAGGCCCGCGCGCTCCTGCTCGCTGATGACGACCGCGAGGGCGTCCTGGAACTTCTCGCGGAAGCGCACGTCGAGCAGGCAGGTGTCGAGCGGCGTCCCCCACATGCTCACATCGAACCAGCGGGGCCGGGGCCACGAGCCCGTCACCGTCGTCGGCAGCATCAAGTCGGCAGTCGCAGTGAACATGGTCAGAGTTTACAGGCTCAGGGCTCAGGGCTCATGGCCAAAGGGGCTCGAGGGCGTGAGCCTCGAGCCTTGAGCCTCGAGCCCGAGCCTCATATGCTCCCCGCATGCCATGGTCACAAGCCTACGATCCGCTCGGCTCGATGGCGCTGTCCACGTTCGCGGCCTCGCTCCCCATCATCGTGCTCCTGGGCGGCCTGGCCTTCCTTCGCATGAAGGCGCACCACGCCGCCCTGGCGGGTCTCGCGACCGCGCTTCGTCGTCGCCATCGTCGTGTTCGGGATGCCGGCGTCGATGGCGATCGCCACGGCGGGATTCGGCGCGGCCTACGGCCTGCTGCCGATCGGATGGATCGTCGTGAACGTGATCTTCCTGTATCAGCTCACCGACGAGCGCGGGCTGTTCGCGGTGCTGCGGGAGAGCATCACGACGGTCACGCAGGATCGACGGCTGCAACTGCTGCTCGTGGCCTTCTCGTTCGGCGCCTTCTTCGAGGGCGCGTCCGGCTTCGGGACGCCGGTGGCGGTCACCGGCGCCATCCTGATCGGGCTGGGCTTCTCGCCGCTCGCCGCCTCCGGGCTCTCCCTCATCGCCAATACCGCGCCGGTCGCCTACGGCGCGCTCGGCACGCCGCTGATCGCGCTTCAAAGCGTGACCGACCTGGACCTGTTCGACCTGTCGGCGATGGTCGGCCGGCAGCTCCCCTTCTTCTCCATCCTCGTGCCGTTCTGGCTCGTGTGGGCCTTCGCCGGGTTCCGCGGAATGCTCGACGTGTGGCCGGCGATTGTGGTGGCCGGCGTCGGCTTTGCGGTCCCGCAGTTCCTGGTCTCCAACTATCACGGCCCATGGCTCGTGGATGTCGTGGCTGCGGTGACCTCGCTCGGGCTCGTCGCGGCGTTCCTGCGTGTGTGGCATCCCCGACGCGTCTGGACGTCGGCGGACGCATCGTCGCCACACGCGGATGACGATGCGGCGCGGCCTGCAGCCCGGCCGGCGATGGACCGCGGGCTGGTCCTCCGCGCGTGGACGCCGTGGCTGATTCTCAGCGTGCTCGTGTTCGTCTGGGGGCTGCCGAGCACCAAGGCCTGGCTCGATGGCCTGTCGGTGTTCCGGATTCCAGTCCCCGGGCTGCACGAGCTCGTGCAGCGTGTCCCGCCGGTCGTCGCCGCTCCCAAGCCGGAAGCAGCGATCTTCGTCGTCAACTGGCTGTCGGCGACCGGCACCGGCATCTTCCTCGCCGCCGTGCTCGCCGGCTTCGTCATGGGCTTCTCCGGCGCACAACTGGTCCGCGCGTACCTCGCGCACGCTGAAGCTCGTCCGCCACTCGCTGCTGACCATCTCGGCCATGATGGCGCTCGGGTTCACGACGCGCTACTCGGGACTCGATGCCACCCTCGGTCTCGCGTTCGCGCAGACCGGCGTCTTCTATCCCTTCTTCGGCACGATGCTCGGGTGGCTGGGCGTGGCGCTCACGGGCTCGGACACCTCGTCGAACGTCCTGTTCGGGAGCCTGCAGCGCATCACCGCGGAGCAGCTCGACCTCAGCCCGACGCTCATGGCGGCCGCGAACTCCTCGGGCGGAGTGATGGGCAAGATGATCGACGCCCAGAGCATCGTGGTCGCGTCGACGGCCACCCGCTGGTACGGGCACGAGGGCGAGATCCTGCGCTACGTGTTCTTCCACAGCCTCGTGCTCGCCTGCCTCGTCGGGCTGCTCGTCGTGCTGCAGGCCTACGTGCCGCCGTTCACGAGCCTGGTCGTCCGGTGAGGCGCTGCTCGGACGCGGCGGCAGATCCGGCACGGCTGTGTCAGGTCTGCAGCCGCGCGAGGTTCGGAGTAGGCTTGACGTGAGGAGCGTCTCACATGCGTTCGCTTCGAACAGGCCGGCGGTTGGCCGCGCTGGGCCTTGCTGCTGCTGGCTGTCGCAACCGCCGCGTCGATCGGTCGCCGCACAGACCAGCCCTTTGCGCCTCGTGTCCACGGCGTGGCCGCCGTTCACGAATCAGACGGGACAGCCGCGCTTCGCGCTGGATCTCGTTGAGACCGCGCTCGGCCGGATCGGCCTGACCTCGACGACGACCATCGTCGAGCGCCGCGCAGTTCACGACCTCGCTCCTGAAGGGCGACTTCGACGGGAGCGCGGCGGCGTGGAAGGACGCCGATCGCGAACGGGTGCTCCTCTTCTCGAAGCCGTATCTCGAGAACCGGTTGATTCTCGTCGGACGAAAGGGCGCCGACGTGTCGGCTGGCACGCTGGGGGCGCTCACCGGCAAGCGGATTGCGATCGTCGAAGGCTATGCCTACGGCGACGACGTCGAACGCGCCGGGCCGACGTTCGTCCGTTCGCGCAGCGAGGAAGACAGCGTGAAGCAACTGTTGAGCGGCGGCGTCGACTACGTGCTGATGGACGACCTGGTCGTGCAGTACATCGTCGACCACCATGCCAAGGAGGCGCAGACCAGGCTGCAGCTGGGATCGACGCCGCTTCTCACCCGGCAACTGCACTTCGCTGTCAGGCGCGGGCATCCCGATGCCCAGTCGATCATCGATCGCTTCAACGCCCAGCTCCGCGGCATGATCGCCGATCACACGTACCATCGGCTGCTGCACGTCGACTGGATTCAGGCCGACGTCGACGATGACGGCCTTCTGGAATACGTGCCCCGGAGCGACCAGGCCGGCACGACCGAGCCGCAGCGTGCCTATTCGATCTTCTCGGCACCCCAGCTGTCCACGCCTCAGCCCGCGGCGACACCAGCCGCCGGACCGCGCTTCTACGTCGGCGGCAACATCTATCGCGACTGGGCGACGGTGCCGGACACCTACAAGCTGACGGGACAGCCGATGGAGAATCCCGCTCGCTCCACCGGCACGATCTTCCGTTTCGCCTGGTAGCGTCGGCGGGCCCGGGCCGGGCGCGCGGAAACCGCAGGTCCAGGCCCGGGTGTGTGTCACCGCGACGGCCCGGCTGATGGCCGGTAGGTGCTGAAGCCCCAGAGGTAGCCCTCGGGATCGCGCGCGTAGTAACCGCGGGCGCCGTACGGCGTGTCGAGCGGGGGCTGGACGATGGTCGCGCCGGCCGCGCGCGCCCGTTCGAAGTGCGCATCCGGATCGGCGAGATAGATGCACTGCATCTGGCGCTGGCCGTCCCAGAACCCCGACTCGCAGCCCGACGAGCTGATCATGAGCACGCTGTCGCCGAGCTCGAGCTCGGCATGCAGGATCTCGCCGGCGGAACCTGGGATTTCAGACTGGGTCACGAATCCAAACGCGCGCGTCAGCCACGACAGCGCCGCCGGACCTTGCTCGTACCGGAGGGCCACGAAGAGGGACGGTTCGCCCGGCACCGCGTGCGAGTAGGTGCCGAACGACCACAGGTGGCGCTCACAGTCCCACACCGAATACTCGCGTGACCCGTAGTCGGTGTCCTTCAGCGGGAGCGCGACTTCGGCTCCGGCCGCAGCCGCGCGGGCGTGGTGCGCGTCGACCGCCGCCGCGTCGGGCAGTGCGACATACACTCCGGTCCGGACGCTCGTCCACGGGTTGCCCGCGACCGGTCCTGTCGCCGAGCTGAGCCCGACGCTCGCGGTGCCGAAACGGAGCTCGGCATGGGCAATCGTATTGTCGGGACCTTCGAAGACGGCCTGGCGCTCGAAGCCGAAGCCGCGCTCGAGAAAGGCGAGGGCCGCCTTCGCATCGGCGTAGCGAAGCGCGGCAAAGATGTTCTGACGGCGCTCACGGTTCATGACAACCTCCATGCCTGCCGAGACTAACGAAGTCGCGCCGCGCGTGCTTGGACGAATCTTACCGGGCCTGCACCGCCGCCGATCGCGGCGCTTGCGCAGCTCGCGTCGATTGGATAGAACCCTGCGGATGCGCCACCCGCTCACGGCCGCCGTGCTGCTCGCCGCCACGACGATACTCTCGGCCGATTGGCCCCACTATGGAGGCGGACCCGAGCAGACGCGCTATTCGCCGCTGGCGCAGATCACCACTGCGAACGTGGGCTCGCTCGCCGTTGCCTGGACCTACGACACCGGCGACGCCTTCCAGGGCTCGGAAATGCAGTGCCAGCCGGTGGTGGCGCGCGGGGTGTTGTATGCCACGTCGCCGAAGCTGCGCGTCTTTGCGCTCGATGCCGCCACCGGGACTCCGCGATGGAGCTTCAACCCGTTCGACGAATCGACGCCGCCTTCACGCACCCGCATCCGCGGGCTCATGTACTGGGAGCGCGGCGACGAGCGTCGTCTCTACTTCGGCGCCCGCCACTGGCTGTACGCGCTCGACGCACGGACTGGCCGGCCGCTGGCCGGTTTCGGGGAGCGCGGGCGCATCGATCTGCGGCAGGGCTTTCGCGGGCGCGATCCGCGATCCGTGAGCATCGGCGTCAATACGCCGGGCGTGTTCTACCGGGACCTCCTGATTCTCGGCTCGGTCGTGCCCGAAGGACTTCCGTCGGCGCCCGGCGACATCCGGGCCTTCGACGTCCACACCGGCCGTCAGCGCTGGGCGTTTCACACGATCCCGCATCCGGGCGAGCCCGGATACGACACCTGGCCGAAGGACGCCTGGCGCTACAGTGGCGGCGCCAACGCGTGGGCCGGCCTCGCCCTCGACGAGCGCCGGGGCTACGTCTTCGCGTCCACGGGCTCGGCCGCCTACGACTTCTACGGCGGCAATCGGCATGGCGACAACCTGTTCGCGAACACGATGCTGTGCCTGCGGGCCGCCACCGGCGAGCGGGTCTGGCACTTCCAGGCGGTCAAGCACGACGTGTGGGATTGCGACTTCCCCGCCCCGCCTGCCCTCGTCACGCTGTCGCACGACGGACGGCCGCTGGACGTCGTGGCTCAGATCGCCAAGAACGGCCGGACCTATGTCCTCGAGCGCGACACCGGCCGCTCGGTCTTTCCGCTCGAAGAGATCGTCGCGCCCCCCTCCGACGTCCCCGGCGAGCAACTGGCGCCCCGCCAGGTGCTGCCGGCGCTGCCCCCGCCGTTCACCCGGCAGCGCTTCACCGAGGACCTGATCACGACGCGGACGCCGGCGGCGCGACAAGCGGTGCACGAGAAATGGCTCGGCCTGCGCAAGCGGGGCGAGTTCGACCCCCCGAGCCTCCAGGGCACGATCCTGTTTCCGGGCATGGACGGCGGCGGCGAATGGGGCGGCGTCGCCGTCGATCCGCGCTCGGGTCTGCTCTACGTCAACGCCAACGAGATGGCATGGACGGTGAGACTCGCCGAGCGCAAGATGCCGGACGACCGCCCCGCATCGGGCAAGGATCTCTACCTGCGGCTGTGTGCCTCGTGCCATCGGGCGGATCTGCGGGGGAACCCGCCCGAGTTCCCGTCGCTCGTCGCACTCGCGGCCCGCCGCAGCGTGGACGAAGTCGCCGCGGTCGTCCGCGACGGTCGCGGCCGCATGCCGGGCAACGCACAACTGCATCCGGCGGTCCGCCGGGCGATCGTGCGCTACGTGGTGAGCGGCACCTCCGACGTGGTCCGCAGCGACGCGCCGACGCCGTTCGACGTGAAGTACACCCTCGACGGCGACGTTCGCTTCACCGATCCCGATGGCTTCCCCGCGATCGCGCCGCCATGGGGCACGCTCAGCGCCATCGACCTCAACCGCGCGGCGATTGCGTGGCAGGTGCCGCTCGGGGAGATGCCAGGTTCCGGATTGACGAACACGGGCAGCGAGAACTACGGCGGCCCCGTTGTCACGGCGGGCGGTCTCGTGTTCATCGGGGCAACCGTCTACGATCGGAAGTTCAGGGCCTTCGACGCCGCCACGGGCCGCGTGCTGTGGGAGGCGACGCTTCCCGCGGCCGGCAACGCCACGCCAGCCATCTACGAGGTGAACGGCAAGCAGTACGTGGTGATCGCCGCCGGTGGCGGAAAGTGGGGAGCGCCCTCGGGTGGCAGCTACGTGTCGTTCACGCTCCCGTAGCGTTCTTTGGCCAGGTCCGGCTGAAGCCGGACACTACGACTGACGTGACGTTGCGCCTTTCTCCCGACCTGCCGTTCGCCCGTCGTAGTGTCCGGCTGTAGCGCGGACCACCTCATCGGACGTAGTGTCCGCTTTAGCCGGACCGCCCTCGGACGCAGTGTCCGGCTTCACTTCAGCAGGACCACCCGTTGAAAGGACGAGACCCGTGACGGCGATTTCCACCCATACGCTGCAGGTTCAGGCGCCGCGTCGCGGCCTGCACGAGATCACCCCCCGTATCGCCCGCATCGTCGCCGACGCCGGCTTGTCGAGCGGCATGTGCACCGTCTTCATTCGTCACACGTCCGCCAGCCTGACCATTCAGGAGAATGCCGACCCCAGTGCCCGTGCCGATCTCGAGACCTTTCTCGATCGGCTCGTGCCGGAACGCGCGTCCTGGATGACGCACACGATCGAGGGAGACGATGACATGCCGTCGCACATCAAGGCGGTGCTGACACAGGTCAGCCTGTCAATTCCGATCGTGGACGGCGGGCTGGCGCTGGGAACCTGGCAGGGCATCTACCTCTGGGAGCATCGCGACCGCCCGGGCCCGCGCGAGCTCCTCGTGTCGGTCTATTGAACACGGCTGGCTCGAGGCGTGCCGGGTCCGGCTGAAGCCGGACACTACGTTGAGAGTCTGAAGCCGGACACTACGCGACAATCTGAAGCGTCGGGTCCGGCTGAAGCCGGACACTACGTTTGAGTGCCGGGGTCCGGCTCGCCGTCGCGGACTGCGAAGCCGCCCTCGTCCGGGAGCAGGCTGGCGACGAGCTCGCCCGGCGTGACGCCACCGAACTCGCGCGCATCGCGAATGAAGTGCGCCTGGTCGTAATAGCCGCTGTCCAGCGCGAGATCGGTGAGGCTGCCGGCCCGCCCCTGCTTGATGACGCGCACCGCGTGGCCGAAGCGAAGGACGCGCGCGAAGACCTTCGGCGTGAGGCCGATCTCATCCCGGAACCGCTCGATGAGATGCCGCTGGCTGCAGCCGATCTCCTTGACGATGGCGCCAATCTGCTGGCGGCCGCGACTCGAGGTCAGCCGATGCCAGGCGCATCGCACCTCCGCGGGCACCTCCCGGGCCGACACCAGGCGCGAGGCGATGACGCGGTCGAGGATGGCGAACCTCGCGTCCCACGTCGGCGCATCGTACAGCTCGCCCGTGAGCTGACGCGCCAGCGGACCACCGAAGACATCCTCGAGCGCGACCGCACGGTTGGTGAGATCCCGCAGCGGCTGTCCGATGAAGAGCCGCGCCCCGAGCAGCGTGAAATTCAGCTGGACGCCCCCGCTGCGGCCCGACGATTCGACGAGCTGATAGGTGTCGTAGGCGCCGGTCGTGAAGCTGGAGAACTGGGTCCACGTCGAGGGGTCGTGCACGTGATACAGCCGGAACGGCGCGCCGAAGTTGACGATGACCGGCACCTCCTCGGTCGGCAGCTCGCGCCGGCAGAGCGGGACGACCAGGTCCTCGGTCCACCCGATGTACTCGCGGACGTACGGACGTACCAGCGGCGGCGCGGTGGCGGCAGCGATCTCGAACCGGCCGAGCGCCGACTCGTGTCGCGTCACGCGGGCGCGCACGCTCATGCGCCTCCCTGGGCGCGATCGACGAGCTCGATCGTGTGCAGCACTTCGGGAACCCGCCCGCCCAGACGCTCCAGATGGGTGCGAATCTGCGTCAGGCAGCCGATGTTGCCCATCACGACCGCATCGGCGCCGGTCGCTTGCACCGCTCGTGCCTTGCGGACACCCAGCTCCGCGGCAATCCCGGGTTGATCGAGGTTGTAGGTCCCGGCCGATCCGCAGCAGTGACTGATCGGCCAGCTCGACGAGCGTGATGTTCGGAATGCGCTGGAGGAGCGCTCTCGGCTCCTCGCGCAGCCGCTGCGCATGGGCGAGGTGACAGGCGTCGTGATAGGCGACCGTCAGCGGCGACGGGAGCGCCGGCAGCTCGCCAGGGCCAAGCTGCTCGAGGAAGGCGGTCACGTCCGTCACCTTGGACGCGAATGCGGCCGCTGCCTCTTCCTCGGCCGTGTTCTTCAGCAGCAGGCCGTACTCGTGCATGCCCGATCCGCAGCCGGCGGCCGTCGTGACGATCGCATCGACGTCCGCGGGAAAGGCCCGGAGATTCGCGGCCGCCAGCTCGCGCGCCAGCGCGTCGGCGCCGACGTGCATCGCCAGCGCGCCGCAGCACCCCTGTCCGCGCGGCACCACGACCTCGACACCGGCGCGGGCGAGCACGCGCGCGGCCGCCTGATTGATGTGCGGCGCCAGCACCTGCTGTGCGCAGCCGGCGAGCAGCGCGACGCGCGCCCGGCGTGTCCCGGACGCCGGCACGATCTCGGGGAGCGGCTCGGCGGGTGGAAGCGCCGCCGGCAGCAGATCGAGCATCGCGCGGAAGGGGGCGGGCACCAGCCGCGACATCCCGCGCGTCGCCTGACCCGACCTTCGCGGCCAGTCGAAACCGCGAAGGATAGGGCAGCGTCTCGAGCACCAGGTGCCGGCGCAGACGGTCGATGGGGCTCCGGTGCCGCCGCGACTCGGCGTGCGCGCGAAATGGCGTCAGCAATTCGCCGTACGCCACCCCGGACGGACACGCCGTGACGCAGGCGACGCACCCCAGGCAGCGATCCACGTACGGCAGCGCGACGCCAGCGGCACGGCGCCCTCGAGGACGCTCTTCATCAGAAAGATGCGCCCGCGCGGCGAATCCATCTCCTCTCCGAGTACGCTTGTAGGTCGGACACGCCGGCAGGCAGAAGCCGCAATGCACGCACGTCGAGACGGCGCGCGCCATCTCCTCGCCGTGGGGCCCGAAGCGTTCGGGTTCGATGTGGTGCTGCATCGTTCAAGTGACAAGTTACGAGTGACGAGTGACGAGTAACGAGTCGACGAGTGACAAGTGACGAACACCTCGTCACGTCATTCGTCATTCGTCATTTGTTTACTGCGTTGTCCACCGAAGGTCCCGCGCGGATCGAAGGTCTGGCGGACGCGATCGAGGAAGACGGCATCCGGCCTTCGGCCCGAGGTACGGATCCGGGAGATATGGCCCGCACATGACGAATGCCGGCAGCCCGAGCGTGGTCAGGATCGCGTCGAGCTCGGCCAGCGGTCTGGTCCAGCCGACCCATGCCACTTCCCCACCGGCGCCGAAGCGGCGGACCGCGCCCGCCTGGTCGAGGCGTGCATCGAGCGCCGCGATGGTGCCGAGCGTCGTCGCGACCTTGACGAGCGGCGCAGCGGCCGGCCCACGTCATCTCGCGCGCGTCATGCCACACCTCTCTGGTCCGTTGATCGTCGAGGACCTCGACCCGCGCATCGCCGAAGGACCGCGGCGAGCGCATCGAGCCGCGCACCCAGCGCGGACGCCGCGCCGCCGATGCGCACGTGAAGCGTTCCCGGTGGTGTCAGGTCCACGGCGTCCACTTCATGGGCGGAGCAGCGCAGCGCCGCGAGCGCGGTCAGCGCCGCCGACAGCGAGCCGCACGAGACCTCCAGCGTCGCCGTGGCGAGGGGCCGTGGAAAGACCTTGAAGGTGACCTCGACCAGGACGCCGAGCCGTCCGAGGCTGCCGAGGAGCAGATGATGCAAGTAGAAGCCGGCCGCATTCTTGACGACGCGGCCGCCGCCGCGGACGAGGCGTCCTTCGCCATCGACGAAACGCGCGCCGATGAGAAAGTCCCGCACGCCGCCGTAGTGGAAGCGTCCCGGACCGTTCAGTCCCGAGGCGACCGTCCCGCCGAGCGTCGCGCCGCGAGTGGCGAACGGCGGCTCGAAGGGCAGGCATTGACCGTGTTCGGCGAGCAGGGCCTCGACGGCGTCAATCCGCGTCCCGGCCAGTGCCGTGAACGTGCACTCGTCGGGCTGATACTCGAGCATGCCGGTCAGCTGCGAGAGATCCAGCCGGACGTCCGCCGGCTCGACGCCCGAGAGCGCCGTCTTGGTGCCGCCGCCCACGGGCCTGAGCACCGGTCCCTCGCCCGCCGCGCCCGGTGCCGCATAGAGCACCGCCTCCTGCACGTCCGCCACCGAGGCGGGCGCGACCGACGATGCGGCCGGGTCGCGCACGGGATCATTCACGGGAGATGACTCCCGCGCGCTCGAGCGGGTGGAGGCCGTGGGTCGTCAGCGCGGGCGCTTCGCCGTCGGCGAACATCTTCCCCCGGTTCGCGATCCCGCGCGGATCCATGGCCGCCCGCAGGCGCTTCATGCACGCCATGTCTTCCGGGCCCGTACATCTCGTCGAGATACTGGCGCTTCTCGAGTCCGACGCCGTGCTCACCGGTGATCGAGCCGCCGAGCGCGATGCACAGCCGCAGGATGTGGCCGGCCAGGGTCTCGGCGCGTTCGAGCGCGCCCGGCTCGGTCGCGTCGAAGAGGATCAGCGGGTGCAGGTTGCCGTCGCCGGCGTGAAACACGTTGGCGACGCGCAGACCGTGCTCGAGGCTGAGCTCCTGGATTCGCGTGAGTGCCTCGCCCAGGCGGCTGCGCGGCACGACGCCGTCCTGCACGATGAAATCCGGGCTCAGGCGACCGACCGCGGAAAACGCCGACTTGCGGCCCTTCCAGATCGTCAGGCGTTCCGCCGCCGTCTGCGCCACCCGCGTCACATAGGCGCCCGACGCTTCGATCAGCCCGGCCAGGGCGTCGAACTGCGTCTCGACGTCGATCGGTTCGCCTTCGAGCTCGACGATGAGGATGGCCGCGGCCTCGAGCGGGTAGCCGGCATGGACGGCAGCTTCGGCGGCCTGAATCGCCAGGTGATCCATGATCTCCATCGCGCCGGGCAGCAGGCCCGAGGCGACGATCCGCGAGACCGCCTCACCCGCCGCCTCGAGCGATCGGTAGGCTGCGAGCACGTCCGGTAGCAGCCGGGCCGCGGCAGCAGCCGCAGCGTGATCTCGAGCGCCACGCCGAACAGTCCCTCCGACCCGACGAAGCCGCCCACCAGATCCGGTCCGACGGTCTCGAGGCTCCGGCCGCCGAGCGCGACGACTTCGCCGTCGGCGAGCACAGCCTTCACGCCCAGCACGTGGTTGAGCGTCATCCCGTACTTGAAGCAGTGCGCGCCGCCCGAGTTGAACGCGACGTTGCCGCCAATGGTGCAGATGGACTGGCTGGACGGGTCCGGCGCGTAGTACAGGTTGTGCGCCTGCGCCGCGATCGACACGTCGAGGTTGACGACGCCTGGTTCGACGACGGCCACCCGGTCGATCGGGTCCACTTCGAGGATGCGATTCGAGGCGATTGAGGGCAATCACGATGCCGTCCACGTTCGGGACGGCGCCCCCTGACAGGCTGGTGCCGCTGCCGCGGGCAACGAAGGGCACGCCGGCCCGATGACAGAGACGGACGGTCTCGATGACCTCGCCGGCCGTCTCGGCGAGCACGACCGCGCGGGGGCGGACGCGAAACGCCGTGAGGCCGTCCGACTCGAATGCGGCCAGCCCGCCAGGCGCGGTCAGAAGGCGCTGAGAGGGCAACAGGCGGGCCAGCGCCGGGAGCAGATCGTGAGGAGTCACGATGGGCGGATCATAAGGCATTTCGAAGGGCGACTTGGGGACTGGGCGGCTGGGCGACGGGGGACTTGGGAATCGGGCACATCCGCAGTATCGTCATCGCGCTCATGCTCCTCACACCTGCGAGCCATTGCTTTCGCACTCTCGCCATCGTGGCCGCTGTCGCGCTCGCCGTCGGGCTCGTCGCGCCGACGTCGGCGAGCCAGTCCGCTGCAACCGGTCCTGCAACCGCCGGGGCCGAGGGCTTCGTCCCGATCTTCAACGGGCGCGACTTCTCCGGCTGGACTGGAGCCGTGGACAACTACGAAGTGAAGGACGGCGCGCTGATGTGCAGACCCGGCCAGGGCGGGACGCTCTACACCGTCGCCGAGTACAGCGATTTCATCGTCCGGCTCGAGTTCAACCTGCCGCCGGGCGGCAACAACGGCCTCGCCATCCGGTATCCGGGCAAGGGCGACGCGGCCTATGCCGGCATGACCGAGCTGCAGGTCCTCGACGACACGGCTCGAGAAGTACGCGACGCTCGATCCGCGGCAGATGCACGGCTCGGCCTACGGCATGGTTGCGTCCCGGCGCGGGCATCTGAAGCCCGTCGGCGAGTGGAACTTCCAGGAAGTCACCGTGCAAGGCTCGCAGCATCTCAGTCGATCTGAACGGCACGCGCATTCTCGACGCCGATCTGTCGAAAGTGAAGCGACCTTTCACGAGGATCGTCCGCATCCCGGAAAGGACCGGACGTCGGGACACTTCGGCTTCGCGGGCCATGGCGATCCCGTGCAGTTCCGGAACGTCAGGATCAAGACGCTGCACTGGATCGGCTGGAGCGGCTGGAGCGGCTGGAGCGGCTGTGGCGACTGGGCGACTGGGCGGATTGAACCGCCAATGAGCTTGAACGTACGGCATTCTCACGAGGCCTGCAGCCTGTAGCCCGTAGCCTGTAGCCCGCAACTCAGAACTCCAGTGAAGATCACCCGCGTCGACCCGCTGCTGCTGTCGTGTCCGCTGCCCGAGCCGCTGCTGCTGCCGTTCTTCGGCGGCGAGCGGACGATCCTGAAGCGCGACGCGATGATCGATGCGCGTCACGACCGACACCGGCCTGCGCGGCTACGCGCCCGGGCCGGCGCACGAGGCCGCGGCGATCCAGATCCGCGACGTCATCGCGCCGTTCCTGCGACGGCCGCGACCCGCGCGCGTGGCGCACGTTCGGGTTCACGCAGCGATCTCGGCGACGCAGAAGACGTACCACGCCGTCGAGATCGCGGTGCTCGATCTCGTCGCGCGCTACGAGGGCTGCGCGCTGTCGGAGATTGCCGGCGGCCGGCAGCGCGAGCCGCATCAAGCTCTATGGCAGCGCCGGCATGTACATGTCGCCCGAGGGCTACGCCGAGCGAGGCCGCGGCGGTGCAGGCGATGGGCTTCCCCGCCTACAAGATGCGCCCGGCGCTCGGCCCCGACGCGATCTCGAGACGGTGGAGCGCATGCGCGCGGCCACCGGGCCCGACTTCGGCCTGATGATCGACGCGCATTCGTGGTGGCGCATGGGCGACCGGAGCTACACGCGCGAGACGGTGACTGGCCTGGCGCGCGCGTTCGCGCCGCTCCGGCCGGCCTGGCTCGAGGAGCCGCTGCCGCCCGACGACCACGACGCCTATCGCGCGCTGCGACGCCGAGGCGCCGCATTCCCGATCGCCACCGGCGAGCACGAGCCCGACCTCGACGGCTTCCTCGACCTGATCGAGACCGGCGCGGCCGACGTCATCCAGATGGACGTCTGCTGCCAGGGCGGTCTCGACTTGGTTCCGCGCGATCGCCGCGCGAGCGGAGCGCGCGACGCCTGCGGTTCGCCTTCCACAGCTGGGGCACGACGCTCGAGGTGCTGGCCGCGGCGCACATCGGCGTCTGCTGGCCCGAGTCGGTGGTCGAGTGGCTCGAGTACCCGTGCTACGCCAACGACGGGCGCGTCGGCATGTATCCGTTCCCGGCGGCCGACGAGATCCTCGCCGAGCCGCTCGACATCGCGCGACGGCCATCCTGACCGTGCCCGACGGTCCCGGCCTCGGCGTCGCGATCGACGAGACGCGTCGTCGACCGCTATCCGTTCATCCCGGGCCCGTGGTCGTTCTTCCGCCTCGACTCGCCGCCGTCGACCGTCGCCGTCATCGGCGATCACAGCGTGCAGTGGGTCGGGGACGGCGAGCCGTGGCTTGAAGCGATCCAGGCTAGCCCGTCCCCATTCACTTCGCATCGTCGACTTCCGCGTCCACTCCATCGCCATCGCCGATCCGCCGCTGCGCAGCTCCTACGGCCTGCACGCACCCTACGCCCTGCGCACGATTCTCGAGCTGGATGCCGGCGACGGGCTCGTCGGCATCAGCGAGACGCACGGCGGCGACGCCATCGCCGGCGCAGTTCGAGGCGCTGACGCCGCGGCTCGTCGGGCGCCGATCCGTTCCGCTTCACGGGCGACTGCTGCCGATGGTCGATCCCGCCGCCGCGGCCAGGCGCCGACCGCTCGCAGACGTTCCGCGTCCCGGGCGAGAACCCGCTCGACGCGTCGACGCCCGGCTCTACTCGGCGATCGAGATCGCCTGCCTCGACCTCGATCGGCAAGGCGCTCGGCCGCCCGGTCTGCGATCTGCTCGGCGGCGCGTGCCCGCGACGACGTCCCCTTCTCGGCCTATCTGTTCTACAAGCACGCCGGCGGCGGCGGCGAAGGCGGCGACGTGCGCGAGGACGAGTACGGCGAGGCGCTCTGACCCCGAGGCGCTCGTGCGGCAGGCGCGGCAGATGATGGCGACCTACGGCTTCAAGGACGATCAAGCTCAAGGCGCGGCGTCCTCGAGCCCGACGAGGAGATTCGAGACGATGCGAGGCGCTCTACCGGGCGCTCGGTCCGGCCGTGCCGCTGCGCATCGATCCGAACTGCGCGTGGTCGGTCGAGACGCTCGCGTCGACGTCGGGCTCGCGCTGGCGCGAGGAGCTGGGCGGCGGCGGCTACCTCGAGGATCCGACCGCGGGCCTCGACGGCATGGCCGCCGTGCGGCGCGCGCCTGCTCGCCGAGGGGATCGAAGACGCCGCTCGCGAGCAACGTCGCCGTCACCTCCTTCGCCGATCTGCCGCAGGCCGTCGGCGAGCGACGCCGTGCAGATCGTCCTCTGCGATCCGCACTACTGGGGCGGCGTCGCGCCAGATTCAGCACCTCGCGCGCACTTGCCAGGCGTTCGGCCTCGGCTTGTCGATGCACTCGAACAGCCATCTCGGCGTGTCGCTGATGGCGATGGCCCACGCCGCCGCCGGCGTCGCCGCACCTGACCTACGCGTGCGACACGCACTACCCGTGGCAGGACGACGAAGACGAGGTCGTGGCCGGCGGCCGCGTGCCGATCGCGAACGGCTGCGTGCGCATCCCGATAGGCCCGGGCTCGGCGTCGAGCTCGATCCCGACCGCCTCGCCCGCGGCCGCGAGCGCTACGCGAGCTGCGCTACCGCGAGCGCGACGACGAAGCGGAGATGCGCAAGCACGTCGATCCCGCGTGGACGCGCCGGCTGCCGCGATGGTGAGCGCGAGATTGAAGCCATGCCCTCCCCTGCTGAACTCAAGGCCAGTCTCGTGGGGTCGTCGGCTTCCCGGTGACGCCGTTCACCGCCGATGGCGCGCTCGACCTCGACGGCCTGCGCCGCAACGTCGACGTCATGGCGTCAGCACCCGTTCTGCGCGCTCGTCGCCGCCGGCGGCACCGGCGAGCTCTACTCGCTTCACGCCCGAGGAGCACGCGACGTCGTGCCGGACGACGGTGGGCGCCGCCGGCCGGACGCATGCCGGTCATCGCCGGCGTCGGCGGCAGCGTGGCGCTCGCGCGCGGGCTGGCGAAGCAGGCGGCGCAGCGCGGGCGCGCACGGCATCCTCGCCCTGCCGCCCTACTATCCGCACGCCGACGAGGACGGCCTGCTCGCCTACTACGCGGCGATCGGCGCGGCCACGTCTCGCGGCCTGCTCGTCTACAGCCGCGACTGGGTGAACCCGGGCCCCGCCTTCGTCGAGCGCCTCGCCGAGCGGCTGCCCACGCCGATCGCCTGGAAGGACGGCCAGGGCGACGTGCGCCGCTACCAGATCGTCATGGCGCGGCGTGGGCGACCGCCTGCACTGGATCGGCGGCGCGGGCGACGACCTGCGTCGGCGCCTACTATCGGCTCGGGCATCCGCGTCTACACGTCGAGCATCTCCAACGTGGCGCCCGCGCCTCTCGCTCGCGCTTGCACGATGTCGCCGCCGCCGGCGACGAGCAGGACGCTGCCGCGTCTGATGCGCGACTACGTCGTGCCGCTCTACGCGCTGCGCGCCCGGCGCAAGGGCTACGAGGTCATCGGCGATGAAGGCGATGATGGCGCTGCTCGGCCTGGCCGGCGGGCCGCGTGCGTCCGCCGCTCGTCGAGGTCACCGACGCCGAGATGGACGAGCTGAAGCGGATGGTCGATGGCTGGCAGGAATGGCTCTGACGTCAGCTACGAGCTACCAGTTACCAACGACAAGTGTGAGCAGTTGGTACGTCGGTAGTTGGTCGCTGTCTACTCTCGCCCGGTCGCGCTGTCCATCCGCGCCTCGCGCTCGCGCGTAGCGCGGATCGGACCGGAGCGGATTGAGGCGGGCATCGACGCGCGCGTACAGCAGGCGCGACGAACGCCGCTCGATCGCCACGTCGAGCCAGCGAAACGCTTCCGTCGCGATCGTGCGAGGCTGGCGTAGGCCAGCGCGATCCAGAACGCGAGATCGCCGCTCGGGGCCGCCTTGTAGAGCCCTTCAGCAGCCGGTCGAGATGGCGGCGCGCCTCGCGCGGGCGTCCGGCGTCGGCGTAGACCTGCACCATCTGCGACTCGACGAACGGCGGCTCGGCGGCCCCGGTCTTCGCGCACCTGCTCGCACGCATCGATCGCCTGCTCGAAGCGGCCGAGCGCCGTGTAGGCCTTGCAGAGGCCAATCCACGCGGCCGTGTACTGCGAGTCGAGCTGCAGCGTCCCCTCGTACATCCGCGCCGCTTCGGCGTAGCGGCCCGCGTAGTGCAGCGCGGCGCCGGCGTAGCCGCGCAGCAGCGACGAGCGCGGGTTGAGGCTCTGCGCCTCGAGCGTCTGCGACACCGCTTCGCCGGTGCGGCCGCGGCCCGCCAGCATCATCGCGAAGCGGATGCGCGCGTACTCGGAGCTCGGGCTGCAGCGTGAGCGCCCGCTGGAACGTCGATCGGCGCGCGTCCAGTCGCGATCCTTCTCGGCGTACAGATCGGCGAGCGCGGCATAGGCCTCGCCGCTCCCGGCGTCGCGGCGCAGCGCCTGCGCGATGGCGTCCTGCGCCACGGGGAACGCTTCGGCGGCGCTCAGCGCGTTGTGGCGATAGAGCGAGAGCAGCGCCTCGGCCCATTTCGCGTAGGCCAGCACGAAATCGGGCGCCATCTGCGTCGCCTCGCGGAAACGCTCGCCGGCCTGCACGGCGTCCTCGCGCCCGCCGCGATCGAGCAGCGCCTGCCCCTGACGGAACGCGCGCAGCGCGTCGGGATTGTCGAGCGGCAGCTCGCGTGCGCAGCGACGGCTTCCACGTGGCGTCGCGGACGCGCAGCGTGCCCACGACGCGTTCGGCGAGATCGCGCGCGAGCTCGCGCAAGCGCGCGGCCTGTGGCGTCCGGCTCGTGAGCAGCACACCGGCCTGGCCGGCGCGCGACAGCCTCACCGTCCCCACCGCTCCCGCCATCGTCGGTGTTGCCGGCGACCTCGACCAGCGCGTCGGCCTCGAGCGACTGCAGCAGCGCCGACACCGGCCGATCGCGCAGCGCGTCGACCGCCGCCGGCGCGATGATCCGCAGGTGCGGCGACGCGCCAGGTCCTGCGTGAGCTGATCGGCGAGCAGCGAGGTGACCGACGGCTCGCCCGACCACTCGGCGCGGACGACGATGCGGAGCGGCTGCACCGCGGCGCGGGCGACGCGTCGGTCGCTCGCCGGTCCAACGTCGCGGCACGACCACGGCCGTCGCCGGCAACGACGGCCATGCAGCGCCGCCGCCGCCGCCCAGACGGCCGGGCGCTCGAACCAGCGCGGCGCCGCGATCGCGCGTCGAGCCCGACTGCGTCGACGGCGCGCCGCCGGACGCCTCGCCGCTGAAGGCGCTCGCCTCGCCCGCCCAGGTGTCGAACGTCGAGCGTCTGCGACAGCGCGTCGGCCATGCGCGCCCGCGCTGGCGAACCGCCGCGCCGGATCGCGTCGATCGCCCGCTCGACGACGCGCACGAAGTCCTCGGGCAGCGTCGGGCCGCAACGTCGGTCAGGCGGTCGCGCGAGCCGGTGGCGTGCGCCGCCTTCAGCTCCTCGAGGCTCGTCGCGCGGACGGGATAGCCGTTGGTGACGAGGTGGATACAGCAGCACGCCGAGGCTGTAGATGTCGCTCTGCACGCGTGGCCGGTGCCGCCGTGCAGAGCAGCTCGGGCGCGAGATAGAGCGGCGTGCCGGTCACCCTGCCCGCCGCTCCGCGACCTCGCCCTGAATCATCTGGCCGGCGCCGAAGTCCATCAGGACCAGGCGGCCGCCGGCCTCGCGCATCACGTTCTGCGCCTTGATGTCGCGATGGACGAGTCCCGGCGCCGTGGACGGCGGCGACCGCGCGGCACAGCTCGCGGCCGACGAGCGCGGCTTCGCGCGCGCCGAACGGTCCCTGGGACTGCAGCAGCGCCTCGAGCGTGCGGCCCTCGATGAACTCCATCCACAGGCCGACGCGGCCGTCGTGCTCTTCGGCGCCATAGACCGTGACGACGCTCGGATGGCGCACGCGGGCGAGGACGCGGCCTTCGTGCAGGATGCGGGCGCTGAGCTGGCTCGTGGACGTGCCGCTGGCTGGCGCGCAGCAGCTTCAGCGCGACGTCGCGATGCAGCGCGTCGCGGGCGCGAAAGACGTCGCCGAACGCGCCCTCGCCGATCTTCTGCAGGAGCTCGAACGCTCCCCAGCGGCCAAGGCCGGGCGGGCGCGCGGCGGCGCGCGTCGGGGGGCACGAATGGCAGCGGCGGCTCGTCGACCGCCTGGGTGCGGCAGAACGCGGCGATGTTGGCGATGACCCGGAGGTCACGCAGCACGCGCCGATGCTGATCGCTGCCGGCCTCGAGCTCCCTGGCCTCCCAATCCACGTCGTCGCCATCGGCGACCGACGCGGCCAGGTCCTCGATTGCGAGATCGGACACCCTCTACTCCGGGACCGGGCCGATTGCGGTCTGCACGCATCGGGGTCGCGCCCGCGCAGCCCTGAACCAGCCCGCTCCCCGTTCCGGCTATTTGGCGCTCTTGTGCTCCGGCTTGATCGTCCAGAGATAGACCGTGCGTCCCTCGATGTCGAGCGTCTGATCAGGCTTCCAGTCCCCCATGTCGAACGAATTGGACACGATGCGCGTGCCCACCTTGAGGTCGCGCCACAGAATCGGCTTCAGCTTGACGTTGAGCGACGGCAGCAGGTAGAGCGTCACCACCGAGGCGGGTTTCACGTCGAACTCGAAGAGATCCGCCTGGACGATCTTGACCTTGTCGCCCACCTTGTTCTTCGCCACGTTGTCGTTGGCTTCCTTGATCCGGACCGGGTCGATATCGACCCCGACCCCGCGGGCACCGAAATCCCGCGCGGCCGCGACGACGATGCCGCCGTCACCGCATCCGAGGTCGTACACGAGGTCGTCCTTGGTCACCTTGGCCAACTCGAGCATGCCCTTCACGACATCGGCGGGAGTCGGGACGAAGATGACGTCCGGCGTGCGGCCCGGCTTGGGGGCCGGGGCGGGAGCCTGGGCCAGGGCGATCCCGGCGGTGGCGAAGGACAGGACAAGGACGGATACCAGAGTGCGGGCAGCGAACCGTGATCGCATGAACGGTCTCCTGTGAACGAACGCGCGGCGCGCCTCGAGCGGGCCGGGCCTGCCGATTCTACACGCCCTCTCATGGCTTTCGGCTCGTCTTTGCCGCCGCGGCGCCGCCAATCGCCAGAAGATGGCGCTCGCCGCGGACGAAAAGCGTGCCGCCGCTGATGGCTGGCGTGGCCATCAGCGGCTCCCCGATCGGGTTGGTCGTGTCGAGGGCGAAGGTCCGCCCCGACCGGACCACGAAGATGTCGCCATCCTCGCTCGACAGGTAGATACGACCGTCGGCCGCAACCGGCGACGCGCTGAACCCGCTGCCCCGATGGGAAATGCGCTGCCGGTAGACTTCCGCCCCGGTGGCCAGGTCGTAGCAGTCGAACAGTCCCTGATTGGCGAGCACGTAGAGCAGGCCGTCATAGGCGAGCGGCGTCGGCATGTAGGAGCCGCGCTGCGTCCAGCTCCACGCCACGCCCGGCCCCGCCTTCTGACCCTCTCCGAGCGTGATGTCTCCGCTGGCGCCGGGCCGCACCGCGAAGATCGGCCGTTCCGGGGCCCGGCCGCTGGCGACGATGATGAGCCCGCCGGCGAAGATCGGGGTCGGCGCCGTGATCTTCGAGCTGCCGCCGAGGCGCCACCGCTCCTGCCCCGTCATCGGGTCGTAGCCGCGGATGAAGTTCGGAGCGTTGGTCACCAGCTCGGGCTGCCCGCTCGACTCGACGATCGTCGGTGTGGACCATGACGGCAGCTCCTGACGCGGCGTCTGCCACAGCGTCTTCCCCGTCGCGAGGTCCAGCGCCGTGATGAAGTCCTCGCCCGACGTATCGACTTGCACGAAGACCCGGTCCCGCCAGATGGTCGGCGAGCTCGCCGGCCCCCATTCGTAGGACGGGCAGGTTGTAGGCGCCGAGGTCCATGCGGCCCAGGTCGCGCTTCCAGAGCAGCTTGCCCTGCACGTCGTACGCGAACACGCCCTGCGATCCGAACGACGCCACGACGATCCGTCCATCGGTCGCCGGCGTGGCGCTCGCATAGGTGGACTTGATGTGACGCTTGTCGATCGGCGGCCCCTCGTAGGCCACCCGTTCCCACAACGGCTTGCCAGTCCGCCGATCGTAGGCCAGCACGACGAACTGATGGCGGGAACGGTCCTCGGACGCCGTGCCATCGCCGTAGAGCCCGGGCTTGAACGTGGAATCGCCCTGGCTGCTGACGGCCGTGGTGACGAACACACGATCGCCCCACGTGATCGGGCTCGAATGCGCCAGACCCGGAACACGAACCTTCCACCGCACCTGCTCGCCGGTCGTCGCGTTCCACGCCGCCGGCAGGTCCTGATCGACGGCCACGCCTGCCGCAGCCGCGCCGCGGAACGCGGGCCACGGCGCCGACGTCTGCTCCGATGCCGCACCGAACGGCCCGGCCGTCCCCAGCGCCGCCACGCCCAGGCACGCCAAGCCGGCCCGAAAATAACCGCTCATGCGAGAAGGATACGTGATCAGGGATCAGGCATCAGCGATCAGGCTTGCAGATTCTTCACAAGCCCCAGTAGCCAGTAGCCCGTAGTCCGTAGCCCTTACGAAGACTGAAGACCGAAGACTGAAGCCTGAGGACCGACCGGATCCCCTGACTCAGGACTCGTCCAGCGTGCGCGGCCAGTCTTCGCCGAGCAGGCGGGACAGCGCCCGATCCGCGAGGCGACGTCCGCCGGTCTGGCAACGCGCGCAGTAGTTGCATTCGTTGGCAGCGTAGACGATGCGCTGAACCGGCGCGTCGCAGACGGGACACGGCTGGCCGAACCGTCCGTGCACGGCCATGTCGGGGCGGAACGCGGTGACCTTCTCGGGGAACGCGTCGCCGCTCTGCTTCTGCAGCCGATCGATCCACTCCTCGAGCGTGGCGCGCGCGATCGCGTGAGAGCGCCGGCCAGCTGCGCCGGTGCAGTCAGCGCGACGTGAGCATCAGCGGCGACAGTCGCGCGCGGTGCAGGATCTCGTCGGAGTAGGCGTTGCCGATCCCGGTGACGATCCGCTGATCGGTCAGCGCCCGCTTGAGCGTGCGGTTCTCGCGGGTCAGCGCCGCGACGAACTCGTCGACGGTGCAGCGCGAGCACATCGACGCCGGGCGGCGTGTGCGCGGCGAGCGCGGCGGCGCCGCGCACCGCCTACAGCGACGCGCGCCGCGTCGATCCGGCCTCGGTCACGAGCAGCGTCCCCGACGTGAAGTCGATCTCGGCGAGCGGCTTCGGCCGCCCGCGGCGCGGCCCCTCGCCCACCCAGTGCAGGCGGCCCGCAATCATCAGATGGACGATGAGGTAGCGCTCATCGTCGAACGCGATCGCGATCCGCTTCGCGAGCCTCCCAATCCCGGTGACCGTCGCACCCTCGAAGGCCGAGAGCGGGGGATCGACCGTCCGGAGGAAGAACGGCGAGAGCAGTCGCACGCGCTCGAGCCGCTGCCCGATCAGGCGTCGCCTGCAGCGCGGCGACATACAGTTCGACATCGGGGATCTCGGGCATGGCTGTCGGCACGTGTGAGACGCTCGTTCGTCGACGTAGTCGGCAGCTCGAGTTCTGGGAGTAAGATGGCTCCCGTCGCTCTATCATCGGCCATGCCTTCGACCCTCGTCACCGCGCAGTCTCGTCCTCGCGTGCCTGGCGTCGGTCACGCTCGACGCGCAGACGATCGAATCTCGGCTCCGCCGTGATCGTCGATCTGACGCATCCCTACAATGCGAAGACGGTGTACTGGCCGACCGAGACGGCGGCGTTCAAGCTGGAGACGCGGGCGTACGGCCGCACCGAGGCCGGCTTCTTCTATGCGGCCTTCGCGTTCTGCATGCCCGAGCATGGCGGGACGCACCTCGATGCCCCGCTGCACTTTGCGGAGGGCCGGGACCCGACCGATCGGGTCCCGCTCCGGCGCCTGCTGGCACAGGCCATCGTCATCGACGTCAGCGCCGCGGCCGCACGCGAACGCGACTACCGCGTGACAGCCGAGGACGTCGCGCGCTTCGAGCGCGAACACGGCCGCATCGCGGCCGGCACGATCGTGCTCGTCCGCACGGGCTGGAGCCGTTTCTGGCCGGATCGCAAGGCGTATCTCGGCGACGACACCCCGGGCGACGCGTCCAGGCTGCATTTTCCGGGGTTCGGTGCCGAGGCGGCGCGTCTGCTGGTGGAGGACCGTGAAGCCGCCGTCCTCGGGATCGACACGGCGTCGCTCGATCACGGCCCTTCCAGGGACTTCCAGGTCCATCGCCTCGCGGCGGCGCGGAACGTGCCGGGCCTGGAGAACCTGACCGGCCTCGATCGCCTCCCGCCGCGCGGCGCCGTCGTCGTGGCGCTGCCGATGAAGATCGAGGGCGGTTCGGGCGGCCCGGTCCGGGTCGTCGCCCTGCTGCCGGCCGCGCCCCGAGCGGCGGCGCGCTGACAGCTGACAGCCGTCAGATGTGCACTTGCATCATCGTGTTGATCTCGCCCCCGCCGTGCACCGTGCACTCCGCCTGGATGTCCTGCCAGCCGCCCGCAACCCGCTCCAGGTCCGCGTCGGACAACTCGCCTTCGGGCGGGGCGTAGGGAATGACCACGTGCACCGTGTCGGCCGTGTCGGCCACAGCCCTCACCGTCACGCCGCCCAGTGACGTGTTCAACTGCCGCTCGAGAATCCCTTTCGGATTGCTGATGAGCGCCGAGCGGTATTTCGGGTTCTCCAGCGCAAACCTGCCGATCAGGTCCTGAATCTGGCCGCGGGTCATCTTCTGTCCCATGAGGCGCCTCCTGGCCACGCGTCGTTGGTGGACACGTCCGCTCACTCGATCTGCGCGTGGACGGGTACGGCCGAGCAACACTGGTGCCACGGGCGCGTGCCGGGCATCGCCAGCAAATTGCCGCAGGCCCGGCCATCGCCTCGGCTCCGGAGCGCAGTTCCTGGGGCTCTGCCTCCATTCGCTGGAACCCGGGCTCCAACCAGACCGTCCCGTCGCGGACCGAAAGTGCGTGCAACCGCAGGCGGCGATCGCGGACAATCGGTCCGCTGGCAACGAGGAAGGAGACCTTTTCTCACTTCGCCGGAGGATCCCGATCCATGAAGCCGCCAACGGTATTTCTGGGAGAGATGACCACCCTCGAGGTCGAAGCGTTCCTGAAGACGAAGCACACCGTGATCATTCCGGTCGGTGCCACCGAGCAGCACGGTCCGCACGCGCCGCTCGCCACCGACGTGCTCATTCCGCAGGAAGTGGCGAGACGCGCCGCTCCGAAGCTCGGCGCCGTCGTGGCACCGCCGCTCGCCTATGCGCTCTCCTATCCCCACGTCGGCTTCACCGGCCTGGCCCACATCCGCATCCCGACCTTCATGGCCCTCGTCGAGGACCTCGCGGTGTGCTTCGCCACACGTCGGATTCAAGCGCATCGTCTTCCTGAACGGCCACTACGACAACACCTACGCCATCGCCTATGCCTGCGCCAACGCCGCCGACAAGCTGCCGCGCGACGTGAAGGCCTTCCCCATCAACTACTGGGACGGCATGTCGGCCGAGGAAGCCGCCGACTACGTGAGCTTGAAGAAGGGGATGCACGCCAACGCGGCCGAAACGGCCGCGGTCCTCGCGATCAATCCTGACCTGGTGGACATGGACAAGGCGAACGCCGAGTTCCCGCCGTTCCCCGACTACACCGTGAACACCCATCCGGTGCACACGGCGTTCTTCTTCACGTCGCCGGGCTCGGTCTACTGGGCGACCAAGTCGGGAACCTGGGGCGATGCGCGCGATGCCACGCCCGAGATGGGCGAGAAGTACATCGAACTGGGCGTCAAATCGACGCTCGCCGTCCTGGAGAACATCGAGAAGACCTTCGCGGCCATGCCGCCCCGCGACTGACGCGGGGAGAGCGCCCGGGCTCAGAGTGGCGGGTCCGGCGGAATCAGCGCCTCGGCCTCGATCTCGACCAGGAACTCGGGCGCGATCAGCCCGCTCACCTCGATCATCGAGGTTGCCGGGCGAATGGCGCCGAAGACCTCGCCATGAGCGCGGCCCACGTCCTGCCACCGGCTCATGTCGGTGACATAGACCCGCGTCCGGACGACGTGCGTGAACGACGCACCCGCCTGGGCGAGCGCATCGCCGATGATCTCCAGCGCACGCTTCGCCTGCAGGTATGGATCGCCGGGCCCGACCACCTGTCCGCTGGCGTCCACGCCCACCGTGCCCGACACGTGGACATGGCTCCCCGCGCGCACCGCTCGCGAGTAGCCGACGACAGCCTCCCACGGAGCGCCGGACGAAATGTTCTTGCGCATCTTGGTTGGTCTTCGGTCTTCAGTCTTCGGACTGGGCTACGGACTACGGGCTCGGAGACTGCGGACTACAGGGCTTGCGGCATGGATTCTGGCGTTGGTCCTTCGTCGTTGGTCTGGTCGCCTGTCGCCGTCGCTGGTCCGTGGTCCGTCTTCGGTCTTTGGTCTTTGGTCTTGAACCGCCGCCGTCGCGGCGCCGGGCGACACGCTCAGGGTCGCCCGAACAGCGCCGCGACTTCAAGGCGGCCCGCGCCGCGCCCTGAGGGAGCGCGGCGCCAGACTAGCCTCGCGCCTTCAGTCCGCCCTCCCCGGCGGCCGACGGTTCCGGCCGGTTCGGTTGGTCAGGGCGTCGCCGAGATTGTCTCGCGCGCGCTCGGCGACGACCTCGAGGCGCTGGACCACGTCGCGAAACGCGGAGGCCACGTTGCGGGCCTCGCCTGGATCGGCCTCGAGATCGTAGAGCTCAGGATCGCCGGGAGACTTGGGCCATGGCAGGACCAACTTCCACTTGCCCTCACGGACCGCTACCAACTGGTCGTTCTGGAAGTAGTAGAGCGAGTCCCGCGGCGGCCGCGCCGACGGAGTTCCCGCGAGAACCGGCCAGACGTCCATGCCGTCCACGATGCGATCCGTCGGAATCGCGGCGCCGGCCAGCGCGGCGAACGTCGTGTAGAGATCGAAGCCCGCGACCAGCGCGTCGCTCGACGTCCCCGGCGGCACACGGCCCGGCCAGCGCACGAGGCACGCGACGCGTGTCCCGCCGTCGTAGCGCGACTGATACTTGCCGCCGCGCAAGCGATGCCGTCGCGACGTATCCACCGTCGCCGCATGGCCGTAGATGCCTTCGAGCTCCGGGTAGCGTTCGACCAGTGGACCGTTGTCCGACGTGAACACGATCAACGTGCGCTGGTCGAGCCCCGCCTTCTCCACCGCCGCGAGAATCTGACCGACGCTCCAGTCGAGCGTCACGACCGCGTCTCCGAAGAGGCCCGCCTTCGACTTGTACTGAAACGGCTGCGGGACGAGCCACGGCGTGTGCGTCTCGATGTTCGAGAAGTGCAGAAAGAACGGCCGGTCGCGATGCTCCTCGATGAAACCGACCGCGGCCTCGGTGAAGCGCGTGGGCAGCGAGGCGAGCTGCGCCGGCTGTTCGACGACAGTGTCGTCGCGAATCAGCGGCATCGGCGGAAAGCCGCGCGAGACGCGGTCGCCGGTCTGAGCCAGTCGCTCGGGCACGTGGTCGTTCGGATACGGAATGCCGAAGAACCGGTCGAATCCGTGGCGCGTCGGCAGGAACGCCGGCAGATGCCCCAGATGCCACTTGCCGATGACGGCCGTCGCGTACCCCCGCCCCTTGAGGAGCTCGGCGATCGTCACTTCCTCGGCATTGAGCCCGATGCGCGAATCGGGGAAGAGCACGCTCGGCAGCCCGACGCGCGGCGCATACGCGCCCGTCAGCAGCGCCGCCCGCGTCGGTGTGCAGGTGGAGTGCGGCGCGTAGAAGGACGTCAGGCGACGGCCCTCCTTCGCCAGGCGATCGAGATGCGGCGTGGGAATGTCGGTCGACCCGAACGGGCCGATGTCGTCGTACCCCACATCGTCGGCGACGATGTGGATGATGTTCGGAGGGCGCTCCTGGGCGAGTCCAGGAGCCGCGCACATCAGCAGCAGGATCCCGGTCCACGCGCGCGCAGTCACGGAGCGGGATCGTACCACGGCCCGCGCCGGCCCCCGGCTATACTGCCGGGGCCTCGCGCCGACCATGGCCCACACCGTCCTCATCTCGCTCCTGCGATTCGGCGGAACTCTGCTCTGCCTGGCGACGTGTGCCGTGTTCCTGCCGCGCGAGGTGATCGTCTCGACCAACGCATGGCTCGGGCTCGCGCCGCTGCCCGACGTCCCGTTGACCTTCTACCTCGCCCGCTCGACGTCGATCCTCTATGCGCTGCATGGAGTGGTGCTGCTCCAGGCATCAACCGACGTGGTGCGGTACCGGCCCCTGATCGTCCTGATCGGCGTCAGCAATGTGGCGTTCGGCGCCGTCTTGCTCGGCATCGGCGCGACGAGCGGCATGCCGTGGTGGTGGACGATGGTCGAGGGCCCGTTCGTCATGGCGGCCGGAGTCGCCGTGCTCGTCCTCGTCCGGCACGTGCCTCGCTGACGCGCCGGCACGCACGAACGTCACATCAACAGCGACTCCAGGCGATACGCCTGCACCATCTGTTTGAGGGCCGACCAACTGAACGCGGTGAAGCGCCCGTCCTGCGACGCGACCAGCGCGACCGCGTCACCCTGGTCCTGCACGAACTGCGCCGCTGAAAAGTGTCGCGTCCCGCCCAGTTGTGCCGGGTTGGCCATCTCGGGCGCCACCCCCTCGACCGGCTCGGTGACCAGCAGCCGCTCGATCGGCTGGCGTCCCTTGCGACGCGAGATCTTCGCGCCAAAGGCGATCAGATCGTAGCGGTCGGTGAGGATCGTGGCGCCGTCCACCGCCGTCAAACCCGCCAGCGCGTCAACCGCCCGTGCCAGGCGCCGCTCGTCGTGCACCTCGCCCCTGCGGGCCTCGCCAGCGTCGCGCACGAGCGAGGCCAGGTCGCCGAAGGTGGGATCGACGGCATAGGCGATCGGCTGCACGATCGACTCGCGCCAGCGATCCGATCCGGCCGGCACGACCAGCAGCGTGCCGCCCCGGGCGTGCGCGCGCATCGACACGGCGAACTGCACGAGCACGTCGGCCGAATCGATCCACGCGGCCGGCGACTCGAACCCGAACAGCGAGGTCACGAGCTTCGGGCAATCGGGCTGGCGCGGCACGCGCTGGTCGAGCACCTTGACGAGGTCGCCCTCGATCACGACCATGTTCACGAACTTCGCGGACTCGTCGACGTGCCGGTGCTTGACGACGAGCAACCCCGGCGCCACCACCTCGATGACGACGGCGTGGGACGGAACCGCCCACGTCGTCCCCCACACGAACAGTTGGTCGCCGGCGCCCGCCACCGCGAGATGGATCCCGGGCCGCTCGACCGCCGGAGCCAGGCGCGCCAGCGGCGCCGCAGCGAGCGGGATCGGCTTGGCAAAGCGCAGCGGATGTTCGGCGCGTTCCGGTGTGACGTAGGTCAGCGAGATCCGGGGCACGAAGCCCTCCTCCCGCCGGAGACTGGCCCAGAAGGCGGCGCCGATCAGTTCTTCGATCGTGCCGACGTCGGGCACGCCCGCGTCTGCCCCGCGCGACGGGAACAGCTGCTCGAAATGCGCGTGCACCTTGACGGCAGCCGCTCGCGCAGCGGGATAGGCGGGCTGGTGCATGGGAACGCTCAGGACTCGAGAAGGGCTCGACGCTGCGGTCAGCATATCTGATGGCCAGCGCCCGAGGGTCTCGGGCTCCAGTCTCGCGCCTCCGTTGCACTACGATCGGGCCGCATGACCGATATCGCCGTTCGTTCGACGCCTGGCCCTCCTCCGCCACCGTCCGATCGGCTGCGCGCTCCGGCCCGGCACGTCGCCGAGCATCTCATGGTGCTGGGCGGCTTCCTGCTCGGAGCGGTGCTGCTGACATGGCCGCTCGCGCGCGACTTCTCGACTTATGTCATCGGCGAAGTGCACTTCGACTCCCGTCACGCCATCTGGGTGCTCTGGCAGGCACGCGAAGCCGCGCTTGGCGGCGCCAGTTGGCCCTGGACGACCCTTCTGCACTTTCCGTATGGGATAAGCGTGCTCGTCGACGGCGTGGGTCCGGTCAACGCCTTCCTGGCGTGGCCGTTCTGGCCCTGGGGCGCGGCCGCCGCGTTCAACGGCGTCGTGCTCTCGGGCTGCGCGCTCAGCGGATGGATGCTGTATCTCCTCGCGCGACACGTCAGGCTCGACCGGGGCCTCGCCTTCTGGGCGGGTCTGTTGTTCATGGCGTGGCCGATCCATCTGATCGCCGTCTACGGCCACCTCGAGAAGCTGTTCATCGGCCTGCTGCCGCTGACGATCCTCGCCGGCCTGGTCGCGCTGGACCTGAGACGCCGGGCGGTCTGGGCGCTCGCTCCGGCGTTCGCGCTGCTCGCCACGCTGCTCCAGAACGGCAACCAGTTCGTGTTCGCCGTCATCGCCCTCGGGCTGGTGTCGGTCGCGGCGCTCTATCGCGCGGGAAGCGGGCCGATCCGCGCGCAGGCCGGGCGCGTCACGCTGGTCATCGCTCTGAGCCTCGCAATCTGCGGCCCGATGCTGGGCGCCATCGTTCACACGATGCGGCATCCGTGGATGCTCGTCAAACTCGGCGATGCGTCGTCGCACTATCAGCCGGATCTCGTGCAACTGCTCGCACCTGCCCCGCATCAGGCCATCGCCAGCCGGTTGTATCCCGTCGATGAGCCCGGGAGGGACTTCGTCCGTGCGGCCTCCTTGCCGATGCTGTCACCGATGGCGACGTGGTACGGCAGTGGGCTGGAGACGGCAGTGAACGTTCCGGTGTGTGCGCTCGCGCTGATCGTCGCGGCCCTGGTGCTGAAGGTCCGGGGCGCCGCGGCGTGGCTGGCCTTCGGGCTGATCTTCGCGGTGCTGTCGCTGGGGCCCTCGCTCCGGGCCTTCGGCTACACGTGGCCTGCGATACGGCTCCCTTACCGCCTGCTGATGTACGTGCCCGGCTTCAATGTGATGCGCGTGCCCGGCCGCTTCATGATGGCCGGCGCAGTCGGGTTCGTGCTGGCCGCGGCCCTCGGCGCTGCCGCGCTGAGAGCGCGGCCCGAGCGCGCGGCCCGATGGCTCGCCGCCGTCGTGATGGTGCTCGCGTTCGCCGAGTGCTGGCCGCGGGGGTGGGCGCAGTTGGCGCTGCCCCCGGTCCCGCGGTTCTACACCGAGCTCGCCGCTCAGAACGAAGACTTCGCAGTGCTCGATCTCCCTCACGGTTGGCAAGGTCACAATGCCCCCGGCTCCGCCTATATGTACTTCCAGACCGTACACCGCAAGCCGATCGCCTGGGCGTATCTCTCGCGCTTCTACGTCCGTTTTCCGGTCGACGGCCTCGACAGCCTGTGGAACGCCAACGTGACGGACCAGCGAGCGACGCGCGCCCGCCTCCTTGCGCTCGGCTATCGCTATGTCGTGTGGCACAAGCACACGGAGCTCTTCAACGGCGGCCGCGTCGCCGTGGGCGCCGACGGTGTGCCTCGGCGCGATCCCACGCCGGCCACCACCAACACGTTCATCCGCGAGGCGTTCGCCGGCGACACGCCGGTGCGCGATGACGAGCTGACGACGGTCTACCGAGTCAGTGACAAGTGACAAGTGACGATTGACAACGGCGTCCATCAGACGTCAGGCCTCATTCGTCATTCGTCATTTCGTCGTCACTCGTCACTTTGAGGGCAACGGTCTTCGACGCCTTGCCGCCCTTGGACGGAACGCCACGGCGGGTTTCGACGTAGGATTCTACGACGTTCGCACCAGGGGGTTACGGCTGCGCTGGGTGCGTTCGCAACCGAGCCCGCATGAGATTAGTCCGACGCCTGCTCAAGATCATCGCGGTCGGTGTGCTCGTCGTCATCGGCGCGGGCGCCGTGCTGGTTTACGGCTTCGGCATGCACTTCGAGATGGACGGCGGCGGTATCTGGCCGACCGTCAGCTTCGACTCGGCCGAGTCGCATTACGCACGACTCGAGGCGCAGCGCGCCGCGCAGCGAGCGGCGTCCCCGCCACCCGCACCGGCGGCCCGGCCCGAAACACCCGTCCCTCCAGCTCCGACGGTCCCGGCTTCTTCGCCCGATCCAGTTCCGCCGTCCACGGCGTCGGATGATCCTGCGGCCGCCGTTCCCGCGACGGCACCGGTGGCCGTCACGGCTGCGCCGGCCGTGGACGCCTCCGGCGGCGTGAAGTCGTCGTGGACCGGGTTCCGCGGGCCGCGCCGTGATGGCATCTACCGGGAGTCGGCCATCCGTACGACCTGGGATTGCTCGGCGCCGGCGGTGCTCTGGAAGCAGCCGATCGGCGACGGCTTCTCGTCGTTCGCCGTCGCGAACGGCCGCGCGTTCACCATCGAGCAGCGCCGCGACAAGGAAGTGCTCGCCGCCTACGATGTCGAGACCGGGCGCGAGGTCTGGACGCACGAATGGACCGCGCGTTTCAGCGATTCGACCGGCGACGGTCCGCGCGCGACGCCCACCTGGAGCAACGGCCGCGTCTACGCGCTGGGAGCGCTCGGCGAGCTGCGCGCCGTCGATGCGGACACGGGACGGCTCGCCTGGCGTCACAACATCCTCGAGGAGAACGACGCGACCAATACGCAGTGGGCGATGTCGGCATCGCCGCTCGTCGTCGACGGCAAGGTCATCGTCCTGCCGGGCGGGAGCCGCAACGCCAGCGTCGTCGCCTACGACGCGAAGCAGGGCGCCAAGCTCTGGAGCGTGCTCGACGACCCGCAGGCCTACACGGCGCCGATGCTGGCCACGCTCGCCGGCCGGCGCCAGATCATCGTCGTGAGCGCACGGCGGGCGATGGGGCTGACCATCGAGGACGGAACGGTACCTCTGGGACTTCCCCTGGGTGACCGACTACGACGTCAACGCCGCGCAGCCGCTGGTCGTCGCGCACAACCGCTTGTTCGTGTCGGCCGGGTACGGACATGGCGCGGCCGTCCTCGAGCTCTCCGTGGACGGCGATCGCTTGTCGGTGAAGCCGGTCTGGCAGAACGCGCGCATGAAGAACAAGTTCTCGAGCTCGGTCTACCACGACGGCCATGTCTACGGGTTCGACGAGGCGATTCTCGCCTGCGTCGACGCGACGACGGGTGAGCTCAAATGGAAGGGCGGACGCTACGGCTATGGCCAGCTGCTGCTGGCGGGAGACCATCTCGTCGTGGTCAGCGACAATGGCGAGATCGCACTGGTCCGCGCCGCACCCGACGCACACCATGAGGTCGCGCGCGTGCCGGCGATCGATGGCCGGACGTGGAACCATCCGGCCCTCGCCGATGGGCGCCTGCTCGTCCGCAACGGCCGCGAGATGGCCGCTCTCGATTTGCGGCCGTGAATCGAAGGGTCGACGCGCCACCTGATAAGATCCGGCCGTGGGCGCCTTCGGACATTCGATCAAGATGGCCAACCTCTGGCGTGTGGTCCGCGAGCTGGATCTGCAGGCGATCCGCCGCGAGGCGCTCTCGCCGTTCGATCTGCTGATCGTCGCGGACTCGCTCGAGGCAGCCGCGGCATTGCGCGAGTCGCTGGCGCCAGGGCATCCGTGGGTGCGGGTCGCGCAGCCAGGCGACGCGCACGAAGGTCCGGTCCCGAACGCCGTGATCGTCCTGTCGCGCCACGTTCAGCTCGATGCCGCTGCCGACGCCAACGTCCGGCGCTTCCGGCAGACGCACGTTCCCGTCGTCGTCGCGCACCTCTCGTCGGAACCGGCGCCCGGGTCATCGCATGTGCCCGGTTACGTCACGATCGCGCAGCTCGACGCGCGTGCCGCTGAATCCATCGCCGAGACGCTCATCGAGCTCCTCCCGATGGACGAGCGGCTGGCGTACGCCCACCAACTGAGTGCCTTCCGGCGCCCGTACTTCGACCTCACGATTGACGAGACGTCGCGCGCGAACGCCACCTATGCGTTCACCACGGGACTCGCCGAGGTGGTGCCGGTTCTCACCATCCCGCTGAACCTGGGCGACATCGTCATCCTGACGAAGAACCAGTTGCTCATGGGATATCGGCTCGTGCTGGCCGCGGGGCGCGACGGTGACCCGCGCAAGCTCATGGCCGAGCTGCTGGGCGTCCTCGGCGGCGGGTTCCTGTTCCGCCAGGTCGCTCGCCAGCTCGTCGGACTCATCCCCATTGTCGGCCTCCTGCCGAAGGTGGCGATCGCATACGGCGGGACCTGGGCCATCGGCCGTGCCGTCACGCTGTGGCTGACCGAGGGGCGCGAAGTCACGAGCGACCTGGTGCGCTCGCTGGCCATCGACGGCCTCGAACGCGGGCGGATCATCGCGCGTGATCTGGTCGAGCGCGCGCGCTCGCGGCCCGCCGGGGAACCGAAGGGCCGCTGGCCGCGGCGGCGGTCCCCGACCGCTGAATCGTCACGCCGCCCCCCACCGTCGGACAGCCCCGAGCCATGATTCGGCCGCTGCCGGTCAGTCTTGGTCTTTGGTCTTTGGTCGCTGGTAACTGGTAGTTGCTTTCGGTCTTCGGTCTTTGGTCTTCGGTCTTTGGTCCTGTGATCCCTGAGGCCTGAGGCCTGATCATGCAACTGCGCACGCTCGGCAACAGCGATCTCCGCATCACCCCGATCGGGTTCGGCACCTGGGCGGCTGGCGGTGGCAACTGGCGCTTCGGCTGGGGGCCGCAGGACGATGACCAGTCGATCGGCGCGATTCGTCGTGCGATCGATCTCGGCGTGAACTGGGTGGATACTGCGGCCGTCTACGGCCTCGGCCATTCCGAGGTCGTGGTCGGTACGAGCCGTGGCGCAGCTGCCCCAGGCGCAACGTCCGCTGCTCTTCACCAAATGCAGCCTCGTCTGGGATGACACGCGCGTCGTCACGCACAACCTGCGCGCGGCCTCGATTCGCGGCGAGGTCGAAGGCAGCCTGCAGCGGCTGGGAGTCGACCGCATCGACCTGTATCAGATCCACTGGCCTGTGTGGGGGGCGAGCGAGCCCGGCCACGATCCGGGTTCGTATGAAGAAGCCTGGGCGACGCTGGCGGATCTGAAGCGTGAGGGGAAGGTCCGCCACATTGGCGTGTCGAACTTCAACGTGGAGCAACTCGAGCGCGTGCACGCGATGCACCCGGTCACCAGCGTGCAGCCGCCTTACTCGCTGATGCGCCGGGACGTCGAGCGGGCCGTCTTCCCCTGGTGCCGCGCGCACGGGGTCGGGACGATCGTCTACTCGCCGATGCTGTCGGGGCTTCTCACGGGACGCATGACGCGCGAGCGCATTGCCGCGCTCCCTGCCGACGACTGGCGCCGGAACAATCCCAACTTCAGGGAGCCGGCGCTCTCACTCAACCTCGCGTGCGGCCGAGGTGCTCGCCGAGGTTGGACGCCGGCACGGACGATCGGCCGGCGAGGTGGCCATTGCGTGGACCCTGCGCAATCCGGCGGTCAGCGGCGCCATCGTCGGCGCGCGCAGCCCGGAGCAGGTCGCCGGGGTCATTGCGGCGGGAACGCTGCAGCTGACGGGCGAAGACGTCGCAACGATCGACCAGTTCCTGGCGTCGCTATCATCGGCCTAGCGAGCAAGAGCCGCGGATGCACTGATTGCGCGACAGTCGTAGTGTCCGCCTCAGGCGGATCGTGTGAAGCCAGACATACAGCAACGGTCGATCGACGGTAAACCTGGGCCCCTGTTGTCACGTCCAACACTGACATGTCGAATCTGCTGGCCGACATCAAGCTCGCCTTGCGCTTGTGGCAGCGCACGCCGGGCCTCACGCTCATCGCCATCGTCTCGATCGCTCTCGGCATGGGCGCGACGACGGCGGTCTTCACGCTGGTGGATCAGGTGCTGCTGCGCGCGCTGCCGGTCGAGGATCCGCAGGCCCTCGTTCAGGTGACCAGCCGCGGGTCCAGGTACGGGAGCAACTGGGGCGACGGCAGCGAGCAGTCCTACCCCATGTACGCGGACCTGCGGGACCACAACCAGGTCTTCACCGGGATGTTCGGTCGGTTCGGCTTCGGCTTTCAGATCGGTCACGCCGGGCGGACCGAGCGGGTGGCGGGCGAACTCGTCACGGGGACGTACTTCAACGTCCTCGGCGTCGGCCCGGCCGTGGGCCGCGTGCTCACACCCGACGATGACCGCGTCCCGGACGGGCATCCGGTCGCCGTGCTGAGCCACGCATTCTGGACGTCGCGCTTCGCCGCGGACCCCGGCATCGTCGGGCAATCCATCGTCGTCAACGGGCATCCGTACATCCATCGTCGGCGTGGCGCGAGCGGGGTTCGACGGCGTCGAGCTCGGGACACTGACGAAGGTGTTCGTGCCGATGATGATGAAGGCCCAGGTCACGCCGGGGTGGAACGGGCTCGACGATCCACGCTTTCACTGGGTCCGGCTGTTCGGCCGGCTGAAGCCGGGCGTGAGCGCGGAGCAGGCCCGGGCATCCTTGCAGCCGATCTACCGCGCCCGGCTCGAGCGCGAGGTGAAGGAGCGCGCGTTCGCGACGGCGTCGCCGCAGACACAAAAACGGTTCGTCGAGAGCGAGATCGTGGTCGAAGCCAGTCCGGGCGGACGGTCCGGGTTCCGCCGCAACCTGACACGCCCGCTCCTCGTGCTCCTCGCGATTGCCGGGGGCGTGCTCCTCATCGCGTGCGCCAACGTCGCCAACCTGTTGCTGGCGCGGGGGGCGGCGCGGCAGCGCGAGATGGCGATCCGGCTGGCGCTGGGCTCGTCGCGCCGGCGGCTGATGGGCCAGCTGCTGGTCGAGAGCGTGATGCTCGCCGTCGCCGGCACGCTGGCCGGTCTCGCGCTGGCGGTGATAGCCGCGCCCGTCCTGTTGAACTTCTTCGTCGACGCGGATCAGCCGCGGCCGGTTTCGACCTGGCCCGACCTGCGCGTCCTGGGCTTCACCTTCGCCGTCATCACTTCTGACTGGCATTGTCTTCGGGCTCGCACCGGCGCTGCAGTCCACGCGCCCGACGCTCGCCCCGACGCTCAAAGAGGGCGCCGGGAGCGTGCTGGGCGGTCATCAGGCACGGCTCCGAAAGGTCCTCGTCGCCTCACAGGTCGCCGTGTCGCTGCTCCTGCTCGTCGGCGCCGGGCTGTTCCTGCGGACGCTCGACAATCTGCTCAAGGTGGACGTCGGGATCAGGACGTCACAATTGATCGCATTTGCCGTCGACCCTTCACTGAACGGCCATCCGCCCGATCGCACCAAACAGATCGCGGGCGAGGTGCAGCGACGCCTGCGTGGCCTGCCGGGCGTGACGTCGGCGGGATTCGCGGCGCAGCGCATTCTCGAGGGCAACCAGTGGACCAGCTCCATGACCGTCGAGGGCTACGTGCCCAAAGGCGATGAGAACGTCGGGCAGTGGAACAACGCCGTCAGCCCCGGCTACTTCGAGACGCTGGGGATGCGGCTGCTGGCAGGCCGGGACTTCGACGATCGCGACGCCCGCGTGTCGCCGCCGCCGGCGCCCCCCGGCGACGAGGCAACGCGCCCGCCCGAATTCCGGGTCGCGATCGTGAATCAGCAATTCGTCAAGAAGTACTTCCCGGCGGGCAATCCGATCGGGCGCCACATCGGCTTCGGCAGCGATCCCGGCACGAAGACGCCGATGGAGATCATCGGCGTCGTCACCGACGCGAAGTACACCGACGTGCGCGACGAGACGCAGCGCCAGGTGTTCTTCCCCTATCACGAGCAGAACACGCCGCGCGGGTTCACGGTGTACGTGCGGACGTCGCGCGATGCCGATGCGATGTTCGCCACCATCCGGCAGGAGATGCAGCGGATCGACGCCAACCTGCCGATCTTCGGGACGCGCACGCTCGACAGCCAGATCGCGCGATCGCTTCGCAGCGAGCGCATGATCGCGACGATGTCATCCGCGTTCGGGCTCCTGGCGACGCTGCTGGCGGTCGTGGGCCTCTACGGGGTGATGGCCTATACCGTTGCCCGGCGGACGCGCGAGATCGGCATCCGCATGGCGCTCGGTGCGCGCAGCGGCGACATCGGCTGGCTCGTCACGCGCGAAGTCCTGCTCATCGTCGTCGCGGGCATCATCGTCGGGCTGCCGGCCGCGTGGTGGTTGAGCCGCTTCGTCGCCACGCAGCTCTATGGCGTGAAGCCCATGGACCCGCTCGCGCTGGGCGCCGCGATCATCGGCCTGACGTGTGTGGCCGTGCTCGCGGGCCTCGTCCCGTCGCGTCGTGCCGCGAAAGTGAATCCCACGGTCGCGCTTCGGTACGAATGACCGTTGCAGCTACCAGTGACGAACTACCAGGGACCAGGGATCAGGGACCAGCTACCAGCTACCAGCTACCAAATACCCGGCCCACGAGCTACTGCCCTGGTCGTTGCAACTGGTAGCTCGTCATTGGTAATTGGTAGTTGGTAGTTGGTAGTCGCTACATCTCGCGCCGGACGTATTCGAAATCGACCGGTCGCTGATTGATGCCCTTCGCTGGCGGCGCGATGTACTGCGCGAACTTGCCGGGCTCGAACACCGGGTAGCACATGATGCTGCCCAGGTAGGCCTTGTCTGCCGGCGACGGCAGCCATTCCTCCCGGCGCCGCTCCCATTCCTCCGCGCTGAGCGGCACGCCGCTCGGATCGAAATGAAATGCGGCGTAGATCCCGATGTGGCGATTGAACTTGCGATCGGGCACCATCAGCCGGTCGGAGAGCCCGTGGCGCGCGAGCACCTTGTTCCAGCGCTCGACGGCCTTGAGGCAGTCGTTCGCGTACCAGTCACGCAGGATCTCGTTCATCGCCGTGCGCATCGGCACGTCGCGCGTGACGAAGCCGCCCTCGACCAGCATGTCCACCTGATAGGTGCCGTGCAGCGCCTTGTGATCCTGGAAGCTGGCCTCGTAGGCCCGTCCCTTCAAGCCGTTCGCGAAGTACGACGCGGCATTGGTCGAGACTTCGCTGCCATGCAGATCGAGGCTCTGGCTGAACCAGAAATTGAGGTGTTTCTGGATGGTGGGAATGTCGATCCCGCCTGCCTGCCGCACGTCCTCCGAGAGGCCGGTCTGGCTGCGCAGCAGCTCGCACGTCCGCTCGAGGATGCGGGTGATGCCGCTCTCCCCGACGAACATGTGATGCGCTTCCTCGGTGAGCATGAAGCGGGTCGTCCGCGAGAGCGGGTCGAGCGCGCTCTCCGACAACGAGAGCAGCTGCGACTTGCCGTCACGATCCGTGAACATCGTGAACATGAAGTAGTCGAGCCAGTTCTCGATCGGGACGTTGAACGCCTCGAGGATGCGCGGCTTGTCTTCGCTGCCACTGTGCCGTTCGAGCAGCTCCTCGGCTTCGTCGCGGCCGTCACGGCCGAAGTAGGAATGCAGCAGGTAGACCATCGCCCACAGGTGTCGTCCCTCCTCGACGTTCACCTGGAACAGGTTGCGCAGGT
The DNA here is from genome assembly GCA_963834365.1 of Vicinamibacterales bacterium. GTDB lineage: Bacteria > Acidobacteriota > Vicinamibacteria > Vicinamibacterales > Vicinamibacteraceae > CAWJAP01. The sequence continues at coordinate 136,781 of CAWIBS010000036.1, read as the reverse complement.
CGTACAGGCTCGGACAGCTCCGGCCGAGGAGCCGCTGCTGCTCGACGCTGGCCGGCTCCGTGTCGCCCTGGGTGACGACGAGCCGGCGCAGCGGGTTGCGGAACTCGCCCGGCACCTCCTGCCACACCGCGTTCCCGTAGAAGTCCCCGAAGCCGATGCGGCGATCGCTCACTGGCTCGGCCAGGAAGATGCCCCAGCGGTATTCGGGCAACTTGACGTAGTCGTAGTGCACCCAGCCGTGCGGATCGACGCTGACAGCGGTCCGCAGGTACACATGGTGATGCTCCTGGAAATCGGCGGGACCCATTTCCTGCCACCATTCCAGGTATTTCGGATGCCAGTGCTCGAGCGCCCGCTGCAGCCGGCGGTTGCCCGAGAGATCGACGTTGTTGGGGATCCGTTCCGCAGAAATCATGGCGGCCCCCTCGGACAGCTACCAGTTACGAACTACCAGCTACGAGTTACGAGCTACGAACCAGGAGGTCGCCCGCCACTCAACCACGTCGACTACACGATCTGAATCGTGACGTCTGGCGCGGCTGTCTTTGTCGAGAAGCCGCCGAGTTCAGCGAAAGTTCTCCACGAGCATGATGTCGCTGCTGCGGTGATCCTCCTGGGTATACAGAATCCGACCTTCCATCGGGAGACACTGCAATCCCAGACACAAACGGGACCGGCTTTCTGTCCAGCGTGGCAACTTGGACGACCCGGCGCTCAGCGAAGCTCAGAAATTGCAGAGCGGGCTGAGGCCTGGCCTCGGTGTTCACGAAGTAAATGCCGGTCTCCACCAGAGCCCAGTAGCCCCAAAAGCTAGCTTTCGGAAAATCCAGCACAGGTGCTTCTTCGCCGCCGTTCACCGCAACGCGCCACAGGCCGTCGAGTCTTATGCCTTTTGCGTAGTACAGGGATTTGCCATCCTGCGACTCGAACGCGGCAAATCCGCCCCGCTTCGTTATCTGGACCGCCTGTCCGCCTGCGGCAGGCACTTTCCAGACCTCCAAACGTCCGGTGCGATTGGACGCGAAGTAGATCCATTGTCCATCTCTCGACCAGCTCGGGACCACACCATCGGGTGTGTCGCTGGCGACGCGCCGCGATGGGCCTCCATCGACGTCGATGACGTGGATACCCCAATGCGCCATCGAACGCGATGCGGCGGCCATCCGGCGACCACCGCGGAGTTCCAACCTGGGGCCGCCAAACGAAGTCAACTGAACCAGGTTGGAACCCGCACTGTCGCACACCCAGATCTCAGAGCTCCCTGTACGGTCGGAACCAAACGCGATTCTCGTGCCATCGGGTGAGAATTGGGGGCCAGCCTCGACTCGCGTGGAGGCAATCAACTTCGTCGCGGAGCGGCTTGGCTGTGTCGCCGTCGGTACCTCGATCTGCCAGATATTGATGTTCTGCGATCGTTGCTCATACGCGAGCCGGTTTCCCCGGCTTGAAATAGCTGGATTCGCCGCGTTGTCGCCGCCGACGGACACCCGCTCTGGTGTCGCCGCCCGAAGCCGAGACTCTCCAGAGACTGCTACTCGATTCGGGAGCGCCGCCGCCGCTGGACGAAAACACCAGCTCGCGCCCGTCGGCAGTCCAGGCGAGGCGTTCACAAAACGGAACCTGCTCGCGAGTCAAACGCGTAGGCTCCCCGCCGGCAACCGGGACGAGGAAGATACCACCCGCGGCGCTGACCCGGTTGAAGGCCACCGTGCGACCGTCGGGAGAGATGGCGGGAGCACAGTCACCAACAGATCCCACCGGCGGAGACGTGAGCTTCCGCTTTTCCAGACTCTCCATGGACACCAGGAAAATGCTGAGGGGGGCCTGCGCCTGGCTTTCAGAAAGCGCCAGCAGTTCTTCCGTCTGGAGACCAACTCGGTCCCGCCGCCCACTCGTGCTCCGGGATGAACGACCCGATTTTGCGCTCGGGACCACCGAGCGCGGGAATCACGAAGATGTCCGCCTCCCTCCTCGGAAGAGCGGACAAACGCAATGTGGCGTCCGTCCGACGACCAGACCGGCTTCTGGTCGGCAGCAGGATGGGTCGTCAAGCGGAGAGGGACTCCCGCACCGACGACCTTGATATAGATATCCTGGTTGTCTCCGTTTCCACCGTCCCAGGCAAATGCGATCTGGTTGCCATCGGGTGAAAAACTTGGGTAGCGTTCCTGGCCAGGAAAACTGGTCAGTGGCGAGGTTCGCATCGGAGCACGTGACAACGGCCTGAGCCGAAACACATACAGCGAGACGGCCGCGCCAATCGCCAGTGCCATCACGACCGCCGGCCACATCAAGTTCCCGGGTGCCACCAACTCGGACGCGGAGGGGCGGCCGAACCATCCTGTCGCCCGTTGTCCACTGGCGCAATGAACCGGTAGCCGCGGCGCGGGACCGTCTCGACGAACCGCGGCGTGTCCGCCGAGTCGCCGAGCGTTTCGCGCAACCGTTTGATCACGGCGTTCAGTCCGTGCTCGAAATCGACGAAGGTGTCCTTCGGCCAGAGCCGCAGCCGCAATTCCTCGCGGCTGACGAGCTCACCGGGGCGCTCGACCAGCAATGCGAGCGCCTGAAGTGGCTGTTCCTGCAGGTTGATGCGCGTGCCCGCCTTGCGCAGCTCCCCTGAGCGCAGGTTCAGCTCGAACACGCTGAACCGAATGACATCAGGCGCCGCGCCGGAGGCCTCAGACATCGACGTTCCCGCTGCCTGCACGAAAGCGAGGGGACTGCCACGCAGCGTAACACGACCGGCGGCGCTGTTTGGTGAGCCGCAATTTTTCCCGACACCGGGTAGTCGCGTGGTCTTATCCGAGCTACATACACGAAGAACCCGCGAGGCCAGGCACCTGCAGTAGCCTACGAAGAGGATGGTCGTTGAAGTTGGTAGTTGGTAGTTGGTAGTTGGTAGTTGGTCGTTACGTGCGGTTCCAGTCGAACTCCGGACGGCCGCGCGCCGCCCCGAAGGCCTTCAGCGCCCCGCGTTCGCCCACCGCATTGGGCCGCTGGAAAATCCAGTTCTGCCACGCAGACAGTCGGCCGAAAATCTTGGTCTCCAGGGTCTCCGGGCCGGCGAACCGGAGGTTGGCTTCCATCCCGGTGAGCGCATCGGGCGACAAGGCCGTCCGGGCTTCGACCGCCAGCCGCACTTCGTCGTCCCAGTCGAGCTCGTCGGGCGCGGCGGTGACGAGTCCCGCGTCGAGCGCGGCCATCGCATCGAACGGCTCCGTCTCGGCCAGCAGCGACGCCACCTCGCCGGGCTGGCCCAGCAGCCTCGTCTCGAGCCGTGACAGTCCGTTCGACATCGGCAGCAGCCCGCCGTTCATGGGTGACAGCGCGATCGCGTTGGCGCGATCGGGATCGTCGAGCATGTAGATGCGATCGGCGGCCAGGGCCAGTTCGAACAGCGATCCCGCGAACGCGGAGCCGGGCTCGACGATGGCGATCAGGCTGCGTGCCGTCAGGTCGAGCCGCTTCAGCGTGCGGCGCATCTGCCCGATGATTTCGCGCACCAGCCAGTGGTCGCGGTGCGACACGAGCACGCCGTCCACGCCGCGGACCGTCGCCGCGTCTCCGGCCGTCCTGATCAGCAGCGTACCCAGCTCGGGCTCGTTGACGCGGAGGCGCAGGATGGCATCGTCGAGCTCGCGGAACGCTCGCAGCGGCCAATAGCCGGCGCCTGCCTCCTCGATCGCGTCGGCCGTCGCGGGCTGAGGCGCGTCGGGCGCGCGGACCGTGATCCGGGCCGTGCGTTTCACGCGGTCCAGGACCACCGACACGTGCCGGTACTCCAACGCGGCGTCGGTCACCACCGGATCGAGCCGATCCAGCGGGCACGGCCTGCCGCCGGCCGGACGTTCCGAACGCGCCGCCAGGGCCTGCACCCGCGTGTCGATGGCCTGGGAGAACCGGCTCGGCGGCGCGACAGCGTCCACGAGGCGCCACTCGACCGCCCGGCGTCCTTTCACCCCCTCGACCAGGGTGCAGAACAGGTCGGCGAGGTCGCGGCGCACGCGGCGCTTGTCCACGAGGCGGGTCAACCCGCCCGTGCCGGGCAGGACACCCAGCAGCGGTGTCTCCGGCAGGCTCACCGCCGCATTTCCATCGTCCACCAGCAGGATCTCGTCACAGGCGAGCGCAAGCTCGTACCCGCCGCCGGCGCAGACGCCATTGATCGCACAGAGGAACTTCACGCCCGAATGCGCGCTTGCGTCCTCCATCGCCAGCCGCGTCTCGTTGGTGAACTTGCAGAAGTTCACCTTATGGGCGTGGGAAGCGCCGGCCAGCATGAAGATGTTGGCGCCGGCGCAGAAGATCCGCTCCTTCCCGCTTCGCAGGACGACGACCCGGACCGCGGGATGCTCGAAGCGAATCCGGGCGATGGCGTCAGCCAGCTCGATATCGACCGCGAGGTCATAGGAGTTGAGCTTGAGGCGATAGTCGTCGCGCAGGCCCCCGTCTTCACGGACGTCCATGACGAGCGTGGCCACGGGGCCGCTCACCTCCAGACGCCAGTGCTGATAGCGGGCGGGATCGGTCTCGAAGTCCACGGACACAGACTTCGATGATGGTTGCATTACGAGGCATTATATCCAACATATCCAACGACTTCGCGTCACCCGGATCCAGCGGCTGCCCCGCCGTGTGCCGCGGCGACACACCACGGGTCGGCTCCCACGGAACCCGACTGGACCGTTTTCGACTACGCTGTGAGTGGATGCGTAGTGCAGAGTTGGCGGCGTGGGTGGTTGTGAGCGTGGTCCTGTGGACCGCTCCCGCCGCCGCCCAGACGTCGCGGGCGGGCCAGAATGAGTCGTTACCGCCCACCAAGCTGCTCAGCCAGATGCACCACGACGTCTGGCAGTCCCGCGACGGGCTCCCGCAGAACAGCGTCGAGAGCATCGGCCAGACGAGCGACGGTTATCTCTGGATCGGCACGCGTCAGGGCCTGGCGCGCTTCGACGGCGTGCAGTTCGTCAGCTTCGACCGCACCGCCCTCCCCGACCTCGGGCACATTCTCGTGTCGCGCCTGCTGGTCACCTCCGATGGCAGTCTCTGGATTGGCACGGTCGGCGGCGGGCTGTCACGCCTGCGTGACGGAGACGTGCAGACCTTCACCATGCAGGACGGCCTCCCGGGTGACGCGATCCTGGCGCTCTGCGAGGATCGGGAACAGCGCCTGTGGGTCGCGACGAGCGGCGGGCTCGTTCGGTATGACGGCCACGCGTTCACGCGGCCCGCGGGCGCGACGTTCGGCGAGGCGCTGGTCGTGTCCCTGCTCCAGAGCTCGTCGGGAGCGCTCTGGGCAGGCACGCAGCAGCATGGTCTGCTCCGCGTCGATCCGGCTGGCGTGACCCCGTACACGACCGCGGACGGCCTGCCGTCATCCCACGTGACGGCGCTGGCGGAAGACCGATCCGGCGGACTCTGGGTTGGCACGCCGCAGGGGCTCGCGGTCTTGCGCGGCGATGCCATCAGCACCCCGCTGCCCGAACAGGCGGTCCGGGCGCTGCACGTCGATCGCGCGGACACGGTGTGGGCCGGCACCCGCGAAGGGCTGGTGCGGTTCGTCAACGGCCGACTGGCGGGATCGCTCGAAGGCGAGCCACTCTCCGATGCCGACGTGCTGTCGCTGTTCGAGGATCGCGAAGGCAACCTGTGGATTGGCACGAGCGCCGGCGGGCTCAACCGCCTGCAGGATCGCGCCGCTCGTGCTCTATGGACGGCGCGAAGGGCTGTCACGGCTCGCCGTCTCGACGGTCTATCAGGACCACGAGGGCCGGACCTGGGTCGGCACGTCAGGTGGCGGACTCTTCCAGTTCGTGAACGACAAGTTCGTGCGCTACACGGCCCAGCAGGATCACCTCGGCAGCAACCTGATCACGTCGCTCGTCGGCAGCGGCGACCGAACTCTGGGTGGGAACCGATGGCGGCGGCGTGTCGGTCCTCCGCAATGGCACTTTTTCGACAGCCGTCCCGCGTCTCGATGCTGCCGTCGCCCGTCGTCCGCGTGCTGGAGCGAGGAAAATCGGGCGAGCTCTGGATTGGCACCGAGCGGCGGGCTGGCGCGCTACGTCGCGGGAGAGCCGCTCCGGACGCATGCGCACGGAGGACGGGCTGTCGAGCAACGCGATCCAGGTGCTGCATCTCGACGACGAGCGGCGCGCTGTGGATCGGGACCAACGGCGGCGGCATCACGGTCCTCGACGAGCAGGGCATGCGGCACATCCGCGTCGCTCAGGGGCTGTCGAGCGATTTCGTCACGTCGTTCCACGAGGATCGCAACGGCGCGCTCTGGGTTGGCACCTACGGCGGGGGGCTCAACCGCCTGCGCGGACGGCGACGTGTGCCACGTGACGACGCGCGAGGGCCTGTTCGACAACGTCATCTTCGACCTGATCGATCGACGGTCAGAAGTCACCCAACCTCTGGATGAGCTCGGCGCGCGGCATCTTCCAGCATCCCGCTGACGACGCTCCATGCGGTGTGCGACGGCCGTCAAGCAAGCGTTGCCGGCCGGATCTACAACGCCACCGAAGGCGGACGTCTCGTCGAGGGCAGGGCGGGCAGCAGCCGCTGAGCTGGCTGATGCGCGACGGCCGCCTCTGGTTCGCCACCCAGCAGGGGCGCGCTCGTCATCGACCCCGAGAGACGTCAAGCCGCTGCCGCCCGCACCCCGCGTCATCGTCGAGAAGGTCACGGTCGACGGCGCCGACGCGCCGGCCGGCCGCTCCTACCACGCGCGCTGGGAGGGCGGCGCGGTGCGCTTCACGTGGTCGGCGCCGACCTTTCGCGTCGCGCCCATCCGCTTCCGCTATCATGCTCGAGGGCTTCGATCCCGAGTGGATCGAAGCGGGGACGAGCCGCCTCGCGAGCTATACGAACCTGCCGCCCGGCGACTACGTCTTCCGGATCCAGAGCGACGATGGCGAGGGGCGCTGGGCGTCGCACGACACACGCTACACGCTGAGCCTCGCGCCGCGGTTCTATCAGACGCTGTGGTTCTACGTGGCGGGCGTGCTGCTGCTCGCCGGACTTACCGTCGTGACGTTACCGCGTGCGCGTCCGCCAGTTGCGTGCGCGCGAGCACGGGCTCACCGGCGCTCGTGAATGAACGGACTCGAGACGCTCCAGCACGAGATGACCGAGCGCATGCGCGCCGAGGAGGAGCGGCGGGCGCTCGACCGCCGCATGCAGGACGCGCAGCGGCTCGAGAGCCTTGGCCTGCTCGCGGGCGGCATCGCCCACGATTTCAACAACCTGCTGGTCGGCATCCTCGGCCAGGCCGGACTGGCGCAGAGCGACCTGCCCCCCGACTCGCCGGTGCGCCTCCAGGTGGCAGCAGATCGAGCGCGCCGCCACGCGCGCCGCCGAGCTCACCAGCCAGCTGCTCGCCTACTCCGGCCGCGGACGCTTCGTCCTCGAGCGCGTCGACGTGGCCGGGCTCGTGACCGAGATGGCCAAGCTCCTCGAGACGGCGATCGCCAAGCACGTCGAGATCGACTTTCGACCTCGCCCCCGACCTGCCGGCGATCGAGGCCGACGCCGCGCAGATCCGCCAGGTGGTGATGAACCTGCTCACCAACGCGTCGGACGCGCTCGCCGACCGCGACGGGGCTGATCGTGGTCACGCGTGGACGTCACCGAGGTCGGACGACGAGCCGACGCGCGCGCGACACGGCGCTCAGCCCCGGGGCCGTACGTGCGGCTGCTGATCCAGGACACGGGCTGTCGGCATGGACGCCGCCACGCTCGCGCGCATCTTCGACCCGTTCTTCACGACGAAGTTCACCGGCCGCGGCCTCGGGCTGGCAGCCGTGCAGGGCATCGTCCGCGGCCATCGCGGCATCGATCTCGGTCTCGAGCACACCCGGCGCCGGCACGACGTTCGAGGTCCTCTTCCCCGCGCTCGACGCGCCGGCGCCGAAGCCCGCGAGCGCTGCCGGCGGTCGTGCCGGCGACCGGGGTCAAGCGGCACGATTCTGCTGGTGGACGATGAGGCAGCGGTGCGGACGGTGGGGCGCAGCGCGCTCGAGCGCGCCGGCTTCTCGGTGCTCGTGGCAGCGACGGCAAGGAAGCGATCGAGCCTGTTCCGCGCGCACGCGCGACGTGATCGATTGCGTCCTGCTCGACCTGACGATGCCGCGGCAGAGCGGGGCCGAGACGCTGCGGCAGCTGCGCGCGATCGGCGCCCGACGTCCGCGTCGTGCTGAGCAGCGGGTTCACCGAGCAGGACGTCGCGGTACGCCTGGCCGGCACGTCGGCGCAGGGCTTCATCCAGAAGCCGTGGAAGCCCGAAGTCCTGGTCCAGGCGATCGAGCGCGCGCTCGCGCCCGGGCCTCCGGAGCGCGTGCTACGATAACGGCTCTGGTCGGATCCCTCCGATCTGTCCGTGGCTGGTCGGATCCGTCCGATCTGTCCGTGGCTGGTCGGATCCCGTCCGATCTGCCCGTGGCTCTCGTCGCTGCGATGCCCACGATCATCCCGCTGGTCCCCGACACCACCGCACCTCCCGTCACGCGCACGCCCAAGCCCGACTGGCTGAAAGTGCGGGCGCCCGGCTCGCAGAACTACCTGCGGCTCAAGCAGCTGATGCGCGGACTGGGCCTGAACACGGTCTGCGAGGAAGCCCGCTGCCCGAACATCGGCGAGTGCTGGCACCACGGCACCGCGACGTTCATGATTCTCGGCGACGTCTGCACGCGGGCCTGCGGCTACTGCGCGGTCTCGCACGGCCGGCCGGCCACGCTCGATCTCGACGAACCGGCTCGTGTCGCCGATGCTGTCCGCACGCTGGACCTGCACTACGTCGTGATCACGTCGGTCGATCGCGACGACCTCGCCGATGGCGGCGCGTCGATCTTCGCCGAGACGATCCGGCGCACCCGATCGTTCGTGCCCGCATGCCGCATCGAGGTGCTCATCCCCGATTTCCAGGGCAAGGCCGACCCGCTCCGGACGGTGCTCGACGCGGCACCCGACGTGTTGAATCACAATACCGAGACGGTGCCGCGCCTGTACCGGATGGCGCGGTCGGGCGGCCGCTATTCGCGAACGCTGGAGCTGCTGCGACGCGCGCGCGCGTATGCGCCGCGGACGCCGACCAAGACCGGGTTGATGGTCGGCCTCGGCGAGGAGCGTGACGAGATCGTCGCGGTGATGCGCGACCTGCGGGCATGCGGGGTGGAGATTCTGACCATCGGCCAGTACCTCCGGCCGACCGACAGTCACCTGCCGATGGTGCGCTACTACCATCCCTCGGAATTCGCCGAGCTCAAGCAGCAGGCGCTCGAGATGGGGTTCGGCCACGTCGAATCGGGACCGCTCGTCCGCAGCTCGTACCACGCGCACGAGCAGGCCGACTCGCTCGCCGCCCGCCTTCCGGTGTGACGACCCGCGCCAGCACGGGGTCGATCGCGCTCGCCAGGATCGGAGGCGAGATCGTCGCCTGCACCGCTTGTCCGCGGCTGCGTACGCATTGCCTCAGCGTCGCGCGCGCTCAAGCGCGCCGCATATCGTGACGACACCTACTGGGGCCGCCCGCTCCCGGGCTTCGGCGACCCGCGGGCGCAACTCCTCGTCGTCGGTCTCGCCCCGGGCGCCCACGGCGCGAATCGCACCGGGCGGATGTTCACCGGGGACAGTTCGGGCCAGTTCCTCATGCGGGCGATGCATGACGCCGGTTTCGCGAGCCTCCCACGGTCCGTGTCGGCTGACGACGGGCTCACGCTCACCGGGGCGTTCATCGCCGCCGCGGTGCGCTGCGCGCCGCCCGACAACAAGCCCACGCCAGCGGAGATCGCGGCCTGCCAGCCATACCTCGAGGCCGAGTGGCGGGCGCTGCCCTCGGTGTCCGTCGTCGTCGCGCTCGGCCGGCTGGCGTTCGACGCGTGCTGGCGCGTGCTCGCGACGCGGGGCCACGACGTGCGGCCGCGGCCGGCATTCGCGCACGGCGCCGCATACGAGGTGCCGGTGGCGCCGAACGCGCCGCCGCTCGTCGTGCTGGCCGCGTTCCATCCGAGCCAGCAGAACACGTTCACGGGCAGGCTGACCCCACCCATGCTGGCGGGCGTGTTCGCGCAGGCCGCGCGCCGGACGCGTCTCGAGGCCAGGACGCACCTCGCAGCGCGCCTGGCACTGTGCGGCTACCGGAACTCGCCACCTCACTTCGTCGGCCGCCAAGGTCGCCGGGCTTCAGCCCGGCCAACGCGGGCCCGGCGGCCTGAAGGCCTGCGCCACGTCACCCACAACTGAGCCGTCTCTCGAGTCGCCTTCCGCAGCACGCTGTGGCGATACCCGTAGGCGGCGTAGATCGCCAGCCCGACCGCCATCCAGGTGATCAGCCGTTCCCACGTCTCCCACGGGAGGCTGGCCATGAGCACGAGACAGGCAGCCACCGACGCCAGCGGGATGACGGGCGACCAGGGCACACGGAACGGTCGCGGCAGGTCGGGCGACGTCCGGCGGAGCACCAGCACGCCAATCGAGACGATCGCGAACGCGAACAGCGTGCCGATCGACACCAGGTGGCCGAGCACCGAGACTGGTGTCAACCCCGCGGCCATGGCCACCCCGAGTCCGGTGACGAGTGTCGAGATGTGAGGTGTGCGCCAGCGGGGATGGAGCCGTTGCGCCCAGGCGGGCAACAAGCCATCGGTGGCCATGGCATGGAAGACGCGCGGCTGCGCCATCAACGTCACCGTGACGACAGAGGTCAGTCCCGCCAGCGCGCCGATCTCGACAATCCCCTTCAGAAACGAGAGCCAGGCGTGCGTGCCGCCCGCACGGCCGATCGCCGCGTCGAGCGCGACGATCATCGGCGCCGGCGATCCGCGCAGGCTGGCGTACGGCGCGAGTCCCACCATCACCGCCGAAACGACCATGTAGAGCAGCGTGCAGATTGCGAGCGAGCCCAGGATGCCGACCGGCATGTCGCGCTTCGGATCGCGCGCCTCCTGGGCCGCGACCGACACCGCGTCGAAGCCGATGTAGGCGAAGAAGATCACGGCGCCGCCCCGCAGGATGCCGCTCCAGCCGAACTCGCCGAACGTGCCGGTATTCGGCGGGATGAACGGCGTGTAGTGCTCGCCGCGCACGAACCACATGCCGCCGACGACGAGCAGCAGGATGACCGCCACCTTGATCGTCACCATCACGGCATTCATGCGCGCTGATTCACGCGCGCCGATGATCAGCAAGGCCGTCACCGCGGTGACGAGCAGGATTGCCGGGACGTTCAGGATCGCCGTCACCGGGTCGCCCCCGGCCACGGGAACGAGGGTCCCCGGCGCGGCGCTGAGACGCGCGGGAAACGGCAGGCCGAGGTCGCGCAGGAGACTCGTCAGGTGGCCCGACCAGCTCACCGCCACCGTCGCCGCACTGAGGGCGTACTCGAGCACGAGATCCCATCCGATCACCCAGGCGATGAACTCGCCGAGTGTCGCGTAGGCGTAGGTGTAGGCCGAGCCGGAGACCGGCACGGCCGAGGCGAACTCCGCGTAGCAGAGTCCCGCGAGAGCGCTGACGCCGCCCGCGACCAGCATCGACAGGACGATCGCGGGCCCGGCGTTGGCGCCGGCGGTCTGTCCGGTCAGCACGAAGATGCCGGCGCCAATCACCGCCCCGATCCCGAGCAGGACGAGATCGACGCGGCCGAGGACCCGCTGCAGACCGCGCTCGGCGGGGGCCTGGGTCCGGGCGATCAGCGTGGCGACCGGCATCTTGAGGAACAGGGACATGCGTGCGCTACGATGGCCGCAGCCGTGCCGAAAGTCCTGAACACGCCGACGGCAATCGCTGAAGCTTCGGTGAAGCCCGTCGTCACCGGCCTCGTCGGGCTCGGCGGTTTCGTCTTCGATTGTGACAACGGGCTGCTCTCCCGCGACGGGAGCGAGATCCCGCTGCCCCCGCGGGCCGTCGGCATCCTCACCTGCCTCATCGACCGCGCCGGCGACGTCGTCCCCAAACAGACGCTGCTCGACCGAGTGTGGAAGGACACGTTCGTCACGGAGGTGTCGCTGGTCGAAGCGATCAGCCTGCTGCGGCAGACGCTGCACGACGATCCGCAGCGCCCGTCGTTCATCCAGACGATTCCGCGCCGCGGCTACCGCCTCGTTGCCCCCGTCCGTCCGTTGCCCCGCAGCCCTGGGGACTGTCCCCAAACCGTCGCAATCGGGGACTGTCCCCAAATCGGTGCTCGAGGCGCAGATTCGGGGACAGGCCTCGTCTTGCCCACAGTGGAGACCGATCGGGGGCAGAATCTGCCACCCCGGAAGGCGACGTCTGGCCGGGCTGGCTGGGGTGGACGTTTGCCGCCCTTGCCGGGCTCGCGCTCGCGACGGTGTCGGTGGGGCTGCTCCGGCAGCCAGGGACTCGAGAACACCCCGTCGTGCGCTTCGCGATCGACACGAACGTGTATCCGTCGATCGATCCCGGCGCCGAGGTGCCGCGTGTCGCCGTCTCGCCGAACGGCCAGCAGGTCGTCTTCGCCGGCGCCAGCGATCCGGCGGCGACCCCGCGGCTCTACCTCCGCGACATCGACCGACTGGAACTGACGGCGCTCCACGGAACCGAGGGGGCCGCGGCGCCGTTCTTCTCTCCGGACGGACAGTGGATCGGCTTCTTCGCGGATGGCGCATTGAAGAAGGCGCCGACGTCGTCGGGTGGGGTGGTCCGAGTGGCGGACGCCCCGCGCGCGCTCGGCGGTACGTGGCTGTCCGACGGCTCGATTGTCTTCGGAGGAGGACCCTCGGCCGGATTGAGCCGTGTCCCGGCGAGCGGCGGCCGAACCACGGTGGTCACGACGCCCGACCTGCGCGCGGGCGAGATGCGACACGCGTGGCCGGATGCACTGCCCGGCAGCCGCCATGTGCTGTTCACCGCCCTGTCACCGGACGACGCTCCGGAGTTTGCACGCATCTCTGTCCTCGATCTGGGAACCGGTCGTGTCGAGGCGCTGATAGAGGCCGCGACGTTCGCGCGGTTCGCGCCTCCCGGTCACGTGGTGTTCGCGCGAGGCCTGGCGCTGCTGGCCGCGCCCTTCGACGTGGAATCGCTGACGGTGGGCGGACCGGCCGAGACCGTACTTCGCGCGCCGATCGTCGATGCGCCGAGCGGCACCGCGCAGCTGGCGGTCTCTCGATCGGGCACGCTCGTCATAGCCACGCTCGGCCCGGCGGAGATCCGGGACCGGACGGCAGCGCGTTCGGGACTCACGAGCACACTCGATCCCCGGACGGTGCGGGCCAGTGACGAGACTCCGGACGGGCGGCAGGCGGTGCTGGCGATCGGCGACGGCGACGGCGTGGATCTGCATGTCACGACCTCGAGCGGGCTGGTCCGGCTCACCGCGCACGGCGGCTACGCACAGCCCGTCTGGACAGCCGATGGGCGGCGCATTGCGTATGCGAGCCGCGCCGGCCGCGGCGCATTCAATCTCTTCATCCGCCCTCCGGTGCCGGATGCCGCCGAGACGCGACTCACGACATCGGCCCTGCCGCAACTCCCGTCGCAGGTATCGCCCGATGGCTCGACACTCGTCTTCACGCAGGCGGACACACACACGGGCCTGGATGTCTGGCAGCTGCCTCTCGACGGCAGCACCGGGCCCTCGCCGCTCGTTCGCGCACCGGGCGATCAAACGGGAGGGGCCTTGTCAGCGGACGGGCGATGGCTCGCGTATGTCTCCACCCCCGCGGGTGAGACGCACGTCGCCGTGCACGACATGGCACGGCCCACCCTCCCCGATCGTCGTGTGGTCACGCTGAGGGAGTCGCGTCCGGGCGGCCATCGTCTCGCCTGGACAACGGGCTCGTGGAGGCTGATCGTCCCGCAGCGCAGCGGGCAACTCTCATGTGCCGTGGCCGAGGAGGCCGTGCGATGCACGCCTGCCGAATCGCGCGCGCACGACAGCGCTCGCGACCCGCTCCGCCTCGAAGTCGTTCTCGACTGGTCGCGTGAGCTCGCGGCGCAGGTGCCGTCGCCACAACAGCCGGTGCGCTCGGTGCGATAGGTCTATTTCCGCCTGGGGCGGTACATGTGGGTGGCGTGCCCGAAGAAGGCTTCGGCCGACTCCATGACGGTCTCGGCGAGCGTCGGGTGCGCGTGGATCGTCATCGCGGAATCGGTGGCCACCGCCGCCATCTCGATGGCGAGGACCCCCTCGGCAATCATCTCGCCAGCGCCGACGCCGACGATCCCCACGCCGAGCACGCGTTCGGTCTTGGGGTCGACGAGGATCTTGGTGAGGCCGTCGGTGCGACCGATGGACGTCGCGCGGCCCGATGCGCCCCACGGAAACCTCGCGACCTCGTGGGGAATGTTGTCCCGCTGGGCGTCGCTCTCCGTGAGCCCGCACCATGCGAGCTCGGGATCTGTGAAGACGACGGCCGGGATCGCCCGCGGTTCGTAAGCGACCTTGTGCCCGGCGATGGCTTCGACGGCGATCTTGGCTTCATAGGTCGCCTTGTGGGCGAGCATCGGCTCCCCGGCCACGTCGCCAATCGCGTAGAGGGACGGCTCGGCGGTGCGTCGCTGCGCGTCGACGGTGATGAACCCCTTCGGATCGACCTGGACCTTCGTGCGGTCGAGCCCGGGCACGTTGCCGTTCGGCCGGCGGCCGATCGACACCAGCACCTTCTCGAATACCTGCTCGGAGGTCTTGCCGTCGCCCCCTTCGAAAACGACACGCACTCCGGCGGGCTCCTCCGTCATCCTGGCGACCTTCGTGCTCAGCATCACCGACTCGCAGATGGTGGTGATGCGATCGGCCAGCACCTTGACCAGATCGCGATCGGCTCCCGGCAGCAGGCCAGGGAGCATCTCGACGACGGAGACCTTCGAGCCGAGCGCGGCATAGACCGACCCGAGCTCGAGGCCGATGTAGCCGCCGCCGACCACGAGCAGCGACCGGGGCACGTCGGGCAGGTCGAGGGCCGAGGTCGAGTCGAGCAGGCGGCCCGGGCTCAGCGACAGATTGGGCAGCGTCGCCGGGCGCGACCCGGTGGCGATGATGCCGACGTCGAAGGTGACCTTCTCCTCACCCCCGGCCTTCAGGGCCACCGACACACTGTGCGGGTCGGCGATGGTCGCGCGGCCGTGGAGATACCGGATCTTCCGCGACTTGACGAGGAGCCCCGTGCCTCCCGTCATCTTCGCCACGACGCCGTCCTTGAATCCGCGGACCTTGTCGAGATCGACCTGCGGCGGGGCGAACGTCACCCCGAAGCTCGCGGCATGCCGCGCTTCGTCCATGACCTTGGCGACGTGCAGCAGCGCCTTCGAGGGGATGCACCCGCGATAGACGCAGACGCCCCCGGGGTTCTTCTCCTCGTCGATGAGCGTGACCTGCATCCCGAGGTCGGCGGCGAGGAATGCGGCCGGATAGCCGCCGGGCCCGGCACCGATGATCGCAACGTGGGTGGGGTTCGCCATAGCGGGAAGGGGGACGGAAGCCTCTTCTCAACAAGCGCTAGGAAAATGAGAAGAGGCTCCCGTCCCCGTTTCACTGCAGGACCAGCAGGAACGGTTGCTCGAGCGCGTCGACGATGAAGCGAAGGAAGCGGATCGCATCGGCGCCGTCGATCAGGCGGTGATCGTAGGACAGCGACAGCGGAAGCAGCAGGCGCGGCACGAACTGGCCGTCCTTCCACACCGGCTCCATCCGCGAGCGGGACATGCCCAGAATCGCGACCTCGGGATGATTGACGATGGGAGAAAAGTGCGTGCCGCCAATCCCGCCGAGGTTGCTGATCGTGAAGCACCCGCCGGACATCTCGTCGAGCGACAGCTTCCCGCCCCGCGCCTTCTCTGCGAGCTGCTGGAGCTCGCCGGCGAGTTGCAGGATGCCCTTCTTGTCCACGTCGCGGACGACCGGCACGAGCAGGCCGCGATTGGTGTCCACGGCCACCCCGACATGGACGTACTGCTTGTAGATGACCGACTCGCTGGCGAGATCGAGCGAGGCGTTGAACTGCGGAAACTTTCTGAGGGCCGCCGCGACCACCTTCAGCGTCACCGCCGTGACCGTCAGCTTTCCGCCGGCGGCCTCGGCCTCCTTGCTGAAGCGTCCCCGCAGCGCGTCGAGCTCGGTGATGTCGGCCTTGTCGCCCTGCGTGACGTGGGGGATCAGGCTCCACGCCTGTGACAGATGCTCGGCCGCCTTGCGGCGAATCGCGCGCAGCGGCTGGCGATCGATGCCGCCCCACTTCGCGAAGTCGGGGAGCACGACCGACGCCGCCGCGGCGGGCGTGGACGCTCCCCGGGCACCGCCCGTCGTGACGATACGCTTGACGTGCGCGGTGACGTCGCCGGCCGAAATGCGCCCGCCGGTCCCGAGCCTGAGACGTCATGAATGTCCACGCCGAGCTCACGCGCCAGACGCCGCACCGAGGGCGCCGCCGGGGCGGGGCTGCGCTCGCGACCCGAGGTGTCCACCGCAGCCGCAGCGGCCGCCGGCCGGGCGCCGCGCGAGATGTCCACCACTTCGGCCGGACCCGATCGGCTTCGCGGTTCACCGGCCGCGCGTCCACGCCGGAAAGTCTGTGACGGCGCTGCCCGGGGCCGCCGCGGTCGCCTGCGGTGCGCTGGCCGCGGCCGGCTCCGACGCACGCGTGCCTCCGGCCGTGGCGATGGTCATCACGGCCTGGCCGATCGTGACCTTGTCCCCGGCTTTCACCTGAATGGCCGACACGGTCCCGGCGACGGAGGACGGCACCTCGATGGTCGCCTTGTCCGTCTCGAGCTCGATGAGCGGCTGCTCTACGGCGACCGTGTCGCCGACCTTCACCAGCAGGCGCAGGACGTCTCCGCCCGTGACGTTCTCACCCAGTTCCGGAATCGCGAACGCCGTCTCGCCGGCCGCTTCGCCCGACGGGGGCGCACGCGCGTCCGGCCTCGGCTTCGGCGCGTGGCGCGGGGGCCTCGGATGCTGGGGGTGTCGGGGATCGGCTCGCTCTCCCCGCGCGCCTTCTCGGTTTCCTGCTGCGCCTGCGCCGGCGCCGGCGCTGCTTGATCGGCGCCGCCATCGACGGCCAGCACTGACTGGCCGACCGTCACCTTGTCGCCAGGCTTGACGTGGATCGCCACGACCTTGCCCTCGACCGACGACGGCACTTCGATCGTGGCCTTGTCGGTTTCGAGCTCCAGGACCGGCTGGTCCTTCGCAACCGTGTCACCAGTCTTGACGAGGACGCGCAGGACGTCGCCGCCCTTGACGCTCTCGCCCAGCTCGGGCACCAGGAATTCAGTGGGCATGGAACAGCAGACCAACTACGAGCGACCACAGCTGACCGGCGGACTAGCTGATCGCCGGGTTCTTCTTCTCCGGGTGAATATCGAGATCCTTCATCGCCTTCTGCACGACGGAGACGTCGATCTTCTGCTCCGCGGCGAGCGCGCGCAGTGTCGCGAGCACGACGAACCGGGCGTCCACTTCGAAGAAGTCGCGCAGGCTGGCGCGGCTCTCGCTGCGGCCGAAGCCGTCGGTGCCGAGCAGGTGCAGCGGCCGCGGCACCCAGCGATCGATCGCCGCCGGATGAATCTTCATGTAATCGGAGGCGGCGACGAACACGCCGGGCGCCCCGGCCAGGCACTCCGACACGTACGGCACCCGCGCTGCCTCGGCGGGATGCAGCAGGTTCCAGCGCTCGGCGGCGAGCCCGTCGCGATAGAGCTCGTTGTAGCTGGTCACGCTCCAGACGTCGGCCGCCACGTCGTACTTCTCCTCGAGGATCTGCTGCGCCTTGACCACCTCGCCGAGAATGGCGCCGCTGCCGAGCAACTGGGCGTGCAGCTTGGCCTTCTTCTTGGCCGCGGCCTTGAGCCGATACATGCCGCGCAGGATGCCTTCACGCGATCCCGCCGGCATCGGCGGCATCGCGTATTGCTCGTTCATCACGGTCAGGTAGTAGAAGCAGTGCTCCTGATCGCGATACATCCGCTTGAGGCCGTCCTCGATGATCGTCGCCAGCTCGTACGCATACGCAGGATCGTAGCTGTGGATGGTCGGGACCGGCAGGGACAGCAGGTGACTCTGGCCGTCCTGGTGCTGCAGCCCTTCACCGGCCAGCGTCGTGCGGCCGGCCGTGCCGCCGAGCAGGAACCCCTTGGCCCGCATGTCGGCCGCCGCCCAGATCAGGTCGCCAATGCGCTGGAAGCCGAACATCGAGTAGTAGATGAAGAACGGGATCGTGTTGATCGCGTGCGTCGCGTAGGCCGTGCCGGCGGCGATGAACGACGACATCGAACCGGCTTCGTTGATCCCTTCTTCGAGGATCTGGCCGTTCTGCGCTTCCTTGTAGTAGAGCAGCGTGTCGATGTCCACCGGCTCGTAGAGCTGTCCCGTGTGGGAGTAGATGCCCACCTGGCGGAAGAGCGCTTCCATGCCGAAGGTCCGCGCCTCGTCCGGCACGATCGGCACGACCAGCTTGCCGATTTCCGGGTCGCGCAGCATCTTGGCGAGCATGCGCACGAAGACCATGGTCGTCGACACCGTCCGGCCGTCGGTCCCGTTGGCGAACTCGTGGAACAGGTCGCCGAACTCGCACTTGAGCGGCTCGGCACGGACGACCCGCGACGGCAGGTAGCCGCCGAGCGCCTTGCGGCGGTCGCGCAGGTAGATGATCTCGGAGCTGTCGTCGGGCGGGCGGTAGAACGGCGTGTCCTTGATGGCTTCGTCGGAGATCGGGATGCCGAAGCGCGTCCGGAAGTTGCGGATTTCGTCCTCGTTCAGCTTCTTCTGCTGGTGGGTGATGTTCTTGCCTTCACCGCTCTCGCCCAGCCCGTAGCCCTTGATGGTGCGGGCGAGGATCACGGTGGGCTGGCCGCGGTGCTCGGTCGCGACCTTGTAGGCATGGTAGACCTTCTCGGGGTCGTGTCCGCCCAGCCGCATCTTCTTCAGCTGGTCGTCGGACAGGTGCTTGACCATGTCCAGCAGCCGCGGGTCGGCGCCCCAGAAGTTCTGGCGGACATAGGCGCCCGACATGACCGGAGTACTTCTGGTACTCGCCGTCGACGATCTCGCCCATGCGCCGGGCCAGCAGACCGTCCTGGTCCTTGGCGAGCAGGTCGTCCCACTCGCGGCCCCACAGGACCTTGATGACGTTCCAGCCCGCACCGCGGAAGATCGCCTCGAGCTCCTGAATGATCTGCCCGTTGCCGCGGACCGGCCCGTCGAGCCGCTGCAGGTTGCAGTTGATGACGAAGATCAGGTTGTCCAGCTTCTCGCGCGACGCGAGCGTGATCGCCCCGAGCGATTCGGGCTCGTCGGTCTCCCCGTCGCCCAGGAACGCCCACACCTTCTGATCGGTCCGGCGTTTGAGCCCGCGATCCTCGAGATAGCGGAAGAACCGGGCCTGGTAGATCGACATGATGGGCCCGAGCCCCATCGAGACCGTCGGCGCCTCCCAGAACTCCGGCATCAGCCAGGGATGCGGATACGAGGAGAGGCCGCCGCTGGGCTTCAACTCGCGCCGGAAGTTCTGCAGCTGCTCCTCGGACAGCCGCCCCTCGAGGAACGCCCGGGCATACATGCCCGGCGAGGCGTGCCCCTGGAAGTAGACGAAGTCACCGCCTGACTCGTGCTCCTTGCCGCGGAAGAAGTGGTTGAAGCCCACTTCATACAGCGTCGCCGACGAGGCATAGGTCGAGATGTGACCGCCGATCCCTTCCGACAGGAGGTTGGCCTTGACGACCATGGCCATCGCGTTCCAGCGGACGAGGCTCTTGATGCGGCGCTCGATCTCGTTGCTGCCCGGCACGGGCGTCTGTTCGTGCGTCGGGATCGTGTTGATGTACGGCGTATTGGCCGTGAAGGGCAGCTTGAGGCCCTGACGGCGGGCGTGGACGTCGAGGGCGCGCAGCAGCTGGGCCGCACGAGCCGGTCCGCCCGACTGCAGCACGTAGTCGAGCGAATCGAGCCACTCCCGCGTTTCCAGCGCTTCGAGATTGGCGTCGTCCTGGGAGGCGGTCTGTCGCATGGGTGGAACACTCAAGAAGAGACCGGCGGGCGGCGAATGCCGACACTCCGCGGCGGTCCAATCGCGTTCGAACGCGGGAGTCTATCACGTTGATGCGGCGGGGGATACGGAACGCGCCGACCGATGATTTTCGCGTATCGATCTCCGCCGCCGGCCTGATGAAACCATAATCACGTCGACATGCCGGCTCGATGGCCGCCGGAGGGGTCCATCCCCCGATCAGGACCCGCTCGCGCGCATGATCGCACGGTTCGCCACGAGGCCTGCCGTCGTCGCCGGAGACCTCAGCCTCGGGGTGGCCCTGGAACCTGCCCAACGCCTGACGCGAGCCACTCCCCCAGCTTGGACCACCTGCGCCGGCCGGTCACCGTGCGCACCGCAATGGCCAGCGCCTTCCGCTGGCCGACCACCACGACGAGCTGCCGGCCGCGGGTAATCCCGGTGTACAGCAGATGGCGCTGCAGCATCGGATAGTGCTGGGTCGTCACGGGAATCACGACGGCCGGATATTCGGACCCCTGGGCCTTGTGGATGGTCGTCGCATACCCGAGCACCAGGCGATCGAGCTCGCCCGCATCGTAGGTCACGTCGCGTCCCTCGAACTCGACCACCAGCTGCCCGGCTTCCGGATCGACCGAGCGGACGAAGCCGACGTCGCCGTTGTAGACCTCCTTGTCGTAGTCGTTCTCGATCTGCATCACCTTGTCGCCCGGCCCGAACACCGACCCGAACCGCTCGATGCGGACCGGCCCCGGCGGGTTCAGCGCCTTCTGCAGCTCCACATTGAGCGTGCGTGCTCCGGTCGTGCCCCGGTTCATCGGGCTGAGCACCTGCACGTCCCGGATGGCGTGGAGGCCGAACCGCTGCGGGATCCGCGCCGAGACGAGAGAAACGATGCGCGCCAGCACATCGTCGGGCTCGTCCACGGGCACGAAGTAGAAATCGCTCCCCTCGTCTCCCCGGGTCATGTCGGGCAGCTCGCCGGCGTTGACGCGATGCGCGTTGACGATGATGCGGCTCTCGGCCGCCTGGCGGAACACCTCGGTCAACCGGACGACCGGCACGACGCCTGAACCCATCACATCGCCGAGCACCTGTCCCGGCCCGACCGACGGCAGCTGATCGGCGTCGCCGACGAGCAGGAGCGCCGCCTGCGGCGGCACGGCGCGCACGAGCGCGGCCATGAGCGGCACGTCGACCATCGACGTCTCGTCCACGACGACGAGCCCGCCGTCGAGCGGGTGCTGCTCGTTCCGCCGGAACCGGCCGTCGCGCGGGTTCATCTCGAGCAGCCGGTGGATGGTCTTCGCCTCGAGCCCGGTCGTGTCGGAGAGGCGCCGGGCGGCGCGGCCCGTCGGCGCGCAGAGGGCGGCGCGTACGCCCTTGGCGCCGAGGATGCGCAGCAGCGCGTTCAGCAGCGTCGTCTTCCCGACGCCCGGACCGCCGGTCATCACGAGCATCTTCGACCGCAGGGCGCGCGTGAGGGCGTCCCGCTGGCCGCTCGCAAGCTCGAGGCCGAGACGCGCCTCGACCCACGGAATCGCCCGGGCCGCGTCGATGTCGGGCCACGGCGGCCGGCCCTGGGCGAGCCGCGCAAGGGTCGTCGCGATCTGCCGCTCGGCCGCGTGCAGGCCCGCGAGGAAGATGCAGGGCGCACCCTCGACCGTGTCGCGCACGACCGTTGCGTCCGCGAGCTCGAGCGCCAGCGCCTCCGACACGAGATCGATCGGGATCTGCAGCAGGCGCCCGGCGGCGGCCACCAGCTCCGGCTCGGGCAGGCCGCAATGCCCGTCGTCCAGCGCCTCGGCGAGCGCGTAGCCGATGCCGGCGCGGGCCCGCACCATCGCCGTCTTCGCGATCCCGACTTTCTCCGCGATCCGGTCGGCGGTCAGGAACCCGATCCCTCGGATGTCGCGGGCCAGTCGATACGGGTTCTCGCTGATGACGGGAATGGCATCGACGCCGTAGGTCTGGTAGATGCGCACGGCGCGGGCGGTGCTGACGCCGTGGGCGTGAAGGAAGACCATGATGTCGCGCACGGCGCGCTGGGCGTGCCAGCCCTCGGCAATGCGCGTCGCGCGCAGCGGTCCGATGCCCTCGACGTCGCGGAGTCGCGCCGGCTCGCGCTCGATGACGTCGAAGACCGAATCGCCGAAGGCCGCCACGAGCCGGCGCGCGAAGTGCGGTCCGATGCCCCGCAGGAGGCCCGAGGCGAGGTACTTCTCGATGCCCTCGATCGAGGTCGGGGCGGCCGCGCGCAGCCAGACCGCGCGGAACTGCAGGCCGTGCGTGCGGTCGTTCAGCCAGGTCCCGCCGGCGTGAATGGATTCGCCCGGCGGCAATCGCCGCGACGTGCCCGACGACCGTCGACGAGATCGCGGCGTCCAGGGACCAGCACGCGCAGGACGGCGAACCCCGTGTCGGGATTGTGGAACGTCACGCGCTCGACGGCGCCGGAGAGAAGCTCGCGCGCGTCGGCGGGGACGGTCCGAGCCACGGCGCAGGATACAACGGCCCCATTCGTAGTGTCCGGCTTCAGCCGGACCCTGGTTCTGAACCCTGGCCCTCGCGGGTCGCGCGTCGAGCCACTGGGTTACGATTCGCGGCGATGATCGAGCAGGCCGAGGCCCCGACGCAGCCGGTGACCCGTCGATCCGGCACTGTCGCTCGATTCCTCGTTCTCCTGCTCGCGCTGGGCTGCTCCGGCGCCGCAGGCCTGACCTATCAGGTTCTCTGGCTGCGGCTGCTGTCGCTCGTCTTCGGTGTGACCGCCTACGCGGCCAGCACCGTGCTCGCCGGGTTCATGGCGGGCCTGGCGATCGGCAGCCTCGTGGCCGGCCGGGTCGCCGCCCGCGCGCTCGCATCCGTTGCGGCTGTTCGCGGCGGCGGAACTCGCGATTGCGGTCACCGCGCTCGCCACCCAGCCGGTCTTGCATCGACTCCCTGCCTGGTATGGATCGGCGCACGGCTGGATCGGCGACGAGTTCGGCGTCCTGACCGCGGTCCGCTTTGCCGGCGCCTTGCTCGTGCTGCTGGTCCCGACGTCGATGATGGGCGCCACGCTGCCGCTGGTCGCGGCGTCGCGGCTCGTTCGTCACGCGCAACACGGCGGCGCGCATCGGCGCCGTCTACGCGGCCAACACGGCCGGCGCCATCGCCGGCGCTGCTCGTGACCGGCTTCTACCTGATCGGAGCGGCCGGCATCCGCGGCGTCCTTCAGGATCGCGGCTGCGGGCAACGTGATCGCGGCCGCCACCGCGCTCTGGCTGTCCATGCGCGAGGATCGAACCGAGGATGCCGGCAGCCCGTCGCGCGTATCCGCATCCACCCCTCCCGTGCCGATCGTGGCGCGCGGCGCGGCGGCGCGGCACGTCGTGCTGGTCGGTCCTGGGCCTGTCGGGTCTCGCCTCGCTCGCCCTCGAAGTCGTCTGGTTCCGCATCCTCGTCCTGTTCATTCCGGCCACGACCTACGCATTCACGACGATGCTGGCCGCGGTGCTGGGCGGCATTGCGGCGGGCAGCTGGCTGGCCGCGCGCCTGCTGCGCCGCGATCGCGACTGGCTCGGCGCTCGCTGACCTGTGATCCAGGCTGCGACGGGCGTCGTGATCCTCGCTCTCGCTCACGGTGCTGGCGTGGACCTACGGCCGCGGCTGGCGCACGAGCGGACAGATTCAGGCCAGCGTGCGTCGCCATCCTGCCCGCCGCGATGCTGATGGGCCTGGCGTTCCCGATCGGGCTGCGCATGTGGGCGCGGTTCGGCCGCTCGTCGGACGGGCTCGACGATCGCCGTCTGCGCAGCGATCTCGGCACGGCTGTACGCGGTCAACGTCTGCGGCGCGATCCTCGGCGCACTGCTCGGAGGCTTCGTGCTGCTGCCGCGGCTCGGCAGCCGGGCCAGCCTGATCGTCTGCGCCGCGCTGTATCTGGTCGTCAGCCCTCGCGCTGGCGTGGCGTCGCGGTCGAATCGGCGGCGCGCGCTCGCTGGCGAGCGGCGCCGTCGGCGTCGCGTTCGTCCTGCGCGGTCCCGCGCGTGCCCGGATCCCGTTCCTCGCCACGCTCGCGCGCCGGCACGGCCCCAACGACCGCATCTTCTGGCGCGAGGAAGGCGTTCAGACCACGGTCAGCGTGCACCGCCAGCCGGCTCGGCGGTTCGTGCTGTTCCTCGACGGGCTTCACCAGGCCAACGACAGCCCCGAGATGCTGCGGACGCATCGCCTGATCGGCCATCTCGCCGATGGTGCTGCATCCGCCGCCCCGAACGCGCGCTCGTCATCGGGCTCGGCGGCGGCGCCACCGCGGGCGCCGTGAGCCAGCATGCCGGCACGCTCGTGGACATCGTCGAACTGTCGGACAGCGTGCGCAAGGCGCGCGGCGTTCTTCGCGCACGCGAACTACGACGTGCTGCGCCAGCCGAACGTGCGGCTGCGCGTCGACGACGGACGCAACTACCTGCTGACGACGCGGCGAACGCTACGACGTGATCACCGCGGACATCATCCAGCCGATTCACGCCGGCGCGGGTCTGCTCTACTCGGTCGAGTACTTCCGGCTCGCGCGCGAGGTCGCTCGATGACGACGGGGTGATGCTGCAGTGGGTCGGTCATCGGTCGCGAGACGCAGTACAAGCTGCTCGTGCGGTCGTTCCTCGACAGCGTTTCCGCGACGCCACGGTGTGGGAAGATGGGACGCTGCTCGTGGGCAGCAAACGGCCGCTGTCGATCAGCCGGGCCGCCTTCGAGGCGCACCGGCAGTCGCCGCTCGACGCGTGCGGCGCTCGACGCGGTCGGGCTCGGCTCGTTCGACGACGCTGATGGCGAAGTACTTCGCCGGGCCGGCAGCGATCCGGTCGTTCGTCGGCATCGGGCGACCTTCTCACCGACGATCGTCCGCGTCTCGAGTTCCACCGCTCGCTGCCCCGCGAGGGAGGCGTCGTGGATCTGGCGCCGCTGGCGGCGCAACGGGGCACGCCCCCCGTCGTCGAGTGAAACGGGACGCTCGACGAAAACCAGCTCCGGGGTCCGGCTGAAGCCGGACACGACGAGGGCTGAAGCCCCGCCCTACCGTTCATGATCTGCGGTAGGCCGGACCTTCAGGTCCGGCGACCACAGGATACCGGTAGGCCGGACCTTCAGGTCCGGCGACCACCCTCCAGTGTCCGGCTTCAGCCGGACCGGCCTGTTGCGAGCCGGACCGATCGGCCGGTGGACGCCGATTCGAGCAGCGCGGCGAGCGTCGCGACGTTGCCGCGACTGTCGTCGAGGGAGACGACCGGCGGCTCGCCGCCACGCGCGGCGCGGGCGAAGTCCTCGACCTGATCGACGTAGAGCGGGCGTCCCTCGACGGTCACCTCCTCGACACGATCCGCCTTCACGATCGACACCGTCTCGCGGGGCGTCGGCTTGAAGGGACGGGTGACACGGATCGTCCCCGCCGCGCCGACGATCTCCGAGCTGCGTGTGGAACGGGGCGACGAAGCTGGAGTCGATCGACGCGAGCAGCCCGCCGGCGAACTGGAGGACGCCGGCGAAGCTCACGTCGATGCCGGTCGGTCCGATAACGGTGGTTCCCTGAACCTCGAGGGGATCGCGCGCCGGCGAGCAGACGCGCATAGCTCACCGGGTAGCAGCCGATGTCCCAGAGGCTGCCGCCGCCCATTCGCGGATCGAAGCGGACGTCGCCCGGCCGATCGAGTGCAAAGCTGAACGCGCCCCTGATCATGCGCAGCGGACCCACGACCCCGTCGGCGACGAGCGCGCGAATGAGCGCCAGTCTGCGCGTGGTGGCGGTACATGAAGGCCTCGGCCAGGTGGACGCGCGACCGCGCCGCCGCGTCACGCATGCGATCGACGTCGGCGGCGGTCAGCGCCAGCGGCTTCTCGCACAGGACGTGCTTGCCGGCCTCAGCCGCCTTGACGGCCCACTCGGCGTGGAGATGATTCGGCAGCGGAATGTAGACGGCGTCGATCGCCGGATCGGCGAGCAACGCTTCGTACGACCCATGGCCCGCGGAATCTCCACGTCGGCGGCCGCCGCGCGCGCCCGCGACGCGTCGCGGCTGGCAATCGCCTCGATCGTCTGTCCGGCGGCGGCGCGGAAGGCCGGAACGAGACTCCGATTGATCCGCGCCGCACCCAGAATGCCCCAGCGCAGGGCCGGTACGTCCATGGTCAGAGGTAGGCGCCGACGGGGTTGGCGAGGACGCCGAAGTCGGCAATCTCGACTTCGACGCGATCGCCGGGCTTGAGAAAGACCTTGGGGTCGCGGAAGACGCCGACGCCATCGGGCGTGCCGGTCAGAATCACGTCGCCGGGCTCGAGCGTGATCGCGCGCGAGATGAAGGCGACGATGCGGCTGACCGGGAAGATCATCTCGCGGGTATTCGAGTCCTGCAGCGTGGCGCCGTTGACGCGGCACTCGATCGGACAGCGTCTGCGGGTCGGCGAGCTCGTCGGCGCCGACGACCACCGGGCCCAGCGGGCAGAACGTGTCGGCCGCCTTGCCGCGAATCCACTGCTTGTCGCTGAACTGCACGTCGCGCGCCGAGACGTCGTTCGCATTCGTGTAGCCGAAGACATAGCCGAGCGCCTCGGTCTCCGAGACGCGCCGGGCGGTGCGGCCGATGACGACGGCGAGCTCGGCCTCGTAGTCGACCTGCTCGCTGAAGTCCTCGGGCCAGCGGATCTCGTCGCCGGTGCCGATGACGCTGGTCGGGAACTTCGCGAACAGTGTCGGCCGATCGGGCGGCTCGATCTTCTGCTCGCGGCAGTGATCCATGTAGTTCAGCCCGACGCAGATGATCTTGCCCGGGCGCAGGGGCGCCAGCACGCGGACGCGGCTGAGCTCCACCGGGCTGCCAGCCGCTCCGGTCGCCCTGCCCGCGATCACTTCCTGCAGCGTCGCCGCCTCGACCGGCTGCACGCGGCCGCCCTGACCTATCCGATTCGCGTCTGGCCCCCGTCTTCGTATCGCATCCAGCGCATGTGCCGAGCTCCTCCCGTGATCACGTCCCGCTCCACACCACCGCGCGAAGCCGCCGCCTGGCGCGCTCCGCACGGCTCGCCAAGCGGCCGGAGGGTGATAAGGTTAACACCCTCGCATGCCCGGCAGGCCGACGCGCGTGCAGCTCCTCGTCACGTGCCTCGTCGATCGGTTCTTCCCCGACACGGGTGACGCGGTCGTCGCCGTGCTCGAGCGGCTCGGCGTCGCGGTCGAGTTCCCGGATGGCCAGACCTGCTGCGGCCAGCCGGCCTTCAACGCCGGCTTTGCCGACGAAGCGCGGGCCCTGGCCCGCCACACCATCGACGTGCTGTCGGCGAGCGACGCGCCCGTCGTCGTCCCGTCGGGATCGTGCGGCGACATGGTGATCCACCAGTACGCGGAGCTGTTCGCGAACGACCCGGTCTACGCCGCGCGGGCGAAGGCGCTGGCGGCGCGCACCTTCGAGTTCACGCAGTTCCTGGTCGACGTGCTCGGCGTGACGCGATGTCGGCGCCGTGCGCCACGCGGCAAGGTGGCCTACCACGCCTGCTGCCACGGCCTGCGCGGCCTGGGCGTCGACGACCAGCCGGAGGCGCTGCTCGCCGGCGTCGCGCGGCATCGACGCCTGCCCGCTGCCGAGGCCGACGTCTGCTGCGGCTTCGGCGGCCTGTTCGCGGTGAAGATGGCGGACATCTCGGGCGCGATGCTGGCGCGCAAGCTCGATCGCATCGAGGCCTCCGGCGCCGACACCGTCGTCGTCACCGACGTCAGCTGCGCGCATGCACATGAACGGCGGCCTGCGCCGGCGCGGCAGCCCCGTGCGGGTGCGCCACCTCGCCGATCTGCTCGCCGCCACGGGCGACCGATGAGCGGCCGCGTCCCGTCCCCTTCTACCGGCGGGTCGAGGAGGCGCTGGCCAGACGACACGCGTCCGGCGCGCGGTCCAGCACACCGCGCACAAGGTCCTCGGCATGAAGTCGCGGCGCCGCGCCTGGCCTCGCTCGAGGGCGCCGACGCCCTGCGCGATCACGCGCGCGCCATCCGCGCCCACACGCTCGCGCAGCTCGATCGCTATCTCGATCAGTTCGTCGACGGACGTCGAGGCGCGCGGGCGGCCACGTCTACTACGCGCAGACCGGCGACGACGCGGTCCGCTACGTCCGCGATCTCGCGCAGCGACGCGGCGTGCGAGCTCGCGGTCAAGTCGAAGTCGATGGTCAGCGAGGAGATCGAGCTCAACCACGCCCTCGAAGCCGCCGGCATCGAGGTCGTCGAGACCGACCTCGGCGAGTACGTCGTGCAGCTCGCCCACGATCGCCCGTCGCACATCGTCGCGCCGATCATGCACAAGACGAAGGAGGACGTCGCCCGATCTTCCGCGAGAAGCTCGGCGCGACCGACGAGGACGTCGCCGACGTGCCGCACATGACGCAGTTCGCGCGCCGCGTGCTGCGCGACGCGTTCCTGCAGGCCGACCTGGGCATCAGCGGCGTCGAACTTCGGCGTCGCCGAGACCGGCAGCATCTGCATCTGCACCAACGAAGGCAACGGCCGGCTGACGACGACGCTGCCGCGCGTCCACGTCGCGATGATGGGCATCGAGCGCCTCGTGCCGACGGCGGACGATCTGGCCGTGATGCTGCAGGTGCTGGCGCGCAGCGCGCACCGGGCAGAAGCTCACGGTCTACACGAACGTCCTCACCGGCCCGCGCCGCGCCGGCGAGCCCGACGGTCCCGAGGAGCTGCACGTCGTGCTCGTCGACAACGGCCGCAGCAAGGTGCTCGGCAGCGAGCTGGCCGAGATCCTCTACTGCATCCGCTGCGGCGCGTGCCTGAACGCCTGCCCGGTGTATCAGCAGATCGGCGGGCACGCCTACGGCAGCGTCTATTCGGGGCCGGTCGGCGTCGGTGCTCACGCCGGCGCTGCGCGGCCTCGACGCGTTCCACGACCTGCCGCACGCCAGCAGCCTGTGCGGCGCGTGCCGGGAGGTGTGCCCGGTGCGCATCGACATTCCGCGCATGCTGCTGGCGCTGCGGCGGCAGAGCGTCGAGGCAGGGCGAATCGCCGCTGTGGGTGGCGCTCGGCATGCAGGCGCTCGGCTGGTGCGGCCGCCGGCCCGCGCTCTTCCACGCGGCGGGCCAGCTGGCGGCGGCTCTCGGCAGGTGGGCGGCGACGGATGGCTGGATGAAGTCGATGCCCGGGCCACTCGCGGGGTGGACGAAGACGCGCGATTTCCCGGTGCCATGGCTCCGGAATCGTTCACCGCGCGCTGGCAGACGCGGACCCGCCGCCGATGACGACCCCCAGCCGAGCGCGCGCGCGATGCATGGCACTCGGTCGGCGCAGGCATGCGCGAGCATCGTGGGCACCTGCCCGGCAGCGGCTCGGCGCCATCCGGGCACGCTGGACCCGTCGCCGGAGATCGCCGACCCGTCGGCGCGCATCGCGCGGTTCAGCGCGAGAGTTCGAGGCGCTCGCCGGCATCGTGCACGAGGCCAGCTCGCTCGCGGGAGTCCTCGCCGTCGTCTCACGCCTCGCAACCACCGTGGCGACGTCCCGCGTCCTCGCCTGGAACGAGGACGCCGTGGGACTGGCCGGGCTGCAGGCGGCCTCGACGGCAGCCGGGCTCACGCTCGCCGAGCCGCACGCTCGATCAGTCAGGCGCACGGCGCGACGACCCAGATGGCCGCGCTCGACGCGGCGTCGATCGGCATCACCGGCGTCGACGCCGCGATCGCCGACACCGGAGTCTCATCGTCGCATCGGGCCCGGGCCGCCCGCGCCTCGCGTCACTGCTGACACCCGTGCACGTCGCCATCGTCCGTCCCCGCGACATCGTCGACGTCGCTGCGATCGCTGATCCGCGCCCGCCCGTCGCTCGTCACGCGGGGCAGCAACTTCGTCTGCATCACCGGCCCGAGCCGCACCGCCGACATCGAGCACACGCTCAGCCGGGGGGTGCACGGCCCGGGAGAGGTGCACGTGGTACTTGTCAGTGACGAGTGACCAGCTACCAGCTACCAGCTACAGTGACGAAGCTGTCGCCGTCAGCAAGGACGCCCAGGAGGGCGCGGCTTCAGCCGCGCCGGGATATCGCCAATAGCTGATAGCTTGGTCGCTGTTCCCTGGTCGCTGGTCCTGGTCGTCGGTCTCGGTCGTTCGTCACTGATCACTCGTCACTATCCCTGGTAGCTCGTAACTGGTAGCTGGTAGCTGCCCATGTCCTCCACCCTGGTCCGTTCGCTCGGGCTCGCGGCGTCCGCGGTGTATGCGGCCTTCATCGTCTGGGTCTATGCGGCGCAGCCGCGGACGATGGCCGAGGTGCGCGGCGGCGTGGCCTCGACCATTGGCGCCTACGCGATCGACCGGGCGGTCTTCGACGAGGGGCTGCGCCACTTTCGCGCCGATCGATTTCCGGAGGCGCGCGCGGCTTTCGCGCGCGCCGACCCGGCGCTGCGCGATCCCGACGACACAGTTCTACATCGCCTACAGCTTCATGCGGCAGGGCTGGGGACGCTTTTATCGCGACGATGCGCTCTACAAGCAGGCGCTCGACGCGCTCGGCCGCGCCGTGGCGGCGGCACCCGACGGATTCGTCCGCGTGGACGATGCCCGGGTTGACCCTGAAGACGTCGGACGAGTTGCGAGGCGAGCTCGAGCGTGGGCTCACGCGCGACAGCTCCGACCTCAATCCCTGCGCATGCTGGGGAGCCGCCCGTGAGCGGTCCAGGCTGACGTCTCCACCCGGCGCGGTGGGACGCACCCGTCCACCGCACAACGCGGCGGCCGTGCGCGAAGCGCTCGTGCTGCCGCTCGTGTTCCTGACCGTCACGCTCGCCGGCGGCCTTCGGATCGCGGCGACCGGCGGCGCTCGCGTTCGTGCCGCCGCCGCTGATGGCGCTCGTGCTGGCGGTGATGCTGCTGGCCGCGCTGTATCGCATCCGGCCGTTCTCGTCCGAACGCGCTGTTCGGTCCCGAACGCCGTCGCGCTCGCGAACGTCTGCGGCGTCGTTGTGCTGACGACGCTCTTTCTCGCGGCAGCGCAGGTGTTCAACACCCTGACGCCCGAGGCGGGCCTGCTGGCGTTCGCGTTCAATCTTGCTTCCTCGTGCTGCTGGGCAACACGCTGGCCGCGTCCCCGGATCGCGCCGCCACCTCGCGAGCCTGCTGGTCGTCTTCGGCTCCGCGTTCGTGCTCAAGTACGTGGTGCTGGCGGCGCTCTACGCCCCGGGGTCGGGGCTCACCAAGCGCGTCGTGATGGCGCTGCTCGAAGGCGTGTCGCTCGGAGCCCTCGCATATCAGCCGCCCGGACCGGCCACCGGCTACGTCGCGTTCTTCACGGGCGCTGCTCTTCCTCATCGGGCTCGCGGGCCTGCCACGGGCCGCGGGTCTCAGCGCTCGGTGCTGGTGATGCGAGCGACGATGGCCGAGCGCTGGAAGCGCCACCGCTCGTCAGCGCTAGATCCGGACGATCGGTGATCAAGCCGTCGACGCCCCAGCCCATCAGCCGCCGCATGTCGGCTTCCTCATTGACCGTCCAGACCTGCACCAGCAGCCCCGCACGGTGCGCGTGGCGGATGAAGCGCGGCGAGACGACGCGGGTCGAGTTCGACGCACTCCGGCACCTGGAACGCCCCGTAGGGCGTGGCGCCGAGCGGCCAGCGCGACGTACGATCGTAGAGCGCCTGCCGGATCTCGACGCTCGCCGCGCTGGTGCCCACCCCGTCGGCCGCGCGCCGGGCAGCGCCGACCGTCGCATCGGCGAACCGCCGCAAAGCAGACGCGATCGAGCGCGCTGCTCCTCGTTCGACGACCCGCACGGCTTCGACCGCGAGGCGGCGGGTTCGCGCCCTTGAGCTCCATGATGAGCGGAACGGCCCGCACCAGCGCGTAGAACATCACGGAAGCGCGGGACACCCACCGCCTCGGGCTTCCAGCGGATCGGCGTCGGCGGGGACGAAGCGGCAGCCAGCGTCGATGGCCGCGAGCTCGTCGGCGGTCTGCGCCGACACGGAGCCGGTCGCACCGGTCGTACGGGCGAGATCCTCGTCGTGGATGACGACGGGGACGCCGTCCTTCGAGAGCCGGACGTCGAGCTCCACGCCGTCGACGCCGAGGTGGAGTGCGTGAGCGAAAGCCGCGAGCGTATTTTCGGGACGCAGCGCCGGCGCCGCCGCGATGCGCGAAGACCAGCGGACGGGCACTCGGGCGCGTCAGCCGGAACCAGGGATGCTCGGACGTGGGCATGCGGCCGGACGCGCAGGGGAGCCAAACGACAACTACCAGCGACTAACTACCAACTACCAGGCGACCAGCGACCAGCGACCAGCGATCCGAACCCAGTGCCCCGTCAACCCACGACCAGCGAGCCCATCCCCATGACTGGACTGGCCCGAAACCGAAGACTGATAGTATCGCCTCATGGCCTCATCTCTTCCTGACACCCTCGGTGCGTCTGCGACGCGCGGTCGAGGCAGGACGGATCCCGCGGCGCTCCGTGCGCTCCGAGATCCGCGACAACCTGATCGCCCGCTTGCGCGCTGGCGGCCCGCTGTTCCCCGGCATCGTCGGCTACGACGAGACGGTCGTGCCGCAGGTCGTCAACGCCATCCTGTCGCGACACCACTTCATCCTGCTCGGGCTGCGCGGCCAGGCGAAGACGCGGCTGCTGCGGACGCTGACCACGCTGCTCGACGAGTACCTGCCCGTCGTCCCCGGGTCGGAGATCAACGACGATCCGCTCGCGCCGCTCTCGGCCTTCGGCCGCGCCCGCGTGCGCGAGGCCGGGGACGATCTGCCGATCGCGTGGCGTCACCGCGACGAGCGGTACGTCGAGAAGCTCGCCACGCCGGACGTGACCATCGCCGACATGGTCGGCGACATCGATCCGATCAAGGCGGCGCGGAGCGGGCTCGAGCTCGGCGACGAGCTGACGATGCACTACGGGCTGCTGCCGCGGGCGAATCGCGGGCATCTTCGCGATCAACGAGCTGCCCGACCTCGCCGGCCGGATTCAGGTGGGGCTGTTCAACATCCTTCAGGAGGGGGACGTCCAGATCAAGGGCTACCCGGTCCGGCTTGCCGCTCGACGTGCTGCTCGTCTTCACCGCCAATCCCGAGGACTACACGGCGCGCGGCAAGATCATCACGCCGCTCAAGGATCGCATCGGCTCCGAGATTCGCACGCACTATCCGCAGAGCCGGGCCCACGCGATGACGATCACCGAGCAGGAAGCGTGGCAGCAGCGCGGCGACGGGCTCGAGTGCGCGATTCCGCCGTACGTGCGCGAGATCATCGAGGAGGTGGCGTTCCAGGCGCGGAGTGACAGCAAGGTCGACAAGCGCTCGGGCGTGTCGCCAGCGGCTGCCCATCAGCTGTCCTCGAGAACGTCGTGTCGAACGCGGAGCGCCGCGCCATCGCGTCGGGCGAGAACGTGGCGGTGCCGCGCGTCGCCGACATCTATGCCGCAATGCCCTCGATCACCGGCAAGTTCGAGCTCGAGTACGAGGGCGAGCTCCGCGGCGCCGAGACGGTGGCCAAGGATCTCATCCGTGCCGCGGTCCTCAACGTCTCGGCCGGCTATTTCCGGGATCACGACGCGCGGGCGGTGGTGCGCTGGTTCGACGCCGGCGGAAATCTGCAGATGAGCGATACGACCCCGGCGCGCGAGCTCGTCGATCAGACGCGCGACGTCGCCGGGCTGCACGATGCCGCCCGGCACATCGGCGACCCGTCCACGGCCGAGCCCGAGCTCGCGTCCGCGCATCGACTTCGCGCTCGAAGCCCTCTGCGCGCAGAAGAAGATCAGCCGCAGCGACGACTGGCGCTACTCGGCCAGCGACTCGGCGACGGCACGCCGGCAGTCGGCGGCCACAGCCGCCGGACGCCGGATCTCGAAGACGATGAGATCCCGATGCAGGGAGGGAAGAAGAAGTACTACAACTAGGCTTGCGCCGCGCGGCCTCAGCGCGCGGCGCGGCCGCCTTCGAGTGCGCGGCGCGAACCGGACGACCCTGAGCGGGTCGTCAGGCCACCGCGACAGCGGCGGTGTTTCGTGGTGGAAGAGGAGGGCGGGACTTCAGTCCTGCCGCAGGGTCCGTCGTCAATGGCCATTGTTGCCTCCTAGTCACTCGTGCACTCGTGCACTCGTGCACTCTCGTCACTGTGAAGTACCGTTACACCCGTTTCACCGGTGAGGACCTCGAAGGCATCGACCTCGAGCAGCTCTTGTCGGAGCTGTCCGACCTGATGCTCGCGAGCGGCTTCGACAATCCGCGCTCGCCGCAGCAGCAGGGCGAGCCGCAGTCGATGCAGGACCTGCACGACGCCATCCTCGAAGCGCTGCTGACCGGCGGCCTGCTGTCGCAGGAGACGCTGGAGCGGCTGCTCGGCGACCCGGCCGACAGCGACGCGCAGTCCCGGCTCGAACGGCTCATCCAGCAGCTGATCGAGCGCATGACGCAGCGCGGCTACATCACGCCGCACCCGGATCTCGACTCGGCGCGGATGGACCGCGAAGCGGGCCCGTCGGGCGGCGACGGCAACCAGCCGCCGATCACCTTCGAGGTCACCGACAAGGCCCTCGATTTCCTCGGCTACCGTGCGCTCCGCGACCTGCTGGGATCGCTCGGCAAGAGCAGCGCCGGACGGCACGACACGCGGGACCTCTCGACGGGGATCGAAGCGGAAGCGGCGCCGAAGCCCTACGAGTTCGGCGACACGCTCAACCTCGACGCCAGCGCGACGATTCTCGCGGCGGTCCGGCGCGCGGGTCTCGCACGGACGGCAGCGGGCGGCATCGACGTGCAGTATCAGGACCTCATGGTCAACCAGGGCGAGTATCAGAGCTCCTGCGCGACAGTCCTCATGCTCGACTGCAGCCACAGCATGATCCTCTACGGCGAGGACCGCTTCACGCCGGCGAAGCGGGTCGCGCTGGCGCTGGCGCACCTCATCCGCCACCAGTACCCGGGCGACGCCCTCCACTGCGTGCTCTTCCACGACTCGGCCGAGGAGATTCCGCTGCGACAACTGGCGCGGGTCAAGGTCGGGCCGTACTACACCAACACGCGGGAGGGCCTGCGCCTGGCGCGGCGCATCCTCGACCGGCAGCGCAAGGACATGCGGCAGATCGTCATGATCACCGACGGCAAGCCATCGGCGCTGACGCAGCCCGACGGCCGCATCTACCGCAACGCCTTCGGCCTCGACCCGCACATCGTGTCGGAGACGTTTGCGGAAGTGGCCGCATGCCGCAAGGGCGGCATCATGATCAACACGTTCATGCTCGCGCGCGACTACGAGCTCGTGAGCTTCGTGCGCCGGGTCGCCGAGATCTGCCACGGCAAGGCGTACTTCACCACGCCGTACACGCTCGGCCAGTACGTGCTCATGGACTACATGGACAAGAAAACGAAAACCGTGCATTGAGCCCGACGCTGATGCGTGTTGAGTCGTGGTCGCCGCCTTCAGGCGCCCTCGGGTCCGGCTGAAGCCGGACACTACGATCGAGACGAGTCGGCGCGCGGCGGCGCCGCACGCGGGCTGCGGGGGCTGGCGGCGGTGGCCCGCAGCCACCGCCGCGGCAGCCCTTCCAGCGTGCGGCCGCGATTCGCCGCGCTCGACGCGCGGCGGCGCCGCACGCGGGCTGCGGCGGGCGCGGTCGTTCGCTGGTAGCTTCGGTGGTCGGTGGCCAGCTGGTCGCTGGTAGCTGCGTCGCTTCTCGCCATGCTCCCGCCCGTCATTCCCGTCTTCCCGCTGCCGAACGTGGTGCTGTTCCCGGGCGTGTTCCTGCCGCTGCACATCTTCGAGCCGCGGTACCGGGCGATGACGCGTGACGCGCTGGCGGGCGACCGCATCATCGGGATCTCGCTGCTCAGGCCGGGCTTCGAGGCCGACTACGAGAGGCGCCCTCCGATCTACCCGGTCGGATGTGCCGGCGTGATCTCCCATTCGGAGCGGCTCGCCGACGGCCGGTTCAACGTCGTGATCAACGGCTTGTCGAAATACCGGGTTCGCGACGAGCTCGACGGCGGCGAATACCGCCAGGCCCGCGTCGAGACACTGAGCGAGCCGCTCTCGCCGGACGAACGCGCGACGCTCGAACGCTTGCGGCCGCGGCTGGAGACGGCGCTCGTCGACGCCCTGAAAGCCGCGGACGTGCAGATCCCCGACACGCTCGCGGACGTGGACCTGGTTCATGCGCTCTGCCAGTACATGCAGTTCTCGCCGGCCGAGCGCCAGGCGCTGCTCGAGTGCGAGTCCGCCTCGTCTCGTGCGCACGCCCTCATCGATCTGCTCGAGATGCAGGCCCTCCTCGCCCGGCACCCCGGCGGCGGCTCGACGGGCGTGCACTGACGGGGACGGGAGCGCTGCATCGATCCAGGCAGGCTCCCGTCCCCTTTCAGCCCCGCATCCTTGGCGGCAAGACCGGACAGCACCGGCCGCGGCTCGTTGTCGGGTGTGCCGCGCAGCCGCGCCGCAATCACCTGCACGAGCCGTTCGCCGTGGAAGCGGCCGTTCTCGATGAAGATCTTGCTGGTCTGCCGCCCGCTGGTCACGTTGCCGGCGACGTAGACGCCGGGCACGTTGGTCTCGAACGAGTCGGGGTCGAACTGCGGCGTGAGATCCACGGGCTCGAACGCGACACCCGCGCGCCCGAGCAGCGTGGTATCGGAGTGATAGCCCGTCAGCGCGAACACCGCGTCGGCCGGCAGGCGGTCGTGCCGGTCCCGGTGCCGGATCTCGACGGCATCGGCGGTGATCCGCTGCACGCTCGCCTCGAGACGGACCTCAATCGATCCCTCCTTCACGCGGTTCAGCAGATCCGGACGCACCCAGTACTTGAGCGACGAGGAGAAGTCGGCGCGCCGGTGGACGATGGTGACGTGCACGCCGGAGCGATACAGCTCGAGCGCGGCGTCGGCCGCCGAGTTCGCGCCGCCGATCACGACCACCCGCTTGCGATACCAGGGGTGGGCCTCGGTGTAATAGTGTGAGACGTGCGGCAGGTCCTCGCCCTCGACGCCGAGCGGGTTCGGCCGGTCGTAGGCGCCGGTCGCAATGACGACGGTCCGCGAGGCCAGCGCACGCACGTGCCCACGCGCCGAGCGTGTGTGCACGAGGAGCAGCGGGACCGCTCGATCCCGTCTCACGACGCTCGACCCGCTCCACGGTCTCGTCGAAGTCGATGGCGAGCTGGTAGGTGTCGGCGACGCGGCGGTAGTAGCGCAGCGCCTCGAGCCTGGTGGGCTTGTCGTACGGGGTCACGAACGGAAGACCGCCGATCTCGAGCAGCTCGGGCGTCGTGAAGAACACCATGTTCCACGGGAAGTGCATGATCGTGTTGACCAGCGCCCCCTTCTCGAGCACGAGATAGTCGAGATTGTGCTGCCGGGCGGCAATCGCCGTCGCCAACCCCGCCGGTCCCGCTCCCACGACAATGACGTCACGCACCGACATGACCCCGATCATAACGGACCGATCGGAAGCCGGGCGGCAGCTCCGCTCTTCGAGCGGCCCGGTACCGGAGCCTCTGACGCGACGCGCGTTCCTGTCGGCCTCGGCGGCGGGGCTGGCGCTCGCTCACGGCGCCGCACCGGGCCTCGTCGCCTCGCGGCAGGACCGTCCGCACATCACCTCGGGCGTCCAGAGCGGCGACGTCACGCCCGGACCGCGCCATCATCTGGAGCCGCACCGACCGCCCCGCCCGCATGGTCGTGCGTTACGCGACGACGCCCCGCTTCGAGGAGGCCCGCACGCGCCGCAGCGACCCGACGGGCATCACCGAGGACTTCACGGCGCGCGTCGATCTCACGGGTCTGCCGGCCGGGCAGCGCATCTTCTACGAGGTCCGCTTCGAGACGCGCTCGGGAGAGACCAGCGAACCGGTGACCGGGGCGTTCTCGACGCCGGCGCGGGTCGCTGCACGCTTCAAGCTCGTGTGGGGCGGCGATACCGCCGGGCAGGGCTGGGGCATCGACCCGTCGCGCGGCGGGATGCAGATCTACGAGTCGATGCGCCGCCTCGAGCCCGATCTGTTCGTGCACTCCGGCGACAACATCTATGCCGACGGGCCGATCGCCCCGGCCGTGACGCTGGACGATGGGAGCGTCTGGCGGAACGTGGTGAACGAGGATGTCGAGACGGTCGCGGAGACGCTGCGGCAGTTCCGCGGCCGCTACCGCTACAACCTGATCGACGAGCACGTGCGGCGGTTCAATGCCGAGGTCCCGATGATCGCGCAATGGGACGATCACGAGGTGCTGAACAACTGGTATCCCGGGCGAGCGTCTGGGCGACGAGGGCGGAGACGCCCGCTTCGGCGAGAAGGACGTGGACACGCTGGCCCGGCGTGCCAGCCAGGCGTTCATGGAATACGTGCCGATCCGCCGCGATCCGCGCGATCCACGGCGCGTGTTTCGCCAGCTACTCGCTCGGACCCGTTGCCGACGTCTTCGTCGCTCGACTGCCGGAGCTACCGCGCCCGGAACTCGGCCAATCGCCAGCCGCAGTCCGGGCCCTGACACGGCGATGCTCGGCGCGGCGCAGCTCGCCTGGCTGGAGCGCGCGCTGACGCGCTCCCGCGCCACCTGGAAGATTGTCGCGTGCGACATGCCGATCGGCCTCGTCGTCGCCGACGGAACGGCCTTCGAGGCGTTTGCGAACGGCGATCCGGACGTGCTCGGCCGCGAGCACGAGATCGCGCATCTGCTCGGCGTGCTGCGCCAGCGGCGCGTGCGCAATGTCGTCTGGATCACCGCGGACGTGCACTACGCGGCGGCGCACGAATACCATCCGTCCCGCGCGCGCTTCACGGACTTCGATCCGTTCTGGGAGTTCGTGGCGGGCCCGCTGCACGCCGGCACGTTCGGTCCCGGCGCCTCGACGCGACGTTCGGACCCGACGTGAAGTTCTGCGCCGTGCCCAGGGATATCCGCCCGAATCGCCCGCCGAGCGACAACCTGCAGTTCTTCGGCGCGATGGCCTTCGATCCCGCCACCGACACGGCGACCGTGACGCTCCACGACCGCACCGGCCGAGTCCTCTACACCCAGGTGCTGGACGGTCAGCGGGGGTGAATTGTGAGGGCTACGGGCTACGGGCTGCAGGCTGCGGGCCAGGCAAAGACTTGTTGACTCCTATTCCCTGATTCCCTGATCCCTGATCCCTGATCCCTGATGCCTGACCTGCCGTTCGTCCATCGCATCGACCCGATCATCGGCGAGATCGGGGCGTGTACCTGTGGTGGTACGGCCTGAGCTACGCCCTGGGCTTTCTGCAGATCCATCTGTTTCTCCGACGGGAGCGGCTGGGGCTCGGGCTCACGCGCTGGCAGGTGCACGCCCTCTCGCTGCTGTTTCTGAGCGGCGTGCTGATTGGCGGGCGCGCCATCGAAGTGGCGTTCGACGAGTGGCCGTTCTATCGCGCGCACCCGTGGCTGATCCCGGCGTACTGGCTCGGCGGCATGGCCACCCACGGGCTGCTCATCGGGGCGGCCGCCGCCACGTGGGTGTTCGCCGCCTGGCAGAAGGTGCCGTTCCTCCGGCTGGCCGACGCGATCGTCATTCCGGGCGCGTTTCTGATGGGCATGGGGCGACTCGGCAACTTCATCGACGGGCAGATCGTCGGCAGCGTCACCGACGTATGGTGGGCGGTGAAGTTCCCGGACGCCGAGGGCTTTCGTCATCCCGTCGTGCTGTATGACGGCCTGAAGAATCTCGCGCTCATCCCCTACCTGCTGCACGCGCGGCGTCGCCCGCACCCACCCGGCGCCATCGCCGCGCGATTCGTGTTCTGGTACGCGAGCCTCCGGATCGTCGTCGACCTGTTCCGCGATTATCCGACGCACCGGCTCGCCCTCGGCACCGGGCAGACTCTCAACATCGCGATGACGTTGCTGGGCCTGGGTCTGCTGGCCCGGGTGCGGCTGCGCCGGATCGGGTGGCTCGCGCCGCGTCACGAGGCTCCGGTGCCCGCTCCCGGCACCCGTCCCGATCGCGCGCCGTCCATCGTCCAGCGCACGCTCCTCGCCACGGCGCTCCTGTTCTCGCTGACGCTCCCGAGCAACTGGACGCAGGACATCCCCCGGCGGTACGCGAAGCGCCATCCAGGCCTGGAGTACTCCTGGTTGTATCCCCGAGTGCCCGATCATTGAGCCAGGTCCGGCTGAAGCCGGACACTACGACAGAAAACGGGGCGCACGCGGTGGCGTCCGGTCAATCGACAGACGATTGTGCAAAGGCCGATCCGATCGTAGTGTCCGGCTTCAGCCGGACCCGAGTCGCGATCAGGCGTCCCGTCCGTCGTCCTTCACCGCGCTGCGATCGAGTTGTCGCTCCAGCGATTCCATGCAGTCGGGACAGACCGCGTGCGTGAACTCATAGCCGTGTTCGCTCAGATAGCGATCGATCATCTGCCACTCGCGGTCGCCGCGGATCTTCTTGCAGTAGGAACAGATCGGCATGAGCGTCCGGAGGTTGTGCTCGCGGGCGCGGCTTTCTTCCAGCTCGCGGATGCGATCGGCCAGGGCCAGGTGCAGGTTCACGACGCGGATCCCGACCTGGAGCCGGGCCTGCAGCTCCAGGTGGTCGAACGGCTTGGTCATGTAGTCGTCGGCGCCGGCCCGGAGCCCGACGACGAGGTCCTCGCGGCTGCTGCGCGTCGTCAACATGATGAGATACGGATCGACGCGGAGCCGGGCGGCGCGCACCCGCTGGCACACCTCGATGCCGTCGAGCCCGGGCATCATCCAGTCGAGAATGCCGAGCGGCGGCGGGTCCGCCGCCGTCAGTCGCAGGCAGGCATCGAGCCCGT
This sequence comes from Vicinamibacterales bacterium, assembly GCA_963834365.1. Lineage (GTDB taxonomy): Bacteria > Acidobacteriota > Vicinamibacteria > Vicinamibacterales > Vicinamibacteraceae > CAWJAP01. The sequence continues at coordinate 96,015 of CAWIBS010000036.1, read as the reverse complement.
CCTCGGCGGTTTCGACGGTGTGCCCCCACTGCTGCAGTGTGCGGACGAGGGCGAACTGCGAGACCGGTTCGTCTTCCGCAACCAGGATCCTCATGCTCCCCTCTTCTCCCGAGCTCGACGGGGCGCGCAACGTGACGACAGGCCCGCGGGGCTCGCGCTGGGGGCTAGCGGCGAGCGGGGCGGGCCGCGGTGGTTGTAGCGGGCCGGTATTCGATTTCGACCTGACTGACGACGGCAATCTGCCGGCCGGGCGCCGCGACGACCTCCGTCCCGCCCAGGCGTTCGACGGTGAGGTTCTCGCCCAGCAGCGCGACCTCGGAGAGGCTCTCCGGGACCTCGAGGACGACGGACTCCGCACCGGTCGGCGCCACGGCTTTGACGCCGCCAGGACCGGCTCCCCCACCGATGCGCTCGACCAGGTCGCGGGCGCTCCGGAACTCGCTGCGAACGGCCAGCGCCGCCAGTTTGTCGCCGCTCGGGCTCACCAGGCGCAGCGCGGCCGTATAGCGGACGAACGCCCGGCCCGCCTTGACGTCACTCTCCGAGTAGGTCTGGCGGTTGTGCAGCGTCATGAAGAGCCGCGCCGGGCCCTTCCGCCGCGGCAGCGTGATGCGCAAGCCGCCGGCCGGGTCGGTCCCCGTCAGGACGTCGCAGTACAAGCGCTGGCTCGTGAGGCCGTTGCCGAGAATCGACGGGCACTGCATGAGCGGCTGTTCGCGAACGGGCGGCGGCGTCGGCGACGATTTCGGGGGAGGGGCCTTCCCCGCCGATCGGCTCTGGGCGTCGAGGCTGCACACGAACGCGCCGAGGGCGAGTAGGATCGTGGCAGCGGCGCGCGGCATCGCCTCAGCATAGCAGGCTGGTCCTGCGAGCCGCGCGGACCGAGGGACGCGTCGCCCATGCCCCCACTCGATGCCCGGGACGATCTGGCGCCGGACGCCGACGGGTTCTTCCGCGCACTCGTCGATCTCACCCACGATCTGGTGTTCACCGCCGACCGCAGCGGGCGGATCACGTTCGTCAACGCCGCCGTGCGGCGCGTGCTGCACTACGAAGCGCGGGAGCTGCTGGGCCGCCGCCTCCTCGAGATCGTGCGCGAGGACTGGCGCGACGCGGTCCGGACGTTCTACCGCCTGCAGTTCGAGCGGCACCTGCGCGACACCTACTACGAGCTGCCGGCGCTGACGCGTAGCGGGACGACGGTCTGGCTCGGAGTTCACGTCCGGGTGGAACGAGACGAGCCGGACGGACGGGCGGTCCGAGGCGCGGCGCGCGACATCTCGCACCGGCGCGGCATCGAGGAGGCGCTGCGCCAGAGCGAGGAGCGCTACCGCCAGGCGTTCGACGAGAACCTCGCCGGCATCTACGTCGCGGCGCCGACGGGACAGATCCGCACCTGCAACCCCGCGTTCGTGCGCATCTACGGCTTTCCGTCGCTCATCGACGCGCTCGGATCCAACCTGGCGACGCTCTACGCGCAGGGCACCTTCGCCACCATGGTCGATCGTCTGCGCCGCGACGGGGCGGTCCATCATCACGAGACCACCGTGCACCGCGTGGACGGCAAGGTGCTGCACGTCATCGAGAGCCTGGTGGCGCGCTTCGACGATCGCGGCGACCTCGTCGCGGTCAACGGCTATGTGTTCGACGACACGCCGCGGAAGGACCTCGAGGCCCAGATGCGGCAGGCCCAGAAGATGGAGGCGCTCGGCCGCCTCGCCGGCGGCGTGGCGCACGACTTCAACAACATCCTGATGGTCATCAACGGCCTCAGCGAAACGGTGCTCGAGATCCTCGACGAGTCGAGCCCGGTCCGCGAGGATCTCGTCGAGATCCTCGCCGCCGGACGCCGGGCCGCCGCGCTCACCGCGCAGCTGCTCGCGTTCAGCCGCAAGCGTGTGCTGCTGCCGACGACCTTCGACGTGGACGAAGTGATCACGTCGATGGAGCCGATGCTGCGGCGACTCCTGGGAACGGACATCGAACTCGACGTCTCGTCGACGCCCGAGCCGAAGTGGATCACGGCCGATCGCACCCAGATCGAGCAGGTGGTGCTCAACCTCGCGGCCAACGGGCGCGACGCCATGCCGGCGGGCGGCACGCTGAGGGTCGGGACCGAGGTCGTCGTGCGATCGGTGGAGTTCGGGCGAGACGTCGTCGCGTCGCCCGAGGTCGTCGTCCGCCTCGCGGACACGGGTCAGGGCATGCCGGCCGACGTGCAGGCGCGCATCTTCGAGCCCTATTTCACCACCAAGGGCCGCGGCAAGGGAACGGGCCTCGGGCTGTCCACGGTGTATGCGATCGTGTCCGACAGCGGCGGCGTCATTCAGGTCGCCAGCGAGGTCGGCCGCGGCACCACCTTCACGATCAGCCTGCCGCTGGCGCCGCCGCCCGAGTTCGTGCCCCGCCCGGCGCGCCGATCCGGCGTCGCGCACGTCGAGACCGGCGAGGACGGTCGGCCGGTGACGATTCTCGTGGTCGAAGACGAGGCGCCCGTGCGGCAACTCGTCGCCAATGCGCTGCGCCGCGCCGGCTACCAGGTGCTCGCCGCCGAGGATGCCCGCACCGCCATCCACACGCTCGAGGCGCACGGCGCGCCCATCGACCTCCTGCTGACCGACGTCATCATGCCCGGGCAGAACGGCCGCGAGCTCGCGCGCGAGATCCAGGCCCGGCAGCCCGGCGTGCCCGTCCTCTACATGTCGGGCTATGCCGATCGCGACGTTTGGTCCGGACGGTCCCGGCGCCGATGGCGAAGGCTTCCTCCAGAAGCCGTTCGCGCTCGAGGTGCTGTTCGATCGCGTCGAGCGCATTCTGTCGCCCGAGGTTCCCCAGGGCGCCCCGGGGCCGCCGGCGTGAGCTATCCGTCCCGCATCGTCTGCCTGACGGAGGAGACGACCGAGACGTTGTTCCTGCTCGGCGAAGGACATCGCATCGTCGGCGTGTCGGGCTACACCGCACGGCCGCCGGAAGCGCGCCTCAAGCCGAAGGTCTCGGCGTTCATCAACGCGCGGTTCGACAAGATCGAGGCGCTCGCGCCCGATCTGATCCTGGCCTTCTCCGACCTCCAGGCCGACATCGCGGCGGAGCTGACGCGACGCGGCTACCCCGTGTTCACCTTCAACCAGCGGTCGGTGTCGGAGATCCTCCAGACCATCCGGATTCTCGGCGGCATCGTCGGTTGCCAGCCGCGGGCCGAAGCGCTGGCGCGCGAGCTCGAGAGCGGGCTCGACGCCGTGCGCGCGTCCGCCGCGCGCTTTCCGCGTCGCCCGCGCGTGTTCTTCGAGGAGTGGGACGACCCGCTCATCTCGGGCATCCGGTGGGTGGACGAGCTCCTCGAGCTGGCCGGCGGCGAGCCCGTGCTGCCCGCGCTTCGAGCGGCGGGGCTGGCCAAGGCGCGGATCGTCTCCGCCGGCGGAGGTCGCGGACGCGGGATCCGGAGGTCGTCGTTCGCCTCGTGGTGCGGCAAGGCCGTACGCAAGCGCACCATTCTCGAACGCGCGGGCTGGGCGGCGGTGACGGCGGTCGCCCGGCGGCACGTCTTCGAGGTCAAGTCGACCTACATCCTCCAACCGGGTCCGGCGGCGCTCACCGAGGGCGTTCGCCAGCTGCACGCGCTGCTCGCCCGAACCCTCGACCTCGATGTCGACGCCTCGATCGCGCCCGAAAAGCCGATCGACGGCGACGCGAGCACAGGTTTGGCCGGGTTTGGCTGAAGAGGGACACTGCTTGCCGGGTCCGGCTGAAGCCGGACACTACGATTGGAGCCGGCTGAAGTCGTCCGTCGGGGTCTTCAGCCGGACCGGGTCTGAAGTCGTAGTGTCCGGCTTCAACCGGACCGGGTCTGAAGTCGTAGTGTCCGGCTTCACGGCCGGACCGGGACCGCTGAGGACTCAGAGCGACGTCCGCCGGATCAGGTTGAGGAACTCGGTCCGCGTGCGGGCGTCGACGCTGGAACGCGCCCAGCATGGCGCTCGTCACCGCAACGGAGTTCTGCTTCTGGACGCCGCGCATCGCCATGCAGAGATGCGTGCCCTCGATGACGACGCCGACGCCGAGCGGATCAACCGCCTGCTGGATCGTCTCGGCGATCTGGTTGGTGAGGCGTTCCTGCACCTGGAGGCGGCGGCTGAACGCGTCCACCATGCGTGGAATCTTGCTGAGACCGATGACCCTGGTGCGCGGCAGGTAGGCGACATGGCACTTGCCGAAGAACGGCAGCATGTGGTGCTCGCAGAGGCTGTAGAAATCGATGTCGCGCACGATCACCATCTCGCTGTAGTCAACCGTGAACAGCGCGTCGTTGATGAGGGCTGCAATGTCAACCGTGTATCCGTTGGTCAGGAACCGGAGCGACTTGTCCACTCGGTGTGGCGTATTGACGAGGCCCTCGCGATCGGGGTCCTCGCCGAGCTCGCGCAGCATCTGGCGGACCAGGTCCTTCATGATGGCTGCATTGTATGTGATGGCTGCGGTCCTCCCGGCGGCCGGCGGTCAGCCGGGCGAGCCGGCCGCGGATGCGCTGTATGCGCAGCGTGAAGACCCGACCAAAGCGCCGCGCGGCCGCGAGCGCGTGGGCCGCACGGCTGAAGGCCGATTCACGGGACTTCGACTCGGCGTGGAAGCTCGCGCGCCAGTACTACTGGCTGGGCACGCACGGGCCCGCGTCGGGACGGCGCGCCGATCTCGAAGCCGGGATCGCGGCGGCGCGCGCCGCGATCGCGCTGCAGGCGGCGCGTCCCGAGGGCCACTTCTGGCTGGCCGCGAACATGGGGGCGCTCGCCGAGTCGTTCGGCATGCGACAGGGCATCAAGTACCGGCGGCCGGTCCGCGACGCGCTCGAGGAGACGCTGCGCATCGACCCGACGTTCCTCGGCGGAGCCCGCCGATCGGGCGCTCGGCCGCTGGTACTTCAAGGTCCCCGGCCTCTTCGGCGGCAGCAACCAGAAGTCGGAAGAGCACCTCCGCAAGGCCCTCACCTACGATCCCGACAGCACGATCACCTGGTACTTTCTCGCCGAAACGCTGTTCGACCTCAACCGCCACGCCGAGGGGCGCGACGCCCTCCAGAAGGTGATCGACGTCCCGATCAAGGAGGAATGGGCGCCGGAAGATCGCGAATGGAAGGACAAGGCGCGGGCGCTGCTAGAGAAGGCCAGGAAGCAGTGACCAACTACTAACTACCAGCGACCAATAGCCGACCACCAGCTACCAGCGACCAGCTACCAAGGACCACAGCGCGCAAGGCGCCCGCGTCATGCCGCGGCGCGCCCTCGGCATCAATCCTTGTGGTCTGACTTAGGCCTGAGCTTGGTCGAGTGCACCAAGTAACCAAGCTGGCGGCCCAGTTTCACGCCGGTGCGCCCGGAAACCTCGTAGTGCATCCCACCCCAGACCGGGGCCATGACCACTTCTTCGATGCCTTGCTTGAGCGAATAGAACGTGCGCCTGGCCAAATCGAGCCCCTTTTGCCGGGCGATTTCTTGGGTAACAGGCTGAACGCGAACGTGTCACTGCAGGTCCCCCACCAACGTGCCGCCTGCTCTTGATCCGCGGTACGAACCGTGGAATTGCCGGCACCGACCGCACGAACCTGTTCCATTTGACAGGCGAGCTTGCCCAACGGCTTCTTGCTGCAGTCAGGAGAAAGGTCGAGGGTAGGGTCCAGCCGATTCGGCGCCGGCGGCGCGGGGGCTACGAACTGATTCGCACTGCTCATGGCAAAGGGCGTGACGGTGTCCCACCAGTCAAATGCCGGGAAGGGCACCGGATAGCTGCCCGCGACGCACGGCGAGCCCGAGTCGGCCGGGTGCTGCCGCCAGACGCCGATGGGCGGCGTCTGTTGCTGCTCCACATAAGGGTTCCACCAGTGTTCTAGGAAGGTGTTTGACTTCGGCGCACCCCCGAAGAAGGCCGAGGCTGCATTCTGCCCAGGCGGGATCGCCTTGTCCGACGACCGTAGTTTCCAAATGTGGGTGGCGACCTTCGTGCCGATTTCAATGCCCGCCGTCTTGGTCGGCCCGGCAGGGATCACGTTCATGTGCGCCTCGTATTGGGCGTTGATCAGGTTCTGAAGATGATCCTTGCCGAAAGGGAGTATCGGGTTGTTGTTCTGATCGTAGCTCGTGACTGGTGGCCGGTTTGTTTGGGGAACGAGCAAGGTCGCGAGCTCGTACGCCGCTTGGACGCCGGCGGCGGCAGCGGCCTCTCTCGAGTTGTTGGACGAGGGGACCGCGGGGGACCACGTATGATAACGCTTCTGAACCGAGTTGATCCCGTCGTGCATGCCGATATGAATGATGGCGAACATGCGAGAATGCGGCACGATGACGTTCGCATTCGGTTGCATCTGCCGAGCAATTACGTTCCAGGCGATGACCATCTCGCGGCCGGTACTATCCGCATTGCGCGCCTCATCGTCCGGGCCGACCGCCTGCTCATCCCGCCCGGTAGCAGGAGTCGTGTAGTCCGAGAAGGCATAGGTGCTGCCTGCTGCACCAACGGTAAGGGCCGCCCAAATGGATGGAAGACGTGACGTTTCGCATGGTTTCTCGTTTGCCAGGCATTGGCGGGGAGCAAGGCGTCAACTAAGAGCTGGCATGCGTGAATCCTGCGCCAGTTCGTGCCCATGCGTCAGTGCAGCCAAGGTCGCGACGAGGACGGATCGATCCGGGTACGTGTCATACAGTGACCCGAGGTTAGACGGCTCGCACCGGATCGGTCATGAACGAGACGTGTCGGTTCGGTAAGAGTTCGGTGAAGGCCTCCTTCGACGCCGAAGAAGCATGCGCTCGGGCTGTGGGAGGGTCCACGGAGAACGCCCGGGTGTGATGGCCGCGGGCATCCTCGAAGCCGCCAAGGGCTTTCGTCGCCTGAAGGGTTTGCTGACAGGCCCACGCTGGTCAGCGTGGTCGCTGGTAGCTGGTCACTGGTAGCTGGTCACTGGTAGTTGGTCACTGGTAGCTGGTCACTGGTAGTTGTAGAACCCCCGCCCGCTCTTCCTCCCCAGCCACCCGGCCACCACCATGCGCTTGAGCAGCGGCGGCGGCGCGTACATCGGCTCCCGGAACTCGTCGAACATGATGTTCGCGATGTAGTACGTCGTGTCGAGGCCGACGAAATCGAGCAGCGTGAACGGTCCCATCGGATAGCCGCACCCGAGCTTCATGCCGGCGTCGATGTCTTCGACCGAGCCGAGGCCGCTCTCGTAGGCCCTGATCGCGTCGAGCAGGTAGGGGACGAGCAGCCGGTTGACGATGAAGCCGGGCCGGTCGGGCGCCGTGATCGGTTCCTTCCCCAGCGACGTCGCGAACGCGAACGTCCGCGTGTGGGTGTCGTCGCTCGTCGTGAGCGCCCGCACCACCTCCACCAGCTTCATCAGCGGCACGGGATTGAAGAAGTGCAGCCCCGCGAAGCGGTCCGGACGCAAGGTGGCGGCTGCCAGCTCGGTGATGCAGAGCGACGACGTGTTCGAAGCGAAAATCGTCTCTGGCCCGACGAACGCCTCGAGCTTGTGATAGGCGTCCTTCTTGGCTTCGAGGTTCTCGACGATGGCCTCGATGACGAGATCGCAGCCGGCAAGGTCGGCGAATGCCGTCGTTCCGCTGAGGTTCGCCAGCGTCGCGTCGCGAACCTCGGTCGTCACCTTCCCTTTTGCCACACCCTCGTCGAGCATCAGGTGGATCCGGCCGAAGCCCTTGTCGAGCAGACCCTGATCGACCTCCATGACCAGCGTCTTGTACCCCGCCGCCGCGGACACCTGGGCGATCCCAGCACCCATGATTCCGCATCCGAGAACGCCGACGGTATGGATGGACATGGTTCAGTCTTTGGTCCGGGCTACGGACTACGGGCTGCGGACTACAGGACTTGCGAAAAGCCAGTCTGCCGAGCCCGTGGGTTCAGCCTCGGGCAGCCCTGTAGCCCGTAGCCTGTAGCCCAGTCAGTCTTCGGTCTTCGGTCTTCAGTTTCGGTCTCTGGTCTGGGCTACGGACTACGGACTGCGGACTACAGGCTCGCAATGGATCGTGGCGGGCCCGTAGCCTGCAGCCGGTAGCCTGTAGCCGGGACATGGCGTTGGTCTTCAATCTTCAGTCTTCGGTCTTGCTTCCTTCGTACTCCTCTCGGTACTTTCAAGCATCACAGCAATGCCTTGTCCTCCGCCGATGCAGGCTGCCGCGATTCCCCGGCGGGCGTCACGGCGTTTGAGCTCCAGCGCCAGCGTGAGAAGCAACCGCGTCCCCGTCATGCCCAGCGGATGGCCGAGCGCGATCGCGCCCCCGTTCACGTTGACGCGATTGCGATCCAGGCCGAGATCCTTTTCGACGGACAGGTATTGCGCCGCGAAAGCCTCGTTGATCTCGAAGAGATCGACGTCGTCCAGCGTCAGGCCCACCCGTGCCAGCAACTGGCGGATCGCCGGCGCTGGACCCATGCCCATGAGCGACGGCTCCACGCCGACGGTCGCCCAGGACACGATCCGAGCCAGCGGTCTGAGGCCGCGCCCGTGCACGGCCTCCTGCGACGCGATGACGACCGCCGCCCCCCCATCGACGATGCCACTGGCGTTGCCCGCGGTGACGAATCCGTCTTTCGAGAACGACGGCGCCAGCCTGGCCAGGCCTGCGAGCGTCGTGTCCGGCCGCATGTGATCGTCCCTGGTGATCTCGACCGGGCCCGTACGCGTGTCGGTGCTGATCGCGACGACCTCCTCCGCGAGGCGGCCCTCGTTCCAGGCGCACGCCGCCCGCTGCTGGCTGCTGAAGGCGTATTCGTCCTGCGCCTCGCGCGGGACCGCGTACTTTCGCGCGCAGTTCTCGGCCGTGATGGCCATCGAGCAGCCGGCATAACTGTCGGTCAGCGCCTCCCAGAGCGAATCCTCGACGCGCGCGTGCCCGAGCCGGAGCCCGGTGCGCGAGCCGCGGAGGACGTGTGGCGCCTGGCTCATGCTCTCCATGCCGCCCGCGAGCACGATCTGCGATTCCCCCAGCTGAATCTGCTGGGCGGCGCAGATCGCCGCCTGCAGTCCCGAGCCGCACAGGCGGTTGACGGTCAGCGCCGGCACCGCGATCGGCAGGCCGGCTTTCAACCCGACGTGCCGCGCGCCGTAGACGGCGTCCGCGCTCGTCTGCAGGACGTTGCCGACGATGACGTGATCGACCCAGGCGGGATCGACGCTGGTCCGGCTCAGCGCGGCACGCGAAGCCGTCGCCGCGAGGTCGATGGCGGAGATGTCCTTCAGCGGGCCGAGGTAGCTGCCCATCGGTGTCCGCGCACCGCCGACGAGCCAGGCGGCCGGTGTGTTCGGCACGAGCGTCATTCTAGCGTTGGGGACGGGAGCCATTTCTCATTTTCAGGGGCGATTGTGAGAAATGGCTCCCGTCCCCTCTGGTACGCTGCTCGTCGACATGCGAATCGCGATGGCGTCGGATCATGCCGGGTTCGCGTTCAAGACGGCGATCAGCCGGTTCCTGACCGCGTCGCACCACGAGGTCGTGGACTTCGGGACCTCATCAGCGGAGACCGTTGATTACCCGGACTTCGTCCGGCCTGCCGCGGACGCGGTGGCGAGCGGCCGCTGCGAGCGCGGGATCGTGCTCGGCGGTTCGGGAAACGGCGAGGCGATTGCGGCGAACCGCTACCGCGGCGTCCGCTGCGCGCTCTGCTGGAACGAGGAGACGGCGCGCCTGGCCCGTGCGCACAACGACGCCAACATGATCTCGCTCGGCGCCCGCATGATCTCGGAAGCCGATGCGCTCCGCATCGTGCAGATCTGGCTGGCGACGCCGTTCGACGGCGGCCGTCACGCCGACAGGATCCGAAAGCTCGACGAGCCGGTGTGAAGGCGCCGACGCTACGTTCTGATGCGGCGAGCCACCGCGTCACCCGCCTCGCGTGTCCCGAGCGAGCCCCCCGACATCCACGGTCGTTTCCCCGGCCTGGACGGCGTGCTGCCACGGCGCCCTCGATCGCGGCGGCTTCGCGCGCCAGCCCCTGGGTCTCCAGCATCAGCGCCGCCGAGAGCATCGCGCCGATCGGGTTGGCCACGTTCCTGCCGGCCAGCGGCGGGGCGGATCCGTGGACGGGCTCGAACATCGACGTCCGGCCGGGATGCAGGTTGGCTGACGCCGCCATCCCGAGTCCGCCCTGCAGCTCGGCACCCAGATCCGTGACGATGTCGCCGAAGAGATTGTTGGTGACGATGACCTCGAACTGGGCGGGATCGCGCACCAGGAGCATCGCCAGCGCGTCGATGTAGAGATGACGTCCCTCGATGTCTGCGAACTCCGCCTTCACCTCCGCGAACACGCGCTGCCACAGCGCGTGGCCCTGCGCCATGGCGTTGCTCTTGTCCGCCATGCAGACACGGGTCAGCCCACGTGCCCGCGCGAACTCGAACGCGTGCCGGACGATCCGATGCACGCCCTTGTAGGTGTTGATCTCTTCCTGAATCGCGATCTCGTCCGGCGTGCCCGCCTTGAAGCGCCCGCCGACGCCGGCGTACAGCCCCTCGGTGTTCTCGCGAAACACGACGAACCGCACGTCGGCGGGGCGGCGTCCCTTCAACGGACACAACCGCTCGTCGAGCAGGACGACGGGCCGGTAGTTGACGTAGAGGTCGAGCTCGAAGCGGAGGCCGAGGAGGATGTCTCGCGCGTGCCGGTTGTCCGGGACGCGCGGATCGCCCACCGCGCCGACGAAGATCGCGTCGTAGTCACGGGCCAGCCGCCCACACTCACCCGGCGGGAGCGTGACGCCGGTCTGAAGGAAGTGATCCGCCCCGTACGGCAGCGAGTCGATCTCGAAACGGTGGCCGAACACATCGCTGACCGCGTCGAGGACCTTGACCGCCTCCGCCGTGACCTCGGGGCCGACGCCGTCGCCGGCGATGAGCGCAATGCGCATGGTGTTCAGCGCTGACCGAGGCTTCAGCCACGGGGCGGGCGCACGGCATCCACCACTTTGTTCACCACATCGTCGGACGTGATTCCGTCGGCTTCCGCCTGGAAGTTGACCAGCACCCGGTGCCGGAGAACCGGCGCGGCCACCGCCCGCACATCGTCGAGCGAGGCGGCGGGCCGCCCGTCCACGAGCGCCCGGGCCTTGGCGCCGAGGATCAGCGCCTGGCCGGCGCGGGGCCCCGCACCCCACTTCACCCACTGACGCACAGGCCCCGGCACCTGGTCCGACGCCGGCCCCGCCGGCCGCGTCGCGCGCACCAGGTGCATGGCGTAGTCGATGACGTTCTCGGCCGCGGCGATCTCGCGGACGAGCGTCCGCGCACCCGCGACCTCCTCGTGGCTCGCCACCGGCGAGATCGTCACCGCGGTGCCGCCCGTCGTCTCGGCGAGGATGCGGCGCTCCTCATCGGCTGCCGGATAGTCGATCACGATGTCGAACATGAAGCGATCGAGCTGGGCTTCGGGCAGCGGGTAGGTGCCCTCCTGTTCGATCGGATTCTGCGTCGCCAGGACGAAGAACGGTGGCTGCAGCGGATAGCGGACACCGCCGACGGTGACCTGCTGCTCCTGCATCGCCTCGAGCAGCGCCGACTGCGTCTTGGGCGGCGTGCGGTTGATCTCGTCGGCCAGCAGGATGTTGGCGAAGATCGGTCCTGGCATGAAGCGCACGGACCGGCGCCCGGTCGCACGATCCTCTTCGATCACCTCCGCCCCGAGAATGTCCGACGGCATCAGGTCGGGCGTGAACTGGATCCGGTTGAACGAGAGATCGACGGCCTGCGCGAGGCTCTTGATGAGGAGCGTCTTGGCCAGGCCCGGGACTCCGCGCAGCAGGCTGTGCCCGCCCGCCAGGAACACCAGGAGCACCTGGTCCACCACGCTGCGCTGGCCGATGATGACGCGCTGCAGCTCGGTCCTGAGCCGGCGGACGAGATCCGCTCCCTGGTCGAGATCGAGCGGCGGCACGTCGCGCGCAGCGGTGGCGGGCGTGGCCGGCGTGTGTGACACCGCGGCGTAGTTTACCATCCCGATCGTGGCGTCTCCCGTGCTCACGCCGGCACTGCTCGCCTCGGTCGGCGATCTCGAAGTCGTGGCCCGCACGATCGTGGACGGCCTGCGCTCCGGTCCGCATCGCAGCCCGTTCCATGGCTACAGCGCCGAGTTCAGCCAGTACCGGCACTATCGTCCGGGCGACGACCTCAAGCACGTGGACTGGAAGCTGCTCGCACGGACGGATCGGCTCTACACGCGCCAGTACCGTGAGACCACGGATCTGACGGCGTCGCTGGTCATCGACGCCAGCGCCTCGATGGGTTTCGCCGGCGCCGCTCGCCACGACCATCACGGGCCGGGCAAACTCACCGTCGCCGTGATGGCGTCCGCGGCGCTCGCGTATCTCCTCGTGCGGCAGGGCGACGCCGTGGGGCTGCACGCCGATCCCTCCGACGCCGCACCGATCCCGTCGCGCACCGGGACCCGCCATCGCCAGCTCGTGCTGGCGGCGCTCGCGCAGCTCGCTCCCGGCGGCCGGGGCGATCTCGCCGCGGCGCTGCGACGCGCGTCCGATCGCCTGAAGCGGCGCGGCCTGATTGTCTGCTTCTCGGATTTCTATGACGACGAGGACGGGGTCGCAGCCGCGCTGCGCCGCGCACGGCAGATGGGCCACGACGTCGCCGTCTTCCAGGTCGTCACGCCCGACGAGATCCGGTTTCCGTTCGAGGGCGACGCGACGTTGCGCGATCTCGAGTCCGGCCGGACAGTGGCGCTGCACGCGCCGTCGGAGCGGCCAGGGTACCGCGATCGTGTGGCGGCCTTTCTCGACGGCTGGCGCGCTCGGCTGCATGGGGACGCGATCGACTACTCGCTGCTCGTCACCGACGCGCCCCTCGACGATTCGCTGCGCGGATTCCTGCTGAGGCGAATGCGAGCGGCATGATCGCGCTGCTGATCGTCATCACCGTTCCGGTCGCCATTCATCTGTTGGCGCGCGGGAAGGCTCCGCTGGTCCACTTCCCCAGCCTCCGCTTCGTTCAGCCGTCACGGATGCGGGCGTTGCGCCGGCGGTTCCTCTCGGACCCGGCGTTGCTCGCCGTCCGCATGGCGCTTCTCGCGTCGGCGGCCAGTGCCTTCGCGAACATCCCGCTGTGGAGCGCCTGGCGGTACTCGGCCTGGGACGCGCGAACCGTCCGTGCGGTGGTCGTGGACACGCGCGCCGCCGGGCAGGATGTCGAGTTGCCACGGCTCTCTCCGGCGATCGAGACCAGACGCTTCGAGGCCTCGGACCCTGGTGACGGAATGAGACGCGCGCAGGCCTGGCTGGCGCAGGCACCGCCCGGGCGTCGTGAAATCGTCGTCGTCTCGGATTTCCGGCTCGGATCGATCGCGGCAGCCGCGGTCGCCGAGGTGCCACCCGGAACGGGATTGCGGTTCATTCGGGTGGCCGCGAGCCCGCGCGTGTCAGTCGTCCCGGCAACAGTGGTTCGCGGATCCGCAACCGGCGCGACCGTCCTGCGCCACACGATTCGCGTGACGGCGCCGCAGGAGGACACCCAGGTCAGTGTCGATCCGTCGCGGCCGGACGGTCCGTGGCCGATCGAGGAGACCGCGAGAGGCGTGCGGTTGCCGTCGATGAATGTCGAGCTCCTCGGTGCGTTGGACGACCGCGTGGCGTTGCGGGCGTCGGCAATCGCCGCCGCATCGGTCGATCTGCCGGCGCCTCTCGCACCGGAGGGCCGTGGCGTCGTGCTCGTGACCTCGGCCGAGCGCGTTCCTCGCGCGCGAACGCTGTGCGCGCCCTGGATGGGCCGGGTGGGGCACGCCCTCGCGGTTGATCCGGACCTGGCCGCCATGAGCCCGCCGGCCGCGCTCGTCGCGCCGGCTGATCCCTCACCGTTCATCGTCGTCCGGCGCGATCGTGCTGGTGCGCCGCTCATTCGTGTGGCCGCGCAGGCCGCGGGTGATGAGCCCTCGAAGGCCCCGGACGGCGGACCGGGACCGGCCGGCAGCGAGCCATGCACGCTCGTGGTGGATCTGCGCGTGAACGCCGACTCGCCGCTGGTCCCGATCGCCCTTCACACGATCCTCGCCGCTCGCGTCGAGCCAGCCGACTACGCGACGGCCGAAGGCCTCGTCATCGCAGACGCCGACCTCACGCGCTGGTCGAGGCCGGCACCGCCGATCGACACAGTCAGCGCAAGAGACCCGCACCTCGATCGACGCGCGTGGTGGACGCTGGCGCTCTGTCTCCTGGGTGTGGAGTGGCTGGTGCGGCGAGGGACGCGGACACATCGCGAACGGGACACCTATGAACCTGCGGCCTGATGCGCGTCGCGGCAACGGCGAGGACCCGGAGGGCGTCTCGACCTTCGTCGCTCGCGCAGCGCGACGAGCGCGGGCCACGCTTGCCGTCGAGACGCTGCTGATCGCCGCACTAGCCGCGTCCGCCGTGGCCACCGGAGCCTGGCTTGCCGGCCAGTCCGGCACGGCTCGCGCAGGCTGGCTGGCCGCCGCGGCGGGCGTCACCGCCGGACTCGCGTGGACCACGCGACGACGACGGCAATGGAGCCTGGCGTCGGTCACGGCTCGCCTGGAAGCTCACGGCCGCCTTCAGAACCTGCTCGTGACCGCGCTCGAGCTCGAGGCGCACCCCGATCGCGCCACCCCCCGGATTCGTGCGCTCGTCAACCAACGCGCCTCGTCGCTCGTGCAGCAGATCGCGCCAACGACGATCTGGCCCACCCGCCGGCTGCTCGGGAACGGCGTCGCGGCCGTGCTCGCATCCGCGGCCGCCTTTGCCCTGCTCGTCTCGCCACCGCGCGCGTCATCGACGTCGCCAGTGGGCGCGTCGAGCGTGCCGGGACATGCCGCCCCGCTCGTCCTCGAGCACGTGGAGGTCACGGTGACGCCGCCGCAGTATACGGGCCGGCCCCCGACGCGCAGCCGGGATGCCGACCGTGTCGACGCGCTCGCCGGCAGCCGCGTGACATGGCGCGTTGCGACGCGCGCGGAGGGCGTCGAGATGACGGCGTCAGGCAGCAGGCAGCGCCTGACGCGGACGAGCGACGGGCTGTTCGAGACCACCGTCGACGCAGTCGAGTCCGGGCTCGTGACCTTCGCGGCGACCGCAGCCCGCGACCGTCCGCAGGCGCGTCGTGCCACGCTGCTCGTCGTGCAGCCAGACCGGGCGCCCGAGGTCTCGATCGAGCGGCCTGGCTCGGATTTGATCGCCGCCTCTCCCACTCACCGTCTCCACGTCGTCGCACGAGCCACTGACGATCTCGGCCTCGCCACGCTCACGCTGCACTACACGCGGGTGACCGGAGCCGGCGAGCAGTTCGGGTTCACCGAGGGGCAGCTGCCATGGAAGGTGACACCCGACTCGGCACGCGAATGGCGATCGGCGGCGAGCCGCACGCTGGCCGCTCTCGGCCTCGAGGCCGGCGACATCCTCGTCTATCACGCGAGGGCCACGGACCGCCGGCCGGGCGCGCCACCGGCCGTGTCCGATTCATACGTCATCGAGGTGGGCAAGCCACAGGAGGCCACCTCCGGTGGCTTCGCCGTGCCGCCGGAAGCGGATCGCGAGGGGCTGAGCCTGAGCGCGTTGATCCAGAAGACCGAACGGCTCGATGCGCGGCGCACGTCGATGCCTGACACCGACTTCGCCGAGGCCGCGCGCGGGCTGGCGATCGAGCAGCGGATGGTCCGGACGGAAGTCCTGTTCCTCATGGGTGCGCACGGACACGTCGGGGACGAGGAAGCGGAAGCCGCACACTCGCACGAGATTCAGGAAGGCCGGCTCGAGAACTTCGGCCAGGATGCGCTGCGGGTGGCCACGCAACTGATGACCACCGCAGAGCGCAGCCTCGTGGCCGCGGATACGCGCGCCGCCCTCGTCGACCAGCGACGGGCCCTTGCGGCGCTGCAGCGCGCCCTCAGCCGCCAGCGCTACTTCCTGCGGACACTGGCCACGCGGAGCCGGATCGATCCGTCGAGGCGCCTGGCCGGCGATCTGTCGGAGGCGCGTTCCTGGCGGCGCGGCGCACCGCGCAGGCTGGACGAACACAAGGTGGACGATGCGCGGGCGATCCTGGCGGCGTTGGCAGCGGCGGCGCCGAATCTGGCGACTGTCGCGGAGCGACTCCTCGCCATCGACCCGGCCTCGACCGCCTTGCAGGACGCCACGCGCGTGCTCCTCCAGGCGGCCGGGACGCCCGATCCCGGATCACCGGCGCGGCAGCACGCCATCAGCGTCGCGACGCAGGCCGTGCTGACCCTGATGCGTGAGGTGCCGGCGCCATCGGATGTCCCGGGCTCTCCGACACGCAGCGCCGTGCAGGGCGCCTGGATCGATGCGCTCGAGGCCGTGGAGCGCCGTCCATGAGCCCTGGACTCGTCCAGCGCGGGCTTCGCGCCGTCGCCCTTGCGATCGCAGGTGCGGCGTGGCTGGACCCCGCATCGAGCGCGGACGGCCGACCGCGTGTGGCCGTCATCGCCGGGGACACGGACGACGCGGCGCTTCTCCAGTCGGTCCGGGCGTCGCTCGCGCAGCGTTTCGACGTGACGCCGCTCCACGAGCCAGCGGCGTCGGCCTGGGTGGTCGTCTCGTCGAGGCCCGGCGACGACGAACCCGCATGGCCCCCGGCCATGCCCGTGTCGGCGGTGGTCGCCACCACGCGAGCTGTGACGATCGACGACATGAGCGCGCCGGACGTCGTTCACGTGTCCGCGCGTGCGGCAATCGAGGCGACCGTTCACAGGAACCGGCATGCAGAGTCCTCGACGGTCGTCACGCTCCGCGCCGGGACTCTCGAGCTCGGCCGACAGACGATTCGCTGGACGTCTCCGGATGCGCGGTCCCGCGTCCGATTCGATCTGCTGCTGCCGGCCGCCGGCGCGAACCACCTGACGATGGAGGCCGGGTCGGCGCGGGGCGATCTCGTCGTCGACGTGCGCGACGAGCGGTTGCCCGTTCTGGTGTTCGAACCGCGACCGTCGTGGGCAACGACGTTCGTCCGGCGGGCACTCGAGGCGGATGCGCGCTTCGACGTCGATGCCGTCACGCGCGTCTCGACCGGCATCACGGCCGGGCGCGCGCCACCGGACTTCGCCGGCGCCGGACTTCATCGCTATCGCGTGCTCATCGTCGGTGGCGCCGACGCCCTGAGCGCGGCCGAGGTCGATCGACTGCGCCGCTTTGCGCGCGAGGGTGGGGGTCGTGTCGTCGTGGCGCTGGACGGTCTGCCGTCCGGGCCGGTTCTCGGGCTGCTGCCCGCCTCGTCGTTCGTCGAACGGTCGCTGCCGAAGGCCGCGACGGTCATGGTCGGCGGCGAGCCGGTGCACGCACGGGAGTGGGCGATTGGACGGGAGATCCGCCGCGGGGCCACGTCGAGTCCGGTGCTTTCCGACGGATCGCCGCTCGGTCCCGGTCTGATCGCTCGCGCGGAGGGCCGGGGCGAGGTCACGCTCGTCGGCGCGCTCGATGCATGGCGATCGCGGGGTCAGGACGCGCGTGGCTTCACCCGCGCCTGGACCGGTCTGGTCGCGCATCTGGGGGCCGGGGTTCCGCGAATGAGCCTTCGACTCGAGCCCCGCGTCGTGTCGCCGGACGATCCGGTCGCGGTGCGCGTGGACCTGGGACCGTCCGAAGCGGCCACGGAACTGCGTCTTCGGGCGACCTTGACCTCGGACAGCGCCATCGCGACACCGGTGCGTCTGTGGCCCGACGCCGGAGGACGTCACTTCGCGGGGCGGCTGCACGCTCCCGCATCGCAAGGCCTCTACAGATTGTCGGTGCACGCCATGACCGGCAACATCACCGACAGCGCGCACGTCCCGCTCGTGGTCAGCGCCGGTGCGCGGCCCGCCGTGCCGTCGGAGCGATTCCAAATCGCGGTCGAGTCGCGCGGCGGCGTGATCGTCGATCCCACCCGCCTGGACCGGCTCACGGCCCATCTCGATCGAACGCTGTCGAATCGCGTCGCACGCAGCGCATGGCACCCCATGCGCTCACCGTGGTGGCTGGCGGTCTTTACGGCCTGTCTCGGCGGCGAATGGTGGCTGCGCCGCCGTGCGGGACGACGGTAGGCTTGTCGGCGGGGCTGAAGCCCTGCCCTACCGTTTCGGTTATTGTTCCGGTTTGCACGTTCTTGGTAGGCCGGACCTTTAGGTCCGGCGAGCCCTGAATCTCCCCATGCCCACACGCCGCCGCTTTCTCGAGACGACCGGCTTCGGCGCGATCGGCATCGGCCTGGCGGGCCCCGGTTCGTCTGGCGCGGACGCTCGACGAGCCGTTCCCGAAGACGAAAGATCCCAAGTACAAGGAGTGGTCGGCGATTGCGATCCAGGAAGCCAGGCGGAATGGCTGCACGTACGCGGACATCCGCTTCACGCGCAACCGATCGCACGGCCTGCACGTCCGTGACGGCCGGCTCACGAACGCCGGCGCGACGATCAACTTCGGCGAAGTCGGCGACTCGGAGACCTACGGGTTCGGCGTGCGGGTGATTCATCGCGGCGTCTGGGGATTCTCGAGCAGCCCGATCGTGACCCCGGAGGAGATCCGCCGTGTGACCGCCCTTGCCACCGAGGTCGCCAAGGCCAGCGCCGTGGCGAAGCGGCGTGACGTGCAGCTCGCACCCGTCCCGGCGTACGACACGTTCTGGGAGACGCCGATCACGACCAACCCCTGGGACGTGCCGCTCGAGGACAAGGTCGGGCTCCTCGTGAAGACGACCGAGGTCATGCAGAAGACCAAGGGCGTCCTGTTCGCAACGGCGACGGTGAACTTCAACTACGAATGGAAGTACCTGGCGACCTCCGAGGGGTCGTTCATCGAGCAGGTGTGCTTCTACACGGCGTGCGGGACGACGGCGACGGCACGCCATCAGGGACAGGTGCGGTCGAGGAGCCTGCAGCCCGGCAGCACGACCCGCGGCTACGAGTTCGTCGTCGAAAGCGACCTGCTGGGCAATGCCGAGCGCGTAGCGGCCGAAGCGGTCGAGCATGCGATGGCGAAGCCGGTGACGGCTGGCGTCAAGGATCTCGTGCTGCTGCCCTCGCACCTCGCGCTCACCATCCACGAGATCATCGGCCATCCCACCGAGCTCGATCGCATCGTCGGCTACGAAGCCAACTATGCCGGCACGAGCTTCGTGAAGCTGGCTGACCTCGGCACGTTGAAGTACGGATCGCCGCGGCTGAACGTCTCCGCGGATCGGACGCACCCGGGCGCCATGTCGACCGTCGGCTACGACGATGACGGAGTGAAGGCGCAGCGGTGGCCGATCGTCAAGGACGGCATGCTCGTCGGGCTCCAGACCAATCGCGAGACGGCGCATTTCATCGGCGAGAAAGAGAGCCGCGGCTGCACCTTCGCGAATCACTGGCGCAACTATCCGTTCCTGCGCATGCCGAACATCCAGCTCGACGCCGGGCCACCCGGGTCGCCGACGGTCGGGGAGATGATCGCGGACGTCAAGGACGGGGTGCTGGTGGACGGCATGGGCAGCTTCAGCATCGACCAGCAGCGCTACAACGGCCAGTTCGGCGGCAACGCGTTCTGGGAGATCAGGAACGGGAAGAAGACGCGGATGGTGACCGACTTCACCTACAACGCGATCACCACCGACTTCTGGGGCAACCTCGACGCCGTCGGTCCGCCAGCGACCTGGGAGCACCACGGCATGAGCGGCGACGCCAAGGGCCAGCCGGTGCAGTCGAACCGGCCGTCGCACGGGTCGGCGCCGTGCCTGATCCGGAAGATCATGGTCGGGGCGGCGTATTCGTGAGCTGTCAGCTCTCAGCTATCAGCTATCAGCGGTCAGCTGTCAGCTCTCTGCCGATAGCCGGGGGCCAAGACGAAAACGGGATTTCCGCCAAGCCGCGAACTGGTAGCTGCAGCTGATAGCTGATGGCTTTAGCTCGATAACGTCGCCATGTCCTACACCGCGAGCAAGTCAAACAGATCACCGACAAGGTTCTGAGCATGTGCAAGGCGGACGCCGTGCAGGTCGAGTTCTCCGGCGGCGAGCGGTCGGCGACGCGCTTTGCGAACTCGACGATCACGGCCAACCTCGTCGAGCAGGATCAGCAGGTCGAGATCACGGTCTCCTACGGCCAGAAATCGGCGTCGACGACCACCCACCAGTTCGACGACCAGTCGCTCAAGTCGGCGATCGCTCAGGTACAGGCGCTGGCGAAGCGGAAGCCGGACAACCCGGAGTCGATGCCGCTCGTGAAGCCGCCGCAGGATTACAAGGACGTCGACGCGGCGCTTGCCGCAGCGGTGGACTTCGGCCCCGGCCAGCGGGCGCAGATGGTGCGCACGAGCATCGACATCTGCGAGAAGCACGGTGTCGTCGGCGCCGGCTATATCCCCAAGCTGCACTGGACGCAGGCGATTGCCAACTCGGAGGGGCTCTTCGGGTATCACCGCTGGGCCGACGCGAGCTTCGTCCTGACGTGCCGGACGCCCGATGGCACCGGCTCGGGCTGGGCCGGTGTGACCAACGTCAAGGACGTGTCGGACATCGACGCCGCGGCACTCACCGAAGTCGCGGCCGGCAAGGCGCTCAAGTCGCAGAAGCCGCGGGCGATCGAGCCTGGCAACTACACCGTCATCCTCGAGCCGCGTCCGGCCGCACGCCTGCTGGCCCTGATGTTCCAGGCCTTCGACGCCCGCGCCGCCGAAGAGGGCCGGAGCTTCATGAGCGGAACCGAGCGCGGCCAGACGCGGCTCGGCGACAAGCTGTTCGGCGACAACGTCACGCTCCGCAGCCAGATCGGGCATCCGCTGCTTCGCCAGACGCCCCGTCGGGCCCGACGGACTGGCCGCCCGCGACATCACCTGGATCGACAAGGGAGTGGTCAAGAACCTGTTCTATACGCGCTTCTGGGCCAGCAAGCAGGGCAAGATGCCCACGCCCACCTCGCCCGACATGAGCCTGGTCATGGACGGCGGCGACGCAACGGTCGCGCAGATGATCTCGGGCACGAAGCGTGGCTTGCTCGTCACCTTCTTCTGGTACATCCGCTCGGTCGAACCGATGACGCTGCTCAATACCGGGATGACCCGGGACGGCCTGTTCCTGATCGAGAACGGAGAGATCACGGCGCCCGTGCAGAACTTCCGCTGGAACGAGTCGCCGGCCGTCGCGCTCAACAACATCTCGATGCTCGGCGCAGCCGTCCCGATGCACACCGGCGAGGCCTATGACAATCCGGGCACGGCGATGGTGCCGCCGATGCGGGTCGAGGACTTCACGATGACGTCGATCTCGCCGGCGGTGTAAAGATGGCTCTCGGTTCCCCTCGGTCTTCGCGGGCTGCCGGACCTAAAGGTCCGGCCTACCACGTGGGTCGTGCCGCCGAACCTGAAGGTCCGGCCTACCGAATTGTCACCGGGCCGGGGCCGAACCCCTCACCGGTAGGGCGGGGCTTCAGCCCCGCCGGCAAGGAACGCCATGCCCACCCGTCGTGATTTCGTGAAAACCATGGCTGCCTCGGGCGTCGGGCTCGCGGCGAGCGACCTGGTCGCCACGCTCATTGCGCAATCGCCGGCCGGCCCCAGGTCGAAGGAGACGGTCCTCCGATCGAAGTTCAAGGGGTTGTCGGATTTCGCGCTCGCCGCCGCGAAGAAGGCGGGCTGCTCGTACGCCGACATCCGCTTCACGCGCAACGTCAACGACAGCGTGAGCGTGCGCGACCGGATTGTCATCGAGGCCTCCGGCTTCGGCGGCGCCGGCTACCGCGAGAGCGCCGGCTTCGGCGTGCGCGTCATCCACTCGGGCGTCTGGGGCTTCGCGAGCAGCCCGCTGACGACCGAAGACGAAATCCGGCGCGTCACCTCGACGGCCGTCGAGGTCGCGAGGGCGAGCGCCGTCGCGTCCAAGGTGCCGGTCCGGCTGGCACCGACCCCGGCCTACACCGACTACTGGGCGGTGCCGATCAAGACCGACCCGTTCACCGTGCCGCTCGACGACAAGATCGCGTTCCTGATGAAGGTGAACGACACGGTGCTCCAGAACAAGGGCGTCTTTCGCGTCCAGTCGACCATGGCCTTCGACTTCGAATGGAAGTATCTGGCGACCTCCGAAGGGTCCTACATCGAGCAGGACGTCTGGCGCTCGACCGGAGGCTTCACGGTGTCGGCCCGCGGCCGGACGTTCAAGACGCGCACCTTCCAGGTGGCGCCGCGCACGGCGGGCTACGAGAACCTCACCGGCGGCGGCATGCTGGAAAACGCGGCGCGGATCGCGGCCGAGGCGATCGAGCACGCCGGCGCCCCGCCGGTCACCGCCGGCCTCAAGGATCTGATTCTGACGCCGTCGCACGCGATGCTGACGATCCACGAGATCATCGCGCACCCGACCGAGCTCGATCGCGTGATCGGCTACGAAGCCAATTACGCCGGCACCAGCTTCATCAAGGTCGCCGACGTCGGCCGGCTGAAGTACGGGTCGAAGATCTTCAACGTCACCGCCGATCGCACCATCGCGGGCGGCATGTGTACCGTCGGCTACGACGATGACGGCGTGAAGACGCAGGAGTGGCCGCTGGTGCGGGAGGGTGTGCTGGTCGGCCTGCAGACCAACCGGGAGACCGCCCATTTCATGAACGAGCAGGCGTCGCGAGGGTGCACCTTCGCGACCTCGTGGCGCAACTACCCGTTCCTGCGGATGCCGAACGTGCACGTGGACGCCGGTCCCGCCGGCTCGCCGACGCCGGAGGAGATCGTCGCCGACACCAGGGACGGGATCCTCATCGACGGCCGCGGCAGCTACTCGATCGATCAGCAGCGCTACAACGGCCAGTTCGGCGGCGACGCGTTCTGGGAGGTGAAGAACGGCAAGATCACGCGGATGGTGAGCGACGTCACCTACAACGCCATCACGACCGATTTCTGGACCAACCTCGATGCGCTGTCGGGCCAGGCCTCGTGGCAGATGCACGGCACGACCGGGGATGCCAAGGGCCAGCCGGTCCAGATCAACCATCCCTCGCACGGATCGCCGACGTTGCGGATCAGGAAGATCATGGTGGGCGCGGCGTATTCGTGACGGTGTCCGCGGCGCGGCTGAAGCCGCGCCCTCCTGCGGAGGCGTGAGCCGCAGGGCGACCGAAGAACGCCTCGCAGCCACCGAGCTGCCAGACGGCCCGACAGGGCCGTCTGCAACTCGTGGCAGCGAGGTTTGAGGGCCCTTCGCCGACGGCCGCTGAGGGCGGTACCGGCGCCAGACCAGGTAACATGGCAGACATCGTCATCCTCTCCGCGGCGCGCACGCCCATCGGACGCTTCGGCGGCGCGTTCCGCACTCTGCATCCGGCGGAACTCGGCGCCGTCGCCGTCCGCAGTGCGCTCGCGCGCGCGGGACTCGTCATTCGCCCCAGTCGCCGAGTCGCTCCAGCCGCCCGGCCGCTCCAGTCGCTCCAGCCGCCCAGTCGTTCCCAGGTCGATGACCTGATCTTCGGCCAGGCCCGCCAGGCCGGCTCGGGCCCGAATCCGGCGCGGCAGGTCGTACGGCGGGCCGGCCTGCCCGACGCGGTCCCCGCACGCACGGTGAACCAGGCGTGTGCGTCGGGCATGCTCGCGGTCGCCGATGCGGCGCGCGCGATCGCGCTCGGCGAGGCCCGCCTCGTCGTCGCCGGCGGGATGGAGTCGATGAGCCGTATGCCTTACCTCGTCGACGCCGAGGACGCGCGCTGGGGACACCGGCTGGGACACGTCCCGTTCGTCGACGCGATGTACCGCGACGGGTTTGCCTGTCCGCTCTCGAACCTGATCATGGGGGAGACCGCGGAGGTGCTGGCGCGACAGCGCGGCATCACGCGCGAGGCTTCCGATGCATTCGCGCTCGAGAGCCAGCAGAAGGCGGCGCGGGCAATCGCGGAGGGTCGCTTCACGGAAGAGATCGCGGCCGTCCCGGTCGAAGGCCGGACCACCACGCTCGTCACGACCGACGAGCACCCCCGGCCGGACACCACGCGTGAGTCGCTGGCCCGCCTGCCGCTGACGTTCCCGGGGGTCGAGGGCGTCCCCGGAATCATCACTGCCGGCTCGGCGTCGGGAATCACCGACGGCGCTGCCGCGCTCGTGCTCGCCAGCGAGGCTCACGCCCGATCGCTCGGCGTGACGCCTCTTGCGCGCATCACCGGCTGGGCAACGGCCGGTGTCGATCCGCGGATCATGGGGATCGGTCCGGTTCCCGCCGTGCAGCAGTTGTGCGAGCGGACGGCGCTGCAGGTCGAGGACTTCGATCTCGTCGAGCTGAACGAGGCCTTCGCGCCGCAGGTGCTCGCGGTGCTGCAGGACCTGCCCCTCGATCCGGCGCGCCTCAACGTCAACGGCGGCGCCATCGCGCTCGGCCACCCGATTGGCTGCACCGGGGCGCGGATCCTGGTCACCCTGATCTACGAGCTTCGCCGGCGGCGGCAGCATCGGGGCCTGGCGACGCTCTGCGTGAGCGGCGGAATGGGGATGGCGATGGCGATCGAGGTGTGACAATGGGGTCGGAAGTGCTTCATTGTCATGCCGGTAGGGCGGAGCTTCAGCTCCGCCGGACCAGTGCGCCGGACCTAGGTCCGGCCTACCGTTGCCCAGTGCGCCGGACCTAAGGTCCGGTCTTCGTTGCTCAGTGCGCCGGACCTGAAGGTCCGGCCTACCGAGGTCAGGGCGACGTAAGGTAGGGTGGAGCTTCAGCTCCGCCGCCGAGGACAGGACGCATGGATCGACGGGCATTTCTCGGAACGCTAGGCGCGGCGACGTTGTCGGGTCTCCGGCCGGACGAGGCGTCGGCCGCGCTTCAGCGGCGTCCGGACGGCCGCGGCCGTCCGAGTTCGTCTTCGCGCGCCTGCGCTACACGTCCGGCGACTGGGACTTCAACCCGAAGGTTGCCGCCAACGTGCTCAACTCCGTTGTCGAGTACACGAACATCCCGGTGTTCCGCGAGGAGGTCGTCGTCACGGCCGACTCGGACGAGCTCGCGGCGTTCCCATTCCTCTTCATGACGGGTCACAAGCTGGTGCGCTTCTCACAGAAGGAGCGCGAACGGCTCCGGCAGCACATCGAGCAGGGCGGCCTGCTGTTTTCGGACGACTGCAACCACGACATCGCGGGGCTGTATGCCACGAGCTTCGAACGCGAGCTGGCCGTGATCTTCGGGGCCCGCGGCAGCGCGCCCCGTCTACCCCGGTCGCATCCGCTCTACCACACCGTCTTTCCCTTCCCGGACGGTCCGCCCCAGACGTCGCACGAGCTCAATGGCTGGGGCGACGACCTCGTCCACGCCTATCTGCGCGGCGTGGAGGTGGACGGACGACTCGGGGTTCTCTACAGCAACAAGGACTACGGCTGCGAGTGGGACTACGACTGGCGGAACAAGCGCTTCCAGCGCGACGACAATACGAAGTTCGCCGTCAACATCGTCGCCTACGCCCTCACGTCCTGACCTCCCGGAAGTAGCCGCTCCAGGCGGCGTCTGCTCGACGTGCCGGGCAGAATGCAAGTTTTTGGATCATTAGCAATCCAAATACTTGGTTCACCAAAATCCTATACGCGCTAGCTTGGCCAAATCCGGGCACTTTCCCCGCTGTCTGAGTGGTATGAAACCTGCTACCTCGATGCAAGTCCCGGTGTCAGGACTATTCGTCCCTGACCACGACCGATTCATCACGGCCAACGGGAGGCCTCGGCACTGGCTGAGGTCGAGCAAAACGTGGCGCTCGCCGCGCATGTGATCTTCAGGAGGATGTTCTAAATGCGGAAGGGTACTTTGGCAGTGCTCGTCGGCCTGCTCATGCTGGCAGCTCCGGCGGCTGCCCAGGAAACGACCGGTGCGATCGTCGGGGTCGTCAACGACACCAGTGGCGCAGTGCTTCCCGGCGTGACCGTCCAGGCCACCGGCCCGGCGGGGATCGTCAACGCGGTATCGGACGAGAAGGGCGAGTTCCGCTTCCCGCGGCTGCCGTCGGGCGTCTACAAGGTCAACGCGAGCCTGAGCGGGTTCACCACCAGGGAGAGCACGGTCGACCTGACGGTCGGCACGACGGCGCGCGTCGAGTTCGCGTTGTCGGTGTCCGGCGTCACGGAGGCGGTTCAGGTTTCCGCCGCCGCCGTCGGCGTCGATCTCACCAGCTCGGCGACCGCGACCAACATCTCGCGTGAAAAAATCGAGCTGCTGCCGCGCGGTCGGGATTTCACCGACGTCGTGGGACAGGCCGCTGGCGCGGCGAACGAGTCGCAGGCCGGCGGCATCTCGATTGACGGCGCGTCGGGCTCCGAGAACCGCTTCGTCATCGACGGGATCGACACGACGAGCCCGCAAGAGGGCACCAGCGCGGTGCCATTGCGAGCGGACTTCCTCGAGGAAGTGCAGGTCAAGTCGGCGGGCTACGCCGCCGAGTTCGGCGGCTCCACCGGCGGCGTCATCAACGTGATCACCAAGAGCGGATCGAACGCCTGGCACGGCGGCGTGCTGTCCGAGTTCCAGAGTCGGAGCTGGGGCGGCGACGAGCGGTCGCTCCTGCGGGACAGCCTCACGAGCCAACACCTTCACGTACATCGACCCGCCCAAGGACGACGAGATGCGCATCGATCCGGGCGGCTACCTCGGCGGCCGGATCCTCAAGGATCGGCTCTGGTTCTTCGGCTCCTATCAGCCCGGTCTGCGATCGACCGAGCGTACCGTCACGTTCTCGAACGGGGTCGTCAACACCTTCGACCAGGACTTCCAGGTCCACTACGGCACGGGCAACGTCACCGGCAACGCCGGCTCGAAGCTGCTCTTCCGCGGTGGCGCCAACTTCTCGCCCTACGAGACCGAGCGGTCGCTCCCCGGTCAGGATGGACGGACGTCGCTGACGGCCGACGACGACTGGCTGCGGGGCACCAACGGCGACCGGCGGACGTACTCCGGGTCGGTGGACTACGTGCCGGGCGCCAGGTTCGTGCTCTCGGGTCGCCTGGGTCGCTTCCTGACCGACGAGGAGAGCACGGCGTCGACTTTCCCGGACTGATCCACAACATCTCGACCGACGAGCACGCCGGCCGGCATCGCGGCCTTGCCGCCGAGTTCCGCCGGACAGGCGGGCTTCACGTCGGACGTCCTGATCACCGACGCCACGGCGCGGGACGAGTACATCCGCGACTACATCGGCGTCGACGCCACGGCGTATTTCTCGGGGCTGGGCGAGCACACCCTCAAGGGCGGCTATCAGACCGAGAAGATCGCCAACGACGTGCAGAGCGGCTACAACGCCGACCGCATCATCTACTACGCGGGTCGGCCCTACCTGACCACGACCGGGCGGTCGGTGACGGGCCAGTTCGGCTACTTCCGCCTGCTCAACATCTCGACGCTCGGCGCGGTGAGCAGCCGCAACGACGCCCTCTTCATCCAGGACACGTGGAGGGTTTCACCGCGGTTGACCCTGAACCTCGGCCTGCGTTCCGAGCACGAGCGCATTCCGAACTTCGGCGCGCGCGGGGTCAAGACGCCGATTGATTTCGGATTTGGCGACAAGCTGGCGCCCCGTCTGGGCTTCACCTACGACCTGGCCGGCGATCAGCGATGGAAGCTCTATGGCTCGTACGGCAAGTACTACGACGTGATGAAGTACGAGCTGCCGCGCGGATCGTTCGGCGGCGACAAGTGGGTGGACTACTTCTACACGTGGGACTCCCCCAACTGGCCGTCGAACTCGACGTCGAGCTGCGCGACCGGCACCAACACGATCGCCGAACGCCCCGGGTGCCCGGCCGGCGCGTTGATCGAAGCCGTGGATCGCCGGTTCAACGCGGCTGAAGCGCTCGACGAGGGCGTGGATCCCAACCTGAAGCCCATGGAGGAGGACGAGTACCAGCTCGGTGTCGAGCACGACCTCGGCGGGAACTTCGTGCTCGGCGCCCGGTACGTCCGCAAGGACCTGGTGCGGACGATCGAGGACGTGGGCATCCTGATTCCGGGCATCGGCGAGGTCTTCTACATCGCGAACCCGGGAGAGGGCATCTCGCTGACCCTCGCCGACCCCGGCGTCCCGAACTTCCCCACGGCCCAGCGTGAGTACCAGGGCATCGAGCTCACCGCGCAGCGCCGCTTTTCGAACAACTGGTCGTTGGGGGGCAGCTACACCTACAGCCGTCTGTACGGCAACTACTCCGGCCTGGCCAGCTCCGACGAGAACGTCGAGCTGGCGGGCGCACGGCGCCGAACGTGAATCGCTTCTTCGATCACATCGAGAACACGTTCGATCGCAACGGCGACCTGGTCTACGGTCGCCTGGGCACCGATCGGCCGCACCAGGTCAAGGCTCAGTTCCTCTACGAGTTCAACTGGAACATGACCCTTGGGGTGAACCAGTACATCGCCAGCGGCATTCCGGTCTCGGAAGAGGCCAACACGGGCGTCACGGTCCCGTTCTTCCCGAACGGCCGCGGCAGCCTCGGGCGCACCGACGTCCTGGCCTCGACCGACCTGGCGGTGTACCAGAACGTCCGGTTCGCGAACACCAGCTTCCAGGTCGGCGTCACGGTCCTCAACCTGTTCGACTCGGACGCGGTGACGCGCCGGTACCACGGCCGGACCGTCGGGTCGCTGCCGCTCACGACGGAAGAGTTCTTCGAGGGTGGCTGGAACTACGACGCGCTGATCGCAGCGAACCCGACGATCCTCGACGTGAAGTACAACCAGCCCGACCAGTTCCAGGCTCCACGTCAGATCCGGCTGTCGGTGAAGTTCCAGTTCTGAGGCGGAGCACCTTTCGGGGTGTCGTCCCCATTGCGGGAGGGCCACAGCGGCCCTCCCGTTTTTTGTACAGCGCCGAATCAACGCGGCACCGAGACGATGGCGTCGCGACGAACCGCTCGCGTCAACGCATCCAGGTCGGACGGCCAGTCGGCCAGTGGCGCCGTGAGTGCCCGCTGCACCGCCGTATCGCGGAGGCTGCCCGCCACCGACGCCAGGAGCGCCCGCGCTCGCGCCTCTTCGCCGCCGTCGCGATCGAACAGCGCCAGCACGACGTTGACCAGCGGATGAATGCGTACCGCTTCGGGAAGTGAGCGGAGCAAAGACTCGGCCTCGGTCGCGTGGCCGCCGCGGCGCAGGCTTTCGAGGCGCCACGCGGCCGCTTCGCCGTCCGATTGCAGCGCCAGTCGCCGCTCCGACAGCACGAGTGCCCGTGCGATCAGGCCTTGCTGGTTTGCCCGGACGACCTGGTCGAGCAGGGCATCGAGGTAGACCGTTGCGTAGGGGCCGCCGGTGCCGGTCAGGCTGCGGCCGAGGAATCCGACCCGTGGCGGCGGGGCCACCTGCCGCGCCACATCCGGTGGCCACGCGGCCGCGGGAACGAGCCCGGGTCGCTTGCCGATCCACGGCGGCTGAAGGAGGCGCGCGCTGAGCGGTTCGCCTTCGAAAAATGACGTCCGCCAGAACCAGAGATACAGCCGCCACGGGTTGGCCGCCGGCTCGACATCGAGGACGTCGAATGGCACGACCGTCGGCCGGCCGGACGCCGACTGCGACGTCGCGTAGAAAGGGTAACGCGGCGCCTCGTCCTGGGGAATCTCGGGCCACGCGAGATTCATGACGTAGGTGGCCACCGGCGTCGGGTGCTGTATGAGCGGCGGCAGGTTGGCGGCGAGGCACAGGGTCACGGCTGCGCTCAGGATGAAGCGTCGAGCAGGGACCACGGCAGTGGCGGCAAACGGCGCGAGCAGCGGCAGGCCGGCAAGGATCAAGCGCGGCCCCCACCCTTCCATGCCATGCCACGCCCAGTACCCGGCGGTCACGGCGACCTGCGCCCCGAGCACGGTGGCGGCGCCAATCCAGGCCCGCGCCGCGGGCGTCGAGAACCACCGGCCGCGAAAGCGCAGCCCGCACCACAGGAAGAGCAGCAGCGCAGGCCAGAAGAACAGCAAGCCCCGGTTGACGCCGACCAGCAGGCGCCACACCCCGTCCAGCCATGGGTGCGTGAACCGATCGTCCGGATAGCCGCCAAACAGCTGGCCGAAGCGCAGGACTTCGAACGCAGCCCAGACTGCGAGCGGTCCGGCCGACCCGGCCGCTGCCCAAAGCAGGCGGCGGCGGCTCGCGGACAGCGCGTGCGGATCGACGAGCGGGAGCAGCAGGGCGGGAGCGGCGAGCACGAGGCTGCTCTTGGCCAGGACCGCGAATCCGGCCGCGAAGCCGGCGGCGAATGCGAGGCCGCGCCTCACGGACTGGTCGCGCACAGCCGACAGGGCGAAGTACAGCCCCAGCGAGAGGGCGGCCGCCTGGACCGGCTCGCTGAACTCCAGGAATGCGGTACGAGCCGAGCGGCGAAGCCACCGACGCCAGCAGCACGGCCGCAACGACCTCGCCGCGGTTGCCCCCCAGACGTCTCGCGATCAAGCCTGCCGCCGCCGAGGCTACGCCGATGGCCAGCCACGGGATGACCAGGAAGAGGGCTTGAGCGCGGCCCGGCCCCCAGCGACTCTCCACGTGCGGCGCCACCCACGCCGCCGGCACCTGGAGCAGGCTCATCGCGAGACCGTATCGGGACACGGCATCGCCGCCGGGCCGATCGAGGGTAAAGTCCCTGCCACGGGCCTGGCCGATTTCACCGGTCTCGGTGATCGCGACCGCGGTACGGATCATCTGGCGGCCATCGGGCACCAGCCCGACGTGCCGGTCGTCGCCAATCACCAGGAGCAGGACGAGGACCGCGAGCACCGTCGCCGCGATCGTCCAGTCACGTGGCGGCCTCTGCGCCGCCGGTCGGATCGTGCGCCCGACGCGTCGAGGAGACGGACTGCGCTCTGGTGTGGCTGCGCCGGGCGGCCGCCATGGCGCTTCAGCCTATCCGATCCTGTTCGCCAGCCATGTACAAGGACAAGAAGGTCGTGGTCGTCATCCCGGCGTACAACGCCGCGAAGACGCTTCGGATGACCTACGAGGAGATCCTGGACCAGGGGGTCGTCGATCGAATCGTGCTGGTTGACGACGCCAGTCACGATCAGACCGTCGAGATCGCGCGATCCTTCGCGCACGTCCACACCGTCGTCCACGATCGGAATCTGGGGTATGGCGCGAACCAGAAGACCTGCTACCGCGAGGCGCTGTCGGCGGGCGCTGACATCGTGATCATGGTTCACGGCGACTACCAATACACGCCGAAGCTCATCCCCGCGATGGCGTCGATGATCGGCAGCGGTCTCTACCAGTGTGTCCTCGGATCCAGGATTCTCGGCGGGCACGCCGTCCGCAACGGCATGCCGTGGTGGAAATACGTCGCGAATCGGGTGCTCACCCTGATCTCGAACCTCTTGATGGGCGCGAAACTGTCGGAGTACCACACCGGGTACCGCGCGTTCTCGCGGGAGCTGCTGGAGCGGCTGCCGCTCGATGTCAACTCGGACGACTTCGTCTTCGACAACCAGATGCTCGCGCAGGTCCTGTGGCTCGGCTGCACCGTCGCGGAAATCAGTTGTCCGACGCGGTATTTCGCGGAGGCGTCGTCCATCAACTTCGTGCGCAGCGTGCGCTACGGCTTCGGGTGCCTGGCGACTGCCGTCGCCTTCCGGCTGGCGAGGATGGGCGTTGCTCACTCCCGCCTGTTTCGGCACCACTAACCCAGCAGTTGCGCCTCGCTCTTCCCCCACCCGCCCAGTCGCCCCAGTCGCCCTTGACAACAGCCGCCTCCTGGCGACAGGATAGTCGGACATGTCCGGCCACCAGCAGACGCTTTGTTGTTGCTGTTGTTGTTGCGCGGCGCAGACCGCGAGCCGCCGAGGCCGGAGTACATCTACACACGGGAGCAAGCTGACCTGAACTGTTGGCGCCGCACCCAGAGATACTCGACAAAGGCCCGGATGGCTCACAGCCATCCGGGCCTTTTGTCGTTTCTGGTGTCAGCGAGCGGATTTGTTATGAGCGCTTCATCCTTCGCCATGACCTCCTCGCGTGCCGAATCGTCGGCGCTCACGGCCGCCGCCTCGTGGGCCGAGGTCGCCGCCCAGGCCGAAACCTGGAGTGCCGAGCGCATCCTCCGCTGGGCGGAGCGGACCTTCGCCCCCCGTCTGCGCCTGGCGACCGGCTTTGGCGCCGAGGGCTGCGTGCTCATCGACCTGGTCGCGCGGCACGAGCTCGAGATTGACCTGTTCACCATCGACACCGGGCTGCTGTTCCCGGAGACGTACGAGCTCTGGCAGGACCTCGAGTCCTACTACGGCATCACCATCGAGGGCGTGAGGCCGGCCCAGTCCGTCGCGGCACAAGCGGTGGCGCATGGAGACGCCCTGTGGGAGCGCGAGCCGTCGCGGTGCTGCGAGCTCCGCAAGGTCGCTCCGCTGCGCCAGGCGCTCGCGGACCGCGACGCGTGGATCTCGGCCATCCGGCGCGATCAGACATCCACGCGGAGCACGGCCAGGGCCGTCGAGTGGGATGCGCGCTTCGGCCTCGTGAAGATCAATCCGCTCGTGCGGTGGACGAAGCGCCAGGTCTGGGACTACATCCGCGCCTACGGCGTGCCCTACAACGCCCTGCATGATCGCGGGTATCCCAGCATCGGCTGCGCGCCCTGCACCGGGCCCGTCAGGCTGGGCGAATCCGATCGCGCGGGCCGCTGGCGTGGCCTCAACAAGACCGAGTGCGGATTGCACGTGGCCCTCCGCACCAGCGGCGCCCTGGAGGTCGCCGCAACGTGAGTGGTGTCGCGCTGTTCCCTGCCTTCCTCAAACTCTCCGGCAAGCCCGTGGTGGTGGTCGGAGCCGGCCCTGTCGCGTCGTCCAAGCTGACAGGTCTGCTCGAAGCCGGCGCTCGAATCACCGTCGTCGCTCCGCAGATTCACGCTGACATCGAGGCGCAGCCGGTCACGCTCGTCCGCCGGGCGTTCGCGCCATCGGATCTCGATGGCGCGTGGTACGTGGTCGCAGCGGCGCCGCCAGAGGTCAATCGCGCGGTCGCGAGCGCTGCCGCCGAGCGGCGCCTGTTCGTGAACGCGGTGGACGATCCCGCCAACGCGTCGGTCTATCTCGGCGGTGTGGTTCGCCGGGAGGGCGTGACGGTAGCGATCTCGACCGACGGGCGGGCGCCGGCGCTCTCGGGACTGCTGCGTGAGGCCATCGATGCGCTGCTGCCCGCCGAGCTGCAGGTCTGGCTCAGCGTGAACGACGCCGAGCGCGCGCGCTGGAAGCGTGAGGGCGTCCCGATGGAAGCCCGCCGTCCGCAACTGCTGGACGCGCTGAACAGAATCTATGAGGCCGGGCTGAAGCCCGGCACCACAGGCGAAGCCGGGAGAGGCGAGCCGAGCACAGGCGAGCAAGCAGGCGAAGCCGGGAAAGGCGGGCTGAGCACAGGCGAGCAAGCAGGCGTGGCGCCGGGCTTCAGCCCGGCCTTTGACCCGCTCCCGCTGGTCGCCCTGGTTGGCGCCGGTCCGGGCGATCCCGAATTGCTCACGCGCCGCGCCGTCGATCGGCTGGCGCGACGCCGACTTCGTCCTCTACGACGCCCTGACACGACCCGAGGCGCTGGCGCTGGCGCCACGCGCGCAGAAAATCTCGGTGGGCAAGAGGCACGGCCGGCATTCGGTCAGCCAGGAGACGATCAACAAGCTGCTCGTTCGCGGCGCGCGGCGCGGCAAGCGCGTGGTTCGCCTGAAGTGCGGCGACCCGTTCGTCTTCGGTCGCGGCGGCGAGGAAGCGGTCGCGCTCGCGCACGCCGGCATTCCGTTCGAGGTGGTGCCCGGCGTCTCCTCGGCCGTCGCGGCGCCGGCGCTCGCCGGCATTCCGGTCACGCATCGCGGCCTGGCATCGGCGTTCGTCGTCGTCTCGGGACACGCCGATGCGGCGTGGATGCCGGTCGTGGATGGCCTCGCGCCCCGCAGCGCGACGCTGGTCGTGCTGATGGGTGTCACGACGAGGCATCGTCTCGCCGCCCG
This sequence comes from Vicinamibacterales bacterium, assembly GCA_963834365.1. GTDB lineage: Bacteria > Acidobacteriota > Vicinamibacteria > Vicinamibacterales > Vicinamibacteraceae > CAWJAP01. The sequence continues at coordinate 62,143 of CAWIBS010000036.1, read as the reverse complement.
CCTCATCGGGCGCGGCTGGCCGAGATCGACGCCGGCCGCATTGCTCGTTGCCGCGACGACCCCGGATGCCTCGACGTGGATCGGTACGCTGGCGGAGCTCGCCGACGAGGCCGTAGCGACGCGCGACGAGTCACACGAAGGCCCGGGCACGATCGTGATTGGCGACGTGGTCGGTCTCGCGTACACCTTGGCCGGGCTGAAGCCCGGCGCCACATCAGACAGCAGGGATGAAGCCTCGCCCTCTTCGATGTCCGGGTAGGCCACGCGTCCATGATCGCAGGAGGGCCGGGCTTCAGCCCGGCCGTGACCCGTAGCCCCTTAGGATTCACCATGGCAGCCATCGACGACCCCCAGACGCTAGGCCGCACGCGCCTCGCGTTCTGCCAACCCGGCCGAGATCGACGAGTTCGTCCGCATTCTCGGCGAGTACGAGCGCGGCGAGATCACGGCGGATCAGTGGCGCGACCTTCCGCCTCCTGCGCGGCACCTACGGTCAGCGACAGGACGGCGTGCAGATGCTCCGGGTCAAGATCCCGCAGGGTCTGCTCGACTCGCGGCAGCTGCGGGCCCTCGCCGACGTGGCGGAGCGCTGGTCGCGCGGCTTCGGCCACATCACGACCCGGCAGAACCTGCAGTTCCATTTCATTCCGCTCGCCGACGTGCCGGCGGCGCTCGAGCTCCTCTCGGACGCCGGCATGACGACCCGCGAGGCCTGCGGCAACTCCGTCCGCAACATCACCGCATGCCCGTATGCCGGGCGTCTCCGAGGACGAGGCGTTCGACGTCACGCCGTACTCGCGAGGCGCTGACACGCTACTTCCTCCGCCACCCGCTCAGCTCGTCGCTCCCGCGCAAGTTCAAGATCGGCTTCGAAGGCTGTTCCGAGGACCACGCGTTCACCGCGATCAACGACATCGGCTGGCGCGGCCTGGTCCGCACCAGCGCGAACGGCCGCGTCGAGCGCGGGTTCCGCGTGACGGTCGCGGGCGGCACGGCGACGATGTCGCGATCCGGCCAGCCGCTCGTGGACTTCGCTCCCGTCGCCGACATGCTGAACGTCGCCGAGGCCATCGTGCGCGTCTACCACCGGATGGGCGACTATCAGCACAAGCACAAGAACCGGATGAAGTTCCTGATCAAGTCGATCGGGTGGGATCGTTTCCAGGCGGAGTTCGAGCGTGGAGTATGCGAAGTTCCGCGCCGAAGGCGGCGCGACTGCTGCCCTTCAATCCGGATGCGCCGCCGGCGGAGCCGCCGCCGGACTGGTCCGCGCCCGGCGCCTCCGGGCGTTTCCGAAGCCGCCGCGCGCGTCGGGCGCAGCGAGGTCCGCGGCCCGGGCATCGTCCCCGAGGTCCGACCGCTGACGGCCTACGATCCGGCGACGGTTCGAGGCCTGGCTGGCGACCAACGTGCGGCCGCAGAAGCAGGGCGGCTACGTGCTCGCCACCGCCACGATTCCGCTGGGCGACATGACGGGTCAGCAGATGCGCGTGCTGGCCGACCTCGCGCGATGCCTACAGCAACGGCACGTTGCGCGTGACGCCTGAACAGGACCTCGTGTTCCGCTGGATACGGCACGCCGACGTCGAGCCGCTCTACGCGCGACTGGCCGCGGCGGGACTGGGGCTCGCCGGCGCCGGGACGATCGCCGACGTCACGAGCTGTCCGGGCGCGGAGTCGTGCCGGCTGGCGGTGACGCAATCGCGCGGTCTCGGATCTCTGCTCGAATCACACCTGCGCGAGCATCCCGAAGTGGCCGCGCTCGCACCGGAGCTGCACATCAAGATCAGCGGCTGTCCGAACGGCTGCGGCCAGCACCATGTCGCCGGCCTCGGCTTCCAGGGCAGCATCCGCAAGGTCGGCGACCGCGTGGTACCGCAGTATTTCGTCATGCTGGGCGGCGGCGTGGATGGGGAGGCGGCCAGCTTCGGACGGATCGCCGCCAAGGTGCCGGCGCGCCGCATCCCGGAGACCGTCGAGCGCCTGCTCGGGCTCTACCGCGACGAGCGGCTCGAGGGCGAGCCCGCGGTCGCCTTCTTCCGCCGCCTCGAACCCGCGAAGGTCAAGAGCGCGCTCGCCGATCTCGAGACAATGACCCCCGAGGACGCCGTCCCCGCCGACTTCATCGACCTCGGCGAGACCCAGGCGTTCGTTCCCGAGGTCATGGAAGGCGAGTGCGCCACGTAGGCGTCCCGAACCAACCGCACGAGGGCGGGGCTTCAGCCCCGCCTTATGCGACCGCCTCGTGCTCCCGGCGCGGCTGAAGCCGCGCCCTCCTTCGTACTTCGTACTTCGTCCCTCGTACTTCCTCAGAATTCAGTATCCATCTGGGCGCGCTGCAGCCGGCCGCTGAAGTCCACGTAGATCGACTTCCACTCCGAGAAGACGTCGAGCGCGGCGATGCCTGCTTCGCGGTGGCCGTTGCCCGTCGCTTTCGTCCCGCCGAACGGCAGGTGCACCTCTGCGCCGATGGTCGGCGCGTTGACGTAGAAGAGACCGGTGTAGACGTCCCGCATCGCCGTGAACGCGCGGTTGATGTCCTGCGTGTAGATCGAGGCGGACAGGCCGTAGGCGACGCCGTTGGCGATGTCGATCGCCTCCTCGAGCGAGCCGCACGGCAGCACCGACACGACCGGCCCGAAGATCTCCTCCTGCGCAATCCGCATCGTCGGGGCGACGTCGGTGAAAATCGTGGGCTGATGGAAGAAGCCGCTGGCGTGCGCGCCAGCCGCGAGCCGCTGTCCGCCTGTCGCGAGCGTCGCGCCCTCGGCACGGCCGATCTCGACGTATTCCATCACCTTCGCGAGCTGCGCCTCGCTGATTGACGGCCCCATCTCGGTCGAGGGATCCAGCCCGTCGCCGACACGAAGCCGCTGGGCGCGCTCGACGAATCGCGACGTGAACGGCACGTAGACGTCCCGATGGACGATGACGCGGCTCGCCGCCGTGCAGCGCTGGCCCGTCGTCCCGAACCCGCCCCAGAGCGCGCCATCGACGGCAAGTTCCAGGTTGGCGTCGTCCATCACGATGATGACGTTCTTGCCGCCCATCTCGAGATGCACCTTCTTGAAGGTCGCCGCACACCGCTCGTTCACGAGGCGCCCGGTGGCCGTCGAGCCGGTGAAGGAGACGACGCGCACGGCGGGATGAGCAATCAAGGGGGCGCCCGCCCCGGGACCGTCTCCCGTCACGAGGTTGAGCACCCCGGCTGGAAGGCCTGCGTCCACGAGCGTCTGGACGAAGTTGACCGCCGACAGGGGCGCTTCCTCCGCCGGCTTGAACACGACGGTGTTGCCGCAGACGAGGGCCGGCAGGATCTTCCAGGACGGCACCGCGATCGGGAAGTTCCAGGCGGTAATCATGCCGCAGACACCGATCGGCTGCCGCACCGACATCGCGAACTTGTTCCGCAGCTCCGACGGCGTGGTCTGGCCGTGCAGCCGACGGCCCTCGCCGGCCATCAACTGCGCCATGTCGATCGCTTCCTGCACGTCGCCGGCCGTCTCGGCCACCACCTTGCCCATTTCCCGGGTCATGTCGTGCGCGAAGCGATCCTTGCGCTCGGCGAAGAGCTGTGCCGCGCGATACAGAATCTCGGCACGAGCCGGGGCGGGAACGAGTCGCCAGGACCGATAGGCCTGCTCGGCGGCCGCCACCGCGCGGTCGACGTCGGCGGCGGAGGACTTCTGGAAGTAGCCGATCAGGTCCGCCGTGTTGGCGGGGCTGCGGTTCTCGAAGACCTCGCCCGACGCCGACGTCACCCACTCGCCGTCGATGAAGTTCGCGTATGTCCGGACGCTCATGGCGCGTACGCCCTCGTCACGCTGGTCCGCGGAATGAGCACCGGGCGTCAGCGGGCCCTGATGTGCGCGAGATAGTCGCCGGAGGGAATGCGCGGTGCCGCGCCGAGCGGCGCATTGTAGAAGTACACCCACGCATCGACGATCGTCCCGTTCTCCAGGGCGACCGAGGCTTTCTTGCGCGTGTAGAGACTGCGATCGGGGTCGGCGTGCGTGTAGCCCTCGATGTCGTCGAGCGCCGTCAACACCGTCGCCTCGTCCTCGTAGCCGTAGACCTCTCCCCACACACGGCCGTCGTTCGACGGGACTGCGGCTGGATAGATGCCGAGGTCGAACAGCGCTCCGCTGATGTTGCCGCGGCCGCGGAACGCCATCTTGCTCTCTATCCCGGCCCGCCGACGACGGTCGAAGCCCGCCATGAGCGTGCCGTAGAAGAACACATGGTCCGTCACGGGAGTCTCATCCGCAGTGTAGGGACCGGGAAGAGCCGCGTCAAGCAACGCGCGTCCCTGAGGTGGGACAGGGCGTCAGCCCGGTCGTGGCCACGGCCCTGTCGCCTGTTTCATGAGCCCTGAAACACGAACGCCCGGGGCGAGCCCGGGCGTCGTCTGCCTGTGCACGGGGCGGGACCGCTCAGTTCTCGACGCGCTTGCCGACCGTCTGCGAAAGGGCGTCGATCAGGGAAGGCGGCACCTCGAATGAGAGCGCCACCGTGGTCCCGGTGCCTCCGAGCTGGAGCGACTGCACGAGCGGCTGGAACTCGGGCTTCGCCCCGACCTGCAGCTTCGCCAGGGCCAGGAAACCCTGAATCACGTCGCGGAGATTCTTGGCCGCCTCTTCGTCGCGCGCCTCGGCGCGGAGGACACCGCTCAGGCCACCGTTGATCGACGAGGATGCAGCGAACCACTTGACGGCGGGAATCTGCGACGCAATCTGCTCCGGCAAATGAGCCTGGCTGGCAATGGCGTCCATGCGTCCGACCGCCCAGAGGCTCGAGGAACCTTCGAGGTCGGCGATGAGGTTCGTCAGATCCTCATTGGCCTGGATGCTGGAGCCGCCAGACCGGTTGGCCACGACGGCGCGTACGCTCGATTCCTCGCCCAGACACAGCAGGCCGGTCTCCAGGAACGCCACGGCGGGCGCATGCTTGCCGTGCGACTCCTTGTTGGACCGAACCAGCCGGATCCCGTTCACGACCTCGACCGTCCCCCCATGGGTTGTCGCCAGCGACTCGAGACGGGCGGCGTCGAACCGGCCCCGCAACATCACCACGCCGGTCGGGTCCTTGGGCTCAGCCGAGGGTGCCATCCACGCCAGCACGTAGTCGATGTCCTGCTCGAGGTTGATGCCGGTCTCGCGCTCGAACTCCTCCTGCCCCTTCTGCTCGCCGTGAGGAAGAACATGGCGAAGCTTCTGGCGAAACTCGGAATTCATCACGTCGCGGACGTTGGCATACCCCACGACCGCCGCCGTCGCCGGCACGTACTTCAGCTCCGCGGGCCCGGTCGAACGGGGCGAGGCGAGGGTCGTCAAGCCGCCGTAATAGGCGAGCAGACCCGTGCAGAGCCCTACGACCATGACCAGGCTCGAAGAAAACAGGAAGAAGCGTGTGTTCCGGCTCATCTGGGTTCCCTCCCAGGGGTTTCCCCCGGACAGGATGACTGTGATCGAGTATACGGAGATATGACACCCGGGGTTCAGAAATACGAAATCGTTGTGACGAACGGGCGGTCAGGTCTGGCGCCGCCTGCGCTGCGCGAGCGCGCGGCGCCAGACCTACTGTTCGAGCACGTACTCCCGTTTTTCAACCACCCGCATCGCCAGCCACAGAAAAGTGCCGGAAATGACCGCCAGCGCCAGCAGCCCCATCGGCAAGGACGGATAGTCGGCGAAGAACCCCTGGAACAGGCTCATGATCCCGTCGGCCGGCATGGCGTGCGGCACCATCGACTGGAGATAGTAGGCGACGGTCGCCCGGCGCATGTAGCCGGGGACGATGAGCACCGCCTGCTCCCAGCCGAACACGAACACCAGTCCGATGGCCAGCGGCCGCTTGAACCGGGCGCCGACCCAGGCGAAGACGGCGCCATAGGCCAGCAGGCCCAGCGCCAGCAGGCCCAGATCCTTGAGCAGGGCCGGGAACGTGCTGGCAATCGTCGCGCCGCGCGTGGCGATCAGGAAATACACGATCATCACCGACGGCAACACGACCATCACGGTGGCGACGAGGTAGGCGAGAAACTTCCCCGCCATCACGGCCGACCGCGGGATGGGGCGCGTGAACAAATAGGTGATCGTCTTGTCCTCGACTTCGTCGGCGATGAGGGCGGTGCCGTAGTACACGGCCAGTACCGGCACGATGAACCGCAGATACAGCCACCAGATCATGAACCCGAAGATCGTCGGACCCGACACCGCCTGGCCGTCGATGCGGATCCGGCTGAGGCCGAGCGCCTCGAGCCCCCGGAGGATCAGCGAGAGCACGACCGGCAACCCGACGATGAGCGCCATGAACACCGTGCCGCGCGACCAGAGCATCCGGCCGAGCGACAGGTCGAAGATGCGGAAGGTCGCGGTCGGGAACGTCGGCGCGATCGGCTGCGGCCGCGGGCTCGCGAGATCGGCGGGCGCTGTCATGGCTTCACCAGGTACTTGAAGACCGCCTCGAGATTGTCATCGGGCGAGGTGACTTCGTCGATCGCGCCAACCTCGCCGGAGGCGGCCAGGGCGGTCAGCCGCCCGTAGAACTGATCGGGCTTCCCGGTCTGGAGCACGACTGCCCCGCTCTCGAACTTCAGGCTCAGCACATCGTCGTACGCCAGGCACTGGCGCGCGAAGGCGCGCGGGTTGGCGGCCCGCACCGATACGGTGTGCGGGTGGGTGTCGATGAGGTCGCGGATCTGGTGGACGTTGCCCTCGGCCAGGATGCGGCCGTTGTTGATGACCAGGATGTTCGACGTCATCGACTCGATCTCGTGCAGGATGTGGCTCGAGACGACGACGCTCTTGCCCTGACGCGCCCATTCCTTGATCAGGCGGATCGTCTTGCGGCGCATCAGCGGGTCCATCCCGGTCAGCGGCTCGTCGAGGATCAGCAACTCCGGATCGTGGGCGAGCGCCTGCGCGAGCTTGACCCGCTGGCGCATGCCTTTGCTGTACGCGCCGATCTTCTTGTCCGCCGCGTCGAGGAGATCGACGATCCCGAGCGCACGACGCCCGGCCGCACGGGCGGTGTCATCGTCATAGCCGTTCAGCCGGACGAGCGCCGTCACCCATTCGAGTCCGGTCATGCGCTCGTAGAAGGAGTCCTGTTCGGGACAGAAGCCGATGCGGAAGTAGAGCTGCGGGTTACCCCAGATGGGCTCGCCGAGGACCTGCACGGTCCCCTTGCTCGGCTTCAGCTGGCCCGTAATCAGCTTGAGGAACGTCGATTTTCCAGCCCCGTTCGGCCCCAGCAAGCCGGTGATGCCGGCCGGGACGCTGACGGTGACGTCATTCAGGCCGATGACCTGGCCGTACCACTTGGACAACTGCTCGGCGTGGACGATGGGCCCGCTCACGCCACCACCTCGACTCCCCGCACGCGGCGCTCGAGGACGGACGCCGACACCGCCACCAGGGCGGCCAGGACGATGATCGAGACGACGACCGGCGTGTCGTAGCGGGGTGTGAGGCGGAAAATCACGTCCCCGACCTGCGCGAGGCTGCCCGAGAACGACACCCACGACGCGGAACTCGATCCGGTGATGCCGCGCAGCGTCGCGAAAATCGCCTCGGTGAAGAACATCGTTCCGGCGAACAGCACCGCCACATAGCGGCTGCTGGTGGACAGCGACGACAGCGCGAGCACGGCGAAGGCGACGACCAGCACCTCGACGGTGCCGTAGAGGGTGATGGCCGGGAAGAGAAACAGGTTGGCCCGGGCGAAGGCAAAGCTGCCGGAGAGCACGATCTGGCCGAGGAGGAGCAGCAGTGCCGGCACCAGCGTGACGAGCGCCAGGAAGAACAGCAGGATCGCCATCTTGCCGGCGATGTACTCGGTCCGCGACAGCGGCTTCGACAGGTAGATCTGCAGCGCGTTCGCCCGGCGGTCGTGCGCGATCAGGCCGGCGCCGATATAGATCGTCACGAGGAACACGAAGAAGTTCTGCTGCTCGAGAAAGTCCCGGAACGTCTGGGCCGAGGGCCCGAGCACCGACGCGGTCTGCGAGAAGTTCGCCGCAATGTAGAACTGGACCATCCGGACGATGAACGGGATCCAGGCCAGGATGAGCACGCCGAGCAGGGTGCGCCTGGCGAGGAACCCGCGGATGCCCGCCAGCGCGATCACGGTCCAGGCGCTGCGGGCCTGCTCCCGTTCGCCTTTGTAGCGGCGGTAGTCTGGTCGTGAATGGGCATGAGCGGCTGACCGCTCCGCAGTTACGGCGAGTCTCGCAGCAGCGAAGGCGGAAGCCCCGCCCTCCTGCTGTCTGCAACGGCCGCGCCTTCCGCAGGTGGGCGCGGCTTCAGCCGCGCCGCCTGGACGTCACGGATCCTCATTCGTGGCCTACGGCTTTCGCGAAGACGTCCTCGAGTGTGGGCACGCTGGGACGCAGATGGCGGACCTGCACCTGGTGGCGGGCCGCCAGCTGAAACAGGTCCTGAGCCGAGTGGCCGTCGGGGACGAACACGCGCATGACGTCCTCGTCGGTCGCGTGGCACTCCATCTGATGCTGATGGAGGATCGCGACGAAGGCCGGGAGATCGCCCTTGATGCGCAGCTCGAAGACGCGGCCGGCCGGACCCTTGAGCTCCTGGATCGGTCCTTCGGTGGCCACGCGTCCCTTGTCGAGCACGATCACGTGGTCGCAGGTGTACTCGACGTCGGGCAGCAGGTGCGACGAGAGGATCAGGTTCACGCCCTTGTTGTGGGCGAGGTCGCGAATGAGCTCGAGCATCTCGTCGCGACCCTGCGGGTCCATTCCGTTGGTCGGCTCGTCGAGGAACAGCAGATCGGGGTCGTGCACGAGCGCCTGGGCGAGCTTGATGCGCTGCTTCATGCCGGTCGAGTAGGTCTCGAGATTGCGGTAGCGCGCCTCGCCGAGGCCGACGTAATAGAGCACCTCGTGGGCGCGCTGCATCGCATCGACGTTCGGCAGGCCGGCGAGCTCGCCGCAATACGCCACGAAGGTCACGGCATTCATGCCGGGGATGTGCCCGTCGATCTCCGGCATGTAGCCGATGCGCGCGCGGATCTGCTGCGGCGCGCGGGCGACGTCAAGGCCCAGCACTCGCATCGTGCCGGTGGTCGGCGCAATGAAGCCGAGCAGCGCCTTGATCATCGTGCTCTTGCCGGCGCCGTTGGGCCCCAGCAGCCCGACCGCGCCCAGCGGAAACTTCGCCGAGACGTCCATGAGCGCGCGGTTCTTGCCGTACTCGACGGTCACCGCATCGAGCGAGACGGCCGCATCGGAGGGGGCCGCCTCGGGGGGACGGGGCTCGAGCGTCGCGTGGGCTGGGGTGGGAGCCTCGGGCATCTTCGGGTGTCCCGGGGCTGCAGCCTCGGGTTTACGACCAGGCGCTTCGACCAGGAGCCACACCGGTGGCTCGCCAGGGACGGCGGCAGGTCGAGCTACAGGCTAATACGAACCGGCCCCCGTTTGGGTTCGGACGCGCAGCCCGCGCGCGGCCCTGGCCTCCGCGCCAGCCGCATTCCGCGCGATGAAAGGGCTGCCGCGACGGCGGCTGAGGGCCGCCGTCGCCAGCTAGCGACGACTGACGAGCCCACGCCGCCCGCGAGCGGCCGGCGGCCCGCCCAGGGCCGCCGAACAGCCGCGAGCGGTCAAAGCGGCGCGCGGGGGCCGCTGAGGGCGGCCCCCGCCATATCATGCAGTCCCGCGCAGCCCGAGCGCGTCAGCGGCCTCGCGCATCGAGCCGATGACGTTGGTGATGTGCTCGTCGAGCGACAGCCCGAGCAGCTCGGCGCCGGCAACCAGGTCCTCGCGCTTGACGTTCTTGGCGAACGCCTTGTCCTTCATCCGCTTGCGGACCGAGGCCGCCTCCAGGTCCAGCACGCTCCTCGACGGGCGGACGAGCGCCGCTGCCGTGATGAACCCGGCCATCTCGTCGCACGCGTACAGGGCCCGCTCGAGCCGCGACTCCCGGCTCACGCCGCTGTAGTCGGCATGCGAGAGAATCGCGCGAATCACGACGTCGGGATAGCCTCGTTCCCTGAGGATCTCGGCGCCCTTGAAGGGATGGTCGTCAAGGCTCGGCCACCGCTCGTAGTCGAAGTCGTGCAGCAGCGCGGTGATGCCCCACAGCTCCTCGTCCTCGCCGTAGCGCCGCGCATAGCCGCGCACGGCGGCCTCGACGGCGAGCGCGTGCTTGAGCAGGCTCTCGCTCTTCGTGAACTCGGTGAGCAGCGCCCACGCCCGCTCGCGGCTCAGCGGCTCGACCCGGGGCGCCTGGTGGTCCGGCTGCGCGTCGGTGGTCATTGGAAGACGTTGAGAAAGGCCGTGATGATGAGGGCGTTGGTGAAATCGATGAAGAACGCCCCGACCATCGGCACGATCAGGAAGGCGCGCGGCGCGGGACGAAACCGCTGGACGAGCGCCTCCATGTTGGCCATCGCGTTGGCGGTGGTCCCGAGCATGAAGCCGACGAAGCCGCTGGAGATGACGGCCGACTCGTAGTCGCGGCCCATCAGCCTGAAGACGCCGAACACGGCGACGACCGCGACGAGCGCGAGTTGCGCGGCCAGGATGACGGTCAGCGGCAGCGCGAGACCCGCCAGTTCCCACAGCCGCAGCGTCATCAGCGCGAGCGCGAGGAACAGCGCCAGCGCAACGCTGCCCAGGTCGTCGATCAGCCGTTGCGACAGCCCGAACACGCGCGTCGCATCGTCAACGTTGCGGATGACCGCCGCGACCAGCATGGCGCCGATGTACGCCGGCAGGTTGACGTAGGCCTTCAGCCAGGCGCTGATCCACGAGCCGAGCCACATCGCGGCCAGGATGATGACGATGGTCTTGAGCAAGCCGTATGCTTCGACGTCCTCTCCGGCGGGTGCCTTCGGCGCGGGCTCCGGCAGGACGTCCTCCACGACATGCGCCGCGACACGGTCTACGGCGAGCGGGGTGGAGGGCGGCACGTGAGGGTCCGCGAGCCGGCGTCGCTCGATGAGCCAGGTTCCCAGCGGACCGCCCAGCAGGCCACCGCCCACGATTCCCACCATCGCCGCAGCGACAGCCAGCGTCGCCGCTGACTCGACCCCGGCCTTCTCGAACTCCGGCGCAAACGCGAGCCCCGTCGCCGGTCCGCCGGTGAGCGTCACCGATCCGGCCAGCACGCCCATCAGCGGATTCTGCCCGAGGCCAAACGCGACGGCGGCGCCGACGACGTTCTGCAGCACGGCGACCGCGGTCGAGAAGAGAAAGAAGATGAGTACCTGCGGTCCCCCGATCCGCAGCACGGACAGGCTGGCCCCGAACCCGACGGTCGTGAAGAACGCCACCTGCAGCGGCAGTTGCAGCATGGTGTCGAACTTGATCGGCACGCTCGCCCCGGTCCGGGTGGCGGTGATCGCCAGCGACACGAGCAGGCCGCCGACCACCGGCGCCGGGATGTTGTAGCGCCCGAGTGGAGGGACGAGACGCTTGATGCCATAGCCCGCGAACAGCACGACGCCGGCACAGGCGAGGGTCTGGAGATAGTCGAGGGTGATCAAGGTGCTGAACGGCGCTGGCCGGGCTGAAGCCCGGCCCTCCTGCGGAACGTGCCGGTTGCGCAATCTCGACGCTCTGCGGTCACGACCGCAGGAGGGCGCGGCTTCAGCCGCGCCGGTCAGACGGCACTCCGCAATGATATAGTCCGCGCCGCATCCTACATGGCAGGAGCCCTCGATGGCTAGTTCTGTCGGCGTGAGCAAACCGACTGCGGCGTCGGACGCCGCGACGCTCGACACAGAGTTCACACGGGGCCTCGGCCTCTACGACTCGACGATGGTGGTGGTCGGGTCGATGATCGGCTCGGGCATCTTCATCGTCTCGGCCGACATGGCGCGGCTCGTCGGCAGCCCGGGCTGGCTGCTGCTCGCGTGGGTCGTGACGGGTCTACTCACGGTGCTCGCCGCACTCTCCTATGGTGAGCTGGCGGCGATGATGCCGCGCGCCGGAGGGCAGTACGTCTACCTCCGCGAAGCGTTCTCGCCGCTCTGGGGCTTTCTCTACGGCTGGACGCTCTTCCTGGTGATCCAGACCGGGACCATCGCCGCGGTCGCGGTTGCGTTCGCGCGATTCCTGGGCATCCTCTGGCCCGCGATCTCGGAGTCGAGCTACCTCGTGGCACCGATCCATCTGACCCCGGGCTACGCGGTGTCGCTCTCGACGGCGCAACTGGTGGGCCTGCTGCTCATCGCCCTGCTCACCTGGACCAACACCCGAGGCCTCCAGTACGGCAAGGTCGTCCAGAACGTCTTCACGACCGCGAAGACCGGTGCGCTGGCCGCGCTCATCGTCGTCGGGATTGCGCTCGGCTGGAACGCCGACGCCGTCGCGGCCAATTTCGGCGACCTGTGGACGCCGCGGGGCCATGTCGAGATCGTGCCGGGGCTGACCGCCGCCACGGCCTTCGGCTTGTTCGTCGCGGTGTGCGTCAGCCAGACCGGCTCGCTCTTCTCGTCGGACGCGTGGAACAACATCACGTTCACCGCCGGAGAAGTGCAGGACCCGCGCCGCACGATTCCGCTGTCGCTGGCCCTCGGCACGGCGATCGTGATCGCGCTCTATCTGCTCGCGAACGTCGCCTACCTCGTGACCCTGCCGCTCTCCGCGATTCAGACCGCGCCGTCGGACCGCGTGGGCACGGCCACGCTCGAAGCCGTGCTGCCGGGGCTCGGCGCGACGCTGATGGCGGTCGGCATCATGATCTCGACCTTCGGCTGCAACAACGGGCTCATCCTGGCCGGCGCCCGGGCGTACTACGCGATGGCGCGCGACGGCCTCTTTTTCGCCGGCGCCGGACGGCTGAACGACGCGAAAGTCCCCGCGTGGGGCTTGTTGCTGCAGGGCCTCTGGGCCGGCGCGCTCGTGCTGCCCCGCACCTACAACCCCGCGACCCGCGTGTACGGGAATCTCTACGGCAACCTGCTCGACTACGTCATCTCCGCGGCGCTGATCTTCTACATCCTGACGATCGCCGGAATCTTCCGCCTGCGCGTCACGCGCCCCGACGCGCCGCGGCCCTACAAGGCCTTCGGCTATCCGCTGGTTCCGGCGCTCTACATCGTCGGCGCCGCCGCGATCCTGTTCGTGCTCTTCGCCTATCGGCCGGCCACCACCTGGCCCGGACTGGTCATTGTGCTCCTGGGTTTGCCGGTGTACTTCGCGTGGAGCAAGCGCTAGAAGCGGCGAGCCTGCCCACGGTCCGGCTAAAGCCGGACACTACGAGTGCTGGAAGATCGGTCGTCGTGTCCGGCTTCAGCGGACCGCGGACGATCAGTCGTCGTGTCCGGCTTCAGCGGACCGCGGAAGATCAGTCGTAGTGTCCGGCTTCAGCCGGACCTGGACACGAGAATCAGCCCAAGGAGTCGAGGGCTTTGGCGATGACTTCGCGGGCGGCGTTCGCGAGCGGCCAGGCTGCGAGGTCCGCTGGCGCCACGAGCCGGACATCCGCGGCATCGTCGCCGGCGCGAAGCGTTCCGGCCACCGCCCTGCACACGTAGTCCACGACGACATAGTGGAACCGGATGGCGCCGGTGTCGTCGCGGTCGATGCGCTCGAAGATCTCGAGGACCGGGCCCACCTCGACCTCGAGGCCCAGTTCCTCGCGCATCTCTCGCCTGACGGCGGCATCGAGGGGTTCGCCGAGCTCGACCCGCCCGCCGGGCAGCGTCCACTCCCCCGCGCCCGGAGGCCTGGCTCGTCGGACCAGGACGACTCCCCCGTCGAGGAGGACCACCGCGCCGATGCAGAGTACGGGATGCGGCATGGATCGAGCGGGGGTTGAGAACGGGCCCGCCCTGGTGGCGCCGGGCTTCAGCCCGGCCAACGCGGGCCCGGGCAGGCCTGAAGGCCTGCGCCACATGACCACTAGACGTGAACTCCGAGTCTAAATCGCCAAACTCGCGTCCGCATTGACGTCCCAGCGGACCTCGACGCCGCGGGCGAGGCGACGCAGGCCGGCGGCGGCGATCATCGCCGCGTTGTCGGTCGTGAGGGCGAGGCTCGGCACGAAGACCGGGATGCCGATCTGCTCGCCGCGTGCCACCGCATCGGCGCGCAGGCGGCTGTTCGCGGACACGCCGCCGGCAATCCCGATGCTGCGCGCGTCGAACCATCGTGCGGCTTCGACCGTGCGGCCGATCAGCGCGTCCACGACCGCGCGCTGAAAGCTGGCACAGAGATCCGCGAGCTCGCGCTGATCGAACGGCGCGCCCTCGCGCGCCTTTACGTGGCGCATCACGGCGGTCTTGAGGCCGCTGAAGCTGAAATCGGCGCGGTGCTCCAGCGCCTTCTCGAAGCCGGCGGGACGCAGCCCGGCGGGACCTGGCGCGCGGTCCTTGTGAGTGATCCGGAACGTCGGCAGCTCCACCGCCCGATCGTTGCCGCCGCTGGCGAGGCGGTCGATGACGGGGCCGCCCGGATAGCCGAGCCCCAGCAGTTTCGCCACCTTGTCGTACGCCTCGCCCGCTGCGTCATCCCGCGTACGGCCAATCAGGCGATACTCGCCTTCCTTCGGCACCAGGTACAGGCTGGTGTGACCGCCCGAGACGACGAGGACGACCGCCGGGAGCGGCAGCGGACCGTTGTGGAGGAACAGCGACTCGATATGGCCCGCGAGGTGATGGACCGGGACCAGCGGAATGCCGAGGGACAAGGCAACCGATTTCGCGGCCGACAAGCCGACGAGGAGCGACCCGACGAGGCCGGGGCCTTGCGTGACGGCCACGGCACCGAGGTCGGTCCAGGTCACGCGGGCGTCGGCGAGCGCGCGCTCCAGCACCCCGCAGATGTCGCGGATGTGCTGCCGCGAGGCGATCTCGGGGACGACGCCGCCCCACTCGCGGTGAATCTCCACCTGCGAGGCGATGACGCTCGAGCACACGCGCCACGGCCTGGCGGCGTCGCCGGTCTCTTCGACGATGGCCGCCGCCGTCTCGTCGCACGAGCTCTCGACGCCAAGGACTCTCATCCAGCTACCAGGGATCAGGGATCAGGCTACCAGTTACCAGTTACTAGTTACCAGCGACCTCGACAAGCTACGAGTTACGAGCACGAGTTCGAGTTACGAGTTGCCAGTGACGGCCGGCGACGGTTGGAGTCTGTCGTCGGTATCTGGTAGCTCGTAGCTGGTCGCGGGCAATTGAGAACGTGCCGACTCACGGCCGCTGATGCGGGCCAGTGAGTCGCTGAAGGGCGGCTGGCAGACGCCACGCTCGGTGATGATGGCCGAGATGTAGCGATGCGGCGTGACGTCGAAGGCCGGGTTGCGAATGGCCACGCCCGGCCGGCGTCAGCTGCGACGCGCCGACGTGCGTCACCTCGGTAGCGGGCCGCTCTTCGATCGGGATGCCGCCGCCGTCGGCCGTGTCGAGGTCGATGGTCGAGAGCGGCGCCGCGACATAGAACGGGATGCCGTGCTCCTTCGCGAGCACGGCGACGCTGTAGGTCCCGATCTTGTTGGCGGTGTCGCCGTTGGCGGCAATGCGATCGGCGCCGACCACCACGAGATCGACCAGTCCCTGGCGCATCAGCGCCCCCGCCATGCTGTCGGTGATGACCGTGGTATCGATGCCGTCCTTCACGAGCTCCCAGGCGGTCAGCCGCGCGCCCTGGAGGAAAGGCCGGGTCTCGTCGGCGATCACCCGGACCGTCTTGCCCGCCTCGACCGCGCCCCGAATGACGCCGAGGGCGGTGCCGTAGCCGGCGGTGGCCAGGGCGCCGGCGTTGCAGTGCGTCAGCACCGACGCCGTCTGTGGGACGAGCACGGCGCCATGCGCGCCCAGCGCGCGACAACTCGCCACGTCCTCGTCGTGAATCGCCTGGGCCTCGGCTTCGAGCCGTGCACGAAGGTCGGCGACCGACGCCCCCGCCTGTGCGAGCTGGGCGAACACGCGCTTCATCCGATCGATGGCCCAGAACAGGTTGACCGCCGTCGGCCGCGTCGCGGCCATCGTCTCGCAGTGCTTCAGGAACTCGGCGGTGAGCTGGCGGGTGCCGGTGGCGGTGCTCTTCCGGAGACCGAGCGCGAGGCCCATCGCGGCCGCCACCCCGATCGCCGGCGCGCCGCGAATCACCATGGTCTTGATGGCCCGGGCGACCTCGTTGGCCGTCCGGCAGTGCACGTAGATTTCCTTCCCCGGCAGCTTGCGCTGGTCGATCATCACGACCGTGTCGCCCTGCCACGCAATCGTCGGCAACATAAGCCGTCAATTATAACTGGCACCGCGCGCCCTCAGCGCGCGGCGCGGGCCGCCCTCAAATCGCGACGCCATTCCGGCGACCCTGAGCGGGTCGCCGTGCGCGCATCGCGGCCGATCTGCGCCGGCCAGACTGCACGCGCCTCTCAGTCGCGCAGGCCGTTAGCGACGGTTGGCGACTCTGAGCGAGTCGCCGTATCGGATGTCTACGCGGATGCTCCAGCCGGCGCCCGACTGGCAAGGCGCGACGACCGAGAATATTCGCCATATATTGAGGGAGGAGCAACGCCGCCAGACGGGATGCCCCGCCCGAGAGGCACTACTGAAATGACCGTTACAGTCCACTAGCTCGCCGCCGCCGAGGACTGGCACCGCAAGCCTACAGGAGGCGGGCGTCGAACGGGTGAGGCAGGAGGTCGCTCAGCCGGTAGCGGCTGTGGATCACTTCGAGGTTCGCGAGGATGACTTCGAGGTCGCCGCCGAATTCCCACAGGATCTGACGGCAGGCGCCACAGGGCGGCGTCGGATCGGCGGTGTCGGCCACCACCACGATCTTCGTGAACGCGCGACGTCCCTCCGAGACCGCCTTGAGCATCGCCACGCGCTCGGCACACACGGTCAGGCCGTAGGTCGCGTTCTCGACGTTGCATCCGGTCACAATCTGTCCGTCGCGCGTCTCGAGGGCCGCGCCCACCTTGAAGCCGGAGAACGGCGCGTGCGCCAGCAGGCGCGCGGCACGGGCGGCAGCGATGAGATCGGGCTCAGAAAACATAGGCTACGCTGCGGGCTACAGGCTACAGGCTACAGGCTACGGCTCGGGCTGCGGGCACGGGCTGCGGCTCCTCAGGATCGAGGCTCACAGTCGCGTGAGAATCCCGTTCAGCAGGGCGATGAACTGCGACCGCACGCGGCGAGCGGTCTCCATCACCTCGTCGTGCACGAGCGGCACGGGCAGCACGCCCGCCGCCATGTTGGTGATGCAGGAGATCCCGAGCACCTCGATCCCCATGTGACGGGCGGCGATGGCCTCGGGCACCGTGGACATCCCGACCGCGTCGGCGCCGAGCGTGCGGAACGCCCGAATCTCTGCCGGCGTCTCGTAGCTCGGACCATGCACTGCCACGTACACGCCCTGCTCGAGCGCCACGCCGGCCGCCCTGGCAGCGTCGATCGCCAGACCTCGAAGGCGGCTCGAATACACCGCGGACATGTCCGGGAACCGTGGACCGAAGCGATCGTCGTTCGGGCCGACGAGCGGATTGCTGCCCAGCAGGTTGATGTGATCGGTCAGCAGCATCAGCGCGCCCTGGCTGAACGACGTGTTGATCCCGCCGGCGGCGTTGGTCAGGATCAGCGTGCGCACGCCGAGCGTTCCGAGCACGCGCACACCGAAGGTCACGGTGCGCATCGGGTGCCCTTCGTAGACATGGACCCGCCCGGCGAGCGCCAGCACGCGACGGCCCTCGCTCTCTCCCGCCACCAGCCGGCCGGCATGACCGACGACGGCGGAGGCCGGCCAGTGCGGGATGTCGCGGTAATCGATCCGCGTCGCGTCAACCAGACTGTCCGCGAAGTCCCCGAGCCCCGAGCCGAGCACGATCGCCGCGTCGGGAACCTCGCCCAGACGTTCACGGAGAACGCGCGCCGCCGATTCGACCTGTGCCACGTAGTCCATCGTTCGCGTTCCGGATCCGGCGGCCGCGCTCCTACAACAAGGCGCCCGCAATCGTCGCGGTCACGAAATTGGCCAGCGTCCCGGCCACCATCGCCCTGATGCCGAGCCGCGCCAGATCGTGGCGGCGCGTCGGCGCGAGCGCGCCGATGCCGCCGATCTGGATGCCGATCGACGAGAAGTTCGCGAAGCCGCACAGCGCGAAGGTGGCGATCGTGAACGATCGCGGATCGAGCACGTCCTTCAGCTGGCCGAGCTGCGAATAGGCGACGAATTCGTTGAGCACCATCCGCGTGCCGAGCAGGCTGCCGATCGTGCCGGCATCCCGCCACGGCACGCCAATCGCCCACGCCACCGGCGCGAACAGCCAGCCGAGGATCAACTGCAGGCTCAGTTTGTCGAGCGTCACACCCACCATCGCATTGAACGTCCAGCTGACCACCGGAATGTACGTGTGGACGAGGCCACCGAGCCATCCCAGCAGGCCGTTGGCGAGCGCGACGAGCGCCAGGAACGACAGGAGCATCGCAGCAACGTTGAGCGCGAGGTGCAGCCCTTCGGTCGTGCCGCGCCCCGCAGCATCGACGATGTTGACGTCCGTCCGCTCGACCTCGAGCTTCACCGTGCCGAGCGTCGCCGGCGACTCGGTCTCGGGCACGAACATCTTGGCCATCATGAGCGTCCCGGGCGCCGTCATGATGACCGCCGTCAGCAAATGCTCGGCTCGCACGCCGAACAGGATGTAAGCCGCCATGATGCCGCCCGAGATGTGCGCCATGCCCGACGTCATCACCGTCATGAGCTCGGACTGCGTCATCTGAGGCAAATAGGGCCGAATCGTCAGGGGGGCTTCGGTCTGGCCCATGAAGATGCTGGCCGCGACGTTCAGCGACTCGGCGCCGCTCGCTCGCATGAAGCGCCGCATCACGATCGCGAACAGCCGCACGACGATCTGCATCACGCCCAGGTAGTAGAGGATGGCGAACAGCGCGGCAACGAAAATGATCGTCGGCAGCACGCGGAAGGCGAAGATCACGCCGGCACCCGCCGCATCGGGACCGAGCGTCTTTGCGAGCACTTCCCGCCAGACCGCGGGCTCCCCCAGCGGTCCGAAGACCAGCTTCGCGCCCTCGCCCGCATAGTCGAGCATGTGGGTGACGGCCGCGCCCAGCGTCTGGAAGACGTCACGTCCGACCTGGGTCTTCAGCACGATCAGCGCGAAGGCCACTTGCAGCGTCAGGCCCCAGGCGACCGTGCGGCGGTCGATGGCGTGCCGGGCGCTCGACCACAGATACGCGATGCCGAGGATGACGGCCAATCCCGACGAGCGACTGCGCCTGCCTGATCCCGCCCGCGCCCGCCGCGAGCGCGCCGACGACCGCCACCGCCAGCGCGGCGCCCAGCACGAGCCCATCCTGACGACTCCAGCCGGACACGCTTCGGGTCGGACCTGTCTGTGCCATCAGGACGGTGTCTCCTCAGCGGATTTCCGCGATGACGAGCGGCGCAGCGGCGGGCGGCTCGGCGCCGATGACGATGGCGTCGCGAGCGAGGCCGATGGCGCCGGCGAGTCGCTGCTGGTCGTTGTAGTGCAGCTCGGCGAGCGGCTGGCCGGCCCGCACCGCGTCGCCCGGCTCCGCCGCGAGCACGATGCCCACGGCCGGATCGATCGCCGCCTCGACGCGGTCGCGTCCGGCGCCGAGGTGCATCGCCGCGCGGGCGATGCCCATCGCATCGACGGCGGTCACATGTCCATCGGTTGCGCGCAACGATCGTGTGCCGCTGGGCAGCGGTCGGCAGCTTCGAGTAGTCGTCAACGACCGCCGGGTCTCCGCCCTGCCATTCGATCACCCGCCGGAACACGTCGACGCCGGCACCCGACGCGATCGCGTTGCGCACCAGCCTCTCGGCCCGGACGCTGTCGGCGACGTTGGCGAGCACGACCATCCGCGACGCCAGCCGCACCGAGAGGTCCTCGAGCGCGCGCGGACCGCGTCCCTTGAGCGTCTCGATCGACTCGACGACTTCGAGCGCGTTGCCGACCGCACGGCCGAGCGGCGCGTCCATCGCCGTGATCAGCGCTTCGGTCCTCACCCCGGCACGCGTCCCGATCGCGACCAGCGACTCGGCGAGACGACGCGCGTCCCCGGGCGTCTTCATGAACGCGCCGGCGCCGGCCTTGACGTCGAGCACGAGCGCGTCGATCCCCTCGGCGATCTTCTTGCTCATGATCGACGCCGAGATGAGGGGGATGCTCTCGACGGTGGCCGTGACGTCGCGGAGCGCGTACAGCCGTTTGTCGGCCGGTGCGATCTCGGCGGTCTGGCCGATCAGGCTGCAGCCGACCTCGGCCAGCATCCGCTGGAACTCGCCGAGGAGGAGCGATGTGCGAAACCCGGGAATCGCCTCGAGCTTGTCGAGCGTGCCGCCCGTGTGGCCGAGCGCGCGCCCGGACATCATCGGCACGACCACGCCGCACGCCGCCGCGAGCGGGGCCAGGATGAGGGAGGTCTTGTCTCCCACGCCGCCCGTACTGTGTTTGTCGACCTTGAGGCCCGGCAGGTGCCCGAGATCCACGCGCACACCCGAATCGACCATCGCTTCGGTCAGCGCCGACGTCTCGTCGGGCGTCATGCCCTTGAGCACGATGGCCATCAGGAGCGCCGATGTCTGGTAGTCCGCCCACGATCCGTCGGTGACGCCGCGGACGAAGAACTGAATCTCGTCGCGGGACAGTGCTCCCCCATCGCGCTTGCGGGCGATCAGGTCAACGGCTCGCATGGGCTGGCAGAGTATAGCGGGCTACGGGCTGCGGTCGGCGCGGCTGAAGCCCGGCCCTACCGATTTGCCGCGGCTGCACCGGTAGGCCGGACCTTCAGGTCCGGCGGGCATTGGAAGCTCACGTTTTTGGTCTGTCTTGGTCTTTGGTCTCGGTCTCTGGTCTTTGGTCTCCGGTCTTTGGTCCTTTGTCGCTCGTCCCTGGTCGCTGGTCCCTGATGCCCTGATGCCTGGTGCCTGAGAGTGCCTGGTCCATAATGCGGCCATGCTGCGCGTCGTGCGCCCGGTGGCGCTCCTGATCGTCGTCGCGGTGGCCGGAACGTCGGCCCAGCCCGCGCCGGCCGATCTGATCATTCACAACGCGATCGTCTACACCGTGGACGCGGCCAGGCCGACAGCGACGGCCGTCGCCATTCGCGGCGATCGCCTCGCCCTCGTCGGTGACGACACCGCCGCCCTGGCACTGCGCGGACCGGGCACACGGGTCATCGATGCAGCGGGCCGGACGCTGATCCCGGGACTGCACGATGCGCACGGGCACTTTCTCGGGCTCGGCGCGGCGTTGCAGCAGATCGATTTGCGCGGCACGCCCTCGTTCGCCGCGATCGTCGCCAAGGTGCGAGAGAAGGCCGCGACGGCTCGTCCCGGCGACTGGATCCTCGGCCGGAGCTGGGACCAGAACGACTGGCCGGACAAGGCGTGGCCGAGCGCCGACGCGCTCGATGCGGCGGCGCCGGCCAATCCCGTGTACCTCACACGCGTCGACGGCCATGCGGCGCTGGCGAGCCGCAGCGCGATGGCCGCGGCGGGAGTGGACGCGGCGACGCGCGACCCTGACGGCGGGCGGCTGATTCGAGATGACTCGGGCCGGCCGACCGGCGTCCTGATCGACCGGGCGATGGCGCTCGTCGCCCGCCACATCCCGCGTCCGAGCACGGCCCAGCTCGAGGAACAGGTGCTGCTCGCCGACGCCGAGTGCCGGCGGCTCGGTCTGACGACGATCCATGACGCGGGCGTCGCCGGCGCCGACGTCGAGGTCTACAAGCGCCTGATCGACGCCGGCCGGCTGCAGACGCGCCTCTACGTGATGCTGCGGATGGCGCTCGACGGACTGCGGCCGTTCTTCGCGAAGGGACCGCTCGTCGGCTATGGCCAGCATCGGCTCGACGTCCGCGCCATCAAGATTGGCGCGGATGGCGCGCTCGGCTCTCGTGGCGCCGCGCTGCTCGAGCCGTACGCGACGAGCCGGCAACGACGGGCTTGCTGACGACGCCCGAGGCCGACACCTACGCGATGACCCTCGAAGCGGCGCGGGCCGGATTCCAGACCTGCATTCACGCGATTGGCGATCGCGGCAACCGGGTCGCGATGGACGTCTTCGAGCGGGTGGCGAGCGAAGTGCCGGCGGCCCGGGCGCTGCGGCAGCGCAACGAGCACGCGCAGATCCTCGACGCGCAGGAGATCCCGCGCTTCAAGGCGCTCGACGTCATCGCGTCGATCCAGCCGACGCACTGCACCTCGGACATGCCGTGGGTGCCGGCGCGCATCGGCGCGCAGCGGACGGCCGAGGGCGCCTACGTCTGGCGCAAGCTCGCTCGACGCCGGCGCGCGCCTCGCCAGCGGGTCCGACTTCCCGGTCGAGGAGCCGAACCCGATGCTCGGCCTCTACGCCGCGATCACGCGCCAGGCCCCGGATCGGGCAGCCGCCCGGCGGCTGGGCGCCGGACCAGCGGCTGACCCGCGAAGAAGCGCTCCGCACCTTCACGCTGGATGCGGCGTTACGCCGCGCACGCCGAGACGCGGACGGGCTCGCTCGTGGCCGGCAAGCTCGCCGACCTCGTCCTGCTCTCGCACGACATCATGCGAGTCCCGCCGGCACGGAATCCTCACGACCCGCGTCCTGCTGACGGTCGTCGGCGGCGCGGTGGTGTTCGAGCCGGCGATGATGGCGATCACGCCGCTGATGGTGTCGTTCGGTGTCGCCGCCGCTGCGGTGCTGTCGGGCGTCGGCGTTCTCTGCCGGGCGGGCCCTGCGGCTCCCGGCCGCCGGCCCCCGATCGGCTGGTGGCCGAGCTGCGGCTGGCGCAATTCGGCGCGCTGGTGCTCGCGCTCACGGCCGGCGTGTCGCTCGGGCTGGCCGCCAACGGCGGCGATCGCCGCGGGCATGACGCTCGAGGTCGCTGCTCGCGCCTGGCCTTCTTCGCGGCCGCGTGCCTGGCGCCGTTTCGCGACCCGCGCGAGGCGCTCGACCATGCTGGCCGTCGGCTTCGGCGCGCACGCCGTGGCCGACGTCCTGCACCGCCCCGGACTCCTGGCTGACGGCGTGGCGCCGCAGTGGTACATTGTCGGCTGCGCGCATCGCTCGATCTCGTCCTCGGCGCACTGTGCTACCTGCCCGTGCTCAGGAGGTAGGTGAGCAGCCGACGAGCCGGACCAAGGACCAGGTCTGTCGCAGTTACCAGTTACCAGCTACGAGTTACCAGCTAAGAGCTTGGAATCGAGTTCCTCATGCCTCGTGCCTTGACGATGGCGGGTCTCCTCGCGGGCCTGCTCGCGATTCCCCAGAGCGCGCAGCGGGCCGAAGAGCCGCCGCGACTGGTGGTATTCCTCAGCGTCGACCAGATGCGCAGCGACTATATCGACCGCTATGGTCCGCGCTGGACGGCTGGTCTGAAGCGCCTCGCCTTCGAGGGCGCCCGCTTCGTGAGGCGGCCTATCCCTATCTCAATACCGTGACCTGCGCCGGCCACGCCACGATGTCCACCGGCACCTTCCCCGCCACCCACGGCATGGTGCTGAATGCGTGGTGGGATCGGGAGGCGGGGCGGGACGTCGCCTGCACCGACGATCCCGACAAATCATCCATCGGCTATCACCACCCGCAAGCCAAGACCAGCGGTGGGCAACAGCGCCCACCTGCTGCGATCGCACACGTTCGCCGACGAGCTGCGCGGTCAGGCCCTCGCCAGCCGCGCATCGTGTCGCTGTCGATGAAGCCGCGTTCCGCCATCATGCTCGCCGGCCGCCAGGGAGACGCGGTCCTCTGGTACGAGGCGGACCGACGGGCCTCACGACGTCCACCGCCTACACCGACAAGCCGGTGCCGTTCGTCGAGGCGTTCGTCAAGGCGAACCCGATGGAGAAGGAGCTCGCGAACACGTGGACCCGCCTGCTGCCGGACTGCGACTACCTCGTACTCGGACGATGGCGAAGGGGAGGCGCCTCCGGCCGGCTGGACAAGGACGTTTCCACATCCCCTGACGACCCCGCTCGCCGAAGGTCGCGTCGCAAGCCACTGGGCCTCCACGCCGTGGGCGGATCACTACCTCGCACGTCTGGCGATGGCGGCCGTTGACGAGCTGAAGATGGGACAGACGGCGGGCACCGACTATCTCGCGGTGAGCTTCTCGGTGCTCGACACGAACGGCCATCCGTTCGGACCGCGCAGCCACGAAGTGCAGGACGTGCTGCACCGGCTCGATCGGACGATTGGCGAGCTGCTCGCGCACCTCGACAAGCAGGTTGGCGCAGAGCGCTACGTCGTCGTGCTCACGGGTGACCACGGCGTGGCCCCGATTCCGGAACAGAGCCGTCAGCTCGGCCTCGACGGCGGCCGCGTGGACCTCAAAGCGCTGGCGGCCAAGCTCGAAGGCCTGCTGTCCGCGAAGTTCGGGCCGGGCACGTACATCTCGCGCGTGGCCTACACCGACCTGTATCTCGCGCCCGGCGTCTTCGACAAGCTGCATCAGGACGACGCCACGCTACGCGAGGTCGTGGCGACGCTCGAGCGCGTCCCGGGCATCGCGCGGGTGCTGCGCCGCGACCAGCTCGCCGATCCGCCGGCCACCAACGATCCCGTCGTCCGCGCGGCGCGCCTCAGCTATCACGCGTCGCGGAGCGGCGACCTGATCCTGGTGCCGAAGCCTTACTGGCTGATGTCCACCGCGGCGACGACGCACGGCACCCACCATGGCTACGATCAGCACGTGCCGGTGCTCTTCTATGGCGCCGGCATCCGCGCCGGGCGCTACTGGGACGAGTCGTCGCCAGCCGACATCGCGCCGACACTGGCAGCGCTCTGCGGCATCACGCTCGCGCACACCGACGGACGCGTGCTGTCATCCGCGCTCGAATCGACGGCGCGGCCGGAACGCCACTCCGCTGGACGATGACAGCGACCAGCGACGCAACTACCAACTACCAAGCGCCTTGGGTCAGTTGTGTTGTCGTCAGTTGTGTTGTCGTAGTGCTCCGGCTTCAGCCGGACCCATGCGTCCGCCTAAAGGCGGACACTACATTATCAGCGCTCTTGGTAGCTTGTAGTTGGTCGCTGGTCGCTGTCACGGCACGCCTACCGCATCCCACGCCTCGCTCACGGCGCGGAACGCCGGGCTCGATGAGCCGAACAGATCGGAGGCGGCCTGCTGGGTCGCCTGCCGGGCCAGCGCGAAGTTCGCCGAGGCGGGCAGCATCTGCGTGAAGGCCCGATAGAACACCCGCTCGATCTGCTCGCGGTTGGCGGCGCCGACTCCCTGGACCGCGCGCCCGGACGTTCTGTTGGTGCCGCCCTCGATCGCGAGATAGAACGCGTGCCCGGCGATCGTGGAGTTGATGTGCACGCCGCCGCCGTCCTCGGGTCCCGTGTAGCGGCGGCTGTAGTGGTCCGGCGTCCCACGCGACATGGGGATCGGACAATGAGCGCAGGCCCGCGACGCTGCCCGGCGCGACCGCCGTGAAGACCTCCTCGCCGACCAGATAGTTGGCCGTGTGGCTCAACCCGCCGAGGCTCGCGGTGAAGAAGTCGGCGCCGACCGACATGATGTCCGAGAACGCCTCGTTGAGCGCGCCCGACTCGTTCTGGTAGATGAGATCGGACGTGAACTCGGTCACGCCGTGCGTGTACTCGTGCGCCACGATCTCGAAGCTCGCCGAGAAATAGTTGCGGCCCTGGCCGGTCGTGACGGCGAACACGTTGGGAGGCACGCCGTCGCCGAACAACATGTACCCGTTGCCGTCCGAGCCGCAACCGCCGCACCAGAACGCATTCACCAGGTAGTTCTCCACGATCTCTGGCGGATACGTGAACAGCTCGTTGCGGTTGGCGGGGTGCACGATGGCTCGAATCCGCCGGTCGTTGCCGTCGAACCCGCGACGCTGGAAGCGCTTGAAGAAATAGTCGTAGGTAAAGCCCAGATACACGTGCGCATCGACGATCGGGCCGTCCGACCAGGTGTTGTCGGTGTCGCTCGCGATGTCGGACTGGCTTGCGGCGATGACGCCATCGAGAATGGCGTCGGTCCGCGCGGGATTGCCCCTCAGGTCGTAGGTCACGAGCGACGGCGGCCGCAGCGCATCGTCGGCCAGGAACACGCTGCCGGCCTGGCGCGCCGAGATCTTCTTGCGATCGTTCAGCACACCGGTGCCGGTCCCCACGGCCGACTGCGTGCGCAGGTCGCTGTAGCGGTGCGCTTCTTCGCCGGTCCACGCATCGATGAACAAGGCGATGAGATCGCTTCCCGACCGCACGCGCACGTACCAGGTCAAGCGGAACGAGCCATCGTCCATCGGCAGGACGACGAGCTCGGGGGGCCGGCCCGCGAGCGGCGCGCGTCCGGCGATGGCGGTCGCGCGTGCCACCGCCGTCTCGGCCGCGATCCGCGGCGTCGCATCGATCCGCAGGTCGTCGTACAGGTTGCCGAAGACGGTTTCGACCCCGCGTGACGAGCGCTGGCGAACGACCTCGCCGCCCCAGATCCTGGCTTCGCCGACGTATTGCTGGAAACGGTCGTGGACGCGCCCCTCGACGAGCCGGTCCTCGACACTGGCGCTGAGGCGCAGCGCGCCGCTACGCTGGAGCGCGACAATCTGTCGATTGACGTCCGAGGCCGACGACCCTGCGACGGCCACGACGCGCGCCGAGGGTCGAGGCTGAGCCGGCGCCTGGCCCCGAAGCGTCGTCAATGAAAGGGTCGCGATTGCCGCGATGACCACGGCCCCGACGACGAGGGGTCGCATGGCTCGCACGCCCGGTCTGCGCATGGCTCACGCTAACACAAGCTCCGCCGGGGGGGACATGAGGAGCCGGAGCCTGTCGCGGGGGCTCCATTGTCGACATACATAACTCGTTGGTCACTGGGACCGACCCCTTGTTGAGAGATGGCGCCGGCATGGCTGACAATGCGGATCACGCCTGCCCCGGTCCATTCCTCCGATGACAACGAGCCCGCCCCCAGACTCGAACCGCACGCCGCGCCCGGGTGCGCTTGCACGGCTGACGATCCTCTCCGGACTGTTCGGTCTTCTCGTCGTCTTCCCGCGCGATGCAATCGAGGGCGCCGCGCAGCGCGTGAAGGTCGCGGACTTCGCATTGCCGGGGATTGATCTCGGCCTGGATCCGCGGGGCGTCCGCGAGGCCGTCGGCGGACGGCTGCCGGACCGGCCGTCGGAGTCGGGCCCTGCCTGGGTGCCCGGCCGCGTCCTCGTGAAATACGCGTCCAGTCCCTCCTTCGACGTGGTGACGATCGACCGCGGGCTCGACGCCGAGACCGTGGCGGCGCGGCTCGCCACGCTCCCGGATGTCGAGTATGCGCAGGCCGACTACATCGCCCGGCCCCACTACCGTCCGAACGATCCGTTGTACGACCAGCAGTGGAACATGAGCGCGCTGCGCATGGAGCAGGCCTGGGACATCAACGACGGCGCCACGAGCAGCATCATCGTCGCCGTGCTCGACAGCGGGGTGGCCTACGAGACCACGATGTACCAGTACACGGGGCGCAGCATGAGCGTCGGCGCGCGGCAGTATCCCGCGCTCGGCCGCGTGACGGTGCCCTTCGCCGCGGCCCCGGACCTTGCCGGCGCGAACCGGTTCGTGGCGCCGCGCGACTACATCTGGGGCGATGACGCGCCGGTCGATCTCGACGGGCACGGCACCCACGTGGCCGGGACGATCGGTCAGCTCACCAACAACGGGGTCGGCGTCGCGGGCATGGCCTTCAACGTCCGGATCATGCCGATCAAAGTGCTGAGCGGCGACTGGGACGAAATCTTCAGCGCGCCGAACATCGGGACGACGGCCACGGTGGCGACCGCGATCCGGTATGCGACCGACAACGGGGCCCGCGTCATCAACATGAGCTTCGGATTCTCGGGCGGCGGAACCCTGCCGTCGATCGAGGAGGCCCTGCGATACGCGGTCGGGCGCGGCGTGTTCGTCGCCGTGTCGGCCGGGAACGACTTCGAGGACGGCAATCCGGTGGAGCAACTGGCGGAGATTGCCGCCCGGATCGACGGCGTGATGTCGGTGGCCGCGGTCGGTCGGGATCTCTCGCGCGCGCGGTACTCCAGCCAGCGATCATCGGTCGAGATCGCGGCGCCGGGCGGCGACATTCGGGCGGCGGGCGCGAGCGGCGGCATCCTCCAGCAGACGTTCGATCCGGAGATCGGCGTCTCCGATCCGCTGTCGCGGCCGGTGAACACGTACGGCCCACCGCGGTTCGACGTCTTCCGTTACGTTCCGTATCAAGGGACGTCCATGTCGGCGCCTCATGTGGCGGGGTTTGCCGCGCTGCTGCTCCAGCAGGGACTGACGAACCCGGCCGCGATCGAGGCGGCGATCCGGCGATACGCGACGGATCGCGGCACGCCGGGACGGGACGACGCCTTCGGCTTTGGCCTGATCAACCCGCGCGACACGCTGCGCGGTCTGGGGCTGTCGCGATGAGCGGCCGCCCCGGATCGGTACTCGTGCTCGTCTTCGTCGCGCTCTCGATCGCCGCGCCGGCCACGGCCCAATCGTCCCGAACTTCGCCGGACGGACAACAGGCCGATCCCCGGCCGCCCCCCGACGCCGACCCGCCGGGACGGGCGTTCCGGGTGACGGCGTTCGCCTACGGCGGCCGGTTGACCCTCACGGCTTCGAAGAGCTTCGACGCGATCCTGGGCACGGCGTCGGGCACGGTCGTCGGCGGGGGCGCACAAGTCACGGTGCTCGCGGGTCCGCTGCGCCACGTGTTCTTCCAGGTGGACGCGTCACGCTTCGAGGAGTCCGGCCATCGCGTGTTCGTCCACGAGGGAGAGGTCTTCCCACTCAGGATCCGGGAGACGATCTCGCTGCGTCCGCTCGACTTCACGGTCGGCTACCGCTATCCCATCGCGCGGCGAGGTCGCGACGGGCGAACCCGGACGTCGCCCTTCGTGCCTTATGGCGGCGGCGGAATCGGCATCGTGCGCTACCAGGACGTCTCCGACTTCGCGGAGGCCGGCGATGATGTGGACGAGGGCTTCACCAGCTACCATGTGCTCGGCGGGCTCGACGTGCCGATCTGGCGAGGGCTCGGCGTCGGCGTGGACGTTCACTACCGGTGGGTTCCGGACGGGCTCGGTACCGGCGGCGTCTCGAAGGAATTCAACGAGACCAACCTCGGGGGGATGACCGTTCGCGCGAAGGTGGGCTTCTCGTTCTGACCGCATGACGTCCTTCACGCGGCGTGTGCTGACCGTGGTTCGGTCCATTCCGCCCGGACGGGTCGCGACTTACGGCGATGTCGCCGCCATGGCGGGGCGTCCGCTGGCCGCACGGGCCGTGGGCACGGTGATGCGGACGTGCGGCGACCCGGCCGTGCCGTGCCACCGTGTCATCGCGGCCGGCGGGCTGCTCGGCGGATTCGGGCGCAATCCGCAGGTGAAGCGCCAGTTGCTGCTGGCCGAGGGGGTGAACCTCTCCGGGCGGCGCGTGCGCCACTTCGCCCGACTCCGCTGGAACCAGGCTCGCCCCGGGGCGCGTCGCCGGGTCGGACGGTGAGCGGAGGGGCCGGGTCGAACCGGGGCCGCCTGTCGTGCGTATCCGACAGGGTATCCGGCCGCCGCACGGCAACGCCGGCCGGGCCCGCTCCCGTCTAACCCCATGTCGGACGAAGGTCGATCTCAGGACGCTGCTCTCGTGGCCCGATGCCGGGCCGGCGACCTGAACGCCTTCGGCGAGCTGTATCGCCAGCATGTCACGCGTCTGTACAATCTGGCGTATCGGATGGTCGGCCGGCCGGAAGAGGCGGAGGATCTGGTGCAGGAGATGTTCCTGACCGCGTTCCGGAAGCTCGACACCTTCAAGGGCGAGTCGGCGCTGAGCACGTGGCTCTATCGGCTCGGGATGAACGCCTGCCTCGACCGCCTGCGGAGCAAGTCGGCGAAGCAGGAGCAGGTGACGGCGGAGCTCGACGAATCGTCGGTCAGGATCGACGCGCCGCGCGGCGTATCGCCGATCGCGAGGCTCGACCTCGAACGCGCGATTGCGTCGCTGCCCGACGGGGCTCGCACCGCCTTCCTGCTGCACGATGTCGAGGGCTTCGATCACCACGAGGTCGGACGCATCCTCGGCATTGCCGAGGGCACGTCGAAATCGCAGGTGCACAAGGCGCGGCTGCGGATTCGCGCGTTTCTGAACCAGCCGCGTCCTCGGGCCGTCGGCGGATGAGGGACAGCACGGCGGGTGCGGCAGGCGCCGCCGCCGGACGCAGGGCAACAACGATGACGTGTGCGGAGTTCCAGGACGCCGTCGCCGACCTGATCGAGGACCGCCTCGACCCGCGGGGACGAGCGGCGCTCGAGGCCCACGCCGAGTCGTGTCCGGCGTGCAAGGCCCTCGCGGCGGACTTGCGCGAGATTCGCCAGGTCGCGCGGGCGCTGGAGCGCCACGCGCCGCCTCGCGGCGGTTGGGCCCGGCTCGCCGAACGGATCCAGGCCGAGCCCGGGCTGCTTGCAGGCCCTGCGGCCTCGAGCCGATCGCGGGAGCACGCCACGCGCCGGCCGTGGGGCTGGGTGGCGCTCGCCGCCTCACTCGCCGCCCTGGTCGGCACGGCGCTTTTCTTCGTCACCCGTGCGGGTGAGGCTCCACCGGAACGATCGACGACGACGGCGAGCGCGCCGGCCTCGGGCAACGCTCCGGCGAGTCCCCTCGTCGAATCCGTGGAGAGCGAGGTTCAGCTGGCGGCCGAACACCTCGAGAAAGCCGCGAGCGGCCTCGAACAGCTGGCCAGCCAGGCCGACGCCACCGTCGATCCCGAGGTGATGGCGAAGTTGAAGCAGAGCCTCGCGGTGATCGATCAGGCCATCGGCGACAGCCGCACGGCTCTCCGCACGCAGCCTGAGAACCGGGTGGCGCAGGAGAGCCTCTTCGACGCCTTCCGGCGCAAGGTGTCGCTGCTGCAGGACACGATTGCGCTGATGAACGAGATGCGCAAGGGCAATCAGGCCGGCGCGGCGCGCATTGCGGAGACCGACAAATCCTGAACGCCCGTTCCGAGCGCCCTGCGCGCGGGCGCGAGACCGACCGACATGCTGCACACTTTGCTGATCGTCTGTGCCCTCAGCGCGGGAGCCCCGGAGCTTCAGCGTCAACCGCCTCCGCCGCCGCCTCCGCCTGCCGCCGCGCCCCAGCCGCCTCAGCGGCCTCACCCGCCGAAAGACCGGGACCGCCATCGCGACGATAAGGGCTGGGTGTCATCGGAGCCCGAGCGCATCGCGAACACGTTCAAGGTGGGCGAGAACGGCAGCCTTCGCATCGGCAACATCGCCGGCGACGTCACGGTCTCGGCCGGGAGCGGGTCGGAGATCCAGGTGGAAGCGGTCAAGCGCGGCCGCGGGAAGACCGAGGACGAGGCGCGCGCGCGCCGCGACGACGTGCAGGTCGAGATGCGGCAGAACGGAACGCGCGTGGAGGTGGACACCGTCCACAAGCGTGGCAGCCGCGCCTGGGTGGATTACACCGTCCTCGTGCCGGCAGGCACGACGGTGGACGTCAAGTCGGTGTCCGGCGACGTCGAGATCAGCAACGTGCGCGGTGAAGTCCGCGCCGAATCCGTGAGCGGCGACGTCGTCGCCTCGGCGCTGCCGCGCGTGGCGCTGCTCAAGTCGGTCTCGGGTGATGTGAGCGCGACGAGCAGCGGATCCGAGGGCGAGGTTTCGCTGGGCAGCGTCAGTGGCGACATCACCGCGCAGGGCTTCAAGAGCCGCAGCGCCGAGGTCGGCACGGTCAGCGGCGATGTGGTCCTGAAGGGCTGCACCTGCGGGCAGGCGCGGGTGAGCTCGGTCAGCGGCGGCATCACCTACACCGGCCGGCTCGAGAAGCAGGGCCGCTACGAGTTCAAGTCGCACTCCGGTGACATCCGGCTGGGGAGCAGCGACGGCTACGACTTCGAGGCCTCCACCTTCAGCGGGAGCGTCAAGCCCGAGGTTGGCGTCACGATGCGATCGGGCGAGGACGGCGCGGCCACATGGGCAAGTCGGTCAAGGGCGCGGTCGGCGGGGGCGGCGCCTACGTCGAGGCCCGCACGTTCTCCGGCAGTATTTACCTCACCAAGGGGCAGTAGTCAGGGATCAGGCCCCAGGCTTCAGGCGCCAGGGATCAGGCGCACCAGGCCTCCGCCGTCAGGCCGCGTTCCTGAGGCCTGAGGCCTGAGGCCTGGCGCCTGTACGGCCGAGTCAGGTTGAACGGCGGGCGCCCGTTTCGCCATAATGGCAACGGTTTCCCCTCCTCCGGGGCGGAAATCGAGCGGAGGTCACCACAGTCACGCACGCACGTGTGCATGCGGGAGGTCGAGATGACGTCGAAGCTGGTGGGATATGCGGTCGGAGGGTTGCTGGTGTTCGCTGCCGGCGGACTCGATCTGTCGGCGCAAGACGCGAAGGCGCCGCTGACTCAGCCAACCACGGAAGCCGCGCCGGCCGTCCCGACCGGGGATGTCGCGCTCGGCGCAGTGCGCGTCCCGCGCAAGGTCATGGCCGACGGCAAGGCCCTGGCGCCCGGGACCTATCAGGTGAGGATGACGTCGCAGGAAGCCGCCGGCAAGGCGCCGGGCGCGACGCCGACCTACGAGCGCTACGTCGAGTTCCTGCAGAAGGGCGAGGTCAAGGGCCGCGAGGTCGCCAGCATCGTCGCCGACGCCGACATCGCCAAGGTCGCCAAGGGCAAGAAGCCGGCGGCGGGCGGCTCGAAGGTCGAGGTGCTCAAGGGGAATGACTACCTGCGCGTCTGGATCAACCGCGGCGGGAATCACTACCTGATTCACCTCGTCGCCTCGGCGTAGCCTCGGCTGGTGCCGGGCTGAAGCCCGGCGCCACATCGCCGAGCGCCGGGCGCCTCCGCCAGGCGCAGCAGTGGCGCTGGGCTTGCAGCCCGGCCCGCTCACGCATGACGTCACCCTGGCGCCGGCGCCTCGCCGGCGCAGGCAGTGGCACCGTGTGCAGCCCGCAGCCCTCACACCGCCATGACGTCGAACTGCTCGTGATGCAGCGCGCGCGTCGGGCTTGATGTCGATCTTCCGGCCGACGGCGCGCTCGAGGTCGCGCAGCACTCCCTGTTCCTCCCCCTGCAACGACCGGGCAATCTCCGGGTTCACGCGCAGCAGCACGCCGTGCCCGTTCAGCTCGGTGCTCACCTTGCGCAGCTCGGACAGGATGTCGAAGCAGATGGTCGCGGTGGACTTCACCGTCCCGGTGCCGGAGCAATAGGGGCACGGGTCGGTCAGCAGGCGCTCGAGGCTCTGCTTCACGCGCTTGCGCGTGACGATCGACCAGCCCGAACTCGGAGACCTGAATCGCCTTGGACGGCGAGCGGTCCTTCTTGAGCTCCTGCTCGAGCGCCTGGAAGACCTTCTGGCGGTTCTTGCGCTCCTCCATGTCGATGAAGTCGAGCACGATGATGCCCCCGAGATCCCGCAGCCGCAGCTGGCGCACGATCTCCTTCGCCGCTTCCAGGTTCGTCTTGACGATGGTGTCCTCGAGGCGTCCGGTCTTCTTGCCGACGTAGCGGCCCGTGTTGACGTCGATGGCGACGAGCGCCTCCGTCTGGTTGATGACGATGTAGCCGCCCGACTTGAGCCAGACCTTGCTGCGGAGCGCCTTGTCGATCTCGTTGCGGACGCCGTACTCCTCGAAGATCGGGTAGTCCTTCGTGTAGAGCTTCACCCGCGGCAGCAGCGCCGGCATGATGCGCTCGACGAGCTGCTGGACCTTGCGATACTCGGTCAGGCTGTCGATGCGGATCGTCTGGTATTCGTCGGTCAGCAGATCCCGGAGCAGCTTGGCGACGAGGCTCTGCTCGCGATAGATGACCGCCGGCGCCTGCGTCGTACTCGACGCGCTGCCGGATCTCCTGCCAGATCTGCAGGAAGTCGTTGAGGTCGCCGAGGATGTCGCCCTCCGGCCGCCCCGACGCGGCGGTGCGGATGATGATGCCGCCCGTGAAGCCGTGCTGCTCCCGGAACTGGCGGACGATGCCGCGCAGACGTCCACGCTCGTCGCGCGAGTCGATCTTGCGCGAGACGCCGACGTGATCCACCGTCGGCATGAACACGAGGAAGCGCCCGGGGATCGACGCGTGGCAGGTGATCCGCGCGCCCTTGGTGCCGAGCGGCTCCTTGACGACCTGGACCAGCACCTCCTGCCCTTCCTTGAGGAGCTGGTCGATGGTCTGGCCGCCCGGCCGTTCCGGTGGCTTTCGGCCTTTCCCGCCGCCGCGGGCGCCGCCGCTTCTTCGCGCTGGCGGCTCGGTCGCGGCCGGGGTCGGCAGCTCGCCGTCGCTCGGCTTCGAGCTGCTCGAACTGATCCGACGTGCTGACGACGTCGGTCACGTAGAGGAAGCCGTCACGCTCGAGGCCGATGTCCACGAAGGCGGACTGCATGCCCGGCAGCACCTTGGACACGCGGCCCTTGTAGATGTTGCCGACGACGCCCCGGTTGCGCTCGCGCTCGATGAAGAGCTCGACCACCTGGTCGTCCTCGAGTATCGCCGACCATCGTCTCGTGGTCGTTCGAGGAGACGATCATCTCCTTGTTCATCGATTGAACTCCTGGAGGCCACGAAGCGCTCGGGCTCGTCCAGCCGGACGAGAGCGCCTGCGCCGCCGATGGCGGCCGGGAGAAGCACGACGCAAGCGACGAGGACGTCGAGGGCGGTCATGGCTCGTCCCGGTCAATTGGTGAACCGGCGCATCCGCACGTTGAGGATGAGCCCGAAAGCGGCGAGCGTCGCGATGATCGACGACCCGCCATAGCTCATGAGCGGCAGAGTGAGGCCCTTGACCGGCGCCAGCCCCGCCGACATCGTGATGTTGTACAGCACCTGGAAGGTAAAACACGAGATCAGCCCGACGACGAGGTAGGCC
The DNA here is from genome assembly GCA_963834365.1 of Vicinamibacterales bacterium. GTDB lineage: Bacteria > Acidobacteriota > Vicinamibacteria > Vicinamibacterales > Vicinamibacteraceae > CAWJAP01. The sequence goes on along the minus strand of CAWIBS010000036.1, from coordinate 27,331 downwards.
CCGTGTCGATCCTTGGCGAGCCGCGCCGCTTCGATCGATCGCAGCACGACGAACAGATACAGCCCGAGCGTCGCCAGGACGCCCAGGAACCCCTGCTCCTCCGCCAGCACCGAGTAGATGAAGTCGTTGTGGGCGACGGGCAGGAACCTGTACTGCCCCTGCGTGCCGTCGCGGAAGCCCTTGCCGGCCAGCCCGCCGGACCCGACGGAGATGCGCGCCTGAATCTGCTGGTAGCCGGCGCCCTGACGATCCTGCTCCGGGTTCGAGGAACGTCTCGATGCGGGACTTCTGGTAGTCCTTGAGCGCGAAGGTCCACGCGATCGGCGCGGCGACGATCGCGATCGCCGCGAACATGACCAGCAGCTTCACCCGCAGGCCCGCCGCGAACGTGATGCCGAGGAAGATCGGCAGCAGCGTGACCGCCGAGCCCGAGGTCGGGCTCCCTGGCGATCAGCAGGAAGGCGACGCCCACGGAACGCGCCGGCCGAGCAGCAGATCGCCGTTGTTGCTGCGCGCCGCGGTTGTTCTCGGCGAAGAAGGTCGCCAGCGCGAGCGCCAGCGCGATCTTCATGAACTCGGACGGCTGGAGGTTGAAGAACCCGAGCGAGATCCAGCGCTGGCGCGCCGCCCTGTGCGCTGCCGAAGAACAGCACGTACACGAGCAGCCGCCGCCACGGCCAGGTAGAGGACGAGCGAGTTCTCGCACAGCCGGCGGTAGTCCACGACCAGGGCGACGACGAGCGCGCCGAGCCCGAGGCCCATCGCATAGAGCTGCGTCCAGAACTGCGGACCCACGCGCTCGTCGGATCGGATTCCACGTCGCGCTGTAGATCATCGCCAGGCCGACGCCCGCGAGCAGCAGCACGGCGCCGAGCAGCAGCCAGTCGATGTGATGGTAGAGGCGACGTTCGTCGAACATGGACAGGGCTATGGACTACGGGCTACGGGCTGGCGGGGCTGAAGCCCCGCCCTCCTGCGGTGGTTAGGCTTCTCGGGCCGCAGGAGGGCGCGGCTTGAGCCGCGCCGATCACGGATCGCCTCCTGCCGCGGCCACGACGGTCGGCTCCGGCGGCGGGACCGGCGGCGCAGGCGGCGGATACGGCGGCATCGGCTTGCCTTCCTTCTTCGGCGAAGTAGGTGTCGATCATGTGCCGGGCGATCGGCGCGGCGCTCGAGCCGTGCTCGGAGTGCTCGGCGAAGACCACGCCCGCGACCTCGGGATTCTTGGCCGGCGCGAAGAAGACGAAGAACCCGTGGTCGCGCAGGTCGCGCTCGGTCCTGCCCGCGCGCTGCTTGCCCTGATCGAGATGACCTGCGCCGTCCCGGTCTTTCCAGCCACGTCGCGGCCTTCGAGGCGGGCGCGGCCGCCGGTGCCGGCGGCGTTGACCACCATCCACAACCCCTCGTGCACGGCGTCGATGGTCGAGTGTTTCATCCGGACGACCGACCGTGGCGTCGGCGCCGGATACGGTACCCAGCCCCGGCCCTCGTCGATGGCGCGGACGAGATGCGGCGTGTGCCGCGTGCCGCCGTTGGCGACGGTCATCATCATCACCGCGAGCGACACCGGCGTCACCGACACCTGCCCCTGGCCGATCGAGACCGAAATCGTCTCACCGGCGTACCACTTCTCCCCCGTGCGCCGCTTCTTCCACGCGGTCGACGGCATGATCCCCTGGATCTCGTGCGGGAGGTCGATCCCGCTCATACTCGCCGAGGCCGAGCGCCGACGCCCACTTGTGCATCCGATCGATCCCGAGCATGTTGCCGACCGTGTAGAAGTAGACGTTGCACGATTTCTCGATCGCGTGACGCAGTGTCGATCCGCCCGTGCGGGCCGCCCGCGTGGCATTTGAAGTATCGGCCATAGAAGTAGGCGCCGCCGGGACAGAACGCCGCGAACTCCGGCGTGATGACGCCCTCCTCGAGGCCGGCGACGGCGACCACGATCTTGAACGTGGAGCCCGGCGAATAGCGCCCCTGGATGGCGCGGTTCTGGAGCGGCTTGCAGCGGATCGTTCAGCAGCGACGACCACGTCTTCGCATCGATCCCGCCGGAGAACGCATTCGGATCGAAGGCCGGCACGCTGGCCAGCGCCAGGATCTCGCCCGTGCGCGGGTCGAGCATCACCGCCGAGCCGTTGTATCCGGTGGCCTTGAACCCGTCGTGCGCCGCCTTCTGCACGTCGTAGTCGATCGTCAGCTGGAGCCGCGTCCCCTCCGTCGCGCCGCGCCTGGCGAGCTGGCGAATCTCCCGTCCGACGCTGTTGACCGTCACGAGCCGGGCGCCGTCGCGTCCCATCAACAGCCGGTTGTAGGTCTGTTCGACGCCAGCCTGGCCGATGAGCTCGCCCGGCGACATGCCCTCGGTACTCCGGCCGCTCGAGCTGCGCCTCGGTGATTTCGCCGACGTAGCCGAACAGGTGCGCCGCCGTCTCCTGCTCGGGATACTCGCGTGTGGGGACCGGCTCGAGCAGCACATCGCCGAGCTCCAGCCGGCGGGCCGTATACGCGGCGACCTGCGACATCGTCACATCGTGCAGCACCCGGATCGGCCGGTAGCGTGGCAGCGCCCGGTTGCGATCGACAGCCTCACGCACGAGACGCTCCTCCACGCCCATGACGGCGGCGAGCATCCGGATCGACTGGTCGAGATCGCGTGTCTGCTCGCGGACGAGCGAGATGTTCAGCGCCTCGCGGTTCTGGACGAGCACCTTGCCGTCGCGATCGAACATGATGCCCCGCGGCGCGCGCAGCCCGATCGTCCGCCGGTGGTTGTGTTCGGCGAGCTCGAGGAACTTCTCGTGCTGCAGGACCTGCAACGCCCAGAAACAGACCGCGAGCGCGGCGAACCCCACCGCCAGGCTGTATTGCAGGATGCCCAGCCGGAAGTGAAGCTCGGAGCGATCGTCAGGCGACATCATTCAGTATCCCCGGCGGAGCCGGCGCCGCTTCAGCCTGCCCGGAATCGCCTGCGCCACCTGCATCAGGACGATGCCCACGAACGCGGTCGTCAGGACCTGGCCCCATGCCTGGCCCCACGGCAGATCGAACCCGCGACGCTGGATGGCGGCGTGCAGGCCCAGCGAGGCGAACGCATTGAACACCGCGCCGGCGATGAGCACGACGAACCGCGGGAGCGCGTTGGCCACGATGAACTGCGAGCCAATGGCGCCCGCCCAGAACCCCACCAGCGTCTTCACGAACCCGCTCACGCCAATGATGCCACCCGACAGGGCATCTTGCGCCATCCCGGCCGCCGCCCCGGTCACCAACCCTGCCGCCGGCCCGAACTGCAGGGCTGCCCACACCACCACCACCAGGACCAGATCGATGCGGCCATCGTTCGACAGGACGAAGGGCACGACGGAGGTCTGCAGGGCCAGCGCCACGACGATGGCGATGACCACCAGCGCGACCTTCACCGCTTCGCCCCCGGCGCTGGTTCGCCGGGCGGCGGCTCGAGCACGACCAGCACGACGCCGAGGGCGGCGGGCTCGACCGCCGGTTCGAGCCAGATCGACTTGTAGAGACCCGTTCCCCGCTCGACCCGCGCCGCCTTCCCGATCGGCAGCCCGCGCGGAAAGATCCCCTCCAGCCCCGAGCTGACGACGAGATCGCCGACCTTGACGTCGGCGAGGTTCGACACGAAGTCCATCCGGAGCGGAAGCTCGCCCTCCGAATCGTGTCCCGCGACGACGCCGCCGGCGCCCGAGCGTGCCACGACCGCCCCGGCCCCGGCCTCGCGGTCCACCAGCAACTGGATCTTCGCCGCATACAATGGCGTTTCGATGACGCGGCCGACGATGCCATCCGGCGAGATCACGGCCATGTCCGTCCGCAGGCCGTCCTGCGAGCCGCGATCGATGGTGATCGTGCGGAAGAGCGGATCCGAGGCGCGGGCGATGACGTTGGCGGCCAGCGTGTGCAGCTTGCCGCGGCCCTTCAGCTCGAGCAGCTTCTCGAGCTGCGCGCCGCGCCACGCGAGCGCCTGCTGCTCCAGCAGCCGGACACGGACCGCCATCAACTCGTCCTGCAGCTGCTGGTTCTCCGCACGAACGCCTCGCAAGGCGATGTAGCCGTCCCACACGCCGCGCACGCTGCCGAGCAACCGCGACGTGCCGAGCTGCACCTGCGAGAACAACCCGAACGTCACCGCCTGGAGCACGCGAGTCCCCGACGGCGTCGTCACCTGGGCGGAGATCAGAATCACCTGCCCGAGCAGGACGGCCAGCAGCAGATATCCGGTGCGGCGGCGGATTTCGAGGACGGCCATGTCACGGGGACTGGGGGAGATTCTGGGGGGTCTTCAGTCTTGGGTCTGCGGTCTGCAGTCGTTCGGTCTTCGGTCGTTGGTCGTTGGTCGTTGGTCGTGGGGCTACGGGCTACGGGCTACGAGTTACGAGTTACGAGTTACAAAGATCTTACTGATACCTGATCCCGATCCTGCCTGAGGCCTGGTGCCTGACGCGTGATCCCTGCCTGGGCCTGATCCCTGCTGAGGCCTGACGCCTGGCACCTGATCCCTGTGAATGAATCAGTCGATCGAGACCTTGCGCAGCAGGTTGAAGTCCGAGAGCATCTTGCCGGCGCCGAGCACGACCGACGACAGCGGATCTTCTGCCATGGCCAGCGGCAGGCCGGTCTCCTCACGCAGGCGCTTGTCGAGGTTCTTCAGCAGCGATCCCCCGCCGGTCAGCACGATCCCGCGATCGACGATGTCGGCCGAGAGCTCGGGCGGCGTGCGTTCGAGCGCCACGCGGACGGCGTCCACGATCACGTTGACCGTCTCGGCCAGCGCCTCACGAATCTCCTCGTCGGTGATGGTGATCGTCTTCGGCACGCCCTCGATGAGGTGACGGCCCTTGATCTCCATGGTCATCCGCTCCTCGAGCGGAAAGGCCGACCCGACCTCGATCTTGATCTGTTCCGCGGTCCGCTCGCCGATCAGCAGGTTGTACGTCTTCTTGATGTACTGGATGACCGCATCGTCCATCTCGTTGCCGGCGACGCGGACGGCCTTGCTGTAGACGATGCCGGCGAGTGAGATGACGGCGATGTCGGTGGTGCCGCCGCCGATGTCCACGATCATGTTGCCCGACGGCTCGGTGATCGGCATGCCGGCGCCGATGGCGGCGGCCATGGCTTCCTCGACCAGGTAGACCTCGCTGGCCTTGGCGCGGTAGGCGCTGTCCTTCACGGCGCGCTTCTCGACCTGGGTGATTTCGGATGGCACGCCGATGACAATGCGCGGCCGGACCCAGACGTTCCGGTTGTGGGCCTTCTTGATGAAGTAGGCGAGCATCTTCTCGGTGACGTCGAAGTCGGCGATGACGCCGTCCTTCATCGGCTTGATCGCCACGATGTTGCCGGGCGTCCTGCCGAGCATGTCCTTGGCGTCCTTGCCGACGGCCTCGACGCGGCCGTTGACCTTGTTGATGGCGACGATGGAAGGCTCGTTCACCACGATGCCCTTGCCGCGCGCGTAGACGCAGGTATTGGCCGTGCCGAGGTCGATCGCCAGATCGCTCGAGAAGAGTGAGAACAACGAACGGAGGGTCATACGAGTTACGAATGTGCTACGAGTGACGAGTTACGGCTTACGCTGACGAGTGCGAGTGACGGGCTACAGGCTACAGGGCGACGGGCTACGGCGGCGCGGTTTCCTCATTCCTTCACATGAACGGCATTCTTGCCGTGGGCCTTGACCCAGTACATGGCGGCATCGGCCGCGCGCAGCAGGTCGGTCGCCGTCTGACAGCCGGCATCGCGGGCGGCAATGCCGACCGACGTCGTGAGCCGGACAGCCAGCCCCTCGCCTGACAGGAACGTGAAGCCCGCTGCCCGCGTCCGGATGCGATCGGCCAGGCTGCGGGCGCCCGTGGCGTCGGTATCGGGCAGCACGATCGCGAACTCGTCGCCGCCGTAGCGCGCGAGGACGTCGGTCTCACGGGCGCAGCTGCGGAGGATGGAGGCAAACTCCACGAGCGTCCGGCTGCCCATGAGGTGGCCGTGTTGATCGTTCACCGACTTGAATCCATCCAGGTCCATGAAAATGACGGTCAGCGGCTGCCCCGAGCGGACCGCGCGCTTGACTTCGCGGGTGAGCGCCTGCTTCAGGTATCGCGAGTTGTACAGCCGCGTGAGATCGTCGGTGACCGAGAGCGCTTCGGCCTGCGCCATGCGCCGGGCATTGTCGAGCGCGACGGCGGCCGGCTCGATCAGCATGCCCAGCGCGACCCGCGCTTCGAGGCCATAGACGGGGGGCTGGGCCGCGCGTTCCTCCGCCAGGCCGACGGCGGCCCCGATGACCACGCCCCGCGCGACGAGCGGCAGCGCCATCGCCGCCACCGGCGGGGCCGACACGAGATGGTCCTGGAGATTGGCGGTCACGAGGGGTTCACCCAGACGGATCGCACGGCCTGCCACCGAGACGACGATCCCGGCCAGCCGTCCGTCGAGGCCGGCTGCGGCGAGGACGTGCGGGGGGCCCATGAGATCGTCCTCCAGGATGGCCCACGCACGCATCGGGAGCCAGTCCTGCAGCTGCATGCGGAGCCATTCGGCGACGCGACGGGGATCCAGCGTCTCATGGGCCGCTCGAACGATCCCTGCCAGCACCTCGGCACGCCGATGGTCGGGTTCGAGCGTTCGGGGAAGTTGCGCCAGACGGGCCGTGAGGTCCACGCGGATGCCCTGAGACTCGGAAGGCCCCGCTGGCCTCGAGCATGTTATCACACCGGAACCACTTCATTCCCAGCCACTTACCGGCTCCCAACGGATGAGGGGCAGCGCCGCGAGCCGGCCGGCGCGTGCGCTTGCCGCACCTCGACTGAATCCCGTAAGATCAATGGTTACTTTCGGGCGGTGCCCGGCCGGACTGTAGAGTTCTCATCCGCCGGAGCGACTGTTCCGCAGGCCCCGGAGGGCCGTGCGGACCTCCCATTCGACCGCGCCGACCGTGAGCGAGAAGGATTCCCGCACATGACCATGCTCGATAGGATGCGACGCCACAAGGGGTGGCTCAAGTGGAGTCTCGCCCTTGTCGCCCTCGCCCTGGTGATTTTCCTCGTCCCGGAATTCTCGCCGTTTTCATCCGGCGTCGTGTCGCGGGCCCAGGCCGTGGCCGACGTCTCCGGGACGCCGATCACCGTCGGCGAGTACCAGCGCGTCCTCAACAACCGCCTGCAGCAGTTCCGCTCGCAGGGCGGCAATCTGTCGAGCGACATGCTGAAGCAGCTCGGCATCGATCGACAGGTGCTGCAGTCGCTCATCGACCAGCGCGCCGTGGAGGCCGAAGCGAGGCGGCGCGGCATCAGCGTGACCGATGCCGAGGTGCGCGCCTTCATCCTGAACATGCCGGCCTTCCAGCAGAACGGACAATTCGTCGGCTACGAGCGTTACCGCGCCGTGCTGCGGGCGCAGCGGCCGCCGCTGTCGGAACCCGAGTTCGAGGACGCCATCCGGCGCGACCTCATTTCGGAGAAGCTGCAGGACGCGGTCACCGGCTGGATCCAGGTGTCGGACGCCGAGGCCGACGAGGAATACCGGCGCCGCAACGAGAAGGTCAAGCTCGAGGTCGTCGCGCTGCAGGCCGAGCAGCTGCGGGACGGCCTGACCGCCACCGACGCCGACATCAAGGCCCACTTCGACAAGAACACGGGCACTTACAAGCTCGGCGAGCGGCGCAAAGTCCGGTACCTGCTCCTCGACACGCAGAGCCTGCGCAACCGCATCACCCCGACGCCGGAGGAGATCGAGCGGTTCTACAACGAGAACCAGGAGCAGTTCTCGAACCCCGAGCAGGTGCGCGCCTCGCACATCCTGCTCAAGACCGAGGGCAAGGAGGAGGCCGCGGTCCGCAAACAGGCGGAAGCGATCCTGGCGCAGGTCAAGGCCGGCGGCGACTTCGCGGCGCTCGCCACCAAACACTCGGAAGACGAGGTGAGCAAGGCTCGCGGCGGCGATCTGGACTTCTTCGGCCGGGGATCGATGGTCAAAGCGTTCGAGGACGCGGCCTTCAGCCTCGCCCCCGGGACGATCAGTGATCTGGTCCAGACCACCTATGGCTTCCACATCATCAAGGTGGTCGAAAAGCGCGCGGCCGGCCGCAAGGCGCTGGCGGAGGTCCGCGACCAGCTCACCGATCAGCTCAAATGGCAGCGCGCCCAGGAGCGCGCGACCACGCTGTCCGCGGAGCTCGACGCCGAGATCGACGACCCGTCGGATCTCGATCGCGTGGCGAAGGCCCAGGGACTGGCGGTCAAGGAGTCGGGCTTCTTCCAGCGTACCGATCCGGTCGGTGAGCTGGGGCCCTCGGCGCAGGTCGCCACCGAAGCGTTCGCGCTCAAGGACGGCGGCGTCAGCGGGGCCATCCGCGTCCCGCAGGGCTACGTGTTCATCGCCCTCACGGGCAAGGAAGACGCCCGGGTGCCCAAGCTCGAGGACGTGAAGGAGCGGGTCCGGGCGGACATCATCACCGCCAAGGCCAAGGACGTCGCCCGCACGAAGGCTGCCGATCTCGTCGCTGCCGTCCGCGGCGGCGCGACGCTGGCGGCCGCGGCCAAGGCGAGCACGCGGGAGGTCCGCACCAGCGAGCTCGTGGCCCGCGGCAGCGTCATCCCGGACGTGGGCGTCAGCCCGGCGGTAGACAAGGCGGCATTTGCGCTCGCGGTCGGCGCGATCAGCGATCCGATCCTCACCGACACCGGGGCCGCCGTGGTCAAGGTCGTCGAGAAGACCGGGGTCACGGACCCGGAGCTGGCAATGGCACGCGACTCGCTGCGCCGCGAGCTGGTGTCCGCCAAGCGCGGCCGCTTCTTCACGAGCTACATGAACAAGGCCAAGGAGAAGCTCGAGATTCGCACTTACCAGGACACGCTGGCGCAGTTGGGGACCTAGGCGCAGCTACGCAGGTACCAGCTACCAGCTACCAGCCCTCTGCGAGTTGGTCGCAGCGCTGGTCGTTGGTCAGCTGGTCGCTGGTCTTCAGCTGCGCCGGCTATCGGAGAAAGACGTACGGCATGAGCGCCAGCGGGTCGCCACGGCGCAGCAGCTGCAGCGGCGCCGCGAGCTCTCGCAGGATGCGCCGCTCGGCCGCGGGCAGCGTGCCGAGGAGCAGCGAGGCGCGGGACTGCTCGGCCTGTCCGAACGGATCGCTCAGCGCCTCGAAGAACGACGGCTTCGGCGGGTAGACGACGACGTCCACGTCCTGACGGGCGGGGATCTTCGCGCGCTCCTTCGCGAGCGCCAGCGCGCGCGGCAGCCCGCCGAGCTCGTCCACGAGTCCCACTTTCACAGCCTGCCGCCCGGTCCAGACGCGTCCCTGCGCGACCGCATCGAGCTTCTCCGGCGACACCTTGCGGGCCTGCGCCGCCTTCTCGACGAACTGGTCGTAGAAGGCCTGCATGTGCTCTTCGACCTTGGCCCGCTCCTCCGCCGAATACGGCCGGATTGGAGAGTCCATCTCCGCGAATTTCCCGACACTGACGCTCTCGACGTTGGCTCCGAGCTTCGCCATGGTCCCGCCCAGGACGAACTTGCCGCTGAAGATGCCGATCGACCCCGTCAACGTGCCCGGCTGCGCGACGATGGTGTGCGCCGGCATCGCAATGTAGTAGCCGCCAGACGCCGCAAGGTCGGACATCGAAGCGATGAGCGGCTTGCGCTCGCGCGCCAGCGTCAACGCGCGCCAGATGACGTCCGAGGCCACCGACGAGCCGCCGGGACTGTCGATCCGCAGCACGATCGCCTTGATCCCCTCATCGTCGGCCGCTTCTTCGATGTACTCCACGAGCGTGTCCGACCCGGCGTAGCTGCCTTCGCCGCCTTTGCTGCTGCCCGACGCGATCGTGCCGACCGCGTAGATCAGCGCGACGCGCGGGGCGCGACGAAACGAGAGGCCCGTCGGCCGCGAGCGGATGTAGTCGTCCACGTCGGTCGGCTCCACTTCGTCGAGCCCGGCGTTCTCGACCACCTCGTCGCGGTAGCCCAGTTCGTCGACCAGCCCCGTCCGAAGTGCATCCTCGGGCAGGAACGGACCCTGATCGAGGAGCGATCGGATCTCGTCGGGCGTCTTCTTCCGGGCCGCGGCGATCCCCTGGACGATCTGATCGAGCGTGTCGGCGTTCAGCGACTCGGTCATCTCGCGGTGCGCCGGCGTGAAGGTCTTCTCGGTGAAGGTGTTGATCGCGGTCTTGTAGTCGCCGATGTGGAGCAGATCGGGCACGGCGCCGATCTTGTCGAAGCTGCCGCGAAGGAAGACCTCGTAGGTGGCGAGGCCCTTGAGGTCGAGCCCGCTGGTGGGCAGCAGCACGATGCGATCGCAGGCCGTCGCGAGGTAGTAGTCCTGGTCCCCGCCGAACTCGAGGAAGGCGATGGTCTTCTTGCCCGACGTCTTGAAGTCGAGAATGGCGTCGCGGACTTCCTGGGTCTTGGCCCAGAACGGCGAGCTGCCGTTGGGTCGGACGATCAGCGCGCGCACGCGGCGATCGGTCTTCGCCGCACGCAGCGCATCGACGACGGCCCTGACCGTGGGCGGGCCTTCGATGAACTGGTCGAGGAGACCAGCGCCTTCGATTTCGGCGAGCTCGGTCGTCCCCTTCAGGACCAGCGCCGTCTCCGACGGGACGCCGGGCCCGCGCCGCATGACGAACGAGCTGACGATGACGCCGACCATCGACACGACGATGGCAACGGCGATGAGGGAAAGCACGAGCCAGACTCCACGTCGCGCGGCCATGCAGCGAGTATACAAGGTGGGCGACTGGGGGACTGGGGGGCTGGGCGACGGGGGCTGGGCGACTCGGCGACTGGGGGACTGGGCGACTCGGGGGCTGGGCGACCCGGCGACTCGGCGACTGGGCGGCTCGGGGCGTTGGCGGGACCGTGTTAGAATTTTTGTTCGGTCGGCCCCCACGCGGAAGTGGCGGAATGGCAGACGCGCTAGCCTCAGGAGCTAGTCCGGGCAACCGGGTGGAGGTTCAAGTCCTCTCTTCCGCACCAACCTCTAACTACTGAAACACCACACGGTTATCGCTCTGGGCCCGGCGTCGTGTCATCGGCGGATTCGCCTTTGGTGGTTCCGGTGTTTGCAAGCCGTTTGCAAGCCGGCGGTGCTCCTCGAACTTCTCCATCGCCATGTGCAGCCCGCGGCGATGGATGTTGAGGTACCGGGAGGTCGTCGTGAGATTGGTGTGCCCGAGGATCTTGCTGACGAAGTTGATCGGCACGCCGGCCTCGTCGAAGCGTGACGCAGCCTCGTGACGGAGGTCGGCGAGGTGGAAGTCTCCGAGCTTTGCGGCGACCCTGGCCCGCTCCCAGAGCGCGCGAACCGATCCGAGCCGCTCGCCCAACACGTTGCCGAATACGTAGGCAGTCGGCGGCAGCTCCTCGCCGTCCGGACCCAACTTGCGCATCTTCAGGACGGCGAGCAGTCGCGACGAGATCGGGATTAGGCGCTCGGTGCGCGTCTTTGACTTCTCCGCCTGGACGACAAACTCGCGGCGCCGCCACTGCCGAGGTTTACGACAAGCAGCTGCCGGCATGCTCAGCGAACGGCTCTTCGCCGGCCGGACGCCTCGTAGAGTCGTTGACCTAGAACGAGGGGTTCTGGTGTGTGATGACCTCGGGTGTTCCGCCACCTGTGGGCGTATCGACTGATTACTGATAGCTCCTTCCGGTGGGCCCGAGCTTCCGGAGGAAAAGGGCGTCGGATTGCCCGATGCCGGTCCGGCCGGACTGCGGCATCGGGCTGGCCGGCTACGGCAACGGCGATGCGGTGGCGTTCGTACCCGCCGCCCAGGTCGTGCCGCCGACGTCGAGGTAGACGGAGCGTTCGACGACAATCGGCTGCGTCGATTGGATGATGGTCGCGAACGCCTCGTCGACGAGTTCTGGCACCGCGCTGTCGGCGCCCGTCACCGCGATGTTGAGCCGGCTGTTCGGCGCGACGGTGAACGACTTGACCACGGTCGTGCCGTTGGTGCGCAGGAAGGTAACGGTGAGATCCGCCGCGTTGCTGCCACCGTTCCCGACGAGGATGTAGGTCTGCGCGCGCGTCGGCCCGCCCACCTGGCCCTCGGCCAGGCCCCAGTTCAGCTGCGGCGCGGGCAGCGCCGCGCTGCTGTGTGACTCGTGCCACGCCCCGACCGGCCAGAAGAGCGACCGTTCGACGATGATCGGTTCGAGGCTGTCGACGACCATCGCGAATGAGCCGTTGGCCAGCAGCGGGTCCTCGAGCGCCACGTTGAGCGTCAGACGCTGGTGCGCGGCGAGCGGATGCGTGCGCGTCACCGTGCCGCCACTGTCGAGCAAGTAGGTGACCGTCGCCGTCGTCGGTATGGTGCCGGGGTTGGCGATCAGCAGGAAGGTGTTGAAGAACGTCCCGGTCGCGCCCTCCGCCAGGTGCCACGTGGTCGACGGAACGGTGACGCCGGCCGACGCCGAGCCGCCACCGAAAAGCTGCGTCGGGGTATCGAAGTACATCGCCCGCTCCGCCATCCCGGGTTGATCGAAGGTGATCGTTGCACCAAACGAGCGATTGGCGAGCTCGGGCGTTACCGAGGCATCGAGTGTGAGCCGCGACGTCGGCAGCATCGGGTAGGTGCGCTGCACCGTCGTCCCATCGTCGAGCAGATACGTGACGTGCGCCGCGTTGGCCACCGGCTGCGGGTTGCCCAGCAGGAAGTAGGTGTGGAAAAAGCCTTGCGATCCTTCGGCGAAGTACCACGTCGATGCCGGTCCGAAGCTCGCCTTCTCCGTATGCGCTCCGTAGCCGGTTGCATCCCATGTCGTCGTCCGCTCGATCACCAGCGGCAGCGTCCCCGACGTCGTCACCTGCGTCGAGAAGTTGGCAGACTCGAGACCGCGGATGTCGGGGACGTGGATGGTCGTGCGCGACGTGGGCAGCAGTGTCATGTTCCGTGTGACCGTCGTGCCATCGTCCTTGATGAAGGCGACGTCGATTGGCGCCGGCAACGCGTTCGGGTTCGCGATCAGGATGCTGGTGTCGAGGAACGCGCCCGGTCGCCCCCTCCGACAGCACGTAGGTCAGCTGCCGTGACGTGGCGATGAGCGTCGCGGAGGCGGTCGATGCGGCGTGGATGCCGTTGCCGGCGTAGCTGGCGGTGACGGTGCGGGGTGCTCCGGTGCCCGGCGTCACGGTGACCTGACATGACGAGCGGTCGGTCGTCGCCGGCACCGGCGCGAGGGTGCAGGCCGGCGCCGAAAGGGTGTCGCCGTCGTCCGTGCTGAGGAAGCCGACCGTTCCCGCGGGATTGCTGGCGCCGGCCGCTCCATCGATCACGATCGCGGTGGCGACGCTGCCGCTGCCCACCTGCACGATCGCCGGATCGAGCGTCAGGGTGAGCGTCGTCGGACGCAGCGTGGCGGTGAGGGTCGCGGGGGCGGTCGATGCGGCGTGGACGCCGTTGCCGACGTAGCTGGCGGTGACCGTGCGTGGGGCCGCGGTGCCGGGCGTCACGGTGACCTGACACGACGAGCGATCGGTCGTCGCCGGCACCGGCGCGAGCGTGCAGGACGGGGCCGACAGCCCGTCGCTACTGTCGGTGCTGACGAAGCCCACCGTTCCCGCCGGATTGCTGCCGCTGGCCGATCCATCGATCACGATCGCAGTGGCTATGCTGCCGATGCCCGTCTGCACGGTCGCCGGGTCGAGCGTCAGGGTGAGGGTCGTCGGGCGCAGCGTGGCGGTGAGGGTCGCGGGGGCGGTCGACGTGGCGTGGACGCCGTTGCCGACGTAGCTGGCGGTCACCGTGCGTGGTCCTGCGGCGCCGGGCGTCACGGTGACCTGACACGACGAGCGGTCGGTCGTCGCCGGCACCGGCGCGAGCGTGCAGGACGGGGCCGACAGCGTGTCGCCGCCGCCCGTGCTGAGGAAGCCCACTGTCCCAGCCGGATTACTGGCACCGGCCGCTCCATCGATCACGATCGCGGTGGCTATGCTGCCGCTGCCGACGTGCACCGTCGCCGGGTCGAGCGTCAGGGTGAGCGTCGTCGGGCGCAGCGTGGCAGTCAGGGTTGCGGTAGCGGTCGACGTGTCGTGGATTCCGTTGGCGACGTAGCTGGCGGTCACCGTGCGTGGTCCCGCGGCGCCGGGCGTCACGGTGACCTGACACGACGAGCGGTCGGTCGTCGCCACCACCGGCGCGAGCGTGCAGGACGGCGCCGACAGCGTGTCGCTGCTGCCCGTGCTGAGGAAGCCCACCGTCCCCACCGGATGGCTGGCGCCGGCCGCTGCATCGAGCACGGTCACGGTGGCGACGCTCCCGCTGCCGGCGTGCACCGTCGCCGGGTCGAGCGTCAGGGTGAGCGTCGTCGGGCGCAGCGTGGCAGTCAGGGTTGCGGTAGAGATCGACGTGCCGTGGATTCCGTTGGCGACGTAGCTGGCGGTCACCGTGCGTGGTCCCACCGTGCCGGGCGTCACGATGACCTGACACGACGAACGGTCGGTCGTCGCCGGCACCGGCGCGAGGGTACAGGACAGTGCCGACAGCCCGTCGCTGTTGTCCGTGCTGACAAAGCCTACCGTTCCCGCGGGAGGCGTGGAGCCAGCCGCTGCATCGAGCACGGTCACGGTCGCCACGCTGCCGCTGCCGACGTGCACCGTCGCCGGGTCGAGCGTCAGCGTTAGCGTCGTCGGACGCGGCGTCACAGCCACCGAGGCGGTGGCGATGTTGTTGGTCGGCGCCGGATCCGTAACCAGAGATGCCGCGTTGGCGCTCAGTGTGAGGAGCGGTCCGCTCGTCGCGGTCGCCGCGAGCGTGACTGTCGCCGCCGCCCCGCGGCCCAGGCTGGCGATACGCCATTGGCCCGTCCCCGCAGTGAACACGCCGTGGCTCGGCGTGCCACCTGCGATCGTGCCGACCCCCGCGACGAACGTCGTCGAGACGACCACGTTGTAGGCGGTCTCGTTCCCGTTGTTTCGCACTTCCAGCGCGTAGCTCGCGCTGCCGCCAGGCGCCACCGGCGCCCCGCTCGCCGACGCGGTGACCTGCACGTCGGCCGACGATGGCGGGTTCAGCCCGAGCACGGCGTGATTGTTCTCTGGGTTGGGATCGAGCGGCGTCGACGCCGTAATCGTCGCGCTCGCGGCGAGCGAACCCGCGGCCTCGGCGGTGTAGATGGCCTTGAGCGACACGGACCCCGCCGCCGGGACCGACGGAATCGACCACGTTCCGTCGCCGTCGTGGAACGTGCCGCCCCCTCCGGCCGAGACGAAGGTCAGCGCCGGCGGCAGATCGAGGAGCACCTGAATGCCGGTGGCTGCGGTCGAGCCGTGGTTCGTTACCGTAGCCGTCAGGGTCGTCGTCTGGCCGACGGCCGGGGCCGTGGGCGAGGCCGAGAACGTGATCCCGAGGTCCGTCTGGGCCGCTCCTTCCAGCAGCACGACCTCGGCACGGCTGCCCGGCTGGTTGTGGTGGTGCAGCAGGAGCGCGCCGAGCGACCCGTTGGCGGTCATGTTGGCCAAGTTCCAGGTCAGGGGAATCGACCCGCCGTTCAGGTCCTGCAGCAGACGCGCACCGTTGAAGTCGAGACCCTGTGCCGACGCGTTCCACGAGTACGGCCCCGCCGCCTCGTCGAAGTGGAAGCCGTTCAGCTGCTGACAGAGCGGCGCGCTCCCCGGGCAGGTCATCACCTTGTAGCGGAACGCGCCAGTAATATTGAGTTGCGGGGCGGGCGCCGCGAGGACCAGCACCTGGTTGTCGAAGACTCGTGACTCGATAGCAGCAGCGGGCAATAGATTGACCAGGTTGTTGGCGCTGCTGATGCTGACGGTGCTGGCCGGGATGGAGAGCCGCCCGGCGATGAACGTGTCCTGCGGTGACGCCGGCGTCGAGCCGAACAGATTGGCCGCCATCGTTCCCGGATTCGAGTTGAAGAGGATCGAGTCCCACGTGCCGTCGTTGTTGGAATCGATGTAGATGTTGAAGGCGACCTGCGACGGGCTGCCCCACGGTGCCCAGGTCGAGACACCGAACAGGTATTGATTGGTCGCCGCGATGTGAGCCACGCCCACGTACTGGATGTCTGCGAAGGGCGGCGCACTGACCGGATCGGCCGGGCTCACGACCTGGAGCTCGAACGGCGAAACCAGCGAGGCGATATCGGTCGGGAACGTGCCTTCGCAGGTCGGACCAGCGGTCAGGGTGCCGGTGCAGAGCTCCGTACCGGACAGCGGGATCGTGGTCGAGCCCGTCGTAGCGCCGCCAGTGGTGATGGTCGGGCCCGCGCTCATGTTCGAGTGCGGCATCGCCACGGCATGAATCGGGACGCGGAGCTGTGTCGCGCCACTCTGGTTGAAGGTGAGATAGCCGGCCTCTTCGGTCAGCCAGTGTCGCGAGAGGGCGCCGAGCACGCCGGCAAGCGGCACCGGAGCGGCCTGCGTGGTGGCGACCGTCGCGTCGCGTGCGTGGTCCATCTGCGACGCGTCTGCGGTCATGGTCACGTCGACCTCCACCGACGACCCGGCAGGGACGGTCACGCTGTTGAGGCCCACCAAATAGCTGACACCGGGCGCATCGACCACCGTGTCGATCGCGAGAT
This sequence comes from Vicinamibacterales bacterium, assembly GCA_963834365.1. Lineage (GTDB taxonomy): Bacteria > Acidobacteriota > Vicinamibacteria > Vicinamibacterales > Vicinamibacteraceae > CAWJAP01. Next base: position 10,765 of record CAWIBS010000036.1, on the reverse strand, counting down.
CGTAGTGCTGCGGCGTCGTGCCATGGTTGACGACCCGGACCTTGCGCGTGCGGGTGACGTTGCCGAAGACGCGACCGTCGAAGGCGAGACTGACGAGCCCATCATCGTCGGTGTTGAATGCGACGACGTCGGAACGGGCGGCGAGATTCGTGTCGACGCGTCCAGCGCCGAGCCGTCCCGGCCCGAACCTGTCGCCGTTGCCGCCGGGAAACGACGTGACGTCGTGCAGCGACGTGTTCATCACGAGCGCCTTCAACTCCTCGACGGTCCAGTCCGGGTGACGCTGACGGAGGAGCGCCATGATGCCGGCGACATGCGGCGCCGCCATCGACGTGCCGTTCAACACCAGGGGCTGGCTGCCGGCGAGAAAACCGCTGGCATTCGGAACGATGCAATTCCCGGCCGTGCACGTCATGCCCGTCTGCGCCGAGGTGATGGCGAAGCCCGGGGCAGCCACGTCCGGCTTGAGCTGGATCGGCGACGCCGACAGGCGCGGGCCTCGAGACGAAAAGCTGGCCATCGTGTCGGCGCCGGAGAAGAGCGTGACGTTCAGGCCCGTGAGGTTGTCTCGGAGCAGGTTGCCTTCGGCGAAGGGCACGATAACCGACGGAATGGTGATGGTCGGGTCCGTACCGCCCATCGTGCCGAACGCACCGGTGGCCGTGCTCGCGACGATCGCGGCCACCGCGCCGGCGTCCTGCGCGTTCTTGACCTTGATTGTGAAACCGCACGTCCCGCGATCAATGAAGGCGATGTTGCCGGCAACCGCCGCCGCTTGGTCAGCGGCGAGCAAGCGTCGGTGGTCAGCGGTCCGGCGGCATCCGCCGCATCCAACGCGGCGACCACGTTGCCCTGGAGGCCGCCTGCCGGCGCGGGCAGACCGAACGCCGCTCCAGCCGCAGTGAAATCGCCGGCGATAGCAGCGGGCGAGTTGACGTGGAGTCCTTCACCCGGCTGTCCGGCGTCGATCGAAGCGGCGACGGAGATGGTGCGGTTACCCGATGCGGGGCTGCTGCCGACGAAGTAAGTGTCCCCGGCGTTGCCTGCCGACGTGATGACGATGACCCCGGCTGCCGCGGCGTTGTCGGAAGCGATGGCGGAAGTCGAGGTCAGCGTGCCGAACGACGACCCGAGCGACATGTTGATCACGTCCAGGTGGTCGGACAGATCGCCGTCGTCGTTCGGATCCATGGCCCAGTCGATCGCCTGGACAGTGAGATTGGTTCCGCCTGACAGCCGAACACCCGAAGCGCGTACACGCGTGCGCCTGGCGCGGTGCCCGGGCCGATGCGCAGGCTGGCGAAGGGCACGCTGGTGCCGAACGGGCCCGCGAACGTCGTCCCGTCGGCGTTGACGCCGAACCCCGCAGCCGTGCCGGCGACGTGCGTGCCGTGGCCGTTGCAGTCCATCGGATCGGCGTCCGGCTGCGGCGCGTTGCCGCCGTTATACGCATCGCCGGCGAAGTCGAAGCCGCCGACGACCTTCGCGTCGGGAAATACGCGTCCGGCGCAACCGTCCGGTCGTTGGCCGAATAGTCGGCGAGCGCCCCGGTGCCACCGAACGTGGCGTGCTGGTAGTCCACACCGGTATCGATGATCCCGATGTCGATGCCCGTGCCGGTGATGCCCAGGCCGGCGCCGTCCCACACGGCCGGCGCGCCGATGAACGGCACGCTCGTGCCGTTGGTGGGGTACTCCGGCTCGAGGCGGTGGACCGCTTTGACGCCGGCCACCCGGGCCAGCGCCGCGACGTCGCCCGGACGGACCATCGCCGTGATGGCATTCATGGCGCGGCCGACCCGAAAGAGCTCGTTGGGGTCGAATGCCTGAAGCGCGGCTGCGACCTGGGCCTGCTCGGCCTGGACGAACTGCAGCTGGGTGCGGCCGGCGGCTGCCGCGGCCGCGAGCGTCGCGGCGTCCCGGTTCCCCGCCCGCTCGATGACGTCGGCGTAGATCCGGGCCGCGGACGGCTGATTGAGCTCGATTGCAACGGCGATGCGGTCGGGCTGAGCTGGCGGCGCAACCGTCAGCTCGAGCGAGGGTGCCTCGGGTACCGGCGGCTGTGCCGACAGCGCGATCAACGATCCACAAACGACGAGGCCCACCAACGTCAACGAGCGAGGTGCAAAGTCAACAAGGGTGTGGCTCCAGGTTCGACTGGTCAGGAGTCGGGAGGAACGTTGCCCGGGTGCGGTTTCTCGTCGATGAGTGGTCGCACGCTCTTGACATCAGCCAGTTTGCGGATCTCCGCGAGCCGCGCCGGATCGACGCGAACCGCGATCGCGTTTAGCGCCCGCCGGACCCGGTAGATCTCGACGGCCCCGAACGGCGGGCGGCGCAGCACGGTGATCACTCGGTCCTGCTGCCTTTGGATGCGTCGCGACTGCGCCGCCGCCGCAGCGTCAGCCGGCTCCTTGCCGGCGGTGGGGTTCCTGGCGACGGGGATCCCAGCGGCGCTTCCGTCAGCTCGATCAGGACCTCGACGCTGCCTTTGCCGCGGGATTCATTTGCCGTTTCGAAACAGCGGGTCGAGCCCTCGGCGACGAGCGACGAGCGGCCCGGTTCGAGGCCGAGCCAGACGAGTAGCGCACTGAGCGCACCGAGATTCGATCGGCGCGGTTAGCCTCAGTGACGGCGATGTTCCGGCGTCACGATCGCTCCGGTGATGCGCCGCGACGGCACCAGCGCCCTGGAACCTGCCTCGCTCGGTCGATTCAAACCCCATAACTCGACCGCGTCCGCCGCAGACGCCAGCGGCCTCGTTCAAACGGCTCTATCGAAACTGACCCGGCGACTCACCCTGCCGCTCATTCACGCGGCTGGTGCGCCGGGTCACTCCCGATAGAGTCCTGTCGTTTCTCGCGGGTAACGCCAAGCTTCCGCCGCCGCGGCAGCGGTGAGCTAAGAACACTCACAAACGAATCATGTCCCGCTGTCTGCTGCAGCGCCTGGTTCGGTCTGCCTTTGATGTGCGGCCGTCCATTATTCCGCCGACTTGTCGGCCAACTCCTTGAGCGTGGCAACCGTCAGGTCCGGCGTTGGGGCAGCGGGAACGGCTGCTCGCCGGACGGCGGACGAACGCCGCACCCCCGAGGAAGGCTCGCCTCGGCCATCTTGGCGCGTTCGCTGTCCATACCCGCCGAACTAATAGTGGGAGATCATCGGATATCTGAATACAGTCCGGTTTCGTCGCCGCAGGGTGCGGGTGGCATGCCCGCACCCCAAGTGCACGCGTTGATCCAACCCGCCCGACGGGAGGACTGCTATTTGCCGAACACCCTGGCCGCGGCTTCTGCTGCCTGGGTATCCTCGACGATCGGATTCAGTTCGATATCAATCAGGTCGCCCCAATTGTTCACATGCTGGGCGAGGGCGGTCATATCGTTCGTTTCCAGGACGTGCCAGCCCAGAACCGAGCCGGGGACGTGATACCGAGCAACCTGTTCCACTCCCTTGGGCGGCGGACCGCCGGCTTCGAGAAACTGCTGAAACGCCGCCTTGTAGAGGCCCGGGCGCGTTCGCCACGTAAGCATGAATTTCACGGGTACACTCTCCTCATTTCATTTTGGGGTGTGGAGCGGACGTCGCACCATATCACGCCACGGCATTGGCGTAGTAGGCTGACCGCCTATCCCATAAGTCCTGCCTGGTCGCCAAGTATTTTCCGATGTTCGCCGGGGGCTTCCAGGGGTCCGGCCCCAAAATCGGTAAACACCAGCCCGCGCTGAGGACCGATCCGCTCCCCACACCGCTGCGCTAGTATCATTTGGAGCGACGACGTGTCGCTTCACGATCACGCCGGATCTTTTCAGACGCCGATCACGGAGGTTCATAACATGAGCATCGTTGTCCGTTTCAGCCCCATCGCTCTCACTGCCAACAAGTACGACGAGACGCTTCGCCAGATCAAGAACGCCGGCGAATGGCCACCGGCCGGGCTCGACTACCACGTCTGCTTCGGTGCGGATGGCAACCTTAAGGTCAGCGAGACCTGGAACTCGCGGGAGCAGTTCGAGGCCTTCGGCAAGCGTCTGATGCCGATCCTCGCCGGCGCCGGCATCCAGTTCGCCAACCCGCCGGACATCTTCGAGGTTCACAACATCGTCAAGGGCTGACAATCGGGCGCGGCGGCCCGATCGAGAATCGCCAATCGTTCGGGCCGCGACCGCCTCGCCGTCGGCGACCCAGTCGGCGGCACACCCACTATTGCCGCTCAAACAGGAACTGTTCCAATAGTCAACGCTGTGAGGCAGGGCCGCCGCCGAATTGACGGCCAGCTCGGTCCTGGGTAGTCGCGAAGGGGATTTCCATCCCCAGGTCGCGATTCGAGAGCCAGTGCGCCGTTTTTCAGGACTGACCGGTCGACCTTCGGGCGCTCAACACCGTTCTCCCGGAAACACCTCTGGCGCTCGGGGTCAGTCGCAAAATACGCGTCATCCTCCGCATGATGTATACTTGTGTATCGGATCTTGCCGCGTGCTCTGCTGATTCCTGGCGTAACGAGCCTCTCCTGACTCGCTCCTCCCCGAGTTCCTAGCTACGAGACGACATTCCGGACCACGGCTCATCCCTTCGAGGCCGTGGAAACTGTGCGCCGCCTAGGCGGCGTTGATGTCGCGTTTCGCGGCAGAGGAGTCACATCATGGGTCGAAAGTTGTATGTCGGAAATTTCCCGTATGAAACCGGAGAAGCGGAGCTCCAGGACCTGTTCGCCCGTGCCGGCACCGTGGAAACGGTGAAGGTGATGCGCGACATGGCCACGGGGCGGGCGCGCGGGTTTGCGTTCGTTGAGATGAGCAGCGATGACGAGGCGCAGAAGGCGATCGCAGAGCTGAATGAATATCAGCTTGGGGGGCGCAGTCTCTCCGTCAACGAAGCGCGGCCGAAGCCCGCGTACGCCGGGGGGTTCGGCGGCGGCGAATCGCGACGTCGCTCCGAGCCGCGTTGGTAAGCAAGTGCGAAGGCCGTGGGAGACAGAGCGCCAGCCTTGCCCCTCCACCGCGTCGCGCTGCCTTACCTGCTATTCGGCACAGGAGCGCGGCGACGGGTCAGGTCAACCAAACAAGTCATGCCATCGGTCGAGTTGAACTCGACACCGATGGTCAGAAACCAGAAATCGGAGATGGATAAATGATAGGGACAATTCGGACGCTGCGAGTGGACAAAGGCTTTGGGTTCATCAAGAGTGAGATGGGGCAAGAATATTTCTTTCACCAAAGCGCTATCTATGGCGAGGGCATCGCAGATCTGCGCGAGGGCGATGGAGTCGAGTTCGAAGCTGCCGACAGTCCGAAGGGTCCTCGGGCGGCGAACGTCAAGCGCACCACGACGTAAGAGAACGGAGCTCGAGTGCTTCCTCACAGCTCACTTTGATTCGATGAAGCGGAGTGGACGAAAACGCCCAGGCTTCTTCGACGCGGCGTTTGTGCTGACGCGCTATCGGTCGGAAATACGCATGCTCGACATTCCGGCGGTGGTGCAAAAGGTGGCGTTTCCAGTTCTTCTGTCCGCTGGGACTCTTCTCGTGAAGTACGACAAATTCAAAGACGCACCAGCGCCGGTCCTGGAAACACAAGCCGAGTCTCCTCATTCAACGCGTGCGGTCTAACAGCGCATGCAATGCAGCGGCGGCGGCCGGTGGCGCTGTCCAGCCGCGGCCGCTAATGCGGCGGCGTTGACGGCTGCCATCCGCATATCATCAGGTGCTTGTCGTAGTCAGAACGCTTGTGAATCAAGCGAACGGGGGGACGCCGCCTGCGACTGGTCCCCCGTCCGAACTGGAACGCCTCGCGCCGGCGAACTGACTGGCGCCCCTCCGTTTCGCGCTCAGTCGATAGGTCCTGCCTTGTCGCCAAGGGACTTTCTATCCGGGCCCGAGCAGGTCGGAAGTCCCTTCGGCGTTTGAACAAAGCCGCTGGCGCGGCGGACGCTACGCGTGAGCCGCGCTCGGCCAGCCGGGTAGCGTGTGGGTCACAAGGAGGTTCCTGTGACCCATCTCAGACAAGCGATGCTGGAGGAACTCCAGCGGCGCAACTACGCCAAGACCACCATTCAGTCCTACATCCAGGCCGTCGAGCGATTCGCCAAGTACTTTCGCACGCCGCCGGACCAACTCAATCAGAGCCACCTGCGGACGTATCAGGCGTACCTGCTGCGCGAGCGGAAGCTCGGGCCGCGGACAGTGAAGCTCCACGTATCGGCGCTCCGGTTCTTCTTCGTAAAAACGCTGAAGCGCCCGTACATGCTGGAAGACCTTCCCTTTCCGAAGGTCCCACGCCGGCTCCCGGCGATCCTCACCACGGACGAAGTCACCCGATTGATCGATGGGGCGCGGAACCTGACCGATCGCACGATGCTCATGGTCCTGTACTCGACGGGCATGCGGAATGCCGAGCTGCGGCATCTGCAGGTCCGGGACATCGACAGTCGCCGCATGCTGATTCACATTCAGCACGGGAAGGGCGGTCGCGATCGGTACGTGCCCGCTCAGCGCGACGCTGCTGGAGACGCTCCGCGTGTACTACCGCTGGATGCGGCCGAAGACGTGGTTGTTCCCCGGCACGATTCAGAACTGGCGGGCCGACAAGCCGATCACCCCGAAGGTCGTCTGGGAGGCCTGTCGCATCGCCGCCACCCGCGCCCAATTGGAGAAACGGGTGTCGCCCCATCTCCTGCGGCATTCGTACGCGTCGCACCTCGTGGAAGCGGGCGCGGACTTGCGCACGGTGCAGCTCTTGCTCGGTCACGTCAAACTCGAGCACACGGTCATCTACCTGCACTTGTCGCAGCGCCATCTCCAGGCTGTCGCCAATCCGCTTGATGCGATGCCCGTGTCTCCGGCCGACACCGTCCGCCGAACGCGCCGGCTGCGCAAGCGGTGACCCGGCCACCCTTCGAGGTGGCTGACATCATCCGTCGATACGGCACACGCTTCATCGAGACCCATCGCGTCTGGCTGACCGCGCAGCACCTCCGTGTCCTGCGGGCGATCGAGCGCTGTCGGACCGCCGCGTTGGGCGGGCATCTCGATCGCTGTGCCGCCTGCGGACATCGCGCCATCTCCTTTAACTCGTGTCGCAATCGGCACTGCCCGAAGTGCCTGACGCACGCGCGCAATCGGTGGCTCGCCGCTCGGCAGGCCGAACTCCTCCCGGTCGGCTACCACCACGTCGTCTTCACGCTCCCGCATGAGCTCTCGTGGCTGGCCCTGCAGAATAAACGGGTCGTCTACGATCTGCTCTTCCAGGCGAGTGCCGCCACGCTCCTCGAGATTGCCGCGGACCCGAAACATCTCGGCGCCGCGATCGGCTTTCTCAGCGTCCTCCACACCTGGGGCAGACCCTCTGCACCACCCGCACGTCCACTGCGTCGTCCCGTCGGAGGCTCTCGCCCGACCGGGCGCACTGGGTCCATCCGCGCTATCGTTCTTCCTCCCGGTGAAGGTCCTGAGTCGTGTGTTTCGCGGGAAGTTTGTCGCCGGACTGAAGGAGGCCTTTCGTCGCGGCCGGCTGGTCTTTCCGGGCGATCTTCTGCCGCTCGCGAACGACCAGGCGTTTCGTGCGTCCCTCCGCCCGCTGTTTCGCCAGGACTGGGTCGTCTACGCGAAACCGCCCTTCGGGGGACCCGAGCACGTGCTGCACTACCTCGCGCGTTACACGCATCGTGTCGCGATTTCAAACCATCGGTTCGTCGAATGTCACCGACGACGGCGTCACGTTTCGCTGGAAGGACTACGCCCATGGCAGTCAGGTCCGGACCATGACCGTCAGCACCGACGAATTCCTCCGTCGCTTCTCCCTGCACGTGCTCCCGAAGGGCTTCGTCCGGATCCGCTTCTTTGGGTTTCTGGCGCATCGATGCCGGGCCCGCGATCTCCCCGTCTGCCGGCGAGCGCTGGCATCCCCACCCGCGCACGCGAGACGGACCGTCGAGAAGCCCGTCCCCTCGGCCTCCTGGTCGTGTCCCCGCTGTGGCGGGATGATGGTCGTGATCGACCGACTGACGGCGTTTCAGATTCCCGCGTACACCATCGCTGAGGGGGCCGTCTTTGACCGCTCGTGATCGACATGCTCGTTCGATCCGCTCAGACCGTCGGCGCTCGCCCGCCGATACGCGAGCGGTCCGCCCGCTGCTGGGAACATCGTCCACAACGACGATTCGATCGGCGCGGTTAGCCTCAGTGACGGCGATGTTCCGGCGTCACGATCGCTCCGGTGATGCGCCGCGACGGCACCAGCGCCCTGGAACCTGCCTCGCTCGGTCGATTCAAACCCCATAACTCGACCGCGTCCGCCGCAGACGCCAGCGGCCTCGTTCAAACGGCTCTATCGAAACTGACCCGGCGACTCACCCTGCCGCTCATTCACGCGGCTGGTGCGCCGGGTCACTCCCGATAGAGTCCTGTCGTTTTGCGGGAGTCACGAACCCGCACGCACAAACGCCACACGGACGGCAGGCGGCTTATCGGCTCACTGCCTCGGAACAGATGCGGCGCGGCCTTTGACGGCGTCGAGCGCCATCCTGATCGTCCTCGCCACGACGTCAGGCTCGTCCGTCTGAACGTTGTGTCCGCTACGCTCAGCCCGGATCAACACGCCGCTGTTGGATAGGCGCGCGAGATCGGCGCCTTGGGCGTCTCTTTCCGCCCTCAGCGCAGCCCAAAAACTGTCTGAGTACCTGGTGGCTGTTCGCGCCTACCCGCCGCGATGACGAAGAGGGGTATGTCACCGAGCGTCGCGCTTCGACGCGAGCGAGCGTCGTGTAGTTTCTGAAGTTCATCGGCCAGGAAGTCGTCCGGCGGGTTTGTCGGACTCGCTGTGCCAATTGCAGGTTCCGGAACGGTCTTGCCGGTTGATGACTCGCGAACCCGGACCCAACGGTTCACAGTCGTGTTGAATTGAGTGCTGTCTTCGTGCAGCGCGTCCACGAGGACAATGCCCGCTACGCCCGCAAACTCGGCAGCGTAACTACGGGCGACCACGCCCCCAATCGGCATTGCGGTGGTCGATGCCGAGCGCAGGCATCCCGAGAGGCCGACACAACTACCACGCAGCTCGCCGCGCCTTGGCGAGGCTCGCCGACGCGCTCCGGATGCCCGGGATTCCCGGCACGGCGACGGTGCGGCTTGTGCGGCTCGGTGAGCGATGAGGCGCCGACCGAGCTTGGGCCCGCGGTCCAGCACCAGCTGAGGGTGCGCGACGTGCGGAGGTGGCTGGAGGCGTCGGCGAAGACGCCCGCGGAGAAGCTGGAGCGGCTGCGAGCCGCGTCGCTGTGAGGCCCGCTCCCCCGCCGCCCTTCCTTCAGCGGCCACTGACCGCGTTCCGCCTCGCGGCCACACACGCAAGGAGCCGTCGTTCTTGGCGTGGAAGTTCGAAGTGGCGATGTAGCCGTCGATGAGGTTTGCGAGCCAGGCTTTGAACGGGAACTCCTCGTTGGTCGTGCTCGACCAGTAGAAGTCCGCCGCTACGCCCGTAAACGACGACCCGCCAACGTTGTAGCACGCCACTCCGGCGTCGTTCGTCAGCGCGGGCCCGGACAACAGTCCCAACACGCAGTCCAAGGCGACCGCCCGCGCGATAGTCGCCGCCCATTCGTCCTTTGTTGGCAACGGCCAGTCGCCCGGCGAGGAGCGGTCCGTTAAGCCACAATCGCCGTGCTGCAGTCCGCCCGCTACCTGATTGGCTGCCGCCCAGCTGGTATTCGCCAGGCAGTCCGCCTGTTTCAGCCAGATCAACCCCGTCACGGTGTCGGTCACCGTCCCGTTGGCACAATCGACATAGCGGTTGATGTCGTCGACGCACGGGCCATCCGCACGCACGCCACCTGCCCCATCGATCCCGATCGAGCCAAGAGACCGCACGCCGCCGCTCACGAGCCGCGCACATGCCGCGAGGGCGGTGAAGAGATCGTTGTCGCCTGCGGTCCATGGAGACACCTGCGGTTGGCAACGGCGGACGGCGATCACGACGAGGGTGCCCGCGTGGCAGAGCGCGTAAGACAGGACAACGGGGATCCGGTGCATGCGGTCGCCTGACAGCCCACCGGCGGTCACGCGGCAGGACCGCCGACTGCAAATTCTTCCTCGAGTTGATTTCGCCGAAAGGTCGGCGCAATGTTCATGCGGGTGAATCGCGAGTGCGCCTACCACGCGCGCCCACCGCAAGGTCGGATGGACTCGCCAGGCGGCCAGTTGTTCAGGCGGGCCTGAAGGAACAGCAGTCAGTAAACCCTTGGCGACTGCCCAGGAGTAATCCTCAAGCGCCTGCTCTTGCGCGCCGCTTCCGTCCTAATGAGCGATCGCTTTCGGAAGATGTCCCCGGAACTGGATCAAGCCGATCCAACGACATGCCCGTTCAGCGCAGGTTCCGAGCGTGCATTTATCGGGCACTCGGCGACGGCGGACGAAGAACGAGCCACGCGCACAGGTCGCTGGCACCATTGGGAACGCACACGAGCGCCGGCGGCGCTCCGGATGGTCGCCCGGCATGGAACTCCAACAGGCCGTCCTCGCGACCGGAGGGGTGCCATCGTTCACCGAAGAAGTTCAACCACACGCGGTCCACTAGAATGTAACGTCTGCCTTGTGCAGCTGCAGTAGGACAGCCGAGGCGGCATAGAAGAGTTCGGGCGAACCGTTCTGGATCGCGACGTGGGTCGATGGACGCCGGACTCGAGCAGCTCCGCCCTCACGGCATCGCTGACCGATCGGGCTGGCTGGAACTGGCTATCTTGCACGAGCTGGCGGCCGACCAGGGCGATGGGGATTG
>CAWIBS010000035.1:0-466341 GCA_963834365.1 Vicinamibacterales bacterium | reverse complement strand
CGGTTGAGATTGTCCAGCGTCACCGCGGCATCTTCTGCGTATAGCTGTTGAAGTAGCTGTCCGGCAGCTCGTAGGTCACCACCGCCTCCAGGTTCGTCGCAATCTGTTCCGGCGTCTCGAACCCTCGCGGGAAGCCCCGGATGAAGCCTGACGTGCGCTCTCGATTTCCTCTGGACTCACCGGGATGCCGCCGCGGATCCCGTGCAGCTCCTTCAGGAACTCGATCACCGACTCCCTCGTCGAGAATCCCTGCACCGCGGCTTGCGCGACGAAGGGACCGGCGTCGCGGCGGTAGCTGAACGCGGAAGTGGCCCCGTAGGTGTAGCCCTTGTCCTGCCGGAGGTTCATGTAGAGCCGCGCCGACGTCGCGCCGCCGAGAATCCGGTTCATCACCTGCAGCGGGAAGAAATCCGGGGTGTTGCGCGGCATGCCCACCTGGCGACCTGGACGACCGACTGGACGGAACCGGGGCGGTCGAGAGGTAGATTCCGGCACGGTCGCGCGGTGGCGGCGGGACGCTCGCAGGTCTGGACGGGTCTGGCCCGGCTTCCATGACGCGAAGGCCTTTTCGAGCTTCGCCACGACGTCGGCGGCGCTGACGTCGCCGACCACTATGAGCGCGGCGTTGTTCGGCCGCACGTGCGCGTCGTAGAACGCCCGCGCGTCCTGCCGCGTGATGCTCTCGAGCGAGGCCTCGTCTCCCGACAGCGGGTGTCCGTAGGTGTGATCGCGCCCGTAGAGCACGCGCTGGACGACGATGCCCGCGACCGCGTCGGGGTTGTCGCGCTGCAGCTTCAGCGTGGCGAGGCGCGTGTCGCGCAGGCGTGCGAGCTCCTGGTCGGGGAACGCCGGGTTCGTGATGACATCCGCATAGAGATCGAGCGCCGCGTCCAGGTGCCGTGTCAGCGTCCGCAGGGAAGCGGTGGTGGAATCCCACCCGGCGGTCAGCGACAGCGAGGCGCCGATGCCCGAGAGCTGATCGGCAATGACAACCGACGACCGTGACAGCGTGCCTTCGTCCAGCAAATCGGCGGTGAGCTGCGCGAGACCACCCTTTATGGCGGGATCGGATGCGCCGCCGGACTTGACGACGAGGTTCAGGTTGACGACGGGCAGTTCGCGGTGCTCGACCACCAGGACGTCCAGCCCGTTGGACAGCCGGTTGCGCTGCACGGCCGGGAGCGTCAGCTTCGGATCGGGCCCCCCTTTCGGCAGCAGGGACAAATCCACGGTCTTCGCCCGCACCGTCGTCTCTGAGGCTTGGGCGGGTTTTGCCGCGGGTGCCGCAGGCGGGGCACTCGGGGGTGCTGCCGAAACGGCGGTCGCGGGTGCCACCGGCTTCTGGCCGCCGACGGTCGTGGCTGCCGGTGGAGTCCGCCGCGGCACCACGGACAAGACGATGCGCTTGTCGGTCAGATACTCCCGGGCCGCCTGCTGCAGGTCGGCCGCGGTGATCGACCGTTAGCGCGCGAGGTCCTTGTCCAGGTACCCGGGATCGTCCAGCAGCGTCGCATACGCATTGAGCTGTTCGGCCTTCCCAAGGACGGTCTGCAGGTCGAGGATGAAGTGCGACTCGTACTCGACGTAGGCGCGCTCGAGCTCTTCGGCGGTGACCGGAGTGGTCTTGAGCTTCGCGATCTCCTCGTCGATGATCCGCTGGATCTCATCGATGTTCTGGCCTGGCTTTGCCGTCGCCATCACCAGGAACTGCCCGGCCAGTTCGCTCGCAGGGTTGCCGGCAAAGGCGTCCTGCACGATCTGCCGGTCGAACTGCAGGGCCTTGTAGAGCCGCGAGCTCTTGCCGCCGCCGAGAACGCTCGCGAGCAGGTCGGCCGTGGCCTCGGCCCTCGAGAAACGGGGCGTCGAGTGCCACGCCATGTAGATGCGCGGCAGCTGCACGCTGTCTTCCATTTCCTCCCGGATCTCACGGTCGAGACGCGGTTGTGTCGGCTGCGGCCGCTTCACGGCGCGGCGCGGGCTATCGCGCCGAAGTGCTTCTCGACGAGTACCCGGGCCTTCGCCGGGTCGAAGTCGCCGGCCAGCACGAGAGTCGCGTTGTTGGGGGCGTAGTACGTGCGAAAGAACGCCGAGACGTCTTCGAGGGAGGCAGCCGTGAGATCCTCCATGGATCCAATCACCGGCCAGCTGTAGGGGTGCTCGCGCGGATAGAGCGCGGACATGAGCCGGGAGAACGCCTGGCCGTAGGGCTGGTTGTCGATGCGCTGCCGCTTCTCGTTCTTGACGACGTCGCGCTGGTTGTCGAGGCGTTCCTGCGTCACCGTTTCCAGCAGTCGCCCCATCCGGCCGGCTTCCATGAAGAGCGCGGTATCCAGGAAGTTCGACGGAACGACCTCGTAGTAATTCGTCCGATCGGTGTTCGTCGAGCCGTTGCGCGCCGCGCCGAGCTCGTCCATGGTCGCGCCGAACGCGTAGGGGTATCCCTGGAACCCCTGGAACATCATGTGCTCGAAGAGATGGGCAAATCCGGTACGGCCGGCCGACTCGTTCATCGAACCGACGTGATACCAGACATTGACCGCGACGACTGGCGTGGAATGGTCCTCGTGGAAGACCACGCGCAGTCCGTTCGGCAGCGAGAAACGCGTGTATGTGATCTCTGGCAGTGCGGTCCCACGCGCGGGGGCGGCCGCCGGCGGTGCGGCCACGCGCTGAGCGACGACGGGCACGGTCGCGACAACAATGAGGGCGATGAGGCTCACGCCTGCGAGACGTCTGCCGCGCATGCTTCTCCTTCGCAAAAGGGGAACCCCTCGGCCGCCGGCCGCGCACACGATGGGGCGGCACAGGAGTTCCAAGCTCTGATCAGCGGAGGATGGTGACGTGCGGTGTTATATCACAGCGGGATGAGCCGGCTGGCCATCACGAAGACAGCCCCGTCAGCGACCCGCGAAGGGCAGCCGGAACGCCGCCATTTCCTCGCCGTTGCGAACCAGCAGGACGTTGCCGACGAACACCGGGTGGTTCCACGTCTTGCCCTGGATCGCCGGGAAACGCGCCAGCTCCGTGAACTGGTCGGGAGTCGCCCTGACGAGCGCGATCTCACCCTCCTCCGACAGCACCAGCAGCACGTCCTGGCCGGGCAGCAGGACGAGCTGGCCGTTGCCGTAGCGTCCGCCCTTCCACTTGCGCGTGCCGTCTTCGAGGTCGATGCAGGCGAGGATGCTGGCGTCGAAGCCGAAGGCATGGCCCTTGTGAACGACGAAGTCGCTGAAGTACGGCTTCAACCCGCGCGATGTCCACCGCTCTGCGACGGTCCATCCTCCGGGTCCGCGCGCGACCGCGAGGCGCCGCGCGCCGCTGTCTCCGCTGGCGACGATCAGGACGTCGCCGTCCGCGGTCAGAGCCGGCTGCACGATCGGGAAGCCCCGCCACGAGTGCTCCCAGAGCCGGCTGCCGTCAGCGGGCGCGACGCTGGTCGCGCCGACGCCGCTCAATATCAGGACCTGCGTGACGCCGCCGATCGTCATCAGATGTGGCGAGCTGTAGCTCCCGCCGCCGGTCTTGACGAACCAGCGCGGATTGCCGGTGGCGAGGTCGTAGGCGACGAGCCGACCGCTGGCGGCGACGATCACGACCTCGTCGACTACCAGCGGCGAGCTCGAGAAGCCCCAGGTCGGGACCTCCGCGCCAGTGTCCGACGCCGCGTTGCGCGACCACACGACGGCGCCGCTACCGGCATCCAGAGCGTTCACGATTCCGGTCGCGCCGAACGCGTACACGCGATCGTCCCTCAGTGTCGGCGTCCCGCGCGGGCCTGCGCCGCCATTCGACTCGAAGAACCGGACCGCGTCGCGATGTGTCCACACCGGCTTGCCGGTGGTCGCGTCGTAACAGGCGACGACCTCCTCGTCACCGCGCTGCTCCTGGGTATAAAGGAGGTCCCCGCGGACCGCGAAGGACGACCAGCCCGGTCCGATCGTCCGGCGCCACAGCTCGACGGGCGGCGAGGCGGACCAGTTGGTTTCGATCCGAACGCCGCGGCTGATGCCGTCGCGCTCGGGTCCGCGAAAGCCGGGCCATTCGGCTCGTGTTGCGACGGCTGCCAGAGTGGCCGGTTCGGTCTTCGCCGTTGGTGCCTTCGGGAGTGCCACCGGCTTGCCCCGAGCGGCGTCGATGGACTTGTCGTCGGCCTTTGCCGCGGCTGCCGCCTTGGGAACCTCCGTCGCGGCCGGAGCCGGTGGGAGCGCCGTCGGTCCGCCCTGAGCGGAGGCGGCGGGCTCGCGGCCGGCCTGGGCCAGGAGCCGCTCCTCGCGGCTCTTCGTCCAGCGCCAATCGAACTTCAGAATCATGGTCGCCGCTCATGCCTTCGGTCCGGACGAGCGTCCACGCTCCGCACGCGAGCAGAATCGTCGCGGCCATCGTCGCGCGTCGAGGTCCATCGCGGAGGCGACGGCTGCCTACAGCCCCGGCGACCAGGGCAAGGCACAGGGTCGGGACGGCATAAGCGAAGAACCACGCCGGCCCCATCGACTCGTGCCGGAGGTACCAAGTCGCGGCCAGCCCGACAATCATCAGAACGATGGCACCCACGCGGTCCAACCAACGGGCTCGGCTGAAGAACGCCCACCACAGGACGACAGCCACCGCCGCGCCGAGTGCCCACTGCATCCCGAGCGCGAAGCCCCTGAATCCGGGGAGGGCGGCCTTCACGCCGAACCGGGCCACCAACAGCACCACCACGGCGACCACCCCGGGCCACAGACGGAGCGGCTTCCGAAGAGTTCCTTCGCTGGTCCGAGCGATCGTCATATCGCCTTACGCGCCAATGCTGCGCAGGATTATCTCGTCAGCGGTCGGCTGCGACTTGATGTAGCCGAGCTCACTCGCCTCTGCTCGTAGTTGTCGAGCCTCCGCTGGTGTCCGATCCTCCCGACCACGCAATGAAGTCATCGTCGACTGCGCCATCCGTGAGACGCGCAGCTTCATCGCGCTGGTGGTCTTCTTCAGAGGCTGGATATCGGAGCCTGAAGAAAAGTCATCGAGCAAGCGAAGCGCATACTCTCGAAGCCGCGCCAGCTCGTTGAGACTCATGATTTGCTCGGCCGAACGCGGCAGCCCCCGGAGCTGATGCAGGCGTTCGAGTCGAGCCAGATACATGTCGGCGAGAAAGAGGTGAAACCAACATCTTTGATAGTCCGACGTGCAGCGCAGGACTTCATCGTCTGCGACGAGTACATAGCGTCCGTGAGGCACCCGGTGCCCGGAAAATGTCACTGAAGATGTATCCGACAACCGCATGCTTCCGGAGAATCTCCAGTCTCCGATTCGGACGGAGTCGACCCGCAGGTCGGCCGCACACAGAGCCGTGCAATGGCTGTCGGCCAGTCGCGCCTTGAAGAAGACGACGTCCGCAATCGTGGCGAGCGACATGTATTCAAACGTTCCATCGACTCGAATGCCTTCTGCGTCCTGACGTGCGACCAGGGAATGGTGGGCCCCACCGGTACGTTCACCCCCGGCATTGGCCAGGATCAGCGAGCGATTCCTGATCGTTCGCAGGAGCATCGCCCGCTGAAATCTCGCGAAACTCAGCAATGGCAGGGGAATGCACTGCAAGACGCATAGCGGGTAGAGATGCATGGCAACAGCGATGCCCAACGGCAAACAACCAGCCGCGAGATTCCTGGCGGTCTTTGAAGCCGACTCGAAGATGACCGAAGGGTGTCGTCCCGAAACCGGATACATCTCCAACTGCGAGCGGAGTCGGTTGAAGCCCTCACGATACGCTTCGCGGGCTGCTGGTCCGGTCCCCGCGCAGTCCATGCGCTCGATGAGCTCCGCCACCAGTTGGTCTTCGTTGGTGTGGATGTCTGGTTGCATGACCCTCGATTGCCGGGAACCGCGCGACCCTCCGTGAACTGGTCGGGCGTCGCCCCGACCAGCGCCAGCAGCAAGTCTTTGGTCGGGCATCAGGCCGAGCTGGCCGCAGCCGTAGTTGTAGACCGTCTACGGCCTTGGACGTAGGACGTCCATGACTTGTTCCCGCCACCGACTCGGTCGCAACCCGGCCATCCTGGAGGAATCCGATGAATCCGTCCTTCCGTGCGCGATTGTCGCTGCGTTGATGGGTCAAGCGGCAGCCGTCGCCGGGGGGCGGCCCGCCATCAACACGGTTCGACGACTGGCAGTCATCGCGTATCAAGCCCTTCACGCGGGACCCAGATCGTCGGAATGCCCGGCCTTCAGGCGAGACCACTGGGCGGTGGGACGTCCATCGGTACGGAAATTCTGCTTGTCTTCAAACCGTTGTGGCCAGCCGGTCGGCGAGTCAGCGCTGGCCTGAGCCCGCACCGTGCCGGGACTGAACAATGGCGACAACGATCCCTGCTCATCGCTGGCGCAGACCGGCTACCGCGGGATAATCGGCCGCAAGCGGCAGGAGAGAGTCGTGGCGCTGACCTACCAAACGGGCGACGAAATCCGTCGAGGGGATCGCGTGACCTACGGCGGCAACGCGGGGTCGATCGGCCTCGTCGTCGAGGGCCCGACTGGCGACCCTGAGGCGGATTGGCTGTTCGAGAACCATGGCGCTGGCATCATGGTGGTCGAGCCGACGACCTTCGGGCGGGTTTACTTGCACGCTCCTCACGACGAGGAGGACCTTCTGTTCGTCGCCCGGGCGCAATGATCCAGGAGGGCTCGCATCATGATGCTGGGCCGAGCGTTCCCGACGCACGAGGGGTCGGATTGACAAGTTCTTAACCCGCCGCTCACTCGCTGCTCACGACATCCCGTCAGTCGATTGCTACCGTGTGGCTGTCAGGACAGGCACGGTCGATGTGTGACGGTCGATGTGAGAGCGAGGCATCATGAAGGCTCGGTGGCTGGTGGGTTCGTGCGCGTTCTGGGTGGCCGGGCTGTCGGGGCAGTCAGCCTTCCATCAGCCCATGCAGCCGAGTGGTCACGAGGTGCCCGCGAACCTGCCCGCGTTCGTCTACGACGGCGGGATCCTCGACGCGATCGAGTTCTTCAGGCCCCACGAGGGCGGCAACGGACGATCGTGCGCGACGTGCCATCGGCCGGAGGACAACTTCGCCCTCACACCGGCAACCGTTGAGGCGCGCTATCAGCTGCTGCAGAAACGTCGGCGGCTGGATCCCGCCGCTGACGACCCGCTCTTCCGATCCATCGATGCCGACGACTTCGACCAGGACTTCACGACACTGCGAACCAAGGCGCTGGTGCGCGTGGCGCTGCCGTTGAAGTCAAACGTCCAGCTCGCCGACGACCCGGGTGCCACGTCGGTGCTGGTGTGGCGCGCCGTCCCGACGGTCGTGAACGCCGGCATCACGTCACCGTTTCAGGCCGAGGGTCGGCTGGGCACGCTGCCCGAGCAGGCGCGCGCCGCCATCCGGGAGCATTCGGAGGTCACCGCGGATCCGGGCGATCGTGTGTTGCAGCGAGTCACCCGTTTTCAAGAGCACTTGTTCTCGTCTCTCCGGGTCAGAAAACTGGCACGCGAACTGGAGTCGGGCGGACCTCTGTCGGACACGGATCCGCCGCTCAACGAACTCGAACGTGAGGGAAAGGCCACCTTCACCGAGTTCTGCGGGGCCTGCCACGGTGGCCCGACGCAGACCGTCAACACCGATGGCCGATTCCTGCCGGTGCCACAACGCGGCCCCCAGCCGGGTGCGCAGGCCTTCGTCAACGTGTTCGTGCAGACGCCGCGAATTCCCCCCGGGCCTCCGTCGCCGCCGTTCTTCGAGGGCTTGCCGACGGCGAATCTCGACCACCGAACCTACGTCGTCACGCTGCCCGGCGGTGCCAGGCAGACGATCGCCACGTCGGATCCCGGACGCGGCGCCATCACCGGCGACGCTCGCGAGTTCGGCCGGTTCGATGTGCCGACGCTGTTCGGAATCGCCCGGACGGCGCCCTACTTTCACGACAACAGTTCCGCCTCGCTCGAAGACGTCGTCCGGCACTACCAGGCGCTCTTCGAGCTGCTCACGTTCTTCGCGGACGGCGGGCTGTTCGCACCGCCGGTGAACGGTCAGGGCTGCAATGCCGCCGAGTGCGGCATGCGGCCGCTCCCCGACGAAGACGTTCGTGGATTGCTCGCGTACCTGCGAAAACTGTAGGGAGCAGGTTGGGGCTATCGCGCCGCGGCCGATCCCGCGGCATCGTCCTTCCAGAGCCACTCGAGCGCTTGCGGCAGCGTCTGCTGCTTCACGGCGCGATCGCAATGGCCGGCGTCCCGTGAGAACAGAAACTGATAGGTGTAGCCCTTCCCAGCCAGCGCCGCGGCCATCAACTGGTTGGCCAGCACCCAGTCGTGCATGCCGTCGCTGTCGTTGAAGTTGTCCCGATCGCTGATCTGCAGCCACAGGCGGATCGGTTTGGCCGGGCTCTTCGGGATCAGGCTGCGGTGGAACTCCCAGGCGCCGCCCGGCGTCTCCGGGCTGTACGGCCACTGCTGGTTCACGAAGGTGCCGGAGTAGCTCAGCACGCGGCGGTAGAGATCACTGCGGTACCAGGCCATGGCCAGGGCCGCCGAGCCGCCGGAACTGCAGCCCATCGTCGCCCTTGCATTCGGATCCTTCGTCAGCTTCAGGTTGAACCGCTGCTCGACCAGCGGCAGGACTTCGGTCTCGACGAACTGCGCGTACAGCCCCGACATGGTGTCGTATTCGAGGCCGCGCTGACTGCCTTGCGCATCGCCGCCGCCGTTGCCGATCGAGATCGCAATCATGACCGGAACGCGCTTCTGGGCGATCAGGTTGTCCAGGGCCGTGAACAGCGACGGGTCGGGACCGTCGGCGCCGACGATGAACGGCGCGACGGTGCCGGGGACGTACTGCTGCGGGACGTACACGGCGACGCGCCGCGTGTACGGCGCCGGACCACTCTGGACAATCCGCTTCGCCGGGTTCGAGGGATCGAGTGCCGGACGCGTGCCGGCGGCGCGGGCGATGCCCGGATAGATCTGGCTGGCGCTCGAGTCCATCACGAACGTGTGCACGATGCCGTGCGGCACACCGACCTGGTCCGTCATTTCAGGAGCCGGGGGGTGGGTCGGGCCGAGGATGAAGTTGCCGCTGGCGCTGACGGGCGGGACCGTGCCGTCCGGCAACTCGGTCGCGTTCGTGGCGGTTGCATAGCCGGGCGTGCGGGGATCGCGAGTGGGCGCCGGCGGGCGGGCAGCAGGCGGTGCCGCGGCTGCGGTCGTCGCCGGCGGCGGCGCCGTCCCCGTCCCCTGGGCGCGCGCGCTGCCGGCCGCGACGCTTCCGCACAACGAGACCACCAGCCACACTCGCAGCAGCAGCGTCGTCAGTCGGCTTCTGTCCATGGATACCTGTACCGGGAGTTCACTTGTGTTGGTGATGTGGCGCAGGCCTTTAGGCCTGCCCGGGCCCGCGTTGGCCGGCTGAAGCCCGGCGCCACCTTGGCGGGCCCGTTGTCAACACAAGTGAAGTCTGGGCCTAAACACTACCGCAAAATCGACTCCGGCCGTCGATCGGTGAGTGCGTCCGCGTCTGTCGAGACTGCCACCTCCGTCACGCTCGCGGCTTCAACAATTTCTCGTAGCGCCAGACGTCCAGGACGTAGTGGCCGGCCGACGCGTCCAGGCGGTTGGCCATCGTCCCGACCCGGGCCCATCCGCGCTTCTCGTAGAAGCGTGCGGCTCGTTCGTTGCCGATCGCGCAGGCGAGAAACGCGGTGGCCACGCCGCGTGCGGCAAGCCGCGCTTCGGCGTCGGCCAGCAAGGCGCTGGCGACGCCGGACCCGCGGGATTCCGCGGAGACATAGAGTTGATAGAGCTCAGTGTCCTTGGTCGTACAGAATCCCGCCGGGTTTCCGAGTGCACCAACGACGCGGACGTTCGGAAGGTCGGTCTGCAGCCTGAGTCGAAAGCTGTCGAACGTACGGAGCCTGGTGAGCGCCGCCGGGACAATCGGTGCGTGCGTCTCGTGCCAGCCCTCGTGCCACACCCGGGCCAACTGATCGACCTCGGTCTCGTCCGCGTCTCTCACATCCATCAGGCTTCCCCTTGTTCACTAATACCGAGGGCCTCGCCACGTGTCCAGCTCATCCGCGAGCCCGGTGCGTCACGCGGAACGGCACGCCGACACCGCGATGCACGTCGAGGCCGAGGCGGCCGGAGCCGAGCTTGCACCGCCTGCCGTCACGTTCCATAGTGGTCGTTTCGGACGCGCCAGACGTCGCGTTCGCGTGCACGACACAGGAGGTCAATGATGGCGAAAGCAGCGAAGGCCAGGCCGGACGGATATTCCCCGATTACTCCCCAACTCACGCTCGATGACGCTGCGCGGACCATCGACTGGTACAAGAAGGCGCTCGGCGCCGAAGAAATCGGCCGCAGTCTCGGTCCTGACGGAAAGATCATGCACGCCGAGCTCACCATCGGGGGCCAGCGCTTCATGGTGAACGACGTGATGATGGGGGCGAAGGGGCCGAAAGGGCTTGGCGGCTCCCCGGCATCGTTCTGGCTGTACGTGGACGACAGCGACGCGCTCTTCAACCGGGCCGTGAGCGCGGGCGGGACGGTGCGGATGCCGGTGGCCGACCAGTTCTGGGGCGACCGCGGCGGCTGCGTCGCCGACCCCGAGGGCTACAGCTGGTGGATCGCGACTCGCAAGGAGGATCTGACGGAAGCCGAGCTGAAACAGCGCGCGACGGAATTCTTCAAGCAGATGGCGGCGGGAGCCCACTGAAGCCGCAGCCTGGCAGCCACTCATGAGACGCGCGATGGAATGTCTCTGCGTGTTGCTTGCCTGTTTGACGACAGGCGCAACCGGCGTGTGGGCGCGCTCCGACGTCATGCCGGCGTCGGAGCGCCAGGATGCCAGGCCCGAGGTGCGGACCGAGCGGGTCGTATCCGCGTTTGCCGACCTCGAGCTGACGCCGTGGGAAACCGGCCCTGACGGCGCGCTCTCCCTTCGCGTGACGATCGTGCCCGACAAGGGGATTCGCATCTACGCGCCAGGACAGCCGGGGTACTTGCCGGTCGCGGTGACGTTCGGGGACGAGGCGGGGGTGAAGCCCGGGAAGCTCGAGCTGCCGGCGGCCGAGTCATACGTGTTCGAGCCCACTGGTGAGCGATTCCTGGTCTACGTGGGGACGTTCACGGCCATCCAGCATGTGGCGCTCGTGCCCGACGGCGCCGCCGAGCGATTGGGGCGCATCCCGGCGACCGTGCACTACCAGGCCTGTGATGACCGGGTGTGCTATAAGCCCCAGGCGGTCCCGCTGGTGTGGACTCGCCGGGCTTTTCGGCTACAATAACCGCCCCTTCAACAAGAGCACGTGTGCAGGCGCCGCAATACACTGACCACAGTCCGGGTCGGCTCGTGCCGGTCGGCGAGGGCCGCGTGGCCTTCGTGCCCGACCCGCTGCCGACCGAGCTGGTCCTCGATCGCGACGGGACCGACGCGCTCGCCAGCGCCGAGTACGCGCTCGGCCGGCTGGCGGGCGCCACGGCCACGATCGACGACCGCTCGCTCGTGCTGGCGCCGCTCCAGCATCGCGAGGCAATTCTCTCGAGCCGCATCGACCGCATCCTCGCAACACCCGAGCACCTGGTGCTGCTCGAAGCCGGTGCGCCCGACGGTACCGACGAGGAGCGCGCGCACGCGCGCGCGGTGCTCCGCTACGTCAAGACCATCGAGCACGGGCTGGCATCGCCGCTGCCGGTCTCCGTTCGCCTGATCAGCGAGCTCCATGCGGTCCTGGTGACCGAGGATGCCGGCCGGCGCGAGCAGTCGGAGCACTCAGAGGAGGGCCTCGATCCTACACCCGCCAGCGACGACCAGCCGCGCGTCGTCCGCCTGCCGGTCCGCGACATGCAGAACTGCCTGGACGCCTTCCAGGCGCGCCTCCAGATGACCAGCGACCGGCTGCCGCCGCTCGTCGAGCTCGCACTCCTGCACTACCAGTTCGAAGCGATTCACCCGTTCCGGCAGGGCAACGGCCGCCTTGGACGTCTGATGCTGCCGCTCATCCTGTCGCGACAGGGCCGGTTGCCGCAGCCGCTGTTGTACTTGTCGGCGTATCTCGAGCGGCATCGGGACGAGTACTTCGAATCGCTGCGGGCGGTGAGCCAGCGGAGCGCGTGGCTGCAGTGGATCCAGTTTTTCGTGCGCGGCGTGGAGGACTCGGCGACCGAGTGCCTCGCCCATGCCGAGAGCCTCCTCGAGCTGCACGAGCATTATCACGGGCTGTTCCGCGATTCGGCCGGCTACGCCCGGCTGCAACCAGTCCTCGACGGGCTGTTCCGGGTTCCCTGCCTCATCCCGTCGCGCGTGGCCTCGACGTGGCAGATGACCGAGCAGGAGGCGTCAGCGGCGATCGACGAGCTGGTCGGGAAGGGCATCCTGTTCGGCGTCGATGGCGCCGGCCATGAGCGGGTGTTCCTCGCGCCGGCCATCCTCGGGTTCATGCGGAACCGCGACGAAGCACCGTCGGCGTGAAACCGGCGGCAGCCTCCACCAGCCACCACTCCTGCGATGTTGAAGGAATTCCGGGATTTCATCGCCCGCGGCAACGTCATCGACCTCGCCGTCGCCGTCATCATCGGCGTCGCCTTCGGCAAGATCGTGACCACCCTCGTCGAGGGCATTCTGATGCCGCCCCTGGGGCTGGTGCTCGGGCAGGTGGATTTCTCCAGCCTCTTCGTCGTCCTCGACTCGTCGAAGGGCGTGCCCACCTCGCTGGCCGATGCGAAAGCCAAGGGCATTCCGGTGCTGGCCTACGGTCAGCTCCTGAACGACGTGGTCAACTTCCTGATCGTGGCGTTCGCGATCTTCCTGCTCGTCAAGCAGGTCAACCGGATCAAGGGTCCGCCCAAGGCCGCTCCGGCGACGAAGGACTGTCCCTTCTGCGCGACGGCGATTCCCATCAAGGCCAGCCGCTGTCCGCACTGCACGTCGGCGCTCTGACCGCTATCGGGTGACGGTGGCCTCGATGCAGCCGTGCGGCTCCTCGGTCGGCACGAAGATCTCGTGCCGGTTGGTGCGGCCGAACGGCTTCAGGTCAATCGGCAGGCAATGAAGGTTGGGCATCGCGATGGTGATGCTGCCGATCTCGCCACATGCCTGCAGTGCGGCTTCGGCCATCTCGAACAGCGTCGCCTGCACCGACGGGCTGAAGCGGCCGGCGAACGGGACGAGCATCGCGGTCACGATGCGATCGTTCGCGGCGCGATAACTGGCGGGCTCGGCGGTCCACGTCCAGCGTGCCCGCAATGAGGTCGCCAGAATGCGCTCGTGCGTGTCGGCGAGCGTGGTCAGGTCATCACGGTGGAAATCGGCGAATCCGGAGGCGGTGCTCTTCAGAATCGTGAGGCCGGAGACCGCCGAGGTGTGCTGGCGATCCGAGTCGCCTGCCCGCAGGTGCGTCGAGAACCGCACCGAGTCGCGCTGCGCAAAACTGTGCGGATGGGGCGCGCCATCCAGGGTGAGCCGGCTCCACCCCCGCTCCTCGAGCTCGACCTCGACGCGCGACACGTGTGCATGCCGCGAGAGCAGATGGTCGGCGACGACCCGTGCGAACGGCTCGATTTCGTGGTCGAGATGGTCGTGCGCCAGGACGTTGACGGTGTTCTTCAGTGTGTCGGTCGCGATGACCCGGGTGTTGTCGGCGGCGGTGAAGCTGCGGTCGAAGTCGCCTTCGAGCAGGACGCGCGCCGTGATGTCGCGGATCGTGTGCACGTCGCCGTCCCGCAGGATCTTGAGGACGCGAACCCGGCACTTTCCGTAGCGATGCGCGGTAAGCTTCACCACATCGTTCCTCTGTCGATCACCGGCACGCGTGGAGACGACGCTCGAAGATCTCAATCGTTGCGAGCCCGAGACGTTCGTGGCGCTCGTCGGCCCGATCTTCGAACGGTCGCCATGGATTGCGGCGGCCGCGACCGGGCGGCGGCCGTTCTCCTCGCGCGCGCACCTTCACGACGCCTTGTGCCGGATAGTCCGCGAGAGCGGCGCCGCGCGGCAGCTCGAGCTGATTCGCGCCCATCCGGATCTCGTCGCCCGCGCGGCGCTGACGCCGGAGTCCTCGCGCGAGCAGGCCGCCGCCGGCCTGGTCGGACTCGACGCCGGTGAGGTGGCCCGGTTCGAACGCTACAATACCGCGTACAAAGCCCGGTTCGGATTCCCGTTCGTGATCTGCGCACGGCAGCACGGCAAGGACGCGATTCTCGCCGCCTTCGCGACGCGGCTGGCGCGGACGGCTGAGGAGGAGATCGCCGAGGCTCTCGATCAGATCTTCCGGATTGCGGAGCTGAGGCTCGCCGATCTGTTGCCATGAGTGCCGGACTCACGACGCACGTGCTCGATCTCGTCACCGGCCGCCCGGCTGCCGGCATGACCATCGAGCTCTGGGTGAACGGCGCGCTCGTCAAGACCGTGGTCACCAATGCCGACGGGCGGACCGACACGCCGCTCGTCAGCGCCGGGTCTCTGGCGCCCGGCGAACACGAGCTGGTGTTCCATGTCGGAGCATACTTCGGCAACGAGAGCTTTCTGACGCGCGTCCCGGTGCGCTTCACGATTGCCGATCCCGCGGCCCGCTACCACGTCCCGCTCCTGTGCTCGCCATGGGCCTACAGCACCTATCGCGGGAGCTGATGGCCCGCTGCGACCAGCTGGCCCGCGTCAGCGACGAGCCGGGCCGGCTGACCCGCAGCTTTCACTCGCCGGCGATGCAGCGGGCCAACGCGCTCGTCGGATCGTGGATGCGGCACGCGGGGCTCGAGGTCCGCGAAGACGCGGCCTTCAACCTGATCGGGACCTGGCGCTCGCGCGCGCGTGGTGCGCGGACGCTGCTCCTGGGCTCGCATCTCGACACGGTGCGCGACGCCGGCAAGTACGACGGCCCGCTCGGGGTGCTCGTGGCGCTGGCCGCCGTGACCTACGCGCGCGCGGCCGGCCTCGAGCCGCCGTTCCACCTCGAGGTCGTCGGCTTCAGCGACGAGGAAGGCTTGCGGTACCAGACCACCTACCTCGGCAGCCGGGCCATGGCGGGCACGCTGACCCGCCAGGATCTCGCCCGGATCGAGGAACGAGGGCTGACGCGTGCCCGGCGGCGGCACGGCGAGCTGCTCGCCTACGTCGAGACGCACATCGAGCAGGGACCGGTCCTGCAGTCCCGCAACCTGCCGGTGGGCGTCGTCAGCCGGATTGCCGGCGCGGATCGGATCCAGGTGGTCCTGCACGGCACGCCGGGTCATGCCGGCACGACGCCGATGGCGATGCGGGCCGATGCGCTGTGCGGCGCCGCAGAGATCGTGCTGGCCGCCGAGCGCTGCGGGGTCGTGGCCACGGTGGGGCAGATGCAGGTGGAGCCGGGGGCGTCGAACGTCATTCCGGGGCGCGTCGTGCTGACACTCGACGTGCGGCACGCGGTCGATGCGCGCCGTGAGGCGGCCGTGAGGCGGCTGCATGCCACCGCGCGGGCCGTGGCCCGGGCCCGTCGTCTTCGTCTGGTATGGACGCCCGTGCAGCGGTCGAAGGCGGTCCGCTGCGATCCCGGGCTCGTACGCCGGCTCGCCGCGGGCATTCGGCGGCGGGGCCTCGAGGTACTGTCGCTGCCGAGCGGCGCCGGTCACGACGCCGTTCCGCTGTCGGCCCTGTGTCCGGTGGCCATGCTGTTCGTCCGCTGCCGTGACGGCATCAGCCATCACCCGGCCGAATCGGTGCGACGCGCGGATGTCGAATGCGCGATCGCCGTCATCGCCGACTTCATCGCCTCGTTGGCATCGGCCGAGGCGTACCGGATGTAGCCCCCGGTGCCCTTTTACGATCTCCTCGTCCGCGGTGCGCACCCGCTTCCGGCGATCGGGATTGCGGACGGCCGGATCGCAGGCTTCGAGCCCTCGTCCGCTCGCGAGGAGATCGATGCGACCGGCTTGCTGGTGCTGCCGGGCGCGATCGACGCGCACGTGCATTTCAACGAGCCGGGCCGCACCGACTGGGAGGGTTGGGCGACAGGCTCGCGGGCTGCGGTCGCGGGCGGTGTGACGACCGTCTGCGACATGCCGCTCAATTCGCATCCACCGGTCGTCACGGCGGCGGCATTCGCCGCGAAGCGCCAGGCGGCCGAGGCCGCGTCGATCTGCGACTTCGCGCTGTGGGGCGGCCTGGTTCCCGGCCATGTCGACGAGCTCGAGGCGCTGGCGGCCTGCGGGGCGATCGGCTTCAAGGCGTTCATGTGCCCGAGCGGCATCGACGACTTCCCGCCCGTGGATCTCGCGACGCTGCGGGCAGGCATGCGCCGCGCGGCTGCGCTCGGCCGGCCGGTCGCCGTGCACGCAGAGATCGAGCGGCCGTCGCCGGCGCCGCGAGCGGGGACGGTGGCGACTACCTCGCGTCGCGGCCGGTGGAGTGGGAGTGCGACGCCATCAGCGCCGCCCTCGATCTCGCCGGAGAGACCGGTTGCGCCCTCCACATCGTCCACGTCAGCAGCGGCCGCGGCCTGGCTCTGGTCGGTGAGGCGCGCGCCCGCGGCGTCGATGTGACGGCCGAAACCTGCCCGCACTACCTCGTCCTCACGGGCGAGGACATGGAGCGGCTCGGCGCGGTGGCCAAGTGCGCGCCGCCCCTTCGCGATCGCGCGGAGCGCGATGCTCTGGTGGCGCAGGTCCGCGACGGCCGCGTGGACACGCTCGGGAGCGATCACTCGCCGGCACCCTGGACGATGAAAGCGCACGACGACTTCTTTCGAGTGTGGGGCGGAATCGCCGGCCTGCAGCACATGCTCCCGCTGGTGCTCGACGCGGGCATCGATGCCGGCCTCGTGTCCCGCCTGATCGGCGACAACGTGGCGCGACGGTTTCGTCTGCGCGGCAAAGGGCGGCTCGCTCCCGGCTGCGACGCCGACCTGACGCTCGTCGAGTTGGGGGGCGCGCACCTCGTCGAGCCGGACGCGCTGTGCTACCGCCACCGCGTGTCGCCGTACGTGGGCCGCTCGCTCGGCGCGCGTATTCGTCGTACTCTTCTGCGCGGCGTCACCGTGTACTGCGACGGTCGCGTCACGGCGAGCCGGCGCGGTCAGCTCCTCGTGCCCTCATCATGAACAGACTCGGCCTCACTCGTACCGTCGTCACCAGGAGCTATGCGCTGCTCACGCCGGATGCCCGGGTCTCCAGCAGTCTGCCCGGCTGGTCGGGCTCGACGCCGGTGGTGTTGATTTCCGCGGCGATGGGCGCCTCTTTCTCCCAGTACCTGATCGCGCTGCACGACGGCGGACGCGGCGAAGGGGACACGGGCACCGATCAATGGTTCTTCTTCGTCGTCTCGGGGCGCGCGGCCGTCAACGGGACGCTGCTCACGTCCGGCGGGTTTGCCTACGTGCCCCCCGGCGCCCGGTACGATGTCGTCGGGCCGCGGTCCGACGCTACCGGCGCCGAGGCGGATGCCGTCACGTCACTGCTGGTCTTCCGCAAGCGCTATGAGGGCCTGGCTGCCGGAGCACCGCCGCCGGGGCCGTTCGCCGGGCACGAGGCGGAGATCGCGGAGACGCCGTTTCTCGGCGATCCGCACGCACGCCTGAAGGTGTTGATGCCCGAGACGCCGACCGCGGACATGGCGGTGAACATCTTCACCTACGACCCGGGTGCGACGCTTGCCGTTCGTCGAGACGCACGTGATGGAGCACGGCATGCTCTTCCTCGCCGGCGGCGGCGATCTACCGGCTCGACGCCGACTGGCATCCCGTGACGGCGGGCGACGCGATCTGGATCGGTCCGTATTGTCCGCAGTGGTTCATCGCCGCCGGGCCGGATCCCGCCCGCTACATCTACTACAAGGACGTCAACCGGCTGCCGGCATGAGCGCTGTGGTGATCGACGGCGATCGGCTGCAGCGCTGGATCGACGAGCTGGCCGGTTTCTCGGAAGCGCCGGCGCCAGCGGTCACGCGCGTGCTCTTCTCCGACGTCGATCTCGCCGCCCGCGCCTGGGTGAAGGCTCGCATGCTCGAGGCCGGCCTCGAGGTTCGGGACGACGCCGTCGGCAACATCTTCGCGCGCTGGCGCGGCGTCGCTGATGGGGCGCCGGCCGTCGCCACCGGCTCTCATATCGATGCGATTCCGAATGCCGGCCGCTACGACGGCGTCGTCGGCGTGCTCGGCGCAATCGCCGCTGTGCAGCGCCCTGCGCGAATCGGACTTCCAGCCCTCCCGATCGATCGAGATCGTGGTCTTCACGGCGGAGGAGCCGACGCGTTTCGGGCTCGGCTGCCTGGGCAGCCGCCTGCTCTCCGGGACGCTTTCGCCCGAACGGGCGGCGTCGCTCGCCGACGAAAGCGGGCGCACGCTCGAAGAGTGGCGGGCTCGCGCGGGTGTTCCGGCGGACGGGCTCGCGACCGTCCCGCTCCCGCGCGGACACTATGCCGCGTTCGTCGAGCTGCACATCGAGCAGGGCCCGCTGCTCGAGCAGTCCGACGTGCCGATTGGCGTCGTCACGGCGATCGCGGGCCCGAGCAGCTACCGGCTGCGCGCTGACGGGCGTCGGCGGGCACGCGGGTGCGGTGCTCATGCCCGACCGGCACGACGCCGGACTCGCGGGCGCAGAGATCGCGCTCGCGGTCGAGCGTGCGGCGGCGTCATCCGGCAGTCCGGACACGGTCGGCACGACGGGGGTCTTCCGCCAGCTGCCGGGCGCCATCAACAGCATCCCCTGCGACGTCACCCTCGAGATCGACTTCCGCGACACACGACTCGAGACCCGTGAAGCCGCGTGGGCCCGCGTCGAAGCGGCGATCGCCGAGATCGGCACGCGCCGCGGCGTCGCCTGGTCTCTCGAGACGATCAGCGCCGATGCGCCGGCCACGTGCGCGCCCGAGCTCGTCAGGCTCGTGACCGACGTCTGCGCGAGCCGGGGCACAGCCTGCCAGCGGCTGATTTCGCGCGCGTACCACGACAGCCTCTTCATGGCGGAGATCTGTCCGACGACGATGGTCTTCATTCCGTGCCGGGGTGGCGTGAGCCACCGCCCTGACGAGTACGCGTCGCCCGGCCACGTGGCCGCCGGTGCGGAGACGCTCGCGCACGTCCTCGCGCGGTTGTCGAGTGACGCGCCTGCCGCGCCGATGACCCGGTGACCCGCGCTTCTGCCAGAATGAGCCCAAGAGCGGGGTCCGGCTGAAGCCGGACACTACGTCTTGGTACCGGACACTACGTCCGTTGTATCAGGTGAATCGTCCGTCGCAGCGGCGCCAGGTCAGTCGTCATGTCCGCTCCAGCCGGACCCATGTCGCACCGTCAGGTCGTACCGTCAGTAGTGTCCGGCTTCAGCCGGACCCACGTCGCACCGTAGTCGTAGTGTCCGGCTTCAGCCGACCCACGTCGCACCGTCAGCCGTAGTGTCCGGCTTCAGCCGGACCCGATGACTCGCTGCGGCCGGACGGGGGTTCACGAATTTGGGATTGATGCGTCTCTGATGGAGCCTATCGACATCGCCGAGCCCGCAGACCTTGCCACTGACTCGCCCGGATCGCGCGAGCTGCCGCCGCCCGCGCTCGCCGACGGGACGGATCGTTCACTCGATCCCCGTGTGATCCAGCTGCACCAGGCCATCGGCTGGATCTTTGCGGCAATCGTCGGTGGCGGCGCGCTGGTCGTGCTGCTGCTGGTCTGGCTGATCAGCGATCTGTCCTGGCCGGTCCTGCTCGGGCTGGCAGCCTCGTGGATCGTGGCGGCGGCTGGCCTCTGCTGGCTGGCCCAGTACTGGCCGGCGATCGACTACAGCCACACGTCGTACCGGGTGGACGATGAGGGCATCGAGATTCGCCGCGGCGTCTGGTGGCGGACCGTGACCAACGTGCCGCGGTCGCGCGTCCAGCACACCGACGTCTCCCAGGGCCCGTTGGAGCGCAATCACGGGCTGGGCACGCTCGTCGTCTACACGGCAGGCACCGACCACGCGAAGGTCGAGCTCGGCGGGCTCGATCATCAGCTGGCGCTGCGCATCCGCGAGCACCTGCTCCCCAGCGAGTCGGCCGATGGCGTCTGAGCAGCGGCTGCATCCGGCCTCGATGCTGTTCGCCGTCGCGGGCAGCCTGAAGACGTTCGCCCTACCCGGGCTCCTGGTGCTCTTCACGGCCGGCCGAACGTCGTCGGGTCCGGGCCCGGGCGGCAACTGGGAAGCCTGGATGCTGTTCCTGCTGATCCCGAGCATCCTGCACGCGCTCGCGCGCTATCTCTCGTTCCGCATCCACTACGAGGGGACGGAGCTCGTGATCAGATCCGGCCTGGTGTTCAGGAACGAGCGGCACGTGCCCTACGCCCGCATCCAGAACCTCGATGGCGTCGAGAACGTCATCCATCGCCTGCTCGGCGTCGTGGACGTACGGGTCGAGACCGGCGGCGGCGCCGAACCCGAAGCCCGCATCAGCGTGCTGCGGAAGGAAGCCTTCGCGGAGATGCGCCGGCGCGTCTTCGAGGGCCGCGCGGAGCAGGCCCGCGCCGCGGCTGACTCCCGGACCGAGGACACAGCGGAGCAGGCTCCGACGACGCTGCTGCAGCTGTCCGTGCGCGACCTGCTGTTGTACGGGCTGCTCGAGAGTCGCGGGCTCGTGGTCATTGGCGCCGTGTACGGCCTGCTGTGGGAGCTCGGCTTGCTCGATCGGCTCTGGGGCCGCCTCTTTGAGGACGGGCGCGTCGGCCGGGGGCTGGTGCGCAGTCTCGTGCGGAGCGCGTTCGAAGGCGGGTCGGTTCCCTGGCGCCAGGTCGTGCTGGCGATCGCCGGCATCGCGGTGCTCCTGCTCGTCGCGCGCGTGGCCTCGATGATTTGGGCCGGGGTCCGGCTGTACGGGTTCCGCCTGACACGGATGGGCGACGATCTCCGCACCGAGTTCGGACTCTTCACACGCGTGACCGCGACGATCCCGATCCGCCGCATCCAGACGCTGACCCTGCGGCAGAGCCCGCTGCAGCGCCTGATGGATCGCACGTCGGTGCGCGTCGCGACGGCGGGCGGCCGTGAGATCGGGACTGGCAGCGGATCGCGCGAGCGGCAGTGGCTCGCGCCCATCATCCGGTCGCGTGATTGTCCGGAACTGGTGCGCCAGCTTCTGAGCGAGCTCGACCTGACCACGCTCGACTGGCGCCTTCCGCACGCGCGCGCGTTCCGCCGTGCCGTCGGGCCGGCGATCGTCCTCGCGCTGCTGCCGGCACTCCTGGTCTGGGGCGCGGTCGGGACGCGGGCGCTGGCGGTACTGGCGGTTGCCCTGGTGTGGAACGTGTTCGCGGCCAGGCGGTATATCGCACATCTGCGATGGGCGGCCACCGACCACATCGTCGTGCTGGCGAGCGGATGGCTGTGGCGGCACGTTACTGTCGCGCGCGTCGCCAAGATCCAGGCGGTCACGTCGTCGGAATCGCCATTCGATCGCCGGTGGGCGATGGCGGTCCTGCGGGTGGACACGGCGGGAGCCGGCGAGGCCTCCCAGCGGGTGGCGATTCCCTATCTCGCGAGGACGGAGGCGCAGGTCCTGCGTCGCCAGCTTGCGTCGCGGGCCGCCAGCACGGCATTTCGCTGGTAACGGCGTTGGCAGCGGGCGGAGGTGGCGTTACGCTGTCCGGGGTGGCCGGGCCCGATCCGGCCGAGCAGGGAGGAGGACTCATGGCGAACCGAACGATCCGCAGGACGAGACGACAGTTCCTCGCGCAGTCGGTGGCCGCGACCGCGGCGGCGACGATCGCCGACGAGGTCCTGGCAAGCCAGGCGCCCGCCGGCGCGGCCGGCCTGCCGACGCGCGTCCTGGGCCGGACCGGCCAGCGCGTGTCGATCCTCTGTCTCGGCGGCTGGCACATCGGATCGATCAAGGACCCGGACGAGGCCATCCGCATCATGCACGCGGCCGTGGACCAGGGCATGACGTTCTTCGACAACTGCTGGGACTATCACAACGGCGGTTCGGAAGAGGTCATGGGCCGTGCGCTCGAGAGCAGCAGCCGGCGCGACAAGGTCTTCCTGATGACGAAGAACTGCGAGCGTGACTACGCCGGTTCGATGAAGTGCCTCGACGACAGCCTGCGGCGGCTCCGCACCGATCGCATCGATCTGTGGCAGTTCCACGAGATCATCTACGACAACGATCCGGACTGGGTGTTCGACAAGGGCGGGCTCAAGGCTGCGCTCGAGGCGCGCAAGGCGGGAAAGGTCCGCTACATCGGCTTCACCGGCCACAAGGATCCGCGCATCCATCTCGCGATGCTCGCGAAGACCTTCGACTGGGACGCGTGCCAGATGCCGATCAACGCCCTCGACGCGCACTATCGCAGCTTTCAGAAGCAGGTCGTGCCGGTCTGCGCTGAAGAAGCAGGTGGGCGTCATCGGCATGAAGGGCATGGGTGGCGGCAACGGGATTGCGAGTGGCGCCGGACTCACACCGGCCGACGCCTATCGGTATGCGCTGAGCCTGCCGATCGCCTCTCAGGTCGTCGGCATGACGTCGATGGAGCATCTGACCGCCAACGTGGCAATGGCGAGGGACTTCCAGCCGATGTCGGCGAGCGAGCAGGCCGCGATCGTCGAACGCGTGAAGCCGTTCGCCACCGATGGCCGCTTCGAGCAGTTCAAGTCGACGCAGAACTTCGACGGGCCGGTTCATCGGCGTCAGCACGGGTTCACGGCATAGCGGACCTCCGCCTTGTCGCGTCCTGCCGCGGCTGTCAGACTGTGCCCGTGGGCATGAGCGCATTCGACCTCGACACGCCCGCCGTCTACGTCGACCTCGACGTGCTCGAGCGCAACATCGCGAACATGCAGGAGCAGAGCCGGCGCTGGGGCGTGCGGCTGCGGCCCCACACCAAGACGCACAAGATCCCCGAGATCGCCCGCATGCAGCTCGAGGCGGGCGCGGTCGGCATCACCGTGGCCAAGATCGGCGAGGCCGAGGTGCTGCCGGGCGACGACGTGCTCGTCGCCTACCCGATCATGGCGGAGAAGCTGCCGCGGCTGCGGGCGCTGGCCAAGAACCGGCGGGTCACCGTCGTCGTCGACTCGGTCGAGGCCGCGCGCGGCCTGCCCGGCATGGGCGCGATGGTCGAGGTGGACGTCGGCGCCGGCCGCTGCGGCGTCGCCACGCCCGAGCAGGCGGTCGCGATCGCCCGGGCCTGCAGCGAGTTCCGCGGCCTCTTCTACTGGCCGTCGTGGCTCGACGAGGACGGCTTCCGCAAGGCCCGCACGCGCGTCGACGAGCACATCGCCGCGCTCAAGGCCGCCGGGCTTCGAGGTGCCGATCGTGTCGGGCGGCTCGACCCCGGGCGCGTCGCAAGACGCCGCTCATCCCCGCCACCACGGAGATCCGTCCGGGCACCTACGTGTTCAACGACGCGAGCTGCGTGGCCAACGGCCTGGCCACCGTCGAGGACGTGCGCGCTGCGCGTGCTGGTCACCGTGGTCAGCACCGCGGTCCCGGGCCAGTGCCTGGTCGACGGCGGCAGCAAGACCTTCTCCAGCGACGCCACCGTCGGCGTCGGGCACCTTCGGCCTCTTTCCGGAGCGGCCCGGATGGACGATGCACAAGATGAACGAGGAGCACGGCTACGTGAAGATCGACACGCCGGCGCGCATCGGCGAGAAGGTCTGGGTCGATCCCCAGCCACGTCTGCGCCACCGTCAACATGCACGACGAGATCGCCTACGGCCGCGGCGACGCGTCGAGGGCACGTGGAAGGTCGCCGCGCGCGGACGCGTGCGGTAGCGACGCGGCGAGCTCGGCCTGCCGGGTCCGGCTGAAGCCGGACACTACGACATCTCAACTCCGACGTAGTGTCCGGCTTCAGCCGGACCAGTCTCGCGCGGGCGCCGGCGAGTTGCAGTGGGACTCGAACATCGCACAGACTCGCGCCGTGCATCTCGTCGACTGGGCGATTGTCGTCGCGTGGATGGCCTGGCTGGTCTTCGACGGCGTCAAGCGGATGCGCCTCGAGCGCACCACCGAGTCGTACTTCCTCGCCAACCGCAGCCTGCCCTGGTGGGCCGTCGGACTGTCGGTGATGGCCACGCAGCTCAGCGCCATTACGCTCGTCGGCACGACCGGCCAGGGCTACAACGACGGCCTCCGCTTCATCCAGTTCTATTACGGGCTGCCGCTCGCGATGATCATCCTGTCGATGACCGTCGTGCCGTTCTTCTATCGGGCGCGGGTCTTCACCGCGTACGAGTACCTGGAACGCCGCTTCGATCTCGAAGACGCGCACGCTGACGAGCCTGCTGTTCCTGCTGTCGCGCGGCCTGTCGGTGCGGCGCGGTCGTCGCCGCGCCGGCGGTGGTGCTCTCGGTCATCCTCGGCTGGGACGTGACGCTCACCTCGCTCGCCATCTGCCTGCCCGCCGTCGTCTACACGATGCTCGGCGGCGTGCAGGCCGTGACCTGGACCGACGTGAAGGTGATGGGACTGACGGTATTCGTCCTGCTCGCCGCCGTGGTCGTGCTCGTCGTCGAGCTGCCGGACGGCACCGAGCGTCGGCGACGCGCTGCGCCTGGCCGGCGCGACCGGGCGGCTCGCAGGCGTTCAACGTCGATTCGACGCTGACCGAGACCTACACGCTCTGGTCGGGGCTGATCGGCGGGCTGTTCCTGATGCTGTCGTATTTCGGCTGCGACCAGAGCCAGGTCCAGCGCTACCTGACGGCGCGATCGGTCGACGAAGGCCGCGTCGTCGCTGCTCATGAGCGCCTACTGGAAGATCCCGCTGCAGGTGCTCGTGCTGGTGGTCGGCATCCTGACGTTCGTCTTCTACGTCTTCCATCCGCCGCCGATGCTGTTCAACCCGGTGCACGAACGCGCGGTGCGCGCGAGCGCGCTCGCGCCCGAGTACCGCGCGCTCGAGCAGCAGTTCAGCCGCGGCGTTCGACGCCCGGCGGCGCTCGGCCGAGGCGCTGGCCGGCGCCGACGGCGCGGGCGACCCGGCGACGCTCGCGCGTGCCGAAGCGGCGTTCCGGCGCGGACGATGCGGCGATGAAGGCGGTGCAGCAGCGGGCCACCGACCTCGTCAGGCAGGCGACCGGCGACGCGCGCTATGCCGACGTGAACTACGTGTTCCCGACCTTCATCATGACGGCGCTGCCGATCGGGCTCGTCGGCCTGTGGATCGTCGCCATCATCACGGCGGCGACCGACACCATTGCCGCCGAGCTGAACTCGCTGGCGACGGCGACCGTGATCGACTTCTACAAGCGCCATCTCCGTCCAGCGGCGTCCGACGCGCAGGTGCTGCGGGTGTCGAAGGTGGCGACGGCGGTCTGGGGGCTGTTCGCCTGCGTGGTCGCGGTGTACGCGAGCAGCCTCGGATCGCTCATCGAGGTGGTCAACCGGTTCGGCTCGTTCTTCTACGGCTCGATCCTCGGCGTGTTCATGCTGGCGCTCTTCGACGCGCCGGGCCACGGGCACCGGCGCCTTCGTCGGGCTGATCGCCGGCATGAGCGCCGTGGCGGCCGTCGCCTTCGGCCGGCCCGACATCTCGTTCCTCTGGCACAACGTGGTCGGCGCGACGGTCGTGTTCGTCGTCGGCCTGACGATCGGACTGGTCACTCGGGGACCGATTGTCGCGCGCGCCGGGTCGTAGGTAGACTGCGGCCGCATGCACGTGATGCGGGGATGTCTGGCGGCGCTGCTCGTGTTCGTCGCGGCCGGGGCCCGCCAGTCGCTCGCAGCCCCCGAGCCCTTCGCCGTGGCCGTCCTTCGCGCCGATGGCGTGCTGATCCCGGTCGCGCGTTACGACGGGACGGTCTGGACGTCCATGTGGGGCGTGTTGAAGGACGGCGCGAAACGTCCCGCCACCCTGCGTGAGATTCCTCGCGACTGGCTTGGCGGACTCGACGCGCTGCCGACCGCCTGGCACCTCTGGGCGTTCGACATCGACGAGTCGGCGGGCTCGCCGTTCGCGACCCGAGAGGCGGTCCAGATTGGCGTCTCGAATGTTTCGAGCCTCGATGCCGGTTGCCCGCTCGGCATCGGACTCGGCACCAACGTCGCGATGGCCTCGCTTCGGGCGGCGCGCGTCGATCGCACTCGGATCGTCGGCATCGCCATGACCAGTGACGCCGTTCGGGCCGAAGCGCTGATCAACGTCGAGCCCGGTTCCGCCCTCGGGCAGACGATTGTGGAGAAGGCCGCGAGCCCGTTTCACCGGGCCGAAGACGACACGCTCGGCCGCGAATCCGACGGCTTGCCGGCGAAGCCGCCGGCGTACGCCGCCAGGCGGCAGGTGCCGGTGACGTGGACGCGCATCACCCGGCTCGGGGTGGCCCAGGCGCCCAGCAAGACCTACTACTTCGAAGGCCGCAAGTCGTACGGTGGCGCGCTCGTCATGTCGGGACATGTCTGGCTGCAAATGAGCGCCGGCCGCGAGACCGCCGACGCCGAAGTGGACGTGGACGACGACCGGGGACGGATGTCGATGGCGCGGGAACCGCTGGCCGCGATTCGCGTGGGCGAGCGGGTGGTCTGGCTCTTTCGCGCGCGGGGATCGGACAGAGCCGCCTACGAGCTCGTGGAACTTGCCGGCCTGGGCACACCGCCGGCCCTTCTGCTCGCGATCGATGCCGCCGGATGTTGAGGCGGCGTGAAGAACCCAGCCGCTCCGGCCCCTCCCCCAGCCGCTCCAGCCGCCCTAGCCGCTCCAGCCGCCTAGTACTCCTCGAACATCCGGCGGATATCGGCGAGATCGGATGTGCGCGTCAGGGCGAGCATGAGGAGAATGCGGGCCTTGATCGGCGCGAGGTCTTCCGCCGCCAGCGTCCCGCGGAAGCTGGTGTTCGGCGGCTGGGAAGAATTCGCCGCCGGCCGGCTGCCCGGGATGCGGCCGCTGATCGTTCGCGTCGCGACCACGACCGCGACCTTCCGGTCGAGCGCGTGCCGCAGGCCGTCCGATTGGGTGCCGCTGGTCGCGCCCGCCGCGGTCGCCAGCACCAGGCCGCGCGCGCCGGCGTCCACCGCCGCACGAATCAAGTCACCCGGTGCGCCCTGATAGGTCATGATCACGTCCACCCGGGGGAGCTCGCCAATCAGCGCCACGTCGAACTCGCTTCGTGCCGTGTGCCGGGTCGTCGTCTGACGGTAGTAGATGATACGGTCGGCATCGACGACGCCCAGCGGGCCAGACCCCGGCGACTGGAACGTCTGCAGGCGTTGCGCGTCGGTCTTCACGACGTCCCGCGCCGCATGAATCTCGTCGTTCAACACCACGAGCGCGCCGCGCTGCTGCGACTGCGGGTCGGCCGCGACGCGGACCGCGGCGAGCAGGTTGGCGCCGCCCTCGTACCCCGGCACGTCGGCGCGCCGCATCGCGCCGACGATGACCAGCGGACGATCCGTGCGGACGGTGAGATGAAGAAAGTAGGCGAGCTCTTCGAGCGTGTCGGTGCCGGACGTGACGACGATGCCGGAGAGCGCCGTGTCGGTCCGCGCGATCTCGTTGAGACGTCGCGCGAGCGTGAGCCACTGGTCGAGCGTGAGCTCGCCGCTCGCCAGGTTCGCGAACTGCTCGGTTTCGACCCGCGCGACGTCGGCGAGTTGCGGCACGAGCCGCACGAGCTCGTCGGCGGTCAAGCGGCCGCTGGCCCGGTTGGCGATCGTCCCGCCCGTCGCCACGACCCGGATGCGCGCGCTCGCGTGCGCGTCGCGGTCGTGGGGCGGTTGACCTGTGCGGCCCGGGTGCTGGCCGGTGTTTCCGCGAGCGTGGCGACGGCGCCGGCGATCGCGAACACGAAGGGGAGGAGTCCTCCCGGCAAGCACCGGGCGCGGCCGGCGCGCCCGGCCGCGGTCGTCATGTGGTCGTGGCGCCCCGGTGCGCGAGCAAGAGCCACGCCGTCACGCGCTCCACGGCATCGTCCAGCGTCACGTCATAGAACGGCATGAGCGCCGTCGGACCACCGTATGCGTTGAGAACCTGCGCGCGCCATCGCTCGGAGCCGAGTTGCGTGACTTCGATGCGATAGTCGCGCCCGTTGACATGGTGGACGAGGCGTCGGGCGGTGGTGGTCAAGGCAGCGTGCACCTGCGCAGAAACGAAGTCGGTATTCTAGCGATCCGTCACCACCAATCAAGCGAACAAACGGACGAAGCTTCATCCACATCGCGTCAACGCAGAAATGTTGGCCGCTGCCGGCAGAATTTATTTGTGCGTGCACGTCACGTCAACAGCGCTTCAACGGTTCGTCCACACGTTTTCCACAAGTCGGCAGGACGCCCGCTCGGCTGGAGGCCGCCGCGCCCGGAATTCGGGACCCTGCCGCAACGGTCCGCCCGAGTGTAATCTGTCGATGGTGGGGAACAGACTTCGAGCGGCGCCCGCGTGTGCGATGGCGGCCCTGCTCACGGCGGTGCCGGCGGCGGCCGCCGCCCAGGTCGTCGCGGAGGCTTTGGCGGCGGGCCACGGCTCCGAGCGGACGGGATCGGCACCGGCCCTGGCCGAGCCGTCCGTCTTCCAGCTGTTCCTCCTCGACGGGACGGCCATCGCGACGCTCGGGGAGTTTGCGCGGGTCGGGGACCGCGTCGTGTTCACGCTGCCGATCTCCGCGACGCGCGAGATCCTCGGCAGTCTGCCGGCTGCACGTGTGAACTGGGAGCGGACCAACCGCCACACCGAGTCCGTGCGGGCTGCACAATATGCGAGCTCCCGCGGGGACGCCGACTTTGCGGCGATGAGCGGGATGGTCGCGCGCACCTTGAGTGACATCACGATTACGCCGGGCGCGGCGGCGCAGCTCGAGCTGGCCGAGCGGGCGCGGCGGACCCTGGCCGAGTGGCCGCGCCGGCACTACAACTACCGTGCCGACGAGGTGCGGCAGACGCTCTCCCTCCTCGACGAGGTGGTGGCCGGGCTTCGGGCGGCGGCCGGAAGGACCAGCTTCGACGTGAGCTTTGTCGCCAACACGCTCCCGCCACCCGTCGAGCCCGTGCTGCCGCGACCAACGCTGCAGGAATCGATTGACCACGCCCTACGACTCTCCGATCTCGCGGCCAGCGCCGCGGAGCGCACGATGCTCCTGCGCGCCGTCGGGGAGTCGCTGCGCGAGCACGCCGGAGCGCTCCCGGCCGCCTGGGTATCGGTCACGCGCGCGCGGGCCATGAAGGCGCTCGAGGTCGAGCGGAGAGTGGACCGGTCCTACGCGGCGCTGACCGCCCGGACGATGAAAGCGATCGACCGGCCCGCCATGGTGGGCGACGTGCGGGCCCTGGTGCGTCTGCGCAGCCGCGTCGTCCAGCGCGACCGCGCGCTCGGCAGCAAGCGGCCCGGAGAGCTGGAATCGCTGCTCGCGGCAATCGACCAGCAGCTCGATGCCGCACGGCGCATGACTCTCGCGCGCGACCGCTTTGCCGCCCGGTTGCCTGCGGTTCGCCAGTTCCGTGAGGCCGTGACGCCGTTCGTGACGGTCCTCGAGCGCGGCCGTCCGGCGCTCGCCGATATCAAGGCACTGGCAGGCCCCGCCGCCGAGCGGCTCTCGACGTTCGTCACGCTGCTCGGTCGTCACCGGTCGGCTCTCCGGCTGCTCCCGGTGCCCGACGAGGCGAAGGCCGCACACGCGTCGCTGACGAGTGCGCTCCAGCTCGCCGAGACGGCCGCGCGCTACCGTCAGCGCGCCATTGCCGGCAACGATATGCGTCTCGCCTGGGACGCATCGGCTGCGGCCGCCGGCGCCCTGCTGCTCCTCGAGCGGGCCCGGGCCGATATCGCGGGTCTGCTCGAAAAGCCGACAATGACCAGTCACCAGCGACTGGGGACAGCTATCAGCTCCCGTCACCGATCCCAAGTCATAGTTGGTCGTTGGTCGTTGTGTCGCTCGTAGCTGTGGTCACTCCTCGACAGACTCGTCTCGTCCGCGTCCCGAACCTCCAGCGCTTCCAGCACGCGATTGCGATGGCGGGCCTCGGTGGCCCCGCTGATGCGATCCGCGACACCGCCATCCTCGTGCCGACGATCGGCGCTGCCGGCGAGTTGCGGCAGACGCTCGAAGACCTGGTGCTCGTGGAGCGGTGGGCACCGGCGTCCGCCGACCGCGAGACGCTGGGCCTGTCCTGGCTCGTCGAAACACCGCCCTCGGGACGAGGCGCCGACGCTGGCGGGGCGCCGCGAGCCTTCGTTCTGCCGCACCTCGTCACCCGAAGCGGTCTGTACGAGCTGCTGCGCACGCGCCTGCCCGAGCCGGTCGCGCTGGCCAGCGGCATCGAACGCGACGTCATCATGGAGCGCGCCGCCGCGGCCAGTGCCGCGGCCGGGGCGCGGCCGCCATTCGTCGTGCGGCCGGCCCTGCTCGCCGAGATGCTCGGCTTTCTCGACGCGCTCGGACGCGAGCGTCGATCGATCGAGGACTTCGAACGCCTCGTGGGGGAGCCGCTGGCATCGGGCGCCGCGATCGATCGGGGCGCGAAGCGGCTGCTCCAGCAGACCACCTTCCTTGCCGCGGCCTTCCGGACCTACGAGGCGATGCTCGCGGCGTCGGACGTGCTCGACGAGCACGGGCTGCGGCAGCGTCTGCTGACCGCACCAGCCGCACGGCCGCTCAGACACCTGGTCGTCACCGTGCCCGACCGCTCGGCATCCGCGCACGGACTCTGGCCCGCCGACTACGATCTGCTCACGCGCATCGCCGGTCTCGAGTCGATGACCATCGTCGCCAGCGAAGCCATGCTGGCGACGGGCTACATGGCCCGCCTGCTCGACACGCTGCCGGAGATCGAGGTGATCGCGCTCGGCGGGCAGGGAAGCGTCACGCCGGCGCTTGCCGTCCCGGAACCCGACGGGTCGCGCTGTTTCCTGAGCCGCGATCGAGAGGACGAGCTCGCCGATGTCGCGTCGCGTGTCCGCGCGAGGCCGCCGTCACCAGGCGCGCGAGCGGCCGTCGTCTATCAGCGTCCGCTGCCGTATCTCGCGCTGGCGCGACAGGTGTTCGGCGCGTCGGGTGTCTCGTGGCAGGCGCTCGACGCGTTGCCTCTCGCGTCGGAGCCCTATGCCGCCGCGGTGGATCTGGTACTGACCTATGTGACGACCGCCTGTGCGCGAACCGCAGGCATCGCGCTGCTGCGCGCGCCGCAGTTCCGCCTCGGCGGCGAGGGGCCGCTGCCTGGCGCGGCCATCGCGGCCGCCGATCGCGAGCTGGCCGACGCCTTCTATCTCGGTGGGCGCGATCGCCTGCGCGAGCTGAACGCACGCTGGATCGAAGAGGCGACGTCCGGAGACCAGGCGGTCGCTCCCCGGTCGCGCGCCGATCACGCACGAGGCCGCCGGCGCCGCGCACTGCCCGCTGTCGCCGCCCTCGTCGATGCCGCCGATCGGCTCGCCGCGCTCGACGAGGGCGCGCCACCC
The DNA here is from genome assembly GCA_963834365.1 of Vicinamibacterales bacterium. Classification (GTDB taxonomy): domain Bacteria; phylum Acidobacteriota; class Vicinamibacteria; order Vicinamibacterales; family Vicinamibacteraceae; genus CAWJAP01. The sequence continues at coordinate 435,040 of CAWIBS010000035.1, read as the reverse complement.
TCCCTGCAGCTCGCCGTGCTCGCCGCTTTCCTCCGTGCGCACGATCGCGAGCCGGATGATGCCGATTTGCGCCCGCGACATGTGCGGGCGCGGTCGGCCATCTTCGGCCTCCTGGGCGATCTTGGCCGGGCCTTCGTCCGGCACGGCGACCAGCCGCGGCCCTTTGCAGACCTGGCGGCGCTGGTGCGCGGGTTGATCGAGGAGCACACGTTCAACCCGCGCGTCGGACCGGGGATCGTTCAGCTGGTCGACGCGCTGGCCGCGCCATACGGTCGCTATCAGGACGCCACTCTGGTCGGGCTCACAGAGACCGACTGGCCCGAGCCCAGCGCGCGCTCGATCTTCTATCCCGGCCGGCTGCTTCGCGAGCTTGGCTGGCCGGCCGACGCCGATCGGCGAACCGCTGCGCGCGCGGCCTTCGACGACCTCCTTCAGCTGCCGCTTCGGACGATCGCGCTTTCCACCATCCTCCTCGAAGACGATGCGATGGTGCGTCCGTCCGCGTTCCTCGAGGACCTCGAACGGGCGTCCCCGACCACGTCCGTGACGCTGCACGCCGGCATCAGCCGTGTCAGCCTGGCACTGCGGCCCGTGGATGCGGCGCTCGAGCCGATGCGCCAGGAGTGGGCCCGCATTCGTGAGCGGCCGGCGCGCGAAGAACTGGGCGATGTCGGGCCGCTGCCCGCGGCGGCCTACCCGGTCACGGCAATCGATCGGTACCGCGAATGTCCGTTCAAGTATTTCGCGGCCCACGTCCTGCGGCTCGACGAGGAGCGTGAGGACCGCCCCGGCCTGACGCCGCTCGAGCGCGGAGCGTTCGTCCACGACGTGTTCCACGCGTTCTTCGCGCGCTGGAGTGCGGCCGGCAGGGGCACGATTGGCCTGGCGGAGCTCGAGGCGGCGCGGCACCTCTTCACCGAGGTCGTCGATGAGCGGCTCGAGCGGCTGCCCGACTCGGAACGCGCGATCGAGCGCGCGCGGCTCGTCGGATCGGCGGCAGGCTCTGGCGTGGGCGAGCGGGTGTTTCGCTTCGAGGCCGGCCGACCGCTGCCGATCGTCGAACGACTGCTCGAAGTCTCCCTGTCCGGCGACCGCGTCATCCAGAGCGCCGGCGGCGAACGGACGATTCGGCTGCGCGGCACGGCCGATCGGATCGACCTCCTCGCCGACGGTACGCTGCGCCTGATCGACTACAAGACCGGGAAGGCGAGCGCGGCGAAACGCGCGATGCAGGTCCCCGTGTATGCCCTGTGCGCGGAGCAGCACCTCTACGGTCACGCCGGGCGCACCTGGCGTGTCACCGAGGGCGGCTACCTCGCCTTCGGCCGCGAGGAGCCGTACGCCCCGGTCCTCACGGCCGAGAATCGCGATGCCGTGCTCGCAGGGGCGGCGTCCGCGCTCCTGGACACCGTGGATGCGATCGAGCGCGGCTCGTTCCCGGTCGATCCCGAGGAACCGCATCTCTGCACGTTCTGCGGCTTCGCCGCCGTGTGCCGCAAGGATTACGTTGAAGACCTGTAGGCACCAACCACCAACTACCAAGACCAAAGGGAGCTTCAAATGCCCGCCGGACCTGAAGGTCCGGCCTACCGGTGAGGCCGCGGCAAAATCGGTAGGGCGGGGCTTCAGCCGTGCCGACCGGGACTGAAGACTGAAGACTGAAGACCGGACCAAAGACCAACGACCAAAGACCAAAGACCAACGACCAACGACCAACGACCAAAGACCAACGACCAAAGACCAAAACGAAACCGAAGACTGAAGACCGAAGACCGAAGACCAAACGGCGCGTCCCGGCTACGGGCTACGGGCTGCAGGCTACGGGCCCGGCAGAATTCTTTACAAGCCCCGTAGCCAGTAGCCTGTAGTCCGTAGCCCTGACTGAAAACTGAAGACCGAAGACTGAAGACCACCCATGCCCTCCAACGCTTCCATCGATCGCGACCAGGCGGCCCGTGCGTTCGCCACGGATCCGCGCCGGAACGTCGTGCTCGAGGCGTCGGCCGGGACCGGCAAGACGACGGTGCTGGTGCAGCGGTACTTGAACCTGCTGGCTGCCGGCGTGGACCCGTCGAACATCCTGGCGATGACCTTCACGCGCAAGGCCGCGGCGGAGATGCGGGAGCGGATCATCGCCGCATTGCGCGACGGCGCCGCGCACAGCGAGGACGGCCGGGCCCGATGGCTCCGGCTCCGCGACCGGATTGGCGAGGTCGCCATCAGCACGATCGATGCGTTCTGCTTCTCGCTGCTGCGCGAGTTTCCGCTCGAGGCCGGCCTCGACCCAGGCTTTCGCATCGCGGACGAGACGGAGACGGCGCGGCTGGTGGATGCGGCGCTCGACGAGTCGCTGCGGATGGCGCGCGGTCTCGCGCGCGAGGACGAGAACGTGGCGCTGGTGCTGGCGCGGCTCGCCCCGCATCGCCTGCGCGACGGGCTGGCGCACCTGCTCGACCGGCGCCTGGTCGTGCCGGCGGGGCTCGCCCGCTACTTGCACCACGCGCCCGCGCATCTGGATGTCGCGACCGCCACCCGGCGAGCCGCTGCGCAGCTGCGCGACGCGGTCCGGTCGGCGCCCGGCGGGCTGGCGCGATTCCTGGCCGACGGGCCGGTGCAGGATGCGCGCTTTCAGGTGATCGCCGCGGACCTTCGCGCTCTCGACCGCGACGAGGTGACGACGCCCGAGGCGCTGTCGGCGATCACCGATGCGCTCCGCAGCTACTTCCTGACGCAGGAGGGCAAGCCCCGATCGCGACCGCACGGCTACCGTGCCGGCGACGCGCTGTCCGATGCCGCCTGGCGGCGCCACGGCCAGGCGCTGGCCAAGGCCGCGCCGGCGGTCGGCGAGGCGCTGGCCGCCTGGTCACGCGACGTCAACGTGATCCTCGCGCGTGGCGTCAGCCGCCTGTTCGCGGTCACCACGGATCGCTACCGGCGCATCCTCGCCGAGCGCGACGTCGTGGACTTTCCCGAGCTGATCGCCCGGGCGGTCGATCTGCTGCGGCAGATGGACGAGTTCTCGCAGAGCCGCTACAGGCTCGAGGCGCGCTATCACCATGTGCTGGTGGACGAGTTCCAGGACACCAGCCGCCTGCAGTGGGAGCTGGTGGCCCTGCTCGTCGAGTCGTGGGGCGAGGGCGTCGGGCTGGTGCACGAGGCCCCGCTCCTCCCGAGCCTCTTCATCGTCGGGGACCGCAAGCAGTCGATCTATCGCTTTCGGGATGCCGACGTGACGCTGCTCGACGAGGCGGCCGGCACGATTGCGCGGCTTCGGCCGGACGGCGGGGGCCGCCGTGTCATCTCGCGCAGTTTCCGGGCGCAACCGGCGCTGCTGGCCGCCATCAACGACATCTGCGAGCAGGTCGCAATCCCGTCGGCGCGGGCCGATGCCTTCAGCTTTGCCGATGCCGACCGCTTTCCGATTGACCCGGGCGCCGCCAGCGGTCCGACGCCGCTCGGGCTCGTGGTCGCCGAGGAGATCGGCCTCGTCGCCGGCCGGGTCGCCGCCGAAATCGCGCGGCTGCTCGACACAGTGACGGTCCGCGATCGGGAGACGGGCGTGGCGCGTCCAGCGACACCCGCGGACATCGCCATCCTGTTCCGCTCACGGGATTCGCACCGCGAGTTCGAGCGGGCGCTGGAGCGCGAGGGGATTCCAACGCACGTCTACAAGGGACTGGGATTCTTCGATGCCGACGAGATCAAGGATCTGGTCGCGCTCGTCCGGTTCCTGGCCGTGCCCCACTCGAACCTGCGGACGGCCGCCCTGTTGCGGTCACGCGTCGTGCGCCTGTCCGACGAAGCGCTGGCACGGCTCGGGCCCGATCTCGCGGCGGCGCTCGTCGCCGACGCGCCCCCCGCCGCGCGCGACCGGTTGTCGTCCGAGGATCGCGACGTGCTGGATGCCACGCGGCTGGCCGTCGCCGACTGGCTCTCGCGCGTGGACCGGCTCCTCCCGTCCGAGCTTCTGGACCACGCGCTGGCGTCCTGCGCGTATGTCCGCGAGCTCGCTGGCGCGCGCGCCCGGCAGGCACGCGAGAACGTCAAGAAGTTCCGGACGCTCGTCCGGCGGATCGAGAACCGCGGCTACGCCACCCTCGATCGCATCGCCTCGCACATCGACCGGCTGGCGATCGGCGACGAAGCCAACGCCGTCCTCGAAGCGATTGACGCGGTCAGCCTGATGACCGTCCATGCCTCGAAGGGACTCGAGTTTCCCATCGTCTTCCTCGTCAATCTCGCGCGCGGCGTCGCGCAGCGTCGGCATCCGATCCGCGTCCGCTTCGATGCGACCAATCCCGAGGCGTCGGTCTCGATCGATGCGTTCCTCTCCGAGGCTGACGCGATCGAGCCGGTCGTCGAGCGTGAGGAAACCAAGCGCCTGCTCTACGTGGGCCTGACGCGGGCGCGCGACAACTTGTATCTGTCCTCGGTCCTGAAGGACGGCGCGTTCAAGCCCGGGACCGGCAGTCTCGGCGCGATCCTGCCGCCAACCCTCCAGTCGCTCCTCGCTTCAGCTGGCCCGGCCAGCGACGGTGCGCATCTTTCATGGACGGGCCGGAGCGGCGTGCACGTGTGGCGCGTCTCGTCGCTCGAGCCACGGGCGACAGCGGGGACGCCACCACCTGTCGCGGTCGAGGCCACGGGTGACCCGGGCGACGGGGAGGAGACGCTTGATGCGACCGCCGCTTCCACCGCGATGGCGCGGCTCGCGCTCACGAGCGCCGTCACGGCATCATCGTCGTTCGAATAGTCTGCGCGACGGCACGAGCGAGGGGCGGATTGTCGGCCGTATCGTCCATCGGCTCATGCACCGTTGTCCGCCGGGCACCGGCGTCGGCGATGAGCTGCACTCCCTGGCGCACACGCTCCTCAGCGACGAGGAGCGCGTGGTGCTGCGCGACGAGCACGCGGTTGTCGAGCGCGCGGCCGCCCTCTACTGGCGGACTGGCGCGCCGGCCCGACGTCATCGACATCTTCCGCGACGCGCACGCGGAATTCGAGGTTCCGTTTTCCGTACGCGAAGGTGAGGCCATCTTGCGGGGCACGATCGACTGCCTGCTGAGGCGTGCTGACGGGTCGCTGGTCGTGGTCGAAATCAAGACAGGCCCTGCAGAGCCTGGTCACACGGCACAGCTCGAGGCGTATGTGCGGGCTGTGCGCGCGCTGTCGCCCGGCGTCGATGCAACCGGAATTCTGTTGCAGCCGTAGATCAAGACAGGATCGCTGAGGTGGGACAGGGCTTCAGACCTGTCGTGGTGGCGTTCGCGGCGGGGCCGGCCGGCGTTGACCAGATAACGGCCGCTGCACCGGAACGCGCCGCCGCCGATATACAGGAGAGCGGACCGGAAGCTGGCCGTGCGCGCAGCCGGCAGCCTCAGGCAGTGCTCACCGCTGGGCTGCCGCCGGCAACCGCGTCTGGAGTTGGATTTGCATAGGGAGCTCTCGGGAGATTCAACGGGGGCTTGCGGGAGCGAGCAGAGAGAAACCAGGGAGAACCGCCATGATGACCGCGGCTACACCCGCTCGACGGACGAGGTCCAAGACTAGCTTCGAGTTCGAGGCGCTCGAGGGGTTGCCGTGCGGCTGTGTCGCGGTGGCTTACCGCGCCCGCGTCTGGGACGTCACCCTGATTTCGCTCGAAGCCAAGGGCCCGCACTGCGTCTTCGCCGGCCATCGCGCCGGACAAGTGATCCATTTCGGTGAACCGGCTGAACTGGACGACTCGGACGAGTAGGCACGACCTCGTCCGCGGGCGCACTTTTTCTGCTTCGCAGGCGCACTTCGTCTGCTTCGTAATTGCGTCGATCTGGGCCATCCCATACAATCAGCCGAACTTGCCGCCTTACTGCGGCCGCAGAAGACGGCTGGAGACCGTCCCGGGATGTCCTTGACCTGCCCGAATTGTGGGAACGGAAAAAGCTTTCAGGTGAAAACGCTGCAGGTCCACGTGCTGCGTCTGGAGGACGCGCGCGTCGATGTCCAGGACGAGGACCGGCCGAAGGTCGTCGAGGTCCTGTGCGACGAGTGTGAGACGGCGCTCAATTTCGAGCAGATGGATCGCCCGCTGCGGCGGGAAATCCTGCTGACGCTCGGCGCGAGCTGAATCACCGTGCGCCCTGTTGCGCAGGCGGGACGGGTGGGTCGGGGATGGGAACCCGGGCCCGCGCCCGTTCTCGAGGCAGGGGGAGACAGGCGCCTTCTGGATCAATTCGAGGCGCCGTCGAGTTCGTCTTCCACATTCTCGAAATCGTCGCATTCCGGGCGGCGCCATTCACGGTTGACGCGTCTGACCACCTGAGCGGTGCCCGGGATTTTCTCCTCGCGCTCCGACGCGAAGACCCGCATCAACTCCGGACACATCTGGCACTCTTTCGTCAAGATTCGCCGATCCGGGTCGATTACCCGGACGCGCTCGCGCATCGATCCGGTTCGATCAGCAGGCGGCGGCGTGCGGCCGACGGGCGCACGCACGACGACAGCCTCCCCTGGATCATCGGCACGGGAATGCAGTGTCCTTGACAAGGGTGTGGCGCGTTTCTATCGTAGGCGCCCGAGGGCAGACAGCATCGATATGCCTCACGATGTCGCGCGGCTCGGTCACGACGCGGCGTTTCCCGCCGACGTGGCGCGCGTCTGTTTCTCGGACGAAGTGGCGATCGACTTTCCGTCGCTCGCCGGCGCGGTCGCGCGCATGCGTGAGGCCTTCGGGGGAGCGGCCGCGGTCGAGCGTCGCGCCGAAGCGCACGTCCGAGTGTCGCCCGCCGACGCCAGTCGTGGCTGTGAAGTGATCGTCACCGTGCCGCTGCGGCGCACGTGCGCCGCCTGCGGCGGCCGCGGCGAAACGTGGAGCGAGCCCTGCGCGCCGTGCGGCGGGCTGGGTGACGCACTCGAAGAGCGCGCCGTTCCGGTGGCGCTGCCGCCGGGGATCCGCGACGGCGCGCGCCTGCGCCTGACGCTCGGGCCGCGCCGATCGGTGCCAACGGAGATCCTGGTCCTGGTGTCGGTCGGGTAATGGTGGACCGCCACGTCGATCTTCTGGGACTGCTCTACATCGTCTCGGGTGCGCTCGCAGGGCTGGCCGGCCTCGCGCTGCTGCCGCTTGCCGCGGCGGCGGCGGTGCTCGGCGCGACCGGTGAAGCGCCGCCGCTGCCGGGCCAGGTGGCCACGGTGCTCTTCACCGGCCTGGGCGTCGCGCTCATCGCGTTCGCGGCCGCCAGCACCGTCACCGGCCGCGGCCTCCGCCTCCGACATCCCTGGGCACGACCGGTCGGCCTCGCGCTCGCCGCAATCGACGTGTTCGTCCCGCCGTTCGGAACCGCGCTGGGCGGCTACGCTCTCTGGGTCCTGCTCCGGCAGTCCACGCGCGAACGCTTCGGCGTGAGGTAGCGCGGGCAACGCCGCGCTGCCCGCCCGTCCGACCATCCCTCCGTCCGTAGGCACCCACCCGGAGCCAGTATGATGGGGCACTCGTCCGACATGAGCCCGCGAAGGAGGGACCGCCCATGATCGAGAAGTCGAGCAGTGGCCTCGAGTCCAACATTGCTGCGGCGCTGAGCTATCTGCTCGGCCCCATCACCGGGGTCATCTTCTTCGCCATCGAAAAGGAGAGCCAGTTCGTCCGCTTCCACGCGATGCAGTCGATCGTGACCGGCCTGGCCGTGTTCGCGCTCTGGATTCGTCTACAGCATCATTGCCAGCGTGCTCCTCGTGATTCCCTTCCTCGGGTGGATTGTGCTGCTGCTGCTGTGGGCGGCGCTGACGCTCAGCCTCCTCGTGCTGTGGGTCCTGCTCATGATCAAGGCGTTCCAGGGCGATCGATTCAAGCTGCCTTATCTCGGCGATATCGCGGAGAAGCAGGCCGAGAAGCCGATCGGCTCGCTGTAGACTAACGATCATGCCGTCCGGTCCGTCTGCCGTCTCGGAAGCCGCCGTCCTCGACGCGCTGCGCGTGGTCCAGGATCCAGATCTCCACAAGGACATCGTGGCGCTGGGCTTCGTCAAGCGGCTGCACATCGACGGCGGGCGCGTCTCGTTCGCCATCGAGCTGACGACACCCGCATGCCCGGTGAAGGACCGGCTCCGTGACGAGGCGATTGCCGCGGTGCGGGGCGTTGCTGGTGTGATCGACGTCGAAGTCGAGATGACGGCGAGCGTGAGAGCTGCCCGCGCTCCCGATGCCGGGCGGGCCCCGATCCCGGGCATCCGCAACATCGTCGCCGTCGGCGCGGGAAAGGGCGGTGTCGGCAAGACCACGGTCTCGGTCAATCTGGCCGTCGCTCTGGCCCGGCTCGGCGGACGGGTCGGGATGATCGACGGCGACATCTACGGCCCCAACGTGCCGATCATGCTCGGGGTGAAGACCCGCCTCGGCGCCGACGGCGACAAGATCGCGCCGGCGTCGAAGTATGGGATCCACGTGGTGTCGATGGGGTTTCTGGCCGACGATGACGCGCCGGTCATCTGGCGGGGGCCGATGCTGCACGGCATCGTGCAGCAGTTCTTCCGCGAGGTGCGGTGGCCCGAGCTCGACTACCTGATCGTGGACATGCCGCCCGGGACGGGCGACGTCGCACTCAGCCTGAGCCAGACCGTGCCGGTGTCGGGAGCGGTCGTGGTCACGACGCCGCAGACCGTGTCGCTCGCGGACACGCGCCGCGCCGTGCTCATGTACCGGAAGCTCGGGATCCCGACGCTGGGCCTGGTCGAGAACATGAGCCATTTCGTCTGCCCGAGCTGCCAGCACGAGAGCGACTTGTTCGGGAAGGGCGGGGGCGAGCGCCTGGCGGACGAGCTCGACCTGCCGTTCCTCGGACGCGTGCCGCTGTACGAGCCGGTGCGCGTCGGCGGCGATCGGGGCGTGCCGATCGTGATCGCCGAACCCGATTCGATCGCGGCGCGCGCGCTCCAGTCCGTGGCGGAGCAGACGGCGGCCCAGCTCTCCATCGCGAGCTTCAAGCGGACGATTCCGTTGACGCCGGTGGGCTGACCACCGCCCGGCTGCGTCGCGCGTGTCGCCCGGCTGCTCCGCAGGCAGGGGTCATTCGTGGAGATTGCCTACAGCAAGGTCACACTCGACAACGGGCTCGACGTCATCCTGCACGAGGATCGCGACCTGCCGATCGTCGCCGTCAATCTCTGGTACCACGTCGGGTCGAAGAACGAGCAGCCGGGACTCACCGGGTTCGCGCACCTGTTCGAGCACTTGATGTTCGAGGGGTCGGCGCATCACGACCACGGGTTCTTTCCGCCGCTCCAGGAGGCCGGGGCCTCGCTCAATGGCTCGACCAACGCGGATCGCACGAACTACTGGGAGGTGGTGCCCACCGGCGCGCTGGAGCTCGCCCTGTGGCTCGAGTCCGACCGGATGGGGTATCTGCTGCCGGCTCTGACGCAGGCCAAGTTCGACACTCAGCGCGAGGTGGTGATCAACGAACGGCGCCAGAACTACGAGAATCGTCCGTACGGACTGGCGGGTATGGCGATGTCCGCCGCCGTTTATGCATCGGACCATCCGTATCACTGGCCGACGATCGGTTTCACGCCGGACCTGCGGGCGGCATCGCTCGCTGACGTGCGCGGGTTTTTCTCGCAGGTACTACCATCCGGGCAACGCCTCGCTGGCGCTGGCCGGGGACATCGACATCCCGGCAGCCCTCGACCTGGTGCGCGCCTACTTCGGCGATTTGCCGCGCGGGCCCGACCTTCATCCGGTCGTGGTGCCGCCGGACGGCGAGCTCACGAGCGAGGTGCGCCTGGTCCTCGAGGATCGCGTCGAGCTGCCCCGCCTCTATCTGGCGTGGCGCTCGCCGGCGCTGTTCGCCGCCGGCGACGCAGCACTCGATCTGGTCGCCGACGTGCTCGCCAACGGCAAGACCTCGCGCCTCTACCGCACGCTCGTGCACGAGCGGCGCGTCGCGCTCGACGTCTCGGCGGCCCAGCAGTCGCGCGAGCTCGAGGGGTTGTTCCAGATCGTGGCCACCGCCGCACCCGGCCACGACCTCGCCGAGATCGACCAGGCGATCACGGAAGCCATCGCCGTGGTGTCCAGCGACGGACCGACCGACGACGAGATGGCACGCGGGCCTCGCCCAGGCCGAGGCGCACTTCGTCTACCGGCTGCAGACCGTGGGGGGATTCAGCGGCAAGTCCGACCAGCTGAATGCCTACAACGTCATGCGGTCGGATCCCGGGTACTTCACCGAGGACCTCGCGAGGTACCGCCGCCTGACCCCTCTGGATCTGCGCGATGCATCCCGCGTCCTGTCCGCCGATCGCCGGGTCGCGCTGAGCGTCGTGCCCGCCGGCCGGGCGTCGCTGGCGCTGGCCGGCTCGTCGAAGGCGGAGGTCTCGTGAACGTCGATCGGTCGAAGCTGCCGGCGCTCGGCCCCGAGGCGTCGATCCGGTTCCCGCCGATCCGCAAGCACACGCGTGCCGACGGGTTCCGCGTCTGGACGGTCGAGCACCGGGACGTGCCCGTGCTGTCGCTCACGGCCCTGTTCCCGACCGGCAGCGCGGCGGACCCGCCGGACCGGCATGGGTTGTCGGCGCTGACGGCGGATCTGCTGGACGAGGGCACGACCGACCTCGACGCGCTGACGCTGCACGACGCGCTGGCCCGCATCGGCTCGCAGCTCGACACGGAAGTGGGCGTGGACGCGACGACGGTGTCGATCGTCACGCTGGCACGGTTCGCCGACCGCGCGCTCGCCATCCTCGCCGGCGTCGTCCAGCGTCCGCAGGTTCGACGAGGCGGATGTCGCGCGCGTGCGCGACAATCGCGTCAGCCGCCTGCTCCAGCTCCGCGACGTCCCTGGAGCCGTGGCAGAGCGGGTGCTTCGCCTGGCGGCTGTACGGCGTCGCATCCGTACGGCCACACGTCGCTGGGATCGGAGTCCGCCGTCGCTGCCATGACCGTGGACGAGCTCCGGGCGTTCCATCACGATGTGTTCCTCGCCTCGAGCCCGACGCTGATCGCGGTCGGCGACATCTCGCACGACGAGGTCGTGGCGCTGGTCGAGCGGGCGTGGCCTGCGACCGGGACGTCGTCGAACCGTGCGACCGTGACCGACGAGCCAACGCCGTCCGCGACCGGGTCGAGCATTGCGTTGGTGCACCGCGCCGGCGCGGCGCAGTCCGAGTTGAGGATCGGGCGGATCGCCGCCGCACGTTCGACACCCGACTACCCGGCGCTGACGGTCCTGAACACGGCGCTGGGCGGCGCGTTCGTCAGCCGGATCAACCTGAAGCTCCGTGAGGAGAAGGGGTTCACGTACGGCGCGCGTTCGTCGTTCGACTACCGGCGGCAGGCCGGCCCCTTCGCCGTCCAGGCCAGCGTCCAGAGCGATGCGACCGCGGAGGCCGTGGCGGACGTGATCGCCGAGATCGCGGCGATCTCGGGTCCTCGACCGACTCACACCGGCAGAGCTGACCCGGGCACACGCGGCCCTCACGCGCGGCTATCCGCGCAACTTCGAGACCGCTGACCAGATCGCGCGTGCGGTCAGCCAGCTCGTGCTCCACGACCTGCCCGACGACTATTTCGACCGGTTCGTCGCCGCCGTCCGCGGGGTCACCGAGGCCGACGTGCTGGACGTGGCACGCCGGTATCTGCCCACTCGCGACCTGCAGGTCGTGATTGTCGGCGATCGGAGTCGGACCGGAGACCTCGACGCCCTCGGCCTGGGGCCGCCCGAGGAGCTGCCGGCCAGCTTCGATCCAGCGACCAGTGACCAGCTACCAGTGACCAGCTAACTCCAGCTACAAGTGACCAGCTACGAGGTGACCAGCTACGACGTGACTAGCTAACGCCAGCCACTAGCTCACAAATGCCAGTGACCAGTTGCCTGCGAAGCCCTCGATAACTTCACGGTTCCAGAGCAGTAATACGTCATGTGATGCGTAGTGGTCGCTGGTAGCTGGTCACTGGGATGCGGGTTCCTGGTCGCTGGTAGTTGGTCACTCGTCGTTGCCTCTGGCCTCTGGTAGCTTGTCACTGGTCGTTGCTCTGGTCACCGGTCCCGGCGCGGGCGGTTGTATGATCCGAGCGCGGTGCGCCGCGTTTCGACGTCAGGCAGCGGCACCGAACCTCCGGCGGTCGGGGTTCGTCCACTGTGGTCGAACCTCGACGCTACGCGGACTCCGATCGTGGGACTGGCCCGTCTCAGCATCAGCGTTTTCGGCGCCGTGGCGGTTGTGGCAGCGACGCTTGCCGCAGCCACCATCTGGCTCCTCCTCACTGACCCGGTGACCGTCGCCGATGCCGTCAGGGACGGGGAGGTGTCTCCGCTCGTCAAGGCGCTCGCCGGCGCGCTCTATGACGCCATGCGCGGCCTCCTGAAGTACCTGTAGCCCCGAGGCTTCAGCCGCGGGGTCACCTGGTCGAGGCACCTGCGGTCACGGCGCCCTTTTCAGGCTTTCAACATCCGGTGCAGGAACTTCGTGAGCACGTAGCCGTCCAGCCACTTGAACGGCGACACACCGGTGCTGTAGTGGCCGCACGGCAGCATGACGACCTGGTGCGGCAGGTCCATCGCGCGGAAATCGGCGACGAGGCGCTTCGAGAGGCCGACCGGGAAGGTGAGATCGTACCGGGCGTAGACGAGCAGCGTGGGCGTGCGTCGCATGCGCGCGAGATGCGGGTGCGGGCTGATCGGCAGCCACAGCCGCCGCAGATCGTCGAGCGTGATGCGGCCCTCGAGGCCGGCCCGGACGTGCTGCGTGGACAGCCCGTCCCAGACCACGTCGGCGAAGAACGGCGACACGTGATTGAGCGCCGCAGCTCGGACGAGCGGTTCGTGCGCCGCCGTCAGCATCGAGAGGCATGAGCCGAGGCTCGTCCCGAGGATGCCGACCCGCTCGTATCCGCGCTCCGCGAGCCACATGACCGCGCGACGCGCGTCGAGCACGGCCTGCCGGCAGACCTGCAGGGTCCGTCCGACGTTCGCACTGACGATGTAGTCGGCGCGACTGAGCTCGGGCGGCATGCGCAGGTCGTGATAAGGCAGGCTCAGTCTCAGCGCGCTCATGCCGAAGCGCGCCAGCAGGCGGCTCAGCCCGACGTGGCCGTCACCATCCGAGTTCCACTGCGGCAGCACGACCACCGCCGCCCGTCGCGTGCGATCGGCCGACGGAAAATAGCGCGCGTGGACGACGTTGTTCTCGGCATGCGGGGTACGCAGCGCGCTGTCGAATCGGACGACCCCGTGCGCATCCAGTTCAGCCGAGGGCGCGGGGGTGGTCGCGTAGAACGCCGCCGTGTCCGCCATGATCCCGGCGACGGTGTCGGCGAAGTGCGCCAGGGGACGGTCGCCCGCGGTGCGATCGTCCAGCCCGGCCCACTCGAATCCCCATTCGAACGGACGCACGACGCGATCCGGTGTCGCGGCGTGAATGCGGCGCTCCCAGGCGTGGAAAATCGGTGCGAACAGCATCAGTCGATATCGGGGACGGGAGCCCCGGCCGCATTGCCAGCGAGGCTCCCGTCCCCGTGTCGCAGCGCCGCCTCCACGGCTGCGGCCACATCCAGCAGCCGCTCGGTGGACGAGCCCACGAGCTGCAGCCCGATGGCCAGGCCCTCGGCCGACACGCCAACGGGCAACGTCATCGCTGGATGCCGTGTGAGGTTGAACAGCTGCGTGAGGCGGAGCATGATGTTCCGCACCGGCTCGTCACTGTCACCCACGCGGATGGTCGGCGCGCCGATCGGCGGCGCCAGGATCGGCAGCGTCGGCAGCATCAGCACGTCGCAGGTGGCGAGCGCGGCGTCGACCTCGTCCCGCAGCACCTCCTGCCCGTTCAGTGCGCGCACGTAGTCCTCGCCGGCGATGTAGCGGCCCATCTCGAGACGGAGCCGAACCGGCGTGGTGTAGGCCTCCGGCATCGTTTCGAGTGTCCGGGCATGCACGGCCGCGGCTTCGGCGAGACAAAGGGTGAGGTAGACCGCGGGTGTGTCCGACGCGTGCGGCAGCGCGACATCCCGTAACGACAGACCTGCCTCGCGCAGGCGGGCCACTGCCGACTCGAAGGCCTCACGGACCTCGTCCTGCAGCCGATCGAGCAGATACCCGCGCGGGATGCCAGCCGTCACGCCCGCAAGGCGCGGTGGGCTCCACGGGCGCGGACAGGGACACCGCCCGGCCGCGAAGCCCGTCGAACATCAGGCGCACGTCTTCCACGCTCTTGGCCAGCGGACCGACGTGATCGAGGTGGCGGCTCAGCGGCACGACGCCGTCGAACAGGCACTTCTCCGAAAGCCGGCTTCAAGCCGACCAGGCCGCAGGCCGCCGCCGGAATGCGGACCGATCCCCCGGTGTCGGAGCCGACGGTGGCGAGACACATGCCGGCGACGACCGACGCGGCGGATCCGCCGCTCGATCCGCCGGGCGATCGCGTCGGATCCACGGGATGGCGCGCCGGCCCGTAGGCCGAGTCCTCGCTGGTCGTGCCGAGCGCGAACTCGTGCAGGTTCGTCTTGCCGACGAAGACCACGCCGGCCCGCCGGAGGTTGGCCACGATCGCCGCGTCGGCACCGGCCCGATGGCCGTCACGCACCCGCGATGCCGCGGAGGTGGGCAGCCCCTCGACGTCGAAGAGATCCTTCAGCGAGATCGGAATGCCCTGAAGCGCCCCGCGATCGATCCCCGAGGCGAGCTCCGCATCGGCGCGCGCGGCCTGCTCGCGCGCCAGGCGGCGCGGTGACGGCGATGAAGGCGTTCAGCCGACGCATTGTCGGCCTCGATCCGCGACAGTGCCAGCTCGGTGAGATCGCGGGAGTGCAAGGCGCCCGAGCGCAGCTGGCGGGCGGCCTCTGCGATGGTCAGGGAAGTCAGGTCCGGCACGTCAGACCCGACGCCCATCGTCGCGCCCGGGCCAGCGCGACTCGCCAGGCCAGCTGCCCCGGCTGGCGTCGATCTGTCCCGCCATGGAGTCGTTCCAGTCGGCGGCGCGTAAGCGGGCGAGGGTGGTTCGCAACGATTCGAGCAGGGGGAGCAGTTCAGGCAGCGCCCGGCGCTCGGCATCGGCGCGCGCCGCAGCCAGCCAGTGATCCAACGTCATTGACATCACCAGACTCATCCTAACCTACACTATGCCTGTGAGCCGACTGACCAAGATCATCGCGACCATCGGGCCTGCGTGCTCGAGTGATACGGCGATCGACGAGCTGATTGGTGCCGGTACCGACGTCTTCCGCCTGAACTTCTCGCACGGCACGCACGCCCAGCACGGCGAGTCACTCGCCCGCATCCGGCAGGCGGCCAGCCGCGCCGGGCGCCACGTGGCGGTCCTGCAGGATCTGAGCGGTCCGAAGATTCGCACCGGCCGGCTCGCGGGCGGCACGCCGCTCGACCTCGAGCCTGGCGGCGCCCTCCAGATCGTGACCGGCGACTTCGTCGGGGAGGCCGGCCGCGTCGCGACCACCTACGCCGGCCTGGCCGCCTCGGTCACGGGTGGCGATCGACTCCTGCTCGACGACGGACGGATCGAGCTGAAGGTCGAGTCGTCGGACGGCACGACGGTCGAGACACGGGTCGTGGCCGGAGGGCTGCTCGGGGAGCACAAGGGCATCAACATGCCCGACGTCAAGCTGCCGGCCTCCGCGCTCACGGCGAAGGATCTCGACGACCTCCGGTTCGGCCTCGATCACGGGGTGGACATGGTGGCGCTCAGTTTCGTGCAGACGGCGGCCGATCTCGAGCGGGCCCGCGAGATCATGGCGGCTCGTGGCGACGGCCAGACGCCCCTCATCGCGAAGATCGAGCGTCCGGCCGCGGTCGAGAACATCGACCGGATTCTCGAGGTGTCGGACGCGCGTCATGGTGGCGCGCGGCGACCTCGGGCTCGAGGTGGCCTTCGAACGCGTGCCCCGCATCCAGAAGGAGATCACCCGTCGCGCGCGCCTGCGCGGCCGGCCGGTGATCGTCGCGACGCAGGTCTTCGACTCGATGCGCACCGAGCCGCGGCCGACCCGTGCGGAGGTGAGCGACGCCGCCAACGCGGTGGACGATGCGGTGGATGCCATCATGCTCACCGGCGAAACGGCGGTGGGGGTCGATCCGACGCGGACCGTGCAGACCCTCGATCATGTGATTCGCGACGCCGAGGCGATCCGTCCGTCGCTCGAGATCGAGCCGGGCTTCGAGGTGACGGGCGTGCCTCACAACCGCGCGCTCTGTGAGGCCGCCGTCACGCTGGCGGCCGGCGGCCATGCGGCCGCGGTGGTCGCGGTGACCCGGGCGGGCAAGACCGCGCGCATGCTGTCGGCGTTCCGGCCGCACGTGCCCATCTTTGCCGTGACGCCGAACGACGTGCTGGCGCGACGGCTCGCACTGTGGCGCGGCGTCACGCCGCTCGTGGTCGAGTTCGACACCACGGGGATCGTGATCGAGCGGCACTTGCGGGACGGCGGCTTCCTTCCGGAAGGTGCCATCGTCGTCTTCGTGAGCGTGAGCGCGGATCTGACGCGGCCGGACACGAACTTCCTGGGGATTCGCAGGCTGGACGGGGACTAGGCGACTGGGCGACTGGGCGACTGGGCGACTGGGCGACTAGGGGACTGGCGCGGTCAGGGGCGGCGCTGTTCGAGGAGATCCTTGAGGGCGGCGAGCGAGGCCGTCCAGCTTGCCGCCATGATCTCGTAGTACCGCTTCCAGCGCGCGGAATCGCTGCCGCCGGTCTGCAGGACGCGCACGCGCGTCAACCCGGCCTGGGGCGACGGCGTGCAGCTCACGTGCAGCGCCATCGGGCCGACGACCTCACTGGCGGGCGGGATCCAGTGCGCCTCGGCCACCAGGAACTCCCGCTCCGCCCGGTAGTCCATGACGGTGCCGTAGAACACCCCGCCGAGCGGACCGAACAGCTCGTCGGCGAACTCCGTGGTCGGCCACTGGACGGCGTAGACGCCCAGCAGGCGCGGCGTGGCGACCGCGCGCTCGATGCGCCACCAGACGCGGAGCGAGGCCTCGTCGAAGAACGCGGCGATCACTTTCGCGGGATCGGCCGACATCTCGAGCGTGTGATCGACTGAGGGCATCCGATTCTTGACCCGCGTCCGGGGCGTCTCTATACTATCGACTCAACCATGCGCCGGGCACGTCGAATCGTCACGATCCACATGCGAACGTCGATCAAGCGGAGCATCAATGGCTCGGTGGGCCGATTCGTGTCCTGACGTCACGCTCAACGACACCGACCTACCCGCCGACGCGGCCTGACCGAGTCGGCGGGTTTTTTTTGCAGCGTCGAGGCTCTTCACTGGAAGGCTTGTTGTGATTGTCATGAAGTTTGGCGGCACGTCCGTGAAGGACGCCGCCGCGATCTCCCGGCTGGTGGCCATCGTGCGCGCGGCGCGCGAACGCGGCGGGGCCGACGGCCCTCTCGTGGTGGTCTCGGCGCTGTCGAAGGTGACCGACACGCTGCTGACGATGGCCGCGCACGCGGCGGCTGCGGAGACCGCTGACGTCACGCGGCTTCTCGACGAGCTCCGCCGCCGACACGACGAGACGGCTGGCGGCGCGGTCCGCGATCCCGCGCGGCGAGCCGCACTCCGGTCCGCGCTCGACAGCGACCTCCGGGAACTGGCAACGCTGGCGCACGCGCTGGTCGTCCTGCGCGACGCGTCGCCGCGGCTCCAGGATGCGCTGGCGGCGGTCGGTGAGCTCCTCAGCAGCCGGATCGTCGCCGCTGCACTCGAGGATGCGGGGCTGGCGACGCGGTGGGTCGATGCCCGGGAGGTCCTGGTCACCGATGCGTCGATTCCGGCGCAGCCGCTGATGAACGAGACCCGGGCGCGCTGCCGGCACGTCCTGGTGCCGATCGTCGCGTCCGGCGGCATTCCGGTGGTTGGCGGATTCGTCGGCGCCACCGCCGCCGGCGTGACGACGACGCTGGGACGTGGGGGATCGGACTATTCGGCGTCCATTTTCGGTGTCTGCGTCGGGGCGTCGGAGATCCAGATCTGGACCGATGTCGACGGCATGCAGACGGCCGACCCCCGGATTGTCGCGGACACGCGGACCGTACCGAAGCTGTCGTTCGACGAGGCGTCGGAGCTCGCCTACTTCGGCGCGAAGGTCCTGCATCCGAGCACGATCGTCCCCGCGGTCGCGGAAGCGATTCCCGTCCGGATCCTCAACTCGTCGCGCGCCGACGGGGCCGGCACGCTGATCACCGCCGAAGCCTCCGGCGGCGAGATGCTGACGGCGATCGCGTGCAAGCGCCCGGTCACGATCATCGACGTCGTGTCGACGCGCATGCTGATGGCGTACGGGTTCCTGCGGCGGCTGTTCGAGGTGTTCGAGCGCCACCGGACCGCGGTGGACGTGGTGACGACGTCGGAGGTCAGCGTGTCGGTGACCATCGACGATCGCCGGGCGCTCGACGCCATCGTCGCCGATCTGTCGGCGTTCTCACAGGTGTCCACCACCGACGACATGGCGCTGGTCTGTGCCGTCGGGGAGCGGCTGCGGACCGATCCGGCGCTCTGCCCGCACGTCGTGGGCGCGCTCGAGGGACTACCGATCCGGATGGTGTCGCAGGCCGGGTTCCGTCGGAACATCACGGTCGTGCTGCCGTCGGAACACCTGATCGAGGCGATGACGCGCCTGCACGACAGGTTCTGTCTGCCGCTCTATACGAATCGAGCGAGCCGATGAGCTGTCGCGTGATCGTGGTGGGGCACGGCCGCATGGGCCGCTTGATCGAGGCGCTGGCCCCGGCCCATGAGGTCGAGATTGCGGGCATCGTGTCGCGCGACTCGGCCGGCACCCTCGACGACCGCTGAGCGCTGGGCCCGTGTGGACGTCGTCATCGACGTGTCGCAGCCACAGGCATTCGTGACGAACCTGCCGCGGTTGTGCGCCCTCGGCGCCAACCTCGTCGTCGGCACGACGGGCTGGCAGGCCGATCAGGCGCGGGTGCGATCGGCGATTGAAGCCGCCGGAATCGGCGCTGTCGTCGCCGCCAACTTCTCGGTCGGGGCGAACCTGCTGGACGCCCTGGTCGAGCGGGCCGCGGCCCTGTTCGAGCCGCACGGCCGCGTACGGCGCCTTCATTCACGAAGCCCATCACGCGGCGAAGAAGGATGCGCCGTCGGGCACGGCGCTCTCTCTTCGCGCCGCTCTCGAGCGCGGCGGGCTCTCGCGCGGCGTGGACATGTCGTCGACTCGCGCCGGGCACATTCCCGGGACGCACACCGTCGGATTCGACGGTCCCGCCGAGAGCGTGACGTTGACGCATGCGGTGCGCGATCGCGCGACCTTCGCGCACGGCGCGCTCGTCGCCGCCCGCTGGGTGCGTGGCAGGCGGGGATGGTTTACGATGCGGCAGGTTCTCGGACTGGAGTGATTCATGCGAACCGCGTTCACCGGCTGCGGCACGGCGCTCGTGACGCCGTTCACCTCGGACGGCTCGCTCGACGAGCCCGCGATTCGACGCCTTGCCAGGCGTCAGATCGATGAAGGTATCCACTTCCTGGTGCCCTGCGGCACGACGGGTGAGAGCCCGACGCTCTCGAGCGAGGAACGGCAGCGTGTCGTCAGGCTGGTCGTCGAAGCGGCCGCCGGGCGCGTGCCGGTGATGGCGGGCGCGGGCGGCTACGACACGCGGGAGGTCATCGAGTCAGTGCACGCGATGACCGAAGCGGGCGCCGACGGCATCCTCTCGGTCACGCCGTACTACAACAAGCCCACGCAGGAGGGCCTGTTCCAGCACTACAAGGCGATTGCCGAGTCGTCCTCGCTGCCGATCGTCGTCTACAACGTGCCGGGCCGGACAGGCTGCAACGTCGAGCCCGCCACGCTCGCCCGCCTCGCGGACGTTCCGAACATCATCGGCGTCAAGGAAGCCTCGGGGAACATGGCCCAGATCTGCGAGGTCTGCCGCATCGTTCCCGCCGACTTCCTCGTGCTGAGCGGCGACGATCTGATCGCGCTGCCGGTGATGTCGGTGGGTGGCGTGGGCGTCATTTCGGTGGCGTCGAACGAAGCACCCGGCGAGCTCGCCCGCATGATCGAAGCCGTGGAGCGCAACGACTGGGCCGCGGCGCGCGAGGTGCACACGCGGATCCTCCCGCTCATGGCGGTCAACTTCGTCGAATCAAATCCGATTCCGGTCAAGGCGGCGATGGCCCGCATGGGGCTGCTCGCCGAGCGGTACCGGCTGCCGCTCGTCTCCCCGCGTGCCGAGTCGCGCGCCCGCATCGAGCGCGTGCTGGCCGATCTCGGGCTGACGACGGCGGGCGAGTCGCACGTCCGGGCGGCGGTTCCCCACAACGGCGCGGCCACGGGAGCGCGTGGATGACGGGCGCGTCACCCGGCGAATCCTCGGGCTCGACGCTCGCGCGGCGCGCATCGCGGAGCTTGCGACCGCCGACCTGGCTGCGCGGCGCGACGAGGCGCGCGACGTGTTCGCGGCGCTTCGCGCCGCGCTGTCCGCCGGGGACGTCCGGGCCGCGGAGCCCGATGCGTCGGCACCCACCGGCTGGCGCGTCAACACCTGGGTCAAGCAGGGCATCCTGCTCGGGTTCCGGTGCGGCGTGCTCGCGGACGTGTCGTCCGACCACGGGCGCTGGCCGTTCTTCGACAAGGACACGCTGCCGCTCAAGCCGCTCACGACGGAGGCCAACGTCCGTGTGGTGCCCGGTGGCTCGACGATTCGGGACGGGGCCTACGTCGCTCCGGGCGTCATCTGCATGCCGCCGATGTACATCAACATCGGGGCCTGGGTCGGCGAAGGGACGCTGGTTGACTCGCACGCGCTCATCGGCTCGTGCGCGCAGATCGGCCGCCACGTCCATATCAGCGCGGCGGCGCAGATCGGCGGCGTGATCGAGCCGGTCGGCGCGCTGCCCGTCATCATCGAGGACGAAGTGCTGGTCGGCGGGAACACCGGAATCTACGAAGGCGCGGTGGTCAAGGCGGGCGCGGTGATCGCTGCCGGCACGATTCTGACCGGGTCCACCCCGCTCTACGATCTGCCGAACGGCCGCATCATCCGCCCGGAAGCGGGCCAGCCGCTGGTCGTGCCGGAAGCGGCTGTCGTCGTGCCCGGCGCGCGCGCGGTCACCGTCGGCGCCGGCGCCGAGTGGGGCCTCTCGCTCGCGACTCCGGTCATCGTCAAGTATCGGGACGCTCGAACGGACACCCGGACGGAGCTCGAGCGATGGATCCGCTAGGCCTGGTCGCGCTGACCCGCGCTGCTCGTGGACATCGACTCCACGACCGGCAGGGAAGCGGCGTGCGGGCGGGCGTTGTCCGACTATCTGCGCGGCCGTGGCTTCGACGTCGAGGAGCAGCGGGTTGACGCGGATCGGTTCAACGTCCTGGTGGCCGTGGACGCACCGCGCGTCACCCTGTCCACGCACTTCGACTGTGTCCCCCCGTTCTTTCCCAGCCGCGTCGAGGGGTCGCGGATCTACGGCCGCGGATCGTGCGACGCGAAAGGCATTCTCGCGGCGCAGGTCGAGGCCGCCGAACGCCTGCGGGCGGACGGTGTGTCGAACTTCGCGCTGCTGTTCGTGGTCGGGGAGGAGCGCGGGAGCGACGGGGCCGACCGCCGCCAATCGCCTGGCCCCTGCGTCGTGCCGGTTTCTCGTGAACGGCGAGCCGACCGACAACCGGCTCGGGCTGGCGACGCGCGGGGTCTTCCGGGCGCGGCTGCGCGCCTCGGGCCGCGCCGCCCATTCGTCGTATCCCGAGCTCGGCGAGTCCGCGATCGAGAAGCTGATCGACGCGCTGGTGAAGCTGCGGGGCCTCGAGCTCCCGGCCGATTCGCTCCTCGGCCGCACGCACTACACGGTCGGCCTGATTGCCGGCGGCATCGCGCCCAACGTGATTCCGCCGTCGGCCGAGGCCGAGGCGCTGTTTCGCACGGTCGGTCCGCCCGCCGATGTCCGGGTGGCGCTCAAGGCGCTCGAGCCGCAGGTGTCGATTGAGGACGTGCTCGAGGGGCCGCCGGTGCGCATGCACGTCGTGGACGGCTTCGAGACCGCGATCTTTCCCTACATGACGGACATCCCGCTGCTGGATCGCTGGGGGAAGCCGCTGCTCTACGGCCCCGGGTCCGTCCTGGTGGCGCACACCGACGAGGAGCACGTCGAGATCGCGCATCTCGAGCGCGCCGCCGACGACTACGTGCGGCTGGTGCGCGAGCTGTTCGGCAGTAACGTCGGCCGACGGCGGGGCTGAAGCCCCGCCCTACCGGAGCAATCGTTCGGGCCGCGAGACGTTCCGGAGGCGGCCCGGTAGGCCGGACCTCGGTAGGCCGGACCTTCAGGTCCGGCGCCTACTTCCTGAACGTCTTCACGAAGTGAATCACCTGCCAGACTTCGTCCTTCGTCAGTCCCTCTGACTTGAAGGCGGGCATCTTGGGCGACTTCCGGCCGTTCCAGATCTTGTAGAACATCGTGCCGTCCGGGTTGCGCGGTACGCGCTCCGGATCGGACAGATCCTCGGGCGGCATGTCCGGATCGGCATCGGGACCATCACCCTTGCCTTCGGCGCCGTGACACTTCTTGCAGTTCTTCTCGTAGATCGTCTTGCCCTTCTCGAGCACCTCGGGTGAGGCGGCAATCGGATTGGGCTCTTTCGACCCGCCGGCAGGAATCGTCCAGCCCTTGCCGCCGCCTGTGTCCGCGGGCTCCTGCGCCACCACCACACCCAGCATCACGGTGAGTATCAGGCCCACCGATCCGATTGCCAGTTTCAGCATGACCCTCCTGCTTCCCCGGGACCGAAGGCCGGGCCACGTAGTGGTTCCCCGCCCGAAGGCCCTGCGCGAATGGCTGCGACGACTGTCGCAGACGCCTGTTGCAGGCCCGGCCGTCCGCGCCGGGCGCCTCTCGACCCGATGATACATTCCTATGATGCTCGAACAGGCGCTCGCCTTCCACAACACGGAGTTCCTCGACAGCGAGGAAGCTCGTCCCATCCGCATCCTCGCCGAATACTTCGAGCCGCTGCGCCGTTTCAAAGAGCAGAACATCCAGGATACCGTCGTCTTCTTCGGGTCGGCCCGCATCCGCAGCCGCGAGCACGCCGACGAGGCGCTCGCGCGGCTCGAGCAGCAGATGCTCGCCCGCACCAGGCGGGTGGGGAGCGAGGTGGGGACGCGTGCCGCCGCCCGCCCGACCCGGGCGCAGCGCATGGCGCTCACGCGGGCCCGGCGCGGCGTGACGATGTCGCGGTACTACGAGGATGCGCGCACGCGTGGCGCGGATGCTCACCGAGTGGTCGCTCAGCCTCAAGGTGCCTCACCATCGGTTCGTCGTCTGTTCCGGTGGCGGTCCCGGCATCATGGAGGCCGCCAACCGCGGGGCGTTCGAGAGCGGCGGCAAGAGCATCGGCCTCAACATCAAGCTGCCGTTCGAACAAGGGCTGAACGACTACATCACCGAGGGCCTCGGCTTCCAGTTCCACTACTTCTTCATGCGGAAGCTCTGGTTCGCCTACCTCGCCAAGGCGCTGATCGTCTTTCCGGGAGGATTCGGCACGCTCGACGAGATGTTCGAGATTCTGACCCTCGCGCAGACTGCAGAAGCTCGCCAAGTCGCTGCTGGTGGTGCTGTACGGCTCGGACTACTGGAACGAGGTGGTGGATCTCGAGCCGATGGCCGACTGGGGGATGATTGGCCCGGACGATTTCAAGTACCTGACGCCCGCGAACACCCCGGCCGAGGCGTTCGCGATCCTGCGGGACTATCTCACCGCCAACTGCCTGTTGCCGGCGACGGCACAGGAACAGCAGGCACCGGGCCTCGCGAAGACCTCGAGCTAGAGAACGGGCGCCTTCGGCGGACCGGCTCCGCTGTACACTCATCCAGCATGGACGGGTCGCCCCCCTCGCCGGCGGAGATTACGCGGCTCCTGAACGAGTGGAAGGGCGGAAGCCGAGAGGCCCTCGACCGCCTGATCCCGCTCGTGTACAACGAGCTGCACACCCTCGCGTCACGACAGCTCGCCCGGGAGTGGCGGCACAATCGCCTCCAGACCACCGTGGTCGTCAACGAGGCATACATCAAGCTGTTCGGCCAGCGCGAGGTCGACTGGCAGAACCGCGGTCATTTCTTCGCCATCGCGGCGAAGGTCATGCGACGCATCCTCGTCGACCACGCACGCCGGGAGCTGTCGCGAGAAACATGGCGGCGACTCGGTTCGTGTCGAACTCGAAGAGGCGGTGTCCAGCCCGACAGCGACGCCCGTCGATGCCGTCGATGCGCTGGCTCTCGATCGCGCGCTCCAGGAGCTCGAGCAGCTGGATCCCGAACAGGGGCGCATCGTGGAGCTGCGTTTCTTCGGCGGCCTCACCGTCGAAGAGACCGCCGCGGCCGTCGGGACTTCTCCAGCGACGGTGAAGCGGGAGTGGGCCATTGCAAGGGCGTGGCTCTATCGCGCGCTCACCGGCCACGGCGGACCGCGATAGTAATCCGACTCGGCGACCGGACTCGTCGCTGGCCATTCGGTCGCCCCACGCAGCGCCCGATCGCACAGCGCCAGGCCGGCGGCCACCCGATCGGCGTCACTCACGACAGCCCCGGTGAGCGTCCCACGTCGCCGCATACCGTCGAACGTAGCGGCGCTCCGTCGGTACCATGAGCGGGCGTCGATCCACGCGCGGGTCCTCGCAGCTGCCGGACGTGTTTTCGCCAGCCATCGCGACGTACGCATCGCCAATCAGCTGACAGGTGTTGGCAACGTTGTACTGATAACTCTCATTGGTGGGATCGGCTCGCGCGACGCCCTCGAGGAGCGCAAGCGCCTTGAGATGGGAGCCTACGGCCTCGGCCTGGCGATGCATGTCTCCTGAGGACGACGCCAGCAAAGTTGAGCTCGAGCCCCTGCAGCCACCGCGCTTGCGCATTGCTCGCATCGGCCGCGGCCATCGACGCAGTAATCGTCTCCGCACGGCGCGAGCTTTCCAAAGCCTCCTCGAGGTTGCCAAGACGCAAGTGGGCGCGGCCCACCTCGAAGTGGCTCATCGCGACCTCGTTACGGACCGTCATGTTCACCGGGTCCGCCACGGCCAGCGCCTCGTTCAGCCGAAGCGCCTCTTGCGCCAGAGCCAGGCTTTCCTTGTGGTCGCCCTGGGCCGCACGCAAGCCCCCCAGGGCCTTGTAGCTGCGCGCGAGCGCGTGCCGCGAGTCGACGTCAGAATCGTCCACCGCAAGCGCCTTGAGAATGGCGATCGCCTGCTGCAGGCTGTTGTTGACGCCTTCACGGTCGTCGAGCTGTCCCAATGCCCCGGCGAGTCGGTGCTGACTGAGGGCGAGGTCTCGCTGCGCGTCGCGGTCACCCGGCACGGCCGCGGCCAGTTTCTCGGCGATTGACAAGGTGCGGCGATAGCTGTCGAGCGCTGCGGGGACGTCGCGCATCATGAGTTGTGCGTCGCCGAGGCCGCGGATCGTCCGCGCAAGATCTCCCTGCAACGACCGGTCGGCTGGTCGAGCCGCCACGAGTCTCTCCTGCAGCGCGAGCGCCTTCCGGTAGCTCGCGAGCGCGCCTGCGACGTTGCCGAGATTCGCTTCGCGCGCATCACCCTGTACATCGGCCACCTTCTGATAGGCGCGCGCCAGCTCCGCGCTGAGCGTCGGGTCGTCCGCAGATTCTCCGGCCAGGCTGTCCAGATACTCGAGCGCCCGCTTCGTGACGAGCTCGCGGGCCCGAGTGGATCCGGGAAGATACTTGATAGCGTCGTGAAACTCGAACAGAAAGGATCCTGCGAGCTTCCGCACGTCGGCGAACCGCCGTTCGGCGCGTTGGCGCTGGGCCTCAGCGATCTGCGACTGCCGGATGATCAGCGCCATCGCTCCGAGCAGACTCGCCAGGAACGAGGGCTGCCACGAGCGCGGCCGCGCGATGGCGAGCCATGAATTTCGCCAGTCGGTATGTCACGGCGTCGCCGCGCGCGCTGACCGGCTGTCCGTCGAGGTACCTCTTGATGTCGTCCGACAGCGCCTGAGCAGACAGATAGCGGCGTTCGGGTTCCTTGCGCAGCGCCTTCAGGACGATGGTGTCGAGATCGCCTTGCAGCTCTTTCGGAGCGCGGACCGCGGCGCCGCGGACCCGGCGTTCATTTCACGCAACGCAGCGCTCGGCGGCGCGGCTTCGGTCTCGCAGACGTTGCGGACGATGTCCTCGAGCGAGGCGGTGCGGACGGTGAAAGGGCGACGGCCGGCGAGCAGCTCGTAGAGCACGACGCCGAGCGAGTACACGTCGGTGGCGGTGGTCACCGCCTGGCCGCGAACCTGTTCGGGGCTCGCGTAATCGGGTGTCAGGACCGGCGAGAGTGTGGCGACAGGAGCTTCGGCGGGGGTGGCGGCGTCGAGCAGCTTCGCGATGCCGAAATCGAGGAGCTTGGGCTGGCCGTCGGCGCTGACCAGGATGTTGGCCGGCTTGAGATCGCGATGGACCACGAGGTGCTGGTGCGCGTAGTGAACCGCTTCGCACACGGTGCGAAACATCGACAGCCGCTGTCTCGTGCTCAGCCCCCGACGGTCGCAGTACACGTCGATTGGCTCTCCCTCGACGTATTCCATGACCAGAAAGTCGATGGATTCGTGTCGGCCGACATCGTGGAGGAGGCAAATCCGCGGATGGTTCAGGGCCGAAATGGCTTTTGCCTCTCGGGCGAATTGCTCTCTCAGGTCGGAGCGTTCGGCGAGCCGGTCGGCCCGCACTTTGATCGCGACACGTCCGGTTCAGTCGCGTGTCGCGTGCGCGATAGACATCGCCCATTCCTCCCGCGCCTATCCGTGGGCCCACCTCGTACGGCCCGATGCGGCTGCCCTCGAGATCGCCACGCAGTGCGCGGCCGTCGATCCTCGCGGGGTCTTCGAGAAACGTGCCAGACCGAAGAGACGACTCGACCAGCGATTCGACCTCCTGCCGCAGCGCGGCGTCGTCCAGACAGGCATCGGCCAGGAAGGCGTCTCGATCCTGGCGCGTCAGATCGACGCTCGAGTCGAAGAGCTGCTTGATTCTCAGCCAGCGCTCGTTGGCCATCATGGATGACCGTCCGGAAGGCGCTAGCGTAACGCGGAGCTCGAGCGATAGCCAGCCCGGCGAGGGTATGAAGGATATCGGCTGGCGGACAATCTGACCAGATCGGCCACGGACCAGATCTGACCAGATCTGACCAAGCTGACTCGGTCTGATCTGCGTCCGATTTGTCCGTGGCCCCGGTCTGGTCCGTGTCTCCGATCTGGTCCGTCTTGTCCGTGGCTCCGTGGCTACGGAGACTTCGGCTGACACCGTCACCGTGTTGACCCCGGTCAGCGGCGCATCTCCAGCATTGACGACGACGATGTCGGTAATGCGGTCGGGAACTCCACCCTGTCCAGGTCTCACCGTGGCGTGGAACACACATTGGCTGTTCTTGTCCGGCCGCACGGAGATTCCGTGTTCGTTGCCTCCGTCATCACGTTGACGAGGGCGACTCCCGCTTCACCGACGAGAATCTGAATATTCGATGGGGCCGCCGCGCCAGGCGCACAGTTGGCCGTGCTGTCGGTGATCGCGACGTGGGCACGACGAAGCCCTTTTGGCGTCGTGTCGATGAACGGGAAGACCGTTTTCCCTTCCAATCCGGCGAGCAGGGCGCTTTCGGAGACCAGCCGAAGGCGTGACGAGTCGTTGTCGTCCCGGGCGTGTGACGATGCGTGGTCGTCGGCCCAGACCAGCGTCAATCCGATCGTGACCAGGGCGAGAACAATCACCACGTAGCCTCGGTAGCGTCCCATCTTCCACCTCCTTGGACAGTGATCGTGCGAGTCGCCCCCCATCAGCGAGCGGCGCCACCCCTGTACGCGCATTTCAGCGAAAAGCGGCTCACGCCAAGACCGCAAGACCGACAGAGCTTGTGACCCTTCGGGCTATGGGCTACCGACTACGGGCTACAGGACTTGCCAAAGATCGGCTTCCGGACGCGAGATTAGGCCGTGTCGAACGCCTGCCGGATCCACGCGATGAGCTCTGCATCGACCTGGTCAGGCGCGGTGAGGCGCACCTTGTATTGGCACATCTGGCCGGCCGGGAGCTGCTCGAGCCTGGCGGTCGGCGCGACGCCCTTCATGTTCAGGCCGACGTCGACCCGTGAGTTCGTTGCCGGGCCGATCGTGGCGAACTGCTTCGAGCGCCGCAGGCTGACGTAGCCTTTCTTCGGCGCGATCTCGAATGCACCCATCGGATCGATGGCCGCCATCAACCGATCGTGGATGGGGCGCAGCGCGCTCTTCGGCCCCACGTAGATGCCTGCCAGCACCTCGTCGAGGCCCTGGTGCCGCTGCGACGCTCGCGCCGTCGGACTGGAGCACATGGTGCACGAGCGTGTTGGCATCGCCGTGCCCCATCCCCAGCTCGCGTTTCAGCATGTCGCGGATCTCGCCGTGCTTCGTCAGGCCGCTGCCCTTGACGATGTCGGCGAGCTCGGTGAGTGATTTGCCGGATCGCTTTTGGATATTGGCGAGCTGGGTTTCGAGCGCTTTGTCCAGGCTGGGCATGGAAGGCCTCCAAGGGCCTGTTCAACGAATGTGAAG
Organism: Vicinamibacterales bacterium; assembly: GCA_963834365.1. Classification (GTDB taxonomy): domain Bacteria; phylum Acidobacteriota; class Vicinamibacteria; order Vicinamibacterales; family Vicinamibacteraceae; genus CAWJAP01. The sequence goes on along the minus strand of CAWIBS010000035.1, from coordinate 406,512 downwards.
CAGTCTGTACGCGCGCCGGCGGACCCTGGTTGGCGGGGCTGAAGCCCCGCCCTACCGCGATTCGTGGTAGGCCGGACCTTCAGGTCCGGCGCGCCCGTCGACCAAGGACCAAAGACCGAAGACCGAAGACCAAAGACCGAAGACCTCAATAGAGCAGCACGCTCCGTCGCAGCTCGTCGAACGCTGCTCACGCCCGGCTCCCAGCTTGCGGCAATCTCACGAGGATCGTCGCCGCGCTCCACGCCCTCCCGGTACTCGGGCGTGCCGGCAAGGATGTCGATCGGCATCTTCTCGTGCTCGTACTGGTACGGCGGATCGCGCCAGGCGAACCGCTCCGGGTCGGCCGCGAAGAACTCGCGGAGGAGCGCCGTCGCGGCGAGCACGGGCTTGTAGACCAACCGATCGGTCACGTGCACCTGGCAGCCGCCGCACGTCAGCTTCGCGTGCTTGTGGAACGTCGGCTCGAAATTGACCGGGCGGAAGTGCACGCCCGGCAGCCCATAGTCGTTCAACGTACGGGCGAACCGTTCGGCGCGGATCCACGGCGCGCCCACGAGCTCGAAGGGACGCGTGGTGCCCCGGCCTTCCGAGAGCTGCGTGCCTTCGAAGAGGACCTGTCCCGGATAGACCACCGCCGTCTCCAGCGTCGGCATGTTGGGAGACGGAATCACCCACGGCAGGCCGGTGCTGTCCCAGTAGTCCTGGCGCGCCCAGCCCTCCATCGGCACGACCTCGAGGTCGGCGTCGAGGCCGAATTCGTCGTTGAAGAGCCGTGCCAGCTCGGCGATCGTCATGCCGTGCCGCAGCGGGATGGGGAACAACCCGACGAAGGACTCGAGCCCGCGATCGAGCATCGGGCCTTCGACCGCCGCGCCGCCGATGGGATTGGGTCGATCGCAGACCACCACCGGGACCTTGAATCGCGCCGCGCTCTTCAGGCAGTTGGCCATCGTGTAGATGAACGTGTAGACGCGCGTGCCGACGTCCTGCAGGTCGATGACGAGGACGTCGAGGTCCCTCAGCATCGCCTCGGTGGGCTCCCGCGTCTCGCTGTACAGCGAGTAGATCGGCACCTTGTGGGTGCAGTCGCGGCCGTGCGGCGTCTCGATCATGTTGTCCTGCAGATCGGCATGGAAGCCGTGCTGCGGGCCGAAGATCGCCGCGAGCGTCACGCCATCGGCTGCGGCAAGCCGATCCGCGACATGGACGAAGTCGGCATCGATCGACGCGGGGTTGGCGACAATGCCGACGCGGCGGCCGCGGAGGCGTCCCGAGTCGAGCAGACGTGTGGATCCGAGGGTGACGGGCATAGGCGTTGTATCGGGCCCCGGGCTGCGGGCTACAGGCTACAGGAACGGCCGGGCGGAAGCCCGGCCCTCCTGCGGATCGCGACGTGAGATCACCGCAGGAGGGCGCGGCTTCAGCCGCGCCGCGATCATTCCGGCAACGGCCGCCCCTTGGTCTCGACGACCCAGCGGAGGCCGAGGATGCCGATGAAGGGGACGAACCCGACCCAGAACAGCGCGTCCAGGGCGGTATCGAGCGCCGACGCTCCCCGGGCCGCCACGGCGCCGACCATGAACGGGCCGACGGCGGCGACGACGCGCCCGATGTTGTAGCAGAAGCCCGAGCCGGTCCCGCGCAGCCGTGTCGGGAAGAGCTCGGGCAGGTAGTAGGTGAAGCTGCCGAACACGCCGAACACGCTGAGCCCGATCGGAAAGTACATGACGATGCGGGTCTGCGGCGCCAGGTCGAATCCGAACGCCGCCAGCATGGACAGCCCGGCGACGAAGAAGTAGAGGCCGAACATCGGCCGGCGGCCCAACAGTCGTGCGGCGGGCACCGTCAGCAGCGTGCCGATGAGTCCTCCGAGATTGAACCAGTTCGTGGCCTGCGCTTTCCAGCTCTCGCTCAGAGCCAGCGTCGCCGCGCGGTCCAGGCCACGCGCCGCCGACTCGACCTGCGCGAGCCCGCTCGCGATGACGGGGATGAACGCATTGCAGCTCCACCACATCACGAGGGCCGTCATTGCCGTGATGAGCCCGCTCACCGTCAGCGGGCGAATGGCGGGACCGAACAGCTCGGAGACCGTGGGCGGGCGGGTGTCGCGGGTTGCCGCCGCCCACCGTTCAGGCTCCTTGACGAAGGCGCGCACGGCGAGCGCCACCGCCGCCGGAATGAGCCCGCTCAGGAACACGTAACGCCAGGAGACGTCGGGCCGATCCGCGAACACCTGGCCCGCAATCACGTAGTTGACCAATGTGGCCAGCGCCAGACCGAAGGGTGCGGAGGTGTACAGCAGCGCACCGGCCTCGATGCGGCGGCGCTCCGGAACCACCTCGGCCACCATGGCGGCGCCCGCCGCCCACTCGCCCCCGATGCCGAGGCTGGCAATCAACCGGAAGAATGCCAGCGTCCACACGTTCGGCGCAAAGGCACAGAGCGCCGTGCCCACCGAGTACAGCAGCATGGTGAGCATCAGCGTGCGCGTGCGACCGATGCGGTCGGCGACCTTGCCGAACAGCGTGCCGCCGAGGGCCCATCCGATGAGCAGCAGCGAGGTGAGCACGCCGGTCCAGAAGAGTGTCGCCCCGCGTGCCTCCGCCGATCCGATCGGCAGGCCGAGGAGCGTCGGAATGCAGTTGGGCGCCACGAAGTTGAAGAGCAGCCCGTCGAACACGTCGAAGCCCCACCCCAGCCAGGCGGCAAAGACGACGGTCCACTGGTAGCCGGTCAGCCCCATGAGCCCGACCGATTCCCGTCGAGGTTGCGTCATTGCAACCGATCTTAGTCGCAGCGATTCTGTGTCTTCTCGGATGCGGGGAAGTGTGGGGAAACGGCGAACGGCCCGCCGACGCGGCGCGGCTTCAGCTCTTGAAGGCTGAGGGCTCGCGGCTTCGCCGCCCCGCTCAATCACAGTACCAGAGCCATCCGTGCGTGTCGGCGGTCCTGCCGTACTGAATGCTGGTGATCGCGTCGTAGAACCGCTGCGCGAGCGGGCCGATCTCGCCGTCGTTGATGCGCAGCGAGCCGCCCGCGTGTCCGAGCTCGCCGACCGATGAGATGACCGCGGCGGTGCCGCACCCGAAGACCTCGCGCAGCGTGCCGGCGGCGCTGGCATCGACCAGTTCCTCGAACGCGACCGGACGCTCGGACACGGCGAGGCCCCAGTCGCGCGCCAGCGTCAGGACCGTGTCACGCGTGATGCCGGGCAGGATGCTGCCGGCGAGCGGGGGAGTCGCCAGCTCGTTGCCGATGACGACGAACAGGTTCATCGTGCCGACTTCCTCGATGTGGCGGTGTCCGACGGCGTCCAGCCACAACACCTGCTCGTAGCCGCGCGCGCGAACCTCGTTGGCGGTGTGCAGGCTCGCGACGTAGTTGGCGGCGGCCTTCACCCACCCGATGCCCCCCTTGACCGCGCGCACGCTCTCGGTCTCCACCCAGATCTTGACCGGCTTCAACCCGGCGGCGTAGTACGCGCCGACCGGCGAGCTGATCACGTAGAACAGGTACTTCGAGGACGGGCGCACGCCGAGGAAGGCTTCGGTGCCGATCAGCACCGGGCGAAGGTACAGCGCCGTGCCGGGCGCCTCGGGAACCCAGTCGCGGTCAGCCGAGACCAGCGCCGTGATCGCCTCGCGGACGATGCCGAGGTCGGGGACGGGCATCGACAGGCGCGGCGCGCCCGACGCCAGGCGGCGCAGGTTGTCGTCGATGCGGAAGAGCGCCACACGGCCGTCGGCCTGGCGGAAGGCTTTCTGACCCTCGAACATCGCCTGTCCGTAGTGCAGGACCGACGCCGCCGGGTCCAGGGACAGCGGACCGTACGGGACGATGCGCGGCTCACCCCACCCCCGGGGCGCTTCGGTACTCCAGCACCAGCATGTGGTCCGCGAAGTACTTGCCAAAGCCCAGGTCGGCGGGATTGGGTCGTTGACGAGGAGTCGTGGTGCGGATGAACTCGATGGTGCCGGCTGCCATGACCAATTCTGTGGCACTGACGCCGAATCGTCAAATTGAGATTGCGCGGTCCCCCGCGCGACGAGCCATCCGCGGATAGGATCAGCGGTCGTCGCTATCGCTGGAGGGTTACTGCACATGTCCAGCCTCGCCCGTCGCATCCCGCTCGTGACTACTCTGATCGCCTTGACACTCTCGACGCTGCCTGCGCACGTGCAGAGTCCAACGTCCGCCTTGCGATCTTCTCCGCGCACGCTGGCCGCGGTGTTCGCACACCCCGACGACGAGACGATGGTCGGACCGCTGCTGGCGGCCTACGCTCGCCAGCCGGACACACGAGTCTTCCTCGTCATCGTCACCAACGGCGACAAGGGCGTGACGCCGTTTGCGAAGATCCCCGCCGGCGAGGCGCTGGCGGCGGTCCGCGAGAAGGAGGCCCGATGTGCGTGTGACGCGCTGGGGATTCAGCCGCCGGTGCTCCTCGGGTTGCCTGACGGCGGACTCGCGTCCAGCCAGGCCCTGGCCGAAGCTGCTGTCAAGCTCGGGAAGGTCCTGGGTGAGCTGAAACCCGATGCCATCGTCACGTGGGGACCCGACGGCGGTTATGGTCATCCCGACCATCGGCTCGTGAGTGCGGTCGTGACCCAGCTCGTACAGACGGGAGAGATGACACCGTGGCTGTATTACGCTGGTCTGCCGCGGAGCCGGCTGCAGTCCGATGCGCTGAGAGAGCTGCGGTTTCCCGCGCCATTTGCCCCGGTCGCCGACGATCTCCTGAACACGCGCGTCCCGTACACCGCTGAAGACGCCGGCCGTGCGCGCACCTCACTCGCGTGCCACACGTCGCAGTTCCCGCCGCAGAGCATGGCCCTCATCTCGAAACTGACCGACGCGATCCACGCCGGCACCATGCACCTGCGTCTGTGGACCGGCGGACCGCGCCGGAGCGACGTCTTCGAACGCTGAGCCCGCGGCTCGCCCGGCTTGTTCGGCCGCTGGCCCCTCAGGCCAGCGGCGGCCAGCCCTCGAGCCCGCGCTGCTGAGCGGCCGGCCCTCGGCGGGCCTGCCGGCAGCGCGAGCGGCTGGCTACTTGGGCGGCTTGGCCGGGAGATCGGTCTCCGGGTGCCGGTTCCGCCGATGGCACGTGGCGCAGGACACTTTCGGCGTATCGATGCTCGAATCGTCGCCCATGCCCTCGGGGTATTTCGAGTTGATGTCGTTGGTCATCACCTGCATGCTGCGGGTGGTTTCCTTGTGCTCCTTGGAGTCGTCCGGGAAATCGAAGGTCGAGAGCGGCGCGTTCATCTTGCCCTTGTGACAGAAGTGGCACTCGACGTTCATCGCTTCGTTCCACTCCTTCATGATCGTCATGATCTGATCGGGAGTGGTGGTCTTCGGGAGGATCTTCAGGTTCTCCAGCTTCTCGGGCTTCCAGTTCTCGTCCGAGACTGCGGCCGCCGCTGGCGGCTGGGCCGGCGGTGCCTGCTGAGCGTAGGCCACGAAGGCCGCCCCGACGGCGACCGTCGCACAGAGGAACGAGCGGACGCGGATGCTTGGCATGCGGGGAATCATAAGCCGTCGGCCGGTGGAGAGGTAGAGGGCTACAGTCGCTGCATGGGCGGTCCGGCGCCGGTGGTGAAGAACTCGGCCCGCTGCGCCGGGACCGGACATGCGGCGGCGTAGGCGTCGCGCCACGCGTGCGTGAAGCGTTCGGCGTCGGCTGCAGGGGACCAGCGCCCAGACGCTGCCGCCGAAGCCGGCGCCGAAGGCCGAGGCCGCGTCGGCGCCAAGCCGGCGGGCGGCGCCCGCGAGCGTGACCGTCTCGTGTATCTGATTGTCGAGCCAGCGTTCCGCGGCGTGCTGCGACTCGTCCACCAGCGTGCCGAAGCGCTCGAGGTCCCGAGCGGCAAGGGCAGCGGTCGCTGCCGGCACCAACGTGCGGGTCTCGAGCACGAACTGATCGAGGCGGTTGCGAAGGGCGGCCGGCGGGAATATCCCGTCGTGATGCGTCGCGACCAGGTGCCGCAGCCGCTCCACGGCCGCCGGCTCCTCGTCGAGCACGCGTCCCAGGGCCCGGCGCTCGCCGCCCGTGTGCTGCTGCCAGAGGCGCTCGAGGGTGGCCAGCGTGCGGACGGCCCGGTTGTACTGGTCGCGGGTCTCGCTGGCCTTCGACGCGGTGATGCCGCTGGCGGCGACGACGAACACGTGATCGCCGAGGGCCACTTTCGCTTCACACGTGACGGGCGAGAACCGGTAGGTCACCAGCCGCCCTGCTTCGGCGCACAGGATGGCCGTGTGGTCCTGGCTGCCGCCCAGCGTGCCGACGCCGGTGTCTCCCGCCAGCGCGCGGAACGAGCCGCCGTTCTCGACCGCGCCGAGATACGCGGCGAGGTCCTCGATCGAGTGAATGGCCGCTCGCCACTCGGGCCGGGTGTCGAGGGCGTTCCGGTCGGCCAGCGCCACGAACACGGCGATGACGAAAGCGGACGAGCTGCTGATGCCCGAGGCGCGCGGCATGTCGCTGCCGAAGGCGATGTCGGCGCCGGCGAGCGGGGCGGCGAAGTTGCGCGCCAGACGCCGGATCACCGTGCACGGATAGTTCTGCCAGTGCGTGCGCGCCGGCTGGGTGGCGGTCAGCGCGAAGGACGCCTCGACCCCCTGGACGACGTCCACGACCGTCACCCGGTCGTCGTTCCGCGGCCGGACGGAGGCGACGAACCCTCGCTCGGCCGCACACAGCAGGCTGCGGCCTCCTGCATAGTCGGTGTGCTTGCCCAGGACCTCGATGCGGCCCGGCACGTAGTACTGGCGCGTCGGCCCCGGCGCGCCCCGGCGGTCGAGGGCCGCGGCCGTCCGCGCGAACAGTGCCGTCTTTCGCTCGGCTTCGCCGGGTTGCAGGCCAGCGGAGACGAGCCGATCGCGAATCGTCATGGATCCGCGTCCACCCCCGAGAGCGCGCGCGCCGCCGACGCGACGTCGCTGCGCTGCGACAGATCCAGCACGCCTTCCGGCGACACGACGACCTCGAAGCGCTCGCGCCGCTCGTGGATCAGCCACATCACGGCGTCCGCGATCTCGAGCTCGCCACGCGCCGACGGCGAGATGCTCCGGCATGCCTCGAAGATCCCCGGGGGCATCAGCCAGCAGTTCATGCTCACCAGATCGCCGGCCCGACCCGGCCCGTCCGGCTTCTCGACAATCGAGGCGAGCGAGCCATCCGCCGCCAGGCGGCAGAGCGCGAACGACTGGACCCGTCCGGGCGGAATGTTGCTGCGCGCGACCAGTGTGTCCCTGGCAAAGAGCGTCGTGCCGGCGCCGTCCATCGTCGTCAGGGCGCGCAGGGCCGACACCGGATACCAGTTGTCGCCGTTGACGGCGAGGAAGCGGCCGTCGTCCGTCCAGGCCTCCGCGGCGAGCAGGGCATCGGCGGTTCCCTTGGGCTCCGCCTGCACGGCGAACGACAGGGTGAGCCGCCGCGGTGGAGAGACGCGGGTGTAGTAGTCGCGAATCCTGCCGTGATCGGGCGCGACGACCAGCAGGACATCCGTCCAGCCGGCATCGGCCAGGGTCGAGAGCGAGTAGTCGAGGAACGGCCGGCCCGATTCCGCGATCGGCATCATGGCTTTCGCGCCGACGCTGGCGGCCGCCGTCTGCTCCGAGGTGAGCAGGACGGGATCGGCGTCACGCCGCATCCGCGTCCCGAGGCCTCGGGCGAGCACCACCGCTCTGGTCGGCCTCACACCAGCGTCTCTTGGCGGTCGCCGGAGGACCAGAGCCGCCGGACGACCTGGAGAAGCACCACCCCGCCCACGAGGAACACTACGAAGAGAAGCCCGGCCTGGGCAAGCTGTCCATAGAGCACGCTGCCCACCGTGAAGAGGGCCGACCAGATCACAGTGCAGCCCGCGACCCAGCCCACCAGCGCCAGTCGGGATGTTGTCGGCGGCGGCGCGGCCGTCATCGGCCAGAACGCCGGCCGCCGCGCGAATCGGGGCCCAGCCGGGACCTGCGGGCCGCACCTTGCGATAGAAGGCGACGAGGACGGCGCGATCGGTCGGCGGTCCCACGAACGCCGTCAGCACCCAGCACGACGGTGGTGACGGCGATGGTCGAGATCAGGGCGAGGTGCGTGCTGATGTCGACGCCGCGGCGGTTGAGCACGAGGAAGATCAGCGAGACGGCGAACGAGCTGACCATGGCGACGACTTCGCACCAGGCGTTCACCCGCCACCAGAACCAGCGCACGAGATAGAGCAGTCCCGTGCCGGCGCCCACCTGCAGGATGACGTCGAAGGCGTCCTTGGCCGTGTCGAGCAGATAGACGGTGGCCGACGAGGCGAGGAAGAGGCCGACCGTCGCCACGCGTGCGGCCAGCACGTAATGCGCCTCGTCGCCGTCGCGCTTCACGAACCGCCGGTAGAAGTCGTGCACCAGATAGGAGGCGCCCCAGTTGAGGTGCGTGAGGATCGTGGACGAGTTCGCCGCGACGAGCCCGCCGACCATGAGCCCGACGAAGCCGGCCGGCAGGAAGCGCAGCATCGCCGGGTACGCGATGTCGTGCCCGAGGAGGCTGGGATCGAGATCGGGGAACGCCTTCTGGATGTCGCTGAGCTCGGGGTAGACGAGGATGGAAGCCAGCGCGACGAGGATCCACGGCCAGGGCCGCAGCACGTAGTGCGCGACGTTGAAGAACAGCACCGCGCCGAGCGCGTCCTTCTCGGACTTCGACGCGAGCATCCGCTGCGCGACATAGCTGCCCCCGCCCGGCTCGGCGCCCGGTACCAGACCGCCCACCACTGCACGGCGATCGGCATGATGAAGACCGCGACCGCGAGATCCCAGTGGTTGGTGAAGTCGGGGAGGACCTGGAGGTAGTTGATGCCCCCGGGCCCCGGCATCGCCGACAGCTTCTCGACCAGCCCCGACAGCCCGCCGACCACCGGCACCTGCAGGGCGAAGTAGGCGGCGGCGATGACCGCCGTCATCTTGATGAAGAACTGGATCATGTCGATGACGAGCACGCCCCAGAGTCCGGAGTGCGCGGCGAACACGACGTTCAGCACGCCGACGAAGAGCAGCGTCTGCCAGCGTTCGAGTCCGAACAGGATGCCGGCAATCTTGCACGCGGCGAGATTGACGGTCGCCATGATCATGCAGTTGAAGAGCAGCCCCAGATAGATCGCGCGGAACCCGCGGACCACCCGTGCCGCCGCGCCCGAGTAGCGGATCTCGTAGAACTCGAGGTCGGTCATCACTCCCGACCGGCGCCACAGCCGTGCATAGAAGAACACCGTGGCGACGCCCGTGACCGTGAAGGCCCACCAGACCCAGTTGCCGGCGACTCCGTTTCGTCGCACGATGTCGGTGACAAGATTGGGGGTGTCGCTGCTGAAGGTCGTGGCGACCATCGACAGCCCCGCCAGCCACCAGGGCACGGCGCGTCCAGAGACGAAGAACTCCGAGGTACTTTGGCCGGCGCGTCGCCCGAAGAAGAGGGCGGGGATGAAGCAGACCAGCACCGAGGCCGCGGCGACCACCCAGTCGAGGGCGGTGAGCTGCATGGCGCGGCATTGTATGGCAGGGGGACCGGCCGGCGTGAACCATCGGGCGTTCGATGCCGTCTCATCGAAGTCACCTGTTCGAGTCCGCGACGGCTCGTCGTTGAGCCCACAGCCTTTGGGAGCCTTCGGCCTCTCGTCCTGAGCCGCCTGGAGCCACATGAGCCTCGAGCCCTTCGTCTCCGACGCCCGGCGCGCGGCGCGCGGACTGCTGCGAACCCCGTCGTTCACCCTCGCGGCGCTCGTGACCCTGGCGCTCGGCATCGGCGCCGTCAGCGCCATCTTCACCGTGGTGAACGCCGTGCTGCTGAAGCCGCTGCCGTACGCGCAGACCGAGCAGCGCGTGCTGATCTACAGCCGCTGGGTCGGGTTCGATAAGACGTGGCTGTCCGGCGCCGAAGGGCTCGACTACGCGCGGTACGTCCGATCGTTTGCGGGCGTGTGCCTGTGGAATACGGGCGCCGCCAACCTGACCGGCGACGGCGATCCCATTCGTGTCGGCGCCGGTGCGATCACGGCCAACACCTTCGATGTCCTCGGCGCGTCGCCGCTTTTCGGTCGGCCGTTCACCGCGCTCGAAGACCGGCCGGGCCATGACAACGTCGCCATTCTGAGCTACGGGTTGTGGCAGTCGCGGTATGCCGGTGATCCAGGCATCCTGAACCGCACCGTTCAGGTCAACGGCACCGCGCGGACCATCGTCGCGGTCATGCCGGCGGGATTCCGGCTGCCGACCGACTACGGGGAGGATGCGACGGAGCCGACACAGCTCTGGCTGCCGCTCGCACTCGACGTCGAGCAGGTCGCGCAGACGCGCGGCAATCACGGGCTGTTCGGCGCAGCGCTCCTGCGCCCGGGCGAAACGCCGGCGAGCGCGAGCGCCGAGTTGTCGGCGCTCGCCGCCACCTGGACGCGCGAGGGCCTGTATCCGCCCGCCATGAAGTTCACCGCGTTCGCGGTCGGGCTCGACGAGGAGATCCTCGGGCCGGTGCGGCCGGCGGTCTGGCTGCTCGCCGGCGCGGTGGCGTTTCTGCTGCTGATCGCCTGCGCGAACGTCGCGAGCCTGATCCTCGCGCGCGCCGAAGGCCGCCATCGCGAGCTCGCGCTGCGGTGCGCGCTTGGCGCCGGGCACTGGCGCCTGGTCCGCCAGTTGCTGACCGAGGGCGTCGTGCTCGCCGTCGCCAGCGGGGCGCTCGGGCTGCTGCTCGCGATCGCCGGCGTCCGGATCCTCCTCGCCGTCGATCCGACGATCGTGCCGCGTGCCGACACGATCGGGGTGGATTGGCGGGTCCTCACCTTCACCGCGCTGACGAGCATCCTCACGACGTTCGTGTTCAGCGCCGCACCGGCCGTGCGCGCCTTCCGGCTGGACCTGAACGACGCGCTCAAGGAAGGGACGCATCAGTCGACCACGGGCGCGGCGAGGACCCGCCTGCGCGGGCTCCTGGTCGTGGTCGAAGTCGCGCTTGCCGTCGTGCTCGCCATCGGCGCCGTGCTGATGATCCGCAGTCTCTGGGCGCTGCAGCGCATCGATCTCGGGTTCGATCCGTCGCACGTGCTCACGGCGCGGGTCACCGTGCCGCCGGCCGGCTATCCCGAGCCCGCACAGGTCGTCTCGTTCTACGAACGCCTCCTCGCGCGCGTGCGGGCGCTGCCCGGCGTGACGAGCGCGGGGGCCGTTCGCGCCCTGCCACTCGCGGACACGATCGGCGACTTCGGTCTCGACATCGAGGGATATGCCGAACCACCTGGCCAGAACGCCAAGGGCGATTGGCAGATCGTGACCGATGGCGCGGCGGAGACGCTCCGCGAACGGCTGGTGCGCGGGCGGTTCATCGCGACGACCGACACCACCGACGCGCAGCCCGTGATCGTGATCAACGAGACGATGGCGCGCCTTTACTGGGCCGGACGCGATCCGCATCGGCGGCCGGGTCCGCATCGGCTCGAATCCCACCCGGCCGTGGCTGACCGTGGTCGGCATCGTCGCCGACCAGAAGCACAACGGAATCGAGGGACTGGTCAAGGAGAAGTTCTACGTCGCGCACCGGCAATGGCACAAGGCGACGACGTCCTCCGTGCGCTCGATGACGCTGCTGATCAGGACGGCGGGCGATCCGATGAGCCAGGCGGCTGCCGTGCGCGCCGCCGTCCGCGCGCTCGACGCGTCGCTGCCGGTCGCCAACGTGCGGACGCTCGACGACGTGGTGGCGACGTCGATTGCGACCATGCGCTTTGCCGGCTGGCTGATGGCCCTGTTTGCGGTGCTGGCGGTCGTGCTCTCGGCGGTCGGCCTCTACGGCGTCCTGGCGTACCTCGTGTCGCAGCGGCTGCACGAGATTGGCATCCGCATGGCGCTCGGCGCGCAGGCGGCGCACGTCATCCGCCTGGTAGTGGCGCGCGGGCTGCTTCTGGCGCTGGCGGGCGTCGGCGTCGGGCTCATCGCCGCGTTGTTTCTCACGCGGTTCATGCAGGGCCTGCTGCGGGAGGTGCAGCCGACCGATCCGGCGACCTTCGCGGGAGTGGCGCTCCTGCTCGGCGTCGTGGCGGTGCTGGCCAGCTACGTGCCCGCCCGCCGGGCGACGCGCGTCGACCCGTTGATTGCCCTGCGCACGGACTAGGCTAGGCCAACATCATCGAGCCGATCGTAAGCACTCTCCCGCCGGCCTGAAAGCGGTCATCTGCGCGTCTGCTTCGGAGCTAAAAACTCGGGAGCAGTTCGAACACCGCGCATTCTTGCAGCCATTGCGGACGTTGGCGTGATGGAGCCGGACCAAAGTTTCCCGCCTGCTCGACAGGTCTCGCTGGCCGCCTCTGCTGGACGCAAGGTGGCGTCGGATCAGCGTCGGCCCCACAGCCCGCGAAGCGCCGCGTGCGACGACGAACTGGCCGGTCGTTTCTTGTAAAGCCACTCCGTGCCGTCCGGCGGGACCAAATATGGTCAACAGGCCAGAGAGCGCGCCAAACACTGCGCGTACCGTTATTGGTCCAGGCTTTTGCTGAAATACTCGCCGAGCTGACTTACCTGCTCGCCGAACCAGAATCTGTCTCCGGACACATCCAGTGACGCCGCAGCTCTCGTCCAAAGTTCTTCAAGGTGAGACTGTTCCGCCGTTGTGGCCACCTGCGTCGACGGAACTCGCAAGAACGCCGTTCTGCTTACATCGCCCAGTGAGAACGCGGTTCCCTTAGGCAGCACTGTCTGAGTATTGAGGAGATTCCTCTCCAGGTTCGTGTCCGACTCCTCCGGGCACACCTCAAGGAAGTCTGACGCCACAATGAGATGAGTAGTGCTCTTGAGCTGAGATTTCGCTATCAGCCGAGAGACCTGAGACAGCGACGTCACTATGCAACTTCTCGCATGCGTGGTGGTCCCAGGCGTGAGAAATTCGCTGCGACGATCATGGAAGTTCTTTTTGATGCTTTCAATGTCGATAGACAGAGCTTTCAGGTGCTCCTCACGCCACCTCTTTGACTTCTTATTCAACGTGTAAAACTTCGTCCAAGTGTCGGGCAGCGCGATGCTCTTGTCACGAACAAACAACACGGTTAGGGCGTCTCTCGCGGAAACACGTTCGCCAAGCGCATCCAGAACGGCGTTCACAGGCTGTGCCTGTCCCACCGTGGGGTCGACTACCACCATCCAATGGGTAGTAGCGATACTGCTAACACCCGCCTTTGCCGACGCCGCTACACCCTTCGAACAACCACCAACCAAAGTGGTCACAGCGGCTACGCAGATGCTGAGAAATCCGTTAGGCAACATTTTCATTGGGCAGATCCTCGAGCCAACCGTGCCACTGTCACCGAGCGAAGCTGGTCGAATAGCGCACCATCTTTGCTACCTGACAGGCACGCCCGAATACCTTCGTGGTACCCACACTCAAACTCACTCTCCGCCGCTGAGCGGATGGCCGTCATAGCCTCTGGAGAAGCCACAGCATCGCGCTGCCATGTGAGAGTCTCGATCGCTGCAGCGAGGCTGATTTCCTGCGCTTGGGCGCGTTTGACACGTATAGTAACTAAAGCGCTGGCAGCTGACGTTCGCCACAATTCATAACGACGACCAAGCACATCAATACCGTCGGCAAAGAAAAAAGCGGCTACTAGCGGAAGAGATAGCCCGAGCACGGCAGTCGCCCAGCGTCCAAGCAGCGTGTCATACACACCGACGTCGCCGCTCAGTGGAAGCTGAAGACGCACTGCGGAAATCAAGACCAAAACTGTCATGACCAAACAACACCCGGCTGAGAGGATCCAGAACCACGCCTTCGACGCGCTTCCACCTCTCGCCTTTGCATGTTGATACCACAGCTTCACGACGAACCCAGACGTGAGCGTGGATATCGCGAGTAGCGTCACTTCTGGAAAAGCTATCAGTCCGTTGCGCGGATCAGTCAGCAGCACTTTGGCGATCGAGTCGCCCGTATCCGTCACCACCGACGAACCTACGAGCATTGCCAGGATCGTTCCCAGGAACGCCAGGTCGCCAACGATCGCGCACATGCCGAGAATGATGAACAACACGGACCGTGGGATCGAGTACATCGCCGGCTCAAGTGCCCGCTCGCGCGTGCGCTCTGCACGACGCTCTCTCAGGACTACAGCTTCCGTCTCCAGTCGACGCACATTGTGAGCGGCGGCCTCTCGCTCGAGGCTCTTCGCCGCAATCGACGCCACCACGTCGTTCAGTCTGGCGCGAGTGTCAATATCCAACCGAGACAACACGGCCTGCAGCGTTTCAGGCTTTGATGCGAGCTCGCGACCAGCCTGAAGACCAGCGTCACGCGGTGACATTGTGGTCTCCTTTCACCGACGTCGCCGCCCGGAAGAGATTTCCCATCTTTGCGGCCGCAGCGGTGTTGGAGTGATACTCGACGTCTTGCAATACTCGATTCTCCTCGTTTCGGGAAAAGTCGTGGACCAAACGTGATCGTTCGTGGAGAAGCTGTTGCATTCGTGCGTTGCTGTTCTCAAGTGACTGCTGCAGCTGTGACCGCTCGGTGGTGACAGCCTGACGCTTGTCGCGCAGACTCACGAGCTCGGCTCGAAGCTGTTGCAGTTCAGCGCTGACATCGAATAGCTGCGTCAGGAGCGCGGGCTCGAACAGAGCGTCGGCCCCGGTGTACTCCTCCAGCGTTGCCTTATCCAGATCATCGTTGGCTTGTGGAGTGTTGAAAAACCGTCGCGTCGGTCGCATAAAACTCAGCGTCCCGTCTGCTTTAGTCGCCAGCGTTCCGCTCAAGTGCGCCTCCACGGCTTCTCGTGCTCGACTGAGCTCTGCCTCTAACCGCCCCGCCGTCGGCTCAGTGCCATTCCGCAGGATGCCTGCCAGCTCGCGCTCGGCAGAGCGCGCCTGGGCTTTGAGCAGATTGCAAGTCCTGCGATTGGCGCTCATGACCAGCCCGATGGCGAACGCTACCGAGCCACCGGCGAGCCATCCCAGTTGCCCCAGATATGTGAGCGGCGCCAAAGCGGTGGTGCCAGGAACTGGGACCGCCGCCAGTGAAAAGGCCAATCCGGTCCACGCCGGCCACCAGCGGCGCACACCGAATGCGACCCTGTCCCCTTCCATGGTTGCAAGCCTGGGTGCCACCCAAACGACGGCTTAGGCATACCGCTGACTGCCACGATCGCGATTCCGAGCAGCGCGCCCGTAACTGAAGTCCAGAAGGTTGTCGCGGTGATTGCCGCCGCAAACTGCGTGTCCATCCGGCCAAGAGCAGGAAGAGCAGCGCGGGGAGACATACACTCCTCCCCGTCGAGCAGGCAGTCCTAGTCGAGCGTCTGAGTTGTTATCTCCATGCTTCTCCTGAACGTGGGACCAGAAGTCCACGTTGGGGCTGACTTTAGGACGCAGTCAGCCACCCCGTGGGTCTTCACGAACGAGTGCCGGTACGGCTCAGAGACCGGTCGGATGGCAACGTGATTTCGAGGAGATCCATCACGCCGAGGAACACTGACCTCGATCTGGGATCGCTACCGTGCGTCACTGATTCTCAAAAACCGTGCCGAGCCGCTTCCTGCAACTCTCTGTGCTCGACATCATCGAGAATAGCGAACTCCCTCCGATGTCGCGATGGCCGGGGGAGCCAAATTCCGCTTTCGGTGGCGCGAGGAGTCAATCGAGATGCGCCTGATGGGATCAGCTCCGGAATCTGGCGCGGTTTGCTGAGAGCAGTCAGGACTCTCAGCGCGCGTGGCGTCCGACCGGTCCACCGCCGGAAGGACCTGTGAAACGCCGCAGGCTCCGGGATACTGCAGAAAGAATGCGATATCGCCGATGTTCAGGCTGCGATCCTGCAGCAAGGCCCGCGCGAAATCACGTCGGCATCGAGAAGCTGGCCGATGACGCGCGCTCCTCAGCCAGGCGGCGGGTCAGCGTCAGCCGTCTGACCGCAAGCGCGGTGGCGACTGCGTCGAGCGTCACGACCAACTGCCCTAGATGCTCGACCAGCATGCGGCGGACGCGTGTGCTCATGGCGCCGGCGCTCGACTGGTCTCGAACTTCGAATGCGTCGTCGCGCCGCCGGCGGAACATTCCCCGCGAGTGCGGCGCGCATTGACGTGCCGTCTCGATCTCGCGTCCGCCGTTCCACAGGAGCTGAACACGGCGGCTGTCAACGCCACATCTGAAATCCTGGCTCAGGCTGTCCCGCGCGTCGATAACGGGCGCCCAATTTCAGCGGAGCCGCAGTCTACCGAAACTATGGATCTGAGTCGTCAGACGAAAGAGCTTCGCCTTAGCGCGTGGATCGCTTGTCTTCAAGTGCCCGGCTCGCTGCCGATTCCCTCAATATGGGGTCGTCCTCGAACGATGCTGCTCCCGGGAGCGCCGGGCTCTCAACGCCGACCGCCGCCGCGACCGAGGCGGGCGTCGCCGGTCGGACTGGCCCGAAGACGCCGGCCTGACGCCTGCCCGAGTTGCGGGCACGACATCCTCCAAAGCCGGGGCTCGAACGACGCCGGCACGTACCTCTGGAGCTGCGGCGGCTGCGCGTCCTGCTGTGGACACCGTCGCGCCGCGTTTTCCGACCCGAACCTTTCCGCGACGACAGGGCTGAAGCCCTGTCCCACCACAGGAACGATGGGACAGCCCTTCAGGGCTGTTTCTCCGAAGCCCGGTCCGACGACCGGGAAAACACCCCGCTTCGTCTGTTGAGACAGCCGCGACGCTGGCCGCGTTTTCCGGCCGGAACTTTTCCGCCGGGCAGCGCGTCCTACCAACTGGACGAGGGATGCAAGCAAGTAAGTGCTTGCATTATCTGAGACGGCACGATACTGTGCCTGGGTGGAAGCTCGGGAGCAACTCCTTCAGGCCGCACTCAAGCTGTATGGCGAGTTCGGCACCCGCGGGACGACGACGCGGCGGATTGCGCAGGAGGCGGGCGTCAACGAGGTCACCCTCTTTCGCCACTTCGGCTCGAAAGAAGCGCTGATTCGCGAAGCGCTGGGCTGGGAGACCGAGCGGGCGCTCCAGGATCACGGCCTGCCGGAGACTCCGGTCGAGCCCGAAACGGAGCTCCTCACGTTCTGCCGTCGTCATCACCGGGCCCTCGTCGAGCACCGCTCCGTCATTCGCAAGTGCATGAGCGAATTCGAGGAGTTCCCGGAGATGAATGCCGTCGCGCGCCAGCACCCCGTGCTCATCGGCGACTCCCTGCACTCGTATCTCCAGCGGCTTCGTTCGTCGGGCCTGGCGACGGCCGACTTCAACGCCCGCGCCGCCGCGGCGATGCTCATGGGGACGCTGTTCGCCGACGCGATGGGTCGTGACTGCATGCCCGAGCGCTACAGCTATTCGGAGCGCGACGGCCTCCGACAGTACGTCAGCCTGTTTCTGCGCGCGCTTGGCGTCCGGGCGTCGAAGAAGTAAGCGGCCGGCGGGCCATCCGCGGCTGCACCCGAGGAGTTTTTCCTTCATGTCGTTGTCGTCGTTCTCCCTTGCTCCTGGTCATCGGATCGATCGCTGGCACAACCGCGTGGCGTTGCCGGTCCTGGTGATCGTGTGGCTGGCCACCGCGCCGGCCGCCGCTCAAACTCCCGCGCCGACGCCGCCCACGCCGGGCGTGCCGGCTCCCGCCGCGCCGGCGGGGCCGGTCGCGCCGCGCGTCATCACGCTGGACGATGCGCTCGGGCTGGCCGAGGCGCGCAACGAGCAGATTGCCATTGCCGAGGCCGGGGTGTCGCGGGCGATCGCCGGCCAGGCGCGGGCGCGCAGCGAGCGGATGCCGCAGCTCGGCGGATCCGCGGCATACGATCGAACGCTGCAGTCCGAATTCTCGGGCATCTTCGACACCGAAGGCGATGAGGGGGCGGACTTTTCGGAGTTGCCATTCGGCCAGCCGAACGCCTATCACGTCGGCTTGTCGTTCTCGCAGCTCGTGTGGAGCGGTGGACGCGTCGCCGCCCAGGAGGCTCAGGCGCGGCTCGGGAGAGACAACGCGACGATCGGCCTGGCGTCGACGCGAGCGCAGCTGGCGCTCGACGTGGCCCAGGCGTTCTACGAGTCCGCGCTCGCCGACCGGCTCGTCGGCGATCGCCGAAGAGCAGTACGCGCAGGCGGATCGCGCGTTCCAGCAGGCTCGCGCGCAGCGCGAAGCCGGCCGGGTCTCGGAGTTCGAGCTCCTGCGCGCCCAGGTCGATCGCGACACGATTCAGCCGCAGGTCGTGCGGGTACGCGCGCGCGCGCGACGTGCCGTACCTCCGCCTGAAACAGCTGCTCGACCTGCCGCTCGACGCGCCGATCCAGCTCGCCGCCGTCCTCGACGACGACCAGCTGCCGCCGGCCGCGCGCTTCGCCCAGCGGCTCGCCGAGGCCGAGGCCGAGCTGTCGCCGCGGCTGCGGACCGCCATCACCCAGGCGGAGAACGACGTGCGCGCGAGCGAGCACGGATTGGACATCGTCAAGTCGCAGCGCCAGCCGGCGATCTGCGCTGAACTCCCTGTTCGGCATCGTCCAGTATCCCGGCACGGTGCCGACCTTCGACGACTGGCGCACGAACTGGACGGTCGGCGCCGCGGTCTCGATTCCGATCATGACCGGCGGCCGCATCAAGGCGGAGGAGAACGCCGCGAAGGCCGACATCGACGAATCGAAGGCGCGGCTGCAGCTGGCGAAGGAGCTCTCCGATCTGGATACGGCGAGCGCCAGGGCCGAGCTGCGCGCGGCGCGCGCCGAATGGGACGCGAGCGGCGGCACCGTGCAGCAGGCGGCGCGCGCCTACGAGATTGCCGAGCTGCGCTATCGCGAGGGACTCTCGACACAGCTCGAGCTCTCGGATTCGCGCCTGTTGCTCGGACAGGCCCAGGTCAATCGCGCGCGGGCCGGGCGCGACCTCCAGATGACGCGCGTGCGATACGCGCTGCTGCCCGACCTGCCGCTCGGCGGGACCGGTGCCGGCGCCGACGCCGGCATCGGTGGCCGCACAGGCGTCGACGCCGACCGCGGCGTCGAGCGCCACCGCTCCGGCGGCGAGAACAGGGATTCAAGGGGGACGTTAGTCATGTCACGCACATCGAACACGCTCACATCGGCCGCGCTCGCCCTCATCGTCGGGGCGGCGGCGATCTCGGCGGCCTGCGGCAAGACCGCGGCCTCCGAGGCGCCACCGGACGGCGGCGCTCCGGCGGCCGTCGAGATCGGCCAGGAGAACATCGTCATCGTCGAGGCCGGCGATATCAGCGTCGGCCCGCTGGTGTCGGGCGAGCTCAAGGCCGAACGCGAGGCGACCGTCCGCGCCGAGATTGGCGGCTCGCTCCTGCAGGTCGTGCCCCAGGAGGGGCAGGCGGTCCGGGCGGGCACCCTGCTGGCGCGGATCGAGGGTCGCACGCTCCAGGAGGCGCTGGACTCCGCGCAGTCGCATGCTCCGTTCGACCGAGCAGACCGGCCAGTGGGCCGAGAAAGAGGAGATGCGCATCGAGAACCTGGTGAAGGGCGGCGCCCTGGCCGAGCGCGATCTCGAGGTCGCGCACAACGCGGCGGTGCAGGCGAAGGCCGGCCGCGGACGATGCGCGGGCGCGGGTCGCGTCCGCGCGCAAGGCCCTCGACGACCTGGTGGTGCGGTCGCCGATGAGCGGCATCGTCTCGCGGAAGCACGTGGACGCCGGCGACGTGGTCAGCCCCGGGACCGAGCTCTACACGATCATCGAGCCGTCGAGCATGCGCCTCGAAGCGGCGGTGCCCTCGGATCAGATCGGGGCCGTCCGCATCGGCGCGCCGGTGTCCTTCGAGGTGCGCGGGTATCCCGATCAGCGCTTCGAGGGCCGCATCGAGCGCGTGAGCCCGGCGGCCGATCCGGTGACCCGGCAGGTGCCCATCTTCGTGACCATTCCCAACAAGACCGGGCGCCTGGTCGCCGGCCTGTTCGCGGAGGGCCGGGTGACGCGCGAAGCCCGGCGTGGCCTCGTGGTCCCGCTCACCGCCGTCAACGAGAACAGCGCCAAGCCGTGGGTGATGCGGGTGCGCGACCGCAAGGCCGAGCGGGTGGACGTCACGCTGGGCCTGCGCGACGACCAGACCGAGCGCGTGGAGATCAGTGCCGGCGTCGCGAAGGGCGACGTGCTGCTGCTCGGCGCCGCCCAGGGCATGACGCCGGGCACCCCGGTGACGATCAAGAACGGCGAGAAGACCGACGAATAGACGTCGCGGTACGGCCGGAGCTTCAGCTCCGGACGCCGACGAGTGACAGGTGTCATTTTCCAGGGCTCGCCGGGGCTGAAGCCCCGGCCTACTCGGTCACTCGATCGAGTTCGAGGATCCACCTCCATGCTCATCTCCGATTTCGCCATCCGCCGCCCCATCATCACCATCGTCGCGATGGTGGCGCTCTCGGTCTTCGGCATCTTCGCGCTGCTGATGCTCGACACCGACGAGTTCCCCGACGTGTCGCCGCCGATCGTGGCGGTGTCGATTCCCTATCCGGGTGCGTCGCCTGACACGGTCGAGCGCGAGGTCGTCGATCCGATCGAAGAGCAGATCTCGGGGATCAGCGGCGTCAAGAAGGTCCAGTCGAACTCGCTCGACAGCTACGGCGTGATCACGGTCGAGTTCGTATTCGCCAAGGACCTCCAGGAAGCGACGCAGGACATCCGGGACGCGATCTCGCAGATCCGCAACGATCTGCCGCTCGAGATGGAAGAGCCGATCCTGACGCGGTTCGATCCCAACGACTTCCCGATCGTGCAGCTCACGCTGGCGTCGAAGACGCTGACCGGGCCCGAGCTCACGCGCATCGTCGATCCGGGGATTACGCGGCAGCTCCGCGGCGTCACCGGCGTGGCCGAGGTCAATGTCGTCGGCGGCATCGAGCGCGAAATGACCATCGAGCTCGACCCGCAGGCGTTGCAGGCGACGGGCGTCAGTGTCGGCGAAGTCGTGCAGGCCGTGCAGACGCAGAACCTGGCGGCGCCGGTCGGACGGCTGAACAACGCGCTCGAGGAGCGCACGATCCGCCTGAAGGGGCGCCTCGACACGGCAGCCGACTTCATGCGCCTCGTCGTCGCGCAGCGCGGCGGACGGCTGATCCGCCTGTCCGACGTGGCGGTCGCGAAAGACGGCACGGAAGAGCCGCGGACGGCCGCGGTGTTCAACGGCCGGGACGCGGTCGGACTCGACATCATCAAGGCCGACGGCTACAGCACCACCGAGGTCAGCGACCGCGTGCGCGTCCGGGTGGACGAGGTGCGCAAGACGCTGCCGCCCGGTGTCGAGCTGCTGGTCGCGCGCGACGCCGGCCCGCGCGTCGCCAACTCGGTCGCCGACGTCCAGAGCGCGCTGGTCGAAGGCGCGGCGCTGACGGTGCTGGTCGTGTTCCTCTTCCTCAATTCCTGGCGCTCGACCGTCATCACCGGCCTGGCGCTGCCGGTGTCGGTGCTGGCGTCGTTCGTCGCCGTCTGGGCCTACGGGTTCACGCTGAACACGATGTCGTTGCTGGGCCTCTCGCTGGCCATCGGCATCCTCATCGACGATGCCATCGTCGTCCGGGAGAACATCGTCCGCCACGTCGAGATGGGGAAGGACCATTACACGGCGTCGCGCGAGGGAACGGCCGAGATCGGACTGGCGGTCGCCGCGACCACCTTCTCCATCGTCGTCGTCTTCGTCCCGATTGCGTTCATGGGGGACCTGGCGGGACAGTGGTTCAAGCCGTTCGCGCTGACGATCGCCATTTCCGTGCTCGTGTCGCTGTTCGTGTCCTTCTCGCTCGACCCGATGCTGTCGGCCTACTGGCCCGACCCCGATGTGCCGATCGAGCAGCGCTCGTTCATCTCGCGCGGACTGCACCATTTCAACCTCTGGTTCGACCGGCAGGCCGAGCGATACAAGAAGGTCATCGGGTGGGCGCTCGATCACCGCTTCGCGATGACCGGCCTCGCCGTGCTGTCGTTCGCCGGGGCGCTCGCCCTGCCGATGATGGGCCTGGTCGGCGGCGCGTTCTTCCCGGATTCCGACGACTCCGAGTTCCTCATCAACATCGAGACGCCACCAGGGTCGAATCTCGAGTACACCAAACTCAAGTCGGAGGAGGCGGCACGCCTGGCGCGCGCGCTGCCGGACGTGTCCTACACCTACACGACGATTGGCGGCCGCACCGGCTCGGTGGACGAGGCGATCGTCTACGTGAAGCTGCCGCCCAAGTCCGACGCGCAGCCGGATGCAGCCGGAGATCGAAGCCGATCTCCGCACCAAGCTCGTGAGGCTCGGCGGCGTCTCGGCCAGCATCGGGAGCGGGAATTTCGAGAACCAGAAGCAGATCCAGCTCCAGTTGCAGGGACCCGACAGCCGCGAGCTGAATCGCCTCGCGCAACTCGTGCGGGCCGAGGTCGAGAAGGTGCCCGGTGCCGTGGACGTCGGCCTCTCCACCCGGGGACAGAAGCCGGAGATCGAAGTCTCGCTCGATCGCGGGCTCGCGGGGAGCGTCGGCGTCACGGTGGGGCAGGTGGCGCAGGCGCTGCGCGTCGCCTTCGCCGGGCTCGATTCCGGCGACTGGATCGATCCGTCGGGTGAGACGCGTGACGTCTACGTGCGTCTCAAGCCGGAGGCGCGGAAGAACGTGCGCGATCTCGCGTCGTTGCCGCTCTTCGTCCAGGGGGCCGAGGGGCGAGGTGTGGCCGTGCCGCTCGGTCAGGTGGCACGCATCTCGAGCGGTCTCGGGCCGGCGCGCATCGACCACCTCGATCGCGAGCGTGTGATCTCGATTCAGGCCAATACGGAGTCCCGCTCGCTCAACGAGGTCCTCGGCGACATCACCGCCCGGCTCGACTCGAGCGTGAAGCTGCCAGCGGGCTACCGGATCGAAACGGGCGGGGAGAGCGAGGACCAGGCCGAAGTGTTCGGGCAGATCTTCGGCGCGCTCGGGCTCGCGGTCCTGCTCATGTACTTCGTGCTCGTCGTCCAGTTCGGTTCGTTCCTCGAGCCGTTCGCGATCATGCTGTCCCTGCCGCTCTCGCTCATCGGCGTCATGCTGGCGCTGCTCATCACCGGCTCGACGATCAACATCATGAGCATGATTGGCGTCATCCTGCTGATGGGCATCGTGGCGAAGAACGCGATCCTGCTGGTGGACTTCGCGAAGTGGTCGGAGGAGCAGGGGATGTCCCGGCGCCAGGCCATCATCGAGGCCGGACGGGTTCGTCTGCGCCCGATCCTGATGACGACCTTCGCGCTCATCGCCGGCATGATCCCGATTGCCATCGGCGCCGGCGAGGGCGCGGACTTCCGGCGGCCGATGGGCGAGGCGATCATCGGCGGCGTCATCACCTCCACCGTGCTGACGCTGCTCGTGATTCCGACCTTCTACGAGATCCTGACCGAGTGGCGGGACTGGATCGGGGCGAAGGTCACCGGCACCCGACCTGCGCACGGCCATGGCCATGTCCCCGCGGTCGAAGCGCCCGCTGACGGCGCTGCCGAAGCCGCTCGCTGAAACGTCGTGTGATGCTCGTTCTCAGGTCGGGCGCGATCTCGGGATCGAGCGCCCGCCGCCGGCGCGCCGCCGCCGGGACGTGGCCGCCGCCGCGAGTGCCCGGTAGGACTCGAGCAGTTGCGCGTACCCATAGTGCGCGTTGCGCCCGCTCGGGTTGGGGACGACGAACACGTCCGAGTCCTGAAGCCGCCAGGACTGCAGTCCGACCGCCAGCGGGGTCCGCGGACCGAGTGCGCGCGCCAGCGTCAGCCCGACGAGTCCCACGAGGCCGGGCTGGACGCGGCGAATCGTTCGCATCAGCGCCGTCCGCCCGGCGGCGTAGTCGGCCGCCCTCAGTTCGTCGATTCCCCGGGTCGGCCGCGGCACGAGATTGGTCAGGCCGATCCCGAACTCGGGAAGCCGATGGTCCTCGGCGTACGACAAAAGTATCGCCGTCAGTCCCGAGTCGTGGAGCAGACGCCAGAACCGGTTGCCATGTCCCGCAAAGTGGTGGCCCAGGCTCGCGGATCGACGGCCGGGATTGATGCCGACGAGCAGCAGGTCGATTTGAGGACCGAGCCGATCGGGAAGGCGGCGAGCGTACAGAGGATCGGTGGCGGCCATGGGAGCGGGAAGCCTCGATCACGATACTGTAGGAGCTCGCGACGACGATCGCCGGGCTTCAGGCGGCCGAAACGAGGTGCCTGACGGGCGATCCGTCGATGCCGATCCGGCTCGCGCACGTGCTCGACGCCCTTGCCCATCGGGACTGATCTGCCGGCGCTCGCCGTGTCGGGGGCGCACATCATCTCGTCGCGTACCGGCGAGCGGATGATCCTGCGCGGCGTCAATCGTTCCGGCCTCGAGTACGCGAGTCCACGGGCGCCGGACGAAGTCGGGGACGGGAGCCTCCACAAGCTCCAGGGAGGCTCCCGTCCCCTGCCTCCTGCCGATGCGGACGAAGGCGCGTCGCGCTTTCTCGAGGCGGCGGCCCTCACTCGCGATGACGTGCGCGAGATGGTCTCGGGCTGGCGCGCCGGGATCGTCCGCCTGCCATTCACGCAGAACGTCGCCCTGGACGGGCGCAACGGCTGGCCGGCCGAGGCCTATCTCCGCGCGATCGACCGCGTCGTCGCCTGGGCGGCCGAAGCGGGCGCGTACACGCTGCTCGACCTGCAGTGGCTCGACGCAACGACCGATCGAGGTCGCGGACAGGACGGCAGCGTCAACCGCGTGCCGGCGCTGCCCGATGCCCGCACTCCGCTGTTGTGGGCGATGCTGGCGGCGCGCTATCGGCGTGAACCGGCGGTCCTGTTCGACCTGTTCAACGAGCCGCACGATCCGCTGTTCGATGACCTCGAGCCGCTCCTGGGCGTCACGCTCGACGGGCATCTCGAACGCCTGCCTTCGCGCACACGTCGGCATGGAAGAATGGCAGCCCTGGGCGCGGCGGCTGGTGCAGGAGATCCGGTCCGAGCACCCGGCCGCGCTCATCTTCGTGTCGGGAGTGAGGTGGGCGTTCGACCTGCGCGGCTTCCCGCTTCGCGATCGATCAGGAACGCCGTTGCCGGGACTGGTCTACAGCACGCACGTCTATCCATGGAGCCGCACGGGGATGTTGCATCGTGTGAGCATCTCGCGTGAGTGGACGCGTGCGTTCGGTCACCTCGCGGCGACCGCGCCGGTGTTCGCCGGGGAATGGGGCGGGGGATCTCGACATCTCGCGTGGGGCCGCGAGTTGCTCCGCTACTTCGACGCCCGATCGATCGGATGGGCGGCATGGAGCTGGGCCGACTGGCCGACGCTCGTGACCGACTGTCGGCAGTGCGCATACACGCCGACGCCGTTCGGGGCACTGATCAAGGACGCGTTGAGGGACGGCCGGGTCTGACGAGCCCGGCCGGCGAGCGTGTGTTCGCGAGGAAGGCGCGGTGCGCGGTCAGCCGCCGATGCCGCCGCGCTCGTGGCCCCACGCCTCGTCCTCGTCGGTGAGCCCCGCATGCGCGTGACGGCCGACGATCGGTCGGCGCCAGGCGATGTGGCGTGCACCGAGCGGCTGCGAGCCGACACGCTGCATCATCCACAAGCCGGGTGTCGTGCCGAGGATGAGCGTGCCGACGGTCAGGTACAGGACCGCCACGACGGCGAGCACGATCCAGAAGAGCGGCAAGCCGCCGAGCAGCCCGCTCGGCAGTGCGACGGTGACCGGTGCCATCGCGTCGGTGAGCGCCGCACCGAGTCGGGCGGCGGCCGTCTGCCAGCGGAGCGTTTCGGGCGCCAGCGTCAGCCGGAGCGAATCGTCCCGCTTCGCTGCCTTCTTCGTCGAGCGCCGACCCGCGATGCGTGGCCGCCGTACCGGTGGTGTCGGGCGGATCCGGATGCGCGCGCAGGAACAGCGCCACGGCCAGGTTCGGATCGATGCCGACGAGGTCCGCGTAGCCGCGCACGAAAGACCGCCGGAAGATGCCGGCGGGCCAGCGGGACACGTCGTTGCGCTCGAGGGCCAGGAGCAGCGGCCGCCCAACCTTCGTGTGCGCGGCGATGGCTTCGATGGAGACGCCGGCGCGCTCGCGCTCGCTGCGCAGCCAGGCCCCGAAATCATCGATGTGGGGAAGATCGTCCGCGGCGAAGCGGCCTGTCATCATGTCTCTGTCTCGCCCGTCCCAGAACTCTGGCCCGCGGCCAGCTCGGGCAGTCTTCGGGGGATTTCAAGGCTCGAGCGGCGCGCCGACGCACCTGCAGGGCCCACTCCCTACGCGAGATCCCGCTTGAGGCTCGCGTGTGCCGGAAGCAGTATGGAGAGGCAGGTACTCAGATGCAAGCTGAACGTGAGGCCGTCAGCCGACTATTCTCGACCGGCCGCGATGCGTGGCCGGCTGTCTCGCTGACGCGGATCGACGATCGCGACGCCCGGGGTCGACCCGGACCCGGCAGCGTGACGTGGCGGCTGCACGGCGAGCGGCTCGCGGTCCTCGGCTGGCCGCGCGCGATCCTGCTGCAGGTGGCGCATCCCGCGATCGCGGCCGGTGTCGCGCGCCACAGCGGTTTTCGCCGGACCCGGCTTGCACCCTACCGCCGTCTGGCAGCGACGGTGTGCGCAATGCGCACCCTGACGTTTGGTTCCGACGCCGAGGCCCGACAGGCCGCGGCCGCCGTCAACGCGATTCATGACCGCGTGCACGGCACGATCGGCACGGAGTTGACCCGCGACCCGCCGGCAGCGCGCTACTCCGCCCATGATCCGGCGCTCCTCGCGTGGGTCCACGTGACGCTGCTCGACTCGACCCTGCGTGTGTACCAGAGCCTCGTCGGACCGATCACGCCCGGCGATCGCGATCGCTACTGCGACGAAGCCGGGTGCGTCGCCGAGTGGTTCGGCGTGCCGTCCTCGCGGATTCCCCGCAGCGGTGCGGCGCTCGATCGAGAGATGGACACGATGCTCGCGTCAGGCGACCTGCGGATCACGCCCGAGGCTCGCGCGGTCGCTGGCCACGTGCTCTCGCCGCCCTTCGGGTGGCTCGGAGGGCCGCTGTCCGCGTTCGTCCGGCGGCTGACGATGGGTACGCTGCCCGATGAAGTCCGGCGCCTCTATGGGTTTTCGTGGACGAGCGCCGACGACCGGGCGCTCGACCGGGGTGAGCGCGCGGTCCGAGGGCTGCGGCGACGAGTCCCCGACGCGATCGCCCGCTGGCCCGAAAGCCGAACGCGGATCCGAAGACGGAAGCCGGTGACCAGCGAACGGTGTCCCGGCCTGCGGCGGGGCTGAAGCCCCGCCCTACCGCTGCGGGAGCCCTACCGCTGCGGGATTGGTGGACAGAAACGGTAGGCCGGACCTTCAGGTCCGGCGCCCCCAGGACCGAAGACCGAAGACCATCCAGCGTCAGCTCGAGGCGGCCTTGTCGATGGCGAAGGGGTGACCGCTCCATGCCAGCTGGGACGTCCACGGCCTGGCGGGCAGCGACCAGAACGGCGCGGAGTCGGGCAGGCCGAGTGGCAGCAGCGCGGACGCGCAGAGATACAAGCTGCCGGTGGAGATGTAGCGCTCGGCGACGCCGGGCTGATGTCCGGCGAGGCCGATGCGCAGCCAGCCTCCCTCGTCGAAAGTACCCGGGAGCGTCGAGGGTTCGCTTCAACACCGCGGTGAGCGCCGGCCGCACCTGCGCCGGCGACAGGTCCGCAGGAAGCGCCTGCCGCAGCGACATGTCTGCGAGCAACTGGAACGCGCCGGCCCGGGTCCGCGATCGAGCGGCACGATCGGGACGGGAACGCCATCCGGCGCAATCATCCGCACGATGATGTCGGCGAGCGCTCGCGTCCGCCCATCCCTGGCAGGGCTTCCCTCGGACTCGCCCCGGGGTATCGCCGATGACGGGCGCGTTAGCCTGGGGCGCGCCGGCCAAGATGCCGTCGCCCATGTCCTCAATGCGCGCTGCTCGACGCAGCGCAGTCGATGCTCATGCGATCCCAGGGCGAACCCAGACGCTTGAGCGCGGCTTCGATTGGCCGAGGAGCAGCCAGTTGCTGAAACTCGGCGGAATGATGCGCGTCGATCTCCAGGCTCGCACGAGCCTACATCCGTGATGCGCGACGTCGACTTCCATCTGAGTGCGCTTGGCCGCGCGCAAGACCGCCTGCGCGAGGAACTCTCGGCGTTCACGCATCGGCTGACGATGACCTTCAGTCAGAAGTTGTGCAGCGTCGGCCGAGGTGGGACTGACCGCGCTGGCTTTCGAGGCGTCGCGTCAAGTCATTCCGCATTCAGCACTCGACGACCACTTCCTTCGTCGCTATGCCGCTATGCTCAGCAACGGAACGCAGCTCCGCGAGCAGCCGGCCGACTGCCTCGAGAAGCGCTGACCGAGACGTGGACAGATGCTCGACGCCTCCTCGACCGGCATCGCCCCTCAGCGAACAACGTGCGAGGTTCGTCGTGACGGAATCTGCGAGCCCGTCGGCCGCATTCACGTCCCGCGATCGATGCGATCCTCGCCCGCATTGAACGAGTGCCCACGCGTCGATGCAGGACGGGCACAGCCGGAAATGTCGGCGATTCAGTCGCGCCGATAAATGGGGACGGGAGCCTTCTTCTCAACATGACGGTCGCTGTTGAGGACAGACGTGCCGATCCTGCCGTTCCCGTTCTACTTGCCCTGGCTCATGGCCGAGAGGAACTCGGCGTTGCTCTTGGTCTTGCTCATCTTCGAGATGAGCAGCTCCATCGCCTCGACCGGCGACAGCGGGTTGAGCACCTTGCGGAGCACCCAGACGCGGTTGAGATCCTCGCGCGCCAGCAGCAGCTCCTCCTTGCGAGTCCCGCTCTTCTGGATGTCGATGGCGGGAAACACCCGGCGATCGGCGAGCTTCCGATCGAGGTGGATCTCCATGTTGCCCGTGCCCTTGAACTCCTCGAAGATGATGTCGTCCATCCGCGAGCCGGTGTCGATGAGCGCCGTTGCGATGATGGTCAGCGACCCGCCCTCCTCGACGTTGCGGGCGGCGCCGAAGAAGCGCTTCGGGCGCTGCAGGGCGTTGCTGTCGACGCCGCCCGACAGCACCTTGCCCGACGGCGGCACGACGGTGTTGTAGGCGCGCGCCAGCCGCGTGATCGAGTCGAGCAGGATCACGACGTCCTTCTTGTGCTCGACCAGCCGCTTGGCCTTCTCGATCACCATCTCGGCGACCTGGACGTGGCGCTGCGCCGGCTCGTCGAAGGTCGAGGAGATGACCTCGCCCTTGACCGACCGCTGCATGTCGGTGACTTCCTCGGGCCGCTCGTCGATGAGCAGCACGATCAGGTACACCTCGGGATGATTCGCCGTGATGCTGTTGGCGATGTTCTGCAGCAGCATCGTCTTGCCGGTGCGCGGCGGCGCGACGATCAGGCCGCGCTGACCCTTGCCGACCGGCGTCATCAGATCGAGCACGCGGGCCGAGACGTTGTCGGGCGCGGTCTCGAGCCGGATCTTCGTCTGCGGATACAGCGCCGTCAGGTTCTCGAAGAAGACCTTCTCGCGCACCTTCTCCGGCGGCTCGAAGTTGACGGCCTCGACCTTGATCAGCGCGAAATAGCGTTCGCCCTCCTTCGGCGGCCGGATCTGGCCCGACACCGTGTCACCGGTGTGCAGGTCGAACTTGCGGATCTGCGACGGCGACACGTAGACGTCATCGGGACCGGCCAGGTAGTTGTAGTCGGGCGCCCGCAGGAAGCCGTAGCCGTCGGGCAGCACCTCGAGCACGCCCTCCGAGAAGATGAGACCGCTCTTCTCGGTCCGCGCCCGCAGGATCTCGAAGATGAGCTCCTGCTTGCGCATCCCGGTGGCATTCGGGACGTCGAGGTCCTTGGCCAGGTGGGTCAACTCGGACACGCTCATGTCCTTGAGCGCAGCCAGATCGATCACCGTCGCGTCGTTCGGCTTCTCCCGGTCGCCCCGGTCCGGGCCGCGCCGCTCCGCGGGCGTTCCCGCTCCGCGGGGCGTTCCCGCTCGGCGGGGCGTTCCCGCTCGGCCGGTCGGTCGGCAATCCGTTCGGCCCGTTCGCCTCCCGGCTGCTCGCGGTCGGTGGCCTCGCGGTCCTTGTCTCTGGTGACGGCAGCAGTTTGACGATCAGCGTCCACAGGTCGTCCAGTCCTTCGCCCGTTGCGGCCGACGCCGGCAGGACGGGCACTTTCAGTTGGTGAGTCCATTGGTTCAGTGCGCGCGTTCGCTCCGCACGCGTGAGCTTGTCGATCTTCGAGGCGACAACGGCGCACGGCCGCCCTCGTGCCTGCATCCATTCCAGGCCGCCACGTCCTGGGGCAGCCCTGGATGCCGCGCGTCCACCACCAGGAGAGTGACCGACGGTCCGAAGCCGTCAGCCGGGGATCCGGCGCCGAAGTACTCCTCCATCAGCGCCGCGAATCCCGCGCGCGCCGGCTCGCCCCCTCTGGCGTAGCCAAATCCCGGCAGATCCACCAGATACAGACGATCGACGGGGGCAAACCGATCGAAGGTCAGGCGGTAGAGATTGATCAGCCGCGTCTTGCCGGGCGCGGCGCTCGTCCGCGCGATGGTCCGGCGGACGAGGGCGTTGATCAAGCTCGACTTGCCGACATTCGATCGCCCGACCAGCGCCACCTGCGGGACCCCGTCGCGGGGCACCCCCGACACCGACGCGGCGCTGGTGATGAACTCGGCGTTCTGGATCTTCAAGGCGGCTGCGGGCTACGGACTACAGGCTACGGGTACCGCACACTGGCCAGACAAGCGCACTTCCCGTAGCCCGTAGCCCGAAGTCTGCAGCCCAATCTCAGTGTGTAATTGCCTCGTCTCCTACCTGGGGCTCGGCTGGCGCCTCGGGGGCGGGTGCCTGCAGCGGGCGCAACGGCTCGGCCAGCGCAATCTTCAGCACCTCGTCCATCGTCTCGACCATGTAGATCTTCAACTGATCGAGGACGTTGGCCGGGATGTCCGCGAGGTCCTTCTCGTTGTCCTTCGGCAGGACGATGCTCGACAGGCCGGCCCGGTGCGCGGCCAGCAGCTTCTCCTTGACGCCGCCGATCGGCAGGACCTTGCCTCGCAGCGTGATCTCGCCGGTCATCGCGACCTCCTTGCGGGTCGGCAGCTTCGCCAGCGCCGACACCATGGCGGTCGCCATCGTGATGCCCGCCGACGGGCCGTCCTTCGGAATCGCGCCCTCGGGCACGTGCACGTGAACGTCGGTGTGCTTGTTGAAGTCGCGCGGCAGCCCGAAATCCTCGGCCCTCGAGCGGACGTAGCTCATCGCCGCCTGCGCCGACTCCTGCATCACGTCGCCGAGCTTTCCGGTGAGCGTCAGCACGCCCTTGCCGTTCATCAGCGTCGCTTCGGTGACCAGAATCTCGCCGCCGGCCTCGGTCCACGCGAGACCGGTCGCGATGCCGACCTCATTGCGCTGCTCAGCCAGCGTCGGCCGGTATTTCGGCACGCCCAGATACTGCGTCACCTTCTCCGGCGAGATCTCCTCCGCGAAGCTCTTGCCCTCGACGACGACCTTGCGCGCGACCTTGCGGCAGATCGACGACAGCTCGCGTTCCAGGTTGCGGACGCCGGCTTCGCGCGTGTAGCGCTGGATGACCGTCTGAATCGCGTCTTCGGTGAAGCTGAGGTTGTCGCCCGTCAACCCGCAGTTCTCGATCGCCTTCGGCGACAGGAAGCGTTTCGCGATTTCGATCTTCTCGTGCTCGGTGTAGCCGGCGAGCTGCAGGACCTCCATGCGATCGCGCAGCGCCTGCGGAATCGTGTGGAGCACGTTCGCCGTGCAGATGAACATCACGTGCGAGAGGTCGAACTCGACGTCCAGATAGTGATCGAGGAAGGTCGAGTTCTGCTCCGGATCCAGGACCTCGAGGAGCGCCGCGGACGGATCGCCGCGGAAGTCCATCGACATCTTGTCCACTTCGTCGAGCAGGAACACCGGGTTCATCGTCCCGGCCTTCTTCATCATCTGGATGATCTGGCCGGGAAAAGCGCCGATGTAGGTGCGGCGATGGCCGCGGATCTCGGCTTCGTCGCGCACGCCGCCCAGCGAGAGCCGCACGAACTTGCGGTTCGTCGCCCGGGCGATCGACTTGGCGAGCGAGGTCTTGCCGACGCCCGGAGGGCCCGAGAAGGTGAGGATCGTGCTCTTCGGCTTCTTGACCAGCGTGCGGACGGCGAGGAACTCGAGGATCCGATCCTTGATCTTGTCGAGGCCGTAGTGATCCTCGTTCAGGACCACCTCGGCATGCGGCAGGTCGCGGCTCTCCTTGGTCTTGCGGAACCACGGGACGGCGATGAGCCAGTCCAGATAGTTGCGCGAGACGGTGGCCTCGGCCGACATCGGCGGCATGGCCTCGAGCCGCCGCAGCTCCTGGACGGCCTTCTCGGCGACGTCCTTGGGCATGCGCGCCTGCTCGATCTTCTTGCGCAGCTCCTCGACCTCGTTGCCGCGATCGTCCTTGCGGCCCAGTTCCTTCTGGATCGCCTTCATCTTCTCGTTGAGGTAGTACTCCTTCTGCGCCTTCTCCATCTGCTTCTTCACGCGAGACTGGATCCGGCGATCGACCTGGAGCTTGTCCACCTCGCCCTCGAGGACGCTGGCGATGCGGTTCAACCGTTCGACGGGCGAGACGATCTCGAGCAGATTCTGCTTCTCTTCGACCCCCACGAGCAGGTGCGCGGCGATCGTGTCGCCGAGCCGCGACGGGTCGTCGACGCGGACCGCGGCGATCATCGCGTCGAAATTCAGGTTGTTCGAGAGCTTCACGTACTGCTCGAACATCGAGACGACGCGGCTCATGATCGTCTCGACGTCGGTCGGCTCCTCCTTGACGCGCGGGATCATCTTCACGACGACGCGGAAGAAGCCCTTGTCTTCCTTCCACTCGACCGCGCGCGCGCGGTCCACGCCCTCGACCAGCACCTTGATGTTGCCGTCCGGCAGCTTCAGGCTCTGCACGATGTTGGCGACACAGCCCATCGTGAAGATGTCGGCCGGCTGCGGCTCGTCGACGGCCGCCTCGTGCTGCGCCGCCAGGAAGATGCGCTTGTCCTTGCCGAGCGCGTGCTCGAGCGCCCGGATCGACGACGGGCGTCCGATGACGAACGGCATCATCATGTGCGGGAAGACGACGACGTCCCGCAAGGGCACGATGGGGAGGGTTTCAAAGACTTCCATAGGGGGATCGGACGGACTGGCGTCACGACTGCGGAGCGTCGCGGCCTGTCAGCCCGCGCCGCGACGTGGCGGGCCTGAACGGGCCCGTCGCCTGCAGCTCGCGCCGCCTATCCAGCTTTCTCCATCAGCGTGATCGGCTTCTCGCGCGCCTCGACCACGTCGCGCGTGATGACGCATTCCCGGATCTTCTTCTGCCCGGGCAGGGTGTACATGAGGTCGAGCATCAGATCCTCGATGATCATCCGCAGGCCGCGGGCGCCGATCTTGCGCTGCAGCGCCAGCCCCGCGATCGCTTCGAGCGCATCGTCGGTGAAGCGCAGCTTCACGTTCTCGGTACTCGAACAGCCGCTGGTACTGACGCGTAATCGCGTTCCGCGGCTGGGTGAGGATCTGGATCAGGGCCGGCTTGTCGAGCTCGTGCAGCGTGCCGACGACGGGGAGGCGGCCGACGAACTCCGGGATGAGCCCGTACTTGATGAGATCCTGTGGCTCGGCCATCTCGAGCGTCGCGCCGATTTCGCGCTTGGCCATCGCCCGCACGTCGGCCTTGAAGCCCAGCGTCTTCTTGCCGATGCGGCGCTCGATCACCTTGTCGAGGCCGACGAACGCCCCGCCGCAGATGAACAGGATGTTCGCCGTGTCCACCTGGAAGAACTCCTGGTGCGGGTGCTTGCGCCCGCCCTGCGGCGGCACGTTGGCGACCGTGCCCTCGAGAATCTTGAGCAGGGCCTGCTGCACCCCTTCACCGGAGACGTCGCGCGTGATCGAGGGGTTCTCGTCCTTCCGGCAGATCTTGTCCACCTCGTCGATGTAGATGATCCCCTGCTGCGCCTTCTCGATCTCGCCGCCGGCGGCCTGGAGCAGCTTGAGGATGATGTTCTCGACGTCCTCCCCGACGTAGCCGGCTTCGGTGAGCGTCGTCGCGTCGACGATCGTGAACGGCACCGAGAGCAGCTTGGCCAGCGTCTGCGCCAGCAGCGTCTTGCCGGTGCCCGTCGGGCCGATCAGCAGGATGTTCGACTTGTTCAGCTCGACTTCGTTGCGGCTGCGCGACTGCTTCTGGATCTCGATCCGCTTGTAGTGGTTGTAGACCGCGACGGCGAGCTTCTTCTTCGTCTGCTCCTGGCCGATGACGTACTCGTCGAGGAACTTCTTGATCTCCTGCGGGACCGGCAGCGTCGACCGCGAGCCGTCGCGCCGCTCGAACCGGTTGTCGTCGGCGATGATGTCGTTGCAGACCTCGACGCACTCGTCGCAGATGAAGACGGTCGGGCCCGCTATGAGCTTGCGCACGTCGTTCTGGTCCTTGTTGCAGAACGAGCAGCGGAGCACCTCGTTGTCGCCGTTCTTCTTCACCATGTCTGTCGTGTCCCGCGTCGCGTGGGTGGCGCTGACGTCGTCCGGGGCGTGCCGGCCGTCCGCATCGGCTGACCGTCGAATCGCGCCGCCCTCAGGGCCCGGCGGCCGGCATCGCCGGCGGGCCGGATCGCCGCCCGGAACCGGCGCGAATGGACGGCCTTACGTCCGCTTGCGGATGACGTCATCAATAATACCGTATTCCTTCCCCTGGTCCGGACCCATGATGTAGTCGCGCTCGGTGTCGTCCTGGATACGCTTGACGGGCTGACCCGTGTGATGCGCCAGGATTTCGTTGAGGCGCTCGCGCATGCGCAGGATTTCCTTGGCGTGGATGTCGATGTCGGTCGCCTGCCCGCCCAGCCCCGACATCCAGGGCTGATGGATGAGGATGCGCGAGTTGGGGAGGGAGAATCGCTTGCCCTTCGTCCCGGCGGCGAGCAGCACGGCCGCGATCGAGGCGGCCTGGCCGATGCAATAGGTCTGGACGTCCGGCTTGATGAACTGCATCGTGTCATAGATGGCGAGGCCGGCCGTAATCGCCCCGCCCGGGCTGTTGATGTAGAGCAGGATGTCCCGATCGGGGTCGTCGGCCTCGAGAAAGAGCATCTGCGCAATCACGAGATTCGCGACCTGATCGTCCACCGGCGAGCCGATGAAGATGATGCTGTCCTTGAGGAGCCGGGAATAGATGTCGTAGGCGCGCTCTCCCCGGTTGGTCTGCTCGACCACCATGGGGATCAGCTGGTTGCGCGGGCTGGTCATCATCGACGCGTCTCGTCTGTTCAACGCCTGCCGCACCCTGCGGCGAACGGTTCATGCGCACCGGCAACCCTGGTTACCGGGGGAATTCATTCTGGAGCTGTCAGGGAAGGCGTTCAGAAAGGGGTCAGACCTCCACGATTGTAGCACGTCCGATCGCGTAGTCAATTGCCTTTTCCCGCCGTAACCCCGCATAAATACGGCTGATTGCGCCTTCCTTCTCGAGCTGCTGGCGGACCGTGGCGACCGGCTGGCCGCTCTCCGTCGCAAACCGCTCGACCTCCGCCTCCACTTCCGACGCCTCGGCGGCAATCTGCTCGCGCCGGGCGATCTCGTCGAGCACCAGCGCGCTCTTGACCGTCTCGATCGCGCTGTCACGCTGGCGCTCGCGAAGCTCGCTCCAGTCGAGCTGCACCTGTCGCGGATCGACGCCCTGTTCCGCCAGTCCGCGCGCGAACTCCTGGAGCCGCCGATCGACCTCGCGGGTGACCAGCGATTCGGGCGCGTCCACCGTCACCCGCCGGGCGAGCTGCCGCAGCAGGTCCTGGCGCATCTCCCGCTCCTGCGTGCGCCTGGCCTCGCGCAGGAGCCGCTCGTGCACGAACGCCCGCAGGTCCTCCACCGAGTCGTAGCCGACCCCCTTCGCGAACTCCTCGTCGAGGTCCGGCAGCACCTTCCGTCGCAGCGCCGTCACCGTCAGCGCATACTCGACCTCGGCGCCCGCCATGTCCGCGACCGGGTAGTCGGCGGGGAAGGACACGCGAAACGTCTTCTGGTCGCCGATCTTCAGCCCCAGCACCTGCGCGTCGAAGCCCGGGGGATTCGCCTCGGCGCCAATTTCCACACCCACCGCGGTGAGCGACTCGGGCGGCGGCGTGTCCCCGCCCTCGGCCGGCAGCCTCTGCCGGGTCATGTCGGTCACGAGCGTGTCCCCGACTTCCGCCCCGCGGCCGTCGACCGGCTCGGATCGGGCCTGCCCGTTGCGCAGGCGGTCGATCGTGCGGTCGACGTCCGAGGCTTCGACCGACACCGGCGCTCGCCGCAGCTGGATGTTCTCCAGCGGGCCGGGGTCGATCGGCGGCGCCGTTTCGATCGCCGCCGTGAAGGTCAGCGGCCGCCCTTCGTCGATCGACACATCCTTGACGTCCGGCGTATCCACCGGCTCGACGCCCCGCTCCCGCAGCGCATCCTCCACGGCGCGCGGAATGAGTCCGTGCGCGACTTCGTGCAGGATCTGCTGCTTGAAGCGTTGCCGGACGACCTTGGCGGGGATCTTCCCGGGCCGGAACCCCGGCAGCTTCAGCGTTCGGGCGAGGTCGCGCGTCACGCGCTCCACTTCGTGCTCGACCACATCAGGGGGAATCTCGACGCTCAAGGACTTGCGCGTGTCGCTGACGTCCGTGTACTCGACCTTCATGGGGCTTATCGGTCCATCCTATGGCGGGCTTAAGGGGTGGTGGGTGCGAAAGGGGGGACTCGAACCCCCACGGCCTTGCGGCCACCGGATCCTAAGTCCGGCGCGTCTGCCAGTTCCGCCACTCTCGCGGGCCAGGCGCAAAGCTCAAAAGTAGCACAGCCGCTCACGGACGGGCCTGCAGGCCCCAGGGATCAGGCCCCAGGGATCAGGGATTCAGGGATCAGGGTGAGAGCCAGAGCCACGAGCTATCCGCTCCAGCCGTTCTATCCGCTCCAGCCGCTCCAGCCGTCCAGCCGCTCCAGCCGCTCCAGCCACCGCGGCTCAGTTCGCAAATCATCCACGGTCTGAAAAAACCTCACGGTCGTGGGGCCCGCCGGGAAAGAAAGAGACGGATTCCCGTTGAAACCCCGCGCGGCCACGGCAGGCGGGCGTGGCATGGTTCCTGCTCCCTTCTGCGCGTGCACCGGAGGCTGGCGCCAGTCTCCACGGCACCTCTGATCGAACCCAGCGTTCGACCCATTTTCAGACCGATAGAACCGAGAGAGACAGGAGGCAAAAACATGAAGACGACTCTTACTGGAACGTGTGTGGCGGCCCTGACGGCCTTTGCGTTGACAGCCTCGGCCCAGCAGCCGGCGCCCCAGCCCGCACCTCAGCCGTCGACGCCGGCCCCGACCGCGTCGGCCTCGATGGACAAGGACGTCAAGCTGACGGGTTGTGTGAAGGCCGGCGCGGACGCCGGATCGTTCGAGCTCGCCAATGTGAAGAAGGACATGGGCGCGAGTGCGAGCGCCGGCGGCGCGACGGCCAGCGCCAGCGCGCCAGCCTCGGCGGGTGAGAGCAAGAACATCAAGCTCTCGCCGGCGTCGGGTGTCGACATCGCAGCGCACGTCGGACACACGGTCGAAGTGTCGGGCACCTGGAGCGGGAGCGCGAGCGCGGCCCCTCCGAGTGAGAGCGCGCCGAGCGGCTCCGCGAAGGCGGGGAAGACCCTCAGCGTGTCAGCGGTGAAGATGGTCTCAGCGACCTGCACCACGGGCACGAACTAACGTCGACGCACCTGGTCTGCTGCGGCACTGCTGTCCACCCATTACTACGGGCAACGGTGCCGCAGCCAGGCTCAGGGCCGGGCGCCGGTGGCTGGCCGCTTGACTGTCGGGTGACGACTCGAGGCCTTGGCTGTACCCTGGTGCGGGGGAGATGCATCCTACGCCCCGAGGAGAGTCCATGGCCCCAGCGTCCACCGCGTCTCCCGTCCGCTTGACCGAGCGCCCGGTATTTCTCGACTGGTTCACCCGCAACCGGCAGCGCTCGGACGCCCTCTTCGATGTGATCGACGAGGCCACCTACTACGAGCGGCCGATCGCCCTCCGCAATCCCATCGTCTTCTACGAAGGCCATCTGCCGGCCTTCAACGTCATCGTCCTGATCAAGCGCGGACTCGGACGCCCAGGCGTCGACGAGGCGCTCGAGACGCTGTTCGCGCGCGGGATCGATCCCGAGGACGAGCGCACGGCGCAGGCTCGGGGCAATCCCCAGGGCTGGCCGACGCGCGATGCCGTCCGTGCGTACGCACGCGCCGCGGACGCGCTGATCGTCGATGCGATCACGCACGCACCGCTCGTGCATCCGGGGCATCCGGTCCTCGATCGCGCGGCCGGCGTGCACACGATGCTCGAGCACGAGGCGATGCACCAGGAGACGC
Source organism: Vicinamibacterales bacterium (assembly GCA_963834365.1). Taxonomy (GTDB): domain Bacteria; phylum Acidobacteriota; class Vicinamibacteria; order Vicinamibacterales; family Vicinamibacteraceae; genus CAWJAP01. The sequence goes on along the minus strand of CAWIBS010000035.1, from coordinate 368,172 downwards.
TGCTCTACATGTGGCATCGGATCGATCCGGCGCGCAAGCGCACGCCCGCCGATGCGCCACCACTCGACACCGGCGGCGCACCGCCGCCGCCGCGGACTGTCCACGTCCCGGCCGGCCGCGCCACGCTGGGAGCATCGGCCGAGCAGCCATTCGGCTGGGACAACGAGTACGACGGTCACCGCGTGGACGTGGCCGCGTTCGACATCGACGTCTACAACGTGACCAACGCCGACTTCCGGCGCTTCATCGACGCTGGCGGCTACGACACGCGAGCCCTCTGGTCGGACGAGGGCTGGCGCTGGCGGGTCGAGCACGGCCTCGGGCATCCACTCTTCTGGGAGCGTTCGGAGGACGGCTGGCAGTGGCGCGGGCAGTTCGCGCGTGTGCCGCTGCCCGACGCCTGGCCGGTCTACGTCAGCCAGGCCGAAGCCTCGGCGTTCGCACGCTGGCGCGGGCGCCGCCTGCCGACCGAGGCCGAGTACCATCGCGCCGCATTCGGCACACCCGAGGGAGTCGAGCGCCCCTTCCCGTGGGGCGAGGCGGAGCCCGACGTCACGCGCGGGCACTTCGACTTCGCCGGCTACGACCCGGTCCCCGTCGGATCGCGTCCGGCCGGCCAGAGCGCGTGGGGGGTCGAGGATCTGATGGGCAACGGCTGGGAGTGGACCTCGACGGTGTTCGAGCCGTTTCCCGGGTTCGAGCCGATGCCCGCATATCCGGAATACTCGGCCGACTTCTTCGACGGGCAGCACTTCGTCCTGAAGGGCGCGTCGCCGGTGACCGCCCGCGAGCTCCTGCGCCGCAGCTTCCGGAACTGGTTCCGTCCAACCTACCCCTACGTCTACGCCGCGTTCCGGACGGTGGCCGCCGGCACGCATGGCGCCGGCACGCATGAGGAACGGGCATGAGCGGGGCGCTCGCCCGGCGCCGCGACGACAGCGCGCTCGATCCGTTCGGTCGCGACGTCCGCGACGGCCTGCAGGAGTCACCGCGGCGGATTCCGCCGCGCTGGTTCTATGACGATCTCGGCTCGGCGCTCTTCGACGCGATCTGCCGCCTCCCCTGGTACGAGGTGACGCGTGCAGAGACACGTCTGCTGCGGCAGCACGCCGCCGACGTCGTCGCAGCCGCCCGCCCCGACTGCGTCGTCGAGCTCGGGCCCGGCAACGGCGAGAAGATCGCCATCGTCGCGCGCGAGCTCGCGGCCCTCGGGCGGCCCGTCGGCCTGCATCTGGTGGACGTGTCGCCAGCGGCGCTCGACGCCGCGTCCCGCATGCTCGCGAAGATTCCGGGCGCTCGTGTCACTACCGATGTCGCGTCGTATCAGGAGGGGCTCGCCCGGCTCTCGCGGAAGCGCGCGGCGATTGGCCGCGCGCTGGTGGCGTTTCTCGGATCGAATCTCGGCAACTTCGACGCCTCCGACGCGGCTCGCCTGCTGACCCAGATCCGCGGCGCGCTCAGACCCGGCGATGCGCTGCTGCTCGGACTCGACCTCGTGAAGCCGCCCGAGCGTCTGGCCCTCGCCTACGACGATCCGCTTGGCGTGACGGCGGCCTTCAACCTCAACCTGCTGGTCCGCATGAACCGTGAGCTCGGCGCGACCTTCCGCGTCGAGGCGTTTGCGCACCGGGCGACATGGAGCCCGTCCGAGCGGCGCGTCGAGATGCATCTCGTCAGCCTGGCCCGACAGACCGCGGACATTCCGGGCGCCGACTGCCGCGTGGACCTGGTCGAAGGAGAGACGATCTGGACGGAGAGCTCGTACAAGTACCGACCCGGTGAGCTGGGATCGCTCGGCGCCCGCGCCGGGTTCACGCTGCGCCGTCAGTGGATCGACGAGCCGGGTCAGTTCGCGCTCTCGCTGTTCGAGGCGGGGTGAGCCAGGCAACGACCAACGGACCAGCGACCAGCGACCGACCGACGACCGAAGACCAAAGACCGAAGACCAAAGACCAACCAACGACCCTACGCGACCTGCGGGCGCGCCGGGACGCCGAGCACGGCGGGGCCGTCCGAGGCGCCGTACAGTTCCACTGCCTGCAGGTGGCCATCGAGCGCCGCATTCACCGCGGCGTCGAACGCCGGCAGGCCCTTCAGCGGCGCCAGCCACTCGTGGGTCGTGAGCGCGAGCGGGTTGTTGTATCCGCCACGCACCGCGCGCTCCAGCAGGTCGGCGGCGAAGTCGTGGTCTCCCATCTTCGCCACGCAGATCCCCAGGTAATAGATGCCCTCGGGATCGCGGAAGTTCGATCGCAGGATTGCGTCCGCCGTGGCCCGCGCCTCCTCGACCCGCTCGAGCATGACGAATCTGAACTGCCTGGCGAAGAGCGCCTCGACGCCGAGGAGGCGGGCCTCGTCCTCTTCTGCCGACCGGATCGCCTCGTCGTTGCGCCCGCAGAGCGCGAGCAGCGGTCCTCTCACGACATCGGTGGCCGTCAACGACTCCTCGAGGCCGCGCCGATAGTGATGCAGCGCCATGTAGGTGTGGCTGACGCTGGACTGGACGCGCGGATCGAGCAACCGCGCGCGCTGGTGCGCGGCGATCGAGGCGTCGAGCAGTCCGCCGTACCGGCAGGCGAGAACGAGCGCGGCGAAGATCGTCGGGTCGGTGGACTGCCGTTGGGCGAGCGTGAGCAGCCGCGACATCGCGTCGGCCGCGCGTCCGAGATCCACTTCGAGCGCGGCGTAGCCTGCGTGTGCGAGCCCGAGCTCCGGGCTGATCTGCAGCGCTTTCTGGAACGCCTCCTCGGCGTGCCCATAATCGCGCTCGCGTGATTCGTCCCCGTACTTCGCCAGAACCCGGTAGATGCGGCCGAGTCGCGCCCACGCCGGCGCGTAGCTCGCGTCCTCGGCGACGCAGCGCTCGAGCAGCCCGCGCGCCTCCGTCCATCGCCGCGGCTGGACCCCGAGCTGCACGGCGCGCAGGTACCATTCGTAGGCCCGCGGGCTGGCGGGCACGTCCTGGTGCATGAGCCGATGCTCGCGCGCCGTGAGCGGCAGCTCGAGCGACGACACGATGCGCTCCGCGAGCTCGTCCTGAAAGCGGAACACATCGTCGAGGGGCACCTGCGACTGATCCGACCAGAGCATCGTGCCAGCCGGCACCTCGATCAGCTGCGAGGAGACACGCACGGACGATCCGGCGCGCAGGAGCGTTCCCGTGAGCACGACGTCCACGTCGGCCTCGCGCGCGATCTTCGCGAGGTCGGGCGTGCCCTGGTGCACGAACTTCATCGCCGCGAGACTCGAGCGCACGACCATGGATCGGAGCCCGCCGAGTGACGTCGTGATGGCGTCGGCCAGGCCGATCTCGAGAAAGTCGGTCTCAGGGTCGGGGCGCAGCTGCCGGAACGGGAGGACGATCAGCCGCGTCGTCGGGGCGGCGGCGGGCGTCGGCTCCGTCGGCGCGTCGGGAGGGCTGTTGCGGCGTGAGGCGCCCATCGTCGACTGCAGGGCCTCGGCCATCATCCGCGCCGAGAGGTAGCGATCTTCCGGTCGCTTGGCGAGCGCCCGCGCGATCACCGCCGCCGCCGGCCCGAGCGCTTGCGGACCGACGCGCGGGCTTTCGTGGAGCACCGCGTGCAGGACGTCGATCGCCGTCGGTCCATCGAAGGGCGGGCGGCCCGTGAGCATCTCGCTGAGCAGGATGCCGGCCGCGAACACGTCGGCCCGCGCGTCGACGGTCTCTCCCCGCACCTGCTCGGGCGACATGTATTGCGGCGTACCGATGAGCACGCCGGGCTGCGTGATCCGCGTCGTCTCGATGTCCGACGCGTCCCGCGCGGCCGGCACGGCGAGGCCGAAGTCGAGCAGCTTGACCCCGTGCGGCGTCAGGAACACGTTCGACGGCTTGAGATCGCGATGAACGAGCCCGCGGGCATGGATCGCGTCGAGCGCCGCCAGCACGCGCAGCATCATCGCGCTCGCCTCCGGCGCGTCGAGCGGGCCGCGGGCGAGCCGCGCGCCGAGCGACTCGCCTTCGAGCAGCTCCATGGCGACGTAGATCTCGCCGTCGGCTTCATCGACGTCGTAGATCTGGCAGATGTTGGGGTGCGTGACGGCGGCGGCAGCGCGCGCTTCACGCCACAGCCGCTCGCGGCCCGCCGCATCCGTGCCGTCCGTGCGGAGCGTCTTGACGGCCACCGCACGCCGGAGGCGCTGGTCGAACGCCGCGTAGACGATGCCCATGCCGCCCTCGCCGAGACGCCGATCGATGCGATAGGTGCCAATCGTCGAACGCATCAGCGGGCCAGCGCCTTGGTTTGCAGGAACTCTTCGAGCCCGGCCTCGCCGAACTCGCGCCCGAAGCCCGACTGCTTGTAGCCGCCGAACGGCGCCTCGAGGTTGTACTTGCCTCCGTTCACGTCGATCTGGCCGGCGCGAATCCGGCGCGCCACGCGCAGTGCGCGCTCGCCGTCGGCGGACCACACGCCCCCGGCGAGCCCGTAGATCGTCGCGTTGGCGATCTCGATCGCCTCGTCTTCCGTGTCGTAGGCCATCACGGCGAGCACCGGGCCGAAGATCTCTTCCTGCGCGATCGTCATCGCGGGCGTGACGTCGGCGAAGATCGTCGGCTCGACGTAGAAGCCGCGGGAGAGACCGGCCGGCCGGCCGCCTCCTGCCGCGAGCGTCGCGCCCTCGGCGCGTCCCTTGCCGATGTAACCCTCGACCCGCGCCCGCTGTGCCTCCGACACCAGGGGACCGAGCCGCGTCGCCGGGTCGAGCGGATCGCCGAGGGGCAGCGTGGCGAGCGTGCGGCCGGCCAGGTCCAGCACGTCGGCCACGTGCGCACGCGGCACCACCATCCGCGTCCACGCCGAGCACGTCTGTCCCGAGTTGAGCAGCGCGTTCTTGACGCCCGCCGGGACGGCGCGATCGAGCGGCGCATCGTCGAGGAGCACGCACGCGGACTTGCCGCCGAGCTCGAGCGTCACCTTCTTGATCGACTCGGCGGCGATCGAGAGGATGCGCCGGCCGGTCCGGACCGAGCCGGTGAAGCTGACCATGTCCACGCGCGGATGGTGGACGATCGCTTCCCCCACCTCCGATCCCGAGCCGTTGACGATGTTGAGGACGCCGGCGGGGAGGCCAATCTCCAGGCAGATGTCCGCGAGCAGGCACGCGTTGAGCGGCGCCACTTCGCTCGGCTTGAGCACCACGGTACAGCCCGCGGCGAGGGCGGCCGCGACCTTGGCCAGGATTTGATGCAGCGGATAGTTCCACGGCGTGATCGCGCCGACAACGCCCCAGGGCTCGCGAACGATCAGCGAATGGCCGACGGGCGATTCGAAGCGGAATCGGCGGGCGAGATCCGCGTAGTAGCGCGCGATGGCCACGGGTTGACCGGCCTGGATCGGAGTCGAAATCCGGATCGGCGTGCCCACCTCTTCGCTGATCACCCGCGCGATCTGCGCCTGCCGCGCCTCGAGGCCGTCCGCGAGCGTCGAGAGCCAGGCGGCACGATCCCCGGGACTCGTGGCGCTCCAGGCCGGCAGCGCCCGCGCCGCGGACTCCACGGCGCGATCGACGTCGGCGGCGGTGCCGGCCCCGACCGAACCGATCGCCTCTTCTGTGGAGGGCGAGCGGACGTCGATGCGTGCCCGACCGTCGGGCGGCCGCCACTGGCCGTCGATGTAGACGAACGGATACTCCAGCATAGGGTGCGCGACGCGCGCGGACTCGAGCCACGCCGCCGCGGCCGACGGCCTGCCTGGCCGGCGTGGTTCACGAGATTATGGAGCAGGATGCGGGTGGGCGATGGGCGACTGGGCGGCTGGGCGACTGGGACTGGGACTGGGGACTGGCGACTGGAACGGCTGGGCGATTGGGCGATTGGGCGATTGGGCGAAGCGCGCTTGAACGGCTGAACGACTTGGACGCGACGGGACTCGTGTCTCAATCGCACCCGAGTCTGCCGCCAGCCCCCCAGTCGCCCGCCCCGAGTCGCCCAGCCCGAGTCGCCTTCCCCGAGTCGCCTAGTCTCCAGTCGCCCAGTCGCCCAGTCCCCTAGCTCCCCGGCACAGTGCAGCTCCGCGACACGGATTCGACCGATGACACGGTCAGCAGCACGAGCGGCGACGATGCCACCGGCGGTGCGGTCGTGACACCGGTCAATCCACTGGGCTGACTGGACGACCGGCCGGCGTCGGTGGCGGTGCGATCAGGTGTCTCCCCCTGCACGTTGACACGACCCTTGACCTTGACCTGGTGGCCGACGAGGTCGGCGAGCTTCACCTCGTCGCTGCTCGCGACGATGCGGAAGTCCTTCCCCGGCGAGCCGGTGGTCGGTGGGCCGTCGTCCTTCGGAGCCGGCCGGGCCCCGCGGAGCAGGTAACCCGTGGACGCCGCACTCTGTCCGCCCGACGGTGTCGTGCCGGGCCTTGCTTCGTCAGCAAGCTGCAGACAACCGGAGAGCACGAGCTCCGAGCCGCCGATGCGCCCCGAGGGCGCCGGCTGACGCGGCTCCGGCTGCGGCTTGTCAATCTGTGGTTTCGGGGCGGAGACCGGCGTGGGGTCCTGGGGCACCGGCGCCTGACTCTGCGGCTTCGGCTGAGCCACCGCCAGGCTGCCGGCCAGCACGAAGGCTGCGGTCCAGGGCAGGGCGCGCGAGATCGATGACATGTGACACCTCCCTCGGGCTCGGCAGAGTGCAAGGGACGATCCGCATGAAACCTCGGCCGGGACCGTCCGCACGGGCCAGTCGTGTCCGCCGGATGTGCGACCGGCCTGGCTGGACGCACGCGATCGATACACGCCGATCAGTGCGCGGCTGCCTTGCGCCGGGCCTTTCTCAGCAGGGACACCACCACCGCCTCATCGGCGTTCAGCCCACGGATGGGCCTCAGGCCGTTCGATTGCGCAGTCGTCCCGTCGAGAAACGCCTCGAAGATTCCCGGGTGGATGTAACACCGGCGGCAGACGGCCCGCGTATTCCCGAGGCGGCGCGCGACTTCGTCAATCGCCTCGAGCACCTGGCGCTTTCGCGCCGTCTCGGAGTCCGCGATCGACACGCGGCGCAGCACGCGCGCTGCCTGGACGGTGCCGAGCCAGGTCCGGAAGTCCTTGGCGGTGAAGTCCTCGCCGGTGGTTTCGCGCAGATACGCGTTGACGTCCGTGCTGGTGACGCGGCGCCGGCGGCCGTCCTCGTCCAGATACTGGAAGAGCGTCTGCCCCGGCAGATCCTGGCAGCGCTTCACGCTGCGCGCGAGCGCCGGGTTGTCCAGATCGACCGACTGGAGGACGCCGCTCTTGGCGCGGAACCTGAACGTGATCGTGCCGCCGCGCACGGTCGCGTGGCGATCCTGCAACGTGGTCAGGCCGTACGATCCGTTGGCGCGGGCGTACTCCTCGTTGCCGACGCGGATCAGCGTCGTTTCGAGCAACTGGACGACGGCCGCCAGCACGCGCGCGCGGGAAAGAGCAGTCCCGGCCATGTCGCGCCGCGTACGGCGCCTGATGGCCGGCAGCGCTTTCGCGAACTCCAGCAGCCGATCGTACTTCGCCTCGTCGCGGGTCTCGGTCCACCGCGGGTGATAGCGGTACTGCTTGCGTCCGCGGGCGTCGCGGCCGGTGGCCTGGATGTGGCCCCGGTCGTGCGGGGAAATCCAGACATCGCGCCAGGCGGGGGGAACGACCAGCCCGCGGATTCTCGCCAGCGTCCGTGACTGGCGGACGCGGCGTCCCCGCTCGTCCACGTAGACGAACCCCGAACCGGCGCGGCGGCGCCTGATCCCCGGGCTCTCGTCCGACGAATACCGAAGCCCGGCCGCTCGAGCCGACGTGACACCGGGTGCGCCCGGTCGAGTCCCCACGCGCACCGGGGAAGCAAGCCCCGCGCCAGGCGAAGCGGTCAGGCCTTGGGTCGCTGGATGACCTGCGTCGCGAGCGCGATCATCGACGCCACATCCGCCGTGTTGGCCGGAAGGACGAGCGTCGTGGTCTTCTTCGCGAGCTCGCCGAACTGCGAGATGTATTGTTCGGCGACCCGCAGCTGCATGGCTTCGTAGCCGCCGTCGATCTGTATCGCGCTGGCGACCCGGCGAAGGCCCTCGGCGGTCGCGGTCGCGACCGCCATGATCGCCGCGGCCTCGCCTTCGGCCTCGTTGATCTGCTGCTGCTTGCGCGCTTCGGAGGCCTTGATCACTTCCTGCTTGGTGCCTTCCGCGTTATTGATCGCCGCATCGCGCGTCGCTTCCGACGTGAGCACTGTCGCCCGCTTCTCGCGCTCGGCGCGCATCTGCCGCTCCATCGCCGCCAGGATGTCGGCGGGCGGCGTGATGTTCTTGATCTCGTAGCGCATCACCTTCACGCCCCACGGCTCGGTCGCCTTGTCGAGCTCGGTCACGACCGCGGTGTTGATGGCGGTGCGCTCCTCGAACGTCTTGTCCAGGTCGATCTTGCCGACCTCGCTTCGCAGCGTCGTCTGCGCCAGCTGCGTGATCGCGAAGTGGTAATCCGAGATGCCATACGACGCGCGCTCGGGGTTGAGCAGCTTGAGATACAGCACGCCGTCCACCTGTACCTGCACGTTGTCGCGCGTGATGCACACCTGCGCCGGCACGTCGATGGCGGTCTCCTTGAGGGAGTGCCGGTATCGGATGACGTCCATGAACGGAATCAAGATGTGGAATCCGGCGTCGATGGTTCCGGCGTAGCGTCCCAGCCGCTCGACGACGAACGCGCTCTGCTGAGGGACGACGACTGCCGTCTTCGCGATCACGATGAGCGCGAAGATCGCGACGACGAAGGTGAAGATCAGTGGACCCACGTCAGGCTCCTTCCTGCGTGATGTGCAGCATCAACCCATCGACTTTGCGGACCGCGCACCGTTGCGCCTTGTGCAGGGGCGTCGCGCCGACGTTCCGCGCGCTCCAGGCCGAGCCCCGCAGCTCGGCGCGCCCGACCTGGCCGGGCGCGATGTCGTCGAGCGCGATGGCGATGTCCGACGTGAGCGCATCGACGGGGCCGGTGGCGGCGCCCGTCCGCATGTGGCGCAGCAGCGGGTCGCGAAACAGCTTGAGCGCGGCGAGCGACAGGATCGTGAACAGCAGCCACTGGAGCCAGGCGGGACCGCCGACGCCAAGGAACGTCAGCAGCCCGACGACCAGGGCGCCGACGCCGAAGAAGATGATGAAGAAGCCGCCCGGGCTCGCGAGCTCGAGCGCGGCGAGCACCAACCCGAGGACGGCCCAATGCCACCACAGCATGTCCATGGAATGTTCCGCGGGGCGTATTATTGCCGCGCCGACGTTGCACTGCAAATGTCGAGGTTGGCGCCAGGCCGCGTGGAGCGGGGCCAACGTTCAGTGTGCACCTGCCGCGTGTCGACGCTGACGAATGAGGGCGTCACCGTAAACAGGGCTGCAGCCCTGTCCCACCGATCGCGCCCAGTCCCCGAGTCGCCCAGCCGCCAGTCCCCTAGTCGCCCAGTCCCCGAGTCGCCCAGCCGCCATCCCAGCCGCTCCAGCCGCTCCAGCCGCTCCTCACCTGGGTATGAGCCCCCGCACCTTCAGCCAGTCCGTCAGTCGTTCCGGCCACGTGCGCAGCACGGGATCCGACGGGGCGAGGCCGACGCCATGCTGGCCCTGTTCGTAGATATGGAGCTCGGCCGGCACGCCGGCCTTTCGCAAGGCGAGGTAGAAGCTCACGCTGTTCTCGGGCGGAACGCCGGTGTCGGCATCGGTATGGAACAGGAACGTGGGCGGTGTGTCCCGGGTGACGTGCCGGTCGTTCGACAGCGCCAGTGTTCGATCGGGGTGCTGCTCGTTGCCGAGGAGTCGATCGCGCGAGCCCTTGTGCGTGTAGGCCTCCGTGAACGAGATGACCGGATAGCCGAGGATGAGAAAATCGGGGCGCGTGCTCTGCCGCGCCAGCGGATCCGACGCGTCGGGCGCTCCCGGCACGAACTGCGTGCCGGCAGTCGAGGCGAGATGGCCGCCGGCCGAGAATCCCATGAGGCCGATGCGATCGGACTTCAGTCCGTAGTCGGCGGCATGCGTCCTCACGTAACGAATCGCGCGCTGCGCATCGTCGAGCATCGACGGGTGGCGGTAGCGCGGGCCGAGACGGTACTTGAGGACGAACGCCGTCACGCCCAGTCGATTGAAGTACTCGGCGACCTGCTGCCCCTCGTGGTCCATCGCGAGGGCGCCGTACCCACCGCCTGGACAGATCACGACGCCGGTCCCGGTCGGTGCGGGTGAGGCCGGCACGTACGGCGTGAGAGTCGGGATGTCCGCCTCCTCGGTCCCGACCGCGTTGGGCGCGCCGCCCGGCCACAGCACGAGGGCAGTCCGCGCTCCGGGGCTCGACGCGGGGGCCTGCGCCGCGGCCAGCGCAATCAGCATCACGAGTGCCAGCACGGGCGCATTCTGCCACATGGGTTCCGGAGTCAGCAGCGATGGCGGCAGGTCCTGGGACCGTCGTGTCCGCCTTCACTCCTCGGACGTCGTGTCCGGCTTCAGTCCTCGGACGTAGTGTCCGGCTTCAGCCGGACCCGAGTTCCAGGGACGTAGTGGCCGCCTTCAGCGGACCCCGAGCCGGGGGTTGTGTAGACTTCCGTCGATGTCCTCCGACCCGCACAAGCCGCTTCGCGACGATGTCCGGCTGCTCGGGGAGCTGCTCGGCGAGGCGCTGCGGGCGCGTGAGGGCGATCAGCGGTTCGAGCTCGTCGAGCGCGTGCGCGCGCTGGCCAAGCGCGCCCGCGCCGGGGATCGCGAGAACTTCGAGCGCCTGGCGAGCGTGCTGGGGACCATGCCGGTTGACGACGTGCTGGCGATCGCGCGCGCGTTCTCGCACTTCTTGAACCTGGCGAACATCGCCGAGCAGCATCACCGCACCCGCCGGAGGCGGGCCTACCAGCAGACGGCCGACCGGCCGCCTCAGCGCGGCTCGTGCGACGAGACGTTCGGGCGGCTGATTGGCACCGGCATCGCGCCCGGCGCGCTGCGCGACGCCGTGAACACGCTCCACGTGGAGCTGGTGCTGACGGCACACCCGACCGAGATCGTCCGGCGCACGCTGCTGCAGAAGTACGACCGCATTGCCCGCGCCCTCGCGGAGAAGGATCGCAGCGACCTCACCGTCTACGAGCGCGAAGCCGTCGTCGATGCGCTGCGCCGCGAGATTGCGTCGAGCTGGGAGACCGACGAGATCCGGCGCATGCGGCCGACGCCGCTCGACGAGGTCCGCGGCGGTCTGCTGGTCTTCGAGCAGACGCTCTGGGAGGCGCTCCCGCGCTACCTGCGCGAGCTCGATCGCGCGCTCAGGCGCCACACCGGGGAACCGCTGCCGCTCGACGTCTCGCCGATCCGCTTCGGCACCTGGATTGGCGGCGATCGCGACGGCAACCCGAACGTCACGCCGGAGGTGACGCGTCAGGCGTGCCTCCTCGGGCGGTGGATGGCCGCCGACCTGTACTTCCGCGAAGTCGATCTGCTGCGCAGCGAGCTGTCGCTCTCGGAGGGCAGCGCGGAGTTGCGGGCGCGGGTGGGCGACACGCACGAGCCCTACCGCGCGCTGCTGCGCGATGTCCGCGAGCGCCTGCTCGCCACCAAGCGCTGGGCCGAAGGCATGCTCGAGGAACGGCGCGCCGGCGGGATCGGGCCGGTGACGGCGAGCGCCGGGCGCGAGGTCTATCTCGATCTCGCGCAGCTCGCGGAGCCGCTGGCGCTCTGCGATCGCTCGCTGCGCGACACCGGCAACGCCGTCGTCGCCGACGGACGGCTGGCCGACGTGCTCCGCCGGCTCGCGGCGTTCGGACTCACGCTGGCACGGCTCGACATCCGGCAGGAGTCGGGGCGCCATACCGCGGCGCTCGACGCGATTACGAGGGCCCTCGATCTCGGCTGGTACGCCGAATGGAGCGAGGAGGATCGTCAGCAGTTCCTGGTGCGCGAGCTCCGCGGCCGGCGTCCGCTGCTGCCGGCGGATCTCGCGCCCGACGCCGAGGTCGCCGACGTGCTCGAGACCTTCCGGATGGTCGCCCGTCTCCCGGCCGACTCGCTCGGCGCCTACATCGTGACCATGAGCTCGGTGCCGTCGGACGTGCTGGCCGTGGAGCTGCTGCAGCGCGAGTGCGGCGTGGCGCCGCCGCTGCGGGTCGTGCCCCTCGTCGAGACGGCCGACGCTCTGCGTCAGGCGGGATCGATGCTCCGGCAGCTGCTGTCCATCCCGTGGTATCGCGAGCGCTGCGCCGGGCACCAGGAAGTGATGATCGGCTATTCAGACTCGGCGAAGGACGTCGGACGGTTCGGCGCCGCGTGGGAGCTCTACAAAGCGCAGGAGTCGATCGTCGAGGCCTGCCGGGCCAACGGCGTCGCCGTCACGCTCTTCCACGGCCGCGGCGGCAGCGTCGGCCGCGGCGGCGGGCCGACCTACATCGCCATTCAGTCGCAGCCGCCGGGCTCGGTGCACGGACGGATTCGCGTGACCGAGCAGGGCGAGATGATCCAGGCCAAGTTCGGCCTCGAAGACATCGCCGTGCGCACGCTCGAGATCTACACGACCGCGACGCTCGAGGCGACCCTCGCGCCGCTGCGCGCGCCGTCGCCCGGCGAGCGGGCGAAGATGGAATCGCTGGCGTTCGATTCGCGCCTGGCGTACCGCGGACTGGTCTACGATCATCCGCGCTTCGTCGAGTACTTCCGCAGTGTCACGCCCGAGCCGGAGCTGGCGCTGCTCAACATCGGCAGCCGTCCGTCGCGGCGACCGGGCCGTGCCGGCAACGTCGAGTCGCTGCGCGCCATTCCCTGGCAGTTCGCGTGGACGCAGACGCGCCTGCTGCTCGCGTCGTGGCTGGGCGTGGACGAAGCCCTCGGCGACGCGCTGGCGCGCGGTGAGACGGCGACGCTGCGGGCGATGTATCGCGACTGGCCGTTCTTCCGATCGACCCTCGATCTCATCGAGATGGTCCTGGCCAAGGCCGACTCCCACATCGCCGAGCGCTACGATCGCGAGCTCGTCGAGCCGGACCTGCAGGCGCTGGGGGACGATCTGCGCGGACGCCTCGGCCGCGCCGTGTCGGCGGTGCTGACGGTCACGGAACACCAGGAGCTCGTCGGCGACAATCCGGTGCTGCGCCGATCGATCAACGTGCGCAATCCTTACGTCGATCCGATCAACCTGGTGCAGGTGGAGCTGCTGCGCCGGCTCCGCAGCAGCGACGTGCCCGACGAGCGGCTGGAGCGGGCACTGCTGGTGACGATGAACGGCATCGCCGCCGGATTGCGGAACACCGGGTGAGCGCCGCCGCTTCCGGACACCGTCCGTTCGCGGGAATGTGACGACGTCCGGAGTTTGCCTGCGCTGGCGTTGCGCAGAGAGCGTAGAATCAGGACCACACGAGGTCCCGCCATGGTCATGGTCGAATCGCTGCACCTCCAGGAACGCGAGCTCGCCGACGCCATTCTCGAGGGGATTGAGCGGCGCCCCGAACAGTCGTTTGGCGAGTACTTCCGCGGCCGCCGCAGCTCGTGCGCGCTGGGCGCGGCGTACGAGGGCATCTACCGCCTGCCGCGCGAAGCCGATGGCATCAAGCCGAGGCGACTCGATCTCCTGTTCGACTGCCTCGACAACCAGGTGCGCATCTGCCCGGCGTGTGCGAAGAAGCGGCTGCCGCTCGGAGCGATCATCATCCACCTGAACGATCACCATCAGTGGAGCCGCGAAGCCATCGCCGAGTGGCTGAAGGCCGACGCCAACGCCCACGGGTGATCTTGACTACAGGCTACGGGCTGCAGACTACGGGAAGATCTTCCTGTAGCCCGTAGTCCGGAGCCCGCAGCCCCCGTCCGTGGCGCCGGGCTTCAGCCCGGCTTTGCGGCGCGTCACAGCGACTTCAGGAACGCGAGCAGCGCCGCACGATCGCTGTCGCCGAGGCGATCGTAGCCGCGCCGCGCCATCTCCGCCTCGCCACGATGGCGTCCGATGGCGTCCTCGATCGTCCCCGCCGATCCGTCGTGAAGCAGCGGCCGCCGCAGGCGCAGTCCCCAGAGAGCGGGCGTCCTGATCTCCTCGGGTTGGGCGGCGACCTGCCGGATGCCGTCCCCGGTCCCGACATCATGCAGCAGCAGGTCCGAGAACAGGGCCACCGGCTTGCGATCGAAGAGCGGGTTGGCGCTCGGCCCGGTCGTCAGCGCCGGCACGTGACAGGCGACGCATCCAATCGCCGTGAACACCTGCTGGCCGACCCGCGTCCCGTCACTCTCCGGCCCGCGATCGGTGGGCGCGAGCAGCCGCATGAAGCTGGCGAAGTTGTCGATGCCGCGGCGCCTGGTCCGCACGTCCGCGATGTCCTCCGGATCGGGAATGGGATCGCAGACCCGGAGGCGATCGGGCGTGATGCCGTGCGCCATCTCCTGCGGAAACAGGTCGTTGGTGATGCCCATCTCGTTGCGGTAGGCGTCGGCGCCGAACGCGAGGAGCGTCGCGTGCTGCGACTTCCAGCCGAACCGGCCGATCCGCGGCTCACCTGTCCCGACGTCGGTGAGGCGGGCGGCGCGTCCGCTCACGCCATCCCCGTTCCGATCGAACGGATCCTCCAGCGCAACGAGGGTGTCGTCGGCAATGGCTTCGACGAGGCCGGCGCCGAAGAGGGGAATCGGCGCCCGGCGCGCGAAGACCGTCGCCGTGTCCGGCACGATCGGCTGACACGCGTGCCCCGGCACCGAGAAGAGGTGAAAGAGGGTCTCCCCGGAGTCGTCCAGCGCCTCGAAGCCGCCGTCGGCCGCCCGCCGCGCCACCCGCAACTCGGTGATGGTGCCGGCGCCGCCCACCGCCGGCACGTTGTGGCACGCGGCGCAGCTGGTGCCGTTGAAGGCCGGGCCCAGGCCCTCCTCGGAGGTTTCCACTTCGAGGAAGTCGTCGAGGCCGAGGCGGAATTCCTCGAACTCGACCGGTGACACCCCGGGCAGCGGATCGCCGGGTCGGGTCGCCCGCGACTGCGCGCCGACGATCGCGACCGCCAAGACCGCGACCGCGAAGACCGCGATCGTGACCACGAGGACGGATGAACGATGAGGGCCGGGGAAGAGCAGGCGCATGCAACGACCTCACTCGACGATCAGGATGCCGCGCATGAACTCGTGGCCCGCGCCACACAGCTTCGAGCACTCGAAGGTGTAGCGGCCGGCAGACGACGGCTGGAAGGTGACGGTCACGACGCCCTTGCCACGCTTGGGGACGCGGGCGTTGACGGCGGTCCCGAGGATGCGGAACCCGTGATTGGTGTCGTCGCTGCGCACCCGGAACTCGATCGGCGTACCGACCTTCACCCGGATCTCCGACGGCGTGAAGCTGAAGCGCTCCGCCGTGATCTCGACGACCTGGGGTGGCTGGTCTGTCTGGTGCGCGCGCCCGGTCAGCACCGCGCCCAGGACGGCCGTCAGCGCGATTACGAGTAGACGAGTCATCAGAACCACCACCCGAGCCCGACGTTGAACGAGTCCGGCGCCTTGATGACGGCGCTTTGATTCCGCAAGATCGCGTAGTCGATCTTCACCGCGATGTCGGGGTCGGGCCAGTAGGTCGCGCCGACGACCCAGGCGTCGCGATCGAACTCCTTCAGCGGCAGGTAGCCCGCCGGCATGCGGAACTGCGTGTCGAAGTTCTCGTAGCGGCCGAAGACGCCGATCTCGCCCCATGAGGCGCCGGACACGACGCGGTATCCGGCTTCGCCGTACCACCCGCGCAGGGTTCTCGCGACATTCGGATCGACGCCGGTCTGGCGCGCGAGCGCGTCGTTGAGGAGCGCTGCGTTCTTGATGGCGACCTGTGCGAACTGCGCCCGCAGCTCGAGCCGATCACGCGCATAGCGCGCGTCGGCCGCGCCGACGGTCACCGGCACGTCGAACCGGGGCCGGAACTGGAAGCCTGAACGGCCCGACCAGAGGCTGGCGCCGGCCGTGAGCCCGGGCACGCCCACGTACTCGAGACGTCCCGTCCCCGCCGGTCGGCCGATGTTGGTCTCCGCGCCTTTCTGCCGTCCCTCCCGCACCCCCTCGTCGGCGCTGAACTGCGCGGCGTCGAGCGGGGAGGTCACATACGCGCGATACCGCAACCCGCGTCCCAGCTCGCCATGCACGCCCGCGCCGACTTCGAACCACGTCGTGGGGACGATGACCGTGTCGACGAACGGCCGCTCGACGCCGTAGTAGACCGGCGGCTCGTGGCGCTCGTTGATGATGCCGACCGGCATGAGCAGCATGCCCGCGCGCACGTTGAAACCGCGGGTGAAGAGAAAGTCCACGTAGGCCTGCTCGAGCTCCAGCTCGCCGGCTTCCTCCAGACCTTCGACGAGCGCGTGCTCCAGCTCGAGCTCGCCGACGAACCGGATGCGATCGCTGAACCGGTGGGTCACGAGCAGGACGAAGCGGTGGAAGTCGAGCCGGCCGTCCTCGTGCTCGAACTTGTTGAAGTG
This sequence comes from Vicinamibacterales bacterium, assembly GCA_963834365.1. GTDB lineage: Bacteria > Acidobacteriota > Vicinamibacteria > Vicinamibacterales > Vicinamibacteraceae > CAWJAP01. The sequence goes on along the minus strand of CAWIBS010000035.1, from coordinate 351,755 downwards.
AAAGTCCATGTAGCCGGAGAGACCGGTTGCCCGCTCCTCAGCCTCGGCTTCGGCTGCCGGCGGGGGCGTCGGCTGCGCGCTCGCAGGCACAGCCCATCCCATCAACAGGCACGAGAGCCCATGGACCAGATTTCGAAGATTCAAAATACGTGTATTGAATCATCGAAACGGCCGGCTCGTCAACACAGATCAGGCTACAGGCTACGGGCTGCAGGCTACAGGCCAGCCAGAGCATTCGCAGTGGTCGTAGTCCGCAGCCCCTAGCCCGTAGTCCGTAGCCCTGACTGAAGACCAACCGAAGACTGAAGACCGAGGACCGAGGCCCAAGACGCTGCTAGTACCGGCAGCCAGACTCGGAGCCCGTAGTCCGCAGCACCGTAGCCCGTACCCGTACGACCGATCACAGGCACAATGTCGTCACGACGCATGTCGAACCTTGATTGGGAATTGCTGCATTCATCACCCGCCGCAGAGGTCCGGCGCCGGGGTCGCTATCTCGTGGCCGACCTGCTCGAGCCGCACGCCGTGTGCAGCACGTCGGCGCGCAACGGCGGCGTGACCAGCCACGTCCGGCATCTCGTCAATCACCAGAGCTGCGAGGGCGCGGGGCACGACGCGCGGTTCCACACCGTGACGAGCAGCGGACCCGAGGCCTACCACGACGCGGTCTGCGGCGAGATCGGCCGGCCTGCAGAGGCGACGGTGACGATGGGCACCGCGGCCAACATGCACTATGCGGCGATGGGCCGAGCTGACCGATGGTCCAGTGACCGTCCTGGCGATCGTGACCGCCGGCGTGCAGACCAACGCCGTGTGCGCGGGCGACCCCGCGCGGTGGCGGGAAACGTCCGAGGGCATGAGCCGGGTGCCCGAGGTCGCCGGCACGATCAACACGATGCTCCTGGTGAACACGCCGCTCACGCCGGGCGCGCTCGCGCGCGTGGTCGTGACGATGACGGAAGGCAAGAGCGCGGCGCTGCAGCGGCTGGCCGTGCCGAGCTGCTATTCGCCCGATCTGGCGACCGGCACCGGCACCGATCAGTTCGCGTCGCGGCGCCGCTCGACGGGGCGCGGCCCCTCACGTCGGCGAGCCCGCACATGAAGTTCGGCGAGCTCGTCGGCCTCGCGGTGCGTGACGCGACGCTCGAGGCGCTGCGCTGGCAGAACGGGCTCGAGCCGAGCTACACGCGCGGCATCTTCCACGCGCTGGGACGCTACGGCGTCTCGGAGGCCACGATCTTCGACGAGCTCGCGCCGCTGCTCGACCGGGGCCGATCTCGAGCTCCTCCGGCGCAACAGCAAGGCCGTCGTTCTACGAGCCGCTGGTCGGCGCCGCCGCCCATGCGCTGGCGGCGCGTGCTCGATCGCATCCGGCACGGCACGCTGCCCGACGTCGGTGGCGCGCGACGCCGCCGCGCAGCAGGCCGCGTCGCTCGCCGCGAGCCTTGCGGCGCAGCCCGATCGCTGGCCGGAGTTTCGCGCCCGCCTGCTGGCGTCGGCGGGACGCGGAACCGAAGCGCTCGTCGCTCGCCGCGCTCGCGCTCGGCTGGAGCGAGAAGTGGCGGACGCGCTGAGCGGCGCTGCTCGCCGCCGATCCGGTGATCCTCGCTGCCGCCGTCGTCGCTCGACCTCGCGCTCGGCGATCCGGCCTACCCGCTGCATCCGGTCCGGCTGATCGGCGCGTCGCTCGCGTGCCGTCGAGCGCGGCCTCCGGCGGATCGGGGCGGACGGCTACGGCGGCGGCATCGCGCTCGTGCTGCTGCTGGCGTCAGCGTGGGTCGGCGGCTCGATCGCGCTGCTCGCTCGCGCTCGACTCGTCACGCTGGGCCGGCTGGGTGCTGCACCTCTTTCTCGCTCTACAGCCTGCTCGCGCTCGGCGATCTGCTGCAGCACGTCTGGCGCGTCGAGCGCGCGCTCGGTTCGGACGATCTCGCCGGGCGCCCGGCGCGCGGTGTCGCGCGCTCGTCGGGCGCGACACCGATCGCATGGACGCCGCCGCCTGCCGGCGCGCCGCGATCGAAAGCCTCAGCGAGAGCCTGACCGACGGCTTCACCAGCGCGATCTTCTGGTATGTGCTCGCCGGCCTGCCCGGCCTCGTGCTGTTCAAGGTCGTCAGCACGATGGACTCGATGGTCGGCTACAAGACGCCGCGCTATCTGCGCTTCGGCTGGTGCGGCGCGCGGCTGGACGACGTGATGAACTTCGTGCCGGCGCGGCTCACGTGGCTGCTCCTCGCCGCCGTCGCCGCCGTCCTGCCGCGGCTGTCCGGGCGCGAAAGCGTTCGCGATCGGCCTTGCCCAGCACGCGGTTCTGCCCGGGCCGAACTCCGGCTGGAGCGAAGCCGCGACCGCCGGCGCCATCCAGCGCCGCCTCGTCGGACCGATCTGGATGAGCGGCGCGCTCGTCACCGATCTGTGGATTGGCGATCCGGCCGACCCGCCGGCCGGCAATCGCAGCGACCTTCAGCGCGCGATGCTGCTCGTCACGGTCACGGGTCTCCTCGCCGCCACGCTCGCGGCGGCGGGGCTGTGGATCGTGATATAACGGTCGGGCCTTGGGTGCCCACGAGGGGCATAACAGGGAAGTCCGGTGCAAGTCCGGCGCGGTCCCGCCACTGTGAGCGAGGGCGCGTCGCTTCGAACGACCACTCGGCCGGCAGGCCGGGGAAGGTGAAGCGACACGCAGCGACACCATCCAGTCGCCTGCTCCCTCCGAGCCAGGAGACCTACCCAGGGTTCATGTCGGCTGACTTTCTGCGGAGAACAGAAAGCATGCGCTGGAACCTGGGATCGCCTCCTCCGCTTCCACTGACACGCCTGCTCCGCCGCCTGTCCGCCGCCCTTCCGGAGGACGCATGTGCGCAGCACACACACCGAGAACGGCCAGATGCGTCTGGCGTCGAGACGGCGCGGCACCGCCTCGGCATCCTTTCTGAACGCGATCCCGATCGCGCTGTTCGTCGCCGGGTGGCTGGCGACACCCGCGTTCGCGCAGATCTCTTCCTTGCGCGGACGTGTCACCGACCCGCAGGGAGCCATTGTCGCCGGCGCAAGCGTGCGCGCGGCCCGCGACGACGGCTCAGCGGCGCGCCGCACCGTCACGGGGCCGGGGGTGAGTACCGCTTCGACCCGCTGCCGGCGGGAGTGTTCGCGCTCGAAGTCGAAAAGGCGGGGTTCCGGCGCAGCGCGACGCTCGTCACCGTCGCGGCGCATGCGCCCGCCACGCACGACGTGACGCTGAGCGTCGCGGGCATCGACGACGCCGTCGTCGTGACGGCGGCGGGCGGCCGCAGGTCGCGCAGGAAGACGTCGAAGGCCGTCTCGATCATCGATGCGCAGGAGATCCACGCGCGCAACGACCTACGCTGAGCGAGATCGTGCGGTTCACGCCCGGCGTGCAGGTGCGCGACCAGCGGCGGCCCGGGACAGCTCGCGCAGATGCGCATCCGCGGCCTGCGTCCGGACGCCGCGGCCGTGCTCGTCGACGGCATGCGCTTCCGCGATGCGGCGATCGCTCCAGGCGATGACGCACGTCGTTCCTGTCGGACGCTGAATTTCGTCGCCGCCGATCGCGTCGAAGTGCTGCGCGGGTCGGGCTCGTCGCTCTACGGCACCAACGCCGTCGGCGGGGTCGTGAACATCGTGCACGCGGAGGGCGGCGGGCCGCTTCCGCGCCGAGGCGCAGATCGAGGCCGGATCGCTCGGCCAGTTCCGCGACGCGCGGTTCGATCGGCGGCGGCGCGCTCGACGACCGGCTGCGCTACTCGGCTGGCGCGCTGCAGTTAAAACGTGCTCGACGGGCTCGACGGCGACGACGCGCGCGGAGCACCGGCGGGCAGGGAGCGGTGCGCTACCACTCTCGCCGACCACGAACCTCATGGCTGCGGTCCTGCTGGCCTCGAGCGACCGCGTGGAGCTCAACACCAGCCCGACCGCGAGCGGCATTCCGGCCGCCAACATCCCGCACGCGACGATCGTCGACGCGATCCCGGTTCGCGCCGGATGCAGATCGAACTGGCGAATGCCGGCGACTGCCGTTCGCGATCGGCGACGCCACTTACGTTCCGGCCGCAACGATCCCGACAACCTGCGCACGTCGGCTTTCTGCACGACCGCGCTGCGGTTCCAGCACAGCAGTCTGGTCGGGCTGAGCTGGCAGGCGAGCTACCAGCGCGTGCACACGCACGCACGCTACACCAACGGCCCGCTCGGCGCCGGCTTCCAGCCGGCGGCAGAGAGCTTGCAGGACTTCTTCGGCGACATCGACACGGTCGACCTGCGCGCGACCTGGCCGCCGCGCCCGTGGATCAACGTGTCCGCCGGCTATGAGTTCGAGCACGAGCGCTTCGACGACGTGCAGGACAACAACCTGCCGGCGCCGCCGCGATGCAGACCGAGACGCGCATCAGCGCAGCAGGCGCATGCCGGCTTCGCCGCGGCGCAGTTCGGCGCTGGTCGATCGGCGGCTGCAGTTGTCGCTCTCGGGACGGGCTCCAGGGTTCTGCGTGTCGACGCCGGTACGTTTCGACGCCGTCGGCACCGACAAGTCTATGCAGCGGCGTGCGCGCTCGTGGCGCCGCCGCGCGCGCTGACGGGCGACCTGTCGGCGGCGTATCTGCTGTCGCGGCGCCGGCACGAAACTGCGCGGCGCACGTCGGCAACGCGTATCGCGCGCCGGCGCTGTACGAGCGGTTCGGCGGCGGATTCTCCACCGATCCCGTGTCGGGGGCGATTATCTTCACCCCGTTCGGCGATCCGCGGCTCGAGCCCGACCGCTACACGTCGATCGATGCCGGCATCGATCAGTATCTGTCTGGGGCGATCGGCTGCTGGCCTCGGCGACCGTCTTCTACATCGACGTCCGTTCGCTGACCGCGTTCGACTTCAGCGGCGGCATCCGGCCCGGACACCGATCCCGTTCGGCCGACTCGGCGGCTACCTCAATGGATCGGGCGGCTTTTCGCGAGGCGTCGAGCTCGGGCTCGAAGCGCGGCCGCGCCGACGCTGCGCGTCTCGGCGGCCTACACCTACACGCGGGCCGAGACCGAGGACGACATCACGGTTCCGGGCTTCTTCCGTCGTGCCGGCCGTCTTCGCGTCACACCGCGACGTTCGTCGCGACGCATCGCTGGAGCGATCGTCTCGACACGACGTTCGACGTGTTCTACGGCTCGGCGACCTACGGCTCCGTTCTTCGCCGCCGGGCGTCCGCGCGCCTATCGCTATCCGCGGCTTCACGAAAGCCGGGGTCATCGGCGGCTATCGGTTTGCGTCGGTCCGGTCGCACGGCTGCCGCTCGCGCCTACGTCAAGCTCGACAACCTGTTCGACGACGACCTACTACGACAGCGGCTGGCGCAACCTGGGTCGCACGGTGATCGTGGGCGTCAGCGTCGGCAGTAGCGGGGCGCACGCCACAGCGACCTCGAGCGCGATGCCCGCACGTCCGATCTTCATCGGCGGCACCTCGTCGAATGCCGGCAAGAGCTGGATGACGACGGCGATCTGCGCGTGGCTGCGGCGGCGGGGTGTCTCGGTCGCGCCGTTCAAGGCGCAGAACATGTCGAACCACTCGTATCCGTGCCGCGACGGGGGCGAGATTGGCCGCGCACAGGTCGTGCAGGCGGAGGCGTGCGGGCTCGAGCCCGAGGTCGCGATGAACCCGATGCTGCTCAAGCCGAATGGCAACGGGACGAGCCAGGTCGTCGTCGACGGCCGCGTCTGGAAGACGCTGGTCGCGCGCGACTACCACGACGCACACTCGACTGCCCTGCGCGCGCACGTCGACGCCGCCTATCGGTCGCTCGCCCGGCGCTTCGACGTGATCGTGATCGAGGGCGCGGGCAGCGTCAGCGAGCTCAACCTCCGGCAGCCCGATCTCGTCGAATCTCGGCCTGGCCACTCGCATCCGGCGCGCCCTGGATGCTCGTGGCCGACATCGAACGCGGCGGCGTCTTCGCGTCCGTCGTCGGCACCGTCTCGCTGCTCACGGCCGATGAGCGGGCGCTGTTCCGCGGCTTCCTGGTCAACAAGTTCCGCGGCGATCGATCGCTGTTCGACGACGGGCGTCGAGCATCCTCGAGTCGAAGACCGGGCGCCGCTGCCTGGGCGTGTTCCCGTATGCGACCGACATCGCGCTCGATGCCGAGGACAGTCTGGCCGTCGCGACGCACGCCGCGCGACGCCGCCGCCGCCTGGCGCGCGCATCGCGATCGTCCGGTTCCCGCAGCCTCTCGAACGCGACGGACTTCCGGCTGCTGACGTGGGCGGACTGGCTCGACGACGCCGTCCGCGCGAGCCCTACGACTTCGTCATCCTGCCGGGCTCGAAGCACGTCGCCGGCGACCTGACCTGGATGCGGGCGCACGGCCTCGATCGGTGGGTCCGCGGCGCAGCATCGCCGCGGCGCCACGGTCGTCGGCATCTGCGGCGGCTACCAGATGCTCGGCGATGCGATCCGTGATCCGCTGGAAACCGAGTCGTCGACGCGCGTCATCGCGGGTCTGGGCCTGCTGCCGGCCGACACCGTGCTCCTGCCGGAGAAGACGACGCCGTCCGCCGCGCCGTGACCAGGCAGGGGGAGAGGTTCAGGGCCTATGAGATTCATCTGGGTCTGACCACGTGCCGGGAGTCCCTGCCGCCGTTCGCGTATCTCGAGGACGGGTCACCCGAGGGCGTCCAGGCCGACCGGGTGATTGGCACGTATCTGCACGGTGCGCTCGAGGACCCCGCGGTCTGCGCCGGGATCTTCGGATGCAGGGTGCCGGCGCCGCCGTCGCGCGAGGCGACGTTCGATCGGCTCGCGGAGTGGTTCGACACCTACGCGCGTAAGCCCGAGGCGTGGCTGCCGTCGTAAGTGTGATTCGTGCCTGTCACACGCCGCCAACTGGTCGTCCTCGTCGTCGCCTACCTCGGGTGGGTCTTCGATCTGATGGACGTGTTCCTGATGGTCCTCGTGAAGGACCGCGCGATGGCGGAGCTGCTCGGGCCCGGCGCGACGCCGCACGGCCATTGGCGTCTGGGGCGGATGGGCGCTCGGCATCACGCTGGTCGGCTGGTCGGCCGGCGGTCTGCTCTTCGGCATGGTCGCCGATCGCTGGGGCCGCACGCGGACGATGGCGCTGACGATCCTGATCTACTCGGTGTTCACCGGGCCTGACCGGCCTGGCGCAGACGCCGACGCAGCTGCTGGTCCTGCGCTTCATCGCGGCGCTCGGCATCGGCGGCGAATGGGGCGCGGGCGCGTCGATGATCGCGGAGGTCTTCCCGAAGGCGTCGCGCGCCGTCGCCGCCGGCATTCTGCAGTCGGCCTCGGGAACCGGCTTCTTCGCGGCGATCCTGCTCGAGTACCTGGTCGGCGGGCAACTGGCGCTACGCGTTCTTCGGCGGCGCGCTGCCGGCGCGCGCTCGCGCTGGTCGTGCGACTGGGCCTGCAGCGAGCCCGAGGCGTGGGTGGCAGGCGAAAGCCGCGGGCCGAGCGGCGGCGCGCGAGCCGCGTCGGATCGCTCGCCGCCGTCTTCGCCGAGCCCGAGCTGCGCCGGCGCCTGCTGCTCGCAACCGCGCTCGCCATCGTCGGCATCTTCGGCTACTGGGGCACGAACTTCTGGGTCAACGCGCGGTTCACCGAGCTGCTGAAGGCGCAGGGCGTCGAACCGGCTCGCATCGCGTCAGCGGCGTGCGTCGAGCGCTGATCGTGCTCAACATCGGCAACATGGCCGGATTCCTGTCGTTCATCCCCCTCACCAACCGCGCTCGGCCGTCGTCTCGGCGTTCGCGATCTTCCACCTCGGCGCGCTCGTCTCGATGCCGGTCGCGTATCTCTTCTCGACGACCTACGACGATCGGCCTCGTGCTGTTCTTCTTCGCGGGGCTCTTCACGAGCGGCATCTACAGCGGCTACACGATCTATTTCCCGGAGCTGTTTCCGACGCGCGTACGTGCAACCGGCGCCGGCTTCTGCTACAACGTCGGGCGCATCGTCGCGGCGCCCGGCCCGGTCCTCATGGGCTGGCTGACGGGCACGCTCGCCAAGGTCGGCCCCAGCCGGCCAGCAGGTGGCCTACGCCGGCGCCATCATGGCCACCGTCTACGCGCTGGCGTTTCTGGTCCTGCCGTTCCTGCCCGAGACGCGAGGGCGATCTGGATCGGACTGAAAGTAGAGCCGGGCTGACGTCGGCCTCCAGATCTGCGGGGCTGCAAGCTACGCCGGCCTACGGTGCGCGCACATCTCGGACTCGCAGGAGGGCGGGGCTTCAGCCGCGCCAAGACCCAAGACTGCAGACTGAAGACCGAAGACCGAAGACCAACCAAGATCATGACCCAACTCCCGCGCTCCACTCTGCATCCGACCCGTCGCGACATCCTCACCCTTGCTGCCTCCGCGGTGGCCGCCGCGCTCGTCGGACCGAGGAGCGCGGGCGCTCAGAAGGCCGCATGGAAGAAGGTCCCGATCGGCACGCAGCTCTGGTGCGTGCGCCAGCAGCTCGCCACCGACATTCCCGGCACCCTGGCCGCGCTCAAGAAGGTGGGGTACGAGGCCGTCGAGCTCGAGAACGCGTTCAAGAAAACCGGCAAGGAGTGGCACACCCACTTGAGCGGCGCCGGCCTGCAGGCGTGTGGCTTCCACCACCGGCTCGACGAGCTGCAGGGCGACAACCTTCAGGCGAGCATCGAGTTCAACCAGGCGATCGGCAACCGCAACCTGATCATCCGGTCGCTGCCGAAAGAGGTCTACACGTCCGCCGATCTGCTGAAGAAGACGGCCGACGCCATCAACGAGATTGCCGGGAAGCTCGCGCCGCACAAGCTGCGGGTCGGGTACCACAACCACACGACGGACTTCAATCCGCATCGGCAGCGATTACTGGTGGAACGTGTTCGCCGATCAGACGCGAAGGACGTGGTGCTGCAGTTCGATACCGGCAATGCCTCGGAGCGCGAGGGCGTGAACGTGACGGATCTGATCCGGCGCAACGCGGGCCGGACGATCTCGATGCACGTCAAGCCGTTCTCGAAGAAGAATCCCGACGCCTATCTGGGAGACGACGAGCTGGACTGGCCCGCGATCATGTCGGCGGCCGAATCGGTCGGCGGCATCGAGTGGTACATCATCGAGTACGAGCGCCCAGACCCGCCGCCGCTCGAGGCGCTCGCGGCCAATCTGACGAAGTTCAAGGCGATGAGGGCGTGAGATCGCCGGCCGGGCTGAAGCCCGGCGCCACGTCCAGCAGCCGCGATGTGGCCGCCCGTTGGTGCCGAGGTGGGCCTGGCCTCCACGCCATCAGCAATAGCGCCGAGCTTCAGCCCGGCCGTCTCACTTCGCCGCGAAGCAATAGAACAGCCCGTCGCCGCCGGTGCCCTGCAGATTGGCCTGGCTGCAGCCCTTCGACCCGTGCGACGAGTTCCACGACGTCGGGGCCGGCCCGCCGCCCACGCGATCGTGGTGGCCGACCTGCGCGCTGCCCTCGGCGGCGCTCGTCCAGTTGTTGCACGTCAGGCTGGCCGCCCCGGCGAACGCCGTGCCGTCGGCCTGCGCGCCGGTGAGGATGTCGTGCCGGTTCGGCGTGTCCCCGCGGCCGTTGACGACCTCACCCTTTTCGGTGAGCACGGTCTGCTTCGTCAGATTGTTCGAATCGGAATGCAGGTGCGCGACGTCCTTTGCGACCTCGACGCCCTTGGCGTTCACCCAGGGCCCCGTGCCGATGCGATCCTTGGCATTGACCGCCGGCTGGTCACCCGCCGGCTGGGCGCTGAGATACGCACGCCACGTGCGGCTGCCGGCGCCGGCGCTGGAGGCGAGCTTCTGACAGTGCGCATCGGCGCCGGCCAGGCCGCCGAGATTGGCGCCCTTTCCCGGGCCGGCGCTGGTCACGAAGAAGGTCATCGGCGAGGGTTGCGCGACAGCCGAGCCGGTGCCGGCAAGTCCGAGGCCCGCGACGGCGATCACGAATCGAGCAATGTGCATGGGCGGTCTCCTTGAGCGATTGAGACGCGTAGTTTAGCCTCATCACGGGCTCATGCTGGTCATCTTCGCCCTGGCTGCCGCCGCCACGCTCGTGCTGGCGCACACGACGCCCTTTCCGAGCGCGATCGACGAGGCAGCCGGCAGCCGCGCGGTCTGGCGGGTGCCGCCCGCGAGCGGCGGACCTCACGTCTACCTGACGTTCGACGATGGTCCGAATCCGACCGCGACGCCGCTCGCTCCTCGACGTGCTCCGGCGCGAGCGGGCGGTGGCCACGTTCTTTCTCATCGACCGCTACGTCACGAGCGACACCGCCCCCATCATCCGGCGGATGTTCGATGAAGGGCACGGCGTGGCGCTGCATTCGGATACGCGCCGGCTCATGGTGATGCCTCCCGAGCAACTGGCCTCCACCCTCACCCGCGCGGCGGATCGCATCGAGCTGCTCGCCGGCGAGCGGCCGTGCCGCGCGTTTCGCCCGCACGCCGGCTTCCGCAGCAGCCGCATGTATGCGGGGCTGGCGCGCATCGATCACGTGCTGGTCGGCTGGGGCTGGAATCTCTGGGACTTCAACTGGTTCCGTCCGAAGACCGCAGCGTCCATCGCTCCCCGGCTTGCGCGCGGCGCGTCGGATGGCGACATCATCGTCGTGCACGACGGCCACCACAAGAACCCGCGCGCCGATCGGCGATATGCGATCGGGATCGCCGAGCGGCTGATCCCGATGATGCGCGAGCGCGGGTTCGGATTCAGGAGCGTGTGTGACGGGATTAGCGGCGGGACACGTACGTCTGCGCCGCCTTCGCTTCCGGACGCGGGCACGTCGGGCCGCACAGGGCGATGAGCTCCTCGTAGTAGCGGCGCGCCTCGGTGCGCTTGCCGGCGGCATCGGCGGCGCGTGCGGCGCCGGCGATGCTGTTGAAGCGCTTCGGCGCAGTGGCGAGCGATTGCTCGTAGGCGGCGAGGGCTTCTGCCGGCCGCTTCAGCTCGAGCAGCAGGTCGCCGAGCAGCTCGCGCGCCGGGAGGATCGCGCCCGGCGTGACCGGGTGCTTGCCGACGGCCTCCTCCTTCTCGGCGCCTTCGGTGAGCAGACGCACGGCCTCGTCGTTCTTGCCCTCGCCGAACGCGACCCACCCGCCGGCGGCGAGGCGCATCGAGGCGACCTGACCGACCCAGTCGTAGGGACCGGCCGGCGGCTGCTTCGCGAGCTCGGCTTCGAGCGTCGTCAATGACGCCAGCGCCTGCTGCGCGCGCGCCAGGTCGCGCGTGCGCACGGCGCCCAGGGCGTTGGCGAAGAACGTCACGCCCCGGACGTAGGGGAACTGCGCCCACGGGAGCTCCGCGGCAGGCGGCGAGAGTGTCGCGGCCGCGGCCCAGTCGCGGCGCTCCAGCGCGTAGCGTGCCGGCACCGCCGACAACGCGTAGGCCGCGGCGAAGTTCTGCTTCGTCGAACCGGCGTGCCTGGCCGACCTCCTCCAGGACTTTGCGGGCCTCGGCCTCCTTTCCCTGTTGGAGATAGGCGTACTCCAGATAGTCCATGGCGTGGAGCGCGTCGAAGCGACGCCGCGCCCGGATGGGACCGCGCGGCGATGCGCTTGCCCGCGGCCGCCGAGTCGATGTTCGACGCGACGCACTCGTCCCAGAGGCCGAGCCGCGTGAAGATGTGCGACGGCATGTGGAGCGCGTGCGGCGACGCGGGGGCCGTCTTCGCATACGCACGCGCCGCCGGCAGCGCCAGCGTCGCGAGCGCGGGGTAGTCGAAGGCGTGAATCGTGTAATGGTGGAGGCCGGGATGCTTCGGATGCTTCTCGAGCAGGCCGTTCAGGATCGCCGCCGCCTGCTTCTGCTGCGCGAACGTCCGATCGCCAGGTGTCGCAGTGGCCGAGCAGCGCCAGGGCCGTGAAGATCTTGGCTTCGTCGTCATCCGGGAAGTCCCGCGCGAGCTGCTCGACGGCCGTCCGGTAGGCCATCGCCCTCGATCGCGGGTCCGTGCCGTCGGCGTCGCGTAGAACGCGCCGATGGCCGCGATGTAGCGGCGCTCGCGGTCGCTCTTCGCCCCCACCCGCGCCGCCGCTTCGGCGGCGGCCCGGCCCGCCGCGAACTCCTTCTCGTTCGGGCGGCGCCCAGATTGGATGGTAGTAGGTCATCGCCACGCCCCAGTGCGCGATGCCGCAGGCCGCGTCAGCCTGCGCCGCCTCCTGGAATGCCGTGCGGGACTCTTCGTAGCCGAAGGAGTGGAGCAGCGCGAGGCCGCGATCGAAGGCCGGCTTGGCCTTGGCCTCGCACGTCATCGCGAACTCGACCGTTCCCAGCTCTTCAGTCGTATGTTTGTGGTCATGAACCTGCGCCATCACGGGCGCAGCGACGGCGCAGGCCGCCGACAGCAATATGAAGCGATGAAGCACGGAATCCTCCCTCGGATCCCAACGCTTCAGAGGTGGCGGACCGAACGAGTGCGCCCGAGACCGATCGTAGTGTCCGGCTTCAGCCGTCCACCCGTCTGCGACGGACCCCGATGTCATGAACGCGAGTTTCCCTGAGCTGGGACCGCAATCCCGACATTTGCTGGTTGCGCTGCCGGTGCGAAACGGACTGCGGACTACAGGTGCGAAAAGCCGTGGCGGGCCCGTCCCCCGCAGCCGGTAGCCGGGACACGGCGTTGGTCGCTGGAACGAGACTCGGACGCGACGCACGCCGCGACAAAAGCCACGGACAGAGGCCATGGACAAAGATCAGTCACGGACAGATCAGCCACGGACAGATCAGACAACTTCGGACGCAAAGCCTGGGCGCAGTGCTCCCATGCGATCGCGTCGGACCTGTGTCTTTGGTCTGCGGTCACCATCGGACCCTGTCAGATCTTATCCGTGGCTGATCTTGTCCGTAGCTTTGAGCCGTGGCCATCTCATCACACCTTGTCGGACCTTGTCCGTGGCTTTCCCGCGGCTTTGGTTCGCGGCCAAATCTCCTCGGACCTTTATCTCTGGTCCTGCGATCTCCGTCTGAGCTCCTCCTCGGACTTTGTCAGATCCTTGTCCGTGGCTCTTGTCCGTGGCTGTCAGACCTTGTCCGTGGCTTGGCTTCACTGTGTGCGGATCCGGAAGCCCTTGGGCGCTATCCGCACGACGCGGCGCGTCGTCGCGGCGGCGTCGCGGCTCGTCATCAGAGGGGCCGCAGCCGCCGCTTCCTCTTCCTCCTCGATCTTGAACAGGACCAGGTTCTGGAGAAACGCGATCAGGGCCTGCTTGTCGCCGGTCGATCGCGCCAGGTAGGCACGCCGGGCGGGCGCCGCCTCGCTCGGATCGTCGTCCGCTGACGTGGCGTGCTCCAGGATCGCTTCGGCGAGCGTCGTCGCCCGGCCGTCGTGCATGTAGGGTGCGGTCGAGCCGACGCCCCACAGGTTCTCGGTCAGGAAGGTGTCCGGCGTGTGCCGGTTGCGCGGATCAATCGGAATCGGAGTGACGTCGTCGCCCGCGATCTCGTTGACGGCCTCGGCGAGGTTGGGTCCCATGACGTGACGCTTCAGATCGCCAAAGAGCTCGACAATCGCCCGGCCGCTGGGGTCCCGCCGAAGCGCCCCGAGATTGAACGTGCGGCCGCCGGGGAGCGTCACGTGATTGTCCGGCTGGTCGCGCGTCAGATCGAAGGCCACCGGAGCGCCAGGATCAACGCCGCTCGCGACGCGTGCCCTGCCCGGCCGGGAAGGCATCCCCGTCGCGATACGCAGGGTTCTGGCTCGGTTCACTGAAGATCGGCCGATCGATCGGCATGATCGGCTGGTGGCACGACGCACAACCGACCTGGTGGAAAACCAGGCGCCCGCGCAGGATTTGCCCGATCTGCTGCCGTGTCAGCGCCGGCTCGAGCAGGCCGAGATCGTTGAGCTCGAGCAGGCTCGTCGGCCGCGGCTGCGCCGCGAGATAGATGGCGAGCGCCGTCTGATCGCCGATGGTCATCTCATTGGCGACGCCGTCGTGATCGCCGTCGACGCCATCGCCGACAATCTCGACGGCCTGCATGCCGAGCTCGTTGTGCGACGCGCCCCGGTTGAAGTCCCGGAGGAACGCCACGCTGCCCTTCCACTGGAAGGGCCGGACGATGAGCAAGGGGCCGGCCTCGGGATTCTCGACCGATGGCGAGAAGTCCACCCCTTCGACCCCGGTAGTATCGAACTCGACGGCGCAGGGTGAGGCCACTGTCCGACTGGCGCGGAGGATGCCGAAGTTCACGCCCTTCGTGAGGAGCTGGACGGCTTGCGGGCTCCCCGACTGGCACACCAGCTGGACGAGCCGCTGCTGGTGCGCCGTCAGCGCGTCGGTCATCTCCTCGGCGAGCCGTTGAATGGCGCCGGGCGCGAAGACGTGCGGCGTGTTGCGTTCGACGAACTGTCTGATGTCGCCGGTCCGGAAGGCATCGCGGTGGACGTTCAGCGCCGCCGTGCCGGCGCCATCCTCGAACGGCGCTTCGTGGCACTCGAAGCAGCCCTGGGCATTGGGGCCCGTGACCCGAAACGGAAAGTGCATGCGCCACTGACCGGGCTCCGTTCATATCCGCGCGCGGGACGCGCGTGAAGCGCTGGCCGTTGCCGACGTTGGCGCCTCCGCCATCGAGCGCGTTGAACTGCGTCGCGAAGAGCTCGTCGCCGAGCTCGAACGCCTCGTCGAACGCCTGACGATTCTGGCCCGCCGCCACGAGGTCCTTCAGCTCGGTCTGGGACACGTGCTCCGCGGCAGCATCGTGCACGAGATCCACCTCGGCGAGCTGCGTGACAATCGCCCATACCGCCGTACCGCCCGCGAGGCCCGTCACCGCGGCGGTCGCGATGAGGGCAGACCGGTACTGGCGACGCCACAGACGTGAGTCCTGCATCGTTCTGCTCCCTGCGGCCGATCCGCACACACAGGCGTGTGCGCCTCGCAGGTGCGAGGCGGCCGCGGTTCACGAGAAGAAAAGAAACTACCGGGACGCTGGGTGCTGGCAGCGACTCTCCGCATCGGAGTCTGCGCACCCGTAGCCCGCGCGCGCCGGGGGATGCGCAAGCGCGATCGTGATCAATCGCTGGAGCGCCGGGGCGACGTGCAACACGATGGCCAAACCGTGGCACACGGTGAATCACGTATCCGTGTGCATGGGGTTTGCGCGACAACCGTGTAACTTACATGTCGGATCGTGCAAGATTTATCGGCTCACACCGTGACAGATGAGCCCTGCGCATGGAACGGCCGAGATCCACATGCGATCGAAGCGATGAGGCAGGCCGACTGTCACAAGCGACATCTCACGCACGTGAGAGGAGGCATGACGATGGGTGGACGCATTCCCCGAAGGCGGTTGCTCCAGGCTCTTGGTGTGTCGGCGGTCGGGTCGTCGCTCGCGCCGAGTGTCGGCGCCGCACAGCCGACGTTTGCCGCGATGCCGGCCGAGGGCAAGGGCACACCGAAGATCTGCCTGGGCTATTACGGCACACCCGACGAGGCCGGGATGCGCCGGATGAAGCAGATCGGCGTGGACCACGTGCTGTCGGGCGGACCCAAGATCCCGTGGGATGAAGCCGCGGTCCGCACGCGCATCGATCACTTCAAGGCCGGCGGCCTGACGCTTTACAACCTGATGATCTCGGGGTTCGACGATGTGATCTGGGGCCGGCCGGGCGCCGATGCCCAGATTGCACAGGTCATCGAGTCGATTCGCGCTGCGGGCCGGGCCGGTCTGCCGGTCATCGAATACAACTTCTACGCGAACCGGCTGATGGAGGGCTACAAGGAGGAGACGGGCCGGGCTGGCGCGGGCTACACGGCGTACGACTACGAGCTGTCGAAGAACCTGCCGCCGAAGGAGGGCGTCGGCACGCACACCCGCGCCGACCAGCTGAAGCGAGCCCGGCATTTTCTCGAGGCCGTCGTCCCCGAGGCCGAGAAAGCCAACGTCAGGCTGGCCCTGCATCCGAACGATCCCCCCGTGCCGATCAGCCGGGGATCCGAGCAGATCATGGCGACGGTCGCGCACTGGAAGGAGTACCCTGGACCTCGTCCGCAGCCCGCACAACGGGATGACGTTCGACTGCGGCGTCACGCGCGAGATGGGCGAGGACCCGGTGGCCGTCTGCCGGTATCTCGGCGAACGCGACTGCATCAACCACGTCCACTTCCGCAACGTCGTCGTTCGCAAGCCCTACGTGGACTACACCGAGGTGTTCCTCGATGACGGCCAGGTGGACATGTTCGGCGTGATGAAAGAGCTGGTGCGCCAGAAATATCCGCGCGCGATCTATCCGGAGCATCCGCGCGCGATCGACGTCGATCGCGAGCGCGGCCCGATCCGGAACCAGTACCCCGGCGGTGGCGGGTTCGCCGGCGAGATCTTCAACGTCGCCTATACGAGGGCGATGTTGCAGGCGGCGCTGACCGGTGACCGGCCACGCGGACCTGCGACAGCGACCAACTACGAACTACGAACGACCACGGGCCCCGGCAGCCCGCAGCCTGTAGCCCGTAGCCCGAACAAGAGTCCACCACTCAGAAGGTGTATTCGAACCCGATGACCGTCGTGAGTCCCGGCCTCAGGCCGGCTTCGCTCATCGAGTGGAGGAGATCGAAGCGGACGAGCCCGTGCTGGAGGATCGCGGTCTTGATGCCACCGGCGACCATCCAGGTGTTCAGGCTGTCGACGCGGGCGTTCAGCGTGTAGAGGCCCGGCTGGCCGAGCCGCGCGAGCTGCGCGAACCGCGCGACGGTGGCCGCCGAGCTCCCTTCGGGCGTGATGATTCGTTCCTCGAGTCGAAATCGTGCGGCGTTCCTGAGCAATCGGCCGATGAGCTCTCCGGACAGCGTCACCGTGGGGTGGACGGCCACCTCGGCGCCGAGGGTCAAGCCGACCTCGTCGCCGGGCCGCGCGCGGACGACCGTGTCCACGCCACCCGGCACGACCCGGACAAGGGCGCCCTCGCCGAACTGGTAGCTCAGGTTCACATGGGGCGAGACGCGGCCGACGTTCGTCGACGCCAGCATGAGGAGGCGCGGGCGATACCCGCCAGTCCCAATCAGCTTTTCCTCGTCGGCGGTGGGCACGCGGAGCTCGAAGCCCGCGGCGAGCGCCACGCGGTCGCCCTGGATGGGCGCCCACTTCGCGCGCACCTGAATGTCGCCGAGGCCCGACGCCGTCATGTCGACGGGTGGTCCGGTTTCCCCGGCTCTTGGCGATGATCTGAGGCCGCTCAGCGAGACCCGGACGAACGGCACCGTGACGCCAATGTCGAGGCTGGGATGCAGGCCGACCGTCGCGAACATGTTCGTCGAGACCGTCGCGACATCGAGCGTGAGCGTGAACAGGTCGTCCACGGGACGGCCGTCGAGCAGCACCTTGAGCCGGAACTCGCCGTCGCGCAGGCCCAGTCCCTCGAAGCTGCTGAACCTCGTGCGCTGCGAGTAAGTGCCGAAGTTGAACGCCCCGCGTTTGCCGAGCGTCGTCGGGCGCTCGGCGAACGACGGCCCCAGGGTCTCCGCCTTCAGGCGCAGGCCCCCGGTCTGGGGATCGCGGACGAACGTGAACCCGCCCGAGGATGACCCGAGCGGCACGCTGGCAATCTGGTTGGCGACCGCGGTCGCGACGGCGCTGACGTCGCTCGTCGAGCTGCCGGCGACGAGCGATGCGACGGCTTCACGAGGCGTGGGTTGCGCGAACGCCGCCGCGGGTCCCAGCAGGAGGCCGCCGCAGGCGGACAGCCAAATCGAGCGAGTCATGTTCACCTCTCCTGTGTCAGTGCGCGTGTCGTCCGGCTGAAGCCGGACACTACGTTCGAAGGCGGACACCGCCGAATCAGCGATCGACGAACCCGACGACCATCCAACGTCCGGTGTCCTTCCGAAGCGAGACATCCACGAGGCTCACACCCGATCGGCGCGCCCGTCCCCGCACTTCGACGACCTCGCCAATCTCGCAGCGGACGGTCGCGGTCGAGCCCTCGATGACGGGGGCGCCGAGCGCACGCAGCCGCACGGACAGCGTCGTGGACTGCTGGAACGAGGACGCCTGGCGTCGTCGGGCCGCCGCATCCATGACGAGAGCGCTTCCGAGGGCGTCGAGGTCCCGGGCGGTCATGGCGGCGGCGTAGCGTTGCAACGTCCGATCGATCAGCTGGTCGTCGGTCTGGCTCTCGGGTGCCGGCAGGCGCAGCGCCGCGGCGTCGCCACTCGAGGCAGACGCGGCGACAGGTGTGCTCGTGCGGCTGGCGAGGGGACGACCGGTCAAGGGTTCCGGCGCTGGCGGGACGACAGGGGAGGGGGCCGGCGCCGGTGCAGCCTCCACGACCCGGGCCATCTCGACTGACGGTAGCGGTGCCTCGGGCTTCGGATCGTCGCGCGCCGGCCGTCCGGGCGCAGTCGTCGGGTTGGCGTCCGCCCGCGTCGCCTGTGCCGCCCGGTCGTTCGGCTGCTCCTGGCGCGGCGTCACCGGCTTCGCGGCCCCGGGAGGCCGGCGATCCACCGGCGCGGCGTTCGGCGCTGCGATCGACCCGGCGGGTGCAACGGGCGTCGCTGGAGCTCCCCGCACGATGGCCGGCGACGGTGTGGCCACCGCCGCGCCGCGCGTGAATTGCACCAGGCTCGCCAGAACGGCCAGGGCAGCCGCGGCGGTCAGCGCCAGCCCCGTGCGCCGACGCCCGCGCCACGGGTGCGGCTCGACGCCAGGGTCCGGGTCAGCGCGCCGGGGCGCCGCGTTTCGCGCGATTTCGGCGCGTGCCCGGAGCGCGCTCGCGGTATCGCGCACGGCCGGGTCGAGCTCGATCGCCTCGTCGCACGCCGCGATCGCCCGCGCGAACTCGCCCGTGGACAACGCCAGGCGAGCCTCCTCGAGCAGGGCGACGCTGCGCAGCCTCACACCGGCGCCGCCCGCGTGCAGCACCACCGTCGCGGTTTCCGCCGGCGCGATCGGCACGTCGGCCGGGTCGAGCCGCATGCGGATCCGCAGCAGGGCCAGCCGCAGCGACGGAAGATCCTGGTAGCGCTCGGCCGGGTCCTTCCTGAGCGCGCGGTGGACGACCGCGGCCAGCTCGGCGTCGATGTCGTGCGAGAGGGGCGGCAGCGGCTCCGGCTCGCGATGCAGAATCTTCACGACAATGCCGTCGCTCAGCCCGCCAGTGAAGGCGCGCCTGAACGCGAGCAGCTCATAGAGCACGGTGCCGATGGCGAAGATGTCGCTGCGATGGTCGATGGGTTCTCCGGCCAGCTGCTCGGGCGACATGTAGTTCAGCGTGCCCATCACGACGCCTTCGCGGGTGAGCGCGGAGTCCGCCGTCCGCGCCAGCCCGAAGTCGAGCACCTTGACCGCGCCGTCCGAGTCGAACATCACGTTGCCGGGCTTGATGTCGCGGTGGACCAGCTGCATCCGGTGCGCGTAGGCCACCGCCCCGCAGAGGTCCTCGACGATCTGGAGCCGGCGTGACAGCGGCAGCGGCAGACGCTGCGCGATGATGTCGGCCAGCGTCTCGCCCGGAATGAACTCCATCACGATGTAGGGCGCGCCCTCGACGACGCCGAAGTCGTAGATGGTGACGATGTTGGGGTGGCGCAGGCCGGCCGCGGCGCGCGCCTCGCGAATGAACCGGGCGCCCGGATCGTCGATCTCGAGGTCGTCGCGCAGCACCTTGATCGCGACGCGGCGTTCGAGCTCGGGATCGAACCCGAGATAGACCGACCCCATGCCGCCCTGCCGGATGGGACGCTGAATCTCGTATTTCGCGATCCTGGACGGAAGGGCCATGAGCGTCCACCGACGTGTCTCACTGAGGCCAACGTCGAATTTCCCGCGTTTGTACAGCGCCCCGGGAAATCTCCTATGCTTCCTTGGCGATTGGAGCCACGGACCAAATCTGACAAGGTCGGAGACCGATCCCGGTAACGAGGCCCCCGGATCGCGTGGATTGGCCTGAAAGAGCGGCGGGCCGCTGTGGAGTGTCGATGCAGGGACGCACGAAGGTCGCGATCGTCGGCGCCGGCTTCATCGGCGAGATTCACCTGGAGTCGTATCACCGGTTCGTCCCCGAGGCGGAGGTCACCGCGATCTGCTCGAGATCGGGGGCGCGCGCCGAGGCGCTCGCGCGGCGCTTCAACGTGCCGGCGTGGTTCACCGACGTCGAGACCCTGCTCGCGTCCGCCGAGTGCGACGTCGTGGACGTCTGCGTGCCCAACGATCTCCACCTGCCGGTCACCGAAGCCGCCGCCGGCGCCGGCCGGCACGTCATCTGCGAGAAGCCGCTCGCGCGCACGCTCGAGGAAGCCGACGCGATGATCGCGGCGTGCCAGCGTGCGGGCGTGCGGCTGATGTATGCCGAGGAGCTGTGCTTCGCCCCGAAGTACGAGCGCGTGCGGCAACTGGCCAGCGAAGGCGCGATCGGCCGCATCTACCAGATGCGCCAGAGCGAGAAGCACTCCGGGCCGCACGCCGACTGGTTCTACGACATCGATCGCGCCGGCGGCGGCGTGCTCATGGACATGGGCTGCCATGCCTTTGCCTGGTTCCGCTGGATGCTCGGCGGCCAGCCGAAGGTCGAGAGTGTCTACGCGACGATGGCGACGCAGGTCCATGGCGCCCGGACGCGGGCCGAGGACAATGCCGTGGCGATCGTCGAATTCGAGGGCGGCGTCATCGGCATCGCCGAGGACAGTTGGGCGAAGCCGGGAGGGATGGACGATCGCATCGAGGTCTTCGGCACCGGGGGCGTCTCCTACGCCGACCTGTTCGCGGGCAACGCCGCCCTCACCTACAGCGAGGGTGGCTACGGATACGCGCTGGAGAAGGCGGGATCGACGCGCGGCTGGACCTTCTCGGTCTTCGAAGAGGCGTTCAACCAGGGATATCCGCAGGAACTGCGGCACTTCATCGACTGTGTCCGCCACGATCGGCCGCCGCTCGTCACCGGTGAAGACGGCCGGGCCGTCCTCGAGATGATCTACGCCGCGTACGAGTCGGCCGGCACGGGACGCAAGGTCGTCCCGGGCAATCGGCGCGGCGTCCGCCGGCCGGTCGATCTCTGGCTCGAGCCGGCGATCGCAGCGCACGGGAACCGGAACGTCACGGGGTGAGCATGCGGCTCGGGCCTGCGTGTCCTCGTCGTGATGGCGGCACTGCTCGCCGCCCCACACGCACACCAGACGGCCGGCGTCGACCTCCTCATCCGCGGCGGCCGCATCGTCGATGGCACGGGCAACCCGTCCTTTGCCGGCGATCTCGCGATCCGCGCCGGCCGCATCGTCGCGCTGGGCCGCGTGCGGGAACAGGCCGCGCGTGTGATCGACGCCAGCGGCCTCGTCGTCGCGCCGGGCTTCATCGACATCCACAACCATTCCGATTTCACGGTGCTGGACGATGGCGATGCGCCGAGCATGGTCCGGCAGGGCGTGACGTCGATGGTGTTCGGCGAAGGCGGATCAGCCGCGCCATCAGCGCGGTGGCCGCGTTTTTCCGCCTATTTCGCCGAGCTGGTGGCGAAGGGCGTCAGCTCCAACATCGGGTCCTATGTCGGGTCCAGTCAAGTGTGGACGACGGTTCGAGGTCCGCGTGCCGGGCCGCCCGGACCGGCGGAGCTCGAGTCCATGCGCCGTGACGTCCGCGAGGCCATGGAGGATGGGGCGCTCGGCCTGGCCAGCTCGTTGAGCGGACCGCCCGGCGTCTGGATCGACACCGACACGCTGGTCAGCCTGTGCGAGGTCGTGGCCGAGTACGGCGGCATCTATTCGACCCACCTGCGAACCGAGGGCACCGGCGTCTTCACGGCGGTCGAGGAAGCGCTCGACATCGGACGCCGGGCGAGGGTTCCGGTGGACATCATTCACCTGAAGATCGCCGACCGATCGATGTGGGGCCGCATGCCCGACCTGGTGACGCTCATTGCCGGCGCGCGCGCCCGCGGCCAGGACGTCGAGGCCAACGTGTACCCGTATCGCGCCGGCCAGAACGATCTCGCGAGCATCATCCCGCCGTGGGCGCACGAGGGCGGGGCCGAGGCGCTGGTCTCACGCCTGCGGGACGTCAGCCTGCGGCCCCGTCTGGAGCGCGAGATCCTCGGCGAGGCGCCGCTCGGCGACTGGTACAACCACTACACGGCCACGGGCAGCTGGGAGGGCATGCTGCTCGTGCGGCTCACCAACCCGCGGTATCAGCAGTTCGCCGGCCGGCGCATGAGCGACGTGATTGCCACGCTCGGGAAGCCGCCGATCGACGTCCTCTTCGAGCTGCTCGTGGAGAACGGCGGATCGGTGTCCACGGTCTTCTTCCATCACAGTGAGGAGGACATGCGGCGGGCGCTCGCCCAGCCCTTCGTCTCCGTCGGATCGGATGGCCGGGCGGTGGCCCCTGAGGGACCGCTCGCGGCGGAGCATCCGCATCCGCGCTACTACGGCACGTTCCCGCGCGTGCTGGCGCGCTACGTGCGCGAGGCCCGCCTGCTGACGCTCGAGGACGCCGTTCGCAAGATGACGTCGGCGAACGCGGCGAAGATCCGCGTCTTCGATCGCGGGCTGCTGCGGCCGGGCCTGTGGGCCGACGTCACGATCTTCGATGCGGACCGTGTCGCCGATCACGCGACCTTCCAGCGGCCGCATCAATATCCGTCAGGCATCGAGTACGTGATCGTGAACGGCGCGGTCGTGCTCGATCGCGGGCACCATACCCATGCCCGGCCAGGACGAATCCTGTACGGCCGTGGTCACGCGTCGCGCGAGCTACGACAGGAACCGCAGCCCGTGCACGAATGACACGACGATCGCGGCGAGCGTCGCGACCAGGCACACGAGCGCCAGCACCATGTGATCGATCCGCTCGGGGTGGAGCGGGTCGAGGTGCCGCGCGGCCAGGTAGCCGCCGCCGAAGCCGCCGGCGTGCGCGTAGTTGTCGACGCCGGGCATGACGAACCCGAACAGGCCGAGCATCAGCGCGTAGCTGAGGGCCTGGCTCCCCACCATGCTGCTGCCCGATCGTCGTCCGTAGTAGACCAGCGCGCCGAGCAGGCCGAAGATCGGCGCCGACGCGCCCACGGTGAGCCGGCCACCGCTCAGAAACGGCAGCGACGGGAAGAACGCGCCCGCGACCGAGCTGAGCCCGAACCCGCATGCCCCGGCGGCCGTGTAGATGAGCACCATCCTTGCGGGGCCATAGAGCTCCGCCGTCGCTGGCGCGAGCTGCCGCACCCACATCATGTTGAACAGGATGTGCAGCGCCCCGCCATGCAGCCAGCCGGCGCTCAGCACCGTCCACCATCGCCCGGTGCCGAACACCGGGATGGCACCGCTTGCCCCGAGCAGGAACAGGGCCTGCGGGCTCGGGGCGAACAGCGAAAACAGGCCGCCCATGCCGATGTTGCCGCGCGACGCGATCAGCGAGAACACATAGAGCACGCCGCAGCCGCCGATGACGAGCGGCACGAAACCGAGGTCGCCGCCGAGCGCCCGCAGCGCCTGCGCATATCCCCACAGGCCGGGGTTCCGCCGGCCGCAGCTGTAGCACTGGTCGTCGTTGACGCCCACCAGCGTCCCGCACGACGTGCAGATGACGGAGCCCTCGCGCTGGCGCTTGAACACGACCCGGATGATAGCGGATCGCGCGGGCAGCCACGGGTCCGGCTGAAGCCGGACACTACGACCCGGTGAGACGTGGCGCGGGCCTTCAGGCCTGACCGCGGCCAGCGTTGGCCGGCGCTCGATCGCCTTCGCCGTTCGGCTCACGGCGGTTCGCCGAAGCCGAGCAAAGGCGAAAGCCCGGCGCCACGGCATCGCTGCGCGCATTCGTGCTAGGCTGCGCCGCATCGTGCCGCCGCGATTGACCGGTTGGACTGAGCTCTTCCGATCAACGTGGTCCGATCGCCGCCTCGCCCTCGTTCTCGTCGCGGCGTTCTTCGTGTTCAACCTGGTCGGGCTCGATAGCGACCCCATGGTGAGTCGCGACGAGCCATGGATTGCCGAACCCGGCTACCAGTTCTGGACCCGGGGCGCGTTGGTCTCGGAGCTGCATCGGGGCTTCTTCGGCGTCGAGCGACACTATCTCCTGTCGACGCCGTTCTTCTCGATCCTCACCGGTGGTGTGATCTGGCTGTTCGGCCACGGACTGCTGCAGGTCCGGCTCGTGTCGCTGGCGCTGGCGACCGCGACGGCAGCGTTGACGTTTGCCGTGGGCTCGCGCCTGTTCTCGCCGAGACACGGGCTTCTGGCCGTGCTGATGCTGACGATGTGGCGCGTTGCGTCGGGGTTGCGGTCCTATCCCTCCGGCATCCCGCTGGTCGATCTCGGCCGACTGGCTCGATACGACATCGCGGTGCCGGCCGCGAGCATGACCGCGTTTCTCCTGGTTCTGCCGCTGCTGGCGCCGCGGGCTGCCACGGGCCGACCCGCCAGCGCGACGCATCACGACTCGACGCCCGAGGCGGCAACGCCGATCGCCCACCCGCGCGTCCGTCTCGCGCTGGCGGGATTGTGCCTGGGCCTTGCTGTCGCGTCCCATCCGACAGGTCTCGCCTGGATTGCGATCCTGTGCGTCACGCTGCTGATGGCGCGCCGCTCGATCGAAGGTGTGGCGGCATGCGGGTGGCTGCTGGCGGGGACGACAGCCGCGCTGCTGCCGTATCTGTGGTTCATGCATCGGGGATGGGATGACCTTCTGTTGCAGCAGCAATACGTCGCCGATCGCTACGACGTCTTGAACCTGCGGTTCTATGTCGACAACGTCCTGGCCGAGTGGCGACGCTACAGCCCGATCGGCCATGGCCTGCTCGCGGCCCAACCAGCGGCCTGGCTGATCGGCGTTGCGGCCTGACCGGACTCTGGGCGCTCTGGCAGGGTTCCGAACGCCACACTCCGGGCGGCCGCGTGCTTCGGCAGGCGCTGTTGGTGGGTGCCGGACTGTTTGCCGTCTTCATCCAGCCGAAGCTGTACCACTATGTGGCCACGCTCTGGCCGCTGATCGCCCTGACGGCAGCCGTCGGCCTCGTCACGCTGCTGCGGTCGCCCGCTCGTTTCGTCCGGCCAGCGATCGTCGCGATGCTCGTCCTCACGATGGCGGATGGCGTCGCGGCGTGGATCGGCGTGATGCATCGGGCCACCACGACCACGTTGTACCGTGCGCTCTGCGAACGACTTGCCGCGCACCTTCCGAGCGACAGCCGCGTGCTCGCGCTGCCGAACTTCTGGCTCGGTCTGGCGCCGCACGTGCGGGATTACCGCTCGCTCACGGGACCGATGGTCTACGCGTCCCCGAGATTCGCCTCGGCACATCCGCCACTGGGAGAGTTGCTCGCCGAGACAGGGGCCACCGTGGTCCTGGTGGACCCGCTCCTGTCGACGTTCCTGAAGGACGCACTCGACCCGGCGCAGCCCGGCCCACGAGTTCGTCAACTCGGCACGCGGCCTGCGCGACTACCTGGCTCGGGAGAGCGAGCGCCACGTGGTCGTCGACGATCCCTCGTACGGTCGGTTCGAGATTCACTATCTACGACAGAGGTCTGTTCCCTGACGCAGGTCCGGCCCAGGCGGCCGCGCGACACACATCCGGCGGCGCACCCACACGTCCGCGAAATCGTCGCGGCCGTCATTCGTGCTAGGCTCCGCCGCATCGTGCCGCCGCGATCGACCGGTTGGACAGGACTCTTCCGATCGATGCTGCCGGACCACCGGCTCGCCCTCGTTCTGATCGGCGCGTTCGTCGCCGTGAACCTGATCGGACTCGATCGCTACCCGCTCGTGAACCAGGACGAGCCGTGGATTGCGGAGCCCGGGTACCGGTTCTGGACGCACGGCGCGTTCGTCTCGGAGCTCCATCGCGGCTTCTACGGGGTCGAACGCCATTTCCTGCTGCACTCGCCGCTGTTCTCGATCCTCGTCGGCGGTGTCATCTACGTGTTCGGCCCGGGACTGCTGCAAGTGCGACTGGTCTCGCTCGCCATGGCCGCCGCGACGGCGGCGCTCACGTTTGCGCTCGGCAGGCGGCTGCTCTCGCCGAGGCACGGACTCCTGGCCGTGCTGCTGCTGATCTCCTGGCGCGTCGCGTCCGGGCTGACCTCCTACCCCACCGGCATCCCGCTGGTCGACTTGGGGCGCCTGGCCCGATACGACATCGCGGTCCCGGTCGCGAGCGTGACGGCGTTCCTCCTGGTTCTGCCGGTGCTGAACCTCATGTCCCCACCGGAACCGTCGTCCAGCGCCGCGGCAGACGACACACGCGACGCGCTCCCTGTCACGCGCCTCGTGCTCGCGGGCATCTGTCTGGGTCTCGCCGTCGCATCGCACCCGACCGGCCTCGCCTGGGCCGCGATCCTGTGCGTCTCGCTCGTCGTGGCGCGTCGTCCGATCGTTGGAGGGACTGCCTGTCTGTGGATGCTGGCGGGCATGCTGACCACGCTGCTGCCATATCTGTGGTTCATGTATCGAGGGTGGGACGACCTGCTGAACCAACAGCGCTACGTGGGCATCCGCTATCATCTGCTCGACCCGCGGTTCTATCTCGAGAACGTGCTGCGGGAGTGGCGGCGCTACAGTCAGATCGGGCGTGGCCTGCTCGCGGCACAACCGGCGTCGTGGCTCATCAGCCTTGGCGGACTGGTCGGACTGTGGACGCTGTGGCGGGGCGCAGGACGGCACGACCCTCGCGCCCGCGTGCTGCGTCATGCGCTGCTGGTCGGTGCGGGACTGTTCGCCCTCTTCGTCCAGCCGAAGCCGTATCACTATGTTGCCGCGCTCTGGCCGCTGCTGGCTCTCACGGCAGCCGTCGGTCTCGTCACGCTGCTGCGGGCGCCCGCCCGTTTCGTCAGGTCCGCGACACTCGCGCTGCTCATCGTCACGATCGCCGACGGTGCCGTGGCGTGGATCCGCGTGATGCAGCGGTCGGTTGCCATGACCTCATACCAGTCGCTGTGCGATCGGCTGGCCGTACAGATTCCGAAAGACAGTTACCTGTTGGCCCTGCCGCACTACTGGCTCGGTCTGGCCTCGCACGTGCGGGGCTATCGGTCGCTCTTCGGGCCGATGCTGTTTGCCTCGCCGGCCTTCGCCGCCCAGCACCCGCCGCTCGGCCAGCTGCTCGCCGACACCGAGGCCACCGTCGTGCTGCTGGACCCGCCCATGTTGACGTTCTTGAGATCGGCGTTCGACCCGACGAACCGGTCGCACACGTTCGTCAACAGTGCGCGCGGCCTGCGCGACTATCTGGCGCGAGAGGGCGAACGCATCGTCGTCGTCGACGATCCCTCGTACGGCCGGTTCGAGATTCACCATCTGCGCCGGCGGGGTGCCAGCCCGTAGTGTCCGGCTCAGGTCGCGCCCGTAGTGTCCGGCTTCAGCCGGACGATCGAGATTCGTGTCACAGCGCGAAACCGGGTTCGAGCGCCGCGGCCTCGCGCCGTAAGGCGATGTCCGGTGCGCACCATCGCGTGTGCCCGTCGAGCGTCGCGTGCACGCGCGGGAGGTCCAGCGCGTCGAACCAGCATCCGCCCTCGTCGTCGGTCATGACCGGCTGCCCATCGCGAAACACCGCGCGGACGCCGGTGCGCGACACGCGGAGAAGCGCTTCGAACGGATTGCCGCCCTCGTCGCGCAGCACGATCAGATCCGCACGTGCGCCGGCGTCGAGGTGACCGACATCGTCCAGGCGCATCATCCTGGCCGGCCAGTCGGTCACGAGGCGGAACAGCGTGTGGCCCGCCAGGCCGCTGACCTCGGCGGCGACCTGCAGCTCGGCCAGCAGGTCGCGCGATCCGGTGAGCCGCGAGTCAGTGGCGAGCGCGAGCCGTCCCGATGGCAGCAGCCGCCGCGGCTCCACCGTCGCGCCGAGCATGAGCAGGTTGCTCGCCGGACACCAGACCACACTCGCGCCGCGGGCGACCAGCCGATCGAGGGCCGCCGGGCCGAGGCCCACCGCGTGGATCGCGACCGTGTTCGCACGCAGGCCGCCGTGCGCGTCCAGCTCCGCCAGCTCTCCGGCGGCGACATCGTCGGTCCCTTCCGCCAGGTGGACGAACCAGGGCGCGTCGATCGGCGTCGCCGCGGCGCTGTCGCTCACCGCCGGCCCGTGACGCCCGGCCAGTCGCAGCGAATGGCTCCAGCCGTAGCGCTCGAGCACCCGTACCGGGAACGCCGGATCGCTCATCACCGGGTGCCAGTCGTCGTGATGCGCGCAGGTGGTCACCCCGGAGAGCAGCTGTTTCAGGCCTCCGTGCCAGGTGCGGGCGGCCTTGTCGACGTCGAGCGCGTCGCGAATCGCGGGGTCGGCGAACATCGGCTGGAACGCGTCGATCCAGTCGTAGCTGTTCTTCTGCGCCTCAATCGGCTGCGGCAAACGGAGCGTGTTGAGCCACAAGTGGTCGTGAGCGTTGACCAGGCCCGGAAGCAGGAGATGGTCGCGGAGATCCAGCACGACGTCGGGCGCGCCGTCCAGTCCCTCGACGATGCGGCCGTTCCGGACGAGGAGCGCGCGGAGCGACACGGAATCGCCGGTCAGGCAGCGCGCGCCGCGCAGAACGAGGCGAATGTTGTCCCCTCCTTATCCTCCCACAAGCTCGGGGTCACGACATGGCGTCGGGCGGCGCGAGCCAGTCCGATACCGTCTTCTCGATCGGCCACCGGTAGAAGTCGCGCTCGCACCGCCACCGCGCGAACCGCCGCAGCGGGCGTTGCCACCCGTGGCCATCGCTCGTAGCCGAACTGCTGGTAGAACTTGAAGCGCTCGACCAGCGGCGCACGCTCGGCGCTCACCCACGGGCCGGTCGGAGCCGATGATGTCGAAGTCGCGCCCACTCGTCGAGCGTCGCCGGGCAGGCGATAGCCGTCGCGGACGGCCTCGTTCGGTCAGCGGCGCGCCCGGGTAGGGCTTGAAGTAGAAGATCGGCGTCTCGAAGGTCGGGACTCATCGCGCGCAGCCGCTGGCGACGTCGAGCGAGGGCCTCGCGATGCTCTCGTCGCTCTCGTCGGGAAAGCCGACGATGAACGGGAACTTCACCGCGATGCCGTGACGCCGGCACTTCTCGGCGGTGACGAAGACCTGCTCCAGCTTGATGTCCTTCTTGATCCAGTCGAGCATCGCCTGCGAGCCCGCCTCGACGCCGACGATCACCCGCCGGAGACCCGAGCGCCTGCACCGTGGCCAGCACCGTCTTCGGGCAGGCGCTCGCCCTGATCGGCGCGCATCGTCGCCGGCCCACGTGATCGGCCGGCCGCGCGAGCAGGAGCTCTTCGGCGATGGCTTCGACGCGCGCGGCGCTAGGTGAAGAAGGTCTCGTCCTGGAAATTGACGTCGGTGAAGCGATAGCGCCGCCAGAGCGTCTCCAGCTCCTCGCCGATGCGCGCTGGCGGCAGCCCGACCCATTTGCGCTTGTAGACGAAGGGATCGGCGCAGAAGGCGCAGCGGAAGTGGCAGCCCTGCGAGGAGATGTAGTCGAGCTGGCGCTTGCCCTTCAGCGCGAAGTAGCGCTCGACCGGCAGCAGGCCGTAGTCGTGGGGCGCAGACCGCGTCGAGGTCGACGCGAGCGGTCGCGGCGGGTTCGTGCACGATCCGCGCCGTCCGCGCGTCGCGGACCGTGCAGCCGGCGCAGCTCGTCCAGGGCGCGTCCGCCGCGCGATCAGCGATCGACCAGATCTCGGCGAAGGTCGCCTCGCCCTGCGCCTGAACGGTCACGTCCACCGCCGCTTCCTCGCAGACACTCCGGCCGAACAGCGACGGGTGCCAGCCGCCCCAGACGACCGGCAGCCTCGGGCAGCGCGCCTCGCGCCGCGCGGGAGATCGGCGATGGCGTCGCGAATCGGGCTGGCCGGTGAGCACGCGCAATCCCGAGGCACAGCGCGCCGTCGAGCTGCGCGAGCACGGCGGCGATCGGGATCGGCTTCGAGCCGGCCGTCGACGATGACGCACCTCGTACCGCTCGGGGTCGAGGTGCGAGCCCACCGCCAGGAGCGCGAGCGGCATCGTGTAGAACACCGCCCGCGGGTTGTAGAGGACGACCGCTGACGCGGTCATGATCGCCTCCCCGCCGGGAGCCGTCGTTCGACGACGCTGCCGTCTTCGCCCGGGTGCAGGGCCAGCGAGCAGACGCAGGCGCGGCAGATCGGGTTGCGGGCGCACGTCGAGCCCGCGATCTGAATGCCCGCGCCTCGGGCGCAGTTGAGACCGCCACCAGGCCGCCTGCCGTCGCGCACGTTGCCGATCGGCGGATGGAAGAAGCAGGGACGCACCGTGCCGTCGGCCTCGATCACGCGCGACACCCAGGGCGCGTTGCACGCGGCGGACCGGAAGTTCCGCCAGGCCGAGCCGAGCGGCCGCAATGCTGGTGGAGCCGCGCCGGAGCTTGTCGGCGGGCTCTCGGCGATGAACCCGTCCGCGAAGGCGTTGCCGGCCTCGAGCGTCGTCAGCTCCGACGCCAGCGCGTCGAGGTCTGCCGCGTCGAGCGCCACCTGCCGCGCACGCGCCGTCGTCCCAGCCGCCGGGCCGGTTGAACGCCTCGCTGGTCACGTCGGCACGCGAGAAAGCTGATGCGCGTCGAGACCCGATCGCGTGCGCGCCGGCGACCGTGTCGCGCAGGTGCGCGGAAGTTCGCGCGCTGCACCGTGCAGCGGGCCGGTGATCGCCACTCCGGGCGTGCGGCGCGCGACGGCGCGCGATCCCGCGGCCAGCCGTTCGTAGGCGCCGCGGACGCCGCGAATGCAGGTCGTGCACCGGCCGCGGGCCGTCGAGGCTGACGATCACGTCGTCGCACGAGACTGCGCGATCTGGTCCGCGTGCCGCGCGACGAGCAGAGCCCGGTAGACAGCAGCGTGATGGCGATGCCCGCCTCGCGCAGCAGGCCGCAGAGCTCCCAGAGGTCGCGAGTGCATGCAGCGCCTCGCCGCCGGTGAGACGATCACGCGTCGACGCCGGCGTCCCGCCACTCGCGGCAGCCAGCGGGCGACGTCCGCCGGCGGTAGCTCGCGCGTCCCGCGGGCCCGCCAGATGTCGCACATCAGGCAGCGGCAGTTGCAGCGGCTGTGCGGAGCGAGAATCAGGATCGGCAGCGCGGCGACGGGATCGGGCGGCGGCAGCGTCGGTCATGGACGTCGACCGGCGCTCCGTCCGCTCGAGCTCGATCAGATAGTGGTCCGCGAGCCGTGCGCGAGGGCCGGCACGGTCTCGAGCCGCCGCTCCCAGCGCGCGAGGGCGCCGAGCAGCGCGGATGGCGGCGCGCCCATGCCTCGGCATACGGTCGGCGGCAGCAGCGCCCCGACGGGCGCCACGCGATGCACGTGGAAGTGCGGCGCGCACGCCGACGCCACGCGGCCGACCGAGGGATACCGGACCGAGACCCGCGCCAGTCACGCCGCCCGGCTGCAGCCGGCGGAAGGCGCGGTCCGGGCGGCCGTGCGCCAGGTACCAGCCCCATTCCCACGGCACGAGCGGCCCCATGACGCAACAGATCCAGCCGCCCGGGCGGACCGCGTGCGCGAGTGCCGCCACGACCGCGCCAGGTCGGTCACGCAGTTGAGCACCCCGAAGTTGGAAAGCGCGCCATCGAACCGGGTGCCGCTCCGGTCCGCGCCGACACCGCGCGCATCCAGGCCTCGATCGTGGACTCGCGCACGTCGATGGCGTCGCCGAGCCCGGCGGCCAGGACCTTCTCGCGCGCGACGCGCACCATCGTCGGCCGAGGCGTCGATCGCCACGACACGGACCCCGCGACGGGCGAGGTGCACGGCGTCCTCGCCGGTCCCGCAGCCGAGCTCGAGCACCCGGTGCCCGCGGCGAACGCGCGTCCAGTCGACGCCAGACGGCCTCGCGCATGAGCCTGCCGATGCCGCGCTGCGGTGAAGCGGCGTCGTAGTCGCCGCGCCAGCGCGTCGAACGGCGACGAGCGCTCGTGCTCATGGCCGCCCTGTCTGGTCCGCGACCGATGCCTGCTGATCCAGCGCCACGCGCCGATTGCGCGAGCAGCGGCGCGGGCTTCGGCAGCGTCAGCGCGGTGGCGATCGGCCGCCGCCGGATCGATCGCCGCGGCGCGTGCCGCCGCCGCTTCACCCTTCAGCCAGCGGTCGGCCTGGCGGTAGTAGGCCCGATCGCGACGGCCGGCGAATCTGGTGAGTCGCGGTCGGTGGCCTCGGCCCACGGCCGGTCGAGCGAGACGCGGTCGGCCACCTTGTCGTAGTAGCCCGTGTTCTTGATCGGATAGGCCAGCGTCGTGAGGAAGACGTCGGGCTGCGCCGCCACGACGTGCTCGACCGTCGCCTCGATGTCGTCGAGCGTCTCCCCGTCGTAGCCCCACATCAGGAACATGCCGACCTCGATGCCGTGCCGCTGCGCGGCCTTCGTGGCCCACTGCACCTGCTCGACGGTGACGCCGCGCTCCATCGCGTCGAGGATGCGCTGGCTGCCGCTCTCCGAGCCGATCCAGATGCGGTAGCAGCCCAGCTCGGCCAGCGTCCGCAGCACGTCGTCGCGCATCATGCGATCGGCGCGCGAGATGGTCTCGAAGGGCAAGGCGCAATCCGCGCCGCGACAGCTCGGCGGCGTAACTCGAACAGCCAGCGGTGATGGATGGTGAAGACGTCGTCCGCGTACCAGAGCTGATCGGGGCGATAGCGCGTCGACGATGTGCTCGCACCTCGTCGGCGCACGTCGGCGACGCTCCGCCGCCGGTGCGTGAAGCCGAAGACGGCGTGGGAGCACCAGTTGCAGCGGTAGGGACAGCCGCGGGCCGTGATCAGATTGACGCTGCCGCGGCCGTGGTGCGTCCGCCAGACCGAGACATAGCGCTCCTGATCGATGGCCCCACGGTCCGGCCAGGGCAAGCCGTCGAGGTCCGGCAGCGCTGCCCGATCGGGCGTGCGGACGACGCGGCCGTCTTCGTCGCGGAACGCCACCCCGGCTACGCCGTGCAGCCGGTGCGGGCCGTGCGAGGCGAGCGCAGGCGTGAGCTCGAGCATCGTCTCCTCGCCCTCGCCGATGACGACGACGTCGGCGCCGGCCGCGAGGTACTCGTCGGGATAGTTCGCGCTCTCGGGCCCGCCGACCACCACCGTCCAGCCCGCGCCCCTGGCCTCTGCCATCAGGCGCAGCACGCTCGCGCGCGTCATCAGGTTCGTGTAGAGCCCGACGATGCCGCGGGACGCGCGCAGACGCGCGAGCAGCTCGCCGCGGGCCGCGAACGTCGTGTCGAACACCTCGACGTCGAGCCCGGCGCGCTTGAGATACGCGGAGAGGTAGAGCAGCCCGAGCGTCGGATACGGCTTCATGATCTGCCGCTCCTTCTCGTCCTCGTCGAGGAAGTAGCCGTGCGTGAGCAACAGATCGCTCATGGCGCCTTCTCGAACGACAGCCCGAGGAGCATGCGCTTGCCGGCCATGCGCTCGTAACGGGACAGATCGCCCGCAGCCTCGAAGAACGTCCGGATCGACGGACCCACCACCCAGCTCTCCACCCGTCGCGTCACGAGCCCGGCGTCCCTCGCCGCCTGCGCATGAGTCTCGATGTCGTGCCGATGGTGCGGCACCTCGCCTGCAATGCCCTCGGCGTCCACGAACGTCCGGCGCATCTTCGCGCGGGCGGCATCGGGATGCAGATCCGTGACGACGAGCCGCCCGCCGCGGACGGCACACCCGCCCCAGCTCGGCGTAGGCGCGTCCGACCGCTGGCAGGTGACCAATGACGAGACGGCACCACACCAGATCGAACGATGCGGTGGCGAACGGCAGTTGCGCGACATCGGCGTTCACGACGCGGCCGACGCGCTGTCCCGCCCGCAGCATGGGCATCGAGAAATCACACCCGAGCGCGAAGCCCTCGATGAGGAAGACGCCGCCCGGTGCCGCAGCCCGCGTCGAGCATCCGCCCGCCCTTCGTGCCCGGACCGAGCGCCGCGACGGCCAGCTCGTCGAGCGCAGACAATGCCGTCTCTTCGTCGTAGGTCGGTGCCCAGCGACGATAGGCGTCGGCAACCGCCGCCACGCTCGATTCGAGTGCGTCCGATCGTCATCCGCTCCATCCGCGCCATCCGCTCCAGCCCTAGCCGCTCCAGCCGCCCCGCCGCTCCAGCCCCCCGCCCCCTACACCTGCTCCGCCACGGGCGGCCGCAGATGTCCGTAGCGCTGCCGGTCCCATGCGGGCCACCGCGCTACTCGCCGCAGCAGCCGCAGCTCCCGTGGGTTGTCGTAGCGTTCCGCATTCCACCGCCGCGCCGCGAGCCACGCTCCAACCCGCCGGCCCCAAGGCGCCGTTCGACGGTCGTGGACGGACGGAAATCGGCTCTTCAGCACGAGCTCGAAGTCTCCCAGATGGCGCCGCAGCGCGTCGGTCATCCACGGCACGTCGGGCCGCTCGTGCGTCATCCAGTCAACCCATTCCGGCCGCGCCCATTCCTCGAGCGTCGCTCGGCGTGCCGGCGAGGGGATCGACGTCACCGTACGTTCCATGCCGCTGGGGAGTTGGCGTGTAGAAATAGAAGATGAGCTCGCATTGCGGATTGATCTGCTTCAGCCGCCGCACGAATTGGAGCGTCGTCCGCATCTCGCCTTCCGGGTCGTCGGGGCCTCCGAGGATGAAGGAGAATTCGGGCACGATCCCGTGATGCCGGGCGCGGCGCGCCACCTCCAGCGTCTTGTCCGTCGAGAGCCCCTTCTTCATCCGCGCGAGCGAGGCGTCGGATCCGGATTCGGCGCCGAAGAACATCATCTGCAGCCCGGACTCGCGCATGGCCCGCCACGTGGCGTCCGCGTAGTCCATGACGATGTCCACGCGGGCTTCGCACCACCAGCGCAGGCCGAGCGGGGCCAGGCGTCCGCATACTTCCTCCGTACGCGGCTCGCCCATGAAAAAGTTGTTGTCGTAGAAGTGGAGGCCATCCATGCCATGACGCTCGACGAGATGCGCGAGATGGCGGACAGTGCGCTCGGGCGACTCGAAGCGCTCGCGCCGGCCGTACACGGCCGTCACGCCGCAGAAGTTGCACGCGTACGGACAGCCAATCGAGGCCTGGTAGACGCCCGACCGGCGGCCGAGCTCGGTCGGGTGCAGGTAGTCGTCCACGTCGATCCGCGCGTACGGCGGTGGCGGCTGTTCGTCGGGGCCGACCCATGGCCGTTCGGGGTTGAGGCGTGGCTCGCCGCGCTCGCGATAGCCGAGCCCGGCCGCCGTTGCCGGATCGCGGCGTTCCCGCAGCACGTCGAGGAGCTCGACGAGCGTTTGCTCACCCTGGCCCCGGACAATCCAGTCGACGTAGGGGGCCGCGAGCGTCGGGCATCGGATAGAGGCTCGGGAAATAGCCTCCCCAGGCGACCGGAATCCGAGGGAATCTGCGCCTTGAGCCGACGCGTGACACTGACGGCCTCGGCCAGCTGCGGGCCTGGCATGACCGAGACGGCGAAGAGCGATACCGGATCGATGCCCCGCGGCTCGCCACGTTCGCCGCGACCTCGGCCACCACATCCGCGTCGGGGCGGTTGCCATCGACGATCGCCCAATCGACTTCAGGGGGAAGCGCGGCCCCAAGCGCCATCAGGGAGAGCGGGAAGCGACGGTGCTCGGCACGCGTCGCCCGCGGGTTGACGAGCACAATCATCAGTCGAACCCGGACGCTCGTGGGGCGGCGGCGCCACGTAGCAACGCGTCGGCCTCCGCCTCTGCCGAGAGCGCATCCCACGACGCGGGTCCCTCCGCGACTTCCTGGTGCAGGAGGTCACGGACACGCCGGTAGAACGCACCACTGAACGTCCCCTGGAACATCATTGCGAGATCGTCGCTGTCCCTCCAGTTGCGCTTGTCCCCCAGCTGCGCCCGCACTTTCTCGTAAAAGCGAGTCCCCGGGAGGGGGTAGGCCACCGAAACTCCCACATCGTCCGGCCGCTCGTGGCGAACGAGATCCCGCGTCGCCAGAATCTCGTCCCATGTCTCATCGCCGTAGCCGAGCTGCAGGAACCAGCAGGCGCGTACCCCATGCTCGCGGAGCCGGCGCGTCGCCCCGCGGACCTGATCGATCGTCGATCCCTTGTCCATGGCATCGAGAATCCGCTGGGAGCCGGACTCGACCCCGAGCCAGACCTCTTCCGCGCCGGCGCGCGCGAGCGCGGCGACGTTCGGTCCGGTCATGAGGTTGACGCGCGACTGCATCGTGAACGGCAGGCGGAGGCCGCGCCGGGCCATCTCGTCGGCGAACCGCTCGATCCAGTGGCGTGACAGCCCGAAGATGTCGTCGCTGAACCACAGATGGTCGGGACCGATCCGGTCGCGCAGTGCGGCAATCTCCGCGACCACGTGGGTGGGCGAACGCTGGGCGTACCGCGATCCGTAGACCGGCTTCGCGCACCAGTTGCAGCGGTACGGACAGCCGCGCGTCGTGACGACGTTCCACGAGAAGCGCCCGTGGGCAGTGTGCCAGGCCGCGCGATAAGCGTCGGCGTCGATCAGATCCCACGCCGGCAGCGGCAGGGCGTCGAGGTCGTCGATGAACGGTCGCATCGGCGTGCGGTGATGGCCGCCCGGGCGGGCGCGCGACGCGGGCAGTGCCAGCCCGGGGATGTGATCGACCGCGGCGGCGGCATCGACAGACCACGCCTGGATCAGATCCAGGACCGTCCGCTCGGTCTCACCGATCACCACGACGTCGGCGCCGGCGTCGAGATACGCCTCGACGTGGTCGGTGGCGTCCGATCCGTTGACGATCACGCGCGCCCCCGTCGCGCGGGCGGCCCCGATCATGTGGAAGGCGGCCTCGCGCATGCGCGTCGTGCACATCTTGGTCAGGAAGTTGAAGTTGTCCTCGAGCAGCGCCAGGATTCGCGGCTGCGTGTCGCGAAGCACGGCATCGAACGCGCCGACGCCGCTCGCGAGCATGGCGTCGAAGAACGCCACCTCGATCCCGTGGTCCCGCAGGATCGCGGCGGTGATGAGCGGCGCGAGCGGTGCGTACGGCCGCATCTTGCGCACCTGTTTCGCGTCGTACGCCAGGAAGTACGAGTGCGCGATCAGAACGCCCGGCCGCGGCGTCGTCGTCATCGGTTGTCAGGGGGACGCGCCAGGATCATGACACGGTGGCACGCAGGCATTCAATGGCGCCCGCGAGGTCTGTCGCACCCTCGAGCCGCCACACGCGGCCCTCAGCGACCATCGAGTCATGATGTGATCCACCGCGGCACCGCCGACCAACTCCTCAGGCGTCGTGGCGTTTCGAAATGCCTCTGCGAACGCTTCGCGCGTCAGTGGCA
Organism: Vicinamibacterales bacterium; assembly: GCA_963834365.1. Classification (GTDB taxonomy): domain Bacteria; phylum Acidobacteriota; class Vicinamibacteria; order Vicinamibacterales; family Vicinamibacteraceae; genus CAWJAP01. The sequence continues at coordinate 314,604 of CAWIBS010000035.1, read as the reverse complement.
AAAGGCGCGCCGGCCGGGTGTCGCGCGGCCCGAGAATCCAGGTCGCCACGCGCCGGGCGATCCGATCTTCGGGTCGATGCATCGCGGGAAGCGCCACCCAGATCTTTCGCTGGCTTTCGCCGGACGTAAGAACTTTCGATTCTCGTAAGCCAACGAGCGACGCCGCGTCCGCGCGGATGGCGACCTCGCGCACCGAGGCCACGATAGCATCGGCATCGTCCCGTGCGACGAGCACGCTCTCGTCGCCGAGCACCTGCAGCCCACGCGCGGCTGCCGCTGCCGCCAGCGTCGACTTCCCGGCGCCGGCTGAGCCTCGGAGGACGACCGCGCCACGCGGACCGCTCACCGCCGCGGCGTGAAGGGCGACGAAGGCGCCGCGAGCAAGAAACGCGGCGGCCGGCGCCTCGAGCGCCGTGCGCATGACGAACGAGGGGGCCTGATCCAACAGGCCGCGCGTCAGCGTCAGCGTGGCTTCGCGCCGATCGAACCGCAGCGCACCGCGCAGAGCCGAACCCACGTCGAGCTCGAACCCCTCGTCTCTCGTACGCCAGACCAGCAGGGCTTCGGGCGGGGACGCGGTGCCGGCCCCTTCGACGACCGAGATGCGGAGGGAAATCGTCGATCGCGACGGTTCGCCGTCGGGTGGACCGGCGTGCCACAGCTGCGCAGCCAGTGTGCCGACCTCCGCCACGTTGGTGTGGAGGTCGATGCGTTCGTCGCGGACGTGGAAGACAGCCGGCATCAGCGTCGGTCGCGTCGTGCGAGCAGCGTGTGATAAGCGGCGACGCTATCACGAGCGACCGCCTTCCAGCTCAGGTTGGCGTCGAAATGGTCACGAAGCCGACTCCTCAGGTCCGGAGTTTCCCGGGCACCGTGCACGACGCGATCGGCCGCGCGAACGATGGCCTCGGCGCACCGAGCGACGTCGCCGACGGGCCACAGCTCGCCGAATCGGCCGCCGCCGGTGAGTCGTCGATGGGACGGGATGTCGGTGCAGACGGGAAGCGCGCCACAGGCGAGCGCTTCGATGAGCGCCCAGTTGGACCCCTCCTGTGGGCTGCTGCTGAGGAAGACGTCCGCGGCGCTGTACCACGGCGGGAGTGCCTCGTGCGGAACCGCTCCGGCAAGCGCGACGCGAGCGGCGACACGGGGCCGTTCCCGGAGCCAGCCTTCGAGCGCCGGTTGCAGCGGGCCGTCACCGATTATCACGGCTCGTGCGTCCGGCAGACAGTCGAGGGCGCGGGCCAGGCCCTCGACGGCGATGAACGGCGCTTTGCACGGGTGAAGGCGCGCGACCCACAGCACGAGCGGAGCGCCCGACACGCGAAGGGCCGCGCGCGCCTCGCCGATCGGCCTCGACGCAAAGTCGGTCGAGGCGTCCGTGACTTCGAACACCTGGTGCGACGGGTCGAGGAGACCCGCCTCCCGCCAGGCCTCGGCCTGCTCGGCAGCGGTGAAGAAGAACGCATCGGCCGCCGAGGCTCCCCACCGGCGGACGAGCCGCCGGACGCCGTGGGCGATGGCGACGCCATGCGGCTGCACCACAAGGGGAGCCGAGCCGATTCGCCGCCGCAAGGCCTTCGTCTGGAACGGGAACACCGCGCCATACAGCTGCACGACATCGGGCCGCAGCGCCCGTGCGAGGCGGTACACCGCGTGTGGACGCGTCCAGTGACGCGCCACCAGCTGGCGCGGGTTGTCCGCACGTAAGTGATAGGTGACACCGTTGTGTACGAAGTCCTCGTTGCGCCAGAAGCGCGCGAGATGCGTGACGCGCGTGCCCTCCTGCGCCGCGATGGCCTCGCACAACCGCGATGCCGTCGGCAGCCGCTCGATGAGCGCCCTGCGCCGATGCGGCCTCGACGAAACCCAGGTTCACGTGGACGACGTGCATGCCGAGCGGGTGTGGTCAACGACAGGTTCGGGCTAAGCTACCACGCCATCTCCGTCGCGGTGCGACGAGGGGATGGTCGAGCGCCGATCACGCCGAGCCCGAATGACCCGACCCATGTCAAGGCATCCGCTCGGTGACTCGCGCGATTGCTCCTACGGCAGCAAGCTCCACGCATTTGCCCGTTTTGCCGAACCCGAGCTCCGCCGGGCGCTGACCGATCTTGGTGTGCCGCCAGCGGCCACGGTCCTCGACGCGGGCTCGGGCGAGGGGCTAATCACGACGTGGCTGGCCGATCTCCTGGACGAGGACGGCGTACTGGTAGCCATCGATCTATCGCTGCCGCACCTTCGCGCGAGCCTGTCCCACGCGCGCATCCGGACGATCCAGGCGGACCTTGCCGCCTGTCCCATACGAGACAACGCCCTCGACCTCATCTGGTGCTTCAATGTGCTCCATCACATCGACGATCCCGCCGCGACGTTGAGGCGCTTCTCGCGTGCGTTGCGGCCCGGCGGGCGCTGCGCCCTCGCACAGAGTGGGTTTCTGCCCGAGATGTACTTTGCGTGGGACGCGCACTTCGACGATCGCGTGCGTCGGGCGTGCCACGCCTACTATCGGGACAAGTACGGGTTGTCGGAGCAGACGACCGCCGGTATCAGAGGACTCGTCGGGCTGCTGCTCGACGCCGGCTTGTCCAGACCGGACGCGCGCACCTACGTCATCGAGCGCACCCAGCCATTGTCATCGGCCGATCGCACCTACTTTCTGGACGCCGTATTCCGGGGCTATTGGGGTGAAAAACTGACGCCCTACCTCACGAACGCCGACGCCGAGAATCTCGCGCGGTTCTGCAACCCGGACGCCCCGAGCTTCTGCCTTCGGCGGCCCGACTTTCACCACCTTCAGACCCTGACCGTCGTCGTCGGTGTTGCGGCATGACGCGCTGACGCCGGACGATCGCCCGGTCAGACGCAGACATCACGTCAAGACGCGCATGATACGCTGCGAGCGTGACCCCGGAAGGCGCGCTCCACATGCGGGCTCGCCGCGATGCGGACACCGTGGTTCGCCCGGCTGTCGGCCGCGACGGCCTGGCGCTGGCGCGAGATGACATCGCACTCCTCGCGGCATGCGATTGCCGATGCAAAGGCCGAGCGCGACAGCATCCTGTTCGTGACGCGTGTTCACGGCGTGTCGGCCTTCGCTGGCCGCGCTGAGCGACGCCAGCCCCGGCCGTGCTGCCCCCCGCCGCTGCACGCGAGCTCGACGCGGAGCGCTCCGCATCGCCGCACGCCATCGAGGGCTCCACGCCGATCTTCGCCCGCATCGCGGCGGCCGCCGCGGTCGCGGCCTCCCGTTCGTTCCGCTCAAAGGTTCCGGTGCGCGCCATCCAGGGACTGGCGGCCGCCCGGCTGCGGCCGACCGCCGACATCGATCTGCTGGCGGAGGACCGCGATGCCGGTCAGTGGGCCGCGCTGCTGGTCGATTCCTCGGCTACCGTCGCGCGGAGCGCGCAGCATCAAGCACGACACGTTCTGCCCGTCCCGCCGCGCGCGAGATCCAGGACTACGCCGAGCACCCGCAGAATCCCCGTCCGGTCGAAGTGCACGCGCGTCTGCGCGAGCGCGTGCTGGGACGCACGATTGATGTCACCGCGCGCTACCGGGCCGATCTCCGGCCGGACCGTTCGGAGACGGACTGGCGCTCGTGCCAGGCCCCACTGGGCCTGGCGCTGCACCGTGGCTCCACTGCGCCTCTAGCGTCGGCGCACCGCGGCGCGCGGCTCGTGCAGTTCCTCGATCTCCGTCGAGGTCCCGTCCGACCCAGCGGTCGGGCGCGAGCTGGCCAGGCACGCTCGACGAGCTCGCCTGGGCCCTCTGGACGCATCGGCGAGCGGACGCTCCCGGGCCTGCTGCCGAGTGCCTGGGCGTCCGCCCTTGCCGGCGGCCGCGCCGCCGCTTCGCCGCCAACGTGCATGGCTGGCACGGCCGGGACTTCTTGGCTCGGCCGAATCCGATGCGGCCGCTCGTCGCGGCCAGCTCCGCCTGTGCCGATCTGCGGCTGAGCGCCGCGCGATTCCTCGCTGTCGCTCGTGCCCGAGCGCGCGCATCTCGAGATATTCTACGGACCGGCCGACGACGGCCGGACGCGTCGGACAGGTCGGGCGCTACATAGCGGACCGGTTCGCGCCCAGGTGGGCACGGGCGCGATCGGGCGCCCTCGGCGATCAAGCGCTCGTAGAGCGCTTCGAAGCAGCCGGCTCGTCCAGTCGGCATCGTGGGCCCGCGCCCACACCTGCGCCGCCCGGCCCATCGCCCGCCGACGCTCCTCGTCGGCAAGGAGCCCTGCGATGCCGTCGGCGAGCGCGGAGGCATTCCCCACTGGCACGGCAACCGCGCGTTCCGGCGCCCAGTCGGCGATGTGACCGACGGCGGTGCCGACGGTCGGGACGCCGTGCATCGCGGCCTCGAGGACGACCAGCGGGCCGCCCTCGTGGCGCGAGGCGTGCACCAGGACGTGTGCCCGCGTGTAGTGGCCCGCCACATCGGCGAACGGGAGACCGCCGTGGAAGCGCACCGAGGAAGCGACGCCACGGTCCTCCGCGCGCTGCTGGATGCGCCCGCGGAGTGTGTCCTCGCCAATGATGTCGAGTGTCGCCGGCACCCGCCGGAGGAGCATCGCAAACGCGTCGATGAGCGTGGCCTGATCCTTGACGGCGTTGAGATGAGCGACATGCAGCAGCCGGAACGGCGGGCCGGGCCGCAGGGGCTGCTCTGGTGCGGTCCAGGCCGGGTCGACACCCAGCGCAATCTCGTCGACGCCAACCTGGAAGGCGCGGAGCTGGTTGCAGGTGCCGCCCGACGCGCCGGTGGCCCACGAGGCGAGACGAAGCGACGCGCGCGCGAGCCGACGGCCGCGCCACGTGAGCGCACCGCCGTAGCCGATGTCGGGGATAGCCGCGAGCTCACCGCCAACCACCGACACGACCGACGGCACGCCGCGAATGCGGGCGGCGCCCGCGGCGATCACCCCAGGGGCACCGAGCCACAGGCCGTGGACGATATCGACAGGCCCGATTGCCGAGAGCGCTGCCCGCAGGCGGGGCGCCGCGCGAAGCCAGAACAGAGGTCCCGCCTGTCCGGCCAGGCCGAGGTCATGCACGGTCGCGCCGCACCAGGGATAGGAGGCCGGCGTTCGTCCCTGTGCCAGCGACACAACCGAAACCTGGTGGCGCACCGCGAGCCGGCGTACCAGCCACACCAGGAACGGCAGGACGCGGTCGCTCTCCGACGGGTCCACGCCGCCCGGGACGACGAGGCCGATCCGCATGGCCGCGACAGTATCACTCGGCCCGGAGTCGGGATCACCGGACCAGCGCCGGGCCGCGCCCGACGTGTCGCAGGTCGCGCTCGCGCCCGTGCTGTGTCACCATTTGACGGGTATGGCGACACCACTCATCGGCTTCGTGGGCTGGCGCGGCATGGTCGGGTCCGTCCTGATGGACCGCATGCGCTGCGAGAACGACTTTGCCCTGATCGAGCCGCTGTTCTTCAGCACGTCGAACGCCGGGGGACGGGCGCCCGCCCCGGCCAGGCACGAAACCACGCTCGCCGATGCCTTCGACATCGACGCCCTCAGGCGCTGCGACATCGTCATCACCGCCCAGGGCGGCGACTACACGACCGAGGTGTTTCCGCGGTTGCGGACGGCCGGCTGGACCGGTCACTGGATCGACGCCGCGTCCACCCTGCGCATGAAGGAGGACGCGGTCATCATCCTCGATCCCGTGAACCTGCCGGTGATCCGGAATGCCCTCGCGAAAGGGGGACGGAACTGGATCGGCGGGAACTGCACCGTGAGCTGCATGCTGATGGGCGTCGGGGCGCTCTACAAGGCGGGATTGGTCGAGTGGATGAGCACGCAGACCTACCAGGCGGCGTCGGGCGGCGGCGCGGCGCACATGCGCGAGCTGCTGGCGCAGTTCGGCACCCTGGGAGCCGAGGTCCAGGGGCTGCTCGCCGATCCCGGCAGTGCGATCCTCGACATCGATCGCAAGGTCGTCGAGCGGCAGCGCGCGCTCACCGACGAGGAGACGGCGAGCTTCGGGGTCCCGCTCGGCGGATCGCTGATCCCGTGGATCGACAAGGACCTCGGCAACGGCGTGAGCCGCGAGGAATGGAAGGGCATGGCCGAGACGAACAAGATCCTCGGCCGGGGCAACGGTTTCGGCGTGCCAGCCGTCCCGGTGGACGGGTTCTGCGTGCGGGTGGGTGCGATGCGGTGCCATAGCCAGGCGCTGACGTTCAAGCTGAAACAGGACGTGCCGCTGGCCGATATCGAGCAGCTGATCGCGGACGATCATCCGTGGGTCACGGTCGTCGCCAACACCCGCGAGGCGACGCTGCGCGAGCTGACGCCGGTGGCCGTGAGCGGGACGCTGACGGTTCCGGTCGGCCGCCTGCGCAAGCTGGCGATGGGCCCCGAATACCTGGGCGCGTTCACGGTCGGCGATCAGCTGCTGTGGGGAGCCGCCGAGCCGCTGCGCCGCATGCTCCGCATCCTGCTCGAGGCCTAACTTCGTAACTTCGGCCCTCGCACTTCGTACTGGTACTTCGTACCTCGGTACTCGTTACTTTTATTTTCTCCTAGGCGTCCAGGGCGTCAGCGGACGCTCGAACTCGTCCGCCGGCTTGAAGACCGGGTGTCCCGTGGCGCTCCATTTCACCTGGCTGAACCCGGTCTGCGCACTGGCCCCGTCGCCGGGCGTCCTGAACGCGCCCACCGAGTAGTAGAACCCCCCCAGGCCGATCGAGTGCACGAGCGCGTGCTCGAGCGGCGAGGTCTCGGCGCGGGTGAGGACCCGGATCGGGCCGCAGGCGGGATCGGGGCGTTCGTGGTTGATGGTCGGGGGGATCGTGCCGCGCCGCAGCGTGAGGCATGCCCCGACGACCTGCAGCATCGACGATCCGGCGCCGTGCTGCCCGAGCATCGACTTGATGGAGTGCACGCGCAGATCCGGAAGCCGGGCGCCGAAGACCTCGGCGAGCGCGAGCGCCTCGACGCCGATCGTAGATCTTCGACGAGGAGCCGTTGGCGCTCACGACATCGATCTGGTCGGGCCGGCAGCGAGCCTCCGCCATGGCGGCGCGAAAGGCCCGCACGCAGGGGCCGAGGTCGATCTCCGGCCGGTCGTGGCTGTACTGGCGGTTCTGCCCGGCGCTGCAGACGGCGTAGCCGCTCATCTCGGCGTAGATCCGCGCGCCGCGCCTGCGGGCGTGCCCCTCCGATTCGAGCAGCACGGCGGCCGCGCCCTCGCCAATCACGTTGCCGTCGCGATCGAGATCGAACGGCCGCGACGCCCGCCCGGGGTCGTCGTTGTAGCGGGTCGCGAGGGAGCCCGACGCGTTCAGGACCGCGATCACCTCCGGCACGACCTCGCAGTCGGTGCCGAGGACGAGCATCGCGTCCACGGCTCCGGCCTGGATCATCCGCAGTGACTGGCCGAGCGCGTCGAGGCCGGAATTGCAGCCCGAGCTGGCGGTGTGAATCGGGCCGCGGATGTTGAAGAACGACGACACGACACAGGCGGCGGAGTGGTTGAACGCGTGAAACGCCGTGTGCGGTGGCGGCAGCCGGCCAGCCGACCCGTAGCGGTGAATCAGATCCACGATCTCGCTCATGTTGCCGATCGACGTCCCGACATACACGCCGAGCCGATCGGGATCGCAGGCGTCGAGGTCGATGCCGGCGTCATGGAGCGCCAGCACGGCCGCGGCGAGCGCCCATGCTCACCGCGCGGGGCGTGCGGCGCGCCATGACGGCGCCTTTGTCGATGTACTGCCCGAGGTCGAACGCCTTCACCTCCGCCGCGATCTTCGACGGGCTCGCCGAGACGTCGCACAGGGTCACCGGCGCGAACCCGTGACGGCCCTCGACCAGCGCCTCCCAGAACGCATTGCGTCCACAGCCGATGGCACTGACCGGACCGACACCCGTGACCACGGCGGGGATGTTCATGGAAGTACGAAGGACGAAGTACAGAAGTACGAAGGAGACTTCAGCCCTCTTCCGATCTTGTCCGATTTTGTCCGTGGCCCGTGGCCAGGCATTCGAAGACGAGCCGGTAGAACTCGGGGTGTGACTGCCACGTCTGCCCGGTCACGATTCGTCCGTCGCGGACGGCTTGCTCGCCGATCACATACGTGGCGCCGGCGGCCTCGATTTCCCAGCGGCAATGCTCGTACGCCGTCACCCGGCGGCCGACGACGAGGCCCGCGGCGGCGAGAATCTGGACGCCATGGCAGATCGCGAACACCCACCGGTCCGACTCCGCGAACTGCCGGACGATTGCGAGTACGCGGGGATCGTGCCGGAGGTATTCGGGTGCACGGCCGCCGAGGACGAGGACGGCGTCGTACTCGTCGCTGCGAACCTCGTCAAAGGTCAGGTCGGCGTCGGCGCCGTACCCCGGCCGCTCCACATAGGTGTCCCACCCCGGTTCGAAGTCGTGTATCACGAGGTGGAGACGCCGGCGGCTCGGCGCCGCGACGCGTGGGACGAGCTTCGCCTCGAGCAGCCGATGCCGGGCATAGAGACACTCGTAGCTCTCACCGGCGTCGCCCGTGATGATCAGGACTGGCTTCGACACCTGCCGATTCTTCCCGAGAACCCTCGGCGCCCGCAAGCGTCCTCCTTCGTACTTCGTCCTTCGTCCTTCGGTACTTCGGATATAGACTTCCCGCCGCGTCCGATCGCGCCCCTGCCATGCCCTCTCCACCCGTGCTCGAGATGCGGAACATCGCCAAGCGCTTCCCGGGCGTCGTCGCGCTCGACGCGGTCGATTTCGACGTCAGATCTGGCGAGGTCCACGTGCTCCTCGGCGAGAACGGGGCCGGCAAGTCCACGCTCGTCAAGGTCCTGAGCGGCGCGGTGCGGAAGGACCGGGGTGAGATCCGTCTCGGCGGAACGCCGGTCGAGATCGCGGGTCCGCACCACGCCCGCCGGCTCGGCATCTCCGTCATCTATCAGGAGCTGATGCTGGTCCCGCACCTGTCGGTGGCCGAGAACGTCTATCTGGGGAAAGCGCCGCGGCGCTGGGGCGTCGTCGACTGGCGGCGCATGCGTGCCGATGCGGCGCGGCTGCTGACGGGGCTGGGTCTCACCCTCGATGTGTCGCGGCCCGTCGGCGAGCTCGGGCTGGCGCAGCAGCAGATGGTGGAGGTGGCTCGTGCACTGACCGACGAGGCGCGTGTGCTGGTCATGGACGAGCCGACCTCGGCGCTGAGCGGCACAGAAGTGGAACAGCTGTTCGCGACGATCGCCCGCCTGACCGCCCGGGGCGTCGGCGTCGTGTACATCTCGCACCGGATGGACGAGGTCTTCCGCATCGGCCAGCGCGTCACCGTCTTGCGCGACGGCCGTCACGTCGCGACGCGGCCGCTGAGCGAGGTCAGTGCGGGCGATCTGGTGCGCCTGATGGCCAATCGTGACCTTGCGGAGCAATACCCGCCGCGAGCCGTGGCCCGTGGACCGGAGCTGCTCCGGGTACGGCGGCTCAGTCGCCGCGGCGTGCTCCACGACATCGATCTCACGCTGCACGCCGGCGAGATCGTCGGACTGGCCGGGCTGGCGGGCGCCGGGCGGACCGAGCTCGCCCGGGCGATCACGGGCGCCGATGCGATCGACGCCGGAGAGATCGCCGTCCGGGGCCTCGTCGTCCGCGTCCCGACGCCGGCCGCGGCCGTCCGTCTGGGGTTCGGCTTCCTCCCGGAGGATCGCAAGACGCACGGTCTCGTGCTGCCGCACTCGGTGCAGCGGAATGTCGCGCTGCCGAACCTGCGCCGGCTGTCGCGATGTGGGATCGTCAACCGGCGGCGCGAGCGCGCCACCGCCGTGCGGATGATCGCCGACCTGCGCGTGCGCGCGACCGGGCCGGAGCAGGCGGTCGGGCTCCTGAGCGGCGGAAACCAGCAGAAGGTCGTGCTCGCGAAATGGCTCGCGGGGCACGCGGACATCTTCATCTTCGACGAGCCGACGCGGGGCATCGACGTCGCGGCCCGTCACGACATCTACGAGCTCATGAACGGACTGGTGGCGCGCGGGGCGGCCGTCCTGATGATCTCCTCCGATCTGCCGGAGATCCTCGGCATGAGCGATCGGATCGTCGTGCTGCGGCAGGGCCGCGTGCAGGAAGAGCTCGACGCGCGGGGGTTGACCGAGGCGCGGGTGCTGCGGGCGGCGTTCGGAGTCGCGTCGTGAGACCCGGGCTCGCGGGCGGCGCGGGAACGCGGCAGCTCGGCACGCTCATCGGGCTGCTCGCGCTCTGCGCCGTGCTGTGGATCCTCACCCCGCACTTCCTCAGCGTCGCCAACCTGCTGAACGTGCTGGAGCAGAGCGCGATCAACGCCATCGTCGCGGTCGGGATGACCTTCGTGATCATCTCCGGCGGCATCGACCTCTCGGTCGGATCGGTGCTCGCCCTCTCGGGCGTGGTGCTGGCGAGCGCGCTGCACGCCGGAGTCGCGCTGCCGGCGGCCCTGATCCTGGCGCTGGCCGTCGGCGCCGCCGCGGGTCTCGCCAACGGCCTGCTCGTGACGCGCGGACGGCTGCCGCCGTTCATCGCCACCCTGGGGATGATGAGCGTGGCCCGGGGTCTCGCGCTGATGTGGGCCGAGGGCCGGCCGATTTCCGGCTTCGACGAGACCTTCCGTGTGCTGGCGACCGGGCGCGTCCTGTCGATACCAGCGCCGGTCCTGATTACGATCGCGGCCTACCTCGTCGCGCACGTGCTGCTCGCACACTCGATCTTCGGGCGCAGCGTCTATGCGATCGGTGGCAACGAGGAGGCGGCGCGGCTCTCGGGCGTCCGTGTCGGTCTGCACAAGACCGCGGCCTACGTCGTCGCCGGCCTGACCAGTGCGCTGGCCGCCGTCGTGCTCACCGCGCGGCTCAACTCGGCGCAGCCGACGGCCGGCATCATGTACGAGCTGGATGCGATTGCCGCGACGGTCATCGGCGGCACCAGCCTCATGGGCGGCGAGGGGACGCTCGTCGGCGCGCTCATCGGCGCGCTCATCATGGGCGTGCTGCGCAACGGGTTGAACCTGCTGAACGTGTCGTCGTTCGTCCAGCAGCTGGTCATCGGCGTCGTCATCATCGGCGCCGTGGTGGTGGACACCTCGCTCAAGCGGCGGCGACGATCGGCGTAGACCGCGTGGCGACGCTCATGCCCAATCGTAGAGGAGCCGGAACCATGTTCGAACGGATGACAGCCATCCTGGCAGTAGTCGGCGTCGCCGCCACGCACGCGGCTTGCAACCGCCCCGCCGAAACGACGAGCACGACGGCGACACCGGGGCGCCCGCGCGTGGCCTTCGTCATGAAGACCCTGAACCACCCGTTCTTTCTCGACATGAAACGGGGCGCCGAGGAGGCGGCGGCCCGGCTCGGGGTGGATCTGGTCGTGCAGGCTGCCGAGCGCGAGCTCGACGTCGAGAAGCAGATGCAGATCATCGAGAACCTGATCCAGACCGGCGTGCAGGCGCTCTGCGTCACGCCCAGCGGATCGAAGGAGATCGTCTCGGCGCTGATCAAGGCGAACCGGGCCTCGATCCCGGTCGTCGTCGCCGACACCCGCGTCGATCCGGCGGCGGCGACGGCCGCGGGCCTGAAGCTCGGGACGTTCGTGGGATCGGACAACTACGAGGGCGGCCGGCTGGCGGGGTTGTTCCTGGCTGAGCAGACACGCGGGAAAGCGCGGGTGGCCGTGCTCGAGGGCATTCCGGGACATGAGACGGGTGATTCGCGGCTGCGCGGCTTCCGCGACGGGATCACGCCGAGCGCCGGGATCACCATCGTCGCGAGCCAGCCGGCCAACTGGGAGCGTGACCAGGGCTTCACGGTGTTCCAGAACATGCTGCAGGCCCATCCCGACATCGATGCGGTGTTCGCGTGCAGCGACCTGATGGCGCTCGGCGCGGTCGAAGCCATCGCCGCGGCGAACCGGACCGGCAAGATTCGCGTCGTCGGCTTCGACGCGCTCGAGGATGCGCGGAAGGCGATCGAGGCGGGACGCATGGCGGCCTCGGTGGCGCAGTCGCCGCGAGAGATGGGCCGGCTGGCGGTGGAGAGCGCCGTCAAGCTGACGCGCGGCGAGACGGTCCCGGCCGAGCAGCGGGTGCCGATCGAGCTGGTGAAAAGATAGCTGGGCGGCTGGGAAACTGGGCGACTGGGCGGCTGGGCGACTGGGCGACTGGGCGCGACTGGGCGACTGGGTGACTGGGCGACGCGCCTGCGGCCCCGCCGTTCTTGACATCAGTATCGTTTCGAGCCGAGAGTACCCCTCCCATGCAGGCGTTCGACCTCGTGGTCATCGGCTCGGGCCCGTCCGGCCAGCGGGCGTCGATTCACGCCGCGAAACAAGGGCGACGGGTCGCGCTGGTCGAGCGACGGGAAGTGATCGGCGGCACGTGCATCAACACCGGCACCATCCCCAGCAAGACGATGCGCGAGGCGGTGCTGCACCTCTCGGGCTTTCTGTACCAGGGTATCTACGGCGTCAACTACCGTGTGAAGGAGAAGATCACCATGGCGGACCTGTCGTTCAGGGTCCAGCAGGTGATCAAGAACGAGATCGACGTCACGCAGGCGCAGCTCTCCCGCAACGGCATCACCTTGCTGAACGGCGCGGCCTCGTTCGTGGACCCGCACACAGTGAAGATCGAGAGCGCGAGCGGCGAGATGATGTGCCGGGCCGACGCGTTCATCATCGCGACGGGGACGAAGCCTGCCGAGTCGCCGGACGTGCCCGTCAACGGACGCACCGTCCTCCTCAGCGATCAGCTGATGCAACTGCCCGATCTGCCCAGGACCCTGATCGTGGTGGGTGGCGGCGTGATTGGCGTCGAGTACACCTGCATGCTCGCGGCGCTGGGCGTCCGCGTCGTGCTGGTCGAGAAGCGGCCCCGGCTGCTGGAGTTCGCGGACCAGGAGATCGTCGAGGCCTTGTGCTATCACCTGCGGGACCACCGCGTCACGCTGCGGCTGGGAGAGGAAGTGGAGCGCGTGGAGGCGAACGAGGCGGGGGTCATCGCGACGCTCAAGAGCCAGAAGAAGATCTCGGGCGACGCGCTGCTCTACGCGGTGGGCCGCAGCGGCAACGTCGAACAGCTCAATCTGGCGGCCGCCGGGCTCGATGCGGACGCGCGGGGGCGCATCAGCGTCGACGCGGAGTATCGAACCCGGCAACGGCACATCTTCGCGGTGGGCGACGTGATTGGCTTTCCGAGCCTGGCATCGGTGTCGATGGAACAGGGCCGGCTCGCCGCCGGGTTCGCCGTCGGCACGCCCGTCGATTCGAACCCCGCCAGCTATCCCTACGGCATCTACACGATTCCGGAGATTTCCTTCATCGGCAAGACCGAGGAGCAGCTCACCGATGAAGACGTGCCGTACGAGACCGGGCTCGCGTACTACCGCGAGATCGCGCGCGGGCAGATCCGCGGCGACACGACCGGCCGTCTCAAGCTGATCTTCCACCGCGAGACGAAGGAGGTGCTCGGCGTGCACATCATCGGCGAGGGCGCCGCCGAGCTCGTGCACATCGGCCAGGCCGTCGTCGCGTTCGGTGGCACGATCGACTACTTCGCGAACACGGTCTTCAACTACCCGACGCTGGCGGAGTGCTACAAGACCGCGGCGTTCAACGGCCTCAACAAGCTGTCGCGGTTCTAGCCGCATCGACGGACTCATGATGGGACGTGCAATCGGCGTGCTGGCCATGGAACACATCGCGGTGGCGCTGGTGGAGGACCACGGCCTCGTCGGGTCCCTGCGCGTCTACCCGGACGACCGATCGGCGAAGAGCCCGCTGCAGAGCCTGCCCGCCGACCAGATTGCGGAGACGATCTGCGCGCAGATCGAAGAGGTCGCGCAGGGGCAGCGCATCGACGCCGTCGGCATCGGATTCCCCGGCATCATCCGCAATGGCGTCGTCGAGGAGTCGCCGAACCTGCCGCAGGCGAAAGGCTTCAAGCTGGAATCCACGCTGGCGACGCTCCTGCGCGGAGACGCCCCGGTACGCGCGCTCAACGACGCCGATGCGTTTGCTGCAGGGGTGGCGGCGACACGCGGGCACCTCGATACCCTCATCCGCGTCTGGACGCTCGGCAGCGGCGTCGGGTTCGGTCGGTATCCCTCGACCGATGGCGTCTGGGAGGGCGGCCACATGGTCGTGAGCCTGGACCCGAAGGAGAAGTACTGCGGCTGCGGCGGCATCGGCCACCTCGAAGGCATCGTGGGACGCCGCGGGATGCGCCAGCGGTTTCTGGACCTCGAACCGGAGGAGGTGTTCGCCAACGCACAGGCGGGCGACCAGCGCTGCCTGGACTTCGTTCGCCAGTGGCACCGCGCCCTGGCCGCCGCCACGGCGACCAGCGTTCACCTGGACGGCCCCGGCCGCTTTTTTCTGTCAGGTCCCAACGCGGCCCTGGTCGATGTGCGTCTCCTCGATCGCTACCTGCACGAGATGGTGACCATGAGCCCGCTGCAGGGGAGCGCATTGGAGCTCGTCGAAGCCAGCGATGAGACCGCCGTCATCGGCGCTGCCGTCAGCGCCCTGCGCGCGATCGACGCCGCGGAGGTCTGAAGCCGGCTGGGCGACTCGGGGACTGGGCGACTGGGCGACTGGGCGGCTCGGCGAGCTCGGCGGATGTGGGTTCCCCAGTCGCCCATGTCGCCCAGTCCCCCAGTCGCCGGGATAGGAAGGAGGCGGGATGACCGTTGCGGGCCGGGCGAAGTTGAATGTCGGGCTGATCGGCGCCGGCCGCCTGGGCCGGATCTACGCGCGCGAGCTTGCGACTCGCATTCCTGCGGCACGGCTGGTGGCCGTCGCCGACGTGAGCTCGTCCGCCGCCGAAGCGGTGGCGAGCGAGTGCGACGTGCCCCGGTGGTACGCCGACCCGGCGGACCTGCTGGCCGACAAGGACGTGAACGCCGTCGTCATTGCGAGCCCGACGCGATCGCACTGCGCGCTGACCGACGCCAGCGTGGCCAGCGGGAAGGCGATCTTCTGCGAGAAGCCGCCCGCGCTGACGCTCGACGAAGCCCTGGCGATGAAGGCCGCCGTCGATCGCTCGGGGGCGTTCTTCCAGCTCGGATTCATGCGGCGCTTCGACCGCGGCTACGCCGCGGCGAAGGCGCAGCTCGAAGGCGGCGCCATCGGCGATCCGATGCTCTTCAAGTCCACGTCACGCGACCCTTACCGGCCCTCACTGGACTATATCGACCCGCGCAGCAGCGGCGGGCTGATGATCGACATGGGCATCCACGATTTCGATCTCGCGCGCTGGTTCATCGGGGAGATCGCGCGCGTGCACGCGGTCGCGGCGGTGCTGGCCTACCCGGAAGTGGGCGAGCTGCACGACGTGGACAACGCCGTCGTCTCGCTCGTCTTCCGCAACGGCCGCCTCGGCGTCGTGGATCTCACGCGCAAGGGCGTCTACGGCTACGACATCAACACCGAGATCGTGGGAACGCGCGGCACGCTGCGCATCGGGTATCTGCGCGAGACGCCGCTGCTCGTGATGACGGAGGGCGCCGTCGCCTACGACACCGTCCCGTATTTCCCCGAGCGGTTCCGGGAGGCCTACGTGGCGCAGCTCGAGAACTTCGTGCACAACGTCCTCGCGCAGAAGGCGCCGCCGATCACCGTGGACGATGGCGTCGAGTCGCTGAGGATCGCGATCGCGGCGACGCGCGCGCATCAGACCGGAGAGCCGGTCGCCCTCGACAGCACGACCTGAAGGAGGAAGTTGGAAAGAGGAAGGAGGAAGTGGCTCCTTCCACCTCTCCTACTTCATGCTGAGTCCGTGGCTTGCGCCCCACACGCCGATGCGACAGGATCCTCCCGCCGCGCTGCTGCCGGCGCGGCGGGGAGGCACATGAGCGATCTGCGCATCGGCATCGTTGGCCTGGGCTGGGTGGCCGGCGCGCACATCGAGACGTTCAAGCACGTGAAGGGCGCCAGGGTGACGGCCGTCTGCTCGCGGCGCACACTCGATCCCGCGGCGCTCGAGACGCAGTACGGGCTGCCGCTTGACGGTCTATCGCGACTACGGCGAGATGCTGGCCGATCCGGCGATCGACGTCGTCGACATCTGCACGCCCCATCCGCTGCACGCGGAGCAGGCGATCGCGGCCGCCCGGGCCGGCAAGCACCTCATCATCGAGAAGCCGATCGCGCTGTCGTGGGACGACGCCAAGGCCGTCCGCGACGCCGATCCGCAAGGCGGGCGTGCAGGCGATGGTGTGCTTCGAGCTGCGCTTCAGCGCGCAGTTCACGCTCGCGCGTGCGGTGCTCGACCAGGGCCTGCTCGGCGACCTGCACTACGCCGAGGTGGACTACTACCACGGCATCGGCCCCTGGTACGGACAGTTCTCGTGGAACGTGAAGAAGGACTTCGGCGGCTCGAGCCTGCTCACGGCGGGCTGCCACGCCCTGGACATCCTGCTGCTGCTGATGGACGCGCCGGTCGAGGAAGTGACGACCTACGCGACGCGTTCGACGAACAAGGTCTTCGCGCCGTACGAGTACGACACGACCACGGTCACCCTCCTGCAGCTTCGCGGGCGGCAAGGTCGGCAAGGTCGCCTCGGTGATCGACTGCCTGCAGCCCGTACTACTTCCACACGCACCTCGTCGGCAGCCACGGCAGCCTGCTCGACACGAAGCTCCACTCGACGAAGCTTCCGGGCATGATCAAGACGGCGTGGAGCACGCTCGCCACGCACCCGGTCGACTCCGGCGACGTGAAGGATCACCCCTACCAGCCGCAGTTCCAGGCCTTCGTCGACGCGACGCGAGCCGGGAAGAAGATGCCGCTCACCGACTTCGAGACGGCGCTCGAGAGCCACCGCGTGGTCTTTGCCGCCGACCTGTCGGCCGCGCGCGGCCGGCCCGTCAAGCTGGCGGAGCTCGAAGTAGCCGATGCCGAGCGTGCTGGCCGTGATGGCCCACCCCGACGACATCGAGATGACGTGCGCGGGCACGCTGATCCTGCTCGCGCGCGCCGGCTGGGACGTCCACCTGGCGACGATGACCGCGGGCGATCTCGGCTCGATGCAACACGGCCGCGCGGCGATCTCCCGCATCCGGCGCCAGGAGGCGGCGGCGTCGGCGCGCGTCATCGGCGCCGGCTACACCTGCCTTGGCTTCAGCGATCTCACCATCGCGTGCACGGCGCCGGCGAAGCGCCGCGTCTCGGCGCTGATTCGCGCGACGTGCGCCCGATCTCCTCATCACCCACCCGCCCGTGGACTACATGGCGGACCACGAGGAGACCTCGCGCATCGCTCGCGAAGCCGCCTTCGGATCGACCATCCCCAACTGGAAGACCGGACCGGCGAGTCCAGCCGGGCGACGGCGTCGGCCGCCGCCACCGTGCGACGCGCTCCCGGCCATCCTCTACGCCGATCCCATCGACCTGACCGATCATGCGGGCCGCCGCGTCCCGGCACGCTACGTGGTGGACATCGACCGGAGTCATCGCGGTGAAAGAGCAGATGCTGGCCGCGCACGACTCGCAGCGATCCTGGCTGCGCGACCAGCACGGCGAGGACGAGTTCCTGCTCTGGATGCGCCGCATGGGCGCCGACCGCGCGCGCGACGCCCATCGTCGATCGGTGAAGTACGCCGAAGGATTCGTCCCGCACCTCGGACACGGATTTCCGCACCGCGATCTGCTGACGCAAGCGCTCGGCACACGCCTGGTCACCAGGATCGAGGATCGCCCGTGACGCCGGCCCCGTTCCGCTATTCGCTCGCGCCCTTCATCGCCTTTCGCGACCTGGATGCCTGCGCGCGTGTGCGCGCGATTCGCCGCGCCGACATCGCACGGCATGCGAACCCGGCCTTTCGCATCGAGGTGATCGAGACGCCGCTCGAGTTCTTCAGCCGCTTCGCCGTGGACATCGTGTCGCGCATCTCGAGGACGCGGGACGAGGGACGCCGGTGCGTGCTGATCCTGCCGGTCGGGCCCGTCCCGCAATACGCGATTGCCGCCGACATGATCAACCGCCAGCGGATCGACTGCCGGCATCTCGTGACGTTCAACATGGACGAGTACGCCGACGATCAGGGCCGGACGGCGCCGGCCGGGTGGGAAGGGTCGTTCGCGACCTCGATGCGCCAGTCGTTCTTCGCGAAGATCGACCCGGATCTGCGGCCGCCCGACGCGAACATCCACTTTCCGACCGACCGCAACATCGCGGACTACTGGAAGCTCATCGAGGATGCCGGCGGCGCGGACTGCTGCTACGGCGGCATCGGCTGGTGCGGGCACATCGCCTTCTGGGAGTCGCATCTCGGCCTCGAGTTCGCCGGCGATCTCGACGCCTACAAGCGCGCCCACGGCCGCATCGTCGAGCTGAACCCGATGACGATCATGCAGAACGCGCTGCACACCTTCGGCGGCGACTGGTCCTGGGTGCCGCCGAAGGCCGCCTCGATCGGCCCGCGCGAGATTCTCGGCGCGCGCGACCGCAGCTTCTGGCTGGATGGCGACCTCGGCGGGGGCGTCTCCTGGCAGCGGTTCATCGCCAGGCTGGTCGCGCACGGCCCGGTCAACGAGCTGGTCCCCGGCTCAATCCTGCAGGAGACCAATTGCCGCTATCACATCCTCGGCGGCGTCGCCGACGATGTGACGATTGACTTTGCTTGAGGCGACTAGGCGACTGGGCGAGCGTGAGGCGGACTGGGCGGAGCGTGGGACGTGTTTTGAAGCGTGGCCTGTCACCGGCTGCCGATTCGCGACGAGGTGGCCGCGGGTCCGAAAGACGAGGACGCCCTCCGAGATCGCAGGGGTGGCCATCGCCACTTCGCCGAGCGAGTTCTCGGCGAGAAGCTCGAACACCGGGCCGGCTTTGATCACGTACACGCCACCCTCTTCGGACGTGTAGTACACCTTGCCATCCGCGGCGACGGCCGATGCCGTGAAGCCGGTCTTGCCGTCCGCCAGCCGCTGCTGGTACTTCCGCTCGCCGGTCTTGGCGTCGTACACGCTCAGCACGCCGTTGTCGCGGCAGACGTACAGGTAGTCGCCGTAGACGAGCGGTGTCTGCATGTAGGCCCCTTCGCGGGCCTGGCTCCACGCGATGTGCTCGTTGCTCGTCGCGCCGGTTGCGAGCGAGATGTCGCCGGCCGCAGTCGGCTTGATCGCGTAGATCGGCGAGCCTGGTCCGTGCGCGTTCGTGATGAAGATCAGGCCGCTGCCCATCACGGGCGTGGGCACGGGAATGTCGCCGCCGCCCGTCAGCTTCCAGATCTCCTTCCCCGTCCTGGCGTCGTAGCCGCCCGTGTGCTTGAACCCGTTGACGATGACCTGCGTCCGCCCTCCGGTCTCGAGGATGGCTGGCGTGCTCCACGTCGGCACGTCGGCGCGCGGCGTCCGCCAGAGCTCCTTGCCCGTCTTCACGTCGAACGCGGCCAGAAACGAGTTCTTCTGGACATCGGCCTGGACGTAGACGACGCCATCGTGGATGACGGGGGAGCTGCCGAATCCCCATTGCGCCTGGGGAACCATGAAGAATCCCGAGTCGAGCACGCCGAGGTCCTGCTTCCAGCGCGGCCGGCCCTGCATGTCGAGCGCGTGCAGTCCTTCCGAGCCGAGGAAGGCGACGATGTGGCTGCCGTCGGTGGCGAGCGTGGAATTGACGTGAGTGGCTTTCGTGTGGCGCTTGATCGCCGGGACGCCGCGATGCAGGTCGCGCTCCCAGAGAACCTTGCCGCGTCCGCTTGTCGGCGCAGATCGCCTTCCACACCCGGACGGTCTGATCCTCGACCGGCTTGATGTCGCCGTACAGGCCGACCCTCAGGTTCTCGTCGCCGCCCTCGCTGGTGGCGGTCGCGACGCAGACCTGGTGGCCCCAGACGATCGGGCTCGAGTGTCCGAGACCGGCAATCGGCGTCTTCCATTTCACGCCGGCGCCGGTCTGGAGATTCCAGCTCGTCAGCGTGGACTTGCCGTCGCCGACACCGGCGGCGCCGATGCCCCGGAACGACGGCCAGTCGACGCCGGGGCGCGGGACCGCCGGCCCCGCGGCCAGGGGCACGAGTCCCACGGCGACGAAGAGAAGCAGGACAGCGGAACGCAGGGGGCGTGCGTGCATGGCGTCTCCCGGGTGACGGGTGAAGACCGGATTACCGACCCAGACAGGAAAATTCTATGTCAGCGCCCGTCCCGGAGTGTGCGAACTCCGTCGTCCTGACGTTTCAGGTGGATGGACTTCGCACTTGCGTCACCAACCCCTTCAAGGAGAGCAGCTCATGCAGCACCGTTCAGGCTGGCTGGCCGCACTGACACTCGGCATGCTCGTGGGATCGCCGCAGCAGGCTCCGGCGCAGTCGGCGGACGTCGTCATCGAATGGAACCGGATCATGGTGACGCTCGCGGTTCCAGGCAACTTGCCGCCCACCGTGTTTTTCACGTACCCCGGCGCCATGACCTCGGCGGCCGTCTTCGACGCAGTCAATTCGTTCGACTATCTGTACACCCCGTATGCGGTGCGCGTGGGCGTGCCTTCGGGAGCATCGCGCGACGCGGCTGTCGCACAAGCCGCGCACGATGTCCTGGTGGCCTTCTTCCCCAGTCAGCGAGCGATGCTGGACGCGGCCCTTGCCTCGACGCTGGGCAGCATTCCGCCCGGAGCGGCGCAGGGAGGCGCGCGCGTCGGCGCCGAGACCGCCCGCGAGATCCTCGAGCTGCGCCGGTTCGACGGCTGGGGCCGTGTCCCGCCGCCCTACGTGCTGCCCGATGAGCCAGGCAACTGGCAGCCGACGCCGCCGGCGAACGCCCCCGCCGGCGTGACGCACTATCCCGACGTCGAACCGTTCGTTGCCGGGGGCAGGAAGTGGATCGTCGAGCCGCCGCCGGCGCTCACGAGCGAGCGGTATGCCGCGGATTTCAACGAAGTCAAAGCGCTGGGCGGTGCCACGAGCACCGCGCGGACCGAGGACCAGACGTTGATGGCTCGACTCTTCGCGAGTGTCGGCACGCCGACGGGCGTCCTGAATGTCTGGAACAGCGCGGCGCGCGCGGTCGCGCAATCGCGGGGGATCTCGGGCCTCGAGGCGGCGCGGGTGTTCGCGCTCCTGAACATGACGCTGCACGACGCAGTACGGATCTCGATGACGAGCAAGTACATCTACGGGCTGTGGCGACCGGTGACCGCCATCCGGGGGGCGGATCGCGACGGCAATCCCGCGACGACGGCCGATCCGACGTGGAGCACCCTGATTCCCACGCCGCCGTATCCGAGCTACCCGGGCAACATGGCGTGCATCGCCGGGTCGGGCTCGCGGGTGCTGGCGCTGCTCTTCGGTGGGGACTCCGCCCGGTTCTCGGTGACCTGGACACAGGTGGACGGCCCGGGGTGGACGCGGTTCTACAACGGGTTCCGTCAGCTCGGCGACGAGGCCGCGCGCAGCCGCATCTACGGCGGCATTCACTACGAGTTCGACACGCTCGCCAGCATGGGGGTGTGCACCGAGCTGGCCGACTACGCCGCCAGCAACAACCTGCGGCCGCGGTTCCCGTGATCGCCGCCGACAGTACGGGCAGTGCGCCGTCCGTGGATTTTTCGAGAACGGCGGCGCACGCCTCTTTGAAAGATAGGCAACAGGGATCAGGCAACAGGCAGGCATCAGTTCAGGGCACGGCTGGAGCGACTGGCACGGCTGGAACGGCTTGGACGACTGGGCGACTAGGCGGCTGGGCGACTGAAGATCTTCCTGACCCCTGACCCCTGATCCCCGATCCCTGACAGCCGCTCCAGCCATTCCAGCCGCTCTTCAGATATCATCCCAGCGAACCGGAGGTCAGCACGATGTGGCGTAGACGCCGTTTTCTGGAATCCGTATCCACCCTGCCGCTGGTCGGCGGCTTCATCGGCGGCGGCGCCGCCCTGGCCGACGAGGCCCCGGCCAGAAGCTCGGGCCGTGACTATTTCAAGGACCTGGGTGTCCGGCCGTTCATCAACGCGTCCGGCACCTTTACGGCCATGACCGCCTCGCTCATGCCGCGCGAGGTCATGGAGGCCATCAACTACGCCTCGGCCCACTACGTGATGCTCGAGGAGCTGCACGACAAGGTGGGGGAGAAGCTTGCCGCCCTCCTCTCGTGTGAAGGGGCGATGGTCACGTCGGGCGCGGCGTCGGCGTTGACGCTCGGCACGGCGGCCGTGCTGACGGGAACGGACCGCGAGAAGATCGTGAACCTGCCGAACCTCGCGGGGATGAAGAGCGAGGTCATCACCCAGAAGTCGCACCGCTTCGGCTACGACCACGCCGTCCGCAACTGCGGCGTGCGCCTGGTCGAAGTCGAGTCACGCGACGATCTCGAGCGCGCGGTCAATCCGCAGACCGCCATGATGCTCTTCTACAACAACAACAACCCGGTGGGACAGATTCGCGACGAGGAGTTCGTCCAGCTCGGAAAGAAGCACGGGATCCCGACGTTCAACGACTGCGCCGCGGACGTGCCGCCGGTCGAGAACTTCTGGAAGTACACGAAGATGGGCTTCGACCTGGTCGCCATTTCGGGCGGGAAGGGGATTCGCGGACCCCAGAGCGCGGGTCTGCTCCTGGGACGGAAGGACCTGATCGCGGCGGCGCGGCTCAACGGCCCGCCCAATTCCGACACCATCGGCCGCGGGATGAAGGTCAACAAGGAAGAGATGCTCGGCATGCTCGTGGCGGTGGACGTGTACCTCAAGCGCGATCACGCGCGCGAGCGCCGCGAGTTCGACAAGCGCGCCGAGACCATCCAGAAGGCGGCCGCCGCCGTCGAGGGTGTGAAAGCCGAGATCTTCGTCCCCGAGGTCGCCAATCATGTCCCGCACGTCCGCATCTTCTGGGACGCCGCCGCCAAGGGCTTCACGACCGCCGACATCATCCGCACCCTGCGTGACGGGGAGCCGTCGATCGCGATCCGGTCCGAGGGCGAGGCGCTGCAGATCGGCGTCTGGATGATGCGCGACGACGAGGATGCGATCGTCGCGCGGGCTCTGCGTCAAGCGCTGGAGCGGAAAGCCTGAACCAGGGACCAGGCATCAGGCCTCAGGGACCAGTTACCAGGGACCAGAGACCAGCGACCAGCGACCAGGGACCAGCGACCAGTTACCAGGGACCAGTAGCCGAGCCAGTTGTTCCACGATGACATCGAACCATCGCCTCGTGGCCCGACTCGCGGTGCCCGTGGCACTGCTCGCGATCGGGTTCGCTCTCGAGCGGGTTTCTTTCGCCACCGCCGAGTCCGTCTCGGTGCGGTTTCCGGCGAACGTGCCGCCGCGCAACGACTTCGTCATCGAGAACCACGTGCCGATCCCGATGCGTGACGGCGTCACGCTGTACGCCGACGTCTACCGGCCGGTCGGCACCGGGCGTCATCCGGTGCTGCTGTCGCGGACGCCATACAGCACCGAACGCTTCCCGAGCGCGTACGAAGCCGCGGTCTACTTCGCGCAGCGCGGGTACGTCTACGTGTATCAGGACGTCAGGGGTCGCCACGAATCGGACGGCCGGTGGGAGCCCTTCTTCGACGATGAGCGCGATGGCGTCGACACGATCGGGTGGGCCGCGAAGCAGTCGTGGTCGAACGGCAAGGTGGCCATGCAGGGCGGCTCCTATCTGGGGCAGAACCAGTGGCGCGCGGCCCAGGCGGCGCCTCCCGCGCTGGTGACGATCTTTCCGATGGTGGCCTCCACCAGCATCTACCACGACTGGATCACGCTCAACGGCGGCTGGCGGCTGTCGTTCAACTTCGGGTGGGGTCCGGTGCGGATGGAAACGCGCATCATGCAGAACCCCGGCCCGCACTCGCAGGCCGGCGTGCGCGCGATGCACTACGACCAGGTGCAGTGGCACCTGCCGCTCAAGACGATGCAGCAGGTGGTCGGGCGCAAGGCCCGTTTCTACGACGACTGGCTGGCCCATCCCGACTACGACGACTACTGGAAGCCGCTCAACGTCGAAACGATGTTCGAGAAGATCGCGATGCCGGTCCACACCCTGGGCGGCTGGTTCGACATCTTCAGTCAGGGGACGCTGCGCGGCTACGTCGGCATGAGCCAGAAGGGCGCGACCGAGCAGGCCCGTCGCTTGAGTCACCTCGTCATCGGCCCGTGGGGGCATGGGCCGTCGCAGAAGACCGGCGCGCTCGACTTCGGCGCCGACGCGAACGTGGAAGCGCTCGCCATCCAGCTGCGCTGGTACGACTACTTCCTGAAGAACATCGACGACGGGTTCACGAGCGAGCCGCCGGTGAAGCTGTTCGTCATGGGTCGCAACGAGTGGGTGTACGAGCGCGAGTATCCGCTGGCCAGGACGACCTACCGTCCGATGTATCTCGCGAGCGGGGGCGCCGCCAACAGCGATCGCGGCGACGGCCGGCTCACCTGGGACAAGCCGACCGACGCCTCCTCATCCGATCGCTACCGCTACGACCCCGACGACCCGGTGCCGTCGGTCGGCGGCAACAACTGCTGCGGCACGCCGACCTCCGCCGGTCCGCAGGATCAGCGGTCGATCGAGAGCCGCCGCGACATCCTCGTCTATACCTCCGACTTCCTCGGCGAGGAGATCGAGGTCACCGGCCCGGTCAAGGTCGTGCTGCACGCGTCGTCAGACGCAGTGGACACGGACTTCGTGGCCAAGCTGGTGGACGTGCACCCCGACGGCGCGAGCTACAACATGGCCGAGGGAATCGTGCGCGCGCGCTACCGGGATGGCCCCGGCCAGCCTCGTCTGCTCAAACCGGGGGAAGTTTATCGCTTCGAGATCGACCTGGTGGGAACGTCGGTCGCGTTCCGCAAGGGCCACCGCATCCGGGTTCACGTGACGAGCAGCCACTTCCCGCAGTTCGACCGCAACCCGAACACGGGCGCGCCGTTCGGGACGACGAGCGAGATCCGCGTCGCGCAGCAGACGATCCACCACGATGCGGCGCGGCCCTCGCACATCCTGCTGCCGGTCATCCCGCCGAGGCTCACGGCCGCACCCACGGCGAGCAGCCGTCCCTGAAGACCGAGGCCCGTGATTCGCTGGGGAATCATCGGCTGCGGCGACGTGACCGAGGTGAAGAGCGGTCCTGCGTTCGCGAAGGCGCAGCGGTCTTCGCTCGTCGCCGTGATGCGCCGCACCGCCGCGTTGGCACGCGACTATGCGGACCGCCATGGTGTTCCACGCTGGTACGATCGCGCGGACGCCCTGGTCCACGACCGTGAGGTGGACGCGGTCTACGTCGCCACGCCGCCGAACGCCCACCTCGAGCACACCCTCCTTTGTGCGCAGGCCGGTAAACCCGTCTACGTCGAGAAGCCGATGGCTCTCGACGGACAGGAATGCGGGCGGATGGTCGAGGCGTGCCGGGACCGTGGCGTGCCCCTGTTCGTCGCCTACTATCGGCGTGCGCTGCCGCGGTTCCTCGAGATCGAACGGCTCCTGGCTGGCGATGCGATCGGCGAGATCCGGGCGTTCACCATCTCGCTGTGCCGGCGGCACGAGCTGCCAGCGGGGCCGCCGCCCTGGCGCGTCGACCCGGCAATCGCGGGTGGAGGGTTGTTCGTCGATCTGGCGTCGCACATGCTGGATCTGGTGGACTTCTACCTCGGGCCGATCGCGAAGGCCACCGGCGCCGCCGTCAACCAGGGCGGCCACTATGCGGCGGAAGATCTCGTGAGCGCGGAGTTCGAGCTGGCGAGCGGTGTGCGGGGGAGCGGCCTCTGGTGCTTCACGGCGCACGGCGCCGTCGATCGCACGGAGATCATCGGCTCACGCGGCCGCATCACGTATGCGACCTTCGACGATCGGCCGATCCTGCTCGAGACGCCGGGCGGAGAGGAGACGCTGACGATCCCGCACCCTGCGCACGTGCAGCAGCCGCTCATCCAGACCGTGGTGGACGCGCTGCATGGAGACGGCGCGTGTCCGAGCACCGGCGAGACCGCCGCCCGCACGTCACGGGTGATGGACCAGCTGCTTCGCTCGGTACTACGAAGGGCAGGCACCAGGCCTCAGGAATCAGCCACCGGGGATCAGGGATTAGGGACCAGGGACCAAAGACCAAAGACCGAAGACCGAAGACCGCAGACCGAAGCCCGCAGCCCGCAGCCCGTAGCCCGTAGCCCGTAGCCCGAGAGATTCCGTCTCCTCGCTCAGCCCGCTACCTCGAGGTACAGCCGTCGAATGTCCTCGACATGACGGTCGATGGAGAATCGACGGCAGGCGACCCTGCGCGCGTGGTTTGCCTTCTGCCGCACCCATTCGTCGCCCCTGGCCACGCACCGCAGCGCCGCGGCGAATTCGCGCACGGCTCCGGGAGCGACCAGAGTGCCGCAGGCTTCGTCGAGGATCTCCGGTATGCCGCCCGAGCGCGAGGCGATCACGGGCGTCTGCATGGCCATGGCCTCGAGCACCGCGTTTCCCAGCGGCTCGCGCACCGAGGCCAGCATCAAGGCGTCGCTGGCCGCATGCAGGGCCCGGATGTTCTCGACCGCGCCCGCGAAGCGCACGCGCGAGCCCAGCCGCCGCGCCGCAATCTCGTGCCGCAGGGATTCGTAGTAGATGGCATCATCAATCTCGCCGACGATCAGCAGCCGGGCATCGCGGTCGGTCCGCGCCAGATCGTGGAACGCCCGAATGACGACCTCGAGACGCTTCGAAGGACTGCAGCGGGCGATGCAGAGCAGCACGAAGGCCTCGGGGGCGATGCCGAACAGGCGCCGGCCCTCGCGCCGCGCCGCTGCGCTGCGCCGCAGGTGGGCCGTGTCGATGCCGTTGTAGCAGACGCGGATCCGCTCGGGGCTGGCGCCGGCCCTGAGGAGCTCGGTCTCCACGAACCGCGACACGGCGATGAGGCGTTCGGCGCCAGCCAGGCAATCCTCCAGCCCGTCGAGCTCGGCGGTCCGGACGTGCTGCAGCACCGGCGTCCGGCACACTTCGGCCGCCGCCAGCACCGGCCAGGTCGGGATCCCGTTGCAGTGAACGAGATCAGGCCGCACGCGCCGCATCACCTTCAGGCAGTATTCGAACGACGCGAGCGTCGGCCGCGAGAACTCGACGCCGTCGCTGATCAGGCGCGGGCGGTGGGCCGGCTTCACCAGGCTCGCGATCATTCCGGGCTGGACGAGCAGGCCCCAGAGGTCCATGCCGCGGTCGAGCAGACCGTTGGTCAGCCGCGCGTACATGCGCTCGGGACCCGAAAACGCGGTGCTCGGCGTCGCGAACAGCACCCGCGGCGACCTGGCGCGCCTCCCCGTCGTGCGGCGGAGTGTGACCGGCTCGCGCCACACGGCATTGCGCCATGCCCGCACGCGGACCCACGGATCGTCCGCTTCCTCCGGGCGACGCACGGGGTTGCGAGCCGCCGCCAGTCGTCGCGCGTGTCCACCTGGATGTGCCGCGGGAGATCGGCGGGCATCGGCTCTGCGACGCGTTCCCGGCGCAGGTCCTCGAGCCGCATCCGGAGACGATCCACGCCGAACGCCCAGTCCAGACAACCTCCAGGGGTGAACTCGACGTTCCCGGGCGCTTCCGTCCGGAGGCGATGCAGGCAGGACGTGCTGAAGATCTCCGCGCGGGCGCCCGCAGGCAAGGGATCGGACCGCGTGACATCGTTCTCGGACTCGACGTGGTGCCCGCACAGGCGCGCGAGCAGCCCGGCCGGCAGCAGTGCCGCAGCGGGTTCGACAATCGCGAGGTGCGCGGCGTGCAGTAAGGACGCCGCCTCTGTCAGCTGCGTCAGCATCGTGCCGGGCTCGACCCGCAGGACGCCTGTCTGGGTGCGTCGACTGACCGGGGCAATCGCCAGGGCCATCGCGTCCGACCAGCAGACCACCGTCAGCGGTCCCGGCAGCTCGCTCGAGAGACGCCGCACAATCGTCTCCAGCGGTCCGCCTTCGCCGATGCCTTCGAGATACGGCAAGTGCCGCATCGCGTCCGGCAGCTCGGTGAGCACCAGCAGCGAATGCACTTCGAGCGCGTCGAGGCCGGGCGGCCACGACACCGCGGGGCCGCTCCACGCCTCGAGCAGCTTCACGTCGGGGGCGAGGCGCGGATCGCGCAGCGGCGCCGCGATGTCGGCGCGCCGCAGCATCGACTGGATGAAGACGTGGGCGATGCCGCGAGCGAACAGCCGGGCCCGGATTCGGCCGAACGTGCCCGCCCTCCAGAGAGAATCGGTGGCATCGATCCCGATGAACCACCGCGCGGTCGCGCTCTTTCGCAGCCGGTCGCGCAGCGCCCGCTCGTTGGGGATGGATTGCAGCGACTGGTAGAGCAGTGCGCGAAGCACTCGATCGGCATCGCCAGCGCGCGGGCCCTGGAGGTCGGGGGCTGCGGCAGCGCGCCACATCTCGGAGAGCGTCGCAGCCGCGAGCCGGTGGATCCCGCGGAGTGGATGGCCTGGTGGCGGAGCGGTGTTCGAACCGGTCGTGCGGTCGCGCTTCCGCGTCCGGTCCTGGCCCCGACGGCTCATCGATCGTGGTGTGCCTCAGTCACCACGCGAGGGTTTGGCGGGCCGGCCAGGCGTGCGCGCCCGGGGCTGTCGATAGGGATGACCGGGCTCGTGATCCGGCCACGGCCGCCATTGCCCGCCACGAGGCCTGGGGCCGAGGCCCGCGGCGTAGACGACGGACTCCTCGATCCCGTCCATGCCCAGCGCCGCTTCGACGACCCGATCGGCGAGCGCCTGCGTGCAGAACGGTGCGAGGCCGAGGGCCGTGGCGGAGAGGCAGAAGGTCTGGCAGAAGTGACCGGCTTCGAGCAGGACGGAACGATAGTGCCGCGGGGCGCGGTACCGTGCCTGCATGCGCGGAAACACGGCGCTCATCACCCACAACGCCGCGGCGCCGTGGAACCACCACTGGCGCGGCAGGAACCGCGGCAGGGTGCGGGCGGAGACGCGGCCCGGGAGGCGAGTGAGGCTGTGCCGATCGATGGCGTAGTGGTAGAGGCCGGGCTCGAGGCCCGCCACTCTGACGGCCACCAGGTACACTTCCAGGACCTGTCGTGCGCCCGCCGACGGCGACGACCGCAGCGCATATCTCGCCTCGCCGGTGGCCAGCCATCGGCGGACGCCCCAGACCCACCACAAGAGGCGCTCGACGTCGGCTTTCGCGAGCGGCTCGCCGCCGAACTCGCGCCACGTGCGGCGCTGGTCCAGCACCGCTTCGAGCGCGTTCGGCTGCGTCGGCCGCTCGAGCGCAATCTCAGCGTCGGCGCGCAGGCGCAGGCCCGGCGGCGTCCAGTTCGTCCTGGTAGGCCTGGCGACGACGCGCCGCTCGGTCTCCTCGAGATCCTGGGTGGTGTCGAAATGGTCCTTGGTCGAGAAGTGGAACAACCCCGCGGCCGGTTCCCAGTGCCGCCAGCCGACGTCGGGGTCCTGCCGCGGGGGCGTCCCGCGGCCCTCCCATCGCTCCAGCAGTTGTTGATCCGCCAGCCGGTCGACGAGGTGCGCCGCGCTCGGCACGGCGTCGGCGAGCCGGTCGGCGCGCCGCCAGCGATCGAAGTAGTGGAGGACCTCGGCGACGACCGGCGGTCCGGTGACCTGGACCGACGAGCGGTAGTTGTGGAAGACGAGCTGGCGGCCCCTCCAGTACGAGACGACGGTCGGTGACCGCCGGTACCACGGGGCGCCGCCACCGTCGGCGGCACCCGGAGCCGGGGGGCGACGCCTCATTGCGCTGGTCCGGGGAGAGGCCGCGCCCCCGTCACTCCTCGATGTCGACCACGATGAGTGCCCCTGACGCGCGTGGCGACTCGCACACGGACTTGTGCATCGCCTTGAAGAACCGGGTCGCCGGGGGCGACTCGGAGATGCCGGCCGCGCGTGCGCTCGCCGTGCGTGCGCTCTTGAGCCCCTTGAGGATCTTGCCGATGTCCCCGGCCTCTTCCTTGGTCAGGCGGATGACAACGGCCTTGCGCTTGTGCTGAACAACGGTCTTCTTCGTGGCCTTGGCCATGCGTCTGCCTCCTGGGGTGCTTCCGCGTCAGTATCCCATCCGCGCCTGGAGGCGCTCGAACCGGGGATCGCCTCTGACCGGGTCGAGACGCGGATCGACCTTCAGGCTCACGATCGTCGAATCGCGCCGGTCGTACGCTTCCTCGAGCAGCGACAGCGCCGCGTCGCGCTCGCCGAGCTGCGCGTGGACCAGCGCGACATCATACGGCTTGATGTAGGTGGTACGCGACATCTCCGTCATGCGGCGCAGGAGGGCGCGCGCCTCCGCCTCGCGGCCGGCCGCCGCGAACCCGAACGCCAGCTTCTCGATGTAGCTCGTCGGACCCTGCGTCGCGATGACGCGCTGCAGCAGCGCGATGCCCTCGTCGTGGCGGCCGAGGGCGTAGTAGGCGCGGGCGAGCAGCGAGTTCACCGACGCATTGTCGCGATCGACGGCGGCAATCGCTTCGAGCTCGCGCGCCGCCTCGGCGTATCGCCGCATGTAGAAGTAGTTCCACGCGACCCCGCGCATGAACACGAGCGAGTTCGGGTCGCGATCGCGCGCCAGCTGCCGCTGCTGCAACCCCTCGTCCTGGCGGCCCATGGCGTTGAGGAAGTTGCCGTAATAGTGGCGCGCGGTCGCATGCGCCGGGTTGAGCTCAATCGCCTTGCGGAACGCCTGCTCCGCGCCGGGCCAGTCCCAGTGGAGGTAGAAGCGGGCGAATCCCAGCGAGACCCAGCCATCGACGAGCGTGTCGTCGAGCTCCAGCGCGTTCATCGCCGCGCCGACCGCGGCGTCGGCGGCCAGCTGCGCCGGGAAGGCGCCAAAGTTGCCGCGCAGCAGGCTGTAGGCTTCCGATCGCGCCGCGTGCGCGGCGGCCATCTGGGGATCGAGACGAATCGCGCGCTCGTAGTGACCGACCGCCGTGCGCAACCCGGATTCGTCCCTGCGGAGCGACCGCTGGATGCCCTGCACGTATTCGATGTAGGCGTCCGGGTTGATCGGGCGCGCGCCCCGCTGCAGCCGGTTCAGGTCGCGCGACGACACGGTGACGTTCGATTGCCTGGCGATGGCGAGGGCGAGCGAGGCCTGGAGCGGCGCCACCTGCGAGAGGGAGCCGGAGATCGTCTCGACGGCGGCGGCGCGCGAGTTCCGCCGCAGGATGCGGGCACGCACGTCGATCGCCTGACTGCCCGCCGGCGGCGGTTTGACAATGACCTGCAGCGCCACGATGGCGTCTACCCCGAGCGCGGCGCTGGCGGCCTCGGGCCCCTGACCGGAAAACGAGGCCGTCGTGGACCATTGCGCCACGTTCAGGGTCTCGATCTTGGCCAGTGCGGCCGTCAGTCCCTCGGCGAAGCCGGCCGCGACCACTGCCGACTCCCTGGCGGGGGCGCCGTCGAGGAGGACCGCGATCGACCTGACGGGAATCGGGGCGGTGGCGCGCGGCAGGGATCGGAACAGCATCACGCCGCCGAGGATCGACACGACCAGCATCGACGCCGCGATGGCCTGAGCCCGACGGTTCGTCCGGAGCGTTCGCACCCAGCCCTGAATCCTGTCGGTCCAGCCCGCGCTGCGTCCCCGATAGTCGGGCCGCAGTGCCGACAGCATCGCGCCGGCGCTCGAGAACCGCCTGGACGGATCGGGATCGATCGCCCGCTCGATGGTGCGGACGAAGTCATCGGGCAGATCGTGCCGCGCATCGTCGAGCGGCGTGCGCTTGCCTTCGCGCTGCGCGTGGCGCAGGTCGTCGAGCGACGCGCCGGTGACCGGGAAGGCGTTGGTGACGAGGTGGTAGAGGAGAACGCCCAGACTGTAGATGTCGCTGCGGGCCGTGGCACGCCCGCCGTCGAGCACCTCGGGGGCGAGATAGAGCGGCGTGCCGGTCAGGCGGCTCGGTCCGCGCGCGGCACGATCCCGCCATTCCCCGGCGCCGAAGTCCATCAAGACGACACGGCCGCCGGTCTCGCGGATGACGTTCTGCGCCTTGATGTCCCGATGGACGAGGCCGGCGGCGTGGACCGCGGCGAGCGCATGGCAGAGCTCCTGCCCGATCCGTGCGGCTTCGCCGGCTGCGAACGGCCCATGCACCTTCAGCAGCTTTTCGAGCGTGCTGCCGTGGATGAACTCCATCCAGAGGCCGACCCGGTTGTCGTGCTGCTCGGCGCCATGGACGATGACGACGTTGGGATGACGGAGACGGGCGAGGAGCCGCGCTTCCTTGAGGACGCGCGCGGACTGGCGCGCCGGCGACTGACCCTCGTGCAGGAGCTTGAGCGCGACCTCGCGATGAAGGCCCGTGTCGAAGGCCCGGTAGACTTCACCGAAGCTGCCTTCGCCCACCTTCTCGAGCAGGGTGAGCGCGCCCCATTGGCGGACCGGACCGCCGACAGCGGGCAGATGGCGCGGCGCCGCGGCCGCCGCCGGCCTTCGCTCTTTGGCCGCCGGGGGCTTCCCGTCGCCCACCGGTGCCTGGCCGATCTCGAGCGTGTGCGCCTCGGGTGGGTTCGGTCCTGATTCGACCGGCTCCAGATCGTCCGCCGAACGATGAACCGACGAGATCTTGGCGAGGATGCGCAGCTGGCGAAACAGCGACCGATCGCGGTCGTCGTCGGCGCGGGCCTCGAGCGCGTCCCAGTCCGCGCTTTCGTGTCCGTCGGCGACGGACTCCACGACATCCCTGAGTGCCGAACGGTCAGCCATATCCTGCGTTCCTGCGGGCGGCGGGGCGGCCGGGCTGGCCTGCCGCCGGAGAGAGTAGTCCATTCCGAGTAACGCTGGCCGGCCCCGAATCGGTACAGTTTGCCCCTGTGGCGGTCAGGAAGGCGGCCCGGGTCGGGGGTCCGGCTGAAGCCGGACACTACGGGTTGAGGATTCGAAGCCAGGATTCGACGCCACGTCTCGGACGACTGGGTTCGGACGTGGCGGTTTGGACGCGAACGATACGAGGTTTGAACGTTGAGGTTTTGAACGTAGTGTCCGGCTTCAGCCGGACCCCGTGGTCAGGGCAGGACTTCGATCGTGAGGTCCTTGTAGGAGACCTGGGCCTTGCCGCCACCGTGGATCTGGAGCCCGATGAACCCCGACTGCGGAATGGCTTCGTCGGGCTCCGTATAGTCCACCGTCTGCCGGCCGTTCAGCGCGATCCGGATGCGCCGGCCTTCGCATCGAACTTCGTAGTCGTTCCAGTCGCCACGCTTCAGTGTGTTGGCGACCACGGCCACGTCGCCTTCGGCGAGCACCTTTTTCCGCCGCGACTCGTCGTAGAGGCTGCCCCAGTATTTGTCGCCGAGATCGGCCTGATACCCGACCATCTCGTACGCGGGATCCTTCGCGCGCTGGCTGCGGATCTGCACGCCGGCGTTCACGAACCCTTCGGTGCCGGCCAGCTTGAACTTCAGGCTCAGGACGAAATTCGACATACTGCCGCGTCGTCACCAGGAAATCGTTGCGCGGCACCTCTTCGGTCAGCGAGCCGCCGACGAGCGCGCCGTCCTCGATCCGCCACGTCTTCACCGTATCGCCCTCCCAGCCCTGAAACGTCCGGCCATCGAAGAGGGCCACGGCGCCGCCGGGCGCCTGGGTCTGCGCGCGCGCAACCAGCGGGACGAGGAAGAGACAACAAAGCCAGAGTCGAGTCATCAGGGTCTCCCTTCGACACACGGATTCTAGCCCCGGAGTTCACTTGTGTTGACAACGGGCCCGCCAAGGTGGCCAACGCGGGCCCGGGCAGGCCTGAAGGCCTGCGCCACATCACCAACACAAGTGAGCAGCTTCGGGCTCAGTGGACTCACGGCTCGGCTTCGCCCGGCCGCTGTCCCCCAGTCGCCCGAGTCCCAGCCCCAGTCCGCCGAGTCGCCGAGTCGCCGATCCCCTAGTCGCCGAACCCTGTCACCAAATCCCCCGCTGTGCCTCCAATCGAGAGGACCGCAGCGGGCGAGACCTGTGTTCGGCGAGTGGCCGACGCTGCGGAAGAGCCGCGAGAGGGGACAGCCATGTCTGCGAACTCCAATCTGCGACGTGCGCTCTGGTGGGCGATACCGCTGACGACGGCGATCGTCGGCATCGTCGCGGCCGCGAGCGACTGGGAGATCGTCTCGCAGCGGACGCTGGATCTGAAGACCGAGGTCCACGCCCTGTCGGACATCAGACGCGGCCGGCAGATCTTCCGTCACGAGACGTTTGGCGACGAGGCCTTCTGGGGCGACACGCTCGGCCTGCACCGCGCCATCGCCGGGGCGGCGCTCGGCGGCGTCGGTCCGGGCGTCAGCCCGAAGGCGGCCCTGAGCATCGGCCTGAAGGTGGACGTCAACGCGATTCCCGCCGATCTCGCGCGCAAGCTGCGGCGCGGCGAAGTGGACCTCGACGCGCCCGCGACCACCGTGGCGTTGCTGAAGCTGGACGCGGTCGTCGGCATCAAGGGACGGTTCGATCAGGCCGGTACGCTCTCGTCAGTCGGGATCACCTGCGCCCTGTGCCACTCGGTCGTGGACAATGCCCTCGCGACCGGCATCGGTCATCGCTTGGACGGGTGGGCGAACCGCGACCTCGACGTCGGCGCCATCATCGCGCTCGCACCCGACCTGTCGTCGGTGGCCGCCCTGCTCGGCACCGATCAAGCGACCGTGCGCACGGTCGTGACCGGCTGGGGCCCTGGCAAGTTCGATGCGGCGCTGTTGATGGACGGAAAGACGAGCCGGCCAGACGGCGGCCCCTCGGCCACGTTGATTCCGCCAGCCTTCGGTCTCGCGGGCGTGAACCTGCACACGTGGACCGGCTGGGGATCGGTGACGCACTGGAATGCGTTCGTCGCAAATCTGGAGATGAAGGGGCGCGGCCGCTTCTGGGACCCGCGGCTGAACGACAGCGTCAAGTTCCCGATTGCCGCGCGGGAAGGGTTCGGCGATCTCCGGCCCGCCGAGGATCTCGTGTCGGACAAGCTGCCGGCGCTGCACGTCTACCAGCTCGCGCTCGACGCCCCCCGGCCGCCACACGGCTCGTTTGATTCGCGCGCCGCCGCGCGCGGCAAGGCGCTCTTTACGGGGACCGCCGCCTGCGCCCGGTGCCACGTGCCGCCGATGTTCACCGAGCCCGGGTGGAACATGCACACGCCGCAGGAAATCGGGATCGACGACTTCCAGGCGATGCGATCGCCGGACGAGCGCTACCGGACGGCGCCGCTGGCCGGCCTGTGGACCCACGAACGCGGCGGCTACTATCACGACGGCCGCTTCGCCACTCTGCGCGCGGTGGTGAACCACTATGACGGCCTGTTCAAACTTGGACTGACCGAGCCGCAGAAGAACGATCTCGTCCAGTCCTTGAAGTCGCTCTAGCCCGGAGTCATTGTGTTGACGACGGGCCCGGCAGGTGGCGCCGGGCTGCAGCCCGGCCAACGCGGGCACCGGGCAGGCCTAAAGGCCTGCGCCACATCACCAACACAAGTGAGCTCCGGCTTCAGCCGGACCTGGCGGCGAGGCCCGCTCCGGACCGGCCGCGACCGCGCCGTCAGAGCTTGATCGTCCGGCCGGTGCGCGCGGCCTCGTAGATGGCCATCATTGCCCTGAGGTCCTTGAGTCCCTCCTCGCCCGGCGTCAACGGCTCGGTGTTGTTGATCACGCACTGCGAGAAGTGGTCCATCTCGGCGGCGAAATGATCGCGCTGCGGGAGCGAACGCTCCTCGATCGCGCCGCTGCGGAAGACGCGCATCCGCAGCCCGGTGTAGCTCGAGGCCGGGTCGAGCTCGAACGACCCGCGGGGCTTGAAGACGCGGAACCGCCCCAGACCCACGCCGTAGCTCGACGTGCAGTTGGCGAGAATCCCGCTCGGAAACCGCAGCTGGAACGTGACGTTCTCCTCGACCTCGGTGAACCGGACGTCACCGGGCGTCGAGTGCATCATGGCGTTGATCTCGGCCGGCTCCTCACCGGTGAGATAGCGCGCCGCGTTGAGCGCGTAGATGCCGATGTCCATCAGTGAGCCGCCGCCGGCCATCGCCTTGCGCAGCCGCCACTGCTTCGGGTCGCCGATGTTGAAGCCGGCATCGGCCAGGACGACCCGCGTCGGCCCCATCTCGGCCTCGTCGCGGGCCATCTTGATCAGCGCCTGGTTGAACGGCTCGTAGCGCACGCGGTAGCCGATCATCAGCTTTCGGCTGGCGGCCTTCGCCGCGGCGACCATCTGCTCGCAGTCCTGCGGCGTGTTGGCCATCGGCTTCTCGCACAGAACGTGCTTGCCCGCCTTCAGCGCGCGGATTGTGTACTCGGCGTGCATGCTGTTCGGGAGGATGACGTAGATGACGTCGATGGCCGGGTTGCCCGCGAGGCTGTCGTAGTTGTCGTAGCCGTAGATGTGCTTCGGATCGACGCCGTACACCTGGGCGAGGTGCTTTGCTTTCTCGGGGCGTCCGCTCACGAAGCCCACCAGCCGGCTGTGCTGACATTTCGCGAAGGCCGGCATGACCTGGTTGATGGCCAGGCTGCCGAGGCCCACCAGCGCCCATCCGACCTTTCGTCCGGGAATCTCCGGCAGTTTGATCTCCGGAACCTGCACCGCCGCGGTCGTGGCCGTTGTGGACGTCAACGGCGTGGCCGCCAGCGCCGCACTCGTGGTCTGCAGGAACCGGCGTCGGGACAGGTGCGTGTCGTCAGGTCGATGCGTCATGGAACCTCCGTTCCTTCGCGTAGCCCGTAGCCCGTAGCCAGTAGCCCGTAGCCTTCTCCGTCACCGATAGGCCGCGGCCTGGATGCGATAGAGCTCGGCGTACTGGCCGCTGCGCGCCATCAGGGCCTCGTGCGTGCCCATCTCGACCAGGCGGGCGCCGTCGAGGACCACGATCACGTCGGCCATCCGCACCGTCGAGAACCGGTGGGAAACGAGCACGATGATGCGTCCCGAGCTGTCGGCGCCGCCGCCGCGCGCCGCCGACGCATACCGCTCGAACAGCGCGTGCTCGGTCTCGGCGTCGAGGGCGGCCGTGGGCTCGTCGAGCACGAGCAGCAGCGGACGGTCGCGCATGAAGCCGCGCGCCAGGGCCAGCTTCTGCCACTGCCCGAACGAGACGTCCACACCGCCCGGCCAGGTCGGTCCGAGCTGCGTCTCGAGTCCCTCTTTCAGCCGCGCGACATCGTCGGACGCGCCCGCGCGTTCGACGGCCGTCACGACCGCCGGCCCATCGTCGAGACGTGGAACATCGCCGACGCCCACTGTGTGGCGCGCGCGGAACTCGAAGCGGAAGAAGTCCTGGAACGCGCCCGCCAGCCGTTCGCGCCATGCCCGTGCGCGAATGCTCGCGAGCGGCTGGTCGTCGAGGAAGATGGCGCCAGAGGTCGGCTCGTACATCCGCGCGAGCAGCTTGACCAGCGTCGTCTTGCCGGCGCCGTTCTCGCCGACGATGGCGACGACGGCGCCGGCTGGCAGGGTGAGCGAGACATCGTCGAGGACGGCGCGCGTGGTGCCGGGATAGGCGAACGACACGCGCTCCAGCCGAATCCCGCGTTGCAGTGCCGAGGGAGCGGGGAGATTGGCCGGCGTCTCGGCGGCCGCCACGTAGTCCTCGAGCCACGCCAGCCGCCGCGACCCGTCCATCCAGAACCCGCGCAGGAATCCGAGCTCGGCCACCGTCGCGCCGACGTAGGCCGAGAGGCGGGCCCCCGCCGCGACGACGAGGAGCACCGCGGCAGGAGGCGCGCCGAGCCCCGCCGAGACGAAGACCACCGACCCGACATAGCCGAGGCCGAACACCGCCCAGCCCAGCACGTGCCAGACCGCCGATCGCGAGCGGACGGCCGAGACGCCAGCATATCCGCGCTCCCACGCCTCGCGCCGCGCGGTGACCAGCCGGGCGCCAATCCCCGTGACCCGCACCTCCTTCGCAGGCGGAGCCGTCGTCGCCAGCGTGAACAGGTGACGGGCGAGTCGATTGGCCTGGGCGCTGCGCTCGAAGGCCGCGCGCTCGACCGCTGGCCGCCAGGTCGAGATGACGACCGCCGGCACCGCGAACACGGCCAGCAGCGCGAGCGCCGGGTGGATCGACACGAGCAACGCGAGTGTGACGCCGAGGCGGATCAACCAGCCGCAGGTCGCGAACACCGACATGTACATGTGATCCAGCACGAAGATCTGATCGCGCAACATGGCGAGGCGATCCAGATAGTCGGGCCGCTCGTGGTGCGCAATCGTCGCGACCGAGGCCTGCAGGCGTGCGACGTGCGATTCGAGCGCGATGGTCACCTTGTCCCGGAACCGCCGCTGGACGCGCGTGCTGACGGTCTGCAGGATCCAGGTGGCCGCCGCCGACACGCCGAGCCCGACGGCCGCCATCCGCACGAGTCCGGTGTTCCCGTCGAGCAGGCCTTTGCCGAGGAGCGTCACCCAGAGCGCCAGGAGCGCGTCGGGCAGCACCGAAATCTGCGACAGGACGAAGGCCGCGAGCATCAGGCGCGGCTCGTGACGATAGCCGAGCCGGCAGAGGCGCCACATCGAAGACAGCGCCGGCGGCAGGGCATCGAGCGCCGCTGCAGTGGCCTCGCGCGCCTCACGCGAGGACGTCATACACCACCCCTTCCTCGTCTTCGGTCGCGGTGAATCGCTGCGCCTGCAGGTCGAACATCGTCCGATACCGCCCGTTGCCGGCAATCAGCTCGTCGTGCGTGCCGAGCTCGACGACGCGCCCGTGCTCCAGGACGCAGATGCGATCGGCGTGCCGTACGGTGGAGAAGCGGTGCGAGATGAGGATGGTGGTCGCGTGGCGGGTGGCGGCGAGGACGCGATCGAAGATCTCCGCCTCGCCGCGCACGTCGAGCTGCGCGGTGGGCTCGTCGAGCAGCACGAGGCCGGCGCCCAGCCGGACCGCGCAGAGCGCGCGCGCGAGCGCGATGCGCTGCCACTGACCGCCCGACAGGTCGGTGCCGTTGTCGTAGCCCCGGGCCAGCGTCGTGTCGAGGCCGGCGAGGCCGGACGCGCCAGCCAGGTCGAGCGCCGCGGTGATGTCGGCGTCGGCAGCGCCCGCCGGCGCCACGTTGTCGCGGAGGGGCAGCTCGAAGCGGATGAAATCCTGGAAGACCGCCGTCAAACGCCGGCGCCACGAGTCGAGCGACAGCTCGCGCAGATCGACGCCGTCGATCTCGATCGCTCCGGACTGGGGGTCGTACAGACGGCAGAGCAGCTTGGCGAGCGTGGTCTTGCCGGCGCCGTTCTGGCCGACGATGGCGAGCGACGACCCGGCGGGGATCGTGAGATCGAAGTGATCGAGGACGCGTGGCGCCGCCTGGATATGCGAACGACACGTCACGGAAGCGGATCTCGCGTGCGGGGAGGCCCTCTGCGGGTCGCTGGCCAGCGGAGAGGGCCCCGACAGGCGCCATGGCGCCCTCGAGTCGGAGACTCGCGCCGACCGGTGCAGCGGATCCGTCGAGCGCCCAGCTCAAGCCGCCGAAGGCAATCATCGAAGTGCCAATCGCGGTCTGGGCGAACGCCACGACCTCGGCGAGCGACAAACGGCCGTCGGTGACGGCGCCCGCGATCGACCAGAACACCAACACGTTCGCCGACACGACGAGCAGCAGGCTCCAGATCAGCGGGCGCTCGCGCAGACGGGTCGCCGCGTACTGGAGCGCCTGCAGGCGGGTCCGGCGTTCGACGAAGCGTTCGAGCGTCCAGTCTGCCAGGCCGAAGAGCCGCAGCTCCTTCGCCGGCGCCGGATCGACCGCGAGGCGGTAGGCGTAGTCGGCGTCGCGCTGCGCGCCACGGACCTCCTCGGTGTTGCGGTCGCGCCACACGGCGCTCTCGCGCAGCAGCCAGTGCGTGGCGAGCCACGCTCCGACCAGCACGAGGGGCGCCCACCAGGCGAAGGCCGCGAGCACGATCGCGCAGGCGAGGCCGCCCATGATCCCCACCAGCCCGTCGGCGATGAAGTCCATCGAGATCGACAGCGGCGGGCCGGTCATGCCGAGGTCGAAGTCGCGGGCCGCCGTCAGGTCGCTGGCGAGCGCCGGATCTTCCAGATGGCCGACGCCCGGCGGCTGCACGCACGCAGCCGTCAGGCGGTCGTAGAGCCATGCCGCGGTCCGATCTCCCAGGTTGGCGCCGACGGCCTGCTGGATTGGCGCGAGTACCTGCAGCAGGACGAACACGGTGCCCGTGAACGCGAGCGGCCAGGCCAGACTCTCGCCATGCTGCACCGCGCCAACGAGCACGCCCATGGAAACCGCGAAGAATGCGGGCAGAACGCCGCGCAGCGCCAGCACCAGCCACCACGCGATGGCCAGCGGCCGATCGGCTCTGGGCAGGACGGCGAAGAACTGCCACTCTTTGCGCGCTCGTAATCGGTGGAACACCAGCCGGGCCTCCGGCAGCCCTTGGTTGACGTATGTCGGCTTCAGCGAACCCCGGTCCACAGCCATTGGTTGACCGCAGTGGCCGGCTTCAGCCGCGCCCATCGGCCAGCCCAAAGTGCCGGACAGGACACACTTCCGACGCGATGGTACTCGCGCGGCACCAGGCTCGATTGGAGAAATCTGACCGGTCCGTCAGCGCTTCACGAAGCGGAAGTAGTCGATGTCCCCGATGCTGCCGGACGGTCCCTCCGCATCCATCACGACCTTCATGGCGAAGCGCCCGGCGCCGAGGCGGACGCGGTCGTGTACGAGCGGCTGGAGATGTGCCCAGCCGCCGGTGTCGGGGATCGCGATCGGGCCGGTCTTGTCCACGCCGTCGAACTCGATGTGGAACGTCCCGCCCGGCTTGGCGGACGCGACGGACATCTCGAGACGATAGTCGCCGTCCTCGCGCACGTCGACGGTGTAGACGAGCCATTCACCGGCGCGCGTCCAGCCGAGGTTGTACTCCTGGGTGGCCGCCGCCCGCCATTCGAGATCGACGCCGCTCTCGCGGTAGGCTGGCCGCTTCTTTTCCTGGTTCTCGGGCTCGCGGTCGTGGTACGCGACGCCCTCGCCGCCGTCGTCGAAGTTCTCGGCTTCGACCGTGCCCGGGATGACCTGGGCAACCCCCTTGAACGGCCGGCTGGCAGCCGGTGCGGCTTGAGCGACGAGGATGCCGGCGACGATGGCCGACGCAATCGCGTGGGTCATGGGCGGTAA
The DNA here is from genome assembly GCA_963834365.1 of Vicinamibacterales bacterium. Classification (GTDB taxonomy): domain Bacteria; phylum Acidobacteriota; class Vicinamibacteria; order Vicinamibacterales; family Vicinamibacteraceae; genus CAWJAP01. The sequence continues at coordinate 273,615 of CAWIBS010000035.1, read as the reverse complement.
GGATACGACGGCGCCTCACTCGCGCCGGAGTGCGCGGAGCGGATCGATGCGTGCGGCGGCGAAGGCTGGCGCCAGGTTGGCGACGATCGCGACGCCCAGCAGCAGCGCCGTGGCCGCGCCGTACGCGACCGGATCGAACCGGCTCACTCCATAGAGGAGCGACGAGAGAATCTGGCCGACGCCGATCGACGCGATCGTTCCCAGCGCGAGCCCGGCTGCCGCCAGCCGCCCGCCCTCCGACAACACCTGCCGCAGCACTTGTCCGCGCGACGCACCGAGCGCCAGGCGGATGCCGACTTCACGGGTGCGCAGGCTCACCGCATAGGCGATGACGCCGTAGAGGCCGATCGCCGCGAGCAGCAGGGCGAGCATGCCGAAGCTGCCCATGAGCCCGGCGCCGATTCGCGTGGGCGCCATCGTCGCCGCCGCGATCGCCGCGGCCGACTCGTCTTCGGTGAACACGATGTCCGGCTCGAGCCGCCACAGCGCATCCCTCAGCATGGGGAGTGCCGATGCCGCGGGCAGGCTGGTGCGCACAATCAGGCCGATCGTCTGCGAGGCCTCGGCGGGGAGGTGCAGATAGGCGCGCGGATCCTCGCCCACCGAACGCACCTTGTGGTCCCGCGAGACGCCGACGATCTCGTGCGCCGGGTGGTCGAAGCCGTTCAGGTGAATCCGGCTGCCGACCGCCGAGCCGCGCGGCCAGTAACGCCTCGCCATCGTCTCGTTGACGATGGCCACCAGCCGGTTCCCATCGACGTCATCGGGGCTGAACGCGCGGCCCGCGACGATCGGTACGCCCACCGCGCGGAAGTAGCCGTCGCCGACTCGAACGGTGTCGATCACGCTCTCCTCCGCGTCCGGCGCGTGATGCCCGGGGACTTTGACACCCTGCATGTTGATGTCGGGCGCGAGCGGAAGCCGCGACGCATGCGACACCGCCACGACGCCGGGCAGCGCGCCCAGCGTCTCGATCGCGCGCCGCCGGAGCGACGTCGCGCGATCGAGGTCGTACCCGTTCATCTGGAGATTGAACGACAGCGACGCGATCGGCGCCGGATCGTAGCCAATGTCCGCGCCGCGCGCGGCGAGCAGCCCTCGGGTCAGCAGTGCACCCGCGACGAGCAGGACGAGCGACAGCGCGAGCTGTCCCACGACGAGCGCCTGCCGCAGGGTCACGCGCCGGCGAGGGCCGCCCGTGTCGCCGGCGCTCGCCTTGAGCGCCGTCACGAGGTCGATCTTCGAGGCCGACACGGCCGGCACGAGGCCGAAGATCGCGGCCGTCAGCAGTGAGAGTGCCACCGCGAAGAGCAGCACGGTCGCGTCGAGCGAGACCTGGAAGTCCACGGGAATCGGGAACACGCTCGTGCCGAAGCCCGAGACGGCGCGGCTCGCCCACAGCGCGATGAGCGCGCCCGCGCTCCCGCCGGCAACGGCCAGGACGAGGCCTTCGGCCAGGAGTTGTCGGACGATGCGGCCCCGGCCGGCGCCGATGGCGGCCCGGATGGCCAGTTCGCGGCCGCGCGCGGTGCTCCGCGCCAGCAGCATGTTGGCGACGTTGGCGCACGCAATCAGCAGGACGAGGCCCACGGCGGTGAGCAGCACGGCACTCGCCGCGCGCACGTACCCGTCGAGCATGGGATGGAAGCGAATGCCGGCCGCCGGCACCAGGCTCGGCCGCACGTCCTTGTGCAGGTCCGGATGGCTGGTGCGCAGGCCCGCGAAGATTGCGTCGACCTGGCTGCGGGCCTCTTCAATGGTCCGCGTCTCCCGCAGACGGCCCTTCAGGAACAGCCATCGCGAGCCGCGCTGAGCGAGCCGCGTGTCGCCCGGGTCGTTATCCATCGTCCACTGGACGCCCGCGAACTCGAACTGCTCGATCATCGTCAGTGGCACCCAGAAGTCGGTCGGGATGCCGGGGATGGTGCCGGGGAAGTCGCGCGGCGCCACGCCCACGATCGCGTACGGGCGGCCGCTCAGGGTGAGCGTCCGGCCAACCACGTCGGTCGCGCCCCCGAACTGGCGCTGCCACAATCCGTGGCTGACCACGACGACCGCGGCGACCCCCGGGGCGGCATCCTCGCCACGCGCGAAGCGGCGGCCGAGCACGGGGTGGATGCCGAGCACGTCGAAGTAGTTGGCGCTCACCGACTCCCCGGTGACGAGCCGGGAACGATTGCCCGTCGACAGGATCGCCCGCACGAACGAGTGGGCCGCCACGTCTTCGAAGGCATCGGCGCCGTCGCGGATCGAGCGGTAGTCGGGATATGACGAGGTGAGCTGCGGAAAGTCGGTCGCGCCCGAGTAGATTTCGACGAGGCGGTCTGGCGACGCAATCGGCGTGTGCCGCAGGAGCACCGCGTTGACGACGCTGAAGAGCGTCGTCGTCAGGCCGATCCCGAGCGCGAGCGATCCGATCGCGGCGAGGGAGAACCCCGGTGCGCGAACGAGCTGCCGAATCCCGTGCCGCACGTCCCTGCCGAATGTCGTCATGGTGCCCTCGCCGTGGGTTACGGGTCAGGGGTGCTCCGCGTTCCCCCTACCGGCGAACTTTGGGCGCGCGCGCGGAGGCCGCCTCGAACCCCTTCAGGGCGCGCGCGGCGTCGTCCGGCCGGGCGAGGCTGCGGTAGGCCTGCGCCAGCAGGTAGTGCGGCTCAGGATAGTCGGGGTCCAGCGCGATGGCCTGGGTCAGCCACTTGAGGCTGACGTCGGGCTGCTCGAGCTTCAGGAGCGCCTTGCCGGTGAGAAAGAAATTGCGGGGATCGCGCGGGTTGCGCTGCGCGGCCTCGGCCGCCGCGTCGAATGCCTGCCTGTAGGCCCCCTGCTTCATGAGCAGGTCGGCGTAGTTCGCATAGACGACGTCGTACAGAGGCTGGTCGGCCTGCGCGATCTCCATCGCCTTGAGGTAGTGGCGCGTGGCCTGATCGGGCTCGCCGAGCGCCTCGAGCGCGAGGCCGAGATTGTCCCAGGCCTTGTAGGCGCGCGGATCGATGGCGATGGCGCGGCGAAACGCGTCGGCCGCCTGAGGGTGGCGACCCTCCTGGTAGAAGATCCGCCCCAGGTCGTAGGCAATCTCCGCGTCGCCCGGGGCCAGGGCGGCGGCGGTGCGCAGCGCGTCTTCGGCCTCGCGATCGCGCGCCGCCAGATAGAGCGCCTTCGCGCGGACCTTGAGCGCCGGCACGCTCGCGGCGTTCAGCGCCAGCACGCGATCGAGCGTGGCCAGCGCCTCGTTCACGTCGCCGGCGAGGAGCTGTGACTGAGCGAGGCCCAGGAGGACGGGCTCGGTGGCGCCGCACTCGGCGACCGCGCGCGAGAAGAGCGCACTCGCTTCGCGGTATTGGCGTCCTTCGTAGGTTTGCCGGGCGGAGGAGAGGAGGCTCTGACACGGCTCGCCTGTCGCGAGAAGTATCAGCGCGAGCTCCCACATGGCTACAGGCTACATCGAGGCGCGTAGCGTGGTGCGCAGGAGAGCGGTCTTCATTCGGCCCGCATCCCACTACCGCAGCCGCCGAGCTGCCAGCCGGTCCGACAGGACCGGCTGATCGCAGCGAGGCGAAAGGGCTGCGTGCGCCGGCCGCTGAGGGCGGCCGGCGCCAGAAGACTCGCAGCCGCCGAACTGTCAGCCTCCGCACGCGACAGCAGCTCGAAGTCCGCCGCGGGCCCGAGCCCACGCCGAGATCTTGCCCGAAGTCCGACGCTCGCCAGGTCGGTGTTCGGGCCGGCCAGACCCGATCGGTTGAATGCGTTGATGAGGTCCACCCGGAACTCCACGCTTCGCGCCCCTCCCGCCGATACCCGCTTCAGCAGGCCGAAGTCCTCCGAGTAGAACGCCGGCCCGCGCGTGTCGAGCAGAATCGCCGGCGCCGTGCCGATGCGCGCGGGAATCCCCTGTGCCGTGAACGGCTGGGTGGCGAAGGCGGCCGGGTTCAGGTACGGCGTGCCGCGGGCGAGATCGACCGACGATCCATCGTAGATGACCTGATCCACTCCCTCCACGACGTCGGGACGAAGTGGGTAGCCCGCGCCGTTCAGGCGGCTGTCGAAGACCGACAGCGTCGAGCCGCTCCGGTAGTTGTGAATGCCGGTCAGCGTCCATCCGCCGACGATCTGGCCGAGCACGCCGTCCACGTCGACGGCCTTGCCGGGTCCGATGGGCAGCTCGTAAATCCACGTGACCTTGAGGAAGTGCGGGAAATGCCGGCCCGAGGCGAGCGCCCACTCGTCACCCGACCCGTCCTGTTGCAGCACGGTGTCCTCGGTCTTCGACCACGTGTAGGCCGTCAGCAGCGCGAAGCCACTTCGGAAGTGGCGCTCGACGGTGGTCTGCAGCGAGTTGTAACGGGTCTTCCCTCTGAAGGCGTTCAGATAGCTGCACGCCCGTGAATTGCGGGTACGGCCTGAGCGCCTGCTGGACCGTTCCGGTGAAGCCCGGGTAGGGCACGGCGATCCCGAGCTGCGGCTGGCTCGAGAGCGAGCTGAACAGCAGGTCGCCGTACTGATCGATCGCCCCGAACGGCATGCGGTTGATCTCGCTGTCGACCGCCGCACCCACCGGCCGAGCAGGTCAGGCCGGGCAGCCGCCGGCCCTGCGCGCCGATGAACGCGATCGTCGTCGAGAAGCTGGCCGGGAGCTGCTGCCGGACGGTGACGTTGTAGTTGTGGTACTGCTCGCGCTTGGCCTCGTCACCCGTGAGGACCTGAGTGAGGTTCTGGTTGTTCAGCAGCGCCGGATCGTAGTTCGGCAGCGTCGCCCGTGTAATCTCGGGTAGGGCTCGCTCAGGTACATGACCGGATCCTGGGCGTTCGGCGTCGGCCTGCGTGGCGCGCGTGACGGAGATCGAGCCGTTGTAGCCCGTCGAATTGAGGCCGCCGAAGTCGTCGCCGCCGCTATAGGCGGTGGCGGGCCGATTGCTCGAGCTGTAACCCGCACTGATCGCCGTCGCTGACGACATCGCGTACGCCATGCCGAGACGCGGCTGGAACTGCTTGTAGTAGGTGTCGATGTAGGTCTTCCGGCCCTCCTGATCGGCGAAGCGCAGGGCGCCGGGCAGGTTGCCCGCCGCCGCATTGGGCAGCGTGAGGTCGCCGTTGGTCACGAACCCGTTCTTCTCGTACATCCCGGGAAGGATCTGCCAGCGCAGCCCGAGATTGAGCGTCAGCTTCGAGCTGACCTTGAAGTCGTCCTGCACGTAGAAGGCGAAATCGCGCTGGTTGTAGTCGGTGTTGACGGCCTGCACGGTGCGGCTCGACGTCGCGACGGCGCCGAGCAGGAAGCTCGCGTAGGCGTGGCCGGTGGTCTGATCGAACCCCGGCAGGTTCGTTTGGGCCGACAGGAAGTTGTAGGACGCCGTGGCGTCAGCGTTCTCGTTGTCCACGTAGTAGAAGCGCCCCTCGAAGCCGGTCTTGATGCTGTGCCGGCCGCTGATGATCGTGAGATCGTCCTGGACGATGGTGCTGCCCTCGTAGCTGAGGCCGCGAGCGGTCGAGCCGTAGATTCCGGTCGAGCCCATTCCACCCAGAATAGCGCGCTCCGCTCGTGAACGCGAACCGCGGGAACGTCGTGTCCGGCTGGTTCGTCAGGCCGATGCGCGACGGCCAGCCCTGGTTGAAGTGGACGCTCCGGTTGTTGTTCTCGAACCGGTTGTAGCCGAACGCGAAGCGGTGCAGCAGCCGGTCGTTGATGACCCAGTTCTCCGAACCTCTGAAGAGCCAGCTCGGCGTCTTTTGGAGCTGATACAGGTTCGTGGGCTGGCCCGGCGGCGGACCGTAGCGCCCGTTGGCCGAATTGTTCCGCGTCCGCCACTCGCGATTCACGTAGAACGACGCCCGGTGGCTGGTGGCCAGGACCTGGTCGAACTTCATCGCCAGCGTGTTCTGTTCGAAGACCGGGCAGCAGGTGGACAGGATCGACTGGTTGTTGAGGAGACGATCGAGCTCGGGCGCGTCCCACAGGCCCATCTCGAGCGTGTTGCGCGCGACGGCGTCCCACATCGCCCGCGGAATCTGGTTGTTCGGGAAGGGATCCCGCACGACCCGGCCATCGACCGTGCGTGTCGAGCGGGGATCGTAGATCTGGCCGAACCGCACCTGACGCCCGAGGGCGTCGGTGCCGAGGACCGTTCCCGAGCGCGCGTCACCGGTGTAGGCCGGATCGTAGAGCCGCGAGAAATCGCCGTTCTGGAACTCGCGCGTCGGCAGCGTGCGGAACGCGGTCGAGGTCTGCTCTTCGGCGTTCGTCTGCTCGAAGGTCACGTAGAAGAAGCTGCGATTCTTGCCGCTGTAGACCTTCGGCAGCGTGATGGGGCCTCCCATCGCGACGGCCCAGTTCTGCAACTCCCGCACCGGCGGGTTCTGGCCCAGCGCCTTGGCCACGAAGGGCCTGGCGTCCATCGACGAGTCCTGCAGGTAGATCGCGCCGGACCCGTGGAACTCGTTGGTTCCCGACTTGACGACGAAGTTGGCGACTGCCGTCTGGCCGCCCCCGAACTCGGCGCCCAGCGTCCCCGTCTGGAGCTTGAACTCCTCGACCGCCTCGGTCGGCGGCGACATCTCGTTGTTGCTGCCGCCCTGCAGGTTGCGGCCGAGCGGGCATGCCCTCGATGAGGATCTCGTGCGAGTAGTTGCGGCCGCCGTTGATCGATCCTTCGAACGTGTTGCCGGTCGAGCCGGGCAGGCTCGAGAAGATGAACTGCTGGATCTGGCGCTGCCCGTCCGAGACCGGCACCGGCCACGTCTCGTACTCCTTCTTCGAGACGTAGCGGCCGATCTCGGCCGTGCCGGTCTCGATCACGGGTGCGGCCACGGTCACTTCTTCGGTGACGGTGTCCAGCCCGAGCTTGAAATCGAGCGTCAACGTCTGCGCCGCGTGCAGCGTGACGTCGTTGGCCGCGGCGGGACCGAACCCGGCAGCCGTCACGCGCCACCTTGTATCGCCCGTTGGGCAGGTACGGGATCACGTAGACACCGGCGTCGGTCGTGGTGGTCGTCGACTCGACGTTGGTGTCGATGTTGGTCGCGGTCACGGTGACACCGACGAGCACGCCGCCCGCCGTGTCGGTCACCGTGCCGTTGAACTGCGATCGCGCGACCTGGGCCGACGAGGTGGCGCTGACGATCAAGGCGATCAGGAAGGCGAGGGTCGCCGCGACCCCGACGCGATACGGCGAGCCGTTTCTCATCTCGGTCCTCCTCCAGCTGGTCGTTTCAGGGCGCCTGGTGGCGAGGCGTGCAGGGCAGCCGGGCGGCCGCGCCCGCGAGACGACACGTGTGATGCGCGTGGTGTGCGGCAGATATCGCACGCTCGCCGGCTCCTGTCAAGGCGGGAGTTCCATTCAACAGATTGGATTCTGGTGGATGGAATCGACAATATGGATGGGCTACGGAATACGGACTACGGACCTATGGACTACGGACTACGGACTACGGGCCACGCGCCGCTGAGCCGGCGAAACGGGCTCGGGCCTGGAACGGATCGCTGGCCTGTAGCCCCTCAGGCCCGTAGCCCGCAGCCTGTAGCCCGTAGCGCGTGCAATTTCGTCGAAGGGAGCGATACTGCCCCTTTGAACAGAGCCAAGTTCAGGCGCCGTGGAATGGCGGACGCGAGATGAGCACGATTGAGGGGCGAGCTCGCTCGAAAGCGACGAGGGCAGCCGGACGGCCTGAAGGTGCGGCCGGGAGGCCCGGACGCGCGGTCATCGCGCCCTCCGTACAAGGCTGGCTGCTGCCGCACCTCATCGCATGGGTCGAAAGCCGCGGCGCAAACGCGTCGCCGATTCGCCGCCTCGTCGGCCGGACGAGGCTCCTGGATCCGAGCGTCCGCGTCGCCGAGGCGGCGGCCGAGACGGCGTGGAGGCTTGCCGCGACCCTCACACGGGATGACGCGCTCGGCGTCCATCTCGCCGAGTCGCTGCCTCGTGGCGCGCTCGACCTCATCGAGTACGCGCTGCGATCGAGCCCCTCGCTCGGACAAGGGCTCGATCGTCTGGCGCGCTATGGGCGTCTGCTGAGCGATCGGGTGGCGGCGCGGACCCACCGCAAGGAACAAGGCCTGTTGTTTCTGGTCCACGACACCGCCACGACCCCGTTGTACCCGGCACGGGCAGAATTCGCGCTGGCCGTGGCGCTCAAGCTCGCGCGTGACTGTACGGGAGCGGACATCACTCCGCTCCGCGTCAGCTTCGCTCATCCTGCACCGGACGACATTTCGGAGCATCGGCGGTTCTTCCACGGACGTGTTCGCTTTGCCGCCGGTTCGAGCTCGATGAGCCTCAGCGCGGCCGATGCGGCACGTCCCATGCGCGACGCCGATGCGGCGCTCGCGGGGATTATCCGCCGCCGGCTCGAGAACGCGCTGGGAGCTCGAGACCGGGCGAGCGCCGGCGCCATGAGCACACGCGTCCGCCGCCTGCTGGTCGAGCATCTGGGGCAGTCGGTCCTGACGCTCGACGCAGTCGCCACTGCGCTTGCGGTCAGCCGGCGGACGCTGACCCGCCGCCTGGCCGAGGAGCGCACGTCATTCCGTCAGATTCTCGATGACGTCCGACGTGATTTCGCGCGTGCCTTGCTTCAGGATCGCAGCCTGAACATCGGCGACATCGCGTTCTTTCTGCAGTATTCCGAACCATCGGTGTTCCACCGATCGTTCCGGCGGTGGACCGGTCGGACGCCACAAGCGTTCAGAGAGGCCTGACCGCTCTCACCACACCGCCGCCAGATTGCGGAGCGAGACGCTCCGCGGCAGATGATTGACTCCTCGCGCCAGAGGAGTGCGATCTGGCCTTCCCGGTTATCCCGACAGTGCAGCGAGTTCGGTACCCTCACGGTGCAGGGTGGCACATCGCCGTCCGCGCATTCATGAGGTCAGCCAATGCTTCAACGGCTGTCGTCCGGCCGCAAGGGATTCGTTGTTCCGGCGACGCTCGTCTCAGCTCTTCTGCTGTGTAGCCTCTCTCCGCGCGCACTCTCGGCAGCCGGCGCGGCTGAGAGTGTCCAGGTCGTGCGAGTGGTTGACGGCGATACGCTCGTGCTCCGCAACGTCGGAACCGTGCGTCTCATCGGGATCGATACCCCCGAGACGGTGGACCCGCGCAAGCCCGTTCAGGCGTTCGGCATGGAAGCCACCGCATTTCTCCGCCAGCTCGTGCAAGGGCAGCCCGTCCGCGTCGAATACGACACGCAGCGGTTCGACAAGTATGGCCGCACGTTGGCGTATCTCTACCTTCCTGATGATTCCTTCGTGAATCTCGAAATGGTGCGTCAGGGGTACGCGCACGCATATCTCAACTATCCCTTCCGCCACATGGAGGAGTTCCGGGGCGCCGAGCGTGAGGCGCGTGAGGCGGGTCGCGGCCTTTGGGGACAGCCCTCCACGGAGCAATCAGCGGTGAGCGCGGCGTCGGTCCCGATGCGAGTCTGGGTGAACAGCAGCTCGCGCGTCTACCACTGCCCTGGCACCCGCTACTACGGGAACACCGCGCGCGGCGAGTACATGACGGAATCCGAGGCGCAGCAGAGCGGCAATCGGGCTGCGTACGGCCGTTCGTGCGGACCTGCGTCCGCGCCGACGCCAGTCGAAACGAGCGGTGTGGAAGCCGCTGGCCAACGTCCCGCGACAGACGATAGGCAGTCACCAGACGAGCAAAAGCGAGGTGACGGTTTGGGTCAATCCCACGTCGAAGGTCTACCACTGCCCGGGTACGCGCTACTACGGCAATACGAAGCGCGGTGCCTACATGTCGGAATCAGACGCCCGGAGTGGCGGCTACCGGGCCGCAGCGGGCCGTCAGTGCTCGTAGTCTCAACCCAGTCGCGTCCTCCGATCTCGACGGATTCCCAAAAAACCGCCTACCTGTCTCAGTCGCCCCCGCGTTGATCCCCCGGAAGGCAGCCGAGCGCATCAAGACGGACCGGCGCGATGCGCGAAAGCTCGCGGAACTATTCCGCTTGGGGTTGCCGAACGAGGTGCTGTCCCCCCCGACCCCCGGGGGAGGCCGATCCGGTACGAGAGGTGTATGGCCGTGGGGATCCCGTTCTCAACGGCTTGGCGAGGATCATCGGCTCGACCGTGAGCTCGACCAGCTCTCGCGCAAGTTGACCCACCTCCGCAGCGAGGTCCTGCGCGACGATCGGCATGTGACGAGAATCGCGCGACGGCGCGCGTACCCGACCGCCGTAGCCCTGCACCCGTCGGCGGCACTCACACCCGAGGAGCTGGGCAGCCCCATGCGCTTTTAGTCCACCGCGCCGCTGCTGTCGTGAGGGGGAGGTCCCCACCGGGATCAGGTCGGCCGCTCTGAAAGTCCGTGCACATTTCACGCGGCTGTCCCAGACCGGTACCAGGCGGCGGGGTACGCGGGTTGCTGCATGGCGGTCGTCGCGCGCGGCACGTTCTGGAACTTCGCAGCAGACCTGAACGGCGATAATTCACCCCGACGGTTCACGCCCCGGACAAATCCTGCTAAGTTTCGACGCTTCGCGGACTATCAGATTGCATCTGATCCATCAGTGGCCCCGTTCGCCGCGATCGTGACTGGCGTGCCTCTCTCCTCCGCCGATTCGGCGAGCATCTCGCTGTCCTGTGCGGCTACGTGCTGGCTGCGTTCGCGCTCACCTGGCCCCTGGTGCGCGACTTCTCGACCTATGTCATCGGCGAGGTCCACTACGACACCCGTCACGCCATCTGGATCCTGTGGCACGCGCGCGAAGCCGCGCTCGGCCACGCGGGCTGGCCGTGGACGACGCTGCTGCACTTTCCGTACGGGATGAGCGTGCTCGTCGACGGCGTGGGTCCGGTGAACGCCGCGCTCGCCTTGCCGTTCTGGCCCTGGGGCCCCGCGGCAGCATTCAACGGCGTCGCGCTCTCGGGCTGCACCCTCAGCGGCTGGATGCTATATCTGCTGGCCCGGCACGTGGGGCTCGACCGCGGCATCGGCTTCTGGGCCGGCCTGCTGTTCATGGCCTGGCCGATCCATCTCATCGCGGTTTACGGGCACCTCGAGAAGCTCTTCATCGGTCTGCTGCCTTTGACAATCCTCGCCGCGCTGGTCGCGCTCGACCTCCGCCGCCGGGCGATTTGGACCGCGGCCCCGGCGCTCGCCCTTCTCGGGACGCTGTTGCAAAACGGCAACCAGTTCGTCTTCGCCGTCCTCGGCCTCGCACTCGTGTCGCTGGCGGCGCTGTACCGCGCGGAGGCCCGCGCGCGCCGCGCCGCAGGCCTTGCGCATTGCGCTCGTCGTGGCGCTGAGCCTCGTCGTCTGCGGCCCGCATGCTCGCCGCCATCGTGGACACGATGCAGCACCCGTGGATGAGCGTGAAGCTTGGCGGCGCCTCGTCGCTGTTCGCGCCCGACCTCGTGCAATTCGTGACGCCGGCGCCGCACCAGGCTCTCGCCGGGTGGTTGTATCCGGACGACACGCCGCGTGGCGCGACTTCGCCCGCACGGCCATCACACCTATCCTCTCGCCGATGACGAACTGGTACGGCAGCGGGATGGAGACGGCCGTGAACGTTCCGCTGTCAGCGATCGCGCTCGTCGTGGCCGGCAGCGTGCTCCGCGCCCGAGGAGCACGGGCTGGCTGGGCTTCGGGCTGCGTCTATGCCGTCTTCGCGCTCGGCCCGTCACTCCGGGCCTTCGGGTGGGCGTGGCCCTCGGTGCGGCTCCCCTACGACCTGCTGATGCAGATCCCCGGTCTCAACGTCATGCGCGTGCCCGGCCGTTTCATGCTGGCGGGCGCCATCGGGTTCGTGCTCAGCGCCGCCATCGGCGCGGCGGCCCTGAGGGCACGGCCGGGCGGGCGGCCCGGTGGCTCGCCAGCGCGCGCGATGGTCCTCGCGCTGATTGAATGCTGGCCGCGCGTGCTGGCCGCAGATCGGCGCTGCCGCCCGTCCCGCCGTTCTACGCCGCGCTCGCGCGCGAGGCGGGCACCTTCGCCGTGCTCGATCTCCCGCATGGGTGGCACGGTCGCGTCCAGAACGGATCCGCGTATCAGTACTTCCAGACGATTCACCGCAAGCCGATCGCGTGGGCGTACTTGTCCCGGTTCTACACGCGGTTCCCGGTCGACGGCCTCGACAGCCTGTGGAACGCGAACGTCCAGGACCACCGTGCGACTCGCGTGCGCCTGCGCGAGCTCGGCTATCGATACGTCGTGTGGCACAAGCACCCGGAGCTCTTCGCGGGCGGCCGCGTCGCTCACGGCGCCGACGGCGTGCCACGTGCCGCGCCGACGCCGGCCTCGTCGAACGACTTCATCCGCGGCGCATTCGCCGGCGAAGCACCGATCCGAGACGACGAACTGACGACGGTGTATCGAGTGGCGAATGACTGACCGAGCTGTGAATGGTGGGTTGTGAATCTGGCGACAGGCTACTGGCTTCAGGTCGGATCTCGTCCGTGGCCCGCGGGATCCGTCCGTGGCTCAGCGCAGCTCGTGGAGCTGCCGGTCCTCGTGCAGATAGCCGACCTGCACGAGCGACGCCGACAGCCGGGCGCACGAGTCCTTCACGTGGCTGGCGATCCGGCGGCCGACCGCCGGCGTGTAGCGCGCCTTCGGGAGGCCGACGCTGATCGACCCGCAGACGGCGTGCTCGGCGTCGAAGATCGCGCCGGCGATGAAGATCGCGCCGACGATCGTCTCTTCCTGGTTGATGGCGACGCCCTTGCGGGCGACGTCGCGCCATTCCTGGTCCACGTCGGCCCGGCGGGTCCGCGTCCGCGGCGTGAGTCCGGTCAGATCCAGCTGAGTCAGCAGCCGATCGCGTGCCGCCCGCGGCAGGTACGCCGCAACCACCTTGCCGGCCGCGGTCGCGTGAAAATGCACGCTCGCCCCGAGCGGTCCGACCAGCCGGAGCTCGCGCCGCCGGGTCTCGCACACGTCCACGAAGATGCCGCGCCCGCCCCGCAGCACGGCGAGATAGGCGCTCTCGTCGACGGCGTCCACGATCTCCTGCAGGTGCGGCCTGGCGTGCGGCAGCAGCTCGACGTTGTTCTTCAGCCCGCTGGCGAGCAGCAGGCACTTGATGCCGAGACGATACGGGCCGCCGCTCGACGGCTGCTCGACGTAGCCATGTACCTTGAGGCTGCCGAGCGTGCGGTGGATCGAGCTCTTGACGTAGCCGGTGCGGACCGCGATAGCCTGCAGCGACAGGCCCTCGGGCGCGTCGCGCAGGGTTTCGAGGACGCGCACGAGCTTGTCCACGAGCTCGATGTTGTACGCGGCGGGCTGGTGGTTCTGGCTGGAAGAACGCATTCGGCACCCTAGAATACGATGAAGAGGCAGCGACGTGGCCATCGCGACCGTCAATCCCGCCACCGCCGAGACCGAGCGCACCTATGAGGCGCTGACCCCGGCCGAGATCGACCAGCGGATCGCGCGCGCGGCCGACGCTTTCCGCAGCTACCGCCGTGTCCCGCTGGCCGAGCGCGCCTCGGCCCTGCGGCGCGCGGCAGACCTGCTCGAGCGCGAGCAGGACGCGCTCGCCCGCGTGATGTCGCGGGAGATGGGGAAGTTGCTGCAGGCCGGACGCGATGAAGCGGTGAAGTGCGCCCGGGGCTGCCGCTACTACGCCGATCACGCGGCGAGCCTGCTGGCCGACGAGCCGGTGGCGAGCGACGCCGCACAGAGCTTCATCCGCTACCAGCCGCTCGGACCGATTCTCGCGGTCATGCCGTGGAACTTTCCCTTCTGGCAGGTGTTCCGCTTTGCGGCGCCCGCCCTGATGGCCGGCAACGTCGTGCTGCTCAAGCACGCGTCCAACGTCCCCGCGTGCGCGCTCGGCATCGAGGAGATCCTGGCGCGCGCCGGCTTCCCGGCCGGCGTGTTCCAGGCGCTGCTCATCGATGCCGCCCAGGTGTCGCGGGTGCTCGACGACCCGCGGGTCGCGGGCGTGACGCTGACCGGCAGCGAGGCCGCGGGCCGGCACGTGGCGGAGCGCGCCGGGCGGCAGCTGAAGAAGACCGTGCTCGAGCTCGGCGGGAGCGATCCCTTGATCGTCATGCCGAGCGCGGATCTATCCGCGGCGATCGAGACCGCGGTCAAGGCCCGCATGATCAACAGCGGCCAGTCCTGCATCGCCGCCAAGCGCTTCATCGTCGCCGAGGCGGTGGCCGACGAGTTCGAGCGGCGGTTCAGCGCCCGCGTCGGCGCGCTGAAGGTGGGCGACCCGCTCGACGAGACGACCGAGGTCGGCCCGCTGGCGACCGCGTCGGTGCTCGCGGATCTCGACGACCAGGTGCGGCGCTCGGTGGCGGCCGGCGCCCGGGTGCTGACCGGCGGCCATCGACTCGACCGGCCGGGCCACTACTACGCCCCGACCGTCCTGGTCGACGTGCCGCGCGACGCGCCCGCGGCCCGCGAGGAGGTCTTCGGACCGGTCGCCGCCCTGTTCCGTGTCCCGGATCTCGACGCCGCCATCCGGCTGGCCAACGACACGACGTTCGGCCTCGGCTGCAGCGTCTGGACGACCGACCCGTCCGAGCGCGCCCGCGTCATCGCCGAGATCGAAGCCGGGCAGGTGTTCGTGAATGCGATGGTGGTCTCGGATCCGCGGCTGCCGTTCGGCGGCATCAAGCACTCCGGCTTCGGACGCGAGCTCGGCGCCTACGGCATTCGCGAGTTCGTCAACGTCAAGACGGTCTGGATTGGGGGGAGCGGAGGAGACGGAGGGAACGGTATTAACACAGAGTAACGGAGCAACAGAGACGAACGGAGAAATCTCCGCAGCTCACGAGCTGACCAGCTACCAGTGACGACGTCCGGCCCCGTAGTCCGTAGCCCGCAGCCTGTAGCCCATTTCAGGACCAAAGACCGAAGAACCGAAGACCGGAGCGCAGCTACGAGCTACCAGCTACCAGTGACGACGTCCGGCCCCGTAGTCCGTAGCCCGCAGCCTGTAGCCCATTTTCAGGACCAAAGACCGAAGACGCCGAAGACCAACCCTTCAACCGGTGAAGTGAGCTCTCAGGAACCTCCCGGTGTGGGACGCCTGGCACGCAGCGACGTCCTCCGGGGTGCCGGTCACGACGACGCGCCCGCCGGCATGTCCGCCGTCGGGTCCCAGATCGATCACGTGATCGGCCACCTTGATCACGTCCAGATGATGTTCGATGAGGATCACCGTATGACCGGCGTCCACCAGCCGGTTGAGGGCCCCCAGCAGCTTCTCGACGTCCGCCAGATGCAGGCCCGTCGTCGGCTCGTCGAGGATGTAGACGGTGTGCTTCGAGCGCTGCAGCGTACTCAGCTCGGTCGCGATCTTGATGCGCTGCGCCTCGCCCCCTGACAGCGTCGTCGCCGACTGTCCGAGTGTCACATACCCGAGCCCGAGGTCGGCGAGCACCTGGATCTTGCGCTTCAGGACCGGCTCGCTCGCGAAGAACGCGACCCCTTCCTCGACCGGCATGTTCAGGATGTCGGTGATGGTCTTGCCGCGCAGCGTGACCTCGAGCGTCTCGCTGTTGAAGCGCGCGCCCTTGCACGCGCCGCAGGTGACCTCGACGTCGGGCATGAAATAGAGCTGGGTGGTGATCGATCCTTCGCCCTGACACTCCTCGCACCGGCCGCCCTTGACGTTGAAGCTGAAGCGGCCGGCCTTGTAGCCGCGCTCGACCGCGAGCGGCGCCGTCGTGAACAGATCGCGGATCGTGTCGTAGAAGCCGACGTAGGTCGCCGGGTTCGATCGGCTGTTCCGGCCGATCGGCGACTGGTTGATGTTCACGACCTTGTGCACGTGCTCGACGCCCTCGACCGTATCGTGGGCGCCAGGGAGCGTGCGCGTGTCCACCAGCCGCTTCCACAGCACCTTGTAGAGGATCTCGCCGACGAGGGTGCTCTTGCCCGATCCCGAGGCGCCCGTGATCGCCACCAGCACGCCGAGCGGCACGCGGACGTCGATCCCCTTGAGGTTGTTCTCGCGTGCACCGCGCACGACGATCGCCTTGCCGTTGCCCGGCCTGCGGCGCCCGGGCATCGCGATCGATCGCCGGCCCGAGAGGAATTGACCGGTGGGTGAGGGTTCGCACGCCAGCAGATCGCCGATCGTCCCGTGCACGACGACCGTGCCGCCGTGGACGCCGGGCCCCGGGCCCATTTCGACGAGGTGATCGGCGGCCCGGATCGTGTCCTCGTCGTGCTCGACGACGATGACCGTGTTGCCGATGTCGCGCAGCCGCTCGAGCGTCGCGATCATCTTCACGTTGTCCTTCGGATGCAACCCGATGCTCGGCTCGTCGAGCACGTAGAGCATCCCCATCAGCCCGGATCCGATCTGCGTCGACAGGCGGATGCGCTGCGACTCGCCGCCGGACAGCGTGCTGGACCGGCGATCGAAGCTGAGGTAGTCGAGCCCGATTCCGAGCAGGAGCTCGAGACGGGTGCGGACCTCCTTGAGCACCTGCCGGCCCGCGTCGGCACCGCGCCCCGCCGGGCGGATCGTGCTGAGGAAGCCATGAAGCTCGTCGAAGTTGAGCCGGCCGATGTCGTAGATCGTCCTGCCGCCGATGGTGAAGAGCAGCCGCGTCGATCGGAGGCGCGCCCCGTGGCAGTCCGGGCAGGTGTGCTCGACCATCACCTTGTCGAGCCATGCCTCCGTCCGCGAGCTCGCCTCGCCGCGCTGCCGGTAGCGGCGGTAGTACCGCTCGATGCGCCGGGCGATGCCGCCGAACCCGACCTCGCGGCCCGCTTCATCGTCGCGCCGGATCTTCGCCTCGGGCGGGAAGACGATCCTCACCTTGTGCGGCTCGATGCCGTACAGAATCGACTGCCGGACCGCTTCGGGGAGGTCGCGCCACGGCGTGTCGAGCGAAAACCCGAGCGCCGACGCGAGGCTGTACATCATCCGCCCGTCCCAGGTGTCGGGGTTGTAGCGCAAGGCCTCGCGGACGAAGCACCCGCCGGTGATGCTCCGCTGTGGATCCGGCACCAGCAATTCGGGATGCGTGAGCTTGTCCACGCCCAGGCCGCCGCAGGTGCGGCAGGCGCTCTCGGGATTGTTGAAGACGAAGTAGTCCGGGCCGATGTCGCCGAAGACGAGGTGATGCGTGGCGCTGCAGGTGCCCGCATAGAAGCGCTCGGCTTCGGCGCGGCGCGCGCCCGAGACGACATGGACTGCCAGCAGTCCGTCGCCGACGATCAGCGCGCTGGCGATCCCGGCCTTGATCGCCTTCTCGTGCCGGCGTGCCACGACGAACCGATTGACGATGGCGTCCATGTCGCGGACGGCAGCAGTCTCGAGTGCGAGCTCGTCGGAAATATCCACTGGACGCCCATCGACGATGAGGCGCCGGCACCCCTTCTTCCGCAGTTCGGTGAAGACGACGTCGAGCTCTTCGCCGTAGATCTTGGAGACGGGCGCCCGCAGTTCGATCGTGGTGCCCTCGGGCAGCGAGAGGATCGCTTCGAGGATCTGGCTCGACGTGCGGCTGGGCGTCGGCTCGCCGGTTCGCGGGCACCGTGGCTGGCCGATCGTGGCGTACAGGAGGTTCAGGTAGCTCGCGATGTCGGTCATGGTGCCGACGGTCGAGCGGGGGTTGGTCGTCAGGGTCTTCTGCTCGATCGAGATGACCGGCGACAGGCCGAACACGAAGTCCACGTCCGGCTTGGCGATCTGCGCCACGAACCGCTTGGCGTAGCTCGAGAGCGATTCCATGTAGCGGCGCTGGCCCTCGGCGTAAATCGTGTCGAAGGCGAGGCTCGACTTGCCCGAACCGGACAGGCCCGTCACCACCACGAGCCGGTCGCGCGGAATCTCGAGCGAGATGTTCTTCAGGTTGTGGACGCGCGCCCCCTGGATGGCGATAGTCGTGCGAGGGAGAGTGTTGGCTGGCGCCGGCCGACTCACGGCCGGCGCGGCAGCCCGTTGGATCCGCGCGGCGGTGCGGCCGGCGCTGGGCGCGCCGGCCGGCAGCGCGGCGGGCTGTTTCTTCTGGCGTCCGCCGCCCTCAACGGCGGGCTGTTTCTTCGGGCGTCCGCCGCCCAGCCGCGCGGGGGCTGCGTTGGCCGGCTTACGTGGCGGCGGGCCTTGGCGTCACCCATGCGGGAGCTCCTGCGTGTAGAAGAAGGCCAGCTCCTGTACGTCGATGGTGCTGCGGCGCGTGACGCGAACCGCGGTTGACGCCTTGCCGATGAGCCCGCGATCGGCGAGGTACTCGCACGCCGTGATGACCTGCTCGATGCCGAAATGGCGCGTGAAGTGGTCTTCGATCTCGGTCGACGATCGCACTTCGCCGACTTCGCGCAGGTGCGTGACGATCGGCGCGAAGATCGCGGCGGTGTGCCGGACCAGGTAGGCGTCGATCGCATCGAGTGCGGCCTGCACGCGCGGCCGGGTCTTCGACTCGTTGAGGAGCCGCGTGTAGACCATGTCGAACAGCTCGGGATTGAGTGCCTGCGCCTGCGGGATCACCTCACGGCCGGCCAGCTGGCCGGCGCCGATCACTTCGACGCGCGCGAGGCCGTCGCCGCATACAGGATCCACAGCGCCGTGTACTCGAGATCGCCGCGCGTCGTCAGCCACTTGTGCGCCTTGTAGAGCGCCGGCAACATGCCGGTCGCGGCGCCGAGGAGCTGCACCTGCCGGTCGCGCGCGCCGATGGCCGACAGCGTCGCGAAGAGGTCGGCGACCGAGGGATCGTGGGTGTAGAGCAGCCGCCCGCTGGCCAGCAGCGAATGGCTGAAGGACTGGCGCACCGAGCCTTCGATCGACCGCCGGAGGTCGGTGCGCGTCATCAGGAACGCATGGATGTTCACGCGGTCCTGGTTCAGCGCCAGGTGCTTCGGCCCGGTCGTCTTCTCGTCGATCGTGACGATGACCAGATCGATGTCGGACTTCTCCCAGACGACGTCGTGTGACAGGCTGCCGCACAGGATCGCGGCAATCAACGATCGGTCTTCCTTCAAGCGCTCGACGAGTGCGCCGAGCGCAGTCGTGAACTGCTGCTGGATGGCGTCGCGCTGCATCCGGCCCTCCGGCACCCCGGTCCCGGTTCAGCGCGTCGTCAGCTCGTTGAGCTTTTCGACGACGCGGCGGTTCGACGGGTTGAGGTCCAGCGCCTTCGCGTAGGACCTCACCGCGAGCTCCTTCATGCCGGCCTTCGTGTACGCCTCGGCGAGGCTGTCGTGCGTGTTCGCGCTCGCCGGGAAGGTCTCGACGTTCAGCTTGAAGATCTCGATGGCCTCGGTCGTCCGGTTCGCTTCGAGCAATTCGGAGCCGAGCCGGTCGAGCTGTCCCTCCGACAGATCCAGGGCCGGTGGACGTGTCTTCGCGAGCTCGCGGTACTCCGCGACGGCCGCGGCGACACCCGACTGCTCGATCGTCTTGTACAGGATCGGCGCCGCGGCGCGCTTCGGCGGAGCCGGTTCGCGGCCGTAGAGGACGTCCATGATGCCGTCGGAGATCGCGCGCAGGTTCGTGCCGCCGGTGTTGTTGAGCAGGATCACGAGACGACGATCCTCGGGCAGCCGGCGCATCAGCGTGCTGAACCCGTTGATGCCGCCACCGTGCCCGATCGTCACGCGCTGGGCCTTGCCGGGGCCAAGCGGCTGCTTGTCGATGACCCAGCCGTAGCCGTAGTTGTCCATCCCGGGGGTGAACATCCGGTCCCAGGTCGCCGACGACAGCAGCTTGCGCTCGTGAACCGCCTGATCCCAGATCGCGAGATCTTCGACCGTTGAATAGAGGGCACCGGCCGCAAAAGGCAGCGACATGTCGAGATAGTCGGCATTGCGGATGCCGGCGGGAGAGGATTCATACGCGCGTGCGCGCTTCGGGATGAGCGGACGGCCGAGGTCGTAGCCGGAGTCCTTCATGCCCAGCGGGTCGAAGATGCGAGTCTTCAGGACGTCGCGGTAGGGCTGGCCGCGCAGCTGCTCGATGACGGCGCCGAGAATGAAATAGCCGGAGTTGTTGTAGCGGAAGCGCGTCCCCGGGTCGAACTCCAGCTCGCCGCTGCAGAACTTCTCGACGAATGCCCGCACCTCGTACGGATCGCGGCTGATCTCGCTCATGAAGTCCGGCAGGCCCGTGTAGCTCGGAATGCCCGAGGTGTGGTTCAGCAGCTGATGGATCGTGATCCGCGCGCCCGTGTCCTTGCGATACCAGGGCAGGGCCTCCGACAGCGGCGTCTCGACCGTCAGCCGGCCTTCCTCGACCAGCTGCATCACCAGCGTGGCAGTGAACTGCTTGGTGATCGATCCGAGCCGGAACTTCGTGTCGGGCGTGTTGGGAATCTGCCACTCGAAGTCGGCGAGGCCGTACCCCTTCTTGACGATGACCGTGCCGCTGTCGGCGACGAGGGCGGTCCCGTTGAACGCGCCGGCGTCGTGGTACGCGCCCAGCAGCGACTCGATCGCAGACGCCTTGTCGGTGGAGGCGGGAATGCCGACCGACGTGGCCGTTGCGACGAGCAGCAGGGCCACGAGTGCAGACTTCGTGCGCATCGAGATCCTCCGTGCGAGCCTTTGTAACCGGCATCAACGATATCGCAGCCCACGAACCAAGGTGAGCTCCCAATGCACGCCGGACCTAAAGGTCCGGCCTACCGGTGAGGCCTACCCGGTGAGGCACCGGCAAGATCGGTAGGGCGGGGCTTCAGCCCCGCCGACGGGGACCGTAGCCCGCAGCCCGGGCCAAGACGTTCCGGTTACGGGCCCGGTCCGAGAACGGCGGCCTTCGCGAGCAGTCGGTCACCGTCAACGGCGGCACGTGACGCGGGTCCGGCTGAAGCCGGACACTACGTACTGAGATTGCGATGTACTGAGGTTGCGTCGTCGGGTCCGGGCCGGCTTCGTCGTCGTAGTGTCCGGCTTCGGCCGGATCTCGTCGGTCGAGAGAGTTTTGGCCGTAGTGTCCGGCTTCAGCCGGACCCCGCCGGTCGGAGAGTTCAGGCGTAGTGTCCGGCTTCAGCCGGACCTCTCTGTCGGGCGGTTCGCGCGTCAGTCGAACACGCCGATCAGCGACCGGACCGAACCGACAGCGGCGTAGACGGCGAGCACGAACAGCAGCGCCATCACCGCATTCTCCCACCCGCGCGTGCGGATAGCGCTCGCCGATGAACTGCGGACTGGCGGTGATGCGCCACAGCGCGGCCGGCGAGCAACGGCACGAGCACGACCTGCGCGCTGTTGGCGACCAGCGTCAGCATCACGAAGTCCGGCATCCCCGGCAGCGTCCAGACCAGGGGCGAGATGAGACACCAGAGCACGATGCCGCGGTACACCGGCTGACGCTGGAGGGCGGTCGTGTCCGGCGCCTGTCCGGTTCGCCACCTCAGAACCACGCGTGCGTGCCCGAGCGAGCCGAGGCCAGCGGCATGGCCGAGGATCGACGTGAAGATCGCCGCAAAGATGCCGAGATAGAACAGCACGCGCCCGCCTTCGCCGAGACGCTGCTGACGAGCGCCGGCAGGTCGTCGAGCGCGCGAATCTGGCGATCCGGGTACAGCAGCTCCGCGCCCAGCGTCCACACGGCCAGGTTCAGCACCAGCATCGCCAGCATCGCCAGCACGAAGTCGTAGGTCTGGACCGGCGATACTGCGGTCCGCGCCAGCCCTTGGCGTCGAGGAAGTAGGGATAGACGAGGTTCATGATCGACCCGCCGACCGCGCCGATCATCGCCCCGCCGACGAGCAGCGGGTTGAAGCGGCCGGTGGCGTTCGGCATCTCGAGCCTGAAGAGACCCTGCACGACCTCCACCGGACTTGAACGCCGACGACCAGCGCGGAACCGACGAACGAGACCGAGAGCAGGCGCGAGAAAGAGCTTGAAGACGCGCTCGAGCGGCCCATAGGCCGGACGGAACACGAGCGTCGAGCGCCACGCGCGTTGCACACCAGTCGCCCAGAGCCAGGGCGGACCGACGCGGAACAGGTTGGCGCACACCTCGCCGACGCCCACGGTCATGTAGGCGCCGTAGACGTGAGCCATCACGACCGACGGCGACCGCGAGCACCGGGCGCCCACGCCGGGTGCAGCCGGCACAGACCGTCGATGACGCTCTCGCCGTGCTGGTTGCACAGGTGATAGCGGGCGATGAGCGACACCAGCACGAAGCGCATGAAGATCGCCAGCACGAGCACCCACATGAGCGAGTACCCGTAGTTGGCGCCGGCCACGCCCATGTCGACGACGTCTCCCGCGCCGAGCCACGTCAGGACGATGACGATGCCGGGGCCGAAGGAGCGCAGGTACTCGGCGCGGTGCGAGGAACCGGAGGCGGAGGCGGACCGACGGGGGTGATGGTCATGTCGCGACGTGGGCGGGGCTGGAGCCCTCTCCTGTGTGACGCAGCCTCTTCGACCGCAGGAGCGCGCGGCTCCAGCCACGCCATCGGCTACGGCATGATCCGATCGACGAGCGCGCGGCCGCCGGTGAAGCGCGCGAGATTGTCGAGGAAGTGCCGCACCTGGTGGCCGCGTTCGTCGGCCTGCCCGCCGGCCAGATGCGGCGTGATGTAGCAGCCGGGTGCGTGCCACAACGGATGGTCGGGAGGCAGCGGCTCGGGATCGGTCACGTCCAGCCACGCGCCGGCGAGATGTCCACGTTCCAGGCGCGGCGATGAGCGCCTCCTGGTCCACGGTCGATCCACGGCCGACGTTGTAGAACCGCGCGCCCCGTGGCAGCCGCGCCAGCCGCTCGGCGTTGACGAACTGCCTGGTGCCGGCCCCGCCTGGCAGCAGATCCACGAGGTGATCGGCGTGGGCGAGCGCCGCGTCGAGTCGCCACCATCGGCGCCGATGACGCGCACTCGCTTCGTCGCCCCGCAGCTGCCGGCGCACCGCCGTCACGTCCACACCGAACGGCGCAGCAGCTCGACGAGGCGCCGGGCGATCTGCCCCCATCCCAGGATGAGGACGCGCTGCCCCGTGAGCCGCCGCATGTGAGGCCGCAGGTCCGTGAACGCCCACCGCCTCTCGTGCTGGGCGGTCCAGGGCCGCCGGCAGCGCGCGGCTCGCGGCCAGGATCATCGCCAGCGTGTGCTGCGCGCAGGCGTCGGCGTAGACGCCGCCGGCATTGGTCACGCGCGGCGCCGCGCCTGCCGAGCGCGTCACGGAGGTCGGCGCGGTCGTAGGCTTCGTAGCCGGCGCTGGCGATCTCGACCCAGCGGATGGCGTCGCTGGCCAGCAACGCGTCCACCGGCGGGTGTCCGAACGCGACCGACGCCTGGGCGAGCCACGATCGCGACTGATCGGCCGGCGTCGAGCCGTCCACCGCGTGCAACGTATGGCCGGTGACGGCGTCGAGAAGCCGCTGCCGGATTGGCGGCGACGTCGCGAGCGGCACGTTGCACCAGATGACGAGTGGGTCCATAGGTCAGGCGCCAGGGATCGGGGATCAGGGATCAGGGGCCACGGATCACGGACCAGGGATCAAAGATGGTCGGGACGATCTCGCAGCCCTGAGCCGTGAGCCCTGAGCCGCCATTGTATGTACAGTGTGTCCCCGGCGATGCGCCTCAGTCTGCTCGTCACCGTCGTTTCTCTGTCGGCAGCCTGCCGGACCGCCGGCGAACCTCCCCTGGTGCAGCCCGGCGCCCCGGGCCGTCCGACGAGGACGATCACGCCGGCGGACGCCGTCGGCGGGCCGCTCGCAGGATTCACGGCCGCCGACGTCCGGTTCATGCAGGGCATGATCGGCCATCATGCGCAGGCGCTCGAGATGACCGCCCTGCTGCCAGCCCGGACCAGCCGCGAGGACCTGAAGCTGCTCGCCCGGCGCATCGAGATCTCGCAAGCCGACGAGATCGCGATGATGCGGGCGTGGCTGACTGCCCGCGGCCAGCCGCTGCCGGATGCGCATGCACACCACGGGGGCGGGGCGCTCATGCCGGGGATGCTGACCGGCGACGAGATGGCGCGGCTGGCCGGCGCGTCCGGCCCGGCGTTCGATCGCTTGTTCCTCGATGGGATGATCAAGCATCACGAGGGGGCGGTGGCCATGGTGCAGTCGTTGTTCTCGAGCCCGGGCGCCGGCCAGGAATCGGACATCTTCGCGTTCGCGTCGGACGTGGACGCCGACCAGCGGATGGAGATCGACCGGATGCGTCGGCTGTTGTCCGGGCTCTGAAGTGAGAGGATCAGAAGAGAGGGTCCCAGGAGATCAGCGATCACACAACGGGGGTCTGGATGAAGGGGCGAGCCCTGCGATGGGATGGATGTGCCGTCTGCCTGGCGGGCGTCGTCTTTCTGGGCAGCCTGGCGCTCGGGGCCCAGGAGCAGGTCCCCGCTGCCACGACCGCGACAGCCTCCTCCGCCGATCCGCGCGTCGGCCTGAAGGGCGGATTCCGCAACGCCGGGGAGGCGGCGCGTCACCTGGAACGCGTCGCGAGCGTGCCCAAGCCGAAGGGGTTCTTCGATCCCAAGGCGCCGGCCGGCGATCCGACGCCGCCGGAAAAGAAGAATCCGGACGGCACCATCGTCGAAGAGGACGCCGATGCCGAGGAATCGAAAAAACCCGCGCCCGCACCATCGGCGCGATCGGGCCTCGACTTCGCCAATTCGGATCTCGCGTTTTCGCGCGGGCACCTCTTCGTCGGGAACTTCAACGGGTTCAATGTCTATCGACTGGCGGCCACCGGCAAGGTGGACCTCGTCACATCGGTGGTCTGCCCGGGTGGACAAGGGGACGTCTCGATCCATGAGCACCTGCTCGTGATGTCGGTGGAACAGACGCGCGGCCGCCTCGATTGCGGGACGCAGGGGGTGGCCGACAAGGTCAGCCGCCATCGCTTCCGCGGGGTCCGCATCTTCGACATCAGTGATGTGTCCCGGCCCAGGCAGGTGGCGGCTGTGCAGACGTGCCGCGGCTCGCATACCCACACCCTCGTGAGCTCGCCGTCCGACCCTGCCCATTTCTACGTGTACGGCTCGGGGACGAGCACCGTCCGGCCCGGCGACGAGCTCGCCGAGTGCTCGAACAAGGCGCCGACCGACGATCCCAACACCGCGCTCTTCAGCATCGACGTCATCAAAGTGCCGGTTGCCGCGCCCGGGACGGCCGCGATCGTGAACCGGCCGCGCATCTTCGCCGATCCTGCCACCGGCGCCATTGCCGGGCTGTGGCCCGGGGGCAACCACGGGGAGGGCACGCAGAAGACGTCGGTCACCAACCAGTGTCACGACATCACGGTGTTCCCGTCGGCAGGCCTGGCCGCGGGCGCGTGCGCCGGGAACGGCCTCCTGATCGACATCTCCGATCCGGTCCATCCCGTGCGCCTCGACCACGTGCTCGACCGGAACTTCGCGTATTGGCACTCGGCGACGTTCAACAACGACGGGACCAAAGTGATCTTCACCGACGAGTGGGGCGGCGGGACGAGACCGCGCTGCCGGCCGTCGGATCCGCCGACGTGGGGCGCCAACGCCATCTTCGAGATCGTCGATCGCAAGCTGCGATTCGCCGGCTACTACAAGCTGCCGGCGCCGCAGACCGAGCAGGAGAACTGCGTGGCGCACAACGGGTCGATCGTGCCGGTGCCGGGCCGCGACATCATGGTGCAGGCCTGGTATCAGGGAGGCGTCTCGGTGTTCGACTTCACCGATGCCGCGCACCCGGTCGAGATTGCCTTCTTCGATCGCGGGCCGCTCGACGCGAAGCGCCTGATCACGGGCGGGTTCTGGTCCACCTACTGGTACAACGGCCTGATCTATGGCGCCGAGATGGCGCGTGGCATCGACGTCTTCCGGCTGCTGCCGAGCGATCAGCTCTCGGCGCACGAGATCGAGGCCGCGCGGCTCGTCAGCGCGCCGACCTTCAACGCGCAGCAGCAGCACCAGGTCAGCTGGCCGGCGAGTCCGGTCGTGGCGCGTGCCTATCTCGATCAGCTCACGCGCAGCCAGGCCATTCCCTCAGCTCACGCCACGAGCGTCGCCGACGTGCTCGGACGCGCCGAACAGATCCGGAGCGCCCCCGCCGCCGCCTCGGTGCAACGCGCTCGCGGCCGTCGCGAAACGACTGGCGGCCGACGCCGCTGCCTCCAGCGGTCGCAACGCGGCACGTCTGACGGCGCTGGGAGAGCGCTGCGCCGGTGGCGCACCGAATCGCAGTAACGGGGAGCCCGTGTTCGCCGAGGCCAATTCTAACGGCATCCTTACCCCGGCCGGCCGTGTCGACTCGATACAATACCGCCGAGGCCGCGGCACCGATGAACTGGTCGCTGGCGCCGGGCGACGTGCTGGCGCACTACCGTGTGCTGTCGCCGCTAGGGTCTGGCGGCATGGGACAGGTGTATCTGGCCGAGGACGTCCGTCTCGGGCGCCGGCTGGCGTTGAAGATCCTGCCCCCGGACGCCATGCCGGAGGATCACCGCATAAGCCGCTTCGAGCGCGAAGCACGCAGCATCTCGGCGCTCAACCACCCCAACATCATCACGATCTACGACACTGGCGAGGTGCGTGGGCTCCGCTTCATTGCCACCGAGTTCATCGACGGAGCGACGCTGCGCACGATCCTCGGCCGGAGCCGCCTCGAGATTCGTCACGCCCTCGACATCGCCATGCAGGTGACCCAGGCGCTGGCCGCGGCCCATGCCGCCGGGGTCGTGCACCGCGACCTCAAGCCCGAGAACGTGATGGTCCGCGCCGACGGCTACGTGAAGGTGCTCGACTTCGGCCTCGCGAAGCTTACCGGCCAGGCGCTGAGCGCGCACGCCGCCGGCTTGCCGACCCACGAGCTCGAGACCGAGGCAGGCGTGGTGATGGGCACGGTCAGGTACATGGCGCCGGAGCAGGCGCGCGGCGAGGAGACCGACTCGCGTGCGGACGTGTTCGCGCTCGGCGTGCTGCTCTACGAGATGCTCGCGGGCGAGCCGCCGTTCAAGGGCCGGACCGGTGCCGATGTCATCGGGGCGCTGCTCCTCCAGGAACCCGCGCCGCTGACCGACGTGCCCGTCGATCTGGATCGCATCGTCCGGACGGCGCTGCGCAAGGAGAAGCACGAACGCTACCAGACCTGCGGCCGGCTGCTGGAGGAGCTGCGCGGCGTGCGTGCGCACGCTCGGTTCGCACACCGAGACCAGCCAGCCCACAGCGGCGGTTCCCGCGTCGGCGGCCGCGGCGCACGCCGTCGCGGTGCTGACGCCCGCCAGCACGACGCGTCCTCGGAGCCGTCCGCCGTCGGGCCGCCGGCGACGCGCCCGCCGCGTGATCGATTCGCTGGCCGTGTTGCCGCTCGCCAACCACGCTCGCGACCCGGAGCTCGAGTATCTCTGTGACGGGTTGACCGAAAGCCTGATCAACGCCCTGTCGCAGCTGCCGCGTCTGAAGGTGATGGCGCGGAGCACGGTGTCCCGCTACACGGGCTTCCACACCGATCCGCAGATCGTCGGTCGCGAGCTCGACGTGCAGACCGTTCTGACGGGCCGGGTCGCCCAGCGCGGCGACGCGATCGTCCTCGGCGCCGAGCTGGTGGACGTCGACGATGGCTCGCAGCTGTGGGGGACGATGCTCAATCGCCGTCCGTCGGACGTGTTCACGCTGCAGGCCGAGCTCGCGCGCGAGCTGACCGAGGCGCTTCGCCTGCGCCTCACTCGCGATCAGAAGCGCCGACTGCGCAAGCGGCACACCGTCAACGCCGCCGCCTATCAGCTGTATCTGCGGGGCCGGTATCTCTCGAACAAGCGGACCGGATACGCCCTGAAGGAGGCGCAGGAGCTCTTCGAGCGCGCGGTGGGTGAGGACCCCGCGTATGCGCTCGCCTACGCCGGGCTGGCGGATTGCCGCTCGCTGCTGGCCGTCAGCCTCCGCCCGTCCACCGTCGGGACGACGATCCGCCAGGCGCGCGAGGCCGCGCTCAAGGCGCTCGAGCTCGACGAAAGCCTCGCCGAGGGCCATGCCTCGCTGGCCTTCATCAAGTTCCGGTTCGACTGGGACTGGCGGCAGGCCGAGGCCGAGTTCGCGCGCGCCCTCGAGCTCAACCCGGGTCACGCGCCGTCGCGCCAATGGCACGCGATGTTCCTGGCCTCGCGCTCACGGTTCGATGCCGCGCTGGCGGAGATGCGCATGGCGCTGGATCTCGATCCGCTGTCGCTCGTCATCCAGACCGGGATCGGCCGCATCCTCCACTTTGCGAGGCGCTTCGACGAAGCGACCGCCCAGTACGAGCACGTGCTCCAGACCAACCCGTCGTTCGGACAGGCCTGCATCGATCTCGCGTTGACGAAAATGGCGACCGGCGACTTGCCGTCGGCGCGGACCAGCCTCGCGCGCGCCGAAGATCTGTCCGGCGCCGTCTCCACCATCCTGCTGCTGCAGGGGCATCTGTGCCGTCCGGGAAGGACACCTGGACAAGGGCCGGCGGGTCCTCGACGAGCTGCGCGCGTGGCACGAGCGCGGCGACGCCGGCGTCGACGACCTCGCGCTGCTGGCCGCGACGCTCGGTGAATCCGATCTGGCGTTCCAGTGGCTGCAGGAGGCCTGCGCCCGGCGTGCGCCCTTCCTGGCGTACGTGGACGTCGAGCCCGCGATGGCTCCGCTGGTGCAGGATCCTCGCTGCCGCGCGCTGCTCCAGCAGCACGGCTTCGACGCGGTGCCCTAGACTCGGAGCTCACGCCCGCGTTGGCCGGGCTGAAGCCCGCGCCACCTTGCGGCTGTGTTGGTGATGTGGCGCAGGCCTTCAGGCCTGCCCTGGCCCGCGTTGGCCGGGCCGAAGCTGAAGCGACACCTGGACTCCGCGTCAACACAACAGAGGACGCCTCACGGACGCGCCGGAGCCGTCTGCTCCGGTGTGGTCACACCGGGAGGCAGCTCGAGGATGCGAGCGTTGCGGAAATGGATCTCCGCGCCCTCGGCCTCGAGGCACAGGTAGCCCTTCTTCCGCGTCGAGCGGCTGATGCCGTTGACGAACTTGCCGTTCACGGAGAGCTTGATCACGCCGTCCACCGCCACCACGTCGTAGACATTCCATTCGCCGCGGCCCTTCGCCCGGTTCTCGACCGAGCTGCTGCGCTCCCCGCGCGGGTTGTCCGGCGTCGTCTTGACGCCGCCGACGCCCCAGACTTCCCCGTGGACGTACGCGATCGGCGGGACGACGCCATTTCGCGTATTCAGCTTCGGCCAGTCGAGTTCGAGCATCTGGATCTCGACGCCGTCGGGCAGGCGATCGTCGGGCCGCGGCGCGGCATCACTCCAGGCGAACACGCCGGAGTTGCCCCCGGCTTCGAGGTGCTTCCATTCGATGTGCAGCAGGAAGTTCTCGTACATCCGCTCGGAGCACATCACGCCGATCGGCTTGCCGGTGTTGACGAGCAGGCCGTCCTTCATCGTCCAGGTGTCGGGCGCCGTGTTGATGTTGCGCCAGCCGGTGAGGTCGTGGCGGGTGAAGAGATCGCGCCACTCGGCGGGCGGCGCTTGCGCACGGGCAGTGCAGGGCAGGAACACACCGAGGCAGAGCAGGACGGCAACGCGCAGCATGGACGACTCCGTGTGGTGCGCGCGACAGCGGTCCATCGGGAGGGCTTGCGCGCGCTGTGTACGGTCCGTATGGTACACGTCATGTTCCGTCGCGCGCGTTCCAGTCGCCGCACGTTCCTCCGGTCCACCGCCGGCGTCGTCAGCACCGCGTGGGCCGCTGGTCCGGCGATCCTCCGTGCGCAGCCGGGCGATCGACTGCGTCTCGCGGTGATCGGGTGCGGGGGACGGGGCCAGGAGAATCTGCAGGCCCTCGCCGGCGAGCACATCGCGGCGCTGTGCGACGTCAATCGCACGACGCTCGCCCGGGTGGCGGCGGCGCACCCGCAGGCGCGCACCGAGGTGGATTTCCGCCGCCTGTTCGATCGGCCGGCCGGGTTCGACGCGGTCGTCGTCAGCACCGCCGAGCATACGCACGCGTTCGCGACCCTGCCGGCGCTGCAGTTGAAGAAGCACGTCTACTGCGAGAAGCCGCTCACCTACAACGTGCAGGAAGCCCGCGTCATCCGCGAGGCGGCGGCCCGGGCCGGCGTCGCGACGCAGATGGGCACGCAGATCCATGCCGGCGACAACTATCGGCGAGTGGTCGAGCTCGTGCAGGCAGGCGCCATCGGCAGCGTGCGCGAGTGCCACGTCTGGGTGTCGCGCGCCTGGGGCTGGCACGCCAGCGAGGCCGAGGCGACGGCCGCCAAGGACATCGTGTTCACCCAGCAGCGGCCGGCGACGGCCGATCCGGTCCCTCCCGACCTCGACTGGGATCTCTGGCTGGGCCCGGCGCCCGCGCGTCCTTACAGCGCCATCTACCTGCCGGGTCCGCGCTGGTATCGCTGGTGGGACTTCGGCAACGGCACGATGAGCGATCTGGGCAGCCACTGGATCGATCTGCCGTTCTGGGCGCTGCGGCTGCGCGCGCCGTCCTCAATCGAAGCGAGCGGCCCGGCGCCGCATCCCGAGCTGGCGCCGGCGTCGATGCAGGCGCGATACGTGTACAAGGCGTCGGGCGACCAGCCGGCGGTGACGGTGACGTGGTATCAGGGCACCAACAAGCCCGAGATCTGGACCCGCGGCGGGATACCGCAGTGGCCGAACGGCGTCCTCTTCGTCGGCGACAAGGGCATGCTCCTGTCGGACTACGGCAAGCACGTGCTGCTGCCGGAAGCGAGCTTCAAGGGCTTCGCGCCGCCGCCGCAGTCCATTCCCAAGTCGATCGGCCATCACGCCGAGTGGATCCACGCGTGCAAGACCGGCGCGCCGACCACCTGCCATTTCGAATACGCAGGCTGGCTCACCGAAGCCAATCATCTTGGCAACGTCGCGTTTCGTACCGGCAAGACGCTGGAGTGGGACGCCTCGGCGATGCGTGCGACCAACGCGCCCGACGCCGATCGGTTTCTCCGCCGCACCTACCGCCCTGGTTGGAAGCTTGGCTGAATGTGGGCGACTGGGCGACTGGGCGACTAGGGCGACTGGGGGACTGGGCGACTCGGCGAGTGCTCATTTGGTGTTTGCCGTCAGGTCCGCTGAAGCCGGACGCTACGTTTGCGGTCTGAGTCTGTGACGATTTCGTGGGTCAGGCGTGCGTAGTGTCCGGCTTCAGCCGGACCCGGTGGCCCTGTCGTATCATCCGCTCCTGCAGCCTCGACACGACATGCCTCGAGAGATGGGGACCGCACCGCACCGGCTCTCGATGCTCCGGTCCTACACCCCCGCGGACCTGCTCACGCTCGCCAACGCCAGTTGTGGCACGATCGCCATCTTCCTCTGTCTGAGCTATCTCGCCGACGACCGGTCCGTCGAGTTGTGGGCCGCGTTCGTCCTGCCGCTGTTCGCGCTCGCCTTCGACGTGCTCGACGGCTACGTCGCGCGGCGCAATCCGCACCGGCAATCAGCGCTGGGCGCCGATCTCGACTCGCTGGCGGACATCGTCTCGTTCGGGGTGGCACCCGCCGTGCTGGGCTATACCCTCGGACTTCGCGGCATGTGGGACGTGGTCCTGCTCACCTGCTTCGTCTGTTGCGGGATCAGCCGGCTGGCGCGATTCAACGCGACGGCGGCCGGGCTGACCGACACCGATACCGGCAAGGTGCGCTACTTCGAGGGAACGCCGATTCCGACGAGCGTGGTCCTCGTGCTCGTGCTCGCCGTCCTCTATCGGCTCGGCCTGACCGACGCGGCGTTCTGGCTGGGCGACTGGACGCTGATGGGCCGTGTCCTGCACCCGTTCTCGGTGCTGTTCTTCATCAGCGGCAGCCTCATGATCAGCACCATCAGGATTCCCAAGCCCTGATCACAGGACATCAGGCATCAGGGATCGGCAGCCGGGATCAGGTAACTCGGTTCCAGCCGCGCCAGCTCGATCCTGCCCGCAGCCTGTAGCCCGTAGCCTGACAAGCGGCTCATTCGATCAGCGTCGCCCACCCTTCCCGATACTGTTCGCGCCGCACCAGCTTGTTGGCGTCCGCCGAATTGGTGAACTCCATCTTCTTCGCGTCCCAGAGCAGGCGCTTGTAGGGCACCCGAAGGGCGATGCCGGCCAGCGTCACGGCCTCCGCGAGGGCGGCGACCTGTTCGAAGCTGCCCGGCGACTTGGCGCGAGTCCTGATGGCCTTCACCCATTCGTCCTCGGGCGCCGTGGCGTCGAACTCGGGGACGGGGATCGATCCGGCGATCGCCTGCTGGCGGCTCTTCGGGATCAGCCGCGGCTTCTCGCCGCGGAATCCGCACAGAATCTTGCCCTTGTCGCCGACGATCAACATGCCTTCGTCGGCGAGGTCTTCGTTGTCGCCATAGAGCTCTTCGGGAGTCTGCGGCTTCATGCCGCCGTCGTACCAGAACGTGTCCACCGACGGGGCGGCTCTCGGTGGCGGGGTGGCGCCAGCGGACGGTGCTGGCCTTCGGGAAGGCGACCATCGAGACGCGTCCGCCCGTGCTGACGTTGTGTTCGTCGACCGACGCGTCGTTGTTCGGCCGGCCTTCGACGAACTCGGGCACGCCGAGGTTCAGGATGCGATAGGGCTGCCACAGGCTGTAGTGACCCATGTCGCCGAGGCAGCCCGTGCCGTACACGTACCAGCCCCGATAGACCGCGAAGGTATAGCTCGGATGGTAGGGACGATCGACCTCCGGTCCCTGCCACAGCGCCCAGTTGAAGCCCTCCGGCACCGGCGGCCCGCTCTGGTGATAGTGAGACATGCCCTGCGGCCAGAACGGACGGTTGGTCCAGTTGTGCACCTCGCGAACCGTGCCGATCACGCCGGCGTTGATCCAGGCCGCCAGCGTGTGCCGATCGGGGTTGTTGCTGTAGGCGAGCAGATGGGAGGGGGCGCTGCTCTCGCGCGCCGCGTCGACCGTGCGGCGGACCTCGTGGAGGACGCTCGCCACCGGCTTGTGCGAGATGGCGGCGACGCCCCGCCGGAGGGCGGCGATGTTGATGCTGCCGTGCTGATGGTCCGGCGTGATGTTGACGATGCCCTGGATGTCCCGCTCCTTCGCCAGCATCTCGCGGAAGTCTTCGTACGATCGAATCCCGGCGGCCGGCCGCTGCTGCCTGGCGTAATACGTCTCCATGATCGCCTTGGCGACGTCGCGGCCGGCGCGGATGCCGGTGTCGCCCGCGCCCCACCCGGGGTCGTCGAGCAGCTTCCGGATCTGATTGCGATTGCCCCCGGCGCTCCAGTCCACGTAGTTCTGGCTGTCGCGGTTCGGATCGACGACGGCGACGACCTGGAGATCCGGGCGCCGGACCAGCCCCGCGTTCACCTGGCGCTGTGCCTGGGTCCCGCATCCCACCTGCGCCAGCAGCACCATGTCGCTCGGCGCGACGAAGCCTCTGCCGAGCACACGGCGGGGCACGATCGTGAGTGCCGTGGCGGCGGACACATTCGTGAGAAACGTGCGGCGATTGATCTCGGTCACGGCGTGCTCCTCATGCGCGGCACCCATCCGCATCGTGCGTCAGCGTCAACCCGGTCGGCCCGGGGCGGCGGGCGGCCTGGCGTCCGGGCGCGCCGGCCGGAAACAACTCGGCAACCCACGGCTGGTCGAAGACGTGCCGCACCCGGCGCCCGAACTCGTTGCTGCGGGGCGCGGCGTGCGGACGCGATCGCGCGAAGCCAATCTGATAGAGCGTCGCCAGGATCTCCGGACGGTCGCGCAGGCTGAAGCCGGGATCGGCCGACTCCCACTGGTCCTGGTAGAGCGCGAGGATGAGCGCGCACGTCGCGAGGTTGATTCGTGTGTCGTGGAGCGCCCTGGCGACGGCCCGCCGCTCGGCGGGCACGGAAAACGGCGGGGTCCGCGCGTCGAGCCTCGGCAGGGCCTGCTGCCACTCCGGCGTCAGCGGATCGGCGTCGCGATAGAGAAAGACCTGCGGCCGCGGGAGATCGGCGGGTGTCCGGCGCGTCGCCAGCAGGCTGGCCGTGAGCGCCGTGCGCGGCTTGATCTGGGCCAGTCCCACGGACACGTCGAGCGGCTGGTTGAGCAGTATCTGGTTGCCGCCATACTCGTCGCCGCGGTCCTCGGCCCACGCCGCCAGGACCAGGCGCTCGAGCGTGTCGCGAAACGGCGCGAGCTGATCGCGATGGGTCACGTAGACGATCGCCGCGATCAGCCGCGGCTCGACGTCGTACTCGGCGGCCGCGCGACTGATGGCATCGCGATGCTCGGTCACCAACGCGCGAACCTGGCCATCCGACCGGCGGTGCCCCGACGCGATCGCGGCGGCGGCGACGAGAATCAGCGCCCACGCCACCGCGATGCGGGACGCCCGATCCGGCAACAGGAAGAGATCGTGACGCCGCCCGGCGGCGAGCCAGCGCGAGGCCGACGTCGATCGCAGATGATCCCAGAGCAGGATGAGTGGAACCAGGTAGACGGGGGCGAGCCTCAGCGTCATCGAGCCGAAGGTCCAGAGCGCCACGGCGTCCCGGTCCATGCTCGCCTGAGTCGCGGCGACCATCAGCCGCGCATCCTTGACGATGTAGGCGATGAGACACACCAGGGTCACGACGAGGAGCCCGCGCACGCCGGCGCGAACCCGCGGCGATTCGGGATTCATCGCGGCGCCGACGAGCCGGAGTCCCCAGAAACACCCCAGCAGGAGCCAGGCGGCGGCGATGAGGGGAGCAAACCACGCCCCCTCCGACCGCAGCCAGGGAAACGACGGCACCAGGATGACCAGGTAGACGAGAGGGTTGATCAGGCCGAAGGCGATCTCCACGAGGAGCCGCGCCGATCGCCGCGCCCGGCCGGGTGGCGTCGTCCGTCGCGCGCGCCCCAGGACCGTCCACGCCACCCAGGCGAGCACCGCGACGTTGGCAAACGTCAGAAACGGAAGGGCCAGGAACACGATGCCGTACGCGGCAAAGCCCCAGGCCAGCCCGACGCCGCCGTGCTCGATCAGCGCATCCATCATCGGTTGCAGAGCGATCGCCACACTATACGCCTGAGGCCGCAGCCCTGACCGTCGCACGGTCGTGGCGGCCGCCCGCAGATGCGCCGCCGACGCGTTTCGCTGTATGGTCGTTGGGATACAACGAACGAGCCCATGCACTGCCTATCGGGCTCGAGGACAAAGGAGCTGACATGGCCGGTAGCGTTCGCCCCGTGATCGCGATCATCGTCGGGGTCGGTGTCGTGGTCGGTTCGCTTGCGACGGCCGGCTGCAAGGCCGCACCGGGACAACGGGTCCTGAAAACGGAGCCCATTGCCGAGGGACCCGGCACGCTCGAGTCCGAGCGGCGGCGGCTGGAGGGCACGTGGGACCTGGTGAAACTGGAAACGTATGATGTCGCCGGCCCGGCGCAGACCCTGGACGCCACCGGACGCATGACCTTCGACGCGTTCGGCAACGTGCGCACGACCGGGACCGCCAAGCAGGGATCCGCAGCCGCCACCCAGCTGCTTGGCTATACCGGCAAGGTGGTCATCGATCCCCAGAAGAAGGAATGGCGGCTCGTCGACGTGGAGAAGGATCCCGGCAGCACGTCGCTGCCGGCCGCGGTGGGTGCCGACAAGCTGCGCGTCTACGAGTTCGTCGACGACATGTTGAAGCTGTCCCTGCGGGACGCATCAGGGCGCGTCACTGCCAGCGTGACGTGGCGCCGGACCAGCTAGCCCCGGAGTTCACTTGTGTTGAGAATGGGCCCGCCAAGGTGGCGCCGGGCTTCAGCCCGGCCAACGCGGGCCCGGGCAGGCCTTAAAGGCCTGCGCCACATCACCAACACAAGTAAGCTCCGGGTTTAGGAGCTGACTGAGGCCGGTCGGCGTCAGTGGCTCGCCGAGGCCTTCGGCCGGCCGCCCGGAACCAGGCTGGCGCGCGGGAACCCGGCGAATTCGCGGTCGAAGGCCTCCTTGAGCATCAGCCTGAGTGTGGCGGCGACCGCCTCGTGCCGCCCCGGCTTGACCCGCGTCGAGGTCCGCACGGTGAGCGCGTTCGCGCCGAACGCCGTGATGCCTTCGATCTCGGTGTCGGCGAGTACGTCCGGGTGGCGCGAATGGAGCACCGCGCCGGTCTCCCGCAGTGAGCTGAAGACGCGATCGAGGTCGGCATCGTAGGCCACGTCCACCGCGACGATCGCGACGCCGTAGCCCCGTGAGTAGTTGATCACCGTCTTCATGTCGCCGTTGCGGATGATGTGCAGGCGCCCTTCGCCGTCACGGATCTTCGTCGTCCGGAACTCGATCGCTTCGACCACGCCGCGGGCGGCGCCGACTTCGATCAGATCCCCCACGAGGTAGATGTTCTCGAAGAGGATGAAGAAACCCGAGACGACGTCGTTGATCATCGACTGCGCCCCGAAGCCGATGACCAGGCCCGCGATGCCGGCGCCGGCGAGGAACGGCATCACGTTGAAGCCGATCGCGTTCAGGACGAGGGTGAGCATGGCGAAGTGCGCCACGTAGGTCCAGGCACTGCGGATGAGCGGGGCCATCGTTGCGCGGCGCCGGCGATCCATGTCGGTGACGCCCTCCGCCACCAGCATCCAGCGGTCGATCTTCAAGTAGCCCAGCTCCAGGGCGGCCAGTCCCGCGAACACCATCAGGCAGGCCTGCATCAGCCGGAGGCCGAGGGCCCCGTACGGTCGGGTCAGGAGGAACTGGGTCGTGAGCGCCGTCGCCAGGCCAAACCAGAGCGCCCATTCCAGGCACGTGCGGAGGGTCGGGGCGAGTGAGCCGAATCGATCGACGTACTCGGCAAGTCCACGCCGCGCGGCCTGTCGTCGCCCGACCGACTCGATCGCGTCGACGATGACCGCGGCGGACCGGATGACGACCAGGCCCGCCGCGACGATGAGGTAGATGCGGAGTCCCAGAAGGAGGGCGTCGGTGATACGCGGCGGCGCCTGCAGGACCACGGCCGCCATCACCGGCACCAGAAGGATCGCCGTGCGTACGAGAAATCGATCGGTACGCGTCAGCGCCAACGTGAGCCGTGGATTGTTGCCTTCGAAGCCGTCGAGGCGATCGAGCGCCCGCCCGAGCGTCCGCGTCAGCCACCGCGCGAGCCACACAAGTGCTGCGAGCCCCGCGAGTCCGGCTACGAGCGTGACGGCCGGCCAGGAAAAGCCCGGCGACCTGACGAATGAGAAATCGGCCGCCGTTGGCCAGCCGAGGAGGTCAAACGACGCCGCGACGGAAGCAACGTGCATCACGAGGTTCGGGGCACGGCGCCGGGCGCCGGCAACTAGGCAGCCTAGCGTGGCGATGGAGCAGTTGCAACACTGGACCCCGCACGGTCGAGCCGGCAGGCTGGAAGTGGGGCATAATGCGCCGAAAGTGTGCCACCGGTCGCACGAACGGCGGGGCGCCATCTCGTGCGTCCGCATGCCACGTCGTCACTGCCGCGCAGAGCGATCCCCAATAGTCGGTGGGGAATCCCGTCACGAACATGACCGCGGGCGATATGACACGTGAGGCGGTGTCGGCCGGCGTCATGACTCGCCTCGATCCCCGCGCACGCGATGCCGCGTGGCCGTCACGCCGCGTATTCTTCGTCGCGCTCAGCGTCTCGCTCGCCTATCTGGCGGGGTCTCAGCTCGGCCTGCTCCTCCGTCTGCCAGGGGCCACACCGTCGGTGTTCTGGCCGCCCAACGCGCTGCTGACCGGCGCGCTGCTCCTCATCCCGCCGCGCCTGTGGGCAGTCTGTCTGCTCGCGGTCCTGCCGGCGCATCTCATCATGCAGCTGAACACGGACTGGCCGGCCGCGCTCGTGTTCGGGCTTTTCCTCACCAACTGCAGCGAAGCCCTCATCGGCGCGACAGCGCTTCGTGTGCTGAGCGATCGGCCCACTTCCTTCGATTCGCTGGAGCGCGTCCAGGCGTTCATCGTCGCGGTCGTCCTCCTCGCGCCGGTCGCCTCGAGCTTCCTCGACGCCGGCGTGGTCGCGGCCTTCGGCGCCGAGCCCTACTGGAGCGTGTGGCAAACGCGCGTGTTCTCGAACGTGCTCACCGAGCTGACGGTGGTGCCGGCCGTGATCGGCCTCGTCACGCACGGGCCAGCCTGGGTGGCGCACGCGACGCGGGCCCGCCTGTTCGAGGCGGGATCCCTCATGGCCGGGCTCCTGGGCACCTGCCTGCTCCTGACAGTGTGGCCGTTTGGCGGCCAGGCCGTGATGCCCGGGTCGACACGCGTGCCGCTTGCGTTCCTCCTGCCGTTCATCGCCTGGGCCGCGGTGCGTTTCGGACCGACCGGCGCCAGCGCCGCGATCCTCACCGCCACGGTCATCACCGTCTCCGCCGCGGCACACGGGCGCAGCCCGGTCGACGGCGTCACGCCGGGCGAGTCGGTGCTCGGATTGCAGCTGCTGCTCACAGCCGTCGCGATGCCGCATCTGGTGCTGGCTGCGGCAATCGAGGCGAAGCATCAGGCGTCGCGGGCGCTCAGCGAGCGCCTCCGCTTCGAGAAGCTGCTGTCACAGCTGTCACAGGCCTTCCTTCATGTGCCCAGCGAGCGGATGGACGAAGCATTCGAGACCTGGCTGCATCGCGTGGGCGACGCGCTGCATGTGGATGGCCTCATGCTCTTCCGCCTGTCCGACGAGACGCACGAGCTGATGCCGTGCGCCGCCTGGATGCGACCGGGGGCCATGGGAACACCGGTGCGAGATCCCGCCCACGATTTTCCCTGGGCGACCGCGCAGATTCTCGCCAATCGCGAGGTCGTCGTGGAAGTGGTGGACGACCTGCCGGCCGAGGCCCCGATCGACCGCCAGTCCTTCGCGCGCTACGGCTTCGTGGCCGGGCTCGGACTGCCGCTCGCGTCCGGCGATCGCGTCGTGGGATCGTTCTCCTACATGTCGATGGTCGAGCCGATCCACTGGGCGCCCGCCATGGTCGCGCAACTCCGGCTGGTCGCCGAGATCTTCGGCAACGCGATGGCCCGCCAGCGAACCGAGGACGCGCTCCGTGCCAGCGAGACGCTCAAATCGGCCATTCTCGGATCGCTGACGAGCGGCGTCGCCGTCCTCGACCGCGACGGCTGCATCATTGCGGTCAACGAGCGCTGGAAGGGGCCGGGAGGCGAGAGCGGCCTCGGCTGGGCCGGCCAGTCGGTGGGCGACAATCTGCTGGCGGCGTGCCAGCGCGAGGCCGAGCACGACGATCGTGCGCGCCGCCTGCTCGACGGCAGCCGTGCCGTCCTGGCGGGGAGACTGCCCGAATTCGTCCTGCAGCACTCGAACGGGGACCACGACGGCATGCGCTATTGGGTGCTGACCGTGCGCCCGCTCAATCATCCGCAGGGCGGCGCCGTCGTCACCAGCGCCGAGATCACCGAGCGCAAGCGGGCAGAGCTCGAGGTGCAGGCGGCGCGCGCCGAGCTCGCGCACATGTCCCGGGTGTCGACGATGGGCGAGCTGACGGCATCGCTCGCGCACGAGCTCAATCAGCCGCTGGCGGCCATCGTCGCCAACGCCCAGGCGGCGCGGCACCTGCTCGCCCGTTCTGAATCGACAGACGAGATCCCCGAGGTGCTGACAGACATCGTCGACGACGGCATGAGGGCGGGCGCCGTGATTCAGCGGACGCGGGACATGCTGCGCAAGGGTGGCCCCTCCCGGGCCCGCCTCGACCTCGCGGCGCTCGTACGTGATGTGGCGGGACTCGTCACCAACGATGCGCTCATCCGCAACGTGACCATCCGGCTTTCACTGCCGCAGACGCCGACGCACGTGGAAGGCGACCGCATCCAGCTGCAGCAGGTGATGCTCAACCTGCTGATGAACGCCCTCGAGGCCATCGGCGACGACCCCTCGAACGCGCGGGTCATCCATGTCTGTGCCAGCGCCATCGATGGCGCGACCGTGCACGTGGACGTCCGGGATACGGGCCCCGGCGTCCCGTCGATCGCGAGAGCGTTCGACGCCTTCTATACGACCAAGGCCTCGGGAATGGGCATGGGCCTGCCCATCGCGCGGTCGATTGTCGAGGCGCACGGCGGAACGATTCACGTCTCCAACAATGCCACCGGCGGCGGTGCCACGGCTGGCTTCAGCCTTCCACTCGCCCGGGAGGCCCAGGCGTGATGACGGAGACGCCCACTGTTCTCGTGGTTGACGACGACGCGTCGGTGCGGCGAAGCCTGGCGCGACTGCTGAAGGCGTTCGGCTTCTGCACGGAGACATTCGCCAGCGCGAGCGCGTTTCTCGCGCGTCATGCGTTCGAGGGAACGGGCTGTCTGATCCTGGATGTCCGGATGCCCGAGCTGTCGGGGTTCGATCTCGTTCGAACGGCTGAAGGCGGCGGGCAGCGATCTGCCGGTCATCTTCATCACCGGACACGGGGATGTCTCGATGATGGCCCGCGCCATCGAGGCCGGGGCGGCCGATTTCCTGCTCAAGCCGCTCGACGAACAGGCCCTGGTGGCGGCGGTGAAACAGGCGATCGCCCGGCGGCGCTGCCGACAGGGCTGAAGCCCTGTCCCACCTGTGCGGTTGGGTCTGAGCCAGCGGTCAGCAGGACAGCGGCGCACGGTCGCGCCGTGCGTCGAGGGTGTGCGGCTCGACGCGCAGCGTGTGCGTGCGCTCCGCGAGCCGCGCGAGCTCGGCGACCGATCCGACGCCGAGCTTCTCCATCACTCGCGCGCGGTGTACCTTGACCGTCTTCACGGCCGTGCCGAGCTCCCAGGCGATCTGCTTGTTCAGCAGGCCCTGGACCATGAGCGCACCCACCTGGTGCTCGCGGGGGGTGAGGCGGGCGAGGCGCTCGAGGAAGGACACTCGCTCGCGGCTGGCCGCATGCGCGGCCGTACTCCGGTCGAGCGCGTTCATCACGGCGGCCAGCAGGCGGGCCTCCTGGACCGGCTTGGTCAGGAAGTCGACGGCCCCCGCTTTCATCGCTTCGACCGAGGTCGGTACGTCGGCATGGCCGGTCATGAAGACCACCGCGAGATCGCTGTCGTTGCCGATCGTCCGCTGCAGCTCGAGCCCGCTCAATCCGGGCATGCGCTGGTCGAGCACGACGCACGCCGGTCCATGATAGTCGTCGGGTCGGTGCAGGAATGCGTCAGCGGACGTGAACAGCCGCGCGTCGAATCCCGCCGCGCCGAGCATCCGGCAGATCGCCCGGCCGACGCGTTCGTCATCGTCAACGACGAAGACCCGCTCCTTCGATGCGCTCGCGCTCATGACGATGGCCCCCTCCCGGAGACCCTGCTCGCTAGTTCCGACGATCGTCGCTGCGACGTGTGTCCACGATATGACGGTTGCCAGGAGACGTCCAGCCCCCGGCTCATCCACCGTGCGGACCATCTACAATGTTGTAGCTCCGGCAGGCGCCGGGCCGAAGGAGACTGTCGTCCATGTTCATTCGTGTCACGGGATACGCCCTGGCCACTCTTTTCGTTGCGGCCGCCGCCACGTCCGGTCGCGGCGGGAGCACGCTCGAGGCCCAGGCGCCACCGGTACGTCACATCGTCGTCTTCAAGTACAAGGCCGGGACGACCGACGAGCAGATCAAGCAGGTCACCGACGCGTTTCGCGCGCTGAGGAAGACCATTCCCGGCATCACGGCCTTCGAGGACGGCGTGAACAACAGCCCCGAGAAGAAGAACCTGGGGTTCACGCACGTCTATCAGCTCAGCTTCGTGGATCTGGCGGCGCGCGACGCGTATCTGCCGCATCCCGAGCACAAGAAATTCGGCCAGCTCCTGGGCACGCTGGGCGTCGTCGAGGATGCATTCGTCGTCGACTACGCGCCCGCCAGGTAGGTCCGGTTTCCTTCAGCGTTGGACCTTCCTTGTGCCTTGTGCCTTCAGGTTGCTGGCTTTTTCAGCAACCTGATAGTGTGAGGTGTGGCTCTCGCGCCTGACGCCAGCGAGTTGTGGCGACAGATCGTCTGGCTGTTCGTGCTGTCGTTGCCGGTCGCGGCGGTCTCGTGGACGGTGACGCACGAGGAGATCTTCCGCGAAGCGCGCGACTACTGCGCGAGCCGCAGCCAGAGCTGCCGGCGGCTCGTCCAGCGGAAGTTCTTCTACGTCTTCACCTGCGAATACTGTTTCAGCCACTACGTGGCCATTGCGTTCGTCGCGCTGACGGGCTACCGGCTGCTGCTCGACGACTGGCGCGGCTACGTGATCGCCTTCCTGGCCGTTGCCGCGATCGCGAACGTGTATCTGAGCGTCTTCGGCCGCCTGCGCGTGGACATCAAGTCCGAACGCCTCGACGTCGCCGCCAAGGAAGAAGCGTTGACGTCCGAGCCTGCGGCGACGACGTCCCGCGGGCCGGCAGCCGCTCGCGCCGAGCGCTGAGTGCCGTTGCGAATCGCCCGTGGTGCGTGATTCGACCGTCGTGACGCACGCTGCCGTCCCGCCAGACACTCCCGGCGCCGCGAGGGGCTGGTCCCGGGATGAGATTCGTACGCGCCTCGATTCTCGCTCTCGTGGCGACCGGCTACACCACCTACGTGTTCCAGGTGTGGCATCGGCAGTTCTGGAACGCAGGCCTGGGGGACTGGCAGGATCCCTACTTCATCAACGCCCTGCTGGAGCACTGGTACCACAGCATCCAGACGCTCGCCGATCCCTCGTCGCCGCCGATGTACTTTCCGGCTCGCGGCACGCTGGGGTACTCGCACGGGCTGATTCTGTATGTGCCGTTCTACGTGCCGCTCAGGCTGTTCCTGCATCCCTTTCAGGCCTACAACCTGACCCTGGTTCTCGTGATGCTCACGGGCATGGTCTGCCTGTACGCGGTCTTCCGCCGATTCACGCTCTCCTTCGTCGAATCGCTGCTGCTGACGCTCTTCTTCTCCACCTCTCAGAACGTGATCAACGAGACCACGGGCATCTGGTCACAGCGTGCGTCGGTCTTCCTGATTCCACCCATCCTCCTGCTTCTGCTCGCGTCGGTTCGGGCGCCAGACCCGCGGCGGCTGCTGCTCGGCGCGTTGTCGGGACTGCTCGCCGCGCTGCTGTTCACACAGGATTTCTACACCGCTCAATTTGCCCTGGCCTTCGCGGTCCTCTTCGCGGCTGCTGCCCTGATCGTCAGCCACCCGTCGCTGACGAGCGCAACGCTCAGCACCCTTTGGAGAGGCAAGCGCCCCGGTGTCGGCGTGGCTCTCGCCGTCGCCACCCTCGCAGCCGTGTGGGCCGGCGGTCTGTGGGTGTTCGGCGGCTTCGACGTGAACGTCGCCGGGCTGAAAATCACGTCGCGCGACTGGCGCCGGCCGGCGCTGCTCGCGCTGGGCGGGCTCGCCCTGTTCGTCTGGCTCCGGGGCGGCGTCCGCTGGCGGCCACGACCGACGGTTCCGACGAGGTGGGTCGTCGCGGTCGCCTCGGGTGCCGTCGCCGGGCTGCTCGTGTTCCTCTGGATCTACTGGGGAGCGTACCGGGAGCACCCGGCGTTCCCCGAGCAGGACCTCGTCAACCAGATCGCACTGCGGGACCCTGCCGGGTGGACAGGCCCTCTCGACGTCATCGACAGCCTCGGGGCGTACTACACCCGGCGCGCGTTCGCCTGGGTCCTCATGCTGGGGGTGCTGGCCTGGCTGCCCTGGTTCGAGGCCGACAGGAAGACCAAACTCGTGTGTTCCTGGCTGGTGGCCGTGTCGCTCGTCGTCCTGCTGATCCCGATCAGATTCGGCAGCGTCTCCGTCTGGCGGCTCTTCTTCGAGCGACTGCCAGGTTTCGGCGTGATTCGCGACCCCAAGCGGGTGATCTACCTGTTCGAGCTGGCGGTTGTCATCGCCGGGGCGCTGTTGCTGGCGCGGCTTCCCGCTCG
Organism: Vicinamibacterales bacterium; assembly: GCA_963834365.1. GTDB lineage: Bacteria > Acidobacteriota > Vicinamibacteria > Vicinamibacterales > Vicinamibacteraceae > CAWJAP01. The sequence goes on along the minus strand of CAWIBS010000035.1, from coordinate 230,002 downwards.
CTCACCGTACCGGCGGTGCGCGGCGGCGCTGCTCGTCCTCCTGATAGCGGCCGTGCCGAACCTCGCCGTGCTGGGCTCGTACCGTCCGATCGACACCTTTGCCCGATGGGTCGAGGCGCCGATCGCGTTCGGCGCCACGTGCCGCTCCTTTTTCGTCAAGGGGGCTTCGACGACCTACATGTCGCGGTCGAGCCACATGGCGACGCTCTATGCCATCGACGCGATGTTCGTCGCGCTGAATCACTCGATCCCGACGCTCAACGGCTACAGCGCCTGGTCACCGGATGGCTGGGATCTCGGGAATCCCCAGGCGCCCGGCTATGATCGGGCAGTGCAGCGATGGATCGCCCGCCACGACCTGCGGGAGGTCTGCGAGCTGGATCTCGATGCGCGGACGATGACGGCCGTGAGATGAAGACCCGGTCGCGGACCGTGGCTACGACGCGGTCCCCGTCTTGACCAGGCCGAACTTCTCGATGCGATAACGGATTTGGTCGCGATTGAGCCCGAGCAGCGCCGCGGCCCGCGTCTGGTTCCCCCGGCTGCGTTCGAGGGCCTGGACCACGAGACTGCGCTCGAGGTCCTCGAGGTTCACGCCATCGGCCGGCAGCCCCATCGACTGTCCGTTCGATCCCGTCGCGGCGTGCACCGGGAAATCGTGCGGCTCGAGCCAGTCCGCCTCGGCGAGCAGCATCGCGCGCTCGACCGCGTTGCGCACCTCGCGGATGTTGCCGGGCCACGCGTACTCGCGCAGCTTGCGCAGGGCGGCCGGCGACGCGCCCCGCACGCTCTTGCGGAACTCCCGGTTGAACACGTCGATGTAGAAGTTGACGAGTGCCGGGACATCCTGGAGGTGCAGCCGGAGCGGAGGCAGCGCGATCGGCAGCACGTTCAGCCGGTAGTACAAATCCTCGCGGAACCGGCCGGCCTTGACCTGCTCGTCGAGGTTGCGGTTGGTCGCCGCAATCACCCGGACGTCGACGCGGATGTCGTGCGATCCGCCGACGCGCTTGAAGGCCTTCTCTTCGAGGAACCGGAGCAGCTTGGCCTGCAGCGCCGGGACCATCTCACCGATCTCGTCGAGGAACACCGTGCCGCCGTCGGCCGATTCGAGCAGGCCGCGCTTCTGCTGCCGCGCGTCGGTGAACGCGCCGCGCTCGTGACCGAACAACTCGCTCTCGAGCAGGGCATCGGGAATCGCCGAGCAGGTGATGTTCATGAACGACCGGTTGGCGCGGTCGCTGTTGTAGTGCAGGACCTTGGCGGCCAGATCCTTGCCGGTGCCGCTCTCGCCGGTGAGGAGCACCGTCGACGCCGGGCTCGCCGCCACTTTCGCGAGCAGCGACTCGGAGCGCGTCCATCTCCGCAGACTCGCCGACGATGCGGTCGAAGGCATAGGGCTGGGCCTGGCTCGCCCGCAGCATGCGGACCTCGCGCCGCAGCCGGGTCGTCTCCAGCGCCTGGGCCACGGTCCGTGCCACGTCGTCGAGATTGAACGGCTTGTTGGCGAAGTGATACGCGCCGATCTTCATCGCCTCGACCGCGGTCTCGACGGTCGCGTACGCCGTGAGGAGGATGACCAGAATGTCGGGATCGTGCTCCTTGATGCGCCGCAGCACGGTGACGCCGTCCACGTCGGGCAGCTTGTAGTCGAGCAGCACGAGGTCGACGCCTTCCTGAATCCGCTCGAGCGCCTGCGCGCCGTCCTCGGCCTCGAGCACGTCATAACCATCGGCGGTCAGCCGCTCGGCCAGCGACCATCGGATCAGCTGTTCGTCGTCAACGACGAGAATCGTCGCGTTCCGCATCGTCACTCCTCAGTATAGGTGCTGCTTCGCCGGGTCGGGTGTTCCACGACAATCAGCAGGCCGATGGGGATTCTTTCGCATCGTGCGAAAAATTCCGATGCGGCCCCCCATTCGACTGGCCGGCCGAGGGCCAATTCCGCCAGCGGCCGATTCGATATTCATCTTGTCCGTCCTCGATCGACTGACCCGGACAGATCAAGTTCCACGCCAACGGCGTGCTCGCGACGAGTGGACCGCGGCTTGCACTGCAGGAGATCGCATGGAACTGCCCGTCGCTCAATCGCGCACGCAGAACGCTGCTGCGATCGACATCGGCTACTGGCGGGATGTGGTGGGCGCCGAGTACGAGAGCCTGCCCGAGCTGAGTCTCACGCTGGCACAGGCGCAGCGGCTCTGGAGCCTCGATGAAGCCACGTGCCGCCGGGTCCTGGAGTCGTTCGTCGAGTCGGCCTATCTGATGGTCTCGGCCGACGGACGATACCGCCGCGCCGACCGCCCCGAGCGGATCGGTCGGGCGCGCGCCTGACGTCCCGGGGCGGGCGGCCGGGCGAGAATGCCGCGCGTGCCCGCCGCCGGCCGTGATAGAAAGCAGGGGCTCCGGGACGCCCCGCATGCGCGTACTCCTCTGGATCGAGACCTTCGCCCAGGATCTTCGACACGCCGTCCGCAATCTGCGCAGGGTGCCGGGCGTCGTCGCCGTCAGCGTCCTGTCGCTCGGCCTCGGGATCGGGCTCAACCTGACGCTCTACGCGGGGGTGACGACGATCTTCCGCCATCAGCCGACCATGACGGACCCGGCGAGGGTGGTCGGCATCGAGCCTGGCAACGGCCGTCAGTTCTCGTATCAGAATTACCGGGACCTCCGCGACAGCGGGACGTTCGCCGGCCTCGTCGGATTCAGGGTCTCGGCGATGAACCGCCGCATCGGCGACGAGCTCGAGCGCCTGAGCGTGCTGGTGGTCACCGACAATTTCTTCGAGAGCCTTGGCATTCGGGCACGGCTCGGCCGGACGTTCACCGCCGGCAGAAGCCGCGCCGGAACGTTCCCCGCGAGTGATCGTCCTCGATCATCCCGTACTGGCACGCCCGCTTCGGAGCCGATCCGAAGGCGATCGGCCAGACGCTGATCCTCGACGGCGAGCCGTTCACGGTGATCGGCGTGCTGCCTGAGGACTACCGATCCGTCACCGGCTTCATGGCGCCGAGTGCGTACGTGCCGGTCAGCGCGTTGACGCTGCCGACCTTGAACGATCGCGGCAGTCCGGCGTTGAGTGTGCTGGGGAGGCTGTCGCCGGGTCGCACGCGTGAGCACGCGCAGGCGATGGCGACGGCAGTGGGGGAGGAGCTCGAGCGCCGGTTCCCCGAGATCAACGACGAGATGTCGCGCCCCGCGCAGGTGTTTCCCGCCGATGCGATGCAGTTCCGCGGCACGCCCGTCGGGTTCCGCCTGCTGCCGATCGTGCTGCTCCTGCTGTTCGGCTTCGTCCTGCTGATCGGGTCGGTCAACGTCGCCGGGTCTGCTTCTGGCACGCGCCGTCTCCCGGCAGCACGAGCTGACGATCCGATCGGCGCTGGGCGCCAGTCGCTTCCGGGTCATCCAGACGCTGCTGTCGGAGAGCTTCCTGTTGTCACTGCTGGGCGCGGCCGCCGGCCTGGTCCTGACCCAGGTGCTCGGCCGATCGGACTGGCTCGGGCCGATGCGCCCGCTTCAGCGCGTGTTCTCTGCCCGATCGTCAGCTGCTGGTGCCGGCGCTGGTTCTCGTCGCGGTGACCACATTCCTCTGCGGTGTCGACGCCGGCGCTGCGGGCGAGCCGCATGAACCTGCTCGCCGGGCTCAGGAAGGGGAGCGTCGGGCGCGACCGGCCGCATCAACCTTCGCAGCGCGTTCATCGTCGGCCAGGTGGCGCTGTCGCTCACGCTGCTCGTGGTGGCGTCGCTGTGCCTCCGCAGCCAGATGCGGATCGTCGGACTCGATCTCGGCTTCGATCTCGATCATGGCGTCGTGACGCGATTCAACGCCGAGCCGGTCCGCGGTCCGCTGGACGCCCGGCTCGCGTTTGCTGATCGGGTGGTCGAACGGGTCGGCCAGATTCCCGGCGTGCAGTCGGCTGGCCGTCACCGCGCTCGTGCCCCTTGGCGGCGACGCGCTCGTCGCCAGCTTTCACCCGGCGGGCCGCAGCGACATTCCAGGGACCCGGCCGTCCACCCTCAGCGTCGGGCCGCGCTATTTCGAGACGCTGTCGATTCCGGTGTTGCAGCGGCCGGGAATTCGATGCCGACGGATCGGGACGGCATGCCGGCAGTCGCGATCGTGAACCAGACGTTCGTGAACACCTACTTCCCCGGCCAGCGCGCGCTCGGCCAGCGCATCGAGATCGGCGGCGAATCCGACGCGCGAGATCGTCGGCGTCGTCCGCGACAGCAAGATCGACACGATCGGCGAAGCGCCGAAATCGGTCGTCGTTCTATCCGTACGCGCAGCGGCCGAGACGGCTGACGGTCATCGCACGGACAGCAGGCGATCCGGCCGCCACGCTGCCCGCTTTCCGCGCCGCGATCGGCGAGCTCGATGCCACGGCCAACGTCATCATCGCCACGCTTAGAGACGCCGCCAGCACCGAATTGTCGATGCGGCGCGTCGGAACGCAGATGGTCGGCGCGATCGGGTCGTCGGCCTGCTGCTCACGGCGATCGGCCTCTACGGGGTCGTGTCGTACTTCGTCGCCTCGAGGACCGCGGAGCTGGGCATTCGCATGGCGCTCGGCGCCACGGCGTGACAGCTGCATCGCGAGGTGCTCTGCGTCATGCGGCACGTCTGGTTGGTCGCAGGCATCGCGATCGGCGCCGCCGGGTGCCTCCTGGTCACGCCGGCACTGGCCACGTTCCTCGCCGGTCTCAGCCCGGCGGATCCGATCGCCTTCGTGATTGCGGCCGGCGTGCTGATGCTGGTCGCCCTTGCCGCGAGCTATCTGCCCGCCCGGCGCGTCGCCCGCGTCGATCCGCTGCTCGCGCTTCGGGAGTGACGCGGCCGATCGGCTGACGTCGTCCAGTTCGTTGAAGCGTCCTGTCTTCGTCCGCTTGGCCACGCCCTGGCCTGTTCAGTTCCGCTCCTCACACTGGTGAAAAAGAAAACACAGCCTTGACGGTCGGTCTGGGACCGCATGTCCTGGGACCGCTTGTTGGAAGCCCTGTGTATCGGGCGTTGCTCACGCCTTTTTCAGAGTGCGCTGGCACATAGAGACCTAATTTGCGAACTGGTACGGGAAATGCTCATCGCGTCTGCGCGCCTTCGAGCGACCGACGCGGTGCTCGGGGCGCAGCACTGTCCACCGCATGGTCCTCGATTTTCAGCAGCGGCTCCTCGAACATATCCTCATGGCCAAGTCAACTCGCTCCAAGAAACCCTCGACACAGCGCTCGGCACGCCACAGCCGGACGACAACGAGCGGCCCGGCCGTGCCGGTCGCCTCGTCCGCCGGTGGCGATGTCCTGATCAACAAGTTCGCGGGAACGCAGGAACTCGCGGCCGCATTCCCGTTCAACCCGAACAAGCCCTCGGAGTTCGACCCGGCGGCGATGCTGTCGCCGCCCGAAGGCGCCTGTGTCGAGCCGGCCGATCCGATTGTCGGCGCGAGCACGGTGTCGGAGTCGAACGGCTCGGAGAAGACTGGCAGCGGCGAGGCTGCAATCGGACAGAACCCGGCCGGCGGCCCGCTCGACCGGGTGCGCGTCGACTCGACCGGCCGCGCCCTGACGACGAATCAAGGCGTGCCCGTCGCGGACAACCAGAGCTCGCTGAAAGCGGGGCTGCGAGGCCCGACGCTACTCGAGGATTTCATCCTCCGCGAGAAGATCACCCACTTCGATCACGAGCGCATCCCGGAGCGCATCGTGCACGCGCGCGGATCCGCGGCGCATGGCTTCTTCGAGTGCACACGGGCCATTCCCGAGTTCACGCGCGCGTCACTGTTCGCCGAGGCCGGCAAGCAGACGCCGGTGTTCGTGCGCTTCTCGACCGTGCTCGGTGAGCGCGGCTCCACCGACACCGCGCGCGACGTCCGCGGCTTCGCCGTGAAGTTCTACACCGACGAGGGCAACTGGGACCTGGTCGGCAACAACATTCCGGTGTTCTTCATCCAGGACGCGATGAAGTTCCCCGATCTCGTGCACGCGGCGAAGCCCGAGCCGCATTTCGCCATGCCGCAGGCGGGCAGCGCGCACGACACCTTCTGGGACTTCGCGTCCCTGATGCCGGAGATCACCCACATGCTGATGTGGGCGATGTCCGATCGCGCCATCCCCCGCAGCTATCGAACCATGCAGGGCTTCGGCGTGCACAGCTACCGGCTCGTCAACGACGAGGGCGAGTCGCATTTCGTCAAGTTCCATTGGTCGCCCAGGGCCGGGACGCATTCCCTGGTGTGGGACGAGGCGGTCAAGATCTCGGGCGCCGACCCCGATTTCCACCGGCGCGATCTCTGGGAGGCCATTGAAGCCGGCGCCTATCCCGAGTACGAGCTGGGTCTGCAGATTTTCACCGAGGAACAAGCGGAGTCGTTCTCGTTCGATGTGCTCGATGCGACCAAGATCGTGCCCGAAGAGCTGGTTCCGATCGTGCCGGTCGGCCGGCTGGTCTTGAACCGCAATCCCGACAACTTCTTCGCCGAAACCGAACAGGTCGCCTTTTGTGTCGCCCACGTCGTGCCGGGCATCGACTTCTCCAACGACCCGCTGCTGGCCGGTCGGATCCACTCGTACGTGGACACGCAGATCTCCCGGCTGGGCGGTCCGAACTTTCACGAGATTCCGATCAACGCACCCGTGGCGCAGGTGCACAACAACCAGCGTGACGGCATGCACCGGCAGGCGATCCACCGCGGCCGCGTGTCGTATGAGCCGAACTCGCTCGGCGGCGGCTGTCCGTTCCAGGCGGGAAAGGTGGGTTTCGTGTCGTTCCCCGAGCGGCGCGAGGCCGCCGATCACAAGGTGCGGGGCAAGGCGGAGCGGTTCGCCGACCACTACACGCAAGCGACGCTGTTCTGGAACAGCCAGTCGGCGGTCGAGAAGCAGCACATCATCGCGGCCTTCCGCTTCGAGCTGTCAAAGGTCCAGACGCCGGCGATTCGCGAACGGATGGTGTCCGGCCTCCTGAATGTGGCGCCGGAGCTGGGCCAGGCCGTCGCCAACGGCCTCGGCATGCGCGGACTGCCGCCGGCGATGCCAAAGGCGATCAACCGCACGTTCACGCCGGAGGTGACCAGTTCGCCGGCGCTGTCGCTCCTCGCGCGACCTGGCACGGCCGGGATCGAGACCCGCCGTGTGGCGATCCTGGTTGCCGAGGGCTGCGAGGGCCCGGCCGTGACGACGCTGGCCGCGCGCCTGGCCAGCGCCGGCGCCGTTCCGCGATTCGTCGGCGCCACGCTCGGAGCGGTGACGACAGCGGACGGCCAGGCGATCGAGGTCGATGTGCCGCAGGCGGCGGCCCCATCGGTCCTCTTCGACGCGGTGGCGCTGCCGGGCGGAGCCCAGGCGGTCCGGAGCCTGGCCGCCGACGGGCGCACGTTGGAGTTCGTCAAGGACCAGTACCGCCACTGCAAACCGATCTATGCGATCGGCGACGGCGTCCGACTCCTGACGGCCTGCGGCATCGACGCCTTCCTCCCCGGAGGCGACGCCGATCCCGGGATCGTCGTCAATGAGACCGGTTCGGACGACGCTGTGGACGCCTTTGTCGCGGCGATCGCGAAGCACCGACATTTCGCCCGGGAAACCGATCCTCCCCGCGTCTAAAAGGCTGTCTCACCTCATCGCCGGTGCGACGTTACGCTTTCAGCGGCGCGTACCGCGCCGCCAGCACGGTGATGTCGTCCGACTGTTTGGCCCCGGCGGTGAACGCACGGACGTCGTCCATCAGACGCGTCACGGTTTCGGCAGCCGTCGCGCCAGGGGTCGCGGCGAGCGCCGCCAGCAGCCGTTCTTCGCCGTAGAACTCCTCCTCCGCATTCATCGCTTCGGACACGCCGTCCGAGAACAGCACGAACGTGTCGCCGGGCTCGACGGACAGCGTCTCGCGCTCGATCGGATTGAACGGCATGAGCCCTGCCGGGAGCCCCGTCGAGGGACAGGCCAGCCGCGGCGGACGCGACGCCGAGAGCACAGCAAGCTGGTGATGCCCGGCGCCCGCACACGACACGCGCTGGTGTTCCAGGTCGAACACGAGCGCCTGCATCGTCACGAACATGCCGCGAGGATTCTGTTCCGCCAGCTCGACGTTGAGCCGCCGCAGGATCTCGTCCGGCTCGTCGATCTGCCTGGCCAGGGTGCGAAGCACGGTCAGGGTGACGGCCATGAAGAGCGCCGCCGGGATTCCCTTTCCCGACACGTCGCCCAGGGCCACGACGACGCGATTATCGGAGATGCGCAGAACCTCGTAGAGATCGCCACCGACCTCCCGGGCCGGTTCGATGACGGCATGGACGTCGAGGCCGGTTCCTTTCGTGGCGGCCGCCGAGATCCGCGGGCAGGATGCCCATCTGGATCTCGCGGGCAATCCGGAGGTCCCGGGCCATCGCTTCGCGAACCGCGTCGGCGTACACCTTGGCTTTCAGCAGCGACCGGACTCGTGCCTTGACCTCGAGTACCTCGAACGGTTTCGTCAGGTAGTCGTTGCCGCCCACTTCGAAACCCTGGGTCTTGTTCTTGACGTCCTCGAGCGCGCTGAGGAACATCACCGGCAACTCGCGCGTCGGCTCGCGTGCCCGCAGTTGGCGGCACACCTCGTAGCCATCCAGACCCGGCATCACGATGTCGAGCAACACGAGGTCCGGGGGATTCTTGTCGATGCTGCGAAGCGCAGTGGCACCGTCGAGGGCGACGCTGAGCTTGTAGTCGTTCCGCAGGGCTTCGACCAGGATGTCGACATTGGCCTTGACGTCGTCGACGATGAGAATGCGGCTGTCGGCAAGATCCTTCACGCAGAGGCTCCTTGTACCGGGTGCACGCCGATGGCTTCGAAAGCCGCCGGCTCGCGTCGTGCCGGGCGCGGGCTCAACTACTGCTTCGACTCCCGCTGCCCGGCCGCCGGCGCGAAGAAGATCGGCTGCCCTATCGCGAGGCGCCCGCGTCGAGTGACGGTTGCGTACACGCCGGCCTTGTTGTCCCTCACCCGAACAATTGCCCGCAGCACCTCGGCGGCGACGTGTCCCGAGCCAGGGTCGAAGTTGACCATCGCACAGCGTTCGTCGCGATTCGTGATGCCTATGGCGGCCTCGTGGGTTTCTCCGAACGAGAGGACGCCTCCCACCCAGTCGTCCTCCTCGAAGGGGACCGATCGCAGTGATGCAACCAGGATGTTCGGCCGGAATCTTCGGACGTCTGTGCGCAGCCCCGCGAGCCTCCCGATTTCGCCGACCGTGGCGGAGGTAATCACGGAGATGCTCGCTTCGTCGAAGATGCCGCGGTTGAGGTGCAGCATCTCGACCGGTGAACCAAGGCGGCGGCCGACGTCCGCCGCCAATTCCTGGCCGAAAACAGCCAGCTCCTCTCCTTCTGGCGTGCGAACGTGCGTCGGGAGGTCTCCACCGACGGCGGGTCCTCGCCGCTGGGGAGTATAGAGAATCAGCTCGGGAAGCCTGGTGGCGGTCAGCCAGGGGAAACCGCCGCGATCCTCAGCCCGACGGAAGGCCAGGCGGCGGTCGCCGTCAAGACCGTGCCAGCCCAGGTCGGCGACCTCGAGACGTTCGCCGCCCATGGACTTCACTGGGTAGCGGAAGAGGGCCTCTACTTCACCAATCTTGATAGGCATGCCACGACTCCCGGGTCAGCCCTCGCTACTTGAGGAGCGCCTGCCAACCCATCACGACATGGATATCGCTCGGCCTCGGCGCCGGCGTCCGGTCGATGAAGTACACCTGCTGCCCGTCGGGCGACACGTGGTACTGCGTGCCCCAGTGTCCCGATCCGATGAGCGGCACGCTCAGCGCGTTGGCGACACCGAGTGCCAGCTCTCCGGTCGATTGGCGTCGGACCGACCTGCCACGAAGACGGCCTTCATGATCGACGTAGAGAAGCTCATGCCCATCGCGGCGCCAGACGGGTTGGCTGCCGCCGTCGCTGGACACCACGAGGCGCCTCGGTGGGCCCGACAACGCGCGGACGGAGACCTGGGGGCGGCCAGCCTCCTCCGAAACGTAGGCCAGCCATTGCCCGTCCGGAGATAGCCGCGCGTCGTACTCGGGAAACGGCCCGGAAAGAATCGGCGTGGCCAACCCGCCCGGCTCGAGCGACACGCTCCACACATCGCCGGTACCAATCATGGTCAGGCGTGTGTTGACGATGAGAGAGTGCCCGTCTGGTGACCAGTCGGTCGGCTCGCAAAACGCACTCGGACACGGCAGTTCCTGTGCGACGCCGGTGCCATCGGCCGCCGCAATGCTCAAGCGCCGCTCTTTTAAGGTGCCGGATCCGTATGCCAACCGCCGCCCATCCGGAGACCACACCGGGAGGAGATCGGAACCGGTGGCCGTGGTGACGCGGACGACGCTGCCGTCGTGGACGTCCTCGACCCAGATGTCGGGATTGCCCCGAACCGGATCGATCATCTGCCGCGCCATCCGCCTGCCGTCCGGGGACAGGCGCGGCCAGCCCTGTGGCTGGCGCTCGGACATTCGCACGGCCGTCCCGTCGCGCGCGACGATGCCCAGCCGGACGCCGTAGGCGATCGGTGAACCCACCGTGGCGAGCAGATCGGCCGATGCACTCAGCATCGAAGGGTGGTACGGCGTGTTCGCGCCCGCGGCCACCGGCAACGTGCGTGGATCCCCCACGAGCCTGAGCGCCGCGGCGTCGAAGGGCCGTGCCTGCAACTGGCCGTCAGCCGGGGAGAGGAGCACACCCAGCGCTGGACCCGATGTCGGGACGAACACCGCTTCGGACTCCGAGCGGAAGAGCGGCGAGCCTGGCGTGGAGGCCGGCCGGTCGATGCTCGCGACGTACACCCCGCGCCGCTCATCGCTGCTGGCCCTGACGTGGAAGAGGAAGTGGATGCCGTCCGGCAGGAAGACGGGCCATCGATGCGAATTCTCCCCGCGGTCGACGTCCACCAGCGTGGCGGGTTGCACCGGGCCGCCGTCCGCCGACACCCTGGCGAGTCCCTCGAAGATCATGTCAGGCCCGAACACGATCGTCCCCGAGGAACTCCACGTGCCGCCCTTCGCGTCCCGCGCTTCGCAGATGACGACCGGCACGCCGCCCGCGACCGCCACTTTCATCAGCTTGCCACGGGCAAAAAATCCCAGCGACGTGCCGTCCGGCGACCAGAACGGCTGTTTCGCTCCGTCGGTGCCATCAATGGCGGTCGCATCGTCCGAGTCGAGCGATCGCACGAACAGGCGTGGCGCCGAGTCGCCGCTCACCGCGGTGAACGCGAAACGGCGTCCGTTCGGAGAGACGATCGGTGCGGAGTCGAGCGCGGCGCCCGCTGGAAGCGACCACGTGAACTGCGTGAGGCTGGGTGCCGCGGACGGGCTCGGCCCCGGTTCGCGCAGACGCCCCCCGATGAGCGCCACCAGGACCATCGCCAGGACGGCTGCGCCGGCGATGGCCCAGCCTCGTCCCACGGTGAAGAAACGGCTGCCTGGCGTCACCGGCGAGGGCATCGCCCTCACCGCCTTCGAGTCGATCTGCTCCAGGGTCCACAGCAGGTCGGCCGCTGACTGAAATCTGGCATCCGGCGCCTTGGCGAGCAGGCGCCTGACGATGGCGGTCATCGCGGTGTCGGGGGGCAGGAGGTCGGGCGGATCGTCGTGGACGATCGCATGGAACGTATCGATCGTGTGTTCGCGCACGAAGGCCCGCTGTCCGGTCATCAGCTCGAAAAGAATCGAGCCGAGCGCGAACAGATCCGTCCGCGCATCGACCGGATCACCCTTGACCTGCTCAGGTGCCAGGTAGCCGGCGGTGCCGAGGACCACTCCGGTGAGCGTCGCGAGACCGCGTGGCAATGCAGGATCCTGGGCGAGCTTGGCGATGCCGAAGTCCAGAATTTTCGCCGTGCCGGACCTGGTCAGGAAGATGTTCTCGGGCTTGAGATCGCGATGCACCAACCCGCGCGCGTGGGCCGCCACCAGGCCGCTCGTCAGGGCGGCCGCGATCTTGAGTGCATCGGCCGGGCTGACCGCCCCTCTGCCGATCGGCGCTCGCAGGGTCTCGCCCTCGAGCAGTTCCGAGACCAGGTACGGGCGGCCGTTCGACGTCCCCACGTCGAACACCTTGACGATGTTGGGGTGGTCGAGGGATGCGGTGATCCGCGCTTCCTGCAGGAACCGCTCGACGGCCTGCCCATCGCTGCGTTGCGCGCTGGTCAGCGTCTTGAGCGCGACGGCTCGACCGAGCCTCGGATCGGTCGCCCGGTAGACGTCTCCCATCCCGCCACGCGCCAGCAGCGCCACGATCCGGTACGGTCCGACCGGCGTTCCCTCAGGGAGCGGGGGCTCGTCCTGCGCCAGATCCCGGGCGGCGAGGACCAGGGCAGGCGTTTCGAGAAACCCGTCGACCGCTCCACTGGAGGCGGCGAGCTCGTCGGCCACCTGAAGCAGTTCCGGGTGCTCGGTGGCGAAGACGGCTCGCAGCCCGGCGCGCTGATCAGCGGGCGCGGCCAGCCACGTGTTGTGCCAGTCCGAGAGGACACGCCATCGCTCGGTGTTCACTGTCGACCTCGCTGGGCGAGCGTGTGATGCAGCCAGGCGCGCGCCGTATTCCAGTCGTTGATGACGGTGCGCACCGACACACCGAGCGTTTCGGCGGTTTCCTCCACGGAGAATCCGCCAAAGAATCGCAGCTCGACGACCTGGCTCGGTCGCGGGTCGAGCGTCGCCAGTTCACCCAGCGCGTCGTTCAGAGCGACGATGTCCACGCCGGGTGCGGGTGCTGCGACCTCCACGGCTTCGAGCGACAATCCCTCCACCCCTTGACCGCGCTTGGCCGCCTGCCGTGCGCGCGCAGCGTCGACCAGGACACGCCGCATCATCCGGGCGGTCGTCGCGAAGAAGTGCGCCCGGTTCTGCCAGTGCACCGCGTGCCAGTCGAGCAGGCGGACGTAGGACTCCTGCACGAGATCCGTCGGTTGCCACCCCACGGCCTGGCGCTCGCCGGCGAGCATCCGGCGCGCCATCTCCCGCAGTTCTCGATGGACGATCGGAGCGAGCTGATCCAGGGCCTCCGCGTCACCGCCGCTCCACGCCTGCAGCAACCCGGTCACATCGGCGATCACTGCCCGGAGTCTACCCCGTCACCGACGGCTGCAGACACCCGTTCTCGAGTCGCCCGGGCAGATTCGATGCCGGATTGCACCTCAGGCCGCTGAATTCCGCCTGTATCTGTAGACGTGAGCCTCAACGGAGTCGGTCAATCACAGGTCGGCCCGGGGGGCTCAATGAGAGGACGTATGCGACGAATCGGATGGGCGGTGGCGATGGTGTGTGCGGCAGCAGTGGCGATCGGCGGCGCGCCGCTGGCGGGCCACGGCAACGGGAACGGTCAGGAGGCGTCCGGCTCCGCACCGGCGAGAGGCGAGCGTCGGGCCTGCACGGAGCGAACCCTGCGCGGCTCGTATGTGTTTTCCGCGACAGGTTTCAACATCGTCAACGGTGTCCCGCAACCGAAGGCCATCGTCGAAGTCATCGCCTTCAATGGTGACGGCACGCTGGACGTTGCTGCAGCGACGGTGAGCCTGAATGGCGTGATCATGCGTAGCCTTCCCAGTGTTGGAACCTATACGGTCGAGGACAACTGTTCAGGGACGATCACGCTGAATGGGCCAACGTTCGACATCTTCCTGTCATTGGACGGGGATGACCTGTCGATGATCCAGACCAACCCGAATACGGTGTTCCAGGGTCTGGCGACGCGCAGCTCGAGAAGGATTCAAGCATTCAACCAGGACTAGGAGGACGAAATGAATGTTGCGAAACGCACATTGATGATCGGTTTGACGGCCGCTTCGGCTCTGTCTGGGACAGTTTCCATCGTTTCCGCTCAAGACGTCCACGATGCACAATCGTCAACGACGTCAACAGCCAACGCAAACACCATCGTCGGCGTCTGGCGAACGGTCGTCACGCCGCACAACTGTCAAACGGGCGCACCGTTCGGTTCCCTTCAAGGCCTGTTCACGTTCAATGAGGGTGGCACAATGTCGGAATATGGCATTGGTCCAGGTGCGAGTCCGGCCCTGCGCAGTCCGGGCCACGGAGTCTGGCAGCGCGAAAGCGGCCGCCGGAATTACTCGTTCGCTTTCACGTTCTATCGATACGACGCGAGCGGCGTTCTCCTCGGATCGCAGAAGATTACGGCTGCCTTGAGGCTCCGGGCAAGCGACGGCCAGATTGCGTCGAACTCGGTCATCGAATCCCTCGATGTCGACGGCGAAGTAGTCGGCGTCGGCTGCGCCACCGCTGTCGGGACCCGGTTCGAGTAACCCTGCACCGCTCCTTCACTCGAGACCTCTCTTTCGGGATCGGCGACGGCCTCACGTCGTCGCCGACTCTCTTCACGCTCAGAAGGGCAGTGACAGGCGTCCAGAAAAGACGTCGCCAGGGGCGCGCCGTTGGCGAGACCGGGTCATTTTGACAGCGGTCCGTGAGGACGGTAGATGACCCAGATGACGAGTGCAGCGACGAGGATGAACACCAGTTGGGGCAATCCGATGCTGGGCATGCCGATCTCACAACACCTGGTTCGAGTACTTCACGAACTCGCTCTGCGAGCTGCGACTCAGCGGGCGGGCCATGGGAATCCACCTCACGACAACGCATCACCAGCGGCGCGTCAGAAGGCCGGGTCGGCGTCTGGAGCATGCGATGTTAGACGGCGTGTTCGAGTGCCGCAACCACTTCTTCAACATCCGGCGGCAATTCGATCCGGCGCTCGACGAATGGCCAGATGGTGACCGGCGGTCTCAGAATGACGGTCGCGCTCAAGTGAATCGCCTCGAGATCGTCGTGAAGGTAGGGCCGCCGACCGCAATGCAGCGCATCGCAAGCTTGGCGAACACCCGGGCGGCAATCCTTCCAATGACACGTTCGGCCGATGTACCGTACCTTGCTCGTCGGCAAGAAATACATCGGCGCCTCGATTGAAGCCCTGCGCGTGCCCCTGCAAACGTCGCGAACACTTGGCCAGGGGTGCGAGGTCGACATCGTCAGCCACGACGACGAGCACGTCGATGTCCTTGGGGTCGGCTTTGGTCGTCGTGATCGAGCCCAGAACGGCAATCCGCCGGACCCCGGCAATCTGCCGGACCGACACCACGAATTGGCGCAATCCGTTGAGCAACGCGTCGCGGTGACCCTGTGGCAGGGTGTTCATCGACTCCGTTTCAATCGAGCGACGGAACGTCGCTGACCGGCACCAACACGTGGATCGACCGAGCCTGGCCCGGCGTTCGTCGGATCAAGCCACGCCGTTCGAGTGTGACAATCATGCTGTGAACCGATGGCGGCGTAACCGCGAAATACCGTTGAAAGTCGGCTTCGGCTGGCGGCCGCCTGTTCAGTTTCGTGTACGCCACGATGAATGCCAGATACTGGCCCTGAAGCTTCGTGAATCGGGTTTCCAAATTCGATTCTCCGGCAGCTTGTCTGTATCAGCCGTCTAACTTCTTTTGCAGTAGACCGTTCGATCCCCTCGCGGCCATCCGCATGGTGTGAGGGCCAAACTATGGCGCAGATGCGAGGCGGCGCGCCCGGCCCGCCTTCGCGCTACGCGCTACGGCGCGCCCGGCAGGACTCGGTCTGCGTGACGCGAAGGCGAAGCAGACTCGAACCTGCGACACTCTCGGGAGCGGGCCACGTCTTCCCGGCCGGGACCGAGGCCGTTGAGGACCTGCGTGCACAGCATCCGCCGTCCGGGCCGCTACACCACGATGTGGTTCGAGGCCACGTAGCAGATCCCGTGACGGCCGCTTGGGGTGCAGAAACCATCCAGGAATCACTTCGACGAAACTGTCTCCGTCACAGCGACGATCTCGCAATAGGCCGCGACACAGTCCTTGAATTCACCCGCGAGCTGATTCGGAGTGGCTGGAATGGTACGCCTTCAATTTCTCGGCCGAAATGGGGCGGGAAAAGTAATACCCCTGCGCCATCGCAACTCCTGCCGCTCGGAGTGCGTTGGCCTGTGTCTCCGTTTCGACTCCTTCGGCGATGATCGTTACTCGCGTTGATTGGAGCAACGCCGACAGGCCGCTGAGCCACGCAGGGCAGGGGCATTCGGGCGTGATCTGGGCAGCGAGGGACCGGTCGGTCTTGATCAGATCGAAGGTGCAGCGTGACAAGATGACGAGGTTGGTCGCGCTCAAGGTGACATCGTCGAGAGCAATCCGGACGCCGGACCGGGACGCTGCCTCGAGGGCGGCAATGCCCTGGTTGTCGGGTATTCCGCGCTCCGTTACCTCGAGGATGATTTGATTCCTGATTTCGGATATCCCGGGCTTCGTTGCTGCGTATTCCAGCCCGCCCCGCCCCAGGATTTCGGGGGGGACATTGACGCCGATGTGCAATTCCTTGTGAACCAGGAGCCAGTCACCTAGCTCTTTCGACACGGTTTCAAACACCCAATACGTGAGCATTCCCGCCAGATGGGTTCCTTCGATGAAAGGAATGAACTCGTTGGGCTGGACCACTCCGGATGACCGTCGCCACCGAGCCAGCGCCTCCGCCCCCACACACCGGCCGTCGGCGAGGGAGACGGTGGGGAGGTATTCCAGGAAGAATTCCCCCTGAACCAAACCATCACGTATGGCATCAGCGTTAATCATTTGCTTTCCCGTTGACGAACGCTAAGGAGCGCCCAACTCTCTTGGAGTAAACCGCTCGATCTCCTCGCGTCCACCCGCGATGGTGTGAAGGCCGAACTCCAGCCGCATGTCTCTGTGCGCGCGGATCGTAGCAGCGAAGACCCGCCAGCGGCGGTAACGTGTTTGGCCGCGATTGTCATATTGGACGCGATTTCCGGCGGCCGACGTCGATTTCTCGTCGCGGCGGACCAACCCGTCAAACCACTGAGTATCAACGAGTTCGCACGTTCGACCGAACGCCGGTGCGCGCGGTTGGCCGCCGGTTCTGACTATTTTTCGGGTGTCGACGCGGCTGCAGGGCTGGCTGGCTCGAACAGATGATGGCGCGCCGCGTACGCGGCGGCCTCCGTTCGGTTCGAGGCGCCGGTCTTGGCAAGGACGTGGGCGACGTGGATGGCGACGGTATTGGTGCTGATGAAGAGCGCCTGCGCGATCTCCTTGTTCGCCTTGCCGGCGGCGATCAGGCGCAGGATCTCGAGCTCGCGAGTCGTGAGGCCGGCAGGCTTCCGATCCAGTCGGACGCGGTACCGTTCGCGAAATCCTGCGATCCGCGCGGCCAGCGGCCGCATGCCCAAGTTCTCCGCGATCTGCTCGCCTTCGTCGAGCAGCGACGCCGCCTTCATTCGATCCTCACGACGGCCGCTGTCCAGGAGGACGCACGCGTAGTCAAAGCACGTCCAGGCCAGCTCCGGTCTGTACCCGCTGCGCCGGCAGAACGCCAGCGCCGACTCGAATCGAGAGATCGCACGACGTTGCTGTCCGGCCGCGTGCGCGAGCCCGCCCAGGACACGCGCTGTCACCACCCACCACTGGATCGGCGCGACGCTTTCGAAACGATCCACGAACTCGAGATCGGCTTCAGGATCGCCGGCGCGCCGATCACGAATCGACCACAGCCCGCGACTGAGCCGAGCGGACAGGACGGCATTCGGAACCGACGTCGGTCGCGCCAGTATGCGGCGCGCGGCGGCGAGGGCGGGCTCGAATCCCGTCGTCCGGTTCGACAAGCCCGCGACCTGCGCACAGCGCCATCGCGGTAAACGTGCCTGACAGTGGATACGGTCCCGCGAAGCTCTCCGCCTCGAGCAACCGGCGCAGATAGCCACCGCCCTCCTTCTCATGTCCGGTTTCGTATTCCAGGTGTGCGCGTCCGTGAAGCAACACCAGATGGCGGGGCGTCAGCGCCAAACCGCGGTCGCTGTGCGCCCGCGCCTCGTGCCACTCGCCCGTGAGCGTGCGCGAGCGTCGAGGCAAGAAACAAGGCGTCCGTCAGGAGCCCGCGATCGCGCAAACGTTCAGCCGCCGCCAGGTTCGCCTCCACCTCTACCCTGGCCTCGTCCGTGCGGCCGGTGTGTATCAGCACGTATGCCGCGCGATAGCGCGCATAGGTCTCGGAGTGCGGATCATCGATGCGTCGCGCCAGCTTCAGCACGCGCCGACTCTTCGAGAGCGCGTCCTGCCACCGCAGGTCGAAGTGATCCACCGACGTTTTGTACGCGAGCGTGCGCAACTCGAGAGCCAGGTCACGGTGGGCAGCCGCGATCTCGAGCGCACGGTCGAACGCCACGCGCGCGCGCCCGTAATCTCCCGTCTCGAAGTACTCGGCCGCGCCCAGACGCGCGCGCAGCCACCCCTCCTGCGTTGATCCACGCGGGACCTCGGTGAGGACATGCTCGATGACATCCGAGACGCCCGACGCTCCTTCTGGAAGGACGGATGGATGCGTGGCGGCCGTCAACCGCACGGCCGACGTCACCGGCCTGCAGGTAATAGCCGATCGCCCGGCGCAGATTCGCCCAGCCCTCCTGCCGGTTCCAGCGAAGGGCGGTCGCGGCCTGCGCGCATCCCAGCCCGAACAGAATCGCGGCCGCCTCGGCGTCGAGCGGCAGCGGATTGCGCGCCCGCCACGCGCGCTCGAAATGCGGGAGAGCGTCCTCGAACGCATGCGCGGCGACCTTCTGCTCGCCCGCCGCTCTCGAATACTTCACGAGCGTCGCCGATCCCACCAGGAGCTCCGCGCGCGCGGCGTGCGCGGCGAGGTCGGCAGCGTAGTCGTCGACCAAAGGTCCGTGGAGCCGTTCGAGCGTGCGCAGGATGGCCGCATGCCATTGGGCTCGACGACCCGGCGAGGTGCTGTCGTAGAGTGCGTCCCTGGTCAATTCATGCTTGAAGTGGTACCAATCGTCGCCGCGCCGCTGGAGCGGCTCGATGAGCGCCGCCTGCAGGGCCTCATCCAGGGCGCCAAGAAGGCGCTCTTCGCCTGCGTCCGACAGGACCGCCGCCACAACCCGAAACTCGAACTCGCGTCCGATGACGGAGGCGACGACGAGGATCTGACTGGCGAGCTGAGAGAGCCGGCTCAATCGCTGAGAGATTGCCGCGCGCACGTTCTCGGGGACAGCCCGCGCGTCAACGGACGGCAGCCGCGCGATCTCCGTCACGAAGAACGGGTTCCCGTCGGTTCGCGCGTGAACCAGCTCGACCATCTCGTGCGGCGGCTGCTGGCCGGTGATACCCGCCATGAGTTGCCCCGTGTCTTCCGCCGACAGCCCACTCAGGGCCACCCTGGTGACCCCCACGCGGGCGAGCTCGCCAAACGTCTGCGCCAGAGGCGCCCGAACCTCGTCGTCCCGATAGGTCGCCACGACCAGCACACTGTGGCCGGACAGGTCCTGCGCGACGAGCTCGAGGAGCAGCAGAGAGTTCTGATCAGCCCAATGAAGATCCTCGAGAACGAGCAGAAGGGGCGTCTGCAGAGAGGCACGCTGCAGAAACGTGTGCACTGCGTTGAAGAGCTGGAACCGGTTGGTCTCAATCCCCGGTGCGGCAGGAATGTGAAGCCGCTCGCCTACTTGCGGGACGATGAGGCTGAGGCGACCAGCCGCGGGACCGAGGACGCGACGAAGCGTCGCGACACTGCAGCGCTCGGCAAACGAGCCGACGATTTGTGCCCACGGCCAGTACGGAGGCGACGTCTCACCCTGTAAGCAGCGCCCCCAGAGTACGCTCACGGTTCCGGAGGCCGCGATGGCGGCGAGCTCCTGGGCCAGCCGGGTCTTGCCGATGCCGGCCTCACCACTGATCAGCACGATCTGTCCGTGGCGGCGCTGCGCTTCGTCGAGCGCGCGACACAGCACCGACAACTCGCGCTGCCGGCTGATGAACACGCCGCGCGATGGTGCGTCCCGCATCCCTTGCCCAGCTCACCGGCACGGCCGGCGATGAGCGGGTGATCGTAACCGACGCGGGTCAGATGCTCAATCTCAGGGCGCGGACTGCTATGTCACGTTCTGGTTCAGCCGGAACAGATTGGTCGGGTCGTACTTCCGCTTCACGGCGAGAAGCCGCTGGTATTGGTTTCCGAACACCGCGTGCACGAACGCCTTGGTATCCTCCCCAAACCCAGGGAAGTTGAAGTTCGGCCTCCCCGACGACAGCCGCCGCGGCTTGTCGAATACATCTCGTACCCAGGCGACGTTCCGCTCGGTGTCTTCCGGTTCCTTCCAGTTCGCGAGCAGCTCCACGAGGAAGCGGGCGTCACGGCGTCCGACGGCCGTTTCCTCGGGACCCACGCGGCTCATGGCTCCGCCAAGAGCCCAGATGCCGACCATCGAGAGCGGTGACGGCCGGTGTTGGGCCGCGCCTTCGATCTCCGCCACGATGTCATCGTCCAGGTTGTCGAGATAGCTTCCCTTCCAGTAGTAGAGAAGCTCACCTTTCGGGAAGAACGGGTCGAACAGGCGCTGCAGCTCCGTGTATGCGAGCCGAGACGACATGTCGAACAACGGCTCGTCGATCGTCCGGAGCGGCTGCAACACGCGCTCGCCCCGTTCCGGTCCCCCCACGAAGATCCCCGCCAGGGTGATTACGGTCCGCCCCTGGAGGTGCGAAGGAAACGCGGGACCCGCCGGAACGGTCCACAGCACGGCCGTGGCGTTTACCTCGTCGGATGCTGCCGCGACGAATTCGCGAAAGCCAGCCAGAACCACCCGGGCTCTCTCGATCGGGTACACCGGTGCCACAAACGCAACAAGAGGCCCGATAGGATGCAGGCGGAACTCGAACTCGGTGACGATGCCGAAATTGCCGCCACCACCTCTGAGCCCCCAGAACAGATCCGGATGCGCTGTGTCGCTGGCGGTCAGGAGCTCACCATCGGCCGTGATCACGTCGGCGGAGATGAGACTGTCGCAGCTCATACCGTACGTCCGCCGGAGCCATCCCTGACCCCCGCCAAGCGTGAGGCCGGCAATTCCAGTCGTCGAGACGACGCCACCCGGGGCCGCGAGACCGAAGACCTGCGTCTCGCGATCGAGGTCGCCCCACGTGGCGCCTGCCTGGACACGCGCCGTACGTGCGCGCGAGTCGACCTTGATTCCACGCATCGGCGACAAGTCGATCACGAGGCCGCCATCGCACGTGGCGAAACCTGCGACGTTGTGCGCGCCTCCGCGTACTGCGACAACGGGATCGTAGGTGCGTGCGAAGCGGAGGCACTGGAGAATGTCCGACACGCCGCGGCAGCGGGCGACGGCAGCCGGTCTCCGGTCGATCATGCCGTTCCAGACGCGGCGCGCTTCGTCGTACCCCGGGGCATCTGGCAGAACGAGACGCCCGCCGAGACTTGCGGCGAGCGTCTCGAGCGCGGCGCGCGGCAGAGGCTTGTCGGCGCCTGAGAGAGTTCGCACGGTGATCGACCCCTGAGGATGCGTCGGCAAGCGCTGGCCCGAGCGCGCCTCCTCTCCACTCGAGGATCGTGGGGCTGGCCGGCTCAACACTGCGGCACGTTCGGGTTGAAATTGGCGAATATCCCCGCCGGATTGTGCTGGAACACCCAGATGTGGAACATCCAGACGCCAAAGCCATCGTTCCGCGTGAACGGAATGCCGAAGAACTCGGGCGCCTTGTCGCTGTGCCACTTGTCATACGGCACCGTGTAGTCCAGAGCGGCGAGCCGGCGCGATCCGTTCCTCTGTGGCGCATACACCAGGTACTGCGGCCTTTCCAACGCGTGGGTGCCATCACCGCGGCCGAGGTCGACGTCGGCGTCGCGGCTGTAGTGATCGCCCATCCCACCCAGCGCGGGATCCGAGACGCAGGGTCCCACGAACTCGTAGCCGTGCTCGAGCGCCTTCTGCAGGTCGTGGTACTTCGCAAACAGCACGTGCAATGCTGCGACTTGCTTGAGCATCTGGGGCGTCAGTTCAACTCTCCCGTGTGACTCGTGTGCGTGCCCGGCCGTTGGCGCGGCTTTCGGCGCCGTGGTGGCGGTTCCCGGCGCGGGCACCGGCCGACCATCGGAGGCGGTATTCAGCAGACCCGCGAGCATGACGAGCGATAGTGCGTGCGTATCCATGTCTCCTCCTTTGAGCAGGTCGTCGTGGGGTTTGGCAACGTCACGGCGACATCCTGCTGGGTGGAGAGCGTACGGAGACGGAGGGAGGCGCGCCTATCACCAGAATTAGCTATTTTTGAGGACGGTCGAACGACTGATGGACTCCCGGCGAAGCTCAGGCGGTACGCTGGCGGGATCCGTCAATCCAGATCAGGGCGTCCTGTGCGGAACAGCCGTGTGGCGGGCGCCGCGATTCTTCCACGCTCGCATGGCGGCACAGACGGCCACCAGCCGCTGCCGGCTGCAAGCCGTGTGAGACGGCCTCATAGGAAGGCGACGCTCACCGCACTTTGCAGACGAAGTTTGCCGCGTCGTTCGTGCTGCCCACGCCGGTGTACTGCGCGACTTGTGGATAGGGACAGACTGGCCGTGTCATGTTGACGCGGTTGTCGCTGACTCGTGATGCGATCAACCGATCGGGTGCGATTCCGGATTCGCGCCAACGCTCCATCGCGGCCATCCAGTTCACCTGGTCAGGGCCCGGCCCACCCCCGCAATGCGCCATACCGGGCACCATGAAGAGTCGCAGCCAATCCTCTTGCTTCGGCCCCATCCGTGCCAACACGCTCGAGTAGTAGTTGATGCTGTTCTGCGGTGAGATCGCCCCACCCGAGCCGCCGTCATTCCAACCGTGGAAGATGAGAAGTTTTCCACCGCGAGCCCGAAAGGCCGAAAGATCCGCATTCACGGCGTCAATGAAGCCTGCTTTCTTGTCGATCAGGGAGGTGTCGCGATCCAGGTCGAACGTGCGCCAGTCCCACGCCGGGTCTTCATGGGCCACGTATCTGAACATTCCCACGTCGATCCCTCCAGGTTCCGGGCTGGCGGCTGTCAGCATGGCCCACCCCATCTCGCCGCCAGGCACCAACCCTGGGTAAATCAACTCACCCGTCTTTCGCCTGGCGGGGGCGTAGCCCATCTTCACGGCTTCTACCTGTGGCGCCGTCAGGCAATCGTCCATGTCGACCCCGCGGCACAGGAGTGATGCGGGATCAAAACGGCATTGGTGCGGGTCCGTCAGGAGCCCGTCCGTCACGCCGTCGAGTGCGTCGCACGCGGCGAGTACAGCCTTGTTGACGAGGGCGAGTTTGGTGCGGGAGACAACACTCGCCGGCTCTTGGAGGATCTTCGCTTCCACCGCGATCCGCCAGGCGCACAACTGCGTCTGATTGTTCGCAGGAGCGCCGGCGACAATCCCATCGAAATCCTCCGGATAGCGCTGAGCCGCCATCAGCCCCTGCCGCCCGCCTGTGGAGCAACCCGTCCAGTACCAGAACCGTGGCGCGCGATCGTAGAAGGCCGCGATCACGGCCTTTGATTGCACCGCCATCTCGTGGACGGCGCGATACGCGAAATCAACGACCTTTTCCGGATGTCCGATCGCGAACGACGCAGTCCCACCGACGTGTCCCGTGTCCGTCGATGCCGTCGCGTAACCCTCCTGCAGCGCGGAGGCCAGCGCGCCATAGCTGATCGTTCCCGCCCAGCCGCCGTTGCCGACGGCCTGGAACTTGCCGTTCCACGCCGGGGCCGGCAGCCAGACTTCAATCTTGATCTCAGAGTCCGAAGAAGGCGTGAGCGTGGCCGCCACACGGCAAAACGCCGGCAACCGGCTGAATTGCTGCACCGCCGCCGGGCCCGTCCCAGGCAGACTGAATCCTCCGGCGGGCACCATCCGGGCCAGAGTAATCGACGTGTTCGGGAGCGCCAGGGACGACAAGCTCTCGCACGACGCCGCGGCGTTGAGCGCGTGTCCGTCCATCACGAGTATCAGTGCGAGGAGAACCGCGCACGATCCGCCTGTTACTGCCTTCATCGCGCTGTGCTCCGCAGTTCTGACGCGAAAGCAACCGTACCGAATCCCTCGCGCAAGAGAGTTCCCTGACACGGACGTTGTCCAGAGAATCACGCAATGACGATCCGCGTCGCCGGCGCTGTCGTCTTCGCTCCACAAACGAGTCCGACTATGACTCGGGCGATCTTTTCCCCGCCCACTGACGATGGTTCGATCGGGTTGGCATAGTCTTCCCTTGTGACACACACCGAGCGAAGGTCTATGACGGGAAGGGAGTGCTCAATGGCCACTCGAATAATGGCGTCGTTGAATACCGTGAGCATCGTGGACGCGACGCGTTGGAAAGACTGGTCGTCGAAACACCCGTTGTAAACCGTACACACGGCCAAGGGAAGGCCGGTGTCCAGGCAGGCTGCTATGGCCAATCGGTAGCGTCCTCTCGAAATCTGACGCAATGTCCGCCAATGCTTCGACGGATTTCGCCATGGAGGATACCGGAGTCTCCAGAATCCCGAGGTGCATCAGGGCGTTGTTGCCACCGACGCTGAGCACGAGGTGTGTCGCCCGCTCTGGGAGGCGGCCGAGCTGGCCCGCAACATGATCAGTGGTCGATCCATCGACGGCCAACAGCGTGGCTTCCCAGCCAGGCGGCAACAGTCCACGGACCTGTGACACCACGTCGGGCCCTCCTTGCGTATACGCGGCGTTGTCGAGGATCGAATCACCGATCAGGACCACGTGAGGCATTCTCGAGATTCTCTGCGTTTTCAATCCAGGGGCGTGCAGCCTGACTTCTCTTAGGTGTGGGATCGACGGCGTCAGCTGAAGGACTCGGTCAGTCCGTGAGCCGAAGGCGAAGTAGACGCCAAGAGTCGTCGCGCGCGTACCGCTGCCCCAATGTTTTCAAGCCTTTCGATCACCCGAGGCAACACGAGAACGCGCCCGTTCGTACGCATTGTCAGTCATTTGTCAGTCAACGGTCGAGCTCGCGACACGCGGGCTCGGCCTGGCTCGATGAAGACGACCTCTTCATGCGCCAGGGAGTCGGCGGCATAGCGCAACGCCGCGCGGAGATCGTCGCGAATCAGGCGGGGATAGGCTTCCAGAAGATCCGCTTCCGAGGCGCCTTCGCTCATTTTGCGCAAGATGAGCTCAACGGGGATTCGCGTGCCGCGGATCACGGCCTTGCCCATCATCAGGCGTGGGTTAACTTCGACGCGATCGGTGACGGTCATGCGAAACCTCTTTCTAGCTTCGCGCGAGCGCCGGGTCCGGGCGACAGACGCCCTGCAGGCAGGTTGCCGATGACCAATCCCGTCAGTTGACATCAGTTACGCGACGTGCTTGCGCACGTAGTCAGCCAACACGCGATTGAGCAACGTCTGGTAGCCGACGTTGCGGCGAGTGGCTTCCTTTCGCAACCCTTTCAACACATCGGGATCGACGCGAATGGCGATCAGCTGACGCGCACGCTCGCCGATTGGCGGGCGGCCGACGCGTCGCATCGAGCGAAGTTGTGCCGCCGATGCCTCCGGGATGTCCGAGAAATCAATCTTTCGCCGCGTACGAGGCCCTTTCTCGGCGGCTCGCCCGCCGTGCGCTGATGACGCGGATCGTTTCGACATCGCCTGACCTTCCTGAGCGTGTACGCCACCATGAGGACTCTGCCGACCGCCGATCGTCCCAGCCGCAGGAAGCGCGCTTCCTCGTCGGAATGGCGCGTATCCGGCCCATCCAGCGCGTCTGCATCCACGAAGATGGTCGCGGCCTCATCGAACGAGACGTCGTGTTTGACCAGGTTCGCGGCGGCCTTCCTCGCCTCCCACTCGAACACGCATTCAGTATATACAAAACCCTGGGTCGAGACGGTCAACGAGGAGCGCGTTCGGCCCATGGATCTCGACAGGAACGCCGATGTTCTCCAGCTACGATCCGCGATGGGGTGACGATCCGCGGTCGCGGGACGTCGATCGGCCGGACATCAGCCGCGGCAGCCGTGGCCCGACGGACAGTCGCGAGCGGCCTGCCGCCGACCCGCGCGACCTGTTCACCGAGCGCCTCGAGCTCCCGCGCGGCGACGCGCGCGAGCGGGTCTCCTGCCGCGACCGTGTCTACGAAATCCGCGGCGCCGAGAGCCGGATGCTGGCCACGGTGGGCCGGCGGGCACTCGTCGTCTGCTCGCGGGTCTGAGGCGGAGCCTCGCTGGTCTTTCTCGTCGGACTCCACCAGGAGTGCGTTCGCATCATTGCGTCTTCGGCGGCTGATACGTCGTGGCGGTGTCGACGGAGAACTTGCGGTAGCCCGAGAACTCCGATGTGCCGCTGCGCCGGAGTGTCCGGACAAGGGCGACGCGTGCACCGCCGCGGAAGTGGACGGCTGCCGGCAGCCACACCTCGTTGTTCACTCTGCGCCGCAGGAACGACAGCTGCGAGCCCTTGTGCAGGCGAGCCAGCACACCGAAGCCGCTCGACAGCGTGTCGATGGCCTCGGCGTCGAGCCGCACGAGCTCATGATCGGACTCGCTGATCCAGGCGCGGAGGGAGAACTTCTGCATCTGCCTTCCCTCGTGCGTCCGCGGTTTCGCCTTCGGACGCGGCGTGAGCGAGAGCGCGATCGTGTCGTGCCCCTCGATGGCCTCACGCCCCCGCATGTCGATGTCGAAGACGATGAAGATGTCGTCGACGATGGCTTCGAACTCGCGCCGCTGCTCCGCCAGATCGCGCTCCTGCCGCGCCCGCTCCTTCGCCGGCTGCTCGGTGAGACGCCTGGCGAGGGCCTCTGCCTGCCGTTGTCGATCGCGATCCACCTTCTCGAGCTCCGCCGCGGGCCGCGGCCGTCCGTTTTCGGCGATGAGCCGCTCCCATCGGTTCTCGCCCGGCAGGCCGGGATAGCTCTCGAAGACCTTCACGGACTCTTCCAGCACGCGTCCCCGTTTGTCGAGCTTCTGCTCGCGGCGGGTTTCGACGTAGACGTAGCTGCTCTGGAGCGACGTGTCGGTCTGGAGATGCTTGCGGGTTTCGCGGAGAAATGCCTCCCGCTCGGGGAGCGGCCGCTCCTGGGCCGCGACCGCCACGACCAGGAGACACGCGACCGACATGAGACCGGGCGTTCTTCGCATGGCTACGTCCGCTCCAGAACCAGGTCGACGCCGGCGGACAACCGCGGCTCGAGCGCGATCGTCCGGCATGGTCAGCAGTCGAGGGTGCCCCGAATCAGGTCGGTCTGGTCGCTCATGGCGTCCTCTTGTAGATTGCCATAGGGAGTAGACGAGCCGCCGCGTGCGAAGGTTCCGCCGACGGCTTCAAGGGTCTGCGCTGGCGTGTTGCTGGTGCTCGCGACAACTGGACCGCCGCTGCGTCCGGTCCCGCTCGCCGCGCGTCGTGCGCAACCCGCGCTTGACTTCGGATGGAGTGGGCTGGCGTAGAGGGAGATCCAGGCCGACATCCTCGTGCGCGCCGGTCCAGTGGTGCACCGGATTGCGAAGCTCCCGAGCTCTTCGCGGCGCCGTCGGCTTACCGTGACCTGATGTGATGTCGCCGCGTCGATCGCGATTCCTCCCGAGAGCTGCGGTGGGATTCCTGCTGTCAGGTGCGTGGCCAAGCCCGGTTCCGGGTCGTCGGCCGCTGTTACTGTCCGAGATCGCTACGAAGGCATTTGATCATCGCCTCGTGATGCGCGCGCACTTCCTTGTCGCCCCATTCCTGCTCGTTCGGGTGATCCTCGACATCTCTTGCAGCTTGGGGCTCTGGCTCTCGATCGTGGTCTGGAAGTTATGGGCCTTGGCGTTGGGCAGGCTGTTGCTGAACTTTGAGTTGGCGCCAACGCTCACAAGAGCGAGGTTGCCCAGGAGATTAAGGCACTCAGCGGAGAGCACTGCTCCCGATTGCTGCTCGTCTGGGTGCTGCGGATAAAAATGCTCAATCGAGTTCCGGAAGGAGAACCTGAACTCAGACTTCTGCTGGTCGGTCAAGAGCAGGTAGTCGAGGTAGGTGAAGACGATGCGGCTGATGCTGAAGCCGCTGGGTTCTTCCTCGATGAAGAAGGCTTCCTTGACTTTGCCGCGGGACTCCGAGGCACGTCAACGCATACGCGATCAGCGAGTTAGCCCTCCAAAATGATTCCTCGGTGTGCGTCTGTAAACCTCGATGTTCTTCAGGGTTTCGAGCCTGACGTATCACAGTCCTATCACAATCCGAATCGTGTTTAGCGGCGAGCGACGCAACACTCTGCCGATCATGCCAAACGCGCTGAAGCGTCTTGGTGCGGAACTGGGTGAGCGGGCACATCGTACCGTCACTCCAGAACTACCCGTCGGCCCACGCCATCCAGTGCGAGGCCATCGCTCGGACCCTCAGATCGGTCTTCGGCACCGACCGGGTGAGCTTCGCGACGCAGTCGAGCACCGCGATGCCTTCAAACCGGTCCGCTCGTTCAACCGGCTGAGCGCTGCCTTCAGAGAGTGCAGAGAGTCACGGATCTTTGCCGTTTTTCATTACCGCTTCTCGGTAAACGTCGGCGCCCACATGGGCAACAGGATTGCCAAGAGGATTGTCGATACCCAGCTGCGCTGTACTCCAGGGGTGCGCTGGGAGTGCTTCGGAGTCGACTCGAGAAAACTGTTATGACTTAACTGTGGCCTCTGGGGCATGATCTCGGTCCATGTCCACCGGCGCCGACGCGACGACAG
Source organism: Vicinamibacterales bacterium (assembly GCA_963834365.1). Taxonomy (GTDB): domain Bacteria; phylum Acidobacteriota; class Vicinamibacteria; order Vicinamibacterales; family Vicinamibacteraceae; genus CAWJAP01. The sequence goes on along the minus strand of CAWIBS010000035.1, from coordinate 201,462 downwards.
CGCTGCTTCCGGCCCTGATCGTGGGCGCGGGACCGGCGGGCCTGGCGAGCGCCGCCTGCCTCAAGCAGCGCGGCATCGAGCCGCTGGTCCTCGAAGCCGGCGCGTCGCTGGCGAATTCGTGGCGGCATCATTACGACCGGCTGCGCCTGCACACGGTCAAACAGCAGTCGCATCTGCCCGGCGTACCGTTCGCGAAAGAGCTGGCGCGCTACCCGACGCGCGCCGAGGTGATCGCGTATCTCGAAGCTTACGCGGCCCGCTTCGCCATCGTGCCGCGCACGGCTGAGGCGGTGCACCGGGTGTATGCCGCGGACGACGGATTCCTCGTGGAGAGCGCGCGCGCCGCCTACCGGGCGCGGGCGGTAGTGATCGCGTCCGGGCTCAACCGCGTCCCGAATCCCGAACGCTTGCCTGGACAGGAGCGTTTCCGCGGCACGCTCATTCACTCGCGCGATTACCGCAACGCGGATCGGTTCTTGGACCAGCGCGTGCTGGTGGTCGGCGCGGGCAACACGGGCGCGGAGATCGCACTCGATCTCGCCGAGCACGGCGCCCGGCCGACGATGGCGCTGCGCTCGCCGGTCAACATCGTGCCACGCGACTTTCTCGGCATGCCGACGCAGTTGACCACCATCCGCATACGCAGGCTGCCGCTCAAGCTGGCGGATGCGCTTGCACGGTTGGTGTCGCGGCTGGCGTTCGGCAACCTGGCGCGTTACGGGCTGGCGCGGCCCGCGCTCGGGCCGCTGACGGCGTTCAAGCTGCGCCGGCGCGTCCCGCTCATCGACGTCGGCACGATCGCCGCCGTCAAGCGCGGCGACATCGCGGTCAAGCCGGCCGTCGCGCGCTTCACCGAGACGGGCGCGCTGTTCGCTGACGGCGGCGCCGACGAGTTCGACGCCGTGGTGCTGGCCACCGGCTACCGCCCCGCGCTGGAAGATATCGTCGCCGTGCCCGGCGTGCTGGACGACGAGGGCTATCCGCGCGACTGGAAGGGCGGCGCGCATCCCGGCCTGTTCTTCGTCGGCTACCAGCAGCCGTCGACGGGATTGCTGCGCGAGATCGCGATCCAGGCCGAGGCCGTGGCCGCTGCGATCGCGCGAGCGTGACCGCTAACTAGCGGCGCCGGGTGTTGGCGCGGGGAGAATGTGGCAGAACGTCAGCATGATCCGCCGCCGAACCGCTCGTCTCGCGGAGGCCCAACGGCGTTTGCTCGTCACTGAGAAGCGGTGATGAAGACGTCGGCTCGCACCTGCGCGAGATCGGCGTTTATTCGCGACCTCACGCCTCGGCCGAGTCAGTCTCGGACCCCAGCTCCATTGAAGTCGCGCGTTCTGGCGAGCACCGTACCAAGCAGGCAAGCCAGACGCACATCACCACCGACGCAAGGAGCCACAAGAGGTTCGCGGGGCCAACGTCGAGCCACACTCCGAGGGCCCAGCCGGCGAATGACGCGGCGACACCGAAGCCCTTCAACGCGTGGGGCATCCTCTTCCGCTACTTGCGTCTCCCTTCAAGGCGAAGAAATCGGGCCGCGTTGTTGTAGAGGATGTCTCGCTTCTGCTCTGCGGTCAGGTAATTGGCCTCCTCGATCGCTTCGATCGCCTCGTCAATCTTCTCGGGCCATCGCATCTGGTCGGAGCCAAACATCAAGCGCTTCCCGAGGCCGGCGCGCACGAGGGCCTCGACATACCGGTGAAACGCAGAGCGCGGGATGATCCAAGTGATCGTCGACAGATCGCCGTAGAGTTGAGGATATTGATACATCATCGCGATCATCTCGTCGAGGAAGGGGTACCCGCTGTTCTCGACGAACACTCTGAGGTTCCGATGTCGAACCAGCACCTCCTCGAGGAGGTGCGGACGGCCCGCGGCCGACCGGAACCCCGGTACCGGCGGACCAATCCCTTCGGCGTGAATGAGGACAGGGACATCGAACTCCTCCGCCAGTGCAAAGTACGGTGCCAGCGCAGGATCGTTTGGCGCCATGCCCATGAGCTGAGATCCGATCTCACCCATGCCGGCCAAGCGTCCCGCGGCGTACTCCTGCCTGAGCATCTGCGGCGTGAGCTCACCGGGCTTCTCAATGAAGGGCGAAGCGATGAACCGGCCTGGCGCCGCCGCGACCCACTTCTGGACGATGCCCAGGTCGGCGCTGCTCAGGAATCCCAGGACGATGTTGTGGCGGTCCATCGCCTCGAGGGTCTTCTGCAATGACTCCTCCGGGGTCGCCGTCGCAGCCCCTTCGGGCTGACATGGGCGCGGGAGGCACGGAGGTGGGGCTCCAGCGGGAAGATCGAGCGGGATATGGTGGGCATGCATGTGCATGTCGATTACCGGAGCGCGCTCTTGAGCGGAAAGCGCGGCGTGCGCGAGGCCCGCAAACACGACTAGAACGGACACGAACCAGCTACGCATGCTGCCTCCCAGCGGTTGTCGCTCTGGCTACAGCGTCTTCTCTTCTTGACAGTCGCGTGGAAACGATGTGGTCGACGATGTGACTCGGCATCCCGTCCCACATCGCCCACCAGCGCCGAGCTCAGCGAGTAGAGGAAGAGGAGCCCGATGAAGTAGATAGCCTCGGATGGCGCAGTCGAAGGAAGGCCTGATGCGCGTGCGGTGACTGTCTCGCACTCGTCATTCCGCTCCGCGAGGTCCGTCATCTCGCCCGCTTAGACGGTAGACCGGTCGGGTAGCCTTGTGTCAACAACGTTATCGCTTGGCTGGCGATCGGGTGCGAGCCTTGCGATGCCGCTCGTCTTGAACGTCGTGAGCCTCAGGACGCGCAGAATGCGCATCTCTCGATGAAGGCACGACGAGGCGGGCAACCCCACGGGCTTCTCCGTCACCGATCGCGACGTGTTCACCGATTTCCTGCTCGCAGCGCCCCCGTGGGAGCCGAAGCACCTGTTGGCCGACACGGCCACCGTCACATGCAACGCAGCGCCTGGCCCATTCGACGACGACCTGCACCAGTGCGCGTTCCAGGTCCTCAACGCTGGCACGGCTGGCTGGTTCGGAAACTACGGTGAACACTCGACCACACTTCTCGGCAGCACCGACGTGAGCTCGTTCGTTGTCAGCCTGGTTCCGCTCGAGTTCCGCATCGCCGACGTTGGCCACTACGTTATCCTTAAGTCCGATCGGGCGCCGTCGCTCGTGTTCGCTCCGATCTGCGATTGGATCAACGCGCGTTAGCAGGTCGGGTGAAAATCAAGCACGGCCTTCCAGCGTCGGCCTGACGAACTGGGTCGATAGAAAGCGAGCGAGCACCACACGAGCGAGGGCGGCGCGACACGAAGCGAAGTGGCGGCGTTCGGGACGACTCCACAACTAGTTCGTGCTGAACGTCGCGTGATCCGCTGGCGTCAGGAAGCTAAATCGGCCTACCGCGTTGTCACCAGATTGTCACAAGAGGCTCGGTGACGCTCGACTTTCGGTTGCGGGGGCCCGCAACCAGCGGTACTTGCAGCTATGGAGCGGGGCGGCGTAACCGATCACCGCGGACGTCGCTCAAGCTGCGACAACGCTGATCCGACCAGCTTTCCGCGAGCGGGGCTTTCGCCGAATCACGATCTCGACATCCTGGTCGAGCGCCGTCAACAGGTTCATCAGTCGTTCGACAGAGAAGCCTGCCAGCTTGTAGTGACGAAGCGCAGAGACCTTCGGCTGCGTGACTCCCAGCACCTTGGCAGCGTCGGCCTGGGAGAGCTTGCGCGCTTCAAGCACCTGATTCAGGGCATAAGCCAGGCGCAGCTTGGCCTGACGCTCGGCGGCGTCGGGAAACCCGAGATCCGCAAACACGTTTCCCGTGCCACGAGTGACCGGTTCTCTCCGTTCAGCGTTTCTGCTTGCCATAGTGCTTCTCATGATCCCTCTGGGCGACCTTCAAGCGCTCAGCAACGAGATCGACGTCGCGTTTGGCGGTCCGGATGCCGGACGGAGACTTCTTCTGGAACGCATGGAGGACATACACCGCCTTCTCGAACCGGACCGTGTACACCGCCCGATACGCGTTGCCGTCGTGCGACTCGACGATCTCCAGCACGCCCGGTCCGAGCCCCTTCCACGGCTTTGACGACGGCGCGGTTCCTCCGAACTGCGCGATGCCGAGGGCGTTTCCCATGTCCTCCTTGACCGCCGCGGGAAAGTTCAAGAAATCGCGCTTCGAGGACCCGACCCAATGCAGCGGTTTCTCGTCGGCAGCCAGGTCACGTCGCACCTACCTCATTATCCCTGTTCTGGGATAATCACGCAAGCAGACGTCCTCATCGGCGCGCTATCGATCACCAGGAACTCGGCGCGGCCGGTCTTGGATTGCGCGCGGCGCCTGCCACACACCCCGCAATCCGCATCGCCTGGGAGAACCAGAACAGTGGGACGCCGTACGTGCCAACGGCGGCTGCGAACCCGCCCGGCTGCGCGAAGACCAGGCCCAGGTACATCCCCGTGGCGACGATGCCGATCAGCGCGCCGTGGAGCATCGGGGCGGACGGGACCTTTCGCAGGATCCACCAGGACACGAGGTAGCCGAACACGAATACACCGATCGGTACCGCCGTCAGAAAGAGCGTCATGTTGACGAAGCTCAGAGGCACGAGCGTGACCAGCAGCACGACCTCGAGCAGCAGCGCGCCCAGGATGACGCGGATCCACCGGATGCTCACACGGTTTCCCGTTCTCCCTGCTGACAACACTCTCCTCGGGACCGACTCAGCCGTTCGCCGACGCGCTCGCGACAACCTTGAAGGGAATGTCTGCCCGCTCGAACAGATGGTTCTCGGTCACAGCCAGGAGTTGGAGCTGGTCGAAGCTCACGTCGGCCTTCGAGTTCCACGCCAGAGGGACCGTGGTCACACGGCTCTCATACGAATGGCTCGTCTCGAAGACGCCCGTCGGGGGCGCCTTGAAGACCTCGGCGCGAACTGACTGCTCCGATCGTGTTCCCGTCGAACGATCCAGCCTGAGGCGTGAACGTCGTGTCGCGAGAACGACGACGTCCACCGACCCAATGGGCTCGACCAGAACTCTGGGGTTAGCCGTTTCTGAGCGCAGTCATCGGAAGAACGTTAGCAGCCCGTCGAGCCGGAATGATTGACGCCGCGAGCGACGCGATCGCGAGAATCCCGGTCGCGGCTCCCAGAGCTACCGGATCGAGCGGGCTGATCTGATAGATCGCGACACGCAATCCCCAGCCGAGCAGCATGGCGAGGCCCAGACCAATCGTGAGTCCGACGGTGGTGATCGCGAGGCTTTCGCGAAGGACGAGGCTCAGCACGTCGGCGGGCGACGCGCCGATCGCCATGCGCACGCCGAACTCGCGGATGCGGCGCGAGACCAGGTAGCTGCGCACGCCATACAAGCCAATCACCGCAACGAATGTGCCCGCAAGACCAAGCGTCAGGAACATCTTTGCGGCGGTGCGGAGGACCCACACTTGCGCGCTGCCCTCGTGCTGCGCACGGAAGCTCTTCACGAAGATCACGGGCAGGTTGGGATCCGAAGCTCGCAGTTGTTCGCGAACGCTCCTCACGATCGTGTCGCCCGTCTGCGGCGTGGCCGCGCGCGCGTAGACGAACATGCGCGTGGAATCGGCTGCCCCGGATGGCACATAGATATGCGCCTCGGGCCTGTTCTTGAACAGATCGTGTTTCACCGCGGGCGCGAGGCCGACGATGACCATGGGCCTCGAGTCGGCGGTGCCGGAATCCGCGCCGTACTGCAGCAACTGGCCGACAGGGTTCTCGTTCGCGAACAGACGTTCGGCGAGCGTGACGTCGACGATCACCGGCGTCGTACCGCCCACCGTCGCTTCTTCGGCCGCCGTGAACTCACGGCCCTGCACCATCCTCAAACCGAGCGTCTTGAAGTAATCCGACGTGACCGTGTAGCTCTGCACGCGCAGGAGTTTACCGGCCGCGTCCGGATCCTCGTTCTTTAGCCGAGGCCCGCCGCGCTGTACGTCCTCGCCGAACGAATAGTCGCCGAATGGAAGGACCGATGCTTCCGCGACGGACTCGATGCCTGGAGTCGAGCGCAGTTTCTCGAGCACGGCGCGATGCGCCTCGCGACCCTGGGCCGCGTCGTAGCCACCCAGCGTCGGGTCGACCTGCGCAATCGCCAGCTGACCGACTTCGAAGCCCGGATTCGCGGATGCACCCGCGGCCGCGCCACGGACGAACAATCCGCTCAAGACGAGCAGCGCCAGCGACAGTGCGAGTTGCGCGGTGACGAGCGCGTCGCGCACGGTGATGCGTCCGGCGATCTTGCCGCTGATCTCGCCGGCGTGATCCTTGAGCGACGACAGCAGGTCAGGCCGCGACAATCGCAGCGCCGGCCAGAGTCCAAAGGCCACCGTCGCGAGCGAACAGAACATCATCGTCGCAAAGAGCACCGTGGTATCGGGTGTGAGATCAAGCGCGAGGAAGATCGGGAATACCGTCGCCATCGACGACACGAGCAATTGCGCCGCCCATGTCGCCGTCAACAACCCAAGAGCGCCGCCGGCGAGCGACAGCATCAAGCCCTGTACCAGCAGTTGGCGCACGATTCTCGACCGTGTGCCGCCGATGGCAAGACGGATCGCGATCTCCTTCTGACGCGCCGATCCGAACGCCAACATCATGTTCGCGAGATTCATGCACGACGTCAGCAGCACCGTCGCCGCGAGTCCCTGTAGTATCCCCATCGGCAACCAGATCTGCGTGTCGTCTTGCGGCCTGGTGCTGATGTCGAGACGGTCGAGCGTGCCCACGACCAGATCCTGGTTCTTGTTGTCGTCGGGATAGGCCTGTTCATGCGCGGCAGCAATGACCTTGAGTTGCGCGTCCGCTTGAGCGCGCGTCACGCCGGGCTTGAGACGCCCAACCAGAATCAGCGGGCGGCTGCGGCGATCCGAGATCGGAAAACGCCCATCGGCGTCGAAGTCGCTTGCGATCGCATCGTGCACGCCGATCGGCAGGTAATACTCGGCGCCCAGGATTGCTGTGGTGCCGGTGAAATGTTGCGGGGCCACGCCGACAATGGCGAAGTCCTGCCCGTTGATTCGCACGGTCTGCTTGAGGATGCCGCGATCGAGTCCCGATCGCTCCCAGACCTTGTAGCTGACGATCACCGAGCGCGCCGCCGTGCCCGGGCGTTCCTCGTCCATCGTGAAGTCGCGGCCGTAGACCGGCTGCACGCCGAGTGTCTCGAAGAAGCCGGTGGTGACGATGTCGACCGTCGCCTGACGGGTGGTGTTGTTCTCGGTGACGCCGGCGAGAGCGACAGTGTGACCGGCGAGGTGCGCGAACGGTCCGCCCGCGTCTCGCACATCGCTAAAGCCCGGATAGGAGAAGGGGCGATAGTCGCGCGCGGCCGTACGGTCCTTGCTGAACACGCCGACGACCTCACCCGGCGCATCGGCCCCGGCGAGCGGCCGGATCATCAGTCCGTTGATGATGCCGAAGACACCGGCGTTGACGCCGATGCCGAGCGTCAGGACGCCTACGGCGGTCACCGTGAAGCCGGGATGCTTGCGTAGAAGGCGAGCGCTGTATCGAAGATCCTGCCAGAGGGTCCACATATTCGACAGCTAGCGCGCAGAAGCCGCCGTCGGTGAACAGTTTGGCGGCTAATCGGCTCGTTCAGCATCCATCTGCCGTCCGAAGTTTGTCTACAGATTTCGGACAGCCGACCAGCACTCGCGCCTGCCCACGCGGACGCCACCCAAGGCTATTCCGATCGGATCGCGACGAGTGGATCGACGCGCGCGGCACGTCGTGCGGGCAGCCAGCCGGCAAGCAGCGCGGTGGCGACGAGGCCGATGCTGACTGCTGACAGCGTCAGCGGGTCCCGCGGAGAGAGCCCATAGAGAAAGGCCGAGACCAGGCGCGCGACAACAACGGCACACGCAACGCCGACAGCGATCCCCACCACCGAAAGCAGCGTCGTCTGGCGCAGGATCCCGGCCAATACCGATCGCGGCGCTTCGCCAAGCGCGAGACGGATTCCGATCTCGCGCGTCCGGCGAGCCACGTGGAAAGACATCACTCCATAGAGACCGACGCACGTCAGGATCGAGGCCACGAGCGCGAAGGCGCTGGACAACAGCATCAACGCGCGTTCGCGTACCAGCGAGCTGTCGACCTGGTCATCCATCGTACGCACACGGGCCACAATCAGATCGTGACTGACCTGCCGCGCGAGATCCCGAACGGCAGGGGCGAGCGCCACAGGTGCGCCGGTCGTCTTGATCGCGGTCTGGGCACCACGCGGCGACAAGGGCGTGTACACCATGCGCGGCGCTTCCTCTCTGAGACTGTTCTGCCTCGTGTCTCCCACGACGCCGACGACCTCGATCGGACCATCCGGCGCCGATCCCCAGGCGATGGTCCGACCGATGGGGTTCTCGTCACCGAACACGTAGCGAGCGGTCCGTTCGTTGAGGATGGCCACCTTCCGGTTCAGCTCAGTATCCTGAACCGTGAATGCCCGTCCGCGCAGGACCGGAATCCCCATCGTCTCGAAGTACTCCGGCGAAACCAGATTCGAGAACACGCCGCGCGCATCGGGGGTGTTCGGCTTGCCGACGAGCGCCAGGCCGGTAAACAAGCCACTGGTGTTCGTGGGCGTCATCGTCGAGGCCGCCACCGACGTCACCCCCGGCAGCGTCGGCAGGCGGTCGAGTAATTGCCTAACGAGCGCACCGCACCTGGTGGTGGGTTGCACGGTTGAGGCGCAACGAAGATCGAGCAGTAACACGCGCTCGGCGTCGAAACCCACCGGCTGGGTCTTCAGATTGCGGACGCTCTGCGTCAGCAACGCGGCAACGGTCAGGACGACCACGCAGAGCGCCACTTGTACAACGACGAAGCCGTGATTCAGATGCCTCACCCCGCCCGCCTGTTGTTGGCCGGGGCTGCCCTTCAGCGTTGGCGTGAGATCGACGTCTGCGCCTCTGAGCGCCGGCGCAAGACCGAACGCGAAACCGGTCAGGAGCGCGACGGCGCTCGCGAAGCCAAAGACCCGGGCGTTCACCGACACGTCGAGCACGAGGGGCTGCTGCCAGACGCTGAACAAGGCCACGACCGAGGCCGTGCCCCAATACGCACACACGAGACCCACCGCGCCGCCCGCCAGCGCCAACATGACGCTTTCGGTCAGGAACTGCCGGACGAGGCGTCCACGTCCGGCGCCGACGCATAGGCGCATCGCCACTTCCTTCGCGCGCGCCGATGAACGGGCCAGCAGCAAGTTCGCCGTGTTGGCTGACGCGATGAGCAACACCAGCGCCGCCATCGCCATCAGGGCCAGAAGTGCCGCACGGTATTGCCGCCGCAGCCCGTCGTCGCCCCGGCCGGCTGGCACCAGACGAGCGCGGGAGAACGCCTCGCCGCGGGCCCATCGGACGGCCGGTTCCTCCATGAATCTTCGGAAGACCACGTCGGCTGCCGCCAGTGCCTGTGGTTCCGACGTGTCGTGACGGAGCCTTGCCACGATTGGCATCGACGTGAATCCGTCGACCGCGTCGAGGAACGTCGTGTCGTCGAGGACATACATCGACAGTGGCAGGGTAATATCGATCGACGTGCCTGGGACAAGTCCGCGGAACCCGGCCGCGGTGACACCGACAATGGTCACCGTGCGTCCGCCCACGCTCAGCGTCTGCCCAAGCACATCGCGTGACCGGCCGAATCGCCGTGTCCAGAACGTGTCGCTGATGACCGCGATGCCCGCGTCGCCCCTCGGCCGGTCGGGTTCCAACGCGAAGCCTCGCCCCAGGGCCATCGGCGTGCCTACGACAGCGTGATAGTTGCCACTAACGAACTGTCCGGGTACGAGATCCACGGAGCCTTCGCCTTCCGCGCCCACCTGCAACGTCTGGACCCGAAAGGCTGTCACGCCAGCGAAAACGGGCAGCGATCGGTAACGGTCGAAGAGCGGGTAGTTTGAATTGGTGCCCGGCTCATCCCCTTCGCCGTGTGCGAGGAAGAAGAGCTCGTCCGGACGCGACACCGGGAGCGACCGGAGGAGCACGGCGTCGATGAGGCTGAAGATGGCCGTTGTCGCGCCGATGCCGAGACCGAGCGAGAGCACAAGGACGGCGGTGAACGCCGGGGCCCGCGCCATGAGTCGCAGGGCGTACCTGACGTCCTGCCGCAGCCAGTCGAAGAAGCGCAGCCCGCGCGCGTGCTGGCAGTCCTCACGCACCGCATCGACGCTGCCGAATGTGGCTCGCGCCTGGCGCACGGCCTCGTCTCGGGTCAGACCGCTGCGTTCCAAGTCGGCCGCGTACGTGTCGATGTGAAACTGTAGTTCCTCGCTCATGCCGCGCTCGAATTCGCCGCGGCGGACGATGGCTCGCACGACTGAGCGCAGGCGGCTGAACATGTCACACCTCGTCCGGCGTCGTCTTCAGGGCCATGGCGATGGCGCTGGCCAGCCTGTTCCATGCTGCGGCCTCCTCACGGAGTCGCCGGCGTCCCGATGCGGTGAGCGCGTAGTACTTCGCCCTGCGGTTGTTGTCGCTCGTGCCCCACTCGGCGGCGATCAGCCTCTGGTGTTCTCGATGGGCGCCTGGATCTGCCGGGGCCGCCGAACGGGCGACGACAGGCCATCCTTGGACGGCCGAAACCGACCGTTGCGCTGCCGATCTGGCTCACCAGCTGGACGATTCCCGCACCTGCCTCATTGGTGCCGCGTGAACGCTGCGGGTTCAAATCCACGGCCGGCAACCCACTGAATTGGAACTTCTGCTGCGCTGCTGCGTAGCCCCAACCGGTTCCAAGACTCGCGGCCCCGGAGCGGACCGGTTACTGGCGGGGATTCTGCGAAGACCACCTCGCTGGTCACGCCTAAAGATGGCGTGACGACTCTCTCCTCAGTTGAGGCAGCAGGGGACCGCTGCCTCCAACTTTCCCAAGGATTTCGCACGTCGAGGCAACCCGGTCCCACGGGAGACCGCTGCTGCGATTGTCCCAGAATTGTCACGCTACCTGCCGATAGGATCGCCCCGTATAATGCCGCCGATTACGTGGCTCTACAGCCGGGTTCGACGCTCGGGCCGTACCAGGTGCTCGCTCTCATCGGCGCTGGAGGGATGGGCGAGGTTTATCGCGCTCGCGATCTGCGCCTAAACCGCGACGTCGCGATCAAAGTGCTACCCCCGGACCGGGTAGGCGACGAGAGTCGTCGCCGCCGGTTCGTCCAGGAAGCACAGGCGGTCTCGGCCCTCAATCATCCGCACATCATCACCATATACGAGATCGAATCCGCCAACGGCATCGACTTTATCGTGATGGAGTATGTGCGGGGCAAGAGTCTCGACACGCTTATCCCTCACCACGGAATGCGGCTGAATGAGTTCCTGCGTATCGCAATTCCGATTGCTGATGCGCTGGCCGCAGCGCATGTGCACGGCATCATTCATCGCGACCTGAAACCTGCCAACGTCATGGTCGGGACTGACGGCGGAGTGAAGGTACTTGATTTCGGCCTCGCCAAACTGATGGGCGATGAAGGCGCTGCCGACGCAACGGACGAGACCGTAACCGCCGCCAAACTGATGGGCGACGAACGCGCTGCCGACGAAACCGTAACCGCCGCTGGCGCGGTCAGTGCCCCGGGCAAGATCGCGGGTACCCCTGCCTACATGGCCCCAGAGCAGGCATTGGGTGAGCGGGTGGATGCGCGAAGTGACATCTTCAGCTTCGGTGCGATGCTCTACGAGATGCTGACCGGCGACCGCGCCTTTGCGGGCGCGAGTACCGCCGAGACGTTGGCTGCGGTTGTTCGCGCGCAACCAAAGCCACTCGGCGAGAGTGTGCCGAATACTCCCGGCGACCTGCAAAAGCTGATTTCGCGCTGTTTGCGCAAAGACCCGGAGCGGCGCTTCCAGCACATCGGCGATGTGAGGGTCGCGTTGCAAGAGATCAAGGAAGACTCGGAGTCCGGTTCTGCGGCCGCGGTGCCAACCTCCCGTCAGTATCGCGGGGTCATGATCCCAGCGTTCATCGGAGTTGTGAGCGTCGTCGCCGCAATGACATGGCTGCTGAGATCCCCACATAGAACCGACGCGCCGCCGCCGCGACTCGTGCCGCTCACGAGCTTCCCTGGTTTCGAGCGGGAGCCGGCACTCTCGCCGGATGGCAATCAGGTCGCATTCGCCTGGTCGGGCGAGAAAAACGACAACTGGGATGTCTACCTGAAGTTCGTGGGGTCGTCGGAGATCCGTCGGCTCACCACTGATCCACTTCAGGACGTCTCTCCTCGGTGGTCGCCTGATGGGCGATACATCGCATTCAAACGATGCCAACCACTGGTCATGACTCCCGACAGGAAGGGTCTGGAGAAACGACACCCAGTCCTGGTCGACTGCCAGCTACGGCTGATCTCAGCGATGGGGGGGACTGATTCCAAGATCAGTGATTTTCGGTTCGCCCCGGGGCAATTCGATTGGTCGCCGGATGGCCGCTTCATCGCGGCTGGAATCAGCCAAAGGCTCGCCAGACAGCAGCCGGCGGGACTGTACCTCTTGCCCGTCGCCAGCGGTACGCCGCGTCGGTTGACAACGCCGAAGGTGGTAACGGATCAGGCCCCCGCATTCTCATGGGACGGACGTCGACTGGCGTATGCGTCGTGTAGTGCCTCTATTGTTTCAGCCTGCGACGTGTACGTGCTCGACCTCGACACCGCCTTCACACCCGTGGCTCAGGCCCGCCGGCTGACATCGCAAGGGGCGACGATTTCCGGGCTGACCTGGAGTCGGAACGGTCAGTCAATCATTTATGACGCCCAACCCGTTCCGGGTCTTGTCTATCTCTGGAGCGTCGATGTCGCTGGGCACGATCAGCCGGTGCGAATCGAAGTGGCCGGCGTACGGGCGCTCGAGCCGGCGACCACGTCAGCGATCGACCGTCTTGTCTTTTCACGGTCTCTCCTCAACCTCGATGTGTACGAGATGGCGTGGGGCCACCCGCCACAACCTGTCGCGGCATCGTCATTCGACGATTTTCTGGCGCGCTTCTCGCCCGACGGCCGCCAGATTGTCTTCTGTTCAGCACGGTCTGGCGAGTCGTGGGAGCTTTGGATTGCATCGGCCGACGGCTCGGGCGCTCGGCAACTCACTCGCGGTTTGGGTTGCGCAGGAATCTGGTCGCCAAATGGCCAACAGATCGCATTCGACTCTCTGGGCGAGGACGGGCGGTTTCACATCTGGCTCATCGATCCCGACGGTGGAACACCGCGGCAGGTCACCACGGATCCCGGCAGTCAGCGGGGGCCCTCCTGGTCTCACGATGGGCAATGGATCTACTACTGGCTTCAACAGTCAGACCATAGCGACGTCTGGCGCACGCGTCTGTCGGACGGTGTCAAGGAGCAGCTGACCCACGATGGGAAAACAGAGTTTGGGGTGGAGTTGTTCGACGGCTCGCATTTCTTATATCAGACAGAATCCGGGGCGCTCATGGAGGCACCGCTCGAAGGCGGCAGTGCCCGACAACTCGTCAAGTGCGCGCTCTTGGCGGCGTTCGCCGCGGGTCCGAGAGGCATCTACTACGCGGGATGCGAACCGCGCTCAGATCCCCCTGTGTATTTGCTCAATCCCGCGACTGGCAAGCAGCGATTGCTTGGGCAGCTCGAGAAGCTGACGCAAAGCATACCTGTTGCCACACTTGGGGTATCTCCCGACGGCACGCGAGTTCTTTACACTCGCGATGCCAGCAACGGGTCGGATCTGATGATGATCGACAATTTCCGGTAAATCGTCGATGCGTGACACGCACTACAGGACGGCCGCGTCGAACCTTCAAACTACAGATTAAGCGAGCGAAGGGCCGGTGTTCGCAGATGATCGGAGCATTGGTCCACCTAGGCGCACTCAGGCCGGACGAGTAGGCAGGGACTCCCACGCGGTCTTGAAGCTGTCCCGGAACTCGCCTTCCGATCCGCCGAACAGATTCGCAAACGGGCACGACACCACACGCGCCAAGCCGGGCGCGCGTCGACCGCGCGAAGCTGCGCGCCATCGACCTGCACTGGCACGACCTGCGGCACGAAGGGGCGTGCCGGCTGCTCTCCGAAGGCGTGGACATCCGCATCGTTCAGTTGATGCTCGGGCACGCCGACGTGAAGCAGACGCAGCGATATCTGAATATCACGGATGAAGAGCTCCGCGAAAGTCGATGACCGGGACGTGGGAGCGACGGTGCCAGCTGGGAGCCGCCGGTTAGTCCGGCTGAAGCCGGACGACTAGAGGCATCCGTGAGTGCCAGCAAATGAATTGAGAGCTCACCGTTGTCCATCGAGCGTTTCGAAACCTGGCCCGCCGCTCGCGCAACGCGCTCGGCGCGCCCGGCGGACTTGGTCTGCGTGAGCCGAAGGCGAAGCAGACGCAGAGTCTGAACGGCTGGCGAGCTCGCAAATGCGAATGGCGCGCCCGGCAGGACTCGAACCTGCGACCCTCGGCTTAGAAGGCCGATGCTCTATCCAACTGAGCTACGGGCGCGTGAGCCAATTGTACAGATCTCCCGCGTCGGCATGACCCGACGTGCACCGGGCAACCGCCGTCAGCGATCCATCTGAACCGGCACCCAGGCCGGATCGCGCCGACCGGCCCACTCCAGCACCCACGTGGCTCCCGAATGCACGTTGACCAGCGTCGCCGAGTGAATCTCGCTGGAGACCGTCAGCTGATAGTTCACGCCGGTCGCCTGTGGCGGCGCATCGTCGATGTCCGCGATCGCCACCCAGTGCCGTTCCTTGGCGACCGATTCCAGCCGCCACACGCGACCCGTGGTCTTGTCGAGCCGCAGCGTCACGCCCGTGCCCCCCTGCACCACCGAATAGCGCACCTCGAGCGGCACCTCGCTCCGCTCGAACTGTTGCGCCAGGCTCGTCCCGACGAGGGCGAGCCAGAGACCCGCCGTGAAGATGACGCTCCGCATGTCCAAGGCTCCTCCGTGGCAGCGGGCACCTCGTGCGCGCGACAACGGCGCCACACTGCCCACTGAGGTACGACGAATCCGCGCGGCCACGCGATCCCGGCCATCGACAATTTCCTTTACCTGATCCATGCGAGTCCTGACCCTGGCTCTGCTTGTGGTCGATCAATCCCGGAACCCGCCTGGTTGACTGGCCGTCCTATCCAGGGATCGCCGACGACTTTCGCCGCACGTTCACCATCCTGCAGGGACTCGACCCCGAGATCTTCCTGGCGGCGCATGCGGGCTTCTTCGACCTGGCGGCAAAGCGGGCGCGCTCCCAGCAGGCCGGGCCGCCGCGAAACCCCGGTCGCGCTGACGCAACGATCGCGGGCCGCATTCCGTCTGAGGTCTCTAGTGCAGCTGAGGAAGGCTGTACACGTTGTAGACCGCCTTCTCCATCAGCTGCGCTACCCAATTCCGGCGACTGGAGCCTCTGTCATGCCCGACGCGTCTCGACTTGCCATGGCCGGCCTCGTGCTGGCGACACTCGCACCCACGCCTGTGACTGCGGCCCCGGAAGGGCGCTTCGAAAAATCGCTCTCCGTCAGCGGCCCGGTCACGCTCTCGGTGACCTCCGGAAGCGGCTCCATCAAGATCTCGAGCGGCGCCGACGGGACGGTTCGGGTGATCGGCACCGTCCGCGGAAATTCGGGCTCGGGCGCCGGATCCGATGACGAAGTGACGCGGGCCGTCAAGGCCGTCGAGACGTCACCGCCCATCGTCCAGCAGGGCAACACCATCAAGCTCGGCACGATCGACGACGAGGCGATCAGCCGGCGCGTCTCCGTGAGCTTCGAGGTCACCGTGCCGCGCACGACGTCGGTCACGGCGCGGACCGGATCGGGCTCGCAGGACATCGCGTCGCTGGCAGGGTCCGTCTCGGCCCACACGGGCTCGGGCAGCGTCACGATCGGTGCCGTGGAGGGCGCCGTCGAAGCGCGAAGCGGCTCGGGCCGTGTGGAAGTTGCGGCGGGCAAGGAGCGCGTGTCGATCGCAACCGGCAGCGGCGAAGTGAAGGTGGGCCGCGTCGAAGGCACGGTCTCGATCCGAACCGGCAGCGGCTCCATCTCCGTCGCGCAGGCGACCGCCGGCTCGGTGGACGCCGCGACCGGCTCGGGATCGATCGCCGTCGACAGCCTGAGCGGCGGACTCACGGCACGATCGGCCAGTGGCACGATCACCGTGGCCGGGACACCCGGCCAGGACTGGCAGCTCCACTCCAGCTCCGGCTCGATCGCGCTCGACATTCCCGATGGCACGCCCTTCCGTGTCGAGGCGTCGACCAGCTCCGGCCGGATCAACACCGATCACAAGCTCACGGTCTCGAGCGTCGGCCAGCGCGAGCTGTCGGGCGCGGTCGGCGACGGCGGCCGGCTGGTGTCGGCCCGCACGTCGTCGGGCAGCATCCACATCCGCAAGGGCGCCAGGTAGCGCGCCGCGCCCGCACGGGGAACGCTCGCGCCGCTGGTGGTGACGCCGTCCGACGAGCTCGCGGAGCTGCCCGCGTCGAAGGAAGAACGAGGAAGTAGGAAGGAGGAAGTAGGAAGTAGGAAGTGCCGGACGAGGTATGTTGAGGATGACTCGTCCAACTTCGAACTTCGTACTCGGCCTTCGTACTTCCAACGTCCTCCTTCCTTCGATGGACACCCTCGTCCTCTTTCTGGTCGGCACGTTCGCCGCGACCGTCAACGTCGTCGCGGGGGGCGGGTCCTTTCTGGTGCTGCCCGTCTTGATCTTCATGGGGCTGCCGCCGGCGGTGGCCAACGCGACCAATCGGGTCGGCGTCCTCACGCAGACGGCCACCAGCGCGGCGGCGTTTCATGGCTTGGGCCTGCTCGACCGGCGGCTGGCGCTGCAGTCGGCGCTGCCGGCGGCCGTCGGGGCCCTGCTGGGCGCGTGGGCGGCGCTTCACGTCAGCGACGCGCTGTTCCGTCGGCTGCTCGCGGTGCTGATGCTGGCGATCACGCTCGCCACGTTCCTGCCGCGCCGGCACAAGAGCCTCCCGGCCGAGGCGGCCGCTCGACCGGCGTGGCTCCCGGCCGCCTTCTTCGGCGTCGGGCTCTACGGCGGCTTCATCCAGGCGGGCGTCGGCTTCCTGGTCCTGGCGATCACCAATGCCCTCAGGCTGGATCTCGTGCGGGCGAACGCGCTGAAAACGTTCGTCGTCCTGGTCTTGACGGCGCTCGCGCTGGCGCTGTTCGTGTCCCAGGGCGCCGTGCACTGGCCGTTTGCCCTGGTGCTGGCCGCGGGCAACGCGCTCGGCGGGCTGCTCGGCGTGCGTCTCGCGGTCGTCGCGGGTCACGCGTGGCTCGAGCGTATCGTGACCGTCACCATCGTGACGTTCGCTATCGCGCTGCTGGCCACCTGATAATAGAGGCGTCATGCGTGCCATCGCCGCGCTCGGCGCCGTCGGGCTCGCCCTGGTCGCCGGTCCGCTCGACCGGGGGGCGCGCGCGTCGGTTGCCGCGACGGCGCAGGTGCTCACCCCGGACCAGCCGTATCGATCCGGCGTCGAGGTCGTCACGATCGCGGCGACGGTCTACGACGCCGAGGGCAAGCTGGCGTCGGATCTGCCGCGCGAGGCCTTCGAAATTTACGAGGACGGCCTGCCGCGCGAAGTGACCCAGTTCACCGCCGAGCGCGTGCCCGTCGGCGTCGGCCTGGCCCTCGACACCAGCGACAGCATGTTCGGCCGTCGCGTCGAGACGGCGCGCACCGCGGTCGAGCGTTTTCTCTTCGAGCTGCTCGGGCCCGACGATCAGGTACTTCGTCCTCTCGTTCAACCACGCCGCCATCGTCCTCACCTCGTGGACGTCCGACGCGTCGCTCGCACGGGCACGTCTGCGCGGACTGCAGCCTTCCGGCGGCACGGCCGTCTACGATGCCGTCATCGCGGCGCTGCCGCTGTTCGAGCGGCGCTCCCGCCAGCGCGCCGCGCTGGTGATCGTCTCCGACGGCGCCGACACGGCGAGCGACGCCTCGCCCCGGCAGGTATCGTCGGCGCTCATCCGCAGCGACGCCTTCGTCTATGCGATCGCGATCGACCCGCCAGAGCGCCGCGCGATCAACACCCGCGTCAATCCGTGGACGTTGCGCGACATCACCGATCCCAGCGGCGGCTACACCGAGGTCGTCACCGATCTCACCGAGCTCGATGCGGCGACGATGCGGATTGCCGAGACGCTGAACAAGCAGTATCTGCTCGGGTTCAACGCCGCCAGGCCGCCGGACGGCGACTACCACAGCCTGCGCGTCAGCGTCCGGCTGCCGGGTTATCGTGTGCGCGCGCGGCGCGGCTACGTGGCGACGCCGATCGTCAAGCCGTCGGCGCGATCGTCTCCTCCCGCGTGACGGGAAGGCTGCCCGTCGGCTGACTCGTAGCTGACTGCTCATGCTCAACCTGAAGCTCGCGATCCGGACGCTGTTCAAGACGCCGTTCGTCACGTCGATCGCCATCCTCTCGCTGGCGCTCGGCATCGGGGCGAACGCGGCCATCTTCTCGCTGTTCCACCAGATGCTGCTGCGGGCGCTGCCCGCGAGCGCGGCGGCCGACCTCGTGAACCTGTCGGCGCCCGGTCCCAAGGCCGGCAACACATCGTGCAACCAGGCCGGCGACTGTGACACCGTCTTCAGCTACGCGATGTTCCGCGACCTGGAGCGCGCCCGCGGCCAGTTCAGCGGGGTAGCGGCGCACCGCCTGTTCGGCGCCAACCTCGCGGCCGGCGGACAGACGTCCAGCGGGGAAGGCGTGCTGGTCTCCGGCAGCTATTTCCCCGTGCTCGGGCTGCGGCCCGCGCTCGGCCGGCTGCTGGGCCCTGCCGACGATCGCGCCGTCGGCGAGTCGCGGGTCGTCGTCCTCAGCCACGGCTTCTGGCAGACGCGGTTCGGCGAGCGCCCGGGCGTGCTGAACAGCACGCTCATCGTCAACGGGCAGGCGCTCACGGTGGTCGGTGTCGCCCCGCGCGGGTTCGACGGCACGACACTCGGGACGCGCCCGCAGGTGTTCGTGCCGATCACGCTGCGCGGCCTCATGGAGCCGGGCTTCGAGGGGTTCGCCGATCGCCGCAGCTACTGGGCCTATGTCTTCGCGCGCCGGGCGCCCGGCGTCTCGCTCGACCAGGCGGCGTCGGCCGTCAACGTGATCTACAGCGGGATCATCAACCAGGTCGAGGCGCCGCTGCAGAAGGGGATGAGCGACCAGACGCTCGCCCGGTTCAGGAAGAAGACCTTGATCGTCGAGGACGGCAGCCGCGGGCAGAGCTCGGTACGGCGCGAGGCCCGCGCGCCGCTGCTCCTGCTGCTCGGCGTGACCGGCTTCGTGCTGCTGATCGCGTGCGCGAACATCGCCAACCTGCTGCTGGCGCGCGCCGCGTCGCGCGCCAGTGAGATGGCCGTGCGGCTCTCGATCGGCGCCAGCCGCCGGCAGCTGATCACCCAGCTGCTGGCGGAATCGTGCCTGCTCGCCGCGCTCGGCGGCATCGCCGGGATCTTCGTCGCCCAATGGACGCTGGCGCTCATCGTCTCGATGCTGCCGGCCGATGCGGCGGCGACGCTCGACACGCGGATCCACGTGCCGGTCGCCCTGTTCGCGGCGGCGCTGACGCTGGCGACCGGTGTCGCCTTCGGCCTCTTCCCGGCGCTGCACAGCACGCGCCCGGACCTGCTGTCGACGCTGAAGGGCCTGAGCGGGCAGCCGTCCGGCGCCAGGGCGGCGGCGCGGTTCCGGACTTCGCTGGCGACGGTGCAGATCGCGCTGTCGATGGCCCTGCTGGTCTCCGCCGGGCTGTTCATCAAGAGCCTCTTGAACGTCACCCGCGTCGATCTCGGGCTCGAGATCGACCACCTCGTCACCTTCGGCGTGTCGCCCGAGCTCAATGGCTACACCCCGGAGCGATCGCGCCTGTTCTTCGAGCGCCTGGAGAGCGAGCTCGCCGGGCTCCCGGGCGTGACGGGCGTGACCGCCTCTCTGGTTCCGATCCTGTCGGGGAGCAACTGGGGCACGGACGTCAACGTCGAGGGTTTCAAGTCGGGCCCGGACATCGACACCAGTGTTCGCTACAACGAGATCGGCGCCGGCTACTTTGCGACGATGGGCGTGCCGCTCATCGCCGGGCGCGAGTTCACCGCAGCCGACGCGCCGAAGGCGCCGAAGGTCGCGATTGTCAACGAGGCCTTCGCGAAGAAGTTCAACCTCGGGCGCGACGCGGTCGGCAAGCGGATGGGGAATCGGGGAGACGGCGACGCGCTCGACATCGAGATTGTCGGTCTCGTGCAGAACGCGAAGTACAGCGAGGTGAAGGGCGCCGTGCCGCCCCTGTTCTTCCGTCCGTACCGGCAGGACGATGACCTCGGGGCGATCGCCTTCTATGTGCGGACGTCGCTCGCGGCGGAGGACTTCGTGTCGACGCTGCCGAAGGCCGTGGCACGGCTCGATCCGAACCTGCCGCTCGAGAACCTGCGCACGATGCCGCAGCAGGTGTTGGAGAACGTGTTCCTGGATCGCTTCATCAGCGTGCTGTCGGCGGCGTTCGGCGTGCTGGCGACGCTGCTCGCCGCGATCGGGCTCTACGGGGTGCTCGCCTACACGGTGACGCAACGCACGCGCGAAATCGGCCTGCGCATGGCGCTCGGCGCCGAGCCGGGGCGCGTGCGGGCGATGGTCCTGCGTCAGGTCGGGTGGATGACGCTCGTCGGCGGCGGCGGTGGGCCTTGGCGCGGCGATCTGGCTCGGCGGACTCGCCCAGGCTCTCCTGTACGAGCTCGACGGGCACGATCCCGTCGTGCTGACCGCGGCGGCGCTGGTGCTCGTCCTCGTGGCGTTCGGCGCCGGCTCGGTGCCGGCGCACCGCGCCTCGCGTGTCGATCCCATGACCGCGCTGCGCTACGAGTGAACCGGTCACCCTGTTCGATCAGCCACGGAGGTTCGATGGCCAGTCAACGTCTCGTTCGCGCCGGCCAGTTGTCGATGGCCGTTCTTCTGGCCGCGGGTGTGATCTGGATCACGGGCGCCCGCGGGTCCGCGCAGCCGCCCTCGCCGGGCGAGCTCGCCGAGCGCTTCACGCGCATGTCCGCGGAGTGGGAGGCGAAGGGGCTGGCCGAGCCGTTTCGCGGCGTGACGGCTGACGGCAATGTCGTGCCGGGCCTCTTCGCCGTGGCATCCACGGGCGTATCCACCGAACCGGCGCGCAAGGCGGCGGACGCGTTTCTCCGTGCGCTCACGCCCGAGCAGCGCGCGAAGACCAGCTACGCCATCGACGATCCCGAGTGGCGCAAGTGGATGAACCAGCACTTCTACATGCGGCAGGGCGTCGGATTCGGCGAGATGAGCGAGCCGCAGCGCGAGGCCGCCTTCGGCCTGCTGAAGGCGTCGCTGAGCGCGAACGGCCTGAAGCGCTCGCGCGACATCATGAAGCTCAATCACACCCTGGGCGAGCTGAACGGCGACGACTTCGTGCAGTACGGCGAGTGGCTCTACTGGATCACCGTCATGGGCACGCCGTCGGCGACCGAGCCCTGGGGGTGGCAGATCGACGGCCACCATCTGATCATCAACTACTTCGTGCTGGGGGATCAGGTCGTGATGTCCCCGGCGTTCCTCGGCTCGGAGCCGGTGGTCGCGACGTCCGGCAAGTACAAGGGCGTGTCGATCCTGCAGGACGAGCAGGGCAAGGGGCTGGCGCTGGTCAACGCGTTGAACGAGGCGCAGAAAAAGCAGGCCATCCTGCAGGTGTCGAAGACCGGCAACAACGCCGTCTCCGAGGCCTTCAAGGACAACGTCGTGCTCGACTACGCCGGCGTCAAGGCATCCGCGCTCGACAAGGCGCAGCGCGATCGCCTGCTGGAGCTCGCGGACGCGTGGGTCGGGACCATGGACGAGGGGCATGCGAAGGTGAAGATGGCGGAGGTGAGGAAACACCTCGACGCGACCTACTTCGCCTGGATCGGCGGCACCGAACCGTCGAGCACCTTCTACTACCGCATCCACAGCCCCGTGCTGCTGATCGAGTTCGACCACCAGACGCCGATCGGGATTCGGCACCTGATGCCCGGTGTGAAGACACCCATCCGCGACCACATCCACACCGTGATGCGCACGCCGAACGGCAACGACTACGGGAAGGACCTCCTGCGCCAGCACTACGCCACGCATCCCCATTGACGTGCGGGGGATCGCGACGGAGGGGGAGTCACGTCACCGGGGCAGGACGTCCGGAAGGACGTCCACCACCAGTCGCGCGTCGCGGTCGAGCAGGATGAGATCGGCGCCGAGGAAGCGGTATTCGATCTGCCCGGGCAGTCGCGGCAGGGCGTTCAACAGGCGAGAGGGTACCGACGAGACCGGCACCGACACGGGATAGGGTTCGTTGACGCGCGCGGAAATGGTTCGCTCCGCCGCTTCTTCCTTGATCTCCGCGAGCATCGCCGGGCCATCGGCCCCGGTCAGCGCCTCGCGGACAATTCGCCGGATGACGGGCTGAACGTCCGCCACGATCACGTCACCCTGTTTCGCGCCGGCGCGCGCGGTGGCGATCAGCTTCTGGAGCGCGAGCTGGTGGGCATCCACGACCTCGGGCTCGGTTTCGGCCGGGAGGTCCGGCAGCGTCGCCTCGAGCTTGCGGTGCAGGGATGCGTAGGCGTCGGCCGACGTGCGGAATTTCTCGAGCGCCTGAGCGTCGGTTGCACCCGTGGACGCGCTGACGCGTTGCGGCGACGCCGCGCCAGTCGAGCCCGGCGAATCGGCCGGCGCGCACGCGAGGATGCTGGCCAGCCATGCCATAGCCACCCAGCGCGCGTCACTTCGACCCCTGCAGCTCCTGACCGACGAAAACCCCCACATGTTCATGAGTCGCCCAGCCGCCGCAGTCGTCCAGCGTCCAGCCGTTCCAGCCGTTCCAGCCGCTCCAGCCGCTCCAGTCGCCCCAGCCGTCCAGCCGCTCCAGCCGTTCCAGTCCCCCAGTCGCCTATTCTCCCAGTCTCCCAGCCCCGCAGCGCGGGTGGGGAGTCGTGACCGTCGGCGACGGCGGCGGTGGCGGGACGGCATGACGAAGCGGGAACGTCAGGTCCACGACGACGCCGGCGCCCAGGTTGCCCGTGATGTTGAACGTGTGCTCGGCGCCGTACAACCGGCGGAGCCGCTCCTGCGTGTTGGAGAGGCCGACGCCTTTCGCCCGTTCGAGGCTCCATTCCGGCGGCAGCCCCGGTCCATCGTCCCGCACGCTCAGATGCAGCGAGTCCCGCTGGCACCAGGCCTGAATCTCGATCAGGCCGGTTCCCGGGCGCGCCGCGATTCCGTGACGGATCGAGTTCTCGAGCAGCGGCTGGAGGATGAACGGCGGCACCAGCGCGCGCAGGGCGAGCGGCTCGGCGTCCACGAAGACGTCGAGCCGATCCTCGTACCGGATCTTCTGGAGCTTCATGTAGCGATCGACGAAGGCCAGCTCCTGCTGGAGGGGAATCTCCTGCTCGTCGGCATGATCGAGCGAGAGGCGGAGCAGATCGCCCAGCTGTTCGAGCATCCAGCGGGCCGTGCGCGGCGCCCCTTCCACGTGGGCCGAGATCGCGTTCAACGCGTTGAAGAGGAAGTGCGGCTGGAGCTGCGATCGCAGCATGTCGAGCCGCGAGTCGGCGAGCAGCCGTTCGAGCTCGGCGGTCCGCACCTTGCGATCGCGGAGCAGGTCCTGGTACTCGGTGGCGACGCAGCCCGCGACGATCACCCAGTACACGAGCCACGCGAGCTGGAGCGACAGCGTCTCGGGACGGCCGTCGAACACCATCCGGCCGGCGAGCGCGTGCAGGACCCGGCCCGCGCCGGCGAACAGATAGATGAACGCCGCGGTGAAGCCGACGCTGAGCGGCAGGTGCCACAGCAGGCGGGGGACGAGCGCCTCGCGGGAGACGGGCAGCACGCGGTCCGCCCGCACGATGAGCGGCACCAGCACGACCCACGCGCCCCAGGCGGCGAGCGCGCGCAGCAGCGAGTCCTGCCACGGTAGAGCCCGGCCCTGCAGTTCGATGCCCGTCGAGCAGGCGAGGACGATCACGGCTCCAGAAGACGAACGCCGCCAGCCGGTGTCGAGTCCGAGGCGTCGAGAGCCGCACCACGCTCGCAGAGTATCGCAAGAGCTCGCCGGCTCGGCGCCCCGTCAGCCTTCCGGACGCCGAGCCTCGGGCGTGTCCGCCGGACCGGTCCGCGGCAGCCGGTGCCGCGTGTTACCCTGCTCGCCGGCGCGGCCGGACGCGCTGCGGCCCACATCGACACGCACGCCGTGAGCCCACGTCATGGAACGCATTCGTACGCTGGTCGTTGACGACGAGAAGCCGGCGCGGACGCGGTTGCTCGATCTGCTGCGACGGGAGCAGGAGATCGAGGTCGTGGGCGAAGCCCGCGACGGCCGCGAGGCGATCGGCATCGTCCACGCCGAGGCGCCGCATCTGATGTTCCTCGACATCCAGATGCCGGATCTCGACGGCTTTGGCGTGCTCCAGGCCATCGATCCGGAGCGGCTGCCGGTCACCGTGTTCGTGACCGCCTACGACCGCTACGCCATCCAGGCGTTCGAGGCGCACGCGCTCGACTACCTGCTGAAGCCTTACAGCGACCAGCGGTTCGAGGCATCGCTGCGGCGGGTGTGCGAGTTCGTGCGATCGCGAAGCGCGCAGCGAGCTCGGCCATCGCCTGGCCGGCCTCCTCGACGAACGCGCCGGGACCGACGCGGGCTCTGGCTTTCTCGATCGCCTCGTCCTCAAGTCGGGGGCCGCGTCACCTTCCTGGACGTCGGCGAAGTCGACTGGATCGAGGCGTCCGGCGTCTACGTCAACCTGCACGTCGGACCGAAGACGCACCTGTATCGATCGAGCGTCGCCCACCTGCTGCACCGGCTCGATCCGAAGCGCTTCGTCCGGGTGCACCGATCGGCCGCCGTGAATACCGAGCGCATCCAGGAGCTGCAGCCGCGCAGCCATGGCGACTACACCGTCCTCCTCAAGGATGGCACCGAGCTCATCATGAGCCGCGGCTACCGGTCGCAGTTCGAGCAGTGGCTGCGGCAACCACTGTAGGTCTTCGGGCTCCTCTTCGGCGCAGCCCGAAGACGGCTGCGGGCTACAGGCTACGGGCTACGGGAAGAGCTTGCAGAGCCACCGCCATGGTCCCGCAGGTTTCGACAGTCCGCCTGCAGCCCGTAGTCCGTAGCCCGTAGCCGTCAGGCGGCCGAAGGCCGACTCACGATCCAAGATTCCGTGCTCTCCGGCAGTCCCGTTGGGAACGGTGCCGTCCCGCTCGCAACAATTCATGCTGGCCCTCCGTTGCGGGGTGTAGACTCCGGCCACCGCGCTGAGAAAGAGTGGCCGCCCGGTCCGCCGGACGGCCCGGCCCAAAAGTGATGTCGAGCCCGTGTGAACCGCGGGCCGCGAAGTCGTGCAGGAGGTCCCGATGTCCTTCCGTCGCGTCCGACAGAGCTGGATCCGTGCCGCGGCCCTGGTCGTAACCATCGCCTGTCCCGTCCTGGCCGTCCATGCGCAGGAGACCGGCGGCGCCATCAACGGCACGGTGACTGACGACCAGAAGGCGGCGTTGCCCGGCGTGACCGTCACGCTTCGCAACGACGCCACCAATGCCGTGCTCACGACAGTGACGAACGACGAGGGCGCCTACGTGCTCCCGTTCGTGCCGATCGGCCAATACACGCTGACCGCCACGCTTCAGGGCTTCACGACCGCGAAGCAGGAGCGACATCGAGGTCCGGGTCGGCGATCGGCTCCGGATCGATCTCGCGCTGCAGGTCGGGGCCGTGACCGAGGAGGTCACGGTGACCGTCGCAGGTGCCGCTGCTCGAGACCAGCAACGCCTCGCGCGGGCAGGTGATCAACCGCGAGCAGGTGCAGGACCTGCCGCTGCTCGGCCGGAATCCCGTTCATGCTCGCGCAGCTCTCGCCGGGCGTGCAGTACACGCCGACGCACCGCCAGCCGCTCCAACCGGCCGTTCGACAACGGCGGCATGGACAACTTCCAGATCAGCGGCGGCCGCGGCTTCACCAACGAGTTCCTGCTCGACGGCGTGCCCAATACCGGCACCGAGACGAACCAGCCGAACAACCTGAGCTTCGTGCCGTCGCCGGACGCGACCGCGGAGTTCAAGGTGCAGACCAGCATCTACGACGCCCAGTACGGCCGCACCGGCGGCGGCGTCGTCAACGTCGTCCTCAAGAGCGGGACCAACCAGTTCCATGGGCCGTTCTACGAGTACTACCGGGACGAGAGCGCTGAACGCGAACACGTTCGACGCCAACCGCGCCGGCCAGCGCGAAGGCGGGCCTCTACTGGAACCAGCCGGGGCTCGACCGTGGACGGCCCGGTGCGGATCCCGGGCCTCTACAACGGCACCGACAAGACGTTCTTCATGTACAACTGGGAGCAGATCCGCAGCGAGGTGCCGTTCCCGCAGGTCTACACGGTGCCGTCGGCGCTCGAGCGCGCCGGCGACTTCTCCCAGACGCGCACCGCCGACGGCCGGCCGATCACCATCTACGACCCGCTGACGACGCGCCAGGTCAACGGCCAGTTCGTGCGCGATCCGTTTCCCGGGCAACGTCATCCCGGCCAGCCGCATCGATCCGGTCGCGCTCGCGCTCCTGCAGCGGGTGCCGCTGCCGAACGCGTCCGGGCATCGTCAACAACCTGCTGGTGCCGGAGAACGCGCGCGCCGACAAGTACGACCAGCACGTCGCAAATCGATCAGGTCCTCAACGCGAACCACCGCTTCTTCGTCGCGCTTCGCCCGCAACAAGCGCACCGAGATCAACGACTACGCCGCATTCCCGCCCGAGGCCTCGCCCTGGTACCAGCACGGGCGCATGAACGTCGGGCTCAGCGGCGAAGCGACGTCGGTGCTCAGCCCGTCGCTCGTGCTCAGCTCGCGCGTCGGCTTCATCCGCCACGACTTCTACATCGCGCACGCACGGCGACAGCTTCGATCCGACGCACGCTCGGCTTCCCGTCGAGCTCGTCTCGCAGGTCGCCGCGCAACACCTTCCCGCAGATCCAGTACGAGGGCTACAGCGACCTTCGGCAGCACGTTCGGCGGCAACACCGGCAGCATCTTCACCGTGAGCGACACGTGGTCGTGGTCGGAGACCCTGAGCAAGACGCGCGGGCAACCACTCGCTCAAGTTCGGCGGCGAGTATCCGCGCGATGATCAACGATCAGCAGAATCCGACGTCGCTCGTTCGGCCGCTACAACTTCAACCGCGGCTTCACCCAGCGCAACGTCCGCTGCGCGCCGACGTCGACGTCGGGCAACGGCCGTCGCGACGATGCTGCTCGGCTATCCCGCGTCGGACACGAACCCGAGCAGCTGTCCCGATCAACCCGCAGCTGAACTATCGCAGCAACTACTACGGCATCTTCGTGCAGGACGACTGGCGGATGACCGACAAGCTGACGGTCAACCTCGGGCTGCGCTGGGACTACGAGTCGCCCGATCGCCGAAGCCGCGAACCAGCAGAACATCGGCTTCGACGCCGACGCGGCCAACCCGTTCCAGGTGCCCGGCATGCAGCTGCACGGCGGCCTGCTGTTCGCGAGCGACGAGACCCGCCTGCCGTTCAAGCGCGATCTGAACAACTTCCAGCCTCGCGCTCGGCGCGGCGTATCAGCTCAACGACCTGACGGTCATGCGCGGCGGCTACGCGCTCAGCTACCTGCCGACGTTCGACACCGGCTACAACAACGGCTTCAGCGTCACGACGGCGTTCGTGGCCTCGACTGACGGCGGGCATCACGCCGGTCGGCGCGTCTGAGCAACCCGTATCCGACCGGCCTCGACCAGCCGGTCGGCAGCTCGCAGGGGCTCGCGACGCTCGTCGGACGCGGATTCACCTACTCGCAACTCGGAGCCGCGCGATCCCGCTACGTGCACCAGTTCTCGATTGGCGCGCAGCGGAGCTGCCCGGCCGGATGGTCGCTCGATGTGTCGTATGTCGGCAGCCGCACGCGCGGCCTGCGGTGTCGAAGGACATCAATGAGATCACTGCCGAGCAGCTCGCGCCACGGCAACGCCATGCTCGTGCCGGTGCCCAACCCGTTCCAGGGACTGCTGCCCGGCACGCTCGTTCAACGGCGCGACCGTTCCGCGGCAGCAGCTGGTGCGGCCGTTCCCGCAGTTCGCGCGACCTCACCGAAGACCGGCGCAGTCTCGGCGTGAACGACTACGACTCGCTTCAGGTGAGTCTGAACAAGCGCATGGCGCGTGGGCTGCAGTTCCTCGTCAGCTACACCTTCTCGCGACAGCTGGAGGAGCTGACCTACCTCAACCCGCAGGACGACTGGAGCCACCTGCACGCGCGTCGTCACGGCCGCCGACGCGCCGCACCGGCTGCTGGTCAGCACCACCTACCAGCTGCCGTTCTTCGCCGATCAGCAGGGGCGTGATGGGATCGCTGCTCGGCGGGTGGCAGATGAACGCGATCGTCATCGCCCAGTCGGGACTGCCGGTCGGGACCACGGCGGGCGCCGAGCTCGTCGGCGACCCGGCGCTCGACGAACCCGACGCTGGCGCGCTGGTTCAACACCTGCACGGAGACGCTCGCCGGCGCGCCGTCAGAACTGCGCGTCGGCGGACGAACCCGCCGCCTGGCGCATCCAGGCGCCGTTCACGCTTCGGCACGCTCACGACGCGCCTCGAGGACGTCCGGACGGACCGGCCGACGCTGATCGACTTCTCGCTCTTCAAGACCTTCGCGCTGCCGGCGCGGATGAGGCTGCAGGTCCGCATCGAGTCGTTCAACCTGTTCAACACGCCGTGGTTCGGCGCCCCGAACACCGCCGTGACCAACGCCGCCTTCGGCGTGGTGACGCCGACGCAGGCGAACGACCCGCGGAACATCCAGCTGGGCGTGCGCTTCACGTTCTGATTGGAGCTGGCCGCGCTGAAGCGCGGCCCTCCTGCGACGGGCGAGGTCGCGGCCGACCGCAGGAGGGCGCGGCTTCAGCCGCGCCATGCACGCAGCACGACAGGAGGAACTGAGATGCGATGGCACACAAGAGTAATGGTCTTGTTGATACTGGTGTGGGCCGGGAGCAGTGAGCGGCTCCTGGCGCAGGGCTTGACCGGTCAGGTCGCCGGGTCCGTGGTCGACTCGTCCGGGAGCGTCATGCCTGGCGTGACGGTGAAAGTCGTCAACGCCGGCACGCAGACCACGCGAGAGGTCGTGACCGACGCGGACGGCGTCTTCCGCATCACGGAGCTGCTCGCGGGCACCTACGACCTCGAGCTGACGCTCGCGGGATTCAAGTCCTACACGCAGCGCGGGATCGTGGTCTCGGCCAACGAGCGCGTCGCGCTGCGCCCGATCGTCGCTCGAAGTCGGCCAGCTCACCGAGAGCGTCTCGGTCACCGCGGATGCGGCGCGCATGCAGACGCAGAGCGCCGAGCGGTCCGGTCTCATCACGCAGGAGCAGCTCAAGGACGTCACGCTCAAGGGCCGCGACTACATGGGCATGCTGCAGCTGCTGCCCGGCGTCGTGGACACGCAGAACCGCGAGGCCCCCGGCTGGAACAACCTCGGCGGCCTGAGCATCAACGGCGGGCGCAACAACACCATCAACCTGACCTACGACGGCGTCACCAACCTCGACACCGGCTCGAACACCGGGCCCGTTCCTCGCGCCGGGCCTCGATTCGATCGCCGAGATCAAGGTGCTGACCTCGAACTACCAGGCCGAGTACGGCCGCAGCTCCGGCGGCACCATCAACGTCATCACGAAGAGCGGCAGCCGCGACTTCCACGGCGGCGGCTTCTACTCGAAGCGCGACGACAAGTTCAACGCCAACGAGTGGCAGAACAACAAGGCCAGCCGCGACAAGCCGCCCTACAAGTTCGACTACAGCGGCTATCACATCGGCGGACCGGTCGTGCTGCCGAATTTCAACAGCGGCCGCAACAAGCTGTTCTTCTTCTGGAACCAGGAGTTCCTGCCGCGCACCAATCCCGGGACGCTCAACCGCCGGATGATGCCGACCGAGCCCGAGCGGCGCGGCGACTTCTCGCAGATCGTTCGGCACCAACGGGCAGCTGATCGTCATCCGCGATCCGAGCACCGGCCAGCCGTTCCCCGGCAACGTCATCCCGGCCAGCCGCATCGATCCGAACGGGCAGGCGCTCCTGAACCTGCTGCCGCTGCCGAACTTCGTCGATCCCGCTCTGCAACCAGTCGAACTACACGTTCCAGAGCTCGTTCGACCAGCCGCGCAACGATCAGGTGCTGCGCGTCGACTGGAACGTCGCGCCGAAGACGAAGTTCTATTCGCGCCTGAACTTCGGCTACGAGGCGTTCAAGGGCGGCTGGGGCTTCGTGCTGAACAACGCCAACTGGCCGCAGCTCCCGATTGCCTACGAGATCCACAGCTACGGCGTCGTCAACACGCTGCTGCACACGTTCAGCCCGACGCTGGTGATGGAGGTCACGGTCGGGCCTCAACCACGGGAAGCAGACCGTCGAGCCGCTGACGCAGGCCGATCTCGAGCGCAACGATCGCACGCAAGTCGGCCTCGTCCGGGCTGCCGCAGTTCTACCCCGAAGCCAATCCCGATCGCGGATCGTGCCCGAACGTCGAACTTCGGCGTGGCGGGCCTGGCGCTCGGCACGCCGGCGAACATGCCGACGCTCGGCGTCGAGGGACGCTATCCGTTCTTCGGCGAGAACGACATCTGGAACTCCTCGGTCAACCTGACGAAGGTCATCGGCTCGCACAACCTCAAGGCCGGCCTCTTCTGCGAGTACACGACGCGGCCGGCGGCGCGCTCGAGCGCAGTTCAACGGCACCTTCAACTTCGATCGCAACACCGCCAATCCCGCTCGACACCAACCATCCCTACGCGAACGCGCTGCTCGGGACGGTCAACACCTACTCGGAGGCCACGAGCCATCCGGATGCGCAACGCGCAGTTCATGAACTTCGAGTGGTTCATGCAGGACAACTGGCGGGTCAAGAAGAACCTGACGATCGACGCCGGCATCCGCTTCTACTACGTCGGGCCGACGAAGAGCCGCGGCGATCAGCTGGCGGTGTTCCAGCCCGATCAGTTCAACCCGGCGCAGGCGCCGATGCTGATCCAGCCGACCACCGTCGGCGGCCAGCGCCGCGGCCTCAACCCGCTGACCGGCGAGATCCTGCCGGCGGTGAAGATCGGCACCTTCGCGCCGAACTCGGGCGATGCCGTCAACGGCATCGAGGTCTTCGACGAAGGCGTCCTCGACGCGCCGCCGATTCAGGTCGCGCCGCGCGTCGGCTTCTCGTGGGATCCGACCGGCGACGGCCGCACCGCCGTGCGCGGCGGCTTCGGCCTGTTCCCGGATCGCTTCAACGACGACATCATCCTGCAGCTCGTCGAGCTGCCGCCGCTGGTCAACACCCACACCGCGAACTACACGACGATCCGCGATCTGCTGTCGACGCCGCTCAGCCTGAGCCCGGCCAACACGCGGTAGCTCGATACCGACTACAAGCCGCAATACATCTACAACTACAGCCTCGGCGTGCAGCGCGATCTCGGCTGGAAGCTGGTCGGCGACTTCGCCTACGTCGGCTCGAAGGGCCGCCGCCTGCTGCAGACGCACAACCTGAACGCGGTGCCCTACGGGACGAACTTCCTGCCGTCGAGCATCGACCCGACGACGGGCGGAGCCGCTGCCGAACGGTTCCTGCGTCCGTACTCGCGGGTATGGCGACATCCTGCGTGAGCGAGTTCGCCGGCTTCTCCGACTACGACTCGCATGCAGACGCGGTGAACCGCCGCTACACGGCGGGGCTGCGCTTCGGCGCCGTCCTACACCTGTCGCGGATCGAAGAACATCGGCTTTGCGTCGCCGACCGCGCACAACAACCCGACGGTCAACCCGTTCCTCGACGTCCGGTCGCGCAACTACGCGCCGGCCGGCCGGGCACAACCTCGCGATCAACTACTCCTACGAGTGCCCGGCCTCAGCCAGCACTGGGACAACGCGCTCGTCCGCGGCGATCTTCGACAACTGGCAGATCTCGGGCGTGACCTCCGCGCTCTCAGTGGCGCGCCGCTCTCCCTCGGCTACTCGATCGCCGGGGTGAGCGACCTGACCGGCGGCGTCGGCGCGGGCGTCGACTCGCGCGTCGACCTCATCTGCGACCCGAACCTCTCGCGTGGCGATCGGACGCCGGACGCGCGTTCGACACGAGTGTCGTCGCGGCCGCCGTCGGATCGCCGCAACCGCGTCGGCACGGCCCGGGCGACGAGTTCCTCGGGCCCGGCTATCTCAACTGGGACATCTCGTTCCTCAAGTACATCCCGCTCGGCGGCACGCGGCGGCTGCAGTTCCGCTGCGAGCTGTACAACGCGTTCAACAACGTGCAGTTCTCGACGGTGACACACCAACGCGCAGTTCAACGCGGCGGGCGTCAGCAGACCAATCCCGAGTTCGGCTGGTACACCGCGGCCCGCGACGCGCGGCGGATCCAGTTGACGTTCCGGGTGGAGTTCTAGTTTGGCGACGGCCGCCCTCAGCGCGCCGCCGCGGCAGCCGCTCGATCCGCGCTGCTGTTCAGCCGGCCCTGGGCGGGCCGGCCGGCGGCGCGGGCGGCTGCGGCTGGTCTGGCGCCGGCGCGCCTCAGCGGCCGGCGCGGGCAGCCGCTCGATCGCGCGCCGCGGTTCCGCCGGCCCTGAGCGGGCCGGCTGGCGGCGTCGGGCGGCGCTGCGATTCACGCCGCGGTCGCCGGGCCGCCCTGCGGGCCCGCGCGGCGCGCGAGTAGCCGTGACGGCGCGTACCGGTCCGCAACGGCAACGCCCGTCCGCGCACAAAAGGCGTGACCGCCTCGCGGCGGCCGCATACGCATTGCGCCGCTCAGTGACGGCTGACCAGCGCCCTGCCGACGAAGTCGAGGATCGCCCGTGTTCTGCTCGAGCCAGAGGCGCGGCGCGGCGACCAGCCGCGCTACCGACAACTCGTCACTGGTAATTCGTCACTGGTCACTGGACAAGCCGGGTATTATTCGTCCGCCCTGGCGGCAGAGAGGAAGGGAGCGATGCCATGCACGTGGCGATGCACAACTGGATGCGCGCGGAGCCGATCGAGGTGACGATCGCGCGCCTGGCAAAGTGCGGCTACGACGCCATCGAGATCAGCGGCGAGCCCGAACGCTACGACACGAAGCACGTCCGCAAGCTGCTCACCGACCACAAGCTGACCTGCTGGGGATCGGTGACGCTGATGCTGGGCGATCGCGACCTGCTGGCGCCAGCGACGAGGCGCAGCGCGCCGCGTCGGTCAAGTACGTCAACGACACCATCACGATGGTGAAGGAGCTCGGCGGGCCAGGAGATCACCATCGTCCCCGTCGACGGTCGGCAAGATCAAGCCGCAGGGCTCGCCCGAAGAGGAGTGGAAGTGGGCGGTCGAGAGCCTGAAGCAGTGCTACGACCACGGGCAGAAGGAAGGCGTGCGGCTGGCGATCGAGCCGCTCAACCGCTTCGAGACCTACTTCCTCAACCGCCACGATCAGGCGCTGGCGCTCGCCGAGGCGGTCGGCCCCGACGTGCGGCATCTGCCTCGACGTGTTCCACATGAACATCGAAGAGCAGGACATGTTTCAGGCGATCCGGAACTCCAAGGGCCGGCTCGACGACTTCCACGTCGCCGACAACAACCGCATGGCCTGCGGCATGGGCGCACTGCGACTGGGCGAAGATCATCGGCACGCTGAAGGAGATCGGCTACGACGGCGCGCTGACCGTGGAGTTCGTGGCGCCGGTCGATCGCACGCCGGCCAACCCGTACAAGAACGCGCTCGAGAACGGGCCACGTCGAGCTCACCGCCGACGAGCTCAAGTTCATCGAGGACCACGGCAGCGGCAGCTGTCGACGAGTTCTACACGTGGCTCGTGGACGAGACGATCAAGACGCTGCGGAAGTACATGTAGCGCGACGTGGCCGGACCCGGTAGGCCGGAGCTTCAGCTCACGGCCGGCTCAGATCGAGCGGGCGTTCATGCTCGCCGGAGCCTGAAGCTCCGGCCTACCGGCGTGGCGACCGCGTCAGTTCGACGTCACATGAAGACCGTCCTTCTCATCGGCACGCTCGACACGAAGGGGCCCGAGATCGCCTATGTGCGCGATCGGCTGCAGGCGCTCGGCGTCGGCGCCATCGTCGCCGACTCGGGCATCCTCGGCGAGCCGCT
Organism: Vicinamibacterales bacterium; assembly: GCA_963834365.1. GTDB lineage: Bacteria > Acidobacteriota > Vicinamibacteria > Vicinamibacterales > Vicinamibacteraceae > CAWJAP01. The sequence goes on along the minus strand of CAWIBS010000035.1, from coordinate 167,287 downwards.
CGACATCGTGCCCGACGTGTCGCGCGCGGAGGTCGCGCGGCTGGGCGGCACGACCATCGAGGCGCTGCGCAACGCCGGCAGCCGCGGCAAAGCGGTGCACGGCATGCTGCTCGGGCTGCAGCGGCTCGCGCTCGACCTCTATCGCGACGGCCGGCTCGATGGCGTCGCTCACGCTCGGCGGCGCGGAAGGCGCGGTGCTCGGCGCGAGCGCCATGACTGTGCCTGCCGATCGGCATCCCCAAGATCATCGTCACGCCCATCGCGTCGGGCCACCGGCGGTTCGGGCCGCTCGTCGGGACGAGGGACGTGATGGTCGTGCACTCGGTCATCGACATCCTCGGGCTGAACCCGATCAGCACGGCCATCTTCGACAACGTGGCGGCGGCGATGGCCGGCATGGTGGCGCACGAGCAGCCGCTGCGGCCGACGCGACGACCGGCCGCGTGTCGCCATCACGATGCTCGGCAACACGACCAAGGCCGTGATGATGATTCGCGACGCGCTGGCGCGGCACGGTCTCGACAGCGGTCATCTTCCACTCGAACGGCGTCGGCGGTCCGGCGATGGAGGAGCTGGCGGCCGACGGGCTGTTCGTCGGCGTCATCGACTTCACGACCGACGAGCTGACCGACGAGCTCGTCGGCGGCTTCCACGTCGGCGGGCCCGGACCGGCTGCGCCGCATCGGCCGGCTCGGCCTGCCGCAGGTGGTCGTGCCCGGGCTGCATCGACTTCTCCGTGCACGGGCGGCCCGAGGAGGTGCCGGCGCGCCTCGCAGGGCCGGCCGATCTACACGCACAATCCCGAGTTCACGCTCGTGCGCACCACTGCCGGACGAGATGGCGCGCTCGGACGCATCTTCGCCGAGCGGCTCAACGAGGCGACGGGGCCCGATCGCGGTGATGGTGCCGACCGCAGGGCTGTCGATTCCCAACGTGCCCGGGCGGCGTGTTCTGGGATCCGGAGGCCGACGCCGGGTTCCTCGACGAGCTGCGCGCGCATCTGCGGCCCGACATTCCCGTCTCGACGCACGCGCTCCACATCAACGCCACCGAGTTCGCGCTGGCGGTCGCCGACCGCTTCGTCGCGCTCTCGTCCAGGAAAGGAACGCCCTCATGACCGTGCCCATTCCCGTGGAACTGCCATCGCACAACCTGGCCGACCTGGCGTATCCGGACATCCAGGCCTACCTGAAGCACTGCGATCTCGTGCTGGTGCCGATGGCCAGCACCGAGCAGCACGGGCCGCACCTGCCGCTCTCGACCGACACGGTCACGGCCTACGAGGTGGCCTCGCGCGTCGCGAAGATCAACAACATGCTGCACACGCCGGTCGTCTGGACCGGCTACTCGCCGCAGCACATGGCCGGCCCGGGCGAGGGGCGCGGCACGATCACCATCCGCTCCTCGACGCTGCAGGCGCTGATCTACGACATCGCGCGCAGCCTGATCCACCACGGCTTCAACAAGATCCTCTTCATCAACGGCCACGGCTCGAACGTGAAGGTCATCGATCCGGTGCTCCGCAAGATCCGCTACGACACCGGCGCGCTGGTCGGCTTCTGCATGCCCTACATGGAGCGCTACGTCGGCCTGATGGAAGGCCTGATGGAGAACCCGAAGGACGAGACGCCGGGCTGGCACGCGAGCGAGCTCGAGACGTCGCAGATGCTCGCGCACAACAAGGAGCTCGTGCGCATGGACCGCGCCGTGAAGACGCTGACGCACATCCCGCAGTGGCTGCCGAAGACAGTTCGGCAAGAAGGACGGCGCGCCCGACATCCAGTTCGAGGGCTTCAGCTACTTCCAGTTCCCGATGGACCACCACGAGTTCACCGAGACGGGCGTCATCGGCAATCCCGAGCGCGCGACGGTAGAGAAGGGCCAGGAAGCGTTCCGCCGCTACGCCGAGCACGTCGCCCAGGCGATCGCGGCGCTGCTGGACGTCGAGGTGACGGTGCAACCGGGAGTTCCTGCGACCGGGTGTGAGTCGCGTCGATCGGCGTGCGAGCTTCAGCTGCGGCCAGCCGATTGCGGCGTCTGGATCTGCCTGGCTGAAGCCTACGCCTGCAGCCCGAATGCCATGCCACTGCCGTCTCGATCCTCCGAGCGACCGTCATGCCGGCGTCCTGCGGCGCTCGAAGCCGTCGTCGGCGCCGAGCACGTGTCGTCGCGCGAGACCGATCGGCTGGTCTATTCGGTCGACGCGTTCTGGCTGCCGCAGATGTGGCTCGATCGCGGCGTCCGCACGCCGATGCCGGAGGTCATCGTCCATCCCGGAGCACCGCGGAGGTCGCGCCGTGCTGCGCGATCGCCAACGAGGCGCGCGTGCCGGTCGTGCCCTGGGGCGGCGGGTCGGGCACGCAGGGCGGCGCGCTGCCGACCCACGGCGGCATCGTCATCGACCTCAAGCGGCTCAACCAGATTCTCGAGATCGACGAGAGGTCGCTCTACGTGCGCGCGCGAGGCGGGCGTCAACGGCGGCCAGCTCGAGTGGGCCCTGAACGACCGCGGCCTGACGCTGCCGCACTATCCGGCGTCGGCCAACTGCGCCACGCTCGGCGGCTATCTGGCGCCGCGCGGGTCCGGCACGATCAGCACGAAGTACGGCAAGGCCGAAGACCTCGTGATGAGCATCGAGGTCGTGCTGCCGACCGGCGCGATCGTCCGCACGCCGGGCGTGCCCAACCACGCCTCGGGCCCCGACTTCATGCGGCTCTTCCTCGGGTCGGAAGGCACCTTCGGCGTCATCACCGAAGCGACGATGCGGATCGTGCGGCTGCCGGAGACGCGGCTGTTCCGCGCGATGCTGTTCAAGGACGTCGGCACCGGCCTCGAAGCCGGCCGCCGGATGATGGTCGAGCGGCTCGATCCGCTGGTCATCCGGATGTACGACCCGCACTCGACGGCCTCGCTCGTGAAGCGCGTGCTCGGCTACGAGCTCGACGGCGCGTACATGATCGTCGGCTTCGACGGCTACGCAGGACATTGCCGGGCGCAGGAGCAGCGGGCGCTCAAGATCTTCGAGGAGCTCGGCGCGCGCGATCTCGGCCGCGAGCCCGGCGAGCGCTGGTGGAACCATCGCTACGACTTCTACTATCCGCCGCTCAGGTTCCACCTGCCGGCGATGTACGGCACGGTCGAGACGGTGGCGACGTTCGACCGCATCGAAGCGATCTACCACGCGAAGAAGGCGGCGATCGAGAGCACGTTCGGGTCGATCGGCGTCAGCTACATCGGCCACTTCTCGCACTGGTTCCCCTGGGGCGCGAGCCTCTACGACCGGTTCCTGCTGCGCGAGGCGCCGCAGGATCCGCGCGAGGCCGAGGCGCTCCACGACCGCATCTGGGACGTCGCGGTGACGACCTCGCTCGCGCACGGCGGCATGATCAACGAGCACCACGGCGTCGGCCTGAAGCTCAGTCGCTTCATGCAGGCGCAATACGGATCGGCGCTGGCCGCTGCTCGAGGCGCATCAAGCGCGCCATCGATCCGAACGGCATCATGAACCCCGGCAAGGTCGGGTTCGATCAACGCGCAGTCTGAAGAGCGCCGCTCCAGTGACGACATGAGCGCGACCACGCACCACGAAGATTCGCCAATCGACGGCTGCCGCTTCTGCTGGATGTGCCGGCACGTGTGCCCGGTCGGCCACGTCACCGCGCGCGAGACGCTGACGCCGCACGCCTGGGCGCTCACCATCGAGTCGGTCGAAGCGGGGCAGCCTGCAATGGAACGCGGAGACCGGCGGACGTCCTGTATGCCTGCGCCGACTGCGGCCTGTGCCAGGCGCACTGCGTGACCGACCAGCCGCTGCCCGACGCGATCGTCGCGGCCCGCGCCGAGGTCGTGGCGGCGGGCGCCGCGCCCTCGATCGTCGGCGAGATCGACGCCCGGCTCCGCCGCTGGGCCAACCCGTACGTGGACCGATCGCCGGAGCCGGACGACGGGGCCGGGGACGTGGCGGTGTTCGTCGGCGACGTGGCGGCGCATCGGTCGCCTGCCGCGGTCGAGGCAGCCATCGCCCTCCTCGAAGCGGCGGGTGTTCGCGCGGTGCGCCTCGGCGCCGGTCGATCGACGGGGCAGCTCGCGAGCTCGCTCGGGCTTCAGGAGACGGCGCGGTCGCTCGCCTCGGCGGTGATCGATCTGGTCCGCCGGTCGGGCTGTCGTGAGCTGCTGGTGCTGGGCCCTGGCGAGGTCTACACGTTCCGGCACGTCTATGGAGACCGTCTGGGCCTCGCCTGGCCCGAGGACGTGCCGGTCCGGGAGGTCTCCGATGTCCTGGCCGAGGCCGCCGCGCAGGGCCGGCTCGGCTTCGTGCAGCCCGCCGGACGGGAAGCAGACAGTGCTGCGTACACGTATTACGATCCGTGCCAGGGCCCGCGGATCGGACGTGACGGGCGGGCCTCGCGGACGCTGCTCGCCGCCGCGCTCGGCGCGTCGGCGGCCCGGGCGATGTTCTGGCGGGAAGACCGTTCGCATCCGTGCGGCGCCATCGGCGGGCTCGAGTTCACGCAGCCCGCCATTGCCGCGCAGCTCACCGAGGCGCGGCTCGCCGACGCCGCGCGCGCCGGCGCCTCGTCGCTCATCACCGACGATCCGGGGTGCCTGCACCAGCTGCAGAGCCGCAAGGCGCCCGGCATCGCGGTGCTGGGGCTGTACGAGCTGCTGCGCGATCGGCTCGCGTGACCGGTAGGCCGGAGCTTCAGCTCCGGCGCGCAATGGCGGTAGGCCGGAGCTCAGCTCCGGCCTGCCGGTCCGGCGAGCGGCTCCGGCGGCCCGCCGGACCTGAAGGTCCGGCCTGCCGAGCGAAGACCAGACCGCGTCTTTGCAATGAGACGAATCGTGACACTCAACGGATTTCGCTCCGCACTTCACGTGTTCGCGGCTGCATTGATGCTGGCGGTTCCGGCGCGCGCCGTGTCGCAGACCGCGACCGGCACGCTCTTCATCGAAGCCAAGGACGAGACCGGCGCCATGCTGCCGGGCGTCGTCGTGATGCTGACCAACCAGGAGAACGGCGTCGGCCGGCGCGGCACGACGAACCCGCAGGGCATGCTGGTCGTGCCGCTCCTGCCGGCGGGCGCGTACACGCTGGCCGCGGCGCTCGACGGCTTCAAGACCGAGGTCGTGCGCGACATCCGCGTCCAGGCGGCCGTGAAGGGCACGCTGACGCTCGTGATGTCGCCGGGGGCGATGACCGAGCAGGTCGTCGTGCGCGCCGACGAGACGACGCTGCGCATCGGCAACAGCACCGTCGGCGAGGTCTTCGATTCGGAGACGCTGCTCACGCTGCCGGTGACCGAGCGCGACGCGCTGCAGTTCACCTACCACGCGCCCGGCATGGCGCCTCCGGCGCCCGGATCGCGGCTGTCCACGCAGGGCAACATCGGCTTGAACAGCAGCGGGGCGCGTGAAGCGTCGAACAACTTCCTGCTCGACGGCGTCGACAACAACGACCTGTTCCTCAACCGCCTCGTCGTCAACCCGAGCCTCGACGCGATCGAGGAAGTGTCGCTGCTCCAGAACACCTACGACGCCGAGTACGGCCGCAGCGCCGGCGCGCAGGTGAACATGGTGATCAAGTCGGGCACGCGCAAGCTGCACGGCTCGGCCTACGAGTTCTTCCGCGACTCGGCCCTCGATGCGCGCAACCCGTTCGAGCCCGCCGACCAGCCGCAGACCGAGCTGCGCAAGCACCAGTTCGGCGGCACTCTCGGCGGTCCGATCGGGCGCTGGCCGTCGTTCTACTTCGCGAACGTCGAGGCGATCACGCGCGCAAAGAAGCCGATACGCGCCTCGCGCGCGTGCCGACGCTGGCCGAGCGAGCCGGCGATTTCAGCGCCAGTGGCGTCACCGTCCGCGATCCGTTCACCGGCCAGCCGTTTCCGGGCAACGTCATTCCCGACTCGCGCCTGAGCGCCGCGGGCCTCGCGACGGCGGCGCTGTATCCGGCGCCGAACCGCGGCGAGCGTGGCGAATCTCGTGTCGTCGCCGATGGGGGAGCGGAGCGCGATCCAGTGCGACCATCAAGACCGATCACCACGGCTGGCGCGACAATCCGTTCCACGTGCGCTACACCTTCAGCCGCGACGAGCGCGATCTGCCGTTCCCGGCCCGCGCCCGCAACCTTCCGGGGTTCGGCGTGTCGGTGCTCGATCAGGGCCACAACTTCGCCTTTGGCGCGACGCAGGCGTTCTCGGCCCGGGTGTTCAACGATCTGCGCATCGGCGTCAACGCGCTGCGGCGCGAGAACCTGCCGCAGAACGCCGGCTTCGACGGCTATGCCGCGCTCGGCATCACGGGACCGAGCGCTGAATCCGGTCGATCTCGGATACATGGTCTTCGTGGTGCCCGGGTTCGAGACGCTCGGCGACGACCCGAACCTCCCGGTCGTGCGCCGGACCCGGACGATTCACGTCTCCGACAGCCTGACGATCGAGCGCGGCCGCCACCACGCCAAGCTCGGCGGCGAGTTCCGCTCACTATCGCGTCGGACGGCTTCAACCATCTCTTCGCGCGCGGGGCAGACGGTCTACCAGGGCGTCTACACGGGCATACCCGGTCGCCGACCTGCTGCTCGGCTTCCCGACGTTCTCGCTGCTGGCGGCCAACGACAACCGGCAGGCGCTGCGCACGTGGGCGGCCAACGTCTATCTGCAGGACGACTGGCGCATCACGCCGACGCTGACGATCAACGCCGGCGTGCGCTACGAGCTGGCGGCGCCGCCCTACGATGCCGACGATCGCATGCGGATCTTGAACCTCGAGACCTTCGAGCTGGAGCAGGTCGGGGAGGACGGCGTGTCGCGATCGGGGCTCGCCACGCGACTTCAACAACGTCGCGCCGCGCGTCGGCGTCAGCTGGGATCTCAGCCGGCGCGGCACGCTGGTCCTGCGCGGCGGCTACGGCCTGTTCTACGACAGCGGCACGCTGATCGAGAACTCGGCGCTCTATTTCAACCCGCCCTACTTCTCGCTGCGGCTCTACTTCCCGACCGCGACGGCACCGATCCGGATCGAGGACCCCTTTGCGGGCTCGCGGCGTCCCGTCGGCGCCGGCCGTCAACACGCTCGATCCCGACTTCCGCACCGCGTTCTCGCACCACGGCAGCCTCGGCGCTCGAGCGCGTCTTCTCGGCGACGACGCTGACGGCGCGGTATGTCACGACGCTACGGGCGGAACATGGTGCGGAAGCGGAACATCAACCAGCCGACGCCGGCGCCCGGCGCCATCGATCACGCGCCGGCCGATACCCGGGCTACGGCGACATCCTGCTGCGTCGAGCCGCTGGCGACGTCGAACTACCACGCGCTGCAGTTGGGCGCCGAGCGGCGCCACATACGCAACCTGTCGTTCCGCGCCTCCTACACGTGGTCGCGATCGCTCGACGACACCTCGGCGTTCCTCGCCACCGACGGCGACGACAACACGCCGCAGAACAGCCGTGATTTCGCCGCCGAGTGGGGCCCCTCGGACTTCGACGTGCGCCATCGGCTGCGTGCTGTCGGCGACCTGGGACGTGCCGGCGATCGGCGACTCGCCGTTCTTCAAGCGACTGGCAGGTGAGCGCCGTGTTCACGGCGCAGTCCGGTCGTCCGTTCACGCCGCGCGTCAGCTACGACAACAGCAACACGGGCAACACCGGCGGTGGCACGTTCGCCTACGATCGCCCGAACGTCGTCAACGGCGCGGCGCCGCCGGGGTCGGTGTCGGGCACCTACGACGGACAGACGCTTCGTCGTCGCGCCTCGCGTACACGTTTGGCAACGCCGGGCGCAACAGTCTGACCGGGCCGGGCTATGCGACGCTCGATCTGGCCGTCTCGCGGCGAATCGCGCTCGGGGTGTCACGGATGCTCGAGCTGCGGCTCGAGATGTTCAACGCCCTCAACCGGGCCAACTACCAGCTGCCCGACAGCTTCGTGGACCGGGCGACGTTCGGCCAGAGCCTGTGCCGCTTACGCACCGCGCCAGATGCAGCTCGCCGCCCGCTTCACGTTTTAGCCGGGGACGGGAGCCGTTTCTCACCATCGACGTCATGTTGAGAAACGGCTCCCGTCCCCGATGCACCTGAGGAACCTCGATGCGAAGATGGCCGTTTCCCCTCCTGGCCGGTGTGGCGCTGACGTCCACCATGCTCGTGGCGGTGACGCCGCAGGCCGCGCCGCAGGCGCCCGCGACCGCACCCGCCGGCGCGATGCGCTTCACCACCCTTCCAGGCTTCACCATCGAGCGGCTCGTGCCGGCCGGCAAGACCGACTCCTACGTCGTCCTCACCTTCGACAGCCTGGGCCGCCCGGTCGTGTCGAAGGAGCTCGACCATCCGCGCCTCCTGATCGACGCCGACAAGGACGGCGTCTACGAAGTCGGAGAAGGTGTTCAGCGACGAAGGTCCGGAACTGCCAGGGCCTCTGGTTCGACGGGCGGACGCTCTATGGCGCGTGTGCGCCCGGTGAAGCCCCGCCTTCCGCCACAGCAGGGCAGCCGCCGGCGCCCCAGCGCTCGGGCCTCTATCGAATGGAGGACACCAACGGCGACGATGAAGCCGATACCTTCGAGAAGTTGGCGGCGTTCGTCGGCGGCATCCAGGAGCATGGCCCGCACGCCATCCGCCGCGGTCCGGACGGCGAGATGACGATCATGATCGGCAACAACACCTACGTCGCCGACGAGTCTCGGATCGATCCGCTGTCGCCGTTCCGCGACAATCCCGAATCGCAGCTCCTGCCGGCGCTGCCCGATGGACGCGGCTTCGGCCCCAGCACGAAAGAGGGACTGCACGGCACCCTTCATCGCTTCGATCGCACGAGCAAGACCTTCACCGTGCTGTCGGGCGCGCTGCGCAACGCCTACGATCACGCCTTCAACCTCGCCGGCGAGGCCTTCACGTTCGACAGCGACATGGAGTGGGACATCAACATGCCCTGGTACCGCGACGTGCGAACGGTGCACCTCATCCCCGGGCAGCGACAACGGCTACCGCAACGGATCGGGCAAGTTCCCGTCCTACTACCTCGATTCGCTGCCGCCGGTGCGCGATCTGGGGCGCGGATCGCCGGTCGGCGTCGAGTTCTACCAGCATCATGTCTACCCGGCGGAGTTCCACGACGCCTACCTCGAGGCCGACTGGTCCCGCGGCCGCATCCTCTGGACCGCCCTCGTCGCGCAGGGCGCCGGATTCCGCGCCGCGAAGGAGAAGGACGAGTTCGTCCACGGCGAGCCGCTGAACGTCACCGATCTCGAAGTCGGGCCCGACGGGTTCGTCTACTTCACGATTGGCGGGCGCATGACCGAAGGCGGCTTCTTCGCGTCCGCTACACGGGCAAAGTCCCGGAGCCCGCGCCCGCCGGCATCCTCGCCGTCGTCCGCCAGCCGCAGCCGCTTTCGAGCTGGGGATGGGCGGCGATCGAGAAGGCCCGGACGTCGATGGGCGCGGCGTTCGGCGCCGAGCTCGAGAAGCTGGCGCGGGACGCGTCAGCCTCGAGCCTCGATCGCGAACAGGCGGTGCTACATCCTGCAACGCCACGGCCCGAAGCCGGGCAGCGACCTTCTCGAGGCCCTCGTCGCCGACAAGGACGCGAAGGTCCGCGCAGCGGCGGTCTACGTCGCCGGACAGCACGCGGATGCCGGCGGGCGAGCGGTCGTGGCTGCGGCGCTGAAGGACGCGGATCCGATGGTGCTGCGGCGCGCCGCCGAAGCGCTCGTCCGCCAGGGCTTGTCGGCCGACGCGCCCGCCCGGTTGCGCCGTCGCCGACCTGTATGCGCTGCTCAACTCGCCCGATCGTCATCGTGCGCTATGCCGGCCGTGCGGCGCTGCAGCGCACGCCGCGCCGCGAGTGGCAGGCGCTCGTCCTGAACGACGCGAGCCCGCTCGGCGCGATCGAGGGACTCGTGGCGCTGGTCGTTCACGGCGACCTCACCGGCCGACGTCGAGCCGGTGCTCGAGCGGGCGCTGGCGCTGCGTCGCGGACGAACGGCCTCTCGGCTCGACGATCAGCTGCGGCTGATTCGCGCGCTGCAGCTCGCGGCGACGAAGCTGCCGGACGCCTCGCCGTCATTGCGAAGCCGTGTGCATGCGCGTCTCATCGGGCTCTTCCCGTCGAAGGACGAGCGGCTGAACCGCCAGCTCGCCGTGACACTCGCCTGGGCCGGACAGCCCGAGGCCATCGGCAAGATTCTCGCCGCGATGCCGGCCGACGACACCAATCCGCAGCTGCAGCTGCACTACGTCTACGCGCTGCGGACGATGAAGACCGGCTGGACGAAGCCGCAGAAGACCCAGCTGACCGACTGGTTCGCGAAGGCGTCGACCTGGCGCGGCGGCGCGAGCTTTCCCGGCTTCGTCAACCTGTTCTTCGACGAGAGCCTGGCGTCATTCGACGAAGCGGAGAAGAAGACCGCGTACGCGAAGGTGCCACAGTTTGCGCCGCTGACAGCCGAGGAGATTGCGGCCTCCGCGCAGCGCACCGCGCGTTCTCGTTCGCCGGCGAACAGCCGCGCCCGCGGCGTGCTCGCCATCAGCCGCGAAGAGCTGGCCGAGGAGCTGATTTTCAGGCCGCGAGCGGCAGGCCCCGTCGGTCGTCGCCGGCAGGGCGCGCCTACGAGAAGGTGTGCGCCGCCTGCCACCGGTTCGGCTCGATCGGCACCGACATCGGCCCCGACCTCTCGACCTTGAACAGCCGCTTCCAGAAGAAGGACATCGTCGAGTCCATCCTCTGGCCGTCGAAGGCCATCTCCGACCAGTACGACGTGACGATGATCGAGACCACGGACGGGAAGACCGTGGCCGGCTTCGTCGTGCGCGAGCAGGGCGATCTGCTGGTCATGCGCACGGCCGACATCGTCGGCCGTCAGTTCGACGTGCCGAAGGCGAGCGTCAAGAAGCAGACCAAGTCGCCGGTGTCGATGATGCCGGAGGGGCTGGTGGACGAGCTCAGTCAGCAGCAGATTCGCGGGGCTGATCGCGTTCCTGCAGGGCGCGCCGCCGCAGTAACGCAATGGGGGACGGGAGCCCCATCAGAGTTTCGAGTCGGGGGCTCCCGTCCCCCCTCGACAGGGACGCAAACATGTCATCACTCGTCACGCGTGTAGCGGTCGTCGTCATCCTGGCAATCGGCAGTGCCGTCGTGGATCGGAGCTGGCGTTCTGCAGGCGCAGTTTCCGAAGGGGCCGCTCGTCGAGCCGATGGCTTACGAGGACCGCGCGGGCTTCACGGCGATCTTCGACGGAACCAGCCTGAAGGGATGGGATGGGGATCCGGCGTTCTGGCGGGTCGAGAACGGCGCCATCGTCGGCGAGACGACGGCCGAGAAGCCGCTCAAGGCCAACACGTTCCTCATCTGGCGCGGCGGCCAGCCGAAGGACTTCGAGCTCAAGATCGAATACCGGCTCAGTGCGACGAACAGCGGCATTCAGTACCGGAGCGTGGAAGTGCCCGACCAGGGCAAGTGGGTGCTCAAGGGCTACCAGGCGGATCTCGATTTCGAGAACCGCTGGACGGGGCAGCTCTATGAGGAGCGCGGGCGGATGTTTCTCGCCTTGCGCGGCCAGGCGACGCAGGTCATCGAGGGGCAGAAGGCCAGGGTGATCGGGAGCCTCGAAAGCGCAGACGCCCTCAAGGCGCTGGTCAAGAACGGCGACTGGAACCAGTTCCACATCATCGCGCGCGGCGGCACGCTCGTCCACATCCTGAACGGTCACGTCACGGCGCTGGTCGTGGACGATGACGCCAAGGGCCGGGCGCTCGGCGGGCTGATCGGCTTCCAGATCCACACCGGACCGCCGATGAAGGTGGAGTACCGCAATATCTATCTGAAGCAGTGACGGCTACAGGCTACAGGCTACAGGCTACGGGCTACGGGCTACGGGCCCGCGGGACGTCAGCGTCCCGGCGCGGTTGACCTCTTCCGCCACGCGGCGTCCGACGTCGATCGCCCGTCGGGTCTCGATGCCGCCGGTGGTCTGCCAGGCTTTGCCCGCCCCCAGTATCGACCCGGCGAGCTTTTGGAGCCTCACGCCGTCGAGGACCTCGAGCACGTGTTCCATCTCGTGCGCCAGCGCCTCGTAGGGCGCGTTGCCGCTCGGCAGCGTGATCGACACCGCGATGACCCCGGTTGTGTAGCGTCGAATCTCGGCCAACGCCCCGGAGCTGCGCCCACGCAGCTTCCAGTCGTTCTGCGTCACCCCGATGTGGACGCCGCGATGCCGGTCGATGCGGCCGCACTGGTCGCGAAACGTCGGCGATCGTTCCAGCATGCGTCCCACCGCGTCGTGGAGGGACAGCGGAATCCAGACGCCGCGCGGGAGGCCGGCGGCGATCAGCGCATGGATGCCGGTCGTGGTGTCGTCACTCGCGTCCGTCTGCGCGCTCACCTGAGCTGTGGCGAACCGGGCGCCGTACGGGCGACGAGCACGGACACGATGACCGTCAGCGAAAGGCTTCGCAGCCACTGCCTCATCGAGCGGCTCACCGGGAGCCGTCGCTTCCGACACGCATGGATCGCCATCGCGACCTCCTCGCTGCCAACGCGTTCGATTTCGCGCCGACCGTCGCGCCTGTCAATCGCCGGGTCGTCTCGATCCGGACGATCCGGACGATCCGAACACTTCGAACGATCCGGACAATCTGGACGATCCGGACAATCCGGACAATCCGTGCGCGATCAACCTGCGCGTTCGACGATCGTGGTGAACGATCGGTTGGACGTCAGGTCCTGCGGCCAGGTTCGCTTCTTTCCGCGATTCGGTGACGAGCGTTGACCACGCATGCACGGCGCCGGCGTGCAAGCTGCGCGAGGGCGTGAGGAGCGGCGCTACTGCGGTGTCTTCGTCTGGTTCGTGACGACGAACAGGCCGCTCTTGCCGGCACAGACGAGATCGCAGATCGCCGTCGCCGTCGAGATCGACGACCGGGATCTGCATCCCACCGCCCAGGCGGCTGCCGTAGTCCACGAGATGGCGGATCCACTCGATGCCGCCGCCGGCTGCCGTCCGATGTTCGTACCAGTAGATCCCGAGCGGTTCCCGCTCGCCGGGATCGCGGCCGTTGTGGGCCATGAAGCGCTTGCCGGTGACGAAGTCGCGCTGTCCGTCCCCGTTGAGGTCCACGAGCGTCGAGGCGTGCGCCTGCGACCACGACTCGTCGATCACCCGCCGGGTCCACGTGCCTGCCGCCGTGCGCTCGAGCCAGATGATGCCGTAGTCGTGGCCCATCGGACGTCGAGGATGTCCGGCCGTTCGTCACGGTTGACATCGACCACGTAGAGGAAGCCCAGATGGGCTTTCTCGTCCCAGTCGGGCCGGTGCGTCCAGGTCCCGGCGCGCGGGTCGGCCGGGGCCTCGAACCAGCCCTTCGGCGTCAGGATGTCGGTCCGCGAGTCGCCGTTCACGTCGCCGGCGCCGATTCCATGGCCGTAGCTCTGGGGGCTCACGACGTGCTTGCGCCACGCGCCTTTGACGGCCTCGTACCAGGCCAGCGGCGCCTTGGCGTCGCCCGACTGCGGCAGGACTTCACGTGCCTGGCCATCGTTGTCGAGATCGGCGAGCAGGGCGAATTCCACCGGGAATCCGGCGTCGATCGGCGATTCCGTCCAGGCGCCTGCGGCTTTGCCGGGGTTCTTCCACCAGGCGATCTTCTTCGCGAACCAGGTCACGGTCACGATGTCGGGAAAGCGCGTCGCCGTCCACGTCCAGGATGAGGTCGCTGAAGGCGTCGATGTAGCCGTTCGTGTACCCGAGGTCGCGGAACCGCTGCTTCGTCCACGAGGGCCCGCGGTACCAATGCTCGCCGGACACGATGTCCAGCGTCCCGTCGCGATCGACGTCCGCGACCGCTGCGGTTTCACTGGCGCCGGGGTCGATCGGCCGCACGGCGAACGAAATATCGGCCGGCCGCGGCGCCTGCAGCGCCACAAACGCGATCGCGACGAGTATCATCTTGGCCACGGCGCCAAGCTTACCTGCAGCGCGGGCCGCCACGACAATCAGGGCCGTCCGGACGCGCGCCCTTCACAGGAGACTTCGAGATGGCACGCAGCGCTCACAGAACCTATTCGCGGCGGCACTTCGGGCAGATCGCGCTGGCGGGGCTCCCGGCCTCGCTGGTGCTCGGGAGCCGGGGCGCCTCGGCGCTCGCGGCCGCCGAGTCCCGGGTCAACGGCGTGCGCATTGGCGTCCAGTCCTACAGCTTCAGAACCCTGGGGCTGGACGAAGCCATCGCGGCGATGAAGAACGTCGGCCTCGGCGAGGTCGAGCTCTTCTCGGGGCACGTCGAGCCGCGTCCACCACGGCCGCCAGCCGCCGCTGGCGGGCGCCCCGCCCGCCCAGGGGCCGCGTTCCGATCCGGCGGCGCGTGAGGCGCAGCGCACGTGGCGGCTGACGACGCCGCTCGATCACTTCACCGCCATCAAGGGCAAGTTCGAGGCGGCCGGGATCAAGATCCAGTCGTACAACCTGAGCTTCAACGACAGTTTCACGGATGACGAGATCGATCGCGGCTTCCAGATGGCCAAGGCGCTCGGCGCCGACTTCATCACCGCCTCGGCGACGGTGTCGGCCGCGAAGCGCGTGGCGCCGTTCGCCGACAAGCACCAGTTCGTCGTGGCGATGCACAACCACTCGAATCTGAAGGACCCCAACGAGTTCGCCACCGCCGAGAGCTTCGCGACGGCCATGTCCTATTCGAAGTTCATCAAGGTGAACCTCGACATCGGCCACTTCGTCGCCGCCAACTTCGATCCCATCGCCTACATCCAGGCGAACCACGCGCGAATCACGAACCTGCACCTCAAGGATCGGAAGAAGGATCAGGGCGACAACGTGCCCTGGGGCCAGGGAGACACGCCGATCAAGGAGGTGCTGCGACTGCTCAAGCAGAACAAGTACGACATCCCCGCCAACATCGAGTACCAATACAAGGGCGAGGATGCGGTCGCCGAGGTCCGGAAGTGCTTCGAGTACTGCCGGACCTCGCTGACGTAAGAGCCCTCGCGGCATCCGACCGCTCTTGTCGAATCTTTGTCCGTGGCTCTTGTCCGTGGCCCGCAAGGCGTGGTGAAGCGGCGGCTCAGCGCGCGGAGCCTGAGCCGCCCTCCTCAGTAGAGGATGAGCGACAGGGTAGAGTCGCTGCCGACGCTCACACCCTGGGCGATCGTGGCGCCGTTGTGACGCGCGATGACTTCCACGTAGCCGACCGGCACGTTGGAG
Source organism: Vicinamibacterales bacterium (assembly GCA_963834365.1). Taxonomy (GTDB): domain Bacteria; phylum Acidobacteriota; class Vicinamibacteria; order Vicinamibacterales; family Vicinamibacteraceae; genus CAWJAP01. The sequence continues at coordinate 152,083 of CAWIBS010000035.1, read as the reverse complement.
ATCGCGAAGGCGCCGGAGTTGTCGGTGTAGTCGGAGCCCAGGTGCTGCTGGCTTATGCAGGGGATGTTGTAGCTGTCCGGCAAGGTTGGCAAGCCGGGGCAATCCGTCGGCCCCATCGCCTCCACGTACACGTCCGCCACCGGCTGGCCGGCCGCGTCTTTGACCGTGCCCGACACCGTGTAGGTGACCGGCGCCCGCCGGCGGGGCCGTCGTGAGCGGGGCCGTCGGAGCCCCGGGCGCGCGGGACTCGCACGCCGCCACCAGCGCCGACAGGGCACACACTGCTACGAACCGGTTCATGATGTCCTCCTCGTTGCGCGACGACTCGCGGACCCTGGTCCGCGTATGGGCCGGACGGGGTGTCCGGTGTGTTTCTCGTGCGCTCTGTCCTGATCAACGCGAGGTGGGCGCTGGTGATCGTGAGGAGATTCCGACTCTCTTCCCGGACTACCCCCTGCCGGAGACGGACCAGCGAGCCGGGAGGAGATGGGACGCCAGCGGCAGCGTGGTAAGATTTCGGGTCGGCCCGGGCCGTCGGTTTCAACCGTAACGCCCCGGCTTCCCTCCGAGCGAAAGTGGCGGAATTGGCAGACGCACCAGCTTGAGGGGCTGGCGCTCGCAAGAGCGTGGGGGTTCGAGTCCCCCCTTTCGCACCATCACTCGCTGCGCTCGTTCTGGTGCTCGAGGTGGGCCTCAGCCGTCGGCCATCGCGCGGCGCGCTCGGCCTTCAGGGTCGAGTCCCCACTCACTTCCCTCGCTTATCACTCGCTGCGCTCGTTCTGGTGCTCGAGGTGGGCCTCAGCCGTCGGCCATCGCGCTGCGCGCTCGGCCTTCAGGGTCGAGTCCCCCTCGCTTCCTCGCTGATCACTCGCTGCGCTCGTTCTGGTGCTCGAGGTGGGCCTCAGCCGTCGCCCATCAGCGACTTCGCGCTCGCCTTCGGCGAGCTTCGTCTCGGCAAGCCAAGAAATGGGTCGTCTCGACGTTGCGCAGCCTCTTGGGGCAGCCTTCCGCGCCGATGTTTTTTCATCGCGACCTCGCCGAGCAGACCTCAGCTCTCATTGACACGCCGATCGCGTCGACGCATCATCGGCGCTGTACACTCTCGCCCTGGCCGTTGGCGGGACTGACGTCCCGCCCTCCTTTTCATCTCGAGGCGCTCACGTGACTGCGATTCGCATCGCCACCCGCCGTTGGCTGCGCGTTCCTGGGATCGCCGTTGTGGCTCTCGGCGTGCTGCTCGGCACGCAATCACCATCGGCTGACGACACGAACGATCTCCGTCCGGCGGCGGATCGCCTCTCGCCGCTGCCGGTGACCGCCGTCACGATTCGTGATTCGTTCTGGGCGCCGCGTCTCGAGGTGAATCGCACGCGCACGCTCGACCACGTCCTGAAGGAGATCGAGTCCACGGGCGGGCTCCGCAACTTCGACCTTGCCGCCGGGAAGGCGACGGGAAAGTTCGGCGGCCCGTTCTGGGCCGATTCGGACCTCTACAAATGGATCGAAGGCGCGTCGTGGACGCTCGCGAAGCATCCCGATCCGGCGCTCGACGCGAAGGTGGACGGCCTCATCGCCCGTATCGCCACGGCCCAGCAGCCAGACGGGTATCTGGATACCTTCGTCCAGATCAACGCGCCCGAGCTGCGCTTCAAGAACTTCGCGTTCTTCCACGAGGACTTCTCGTCCGGTCACCTGTTCGAGGCCGCGGTCGCCCACTATCAGTCGACCGGCAAGAAGACGCTCCTCACGGTCGCCACGCGTCTGGCCGATCTGTTCGACCGGGAGTTCGGTCCCGGCAGGAAGGACTACATCCCGGGACACGAGGGCATCGAGCTGGCGCTCGTGAAGCTGTCCCGGGTGACCGGTGAGAAACGCTACCTCGAGCTCGCCAAAGCGATGATTGACCGGCGCGGTCAGAAGCCGTCGATCTTCGAGCGGCAGTTCAAGGAGCTCGATCCCGATCGGACCGTCGACTTCCTCGGCAAACCACTTCGCATCGGAGAGTGGTACGAGCGGTTCTATCTGAAGGATCCGCGCAAGTTCGACACGAGGTATGCGCAGGACCACCTGCCGGTGCGCGAGCAGAGGGAAGCGGTCGGCCACGCGGTCCGGGCCATGTTCCTGTACTGCGCGATGGCCGATCTGGTCTACGAGACGAGCGACGCGGGATTGTGGGCCGCCTCGAAGGCGCTCCACGACAGCGTGACCCTGCATCGGATGTATGTCACCGGAGGCATTGGACCGTCGGAGCACAACGAGGGCTTCACCGCAGATTACGACCTGCCCAATGAGGATGCGTATCAGGAGACCTGCGCCTCGGCGGCGATGGTGCTCTGGAACCACCGGCTGTTCAATCTCACGGGTGATGCGAGATACACCGATGTGATGGAGCAATCGCTGTACAACGCGGTGGCGGCGGGCGTCTCGCTCACCGGCGATCTCTTCTGCTATGCGACGCCGCTGGCCAGCCGTGGTGACTTCAAGCGCTCGCCCTGGTTCGGCGTGCCGTGCTGTCCTACGACGATCGCGCGGTTCCTGCCATCCCTCGGTCAGTACATCTACAGCCGCTCGACCGACGGGCTCTGGGTGAACCTCTTCATCGCGAGCGAGGCCACGGTTCCGCTCGACTCCGGACGGGTCACGCTGCAGCAGGTCACGAGCTACCCGTGGGAGGGCGAGGTAAAGATCAGCGTGCGGCCGGATGCGCCACGCGAATTCACGCTCCATGTCCGGTTGCCGGGATGGGCGTCGAACCCGACCATTCGCGTGAATGGCTCCACCATGTCGCCTCAGGTGGCGCGAGGCTATGCGGCGATCCGGCGGCAGTGGAAGAGCGGTGATACGGTGGAATTGTCGCTGCCGATGGAGGTGCAACGGCTCGCCGCTCATCCGAAGGTGTTGCAGGCGCAGGGCAAGATCGCGCTGCGCCGGGGTCCGCTGCTCTACGCTCTTGAACAGGCCGACAATCCGGTTCCGCTTCGCGACGCGTCCTTGCCAGCGGGCGCTACGTTCCACAGTCGATTCGATCCCGGCCTGGCCGGCGGGGTGGTGATGGTGACGACCGAGGGGCTGGTGCATCAAGCGGCCGACTGGGATCGACGGCTCTATCAGCCGGTGCATGCGTCGCCGTCGAAACGGGTCGCGCTGACCGCTGTCCCCTACGCGATCTGGGGCAATCGCGGACTGGGCGAGATGATCGTCTGGATCGATTCGTCCCCGTAGCCAAGGCCCGCGGCGACAACCACAGCGAGGAGAAAGCGCACGACACTCACCCTTTGCCGAGCGACCGTGTCACCGCCGTCATCGCGCGAGTCGCTTTGCTCCAGCCGGCGTAGAAGGCCAGGTGAGTCAACGCCTCGGTGATTTCCGCGCGGGTCAGGCCGCTCTCCACTCCGCGGCGCAGGTAGCCATCGAGCTGATCAACGTCTCCCATCGCGGCGAGTGCGGCGATGGTCACCAGGCTCCGATCCCGCAGCGTGAGATCGGACCGTCGCCACATGTCCTCGAAGACCACGTCGTTGGTGAGCTGCGCGAACTTCGGCGCGATACCCTCGAATTCGTCCGTCACCGCCCTGGCTCGTGCCCCGTCGGACGCGGGCGCCGGAAGCCGTGGACCCACCGCGCGCAACGCAGCGGTGTCGACCTTCCGCGCGGTGTAGACCTGCTCGTACACCTCGAGTGCCGAAACGGCGCTCGGCCAGCCGCAGTAGATCGCCAGATGCGCGAGAAGACCCGAGGCCTCGGAAGGCTGGACGCCGTTGCCGAGCGCTCGGTTCAGGTGACCGGCAAGCTGCGCCGGCTTTCCGGTGGCAATCAAGACGGTGATCGTCACAAGGCTGCGGTCGCGTGGCGACAACTCAGAACGCCTCCACACGTCGCCGAAGAGCACATCGTCGGTGAGCGTCGCGAGGCCGGGCGCGAGCTTCTGCTGTAATGCTCCCGACGGACGAGGCGTACTCTGCGGGGAAGCCGAGCGAGGTTCCTCAGACCTGACCTCTGGTTGCGTTCCTGGCTGTGCGCTTCCTTCCGAGCGTCGCGGCGCAGCGTTGTACTGCTCGTCGCTCACTTTCTCCATCCACTGCACGACCGTGCCGTCGCGATGTTCGCTGATGGCGGTATGCGTCATCGACGCGTTCGGCGACGCTCCATGCCAGTGCTTCTGGCCCGCCGGGATCCGGACGACGTCTCCCGCTCGAATCTCTTCGACGGGGTCGCCCCATCGCTGGACGCGGCCGGCGCCGGCCGTGACGATCAGGATTTGACCTCGAGGATGTGCGTGCCACGCCGTGCGGGCGCCGGGGTCAAACGTGACGGACCCGCCGCTGGCGTGTGAGGGGTCGACCGCCTCGAACAGCATCTCGACACGGACCCCACCCGTGAAGTTCTCCGCAGGCTCCCGGCCGAACCGCGCGAGAGCCGGCCCGCGTGACGATGATCGTCTGAGCCTCCGTGGATGCCGTGGCGAGCAGAGTCAGGATCGTGAGCGTCGCCGTGAAGCGGGTCATGTCTGCCTTCCCCCACAGCCGGTATCACTCGCCGCGGTCCCCAACGATTGCTACTGAGCGTAGCTGACACGGATCAGACGATTGCCGGAGTCGTCGCTGACCAGAATCGATCCGTCAGGCATCTCCAGCACGTCGGCCGGCCGGCCGATGGCGGCCTTGCCCGTGAGAGCCACGACGCGCTTCATTTCTTCTCCACACGCTGCTTGCTGACCGTTTCATCGATCCACCGCAGGATGAGATCGGCGATCTGCAGGTGGTTCTTGTCCTGCATGATCATGTGGCTGTTGCCGCGGATGCCGCGCTCCGGCGGGTTGAGCATCTCCGCCTGACCGCCTGCGGCCTTGAGGCGGCCGATCATGGCCTGGCACGCCTCGAAACGTTGCTTGCCACGTGGGCAGCGTCGGGAGGCCTGTCGGGGTATCGCGGTGATCACCGAAGACGACGAGGATCGGCACCTTCGCCAGGGCGGCGATCTGCTCGGTGGTGTACTTTGGCGGGCAGCTGCCAGGCTCGACAAGCACGAGACCTTTCGCAACGGCGGGATTGATCAGCGCCGCTTCCAGCGGAAACGATCCGGACTGCGAGTGTCCCATCAACACCGCGCCATTCACCTGACTCGCGAGATCCGACAATGCCTTGAACGTCGGGTTGGGTGTGGGCACGCCGCCAAAACTGACGTCTGGCACGCCCTGCTTGGACAGCTCGTCGACGGCGGTCACGGGGAATTGGCTGTCCGGGAAGGGCGCGCCCGGTTTCGCGCCGAAGCGGAAGTTCGGCCACACGCCCTCGTCGCTGAATCGCAGCCAGCGAGGCAGGCTGTTCGCCGGCGCCGAGCCCGCGCGGACGTTGTTGAAGACCGCTTGATTGAAACCCGAACGCCCGCGTCCCACCTGGTCCGGCACGTACACGGGATGGCCCTTGCGGACGAAGTATTCGTCCCAGCCCATTCGGCCGTCCGGCGTCGTCTCCCAGGACTTGCCCGTCAGGGTCGCGCCATGAACCATCACCACGGGCACGTTGTCGTCACCGCCCTGCGGCACCATGTACCGCACGTACATCTGGTTGACGGTGATGTGCCCCCCAGGGCCGAGGTCGCCCAGCTCACCTTGCGTCTGTTCAACCTTCTCGCCGCCCACGAAGAAGCTGCCCTGCGCCTTGAGCACCAGGGGCGTGTCAGGAGTCTGAACATCCTTCAGGGCCTGCGCCGTGCACGCCGACCGGCAGGCCGAGGACGCCATCGGAAGAGCGCAGCACCACATCAGGATCGCGACACTCGACATCTCCTCTCGTAGCGACATCGGCTGACCTCACGAGACATTTCATCCTGCCCAGGTGAATCACGTTGGCGCACGGACGCCGCTGCTGTGCCGGCACGTGCAGGCGTGCCGTGGCGCCGGATCGATCGACGACGATCAGCGTACCGGGCAGCATCCGGCGTTTCTTGCCTATTCCTCCGCGATTTGGAAGCAATCACCCGCTTGTCTCGCAGGTTTCGGCAAACATCGCGTCCGCGGTGGCTGTACGATAGCCACCATGCTGCCGACTCCTCCGCCCGCGCGTGAACGCACGCGCCGTCGTGTCCGACACGCCGATGGGCTGCAGTCCCGTCGCAGCCGCGACGCGATTCCGCGCCATCAGCGCACGACATCTCGCTCAACGACCTGAGCCTCGCGGCCCCGGGCGCATTGCGCTGCGGCGGCTGGCCAACCTGATCGCGCGCTACGCGCCGCATGACGGGGTGTTTCCGCTTCGGCTCCCGGGAACGTATGCCCTGCGCCGTGCGCGCATCACGTCCGAGCCCGTTCACGCCACGCTGGGGCCCTCCCTGTGCATCGTGGCGCAGGGCGCCAAGGTCGTGATGCTGGGGAGTGAGGTGCTCGAATACGATCCCGCACGCATGCTCGTCTTCGCCGTCGATCTGCCCGTCTCCGGGCAGGTCACGCGAGCCAGCCAGCGGGATCCCTTTCTTGGCTTCAAACTGGACCTGGATCCCACGCGGGTGGCAGAACTCACCGCGCGGGTCTACCCGCGCGGCATCCCCAAGCCGTCAGACACTCGCGGGCTGTATGTCGGACACGCGACCGACGACATCATCGACGCCGTCTCGCGCCTGCTCGATCTGATGGCGCGCCCCGAGGATGCGGATCTCCTCGGACCGCTCGTCGTCGACGAGATCCTGATTCGGTTGCTGCGCACGTCGATTGGCCCGCGTGTCGCCCAGATCGGCGAGCCGAAGTCCGGCGTGCATCAGATTGCCGAAGCGGTGTCGTGGATTCGCGCGCATTTCGCGCAACCTGTCACCGTCGAGGAGATGGCCGCCTCGGTGCGCATGAGTGCCTCCTCGTTCCATGAGCGCTTCAAGGCGGTGACCTCGATGAGCCCGCTCCAATACCAGAAGGTCCTTCGGCTGCACGAAGCGCGGCGGCTGATGCTGTTCCAGAAGATGGACGCGGGCGACGCGTGCCGTCGCGTCGGCTACTTGAGCCCGTCGCAGTTCAGCCGGGAGTACGCGCGTTTCTTTGGCAGCGCTCCCATGAAGGACACGGCCCGGCTCCTGGCCGAGGGATTCGCCTCCGGCGCCGGCCGATAGCCGGCCGTCCCTGGCGGTCGTCGCCGGGGAGCACTGTCTTACAGATGAAGCCGCTCCCACCTTCGCCGCTCGGCGGCGTGTGGGTCCTCGACAACCTGGCACTGCGCGTCGATTTCCATGGTCTCGCGCGCCGATCGGGGATTTGGTTCCCTTTGGAGCCCGATCGTGCTGACAAGCAAAGCGAGAGGTATGCGCGCAGAACGTGACGAGAGAGCCACGGCGGTATCGAGGGTGACCAGACTTCTATTGTGCTCGCTGGCCGCGCTGGCGGCCGCGACGAGCGTTGGCGCCGCGGCGCGTTATCAGGCAGTCTCCCGGATAGCGCACAGCTATTGGGTCAACTTCGCCCGGACGGGCGACCCGAACGGTGCCGGCCTGCCGGCCTGGCCACGACACGACCCCCGCAGGGACCTGATCTTCGATTTCCGGCCCGATGGCTCCGCGAGCGCCGGCCCCGATCCCCGCAAAGCGCGGCTCGACGTGACGCAACTGAATACCGAAGCAGGAAAGCGGTCCGACCCTTAGGAGCGGATGGTGCCGTAGACACTCGGAGGCGTTGGCAGCGGGCAGCTCGACCCTATCCTTCGAGGACGACGAGGAGGTCGCGCGCTTCCACGGTTGCGCCCGGCGCGACGAGCACCTCCGTCACGACCGTGTCGCGCGGGCTGTAGACGGCGGTCTCCATTTTCATCGCTTCGATCGAGAGCAGCCGCTCGCCCGCGCTGACAGGCTGCCCTTTCCGCGCCGCGACCGTCGACACCTTCCCGGGCATCGGGGCCGCGACGTGGTTCGCGTTGTCGGGATCCGCTTTCGAGTTGCGCTTGACGACCCCCTCGACCGACCGGTCGACGACGTTGACCTCGCGCGCCTGTCCGTTCAGCTCGAAGAAGACGGTGCGCGTGCCGTCGCTGTGCGTGGCGCCGGTGGTGAAATACCGGACGATCAGCGTCTTGCCCCGTTCGATCTCGATAGCGGCTTCCTCGCCGGCCCGCAGCCCATAGAAGAAATTCACGGTCGGAATCACCGAGGTGTTCTCGTACTGCTGCACAGTGATTCGCGAATTCGGCATAGACGTGCGGATACAGTAAGGACGAAAGGATGTCCTCCTCGCGCGGCGCGTCACCGGTCTGCACGAGGAGGGCACGGGCGGCCGCCTCGAAATCGGCCGGCGGCAACGACGCGCCCGGCCTGCCCTCGAGGGGCTGCGCGTGCGCGGAGCGCAGCACGGCCTCCTGAAAGGCGCGCGGCCACCCGCCCTCCGGCTGCCCCAGCAGGCCCTGCATCATCTCGACGACGCTCTGCGGGAAGTGCAGCGGCGTCTGCGCGCCCAGGACGCCCTCCATCGTCAGGCCGTTGGTCACCATGAAGAGCGCGAGATCCCCCACGACCTTGCTCGAGGGGGTCACTTTGACGATATCGCCGACGAGCTGATTGGCAGCGGCGTAGGCATCGCACACTTCCTGCCACCTGCGCTCCAGCCCCAGGCTCTTGGCCTGCTGCTTCAAGTTCGTGTACTGACCTCCGGGCATCTCGTGGTGATACACGTCGGACTCCGGCGCCTTGAGCCCCTCTTCGAATGGGTAGTACAGCTCCCGGACGGCCGCCCAGTACCGGCTGCTCTCGTCGAGCGCCGGCAGGTCGAGGCCGGTGTCGCGATCCGTGTGCCGCAGCGCCTTGACGAGTGAGTTGAGGCATGGCTGGCTCGTCATCCCGCTCATCGAGGCGATGGCCGCATCGGCGATGTCCACCCCGGCGTCGGCCGCGCGCAACACGCTCGCCGCGGCGATACCGCTCGTATCGTGGGTGTGAAAGTGGACCGGCACACCCACTTCCTCTCTGAGCGCCTTCACGAGCGCGAATGCGGCGTACGGCGTACAGAGCCCCGCCATGTCCTTGATCCCCAAGACGTGCGTGCCCATCGCGACCAGTTCCTTCGCCAGGCGAACGTAGTACTGCAGGCTGTATTTCGTGCGGGCGGGATCCAGGATGTCCCCGGTATAGCAGATGGCGGCTTCGCAGAGCGCGTGGGTATCGTTGCGCACGGCCTCGATCGGCACGCGCATGTTCTCGGTGCCGTTCAGCGAGTCGAAGATTCGAAACACGTCGATCCCGTCGGCGGCGCTCCTCTTGATGAAGGCGCGGACGACGTTGTCGGGGTACGACGTGTAGCCGACCGCATTGCTCGCGCGGAGCAGCATTTGAAAGAGCACGTTCGGGATGCGCCGCCGCAGCTCGATCAGGCGGTCCCAGGGATCCTCCTGGATGAACCGCATCGACGTGTCGAACGTGGCGCCCCCCCACATCTCGACGCTGAACAGATTCGACAGCCGGTGGGCGATCGTGTCCGCGATGGCCAGCATGTCGTAGGTGCGCACGCGCGTCGCGAGCAGCGACTGGTGCGCGTCCCGCAGCGTCGTATCGGTGATGAGCAGTCGTGGCTCGTCGCGGATCCGCTGCGCGAGCCGCTCGGGTCCGATCTCGAGCAGTTGCTGGCGCAGCCCGTCCGGTGGGCGGCTGAGACCCTCCGTCGGCGGCGGCACGGGAGTGGGCAGGACTCGTGCCGGGTCGTAGCGCTGTTTCACGTCCGCCCGACCGTTGACGATGACGTCGGCGAGGTAGGCGAGGATCTTCGTCGCGCGATCCCGCGGCGCGCGGCTCTGGAACAACTCCGGCGTATCGTCGATGAACGTCGTCGTGGCTGCGCCGGAGCCAAACGTCGGATGGGCGAGCAGGTTGAGGAGGAACGCGATGTTGGTCTTCACACCGCGGATGCGGAACTCGCGCAGCGCGCGGTCGGAGCGTCCCACCGCCTCGGCGAGGGTCGTGCCCCAGGTCGTGAGCTTCACGAGCAGCGAGTCGAAGTACGGTGTGATGACTGCGCCCGCGAAGCCGTTGCCGCCATCCAGCCGGATCGCGAAGCCCCCGGGCGATCGGTAGGTCGTGATGCGGCCGTAGTCCGGCATGAATTGCTGATCCGGATCTTCGGTCGTGATCCGAACCTGCATCGCCACTCCGCGGCGGTCGATCGCGTCCTGCGCCGGAATGGCCAGCGGGGGCTCGTGCAGGAGGTGCCCGTCGGCGACGAGGATCTGGCTCTTCACGAGGTCGATGCCCGTGATCATCTCCGTCACGGTGTGCTCCACCTGGATGCGGGGATTCACCTCGATGAAGTAGAACTCATCCCGGTCCCGGTCGACGAGAAACTCCACCGTTCCGGCGGCTCTGAAGGCGACCGGCCGGCAGACCGCAACGGCCGCGCCGCAGATGGCGCGCCGGAGATCCTCGGGCAGCGTGATGCTCGGCGCGATCTCCACCACCTTCTGCTGACGGCGCTGGACCGAGCAGTCGCGTTCCCAGAGATGGACGAGATTGCCGTGAGCGTCGCCGAGAATCTGGACTTCGATATGTTTCGCGCGCGGAATGTAGCGCTCGAGAAACACGTCGCCGCGTCCGAATGCGGCCGTCGATTCGCGCTGCGCCTCGGACAGCTTCCCAACGAGTTCGTCCGGCCGGGTGACGACTCGCATCCCGCGGCCACCGCCGCCGAAGCTCGCCTTGATGATCAGGGGGTAGCCGATTGCGTCTGCCAGGACGCGGATGTCGGCGTCGCTGGCCGACGTATCCAGAGCCGTCGCGGTACCCGGGATCGTCGGTACCCCAGCGGTCTGCGCCAACCGCTTCGCCGCCGTCTTGTCGCCGAACATGTCGAGCTGTTCTGCGGTCGGACCAACGAAGCGGATGCCCTCGGCCTCGGCGGCCCGCGCGAAGTCAGCGTTCTCTGCCAGGAAACCGTACCCGGGATGAATCGCGTCGACGCCCGCTCTGACGAGCAACGGCGAGGATGCCGGCGATGTTCAAATACGAGCGGACCGGCTCTCCCGCCGTTGACCGGCCCGATCTGGAACGCCTCGTCAGCCTTGAAGCGATGAAGAGAGAAGCGGTCCTCGTAGCTGTAGACGGCCACCGTTCGCAGGCCGAGCTCGGTTCCGGCTCGGAAACAACGGATGGCGATTTCCGATCGATTGGCGACGAGAAGCTTCTGCATGGAAAGGCGCGACTATTTCTCCGCCCGCTCCTTCGCGACCTGATCGAGGTAGGCCTGCTCCAACCGGCGCACCGCCTCGAGGAACCCCTTCGGATCGACGAAGCGGTCCGGCTGATACGCGTCGCCGGGCTTGTACTTCTCGTGCATGCGGAACTGGCTGGCGTGCGACGCGAGCCACACGTCGATGGTCATGGCTTTCTGCGACGCGTACGTGCGGGCGTAGTCCTGCTCGATGCCCGGATACGTCGTCATCCCGGTGACCTTGACGCCCGGGTTGATGCTCCCCATGTTGGCGACAATCACCCGGTAAGTCCTGCCGTTCTCGCGGACGTCGGTCGTGAAGCTGGTGGCGCCCTTCGTATGCCCGGCATGCAGGTGGGCGGTCAGCGTCGTGCCGCCGAGCGAGATCGTCTCCCCGTCCTTGAAGGTGCGGTCGACTGTGACCGGTTCGAAGCGCGCCTCCGGCGAGTCGCCAAAGCGGAAGTCGGCCCTGCCGCCGCTCTCGAGCAGCTCCCGGTCACGCTCTGAGATCACCAGCGACGCGCCTGTCATCTTCTTGAGGTCGGCCATGCCGGCGACATGATCGAAGTGTCCGTGCGTCGCCGTGAGGAGCTTGACGTCGCTCATCTTGAAGCCAAGCTGCTCGACGCTGGCCTTGACCTTCTCCGCGGTGTCCCCGACGCCCGTGTTGATCAGGATGTGCCCCTGCGGCGTGGTGATCAGGTAGGTCGACAGATCGTAGCTGCCCACCCAGTAGATGTTGCCAATCAATTTGAACGGCGGAAACGGACGGGTCCACTCGTCGTTCCCCTGCGCGAGCGCGATCTGCGCCAGCGCGAGGAGCGTCCCGCCCAGCACCATGCCCACGCTCGCCTTCACCAGCCTCGACGTCATGCGCCTGCCTCCCCGGGCGATCCTGCCACAACGGGCCGGTTCACGGTCGAGTGCGCTCGGCTGACCTGATGCGGCGGGCGTCAGGTCCGCTGTCGGCGCCAGCGAAAGAACGGAATACCGAGCGCCACGATCCCGACTCCCAGGAGCGACTGGGCGGGACGCTCCCGGAGCGCATTCAGGACCAGCCCCGTCATCGCGACGAGGAACAGTGCCGGTACCCAGGGGTACCCGAGCACCCGGTAGGGCCGGGGCGTGTCCGGCTGCGTGCGTCGAAGGCTGAACAACGCCAGACCGGTAATGGCGTGGAAGATGAAACTCGAGAACAACGAGTACTGGAACAGCTGCTCGTAGCTCCCTGACATGACCAGCAGCATCGACCAGACGCCGAGGGTCACGATTCCGGCGGTGGGGGTCCGGTATCGAGGATGAATCCGGGCCAGCCATCCGAAGGCTGGCGCGTCCTGAGACATCGGAAGGCCAAGCCGCGACGCCCCGATGATTGCCGAGGAAAGGCAGCCGAAGATCGACACCAATACCGCTGCCGCCAGCAGCCGGCCAGCCGACGGACCGAGCAGCGCGGTGGTGGCCTCTTCGCCGATCCGGCCGGAGGCTCCCACGGCGGCCAGTGGCAGCGCCCGGAAGTAGACCAGGTTCACCAGCAGATACAGCAGGCCGATGAGCGCGGTGCCGCCGATCATCCCGAGCGGAAGATTCCGCTCGGGGCGCCTGATCTCACCGGCAGAAAGCGTCGCTTGGTACATCCATCGAAGGTCCCGAGGACCGCGACCACGGCGAGCCCCATGGCAGCCGGCAGGTTTCCCGGCGGCAGCGGCGCCGCCCAATCCACTGAGACCCTGGCCGGCGCGCTCAGGCCGAACCCGATCAGGCCTGCCACGGAGAGCAGTTTGATCGCGGTCAGAGATCCCTGGACTGTCGCGCCCTGTTTCGTACCGAAGTAGTTCACGAGGGACAGGACCGCAATCGCGGAACACCCGGCGAGCTGCGCCGTATTCGGCTGCCACGTCCAGACGCCGAAGGACATCGATGCGATCACATGCGTCGACGAGAAGAACGGCACGAACGCCCCGAGGTAATCGCCAAACGCCACGCCGAGGTAGGCGACGGCTCCTGCCTGGATCGCCAGCAGCGAGGTCCACCCGAAGAGAAAGCCCCATAACGGACCGAAGGCCTGTTTGAGGTAGTGGTACTGCCCGCCAGCCTCCGGAAACATGGTGCCCAGTTCAGCGTAGGTCAGTGCGCCGGCGATGGCGATCAAGCCCCCCGCGACCCACAGGAGCATTGCCAACGTGGGATGGGGGACCTCGCGCGGCACGAAGGCCGCCGCGACAAAAATGGCGGACCCGAGAATGGTCCCCGCCGTGATCGTGGTCGCGTCCCACAACCCGAGCGCCCTGGTAAGGCCCACGGATTCTGGTTGTGTGACGACTGCATCTGCAACTGTCCGTGGCGGGCTCGTGTCTCTCACAATGATGGGCGTGATTATAGGTGGTCGACTCCTGCTCAACGCCGCAGGGAGGGGCGTCGACGCGACAGGCCGCGCTTCTCGTCCAACCTCCTCATTGCCGCGACGGATTGGGAGGGGGTCCCGCGGCCGACGAGCGTAGGCGATCCTCCCCAGCCAATAGGGCTGCGGTCCGCATCCCACGCGCTTCCGCCGGGCTGAAGCGCAGCTTCCCCCTTCTGAGCGCGATGATGTCGCCGGCTTCCAGACGTGCCCGCATCAGCCCTGCCGGCGCATGCCTGATGCCGAGCAGATGACCGATCTCGTGCGCCACGACTGCTCCGACGAGGTCGTCGTGCCTCGGCATCGCGAGCAGCGGGTTGGTGCCGGTTCGAGCGCGTCGCGTCAGTCGAAATGCGACGCCGGCCACGCAGGGGACCGAGACCATCACCGTTCCTGCCGAGTCGCGTGCGCCGCGAGCGGCGAGACCGCAGTTCTCGCGGCCGTGCTGCCGATCGCGGGACGAAAGGATGACGACGATCTCCGGCACCGGCGTGTCCTCCAGCGGGCACGATTGCGGGGTGTCGCAAAGACGCCATGCCACGACGAGTCCGGCCGACGCCAGCAGGTGCTCCGCGACCTCCAACGCGGGCCGTATCGTCGCTGCATCGACCTGCTTGTCGGCGTAGGCCCGCACGCGTAGCGCGACCAGATCCCGATCCGTCTCGTTCGTCACCGGCGTCGAACCCGCCACCAGGATCGCAAGGATCAGCTCGACCATATCGTCCCCCCTTGGCGCACGACGGGACGCGCTAGAATTCGCCGTGCCCGCTCGCCGGGCGCGCGAACCCGATTCCGTGTGGGGGGAAGCTAGGCGTGACGAACCGCGCAAGTCCTCAGCGGGAGGCTCAGAAACCCTCAGCGTTTCTCAGCGGGGCTGAGCGTGCGTCCAACCCGGTTCGTTTCTACGAGTTCGACGGGTTCCGCATCGATACGAAACGCCGCCTGCTGATGCGGGACGGCGGGCCCATCGCCATCAAGGCCAAGGCGCTCGACACGCTGGTGCTGCTGGTCCAGCACGCCGGCCGGCTCCTCGAGAAGGAGGAGCTGATGAACCGGCTGTGGCCCGATACGGCCGTCGAGGAGGCGAACCTCACGCAGAACGTCTTCGAGGTGCGGAAGGCGCTGGGCGAGGTGCCGGGCGAGCAGCGGTTCATCGCGACCGTCGCCCGGCGAGGCTATCGCTTCGTCGCGGAGGTCCGCGCGATTGGGGACGAGGCCTCAGCGCGCGATGACCTGGCAGCCGGGGATCGGCATGTCCAAGGTGCCGCCCGTCGGGCGCAGGGCGCTTCGAGCGCCGGACGGTCATCTACGCCGGCGTGGCGGGGGCGATTGTGCTGTTGCTCCTGGGTACGGGGCTTTACGTCGCGTCCAGGCGCCCGGCACCGGTCGTCGCCGGCACCTCGTCGTCGCCGCTGCACAAACCTGACGCGACTGACCTACGGCGCGGGTCTGCAGACCGACGTGAGCTGGTCACCCGACGGCCGGCGGGTAGCCTACGCGTGGAACAGAGACGGGAACTTCGACATCTGGGTGCAGAACGTCGATGCCGGCCAGCCGACGCGCGTGACGAGTTCGCCGGCTGACGAGACGCAGCCGGCCTGGTCGCCCGATGGCCAACGTCTCGTTCTTCGTTCCGAAGATGACGGCGGTGGCCTCTTCACGGTCGACGTCAACGGTGGTCCCGTGCGGCGAATCGCGCCATACGGACGGCGCCCCGCATGGATGCCCAATGGCCGCGAGGTCGTGTTCATAGACAGCGACCTGCCCCACGCGGCGTTCATCGTCGCGGCCGACGGCGGCGAGGCCCCCCGCCGAGTTCTGGAGACCGAGCTCAGTCGCACCATTTGGGCCGCGAGCGCGATCCATCCCGAGGGCCGGATCTCCGTGTTCGCGCCCAAGGAGGCGACCGGGTTTCTCGTCGCCGATCGAACCAACAGCCGGCTGAATGCCGTCGATACGAGCGCTGCAGCGCCGCTCGGGCTGCTCGAACCCGACGTCATCCGAGACATCAGTTGGAACCCGGCTGGAACGGCGTTGATCGTCGAAGCCTTCAGTGACGGCGTGCCGACCTTGTGGCGTGTGCCAGTGGAACCAGTGAGCCTGCGTTGGCGGACGCCCGAGCGCCTGACCACGGCGCCAGCGAGCGCCCAGGCCGCGGCCGTTTCGCCAGACGGGACGCGCGTCGCATTCACGAGCGCGCCGGTGTCGACCCGCGCCTGGCTGCTCCCGTTCGATGCCAACAGCGCCCGGCTCACGGGCGACGGCAGGGCACTGACCGACGACGATCTCTCGATCGTCTCTCTCAGTCTCGCCGCTGACGGATCGGCGCTCTGCTATGGTGCGCTCGAGGCAGGGAGAAACAACTTCCGCCTGTTTCACACCGACCTGACCACCGGTAGTACGACGTTCCTCGCCGACGCGTTCGAGGGCGTGTTCTCCCGCACCGGGCGCACGGTGGCCTACTCTTTGACACGCACCGGAACCAAGTCCACGGGGGAAAAGACCTCCCCCCGCCGTGAACTTGCGCTGGCCGTTCGCGACCTCGACGGTCCGGAACGTCTGGTGAGTCGGTGGGGACGGGGCGCAATGCTTCCTCAAGATTGGGCAGCGGACGACGGGGCCGTTCTCGGATGCTGGTTCGAACAGGGCCAGATGAACCAAAACGTGTTGGCGACCTGGCCCATCGGTTCCATGATGGCCACGCGCCCCGAGCGAGTACCTACTCGAGTCGAGCGGCGTGAACTTCTGGCAGGCTCGCTACTCTCCCGACAATCGATGGGTGAGTTTTGTCGCCCAGCGGATGAGGAATCACGGGACCGTCGAGATCGGGATCGTGGCAGCGGGCAGCAATCGCGCCACGACGTGGACGAGGATCCTGGACGATCATGTCTGGCCGGACAAGCCGCGGTGGTCACCGGATGGGCGGACGCTGTACTTCCTTTCACGGGGAGCTGACGGCTACTTCAACCTATGGGGCGTGCCCATCGACCCGGCGCGTGGCGTGCAGAGCGGGAAGCCGTTTCAAATCACGCATTTCAGCTCGCCCGATTGGCGCATCGAGCCCGATATGGGTTATGCCGACATCGGCCTGGGCAGTGGCAAACTCGCGCTTCCCATGCAGAGCGTGAAGGGCAGCATCTGGCTCTTGTCGGGTGTGAGCCCGTGACCGCGTCCGTCCCACCGGCGTTGCTCGATCCGCCGTAACCCCACGCGTGATCACCGCCCCGTCCAAGCGCGCGATCCGTTCCTCCGGTCGTCGCGTCGGCAATGTCCGGATCTGCCGACGCCTTGCGTTCTCGGTATCGGAGGCGGACATGAACAAGAGCTCGACTCAGTTTGTCGCGCAGATCGCGAGCGCCATCGCGTTGGCCTGGACCGCTGCCGTTGGCGTCGAAGCCGGTCCACCAGTCGACCGTTCCTGCCAACAGGGCGACCGCGGGCGATTGATCGGCTACGAGAAAGTGGGCTCGTATCCGACGCCGGACGATGCCCGCGCCCACTTCGAGCAGTGGATCGCCTTTTATCAGGACTTCTTCGACTTTCCCGCGGACCTTCCGGTCACATTCAACTACGGCTTCGACAGCTACAAGGTGACCTACTGCACGGACGACGTGGTGCTGCCGGGGGAATCCTTCGCTCGCACGACCACGGTCACCGGGATGGTGTCGGTGCCGCGTAAATCCGGGCCGCTCCCGACGGTGGGCTACGTGCACGGAACATCGATTTCCTTTTACGACGTCCCGTCGAATCCGAATACCTTTGGCAACTTCAACTCGCGGGGTGAGAGCTTCGAGGGGCCGCCGTCTACGGCGGTGTTTGCCGGAAATGGCTTCATTTACGTTGCGCCCGACTATCTGGGTCTGGGCGACTCGACGGTCCCCCGCCATCGGTATTTCCACGCGGCCACCGAGGCGTCCTCCGCGATCGACCTGCTGACGGCGGCGCAGAACGTCCTCGCCGACCTGAAGGCCCGTCAGAACGGCCAGCTCTTCGTCTTCGGCTTCTCCCAGGGCGGGCATTCGGCGCTTGCCCTGCATCGCGAACTGGAACGGATGCGGGTGAAGGTCGACGGCACGGCCGTCGTCGGAGGGGTCTTTGATGTCGAGCGGTGGTTCCTGACCTCGCTCGAGAACGAGACCACCCTGTTTCAGCCTCTGTACGTCACCTACCTTCTTCTCGCCTTCGATGACATCTACGACGTCTACGACTGGACGGGCGACGTCTTCCGGCGGCGATACGCTGCGATCGTCGAGGATCGCTTCGACATGCGCCACTTCTTCGACGATGTGGCGGCCGAGCTGCCGCCACCCGCACGCGATCTGTTGAAGCCCTCGTACTACGCGCAGGTCACGACGAACCGCGACGATCCGATGCGCATCCGACTGCGGGAGAACGCCGTGGACCGGTGGCGGCCCGAAGGGCCGGTGCGCGTCTACCACAGCCCGGTCGACGAAGAAGTGCCATACGAGGATGCGCTCGTATCGGTCGAACGGCTGCGGCGGCGTGGTGCAACGATCGCCGTCCGCACGCTCCCCGGATTCGATCACGTCAACAGCTGGATTCAGGCGCTGCCCCGGGCGGTGCGATGGTTTCAGGCCATCGAGTGAGTCGCGCCGTTCCTGAGATGCGGAATGACCACCGTCCTTCCAGCGCGGCGGTCGATCAGCGAGTCCGCCGAATCGCGCCGAGGTCGGCAGCGTTCGTCGTCGATTTTTCTAGCTCGAGGGGCTGGCGGGGCAATACGATCAGCACCCCGATGGTCGAGCAAGCGCGAGCGGAATACGCCCGGTTGCCGTAAGCGTCAGCAGCGTGGAAGCCACAACATGCCATCGACCGCGGTTCAAACACGATCGGGCAAGGTACGAGTGGGCGGTCCCATTCGCTCCGGCAATCTCGTCTTCGTCGGGGGCATCGGCGGCTGGTATCCGGAGAAACGGCCGGACGGTCCCGGCGACGTGCGCCAGCAGTTCGGCGACGCGCTCGAGAGCATGAAGGCCTCACTCGAGAAGGCGGGCACGTCGATGGCACATGTCCTCCAGGTCACCGTGCCGCTCGTCGATCCCGAGAGGAACTGGGAAGGTCTGCACGAGGTCTTCAATCGGAGCTTCCTCGAGCCGCGGCCGGGCGCTCGTCTGCTTCGGCGCCGCAGGGTTCCGCCGCGCCGGTCAGTTGCTCCAAGTCGACTGCATCTGCTACGTGGACTAGCCCCTGGATTCACTTGTGTCGATGCTCGTAGTGTCCGCCTTTCAAGCCCGGAGTTCACTTCTGTTGACAACGGGCCCGCCAAGGTGGCGCCGGGCTTCAGCCCGGCCAACGCGGGCCCGGGCAGGCCTAAAGGCCTGCGCCACTTCACCAACACAAGTGAGCTCCGGGTTTAGGCGGACCTTGGATCCGGCTGTAGCCGGACACTATGGCAACACACGTGAACGCAGGGCGATGATCAGGATGCCCGCGGCTCGAGCCGCCGCGCCGTCCACCGCGCGGCGCCGTACTCGCCGAGATCGAGCGTCCCCTCCATCGTCTGTCCGTTGATCGTGCCGTCGAACTGGTAGCTCAGACGCGTTCCCTGGATCGGCAGGCTGCTGCGCAAGCGGATGGAGGAGCCGTCGATGGTCCCGCTCAGCACGCCCTCGAGCCTGCGTCCGAGGTGCGTGCCGTCGATCCGATTGCCGCTGGCGACGAGCGTCAGGCGGTGCCGCGCGCTGCCGCGGCTGTACTGCACGTCGACTTCCCATCGCCCCGACGCGTCGGCGGCCGGCGTCGCGGGCGTTCCCTTCGCGGCCGGCTTCGGCGCGCTTCTCAGCACATCGGCAATCCGGCGCCCGGCGAGTATCTGATCGCCTTCCCGAATCGACGGCGGACGCACGCGGAACGACGAGCCGTCTCCCTCGGCGTGCGACATGATGCGCGGCTCGCCCGCCATCAGCTTGTCGTGGACCTCGCCCGCCGTGATGCCAATCCGCTGCGGGTCCCATTCAACGACCATGGTCGGATAAGGGCTGGCGCCCTCGGGCTCCTGCATGCGGGTCGTGACGCCTGGCACGCGCGTGACCTGATCGCTGATCTCCTGCAGCCAGGCCTTCCACTGCTTGAAATCGGCGTCGAAGCCGCGGCTGGCGAAGACCTCGACCGCCGCGAGCATGCCGACGATCTCCTCCTTGCCGACTTTCATCATGCGGCCGAACGCGTGATGCGGCGAGCCGTTCATGAACGCCGCCCAGACGAGGTCCTTCCGGCCGAGCAGCAGGCCGGCGCATTGCGGGCCGCGCAACGTCTTGCCGCCGCTGTAGGCGACGAGATCGGCGCCGCGCGTGAGATAGGGGTTCGGCCGCGTCGGCAGCTCCGCGGCCGCGTCGACAATGACGGGGACGCCGGCGGGATGCGCGGCGGCGACGACCTGCTCGAGTCGGATCGTGCCGCGTGCTTCGCCCGTGCCGAGGACGGCCACCATCGCCGTCCGGTGGCCCAGTGCGGCGTGGAACGCGTCGATCGAGTCGACCTCCACCATCCGCACGCCGAGCGTGCGGAAGGCATGGTCGTAGACGTTGCGCGACTCCTTCAGGATGATGACTTCATCTTTGAGCCCGGTGAGGTCCGGGAGCTGTTGCATGAGCTCGGGGTCGGTCCCGGCGACACAGGCCGCCGTCGCCTGCGTCAGGGCGGCCGCCGCTCCAGACGTGACAATCGCGCCTTCGGTGCCCAGCAGCTCGGCGATGCGGGCGCCTGCCTTCTCCATCAGCTCGTCGATGTCGACGGCGTGCACGGCCGCGCGTCCGCTCGCCTCGCGAACCTCGGGAAGCGACAAGGCGCCGCCGTTGATCGTGAACGTCCCGGTGAGGTTGATGAACGGGCGGACGCCGATTCGCGTGTAGATGTCGGGGCTGGGCAGTGCGGCAGCGATCGAAGCGGGCGAGGCGGCAGCGTCCGCCCGGATCCCCGCGAGCATCCCGGAGGCGGTGGCCAGGCCGCCGGCACGAACGAGATCTCTCCGGCTCCAACCGCCGCGCCTTCTCGACTTCACGTTCATGGCTCCCCCGATTCCGAGCGCTAATCCCAGAGTTCACTTGAGTTGACAACGGGCCCGCCAGGGTGGCGCCGGGCTTTAGCCCGGCCAACGCGGGCCCGAGCAGGCCTAGGCCTGCGCCACATCCAACACAAGTGAACTCTGGGCTTAGTCCACTAGCGCCCACCGGCTCCACGTTCAACGCGCGCATCGCGCGCTCGAGGGCTGCGCGGCCTTCGGCAGGCAGCGGCGACGGATTCTGGCGCATCGGCCCGCCGGCCAGGCCGCGCAGCTCGAGGCCGGCCTTGATGAGCACGTCGCCGTACTTCGCGCGCAGGACGTCGAGTTCGGCGAACTGATCGGCGAGCGCCATCGCGTCCTTCGTCCGGCCGGCGCCCAGCCACTGCCAGAGCTCGATGGAGCGCGCCGTCGCATAGTTCGCATGGCCGCTCGTGATGCCGGTCGCCCCGGCGAGATGGCTGAACGGCGCCATCCGCTCGTGCGCGGGAACGAGCGGCAGCCGGCCGCCCGTCTTCACGTCGGCGTCGCGGAGAAAACGCAGGTCGCCCGTCTGTTCCTTGACCGCCAGGATGTTGGGTTGATCGAGAAGCCGCATCAGGGTGTCGTGCCCGAAGAGCGTCGACGGCGAGCGATAGGGGATCACGCCGATGTCGACGGCGCGCGCGATCTCGAGGAAGTGTGCCAGGAGCGCCGCGTCACCGCCCTTGCCGATCGCGGCGGAGGGCAGGATGACGGCGGCATCGGCGCCCGCTTTCTGCGCGATCCCGGCGTTCGCGATCGCCTCCCGCGTCGTGTCGCCGCCGGCGCCGGCCACGAGCAGCCGGCTGCCTTTCTCGGCCGCCGCAATGGTCACGAGCCGCGTGCGTTCTTCCGGCGTGAGCACGTGATACTCGCCGACTGCGCCGCACACGGCGAGACTGTAGCCCGACGGATGCTTCACGAAGAAACGCAGGTTGCGCGCGAACCCGTCGAAGTCGACCTCGGCGCGCCCGTTCTGCAGGCGCATGGGCGTCATCGCGAAGATGGCAATGCCGGCGAAATGCGTGCGGGCGGCATCTCGCGTCAGGGGCTTTCCCGGGCTCGCCTCAGCAGAGGCGTGCGCCACGCTCGTGCCGCTTCGCGCCAGCGTCGACGCGGCTGCGCCGAGGCCGATGGCCAGTGCCTGACGCCTGTTCATGAGGCTGGAGTATATCGCCCCTCACTTTTGTTCTGGCGCCGCGCGCCCTCAGCGCGCGGCGCGGGCCGCGTGTTTGGCCGCTGGCCCCTCAGGCCATCGGCGGCCAGCCCTCGAGCCCGCGCTGCTGTGCGGCCGGCCCTCAGCGGGCCTGCCGGCAGCGCGGGCGGCTGGCCTTTCGAAGCGCGGTGTACTCGGGCGACCCTGGCGGGTCACCCGCCACCGCGCTGGCGGCCGTGCTCCGAAGGGCCGGGCCTCGCAATCGGCGTAGAATCCGGCTGCCAATCAGGAGGAGACATGAGCCGAAGGCCGCGCGCAACGTCCAGGCGGGAACTGATACAGATGGCCGGGACTGGCGTCGTCGGCCTGGGCGTCCTGCAGGGCACCTCGCCGCCGCGCAAGCAGCGCTTCAAGGATCCCACCGGCACGTCGCCCGAGACCCTGGGCGTGATCCGGTCGGGCCACCTGCTCTTCGTGAGCGGCGTCGGCGGCTGGTACGCGAGTCGTCGTCCCGAAGGGCCCGGCGACATCCGACAGCAGACCGGCGATGCGCTCGATCTGATGCAGACCCTGCTGAAGGAGGCGGGCGCGTCGATGGCCGATCTGCTCCAGGTGCAGGTGGCGCTCGTCGACGCCGAACGCAACTGGGAGCCGATGAACGAGGTGTACAACGGCCGCGTTCCCGAGCCGCGGCCCGTGCGCTCCTATTTCGGCGCGACCGGCTTTCAGACGAAGGGACAGCTCGTTCAGATCTCGGCGATTGCCTATGTGGATTGACAGCGCGCTCGCTCCGGGCTCTCAGTTGCGCGGCGTCGGACGCCGACTGGTATACGCGTCCCATCGGGCGTCGCCGGTGTCGCGGTGGTCGGCAGGCAGGCTGTCCCAGGCGGGTCGCGAGAGGCTGTTGAGGTCGTAGACGATCTTGCCGTCCTTGAGCGTCATCTCCGCGCTCAACCGCTCGTTGCCCATCAGGCGGGCGCCGAACTGGTCGCCGTAGCCGAAGCGTCCCTTCTCGAGTCGCAGCACGGCGACGTCGGCAATCGCGCCCACGCTCAGGTGTCCCAGCTGTTCCTGCTTGATCGCGCGCGCAGGGTTCCACGTCGATCGCGCGATCACATCGTCGAGGGGCATGCCGAGCGCGAGGAACTTGCTCATGACGTTGAGCAGGTCCTTCATGCCGGCGTTCATGCTGTTGATGTGAAAGTCGGTCGAGATCGAGTCGGGCTGGAAGCGCTCCTTGAACGCCTGCACGGCGGTGCGGAACACGAAGCTGCCACCGCCGTGGCCGATGTCGAAGAGAATGCCCTTCTTCTGCGCCGCGAAGATGGCGGGATTCACCTTGCCGTCCAGGATTTCGCCGCGGCCGCCGCCGGCATAGCAGTGCGTGTAGATGTCCCCGGGCCGGAAGTACTTGGTGAACAGCTCCGCAATCGTGCGCACGCGGCCGCTGCCGAAGTCGACCATGACCGGAATGTCCGCGATTCTGCCGGCCTCGACGGACCGCGAGACAGGATCCCACTCCGGCCCGTCGTAGTGCGCGGTCTTGATGCCGACAATCAGGCCCTTGTGCTTGAGCGCGAGGTCGGCGGTGGCCTTCGCGTCCATGTCCGAAAGGTCATTCTCGCGATCGGCGCCCGCAATGCCGTAGCCGACGATGTTGAGGAAGGCGAGCACGCGGGTCATGGAGCGATCGATGACCCGGGTCTTGAAGTCCTCGAACGTGCGCCAGCCCGCGCTGCCCGCATCGGCGACGGTGGTGACGCCGGTGCGGAAGGTGAACCCGTCGGGGTAGATGCCGCGCGGGTAGACGCCGCCGGCATAGGCGTGAAAATGGATGTCGACCAGCCCCGGCGTCACGTAGAGGCCCGAGACATCGACGACCTTGAACGTGGTCTTCGGGTCGATGTTCGCGGCAACCGCGGCAATCCTGCCGTCCTTCATGGCCACGTCGCGCACCGCGCTGACGCCGTTCTTTGCGTCGATGACGTGTCCGCCCTTGAGCAGGAGATCGTAGTCCTGCGCGGAGGCCGACCCGGTCCAGCCCAGCAGCGCCACGCACGACCATAGACATCGGCCAATCGTGAATCGCATCGCGTCACTCGCTCCGGGGTTCTGCGTTCGACTCTGATCTTCGACTCTGTGCCATTGACTTGGCAGCCGGATTCTACGTCGGACCTCGTCGAACGACGTTCCGCCTTGTTCCCGAGCTGCTTTCACCCGAAGAGGCCCGGGAAGCCGAGGCGTCGCGTGCAGCCACACGATGTGCGCTCCGTGAGCTCGCCGGGTCGATCAGGGAAGCTCCTCTACAGAACCGGTTCAGAGAATCGAGATTGGTGCGCGAGTTCGGTGCTGCCTGACCGCACCATCGCCCGCACGATCATCGCGCTTCAGAATCGGCTTCCTCGTCCGAACTGCCGCGTGGGCATTTTGTCCGGTAGCCAGACCCTGCTGGGCACCATCTGGTACAGGTACAAGTAGTCCCTTGTTCTCACCAGGATTGCCACCAGCTCGTAAACGCAATTCTCGTCGGTGAGCTTCCAACGAAACTCGCGGACGGTGTTGGACTTGTCGTCGAGCTTCCAGATCGTGGAGGCGACCGCCTGCGAGTTACAGCGAAGCTCCACACCCGCTTCGCGATTGTCGGCATCAAATGGCGTGACGACGGCGAAGTCCAGCATGCCGGGTGGCTCGTAGAGCCGCTGTTTGACGAGCACGACGTCCAGGGGCAGCGGCGTCGCACGCGCTGGTCGCCGCTCCGAGTCCGCGACCGCGCTAATCGTGTTAGTGGGGGAATTGGCGCGCGAGAGGTCCTGAGTGAACCCGGAATTGCTCATCACCGGCGACCCGTGTGTCTGGTTCGACCGACCGGAATCTGGAAGCGCAGCGGAGGTCGTCAGATGAAGCAAGGCAGAAAAGGCGAGCGTCAGCCGGAGGGTTCCGTCCATGGGAGATCTCCTTCCCGGCGGCCGCGCGACGCACCGAAAGGGCCGCCGACTCGCCCATGAATGGATGGTCCAGCAGCTCCCTGCAAGCGACGAAACGCCACGCGTGAAGTCGTGGTGCGTTTCAGGGTGATTCAGTGCGTTTTGGGGATTGGAATCCCTGTTGCGGGTCTACCGATGCCGTTGACTGCGCCCGCCCCGGTCGCTACGATGCGGCCCATTCGGGGAGACATGACTGCCAGCGGTTCGACCGATCCATCGGCGCGCCCCGACCATGAGTCTGGCCGACTCGACTCCTGGAAAGAGATCGCCGCTTACCTCAACCGAAGCGTCACGACCGTCCAGCGGTGGGAGCAGGAAGAGGGACTACCGGTCCATCGCCTGGTCCATGCCAAAGGTGGTTCGGTCTATGCGCTCACTCATGAGCTGGACCTGTGGCGTGGCGAGCGCGACCCGCTACTGCATCGCGAGCACGCGGTTCCTTCACGAGGAGAGACACTCGAGCTGGATTCCGAGGCGATCCCGCCTGCCCCGGCCCAATCGTTCTCACCGGAACGAGTACCCCAGGAGAAACGTTGGTGGGCTGCTGCGGTGGGTCGCAGGTCCTGGCGCGTCTCGCTGTTCGCAGTTGTGACGCTTGCCGCGCTTGCCTCTCTGCTCCCCTGGCCGGTGGCCTCGGCGAGAATCCTGTCGGTGCGGCCGCTAGTGTCGGACCTGGAACGGTTCGGCGGCCGGCTCCGAACCAATGAGGCTTGTGAGAATCCCTACGCGAACTGGTCCTGGGCAAGCGATCACGAACGCGTTTACCTGGCGATGCCGCGACGGCCTGGGCAGGCTCCAGAAGGCTCTTACGCGCTCTATGAGCTGCCAATCGCCGGGGGCGAGCCCGTGGAGATCCCCCTGCCCTTTCACTACGAGGTTCGTGTCCTCGACTACGTTCCCGAACAATCATCCTTGCTCGTCAGGGGCGCGTCAGAGTCTCAGCCCATTCGGAGCACCGAGGTCGGGCTCCCCCTCTGGCTGGTCTCGACTGCCGGCGGAGCTCCACGACGCATTCCGAATCTCCTGGGGAATTGGGGAGACGTTGCACCAGACGGCAGGACGCTCGCGCTCATCCGAAATCACCAGGAAGGTCCTCCTCGCCTGATCCTGGCGCAGACTGACGGATCGAACGTCAGAGATCTCGGTCCTGTCGCGACCGACGTCATTCGGCCGCGCTGGGCGCCGGATGGTTCGCGGCTCCGGTTTTTCCGCCGAGGCCCTATGCGCAATGCGGTTGACGATTCGATATGGGAGAGAGGCCCTGAGGGTGGAGCGCCTCGCAGTCTCTGGCCAGGATCGCGCGGGGAGTGGACGCCGGACGGACGTTATTTCGTTTATGACCGCGAAGAACCCGGTGCCTTCCGGCAGGATCTGTTCGCGACACGTGAGCGGCTCTGGCACGGCTTTGGAGCGCGGGCTCACGAGCGGCTTACCGTCGGCCCCCTGAGTTTCTGGGGGCCAGGTGTCAGCCGCGATGGTCGGCAGCTGTTCGCGTTCGGTCGCTTGGGGCGGGGAGAGTTGATGCGGCTCGATCCGAAAACCAAGGCCTTTGCACCGGCGCTCGAGGGGGAGTCCGCGATCTATGCCGACCCTTCACCTGACGGCGAGTGGCTCGTCTGGGTGCGTTACCCGGAGGGCACGCTGTGGAAGAGCCGGTCCGATGGAAGCCACCGGCAGCCGCTGACGTCGAAACCGATGGAGGCGCATCTGCCGCGGTGGTCGCCCGATGGACGAACGATCGTCTTCGCCGGGCGGACGCCCGACGAACCGCAGCTTGCCATCTATCGAGTCGCCGCTGATGGATCGGCGAACGAGCTTGTCTTTCGCTCTCGAGATCCCGAGGACCATTTCTGGGACCCATGCTGGCGGCGCGATGGGACACTCATCTTCGGCCGGGCGTTCTCCATGAAAGCCGGCATCTTGCAGCTCGATCCGAAAACGGGGCATGCGACCCCGATGCCGGGCGCCGAGACGTTGCGCTGGCCCAAGTGCTCGCGCCAGGGCGACCTCCTGGCAGCGACAGAGCACCCGTCGGGCTTTCGGTTCGTGGTGCTTCGGCACGATCAAGATCAGTGGGAAGACCTTGGACCCATAAAGCTCGCATACCCACAGTGGACTCGAGACGGCGGGTCGATCTGCGGCATCGACATCGTCACCGGGCGGCTCGACTGCCTGTCCGTTGTCTCCAAGGAGGTCATCACTCTGCGGGAGGCGCCGCCGTTCCCCCTTGTCGCGTGGGTCGGGGCGCCGTGGATGGGACTTGACGCCAACGACAACCCGCTCGTGGTCGCCGACCGCAGTTCGACCGCGCTATACGCATTCGACTG
Organism: Vicinamibacterales bacterium; assembly: GCA_963834365.1. GTDB lineage: Bacteria > Acidobacteriota > Vicinamibacteria > Vicinamibacterales > Vicinamibacteraceae > CAWJAP01. The sequence continues at coordinate 125,015 of CAWIBS010000035.1, read as the reverse complement.
GGAGCAGCCGTAGCTTACTCGGCGACAGCAGACGCGTGGGCTGATCCCTGCTCGTTCCGCCAGAACCCTCGGCGCCGGTCAGAACTCCAGGCGCAGCCCGAACTGCCACTGACGCATCACGGCGAGCTGGAAGATGTTCGTGATCCGTCCCGCCGTGCCCGGGCAGTCCACGCAGGTGTTCGGGTTGGCAAGGTTCACGTGGTTGAGGAGGTTGAACGCCTCGGCACGGAACTGCGCCCTGATCCCTTCGGTGACGGCGAAGTTCTTGAAGAACGAGATATCCCACTGTGAGAACGACGGCCCGAGCAACCGGTTGCGCCCGACGGTTCCGAACGTGCCGCGCTGCGGGCGTCCCCACGGTCCGAGCGTCTGCCCGTTGACCGTGAGGGGCGTGACGCGCCCGTCGGCGCGAGCGGCGTGGTGACGAACCATGCCTCCGCGGATTGGTTCTCGGGCTTCCACTCGCCCACGAGGTCCGGCCGGCACCAGCCCGTATCGCGGTCGGCGTTGCAATCCCGGTAGCTCGGGGTGAACGGCAGCCCGCTCTGCCAGGTGAACACGTTGTTGACCTGCCAGCCGCCCAGGATGGCGTCAACGACTCCGTTGGCATCGCCCAGGTAGCGGCGGTCCTTGCCGACCGGCAGTTCCCACACGCTGTGCAGGCCGAACACATGCTCCCGATGGTTGTCGTTGGGACCGTAGGCCAGGTCCTGGTCGATGTTGTAGTAGGTGTTGGTGTAGTTGAAGGAGCGGGACCACGTGTAATGAGCGAGCAGCGAATAGCCGCGCGAAAAACGCTTGTCTGCCTTCAACTGCAGGCCGTGATAGTTGTTGCTCGCGTCGCTGCCGTAGTAGCGGAAGTTCTGGCTCCAGCCGAACCTGTCGAAGAACGGCTTGCGCTGGTTGGTCGTGAGCGTGCCGAACCCTTCAATCGTCGCCTGGTTGAAGTCATAGTCGCCGCCGAAGCCCGCGAACACGTGCGTGCCTTTGTTGCCGATGTAGGCGGCTTCCACCGCAAGGTCGTTCACGCAACTGTCGCTGCACGGTGACGTTCCACGCGTCGTTGGTCGGCAGGCGCATCTCCTTCGGGAGCACGAACGCGGTCACGCCGTTCGGCAGCAGCGGGCGGCCGTTCGGTCCGGTCGGCTGGCGATCGAGAATCGTGCCCGGATCGAGCGACGGCGGCCCCTGGGCCAGGTTGAACACCGCATCGAAGTTGCGCGCCGGCTGCATGGATTGAATCGCGAGAACGGGCAGGTTCTGCGTCACGTTGTGACCGAAGACGGACCCGAAGATGCCGATGTCGTAGCCTCGACCGTAGCCGACCCGCACAACCGTCGTATCGGTCACGCGGTACGCCACGCCAAGCCGCGGCGCAAGCGTCGTCAAGGTACCCTGGACGTTGAGATCGAGCCCCACGCCCGGGTCGCCGGCGATCAGCACCTCACCCGTGTCGACGTCGATGAACCCGCCCTTGCCAGCGCCGGTCACCGTCTGCGGACGATAGATCTCCCAGCGGAGCCCGTAGTTGATCGTGAGCTTCCGGCTGACCTTCCACTGGTCCTGTCCGTAGAAGAACCAGCGGTTCTGTCGTTCCTCCGCGTCGCTGACGCTGCTGATGTAGCGCTCGAACACGCTCACGTCACCGAGCAGGAACCCCGCCAGCGCCGAGCCTCCGCCCGTCGGCCCCTGCGTGCGCGCCGCATTGAACTGCAGCTCGCCGGCGCGATGGCGGTCGCTCGGAATGCGCAGGTTCATGGCATGGCGGATGTCCGCGCCGACCTTGACGGCGTGGTTGCCGACGAGCTTGGTCCAGTTGTTGACGAACTGGAACTGCCGCTCGTTCTGGCGCAAGGGGCAGTTGCAGCGGGCGAACTGCAGCGCGTACCCGAAGTTGAACTGATTCCCCGTGTTCCCGCCCGGCCCATAGCCATTGAGGAGAAACGCCGGCATTCCGCGGCTGAAGTCGTCGATGTTCAAGCCAGGGATGCCCGCGTCGGTGGCCGGGTCCCCGCCGCCTCCCGGATCCACGTTGACGTGGTAGCGGAACCACCCGAACCGGAAATCCGTCAGCAGCGTCGGACTGAGGCTGTAATCGAACCCCGCCGCCAGGCTCTGGTTGCGCGTCCGCGAGATGCCCGCGAACGGCACCGCTTCGTCGAAGCCGCGTCCGCCTGCGAGCTCGCCGAAGATCCCCGGGCGAGTCCATCCGGTAATCGGCGAGGCTGTAGCGGCCGAAAATGTGCGTCCTGCCGTTGAGATAGTAGTCCCAGCGCGTATTCGCGAGATCCTCGTCGAACCCGATCGAGCCCGAGCCGACATAGTTTGGTTGATCGCGCGTGGTGCCTTCGATGTTCGGCAGCGGAATGTGCCGGAGCAGATCCTGGGCCTGCGGAGACAGCCGCGCGGCCGGGATCCTGTTGCCCTCGAATGGCCGGCGTTCCGCCGGAATGGCGCCGCTGGCCGGGTCGAAGATGTCGACGCCCAGCCCGCTCAAGTCGCCGTCGCGCTCCGCCTGTGACGGGACTCGCAGCAGGGCCGACCCGCCGGTGTTGCGCCGCGTGCCCTGATAGTCGCCGAAGAAAAACAGCTTGTTCTGGAGAACCGGTCCGCCCAGCGCCCCACCGAACTGGTTCCACTGGGTCACCGGAATGTAGCGGTCCGTTCCGCGAATCTTCTGGAACTGCGTGAAGGGGTTGCGCGCCATGAACGCGTCGTTGCGCAGAAAGTGCGACACCGCTCCATGAAAGGCGTTCGTCCCCGATCTCGTCTGGGCGCTGATGACGCCGGCTGTCGCGCCGAACTCGGCGTCGTAGTTCGCCGTCGTGACCTTGGCTTCGGTCATCGATTCGAGCGTCGGATTGATCACGATCAGGCCGAGGAGCGCATCGTGATTGTCCGTCCCGTCGAGGAGGTGCGAGGACCCCGCGAAGCTCTGGCCGTTCACCACCTTCCGATACGAGCCCTGCGGGTCTTCGCTCGCCGCCGTCTGCGAGGTCGTCGCCTGCACGCCTGGGGTCAGCAGCTCGAACGACGTGAAGCGCCGGTTCAAGATCGGCAGGCTCGTGACCGTCTTCTCGCTGAAGGTCGTCGCCACGTCCGAGCGCTCGGTCTTCAGCAGCGGCGCGCCCGCGCTCACCTCGACCGCCTCGCTCACCTCGCCCACCTGCAGCTTGATGTCCAGGCTCGTCTCCTGATCGACTGACACGCTCACTTCCTGCACGTACGCGCTGAACCCCGAGGCCTCGACGCGGACCTGGTATCGACCCGCGATGAGAAAGCGCTGCGTGAAGAAGCCGGACTCGTTGGTGGTTGCGGTGAAGCTGACCGCCCGACTCACGTCCGTGATGAGCACTTTCGCGTTCGGAAGACCGGCCCCCGATTGATCGACGACCGTGCCGACGATGTTGCCGTAGACCGCTTGAGCGACGGCCAGGTTCGGGATCAACAGCAAGGACAGCGCGAAACCGACCACCGTGTTGGCTCTTCGCATCGCGACCTCCTTACGGACGAGATAGGAGCGTGCGCCGTCGGACTCCACCGTCCGACCGGGAACGGCTGAGTATCAGCGTGTCCAAGCACGCATTGCGACGGGATCAGCGACGTAGGATAGCCGATCGTCGAGAGAGGTTGGTCGTGCGTCGCGAGAGCGCGTCGGACTACAGCTCTCGCACGAGCGACGACACCATCGCGCCGGCCGCATAGGCCACCGCCGCCACGGCGACGCCGAGGCCGAGCATCTCGAGGCCGGCCAGCCACCAGTGTTGATCGGTGACCGTTGCGCGCAGCGATCCCACGATGAAGAGCGCAACGAGCGTCAGCATCGTCGCGAGAACGACGCGAACGTCCACAGGCAAACCGGGAACGACGTAGGGGACGAGTGGCAGTGCGCCCGCGGCGGTGAATGCGAGAAAGACGGCGGCGCCGTGCCGTACGGGACTGGCCTCTTCCTCGGGCAGCCGTTGCGCGCGCCGGACGCTCTCCTGCGACCGGATTCCGAGGTAGTTGCCGACGGCCATCGACAGGCCGTCGGCAATCAGGTTGGCCGCGCCGACGATGAGCACCGCACGCCCGCTGAGCGCGCCACCGGCGGCGCCGGCGACGACGGCGTAGGTCGTGATGATGCCGTCGTTGGCGCCGTATACGAGATCGCGCAGATAGTGCTGGACGATCGCGCGCGCACCCACCGGTTCGACGTGGAGCGATCCGCGCACCGGACCGTCGGACTCAGGCACGGGGTTCGAGGACGCAGTGGAGGCGGCCGCGGCCATCCTCGGCGAGGAATCCGCCCTGCACCAGGGTCGAGACTGCCTGGTGGCACTCGATCTCACTGAGCCGCCACAGGCGCTGGAACTGCGCGCGCGTGAGCCGCATGCCCGGCATCTCGCGGTACTCGCCCTGGATGATGGTCAGCAGACTGCCAGGGTCGGTCGCCATCGCGTAGCAGGCCATGATTCCTCCCGGCGGCGTAGAGGGCGCTCCCGCCACTCGATCGTCCGAGCAATCGACGTGCCAGAAGCCACCTGTGACCGCCACGCGCGAAGTTCGAGGCGATGGCCGCGCGCGCCATGCCGAAGTGCGTAAGACTCCGCAGGACTGGGCGGAAAAATTCTCGGCGTCGGGCGAGGTGTGGCGCGGCGATCTTCGAAACCGCGCGAAGGACGGCTCGATCTACTGGGTCGATACGACCATCGTGCCGTTCTTGAACGAGAGCCTCTTCGCCGCAGGGCACGACGATGGCCGTGGCGCTGCCGGCCGCGACCCTCGACACGCCCGTCCAGCCGCGCTACGACGCGGTCCTGGCCAGAGCGAACTTCTCGATCCGATAGCGAATCTGGTCCCGATTGAGCCCGAGGAGCGCCGCGGCCCTGGTCTGATTGCCGCCTGAGCGTTCGAGGGCCTGCATCACGAGGCTGCGTTCCAGGTCCTCGAGATTGACGCCTTCCGGCGGAAGGCCGATGCCATGCGCCGTCTGCAGCTTCGTCGCCAGAACGGGAAAATCGTGCGGCTCGAGCCAGGGCGCCTCGGTGAGGAGCATCGCCCGCTCGACGGCGTTGCGCACCTCGCGGATGTTGCCGGGCCACGGATACTCCTGCAGCTCGCGAAGCGCCGCCGGCGAGGCGCCGCGGACCGACTTTCGGAACTCCCGATTGAACAGGTCGATGTAGAAGCCGACCAGCAGCGGGACGTCCTCGAGGTGGGTGCGCAGGGGGGGCAAGGCGATCGGCAGGACGTTCAGCCGGTAGTACAGATCCTCGCGGAACCTGCCCGACTTCACCTGGTCCTCCAGGTTGCGGTTCGTGGCGGCCACCACGCGGATGTCGACCCGGATGTCGTGCGATCCGCCCACGCGCTTGAACGCCTTCTCCTCGAGGAAGCGCAGCAGCTTGGCCTGCAGGCCCGGTACCATCTCGCCGATCTCGTCCAGGAACACGGTCCCGCCGTCGGCCGACTCGAGGAGCCCGCGCTTCTGCTGCCGGGCATCGGTGAAGGCGCCCCGCTCGTGGCCGAAGAGCTCGCTTTCGAGCAACGCATCCGGAATCGCCGAGCACGTGATGTTCATGAACGCCCGGCTGGCCCGATCGCTGTTGTAGTGCAGGACCTTGGCGGCGAGGTCCTTCCCCGTGCCGCTCTCGCCGGTGAGGAGCACCGTCGACGCCGGGCTCGCGGCCACCTTTCGCAGAAGGCTCTTCAGCGTCGCCATCCGACCCGACTCGCCGACGATGCGATCGAACGCGTAGGGCTGGGCCTGCGATGCCCGCAGCATCCGGACCTCGCGTCGCAGTCGCGTTGTCTCCAGCGCCTGTCCGACCGTGCGGGCGACATCATCGAGGTTGAACGGCTTGTTGGCGAAGTGATAGGCGCCGATCTTCATGGCCTCGACGGCCGTTTCGACCGTGGCGTACGCAGTCAGCAGAATCACGAGCACGTCCGGATCGTGCTCCTTGATCCTCCGCAGCACTGTCACGCCATCCATGTCCGGCAGCCTGTAGTCGAGCAGCACGAGATCCACGCCCTCGTGCACGGCATCGAGGGCCCTGGCGCCGTCTTCGGCTTCGAGCACCTCATAGCCCTCGCCGCGCAGACGCTCGGCGAGCGACCACCGAATCAGCTGCTCGTCGTCTACTACCAGAATCGTCGCGTTACGCATCATCGTTCCCAGTATGGGTTCCGCAAGAGTCAGAGGTGCACAGGTTGACGCAAGAGATGGGGAATTTTACGCTCCGTGCGAAATCTTCCCCATCCATATTCCCACTGATCGCGTTCTCTCCGGCGATTTGCTGGTGCCGTCTTCCGTTTCTGCGTCTCGTGCTGCGCCGCCATCAGCGTTCGCGTCGACTCCTTCAAGTTCCACGCCAGGGCGATGCCGCAAGGGCTGCGCGCGATCGGTGCGGCGGCCGCGGCAAATTTCACGGCCTGCCGGGAACAGTCCGCATCCCTTTCGCGGGCTCGCGCGAGGTCGCGCGCGCTACTGCGCTCGAACGCGCGGCACCGCTCTTGCTCAGAGACACGCTGGTGGCGCGACGGGCGTACGGCTTCGCGCGCTGCTGCCTTTGACGGGAGGACGTCATGCCTGCGATTCGCCACATTCTCGTGCCGATCGATTTCAGCGAGCCCTCGCGGGCGGCGCTCAGATACGCCGCAGACCTGGCGAGGCGGTTCAACAGTTGCGTTCATCTGCTGCACGTCACGCCCGACCCTTCCCAGCTGCCCTGGGCCGTCGGCCCCGGTCTGGCCCAGTACGCCGAGGGTCTGGAAGTGCGGCGTGAGAAGACGATCGTGGGCCTCCGCGCCATGGCGACCGAGGAGCACATGGACCCGCTTCACACGACGACGCGGATCGTCGAGGGCGTGGCCCATCACGAGATTCTCGAGTGTGCGCGCCAGCAGGGTATCGACCTGATCGTCATGGGCACCCACGGGCGCGGCGCGTTTGCGCATCTCCTCCTCGGCAGCGTCGCCGAGCGCGTCGTCCGGCACGCGGTGTGTCCCGTTCTCGTGGTGCCAGGAGTCGGGCGGGTGGGTGTGCCGGTCCATGAGTCGCCGGCAGTCGAACGCGAGGAGTTCGTGACGACGTAAGCAGGAGCGCGCCGGACGTCGATGTCGCGAGGCCGACCTTTACCATGCCCCGACCCACTTCGATCCTCTGCCCTCTCGATCTCTCGCCGCATTCCGAACGCACGGTCCGTCACGCGGTCGCGCTCGCCAGGCGTGAAGGCGCCCGGCTCACCCTCCTGCATGTGCTCGAGCCGCTGCTCGTGCAGGCGGCGGCGATGACCTACGATGCGAACTGTCTGCAGGACGAGGCCTGCCGTGAGTTGAACGTGATGCTCACGGGAGTCGGGGCACAAGAAGCCACGGTGGACGTTCCAACAGGCGTGCTCGTCCGCGTCGGGCTCCCGCACGCGCAGATCTTCGCCGCGGCCGACGAGGTCGGCGCCGATCTGCTCGTGCTCGGCACGCAGGGCCACACGGGCGCCTCTCGCGTGTTCTTCGGCTCGACCTTCGCGCGCGTCCTCCGCGAGACGACCCTGCCCCTGCTCGCCATCGGATCGGGCAGCCGAACGCTCGTGCAGGAAGGCCGCGATGGTTCGAGCCTGCGCGTCTCGCGCGTCGTCGTCGGCGTCGACTTCGGGGACATGACGGGGCATACCGTCGGAGAGGCCTCGCAGCTCGCGGCGCGTTGGGGCGCCCGGCTCGAGCTGCTGCACGCCGTCGACGAAGCGCATGGGATGGAACTGTGGCGACGCCTCGTCGACGAGCAGCAGCGACAGCGCGTGGCGCGCGCGGAGAAGGAGCTGGGGCTGCTGGCCGACGAGGTTCGCGGGACCTCGCCGGGCGTTGTCGTCCGAACGACGATCGGCACACCGGAGCTGGTGCTCGCCGATGCCGGCAAGGAGCAGGGTGGGACGCTCCTCGTGCTCGGGTTGAGGAGCCAGCAGGGCCTCATCGGACCACAGCCGGGCTCCACCGCGTATCGCGTGTTGTGTCTGTCGGAAGCGCCCGTGCTCGTGCTTCCGCCGCCCCCGAAGCGGAAGGATCGCCGGCGGTCAGGCGTTCCCGAGGTCCTAGCGAGGGTCATATGACGCCAGCCATGGATCGAGGCTATTGGCGGGACGTCGTGGGGGCCGAGTACGACAGCCTGCCCGAGCTGAGCCTGACGCTCGCGCAGGCGCAGCGACTCTGGAATCTCGACGCGGAGACAGGCCGGTGGGTGCTCGAGTCGTTCGTCGAATCCGGCTACCTGGTACTCACGCGCGACGGGCGGTACCGGCGGGCCGATCGCCCGGTTCAGAGCGTCGCCAAACAGGCATGACGTGCCAGCCGACGCAGGTACGGGGTGGCTGCAGGGCAACGCTGGGAGGATGGTGTGCTTTCAAACACGCAGGTTCGCGATCTGATGAGCCGGCCGGTCCAGACGCTCGAACGGAACGACAAGCTCACGGTGGCCGATCGGACCATGACCAGCGAGCGAATCCGGCATCTTCCCGTGCTCGACGACTCGGGTCGCATCGTCGGCATCGTCAGCCAACGCGATCTGTTCCTGAGCGCACTGGTCAGGGCGCTGGGGTTCGGATCCGCATCGCGCGACCGGACCTTCGCGGTAATCCCCGTCAAAGAGGTCATGAGCGAAAACGTCGCGACGACCAGGCCCAACACGCCCATTGCGGAGGCCGCGCAGCTCATGGTCGATCGCCGCATCGGCTGTCTGCCCGTCGTCGAGGGCGAGGCGCTCGTGGGCATCCTGAGCGAATCCGACATCGTCGCCGCGGTGGCGCGCGGCGATTTGTGAACGAACCGGCTCGAAAAGACAGGGCTCCGTCCACCAAGGCCGGTCTGTGGCCCCAGCCGCATCCCGCCCAATCGCATGAGGTGCCGGCGTGACGTCAAACGCGCTCTTGCCCCTCGTGGTCAGCACGCTCGGCGGTGCGGCGGTCGGCGTTGAGCGCCAATGGTCGGGACACGCCGAGGGCGAGAACGCGCGCTTTGCCGGCGTGCGGACCTTCACGCTGCTGGGCCTGCTCGGCGGCCTCGCCGGCCGGATGTGGGCGCACGACATGCGATGGATGGCCGCCCTCTGTCTCGCTGCCGCCGCCGCCCTCGTCGTCGCGGCGTATGTTGCCGCCAGCCGACGCGACGTGGATGCGACGACGGAAGTCGCCGCCCTGGTGGTGCTCACCGCGGCGGCCCTTGCGGGGTCGGGCGAGATGCAGCTGGCGAGTGGGGTCATCGCGGTCACGCTACTGCTGCTCGTCGAAAAGACGCGGCTGCACGCGCTCGTCCGCCTCATCGATGATCGCGGGTTCCGCGGTCCGCTGGGCGGTGTCCGACCGCGTGGCGGTCGCGGTGCTGAACGCGGCCCTGCTGCCTCATCTGGTGCCCTTGCTCGTTCCTCCGTTTTTCATCGGCGTGCTGGTTTCGTTCGCACATCTGCGGCGGGGCCAGTTGTCGAGCGGGTATGCGCAGGGCACGAACGACAATCCCCTGCAGCTCTGGAACGCCCTGCAGATGGCGGCCGCCTTCCAGGCCGTGCTGTTCGTGTTCGAGATCGTCAACCGCCGGTTCGGCAGTCCCGGCATTACGATCTCGGCGATGCTCCTCGGGCTGACGGACGTCGATGCCCTGACCGCCTCGATCGCGCGGCGCGTGGGGGACGGGTTGCCCGCCGGGACGGGCGGGGTCGCGATTGCCGCCGGCATCCTCGCGAACACGATGGCCAAGCTCACGCTCGCCCTGCTCGTGGGTCGCGGGCGCTTTCGTCTCGTCACAGGTGTCGGGCTCGCGCTGCTGACGATCGTCGGCGCTGCGACCATTCTGGTCGTCCACTACCTCTGACGGAGGATCGTGTTTACGTCGACCCCCTCTGGGGCGGGTCGCCGTCGACGGGCAGCGCCGCGAGTCGCTCGTAGAGCCTCCACTGGGCCAGGACGTCCGCTTCGGCCGCCTCCCGGAGCGATTGGGCCTGCGGGTCGTCGGCGTGCGACATGCGATCGAAGCGACCCTCGCTCGAGAGATATGCCAAGAGGGGTGCGCTCGGCGGGCGCGAGTCGAGCTTGAGGGGGCTCTTCCCTTCGCGCGCCCAATCGGGGTTGTAGCGGAACAGCGGCCAGTAGCCGCTCTGAACGGCGAGTCGCTGGTGCTCGAGCCCACGCTTCAGATCGTACCCGTGCGCAATGCAGGGGCTGAAGGCGATGATGAGCGACGGTCCGTCGAACGCTTCGGCTTCCTCGAACGCCTGGACGGTCTGGGTGTCGTTGCCGCCCATCGCCACGCGCGCGACGTACACGCCGCGGTAGCTCATCGCCATGAGGGCGAGGTCCTTCTTCGCGCTGTCCTTGCCGCCGGAGGCGAACCGCGCGACGGCGCCGCGCGGCGTGGCCTTGGATCGCTGCCCGCCCGTGTTCGAGTAGACCTCGCTGTCGAGCACCAGCAGGTTGACGTTCTGACCCGAGGCCAGCACGTGATCCACACCACCGAATCCGATGTCGTAGGCCCAGCCGTCGCCGCCCACGATCCAGACGCTCTTCTCCACGAGCGCGTCGGCGACGCTCGCGAGCTCGCGGGCGCGCGGATCGGCGAGCTCCGCGAGCCGCGCGTTCAGCCGCGACACGTTCGCCCGCTGCCGGTCGATGCCCGCGCCCGTGGACTGATCGGCGCCCAGGATGTCGGCGGCGAGCGCCTCGCCGACGGCGTTCGACAGGTCCCGCACGAGATCGCGGGCGTAGCCGGCCTGTCGATCGAGCGCCAGCCGCATGCCGAGCCCGAACTCGGCGTTGTCCTCGAACAGCGAGTTCGACCAGGCGGGCCCACGACCCTGACGGTTCACGGTATAGGGAGTCGTCGGCAGGTTGCGCACCGAAGATCGAGGAACAGCCCGTGGCGTTCGCAATCACGGCGCGGTCGCCGAAGAGCTGTGTGAGCAGCTTGATGTACGGCGTCTCGCCGCACCCGGCGCACGCTCCCGAGAACTCGAACAGCGGCTGCAGGAGCTGCACGCGCTTGACCTGGCCGCCCGAGAAGGCGCGGGCGTCCACCTCCGGAATGCGCTCGAAGAACGCCCAGGAGGCGCGTTCCCGCTCGCGAATCGGGGGAGACCGGCTCCATGTCGATGGCCTTGTGGGAGGCGTCGGTCTTGCTCGTGACCGGGCAGATCGACGTGCAGAGCGTGCAGCCCGTGCAGTCCTCCGGCGCCACCTGGAGGGAGTAGCTGAGCCCGCTCGCGTCCTTCCACATGGCCGGCGCGGACTTGAAGGCGCCCGGGGCGCCCGCGAGGCCCGCCGGCTCGTAGACCTTCGCGCGGATCGCCGCGTGCGGACACACGAGCACGCACTTGCCGCACTGGATGCAGATCGCTCGTCCCACACCGGGATCTCGAGCGCCAGGTTGCGCTTCTCCCATCGCGACGTGCCCGGTCGGGAACGTCCCATCGGCCGGCAGCGCGCTCACGGGCAAGCCGGTCGCCTTCGCCGGCCAGCAGCCGCGCCGTGACGCGCTGCACGAACTCGGGGGCGTCGGCAGGCACGTGGGCTGGCGCGGGCATCGCCGTCCGTCGACGTGGTCGGGCACGGCGCATTCGTGAAGGTGTGCGAGCGCCTGGTCCACGGCGAGCTGGTTCTGGCGGACGATCGCCTCCCCGCGCTTGCGGTAGCTCTTCTCGATCGCGCGCTTGATGGCGGCGATCGCCTCGTCGCGCGGGAGCACGCCGCTCAGAGCGAAGAAGCAGGTCTGCATCACCGTGTTGATGCGCCGCTCCATGCCGGCGTCAGCCGCCACGCGATCGGCATCGATCACGAACAGTCGCAGCTGCTTGTCCACGATCGCCCGCCGGATCGACGCGGGCAGATGGCCCCAGACCGTGTCGGGCCCGAAGGGGCTGTTCAAGAGGAACACCGCTCCTGGTCTCGCCACCGCCGAGAACGTCGAGACGATCGAGCAGGCCGAACTGATGACAGGCGACGAAGTCCGCTTCGGTGATCAGATACGTCGAGTGAATCGGGTCTGGGACCGAAGCGCAGGTGCGACACCGTCGCCGCGCCGGCTTTCTTCGAGTCGTAGACGAAGTACCCCTGCGCGTAGAGCGGTGTCTCTTCGCCGATGATCTTGATCGAGTTCTTGTTGGCGCCGACGGTGCCGTCCGAGCCCAGCCCGTAGAAGACCGCGCGCACGATCTCGGGGTCCTCGGTCGAGAAGCTCGCGTCGTAGGCGAGGCTCATCCCCGTGACATCGTCCACGATGCCGACCGTGAAGTGGTTCGCCGGGCGCTCCTGCTTCAGCTCGTCCAGCACGGCCTTCACCATGCCGGGCGTGAACTCCTTGGACGAGAGGCCGTAGCGTCCGCCGATCACGCGAGGCGCCGTCGGCCCACGACGTCGTGCGACTGGCCTGCGCTTCCTGAATCGCGGCGACCACGTCGAGATACAGCGGCTCGCCGATGGCGCCGCTCTCCTTCGTGCGGTCGAGCACGGCGATCGCCTGCGTCGTCGGCGGGACGCAGGCGACGAAGTCGGCCACCGAGAACGGCCGATACAGGCGCACCTTGACGAGGCCGACACGCTCGCCGCGATCGACGAGATGGCGCACCGTCTCTTCCGCCGTCTCGGCGCCCGATCCCATCATCACGATCACGCGATCCGCGTCCGGAGCGCCGACGTAGTCGAACAGGTGATAGTGCCGGCCGACGAGACCGGCGAGCCGGTCCATCTCCGCCTGCACGATCGACGGGCACGCGCGGTAGCGGGGGTTGGCGGCCTCCCGCGCCTGGAAGAAGACGTCCGGGTTCTGCGCCGTGCCTCGAACGACGGGGTGCTCGGGCGAGAGCGCGCGCGCCCGATGGGCGCGGATGCACGAGGCGTCGAGCATCGCGCGCGATGTCCTCGACCGTGACCTGCTCGATCTTGGCGAGCTCGTGCGACGTGCGGAAGCCGTCGAAGAAATGCAGGAACGGAAGACCCGATCGCAGCGTGGCGGCGTGGGCGACGAGTGCCAGGTCCATCGCCTCCTGTGGTGAGTTCGACGCGAGCAGGGCCACGCCGGTCCCGCGGCACGCCATGACGTCGCTGTGATCGCCGAAGATCGACAGCGCATGCGTCGCGACCGTGCGCGCGGCGACGTGAATGACCACCGGCGTCAGCTCGCCCGCCATCTTGAACAGATTCGGGATCATCAGCAGCAGGCCCTGGGACGCCGTGAAGGTCGTGCCGAGCGCGCCGGTCTGGATCGCGCCGTGGAGCGCACCGGCCGCGCCAGCCTCGCTCTGCATCTCGACGATGGTGGGCACGGCGCCCCAGACGTTCCGCTCTCCCTGCGTGGCCCACTCGTCGGCGAGCTCGCCCATCGGCGAGGCCGGCGTAATCGGGTAGATCGCGACAATCTCGCTCGCGTGATAGGCCACGTGCGCGACCGCCTCGTTGCCGTCAACCGTTACGATCGGCCGTTGCATGGTCAGGACCTTTCGCGGATGTTCCGCTCGACGAGCCCGGGCTCACGACTCGACGCCGCTCGCCGCTGTGACTTCGAACGAGGTCGGGCGCAGGGTGCGGTGCGGGACCACCAGGACGGGACAAGTCGCCTGGCGGATCACGCGCTCGGCGACGCTGCCGAGCATGTAGCGCTTCACGACGCCGTGGCCGTGCGATCCGAGCACGACCACGTCGGCCGCGTGCTCGTTTGCATAGCGCACGATCTCGATGGCGGCCGTGCCGACCACGACCGCTGTCGAGACGTCGAGCCGTTGGCGGGGAAGGCGTGGCCGCCAGGGCGGTCAACCGCTCCTGCGCCTCCTCGTTCGAGCGACGCTGCAGATCGGTGAAGTCCATACCCGGAGCCTCGACCATCCAGGGCATGCCGAGCACGTCTGGGACCACGTGAAGCAGATGGATGTGTCCGCGCCCCAGGCCGGCCAGCTCGAGCGCCGCCTGGAGCGCATCGTGCGAGGTGTCGCTGAAGTCCAACGCGGCAACGATTGTGCGGAAGAGAGCCATCACGTCCTCCTCGCCGTGAAGGGAGCGCGAACGCCAGCCTTCACTCGCGATCGGAGAACAGCCGATGCAGGCAGCGTGCCGGACGCGGTGGGCGTCCCGTTCGCTGGCCGGACACCCGACCCCCGGGGAACTTCTGGTAGTGGAGTTCACGCCGCCGGGAATGGACATTGCTCAATTCAGCGCCAGGGGCGCCGAAGTGCCGGGGCGCGAGCCTGGCGGCTTCCCCCACCGTTCGTCAAGTGGGGAATAGTCACCAGGCGGTGCGCTGAAATCCGCGTGACCGGTGAGAGGAGGAGGCAATGAGCAAACGAGAAACCTCTCACGTCGCGCGCACTGAACGAGAATCGCCTGCGCTCGGGAGGACGTCATGACGAGCCGAATCCTGACCAACCTCGACACGCTGATTCCGAAAGCGCGTCTGCTCGAGATCGATCGCGTGGACCTCGCCGCCCCAGCCGACGCCGTCTGGCGGCACGTGCGCCATGCCGAGCTCGCTCACTCGCGCGTGACGCGCGGGCTGTTCGCGCTGCGGACGCTGATGGACCGCGGGAAGGACGGGGCACCGCCGCCGGGAGGCGTACGGCTCGACGGCCTGACGTCCTCTCTCGGCCGTCCCGGGTTCCAGATCCTGATCGACGAGCCGCCGCGCGAGGTCGCGGTCGGCGCCATCGGCCAGGTCTGGCGGCTGAACATCCCGTTCGTGCACGTGGCCAACGCCGCGGAGTACGCGGCGTTTGCGGTCCCGGACTTCGTGAAGGTCGCGTGGGCCATTCGTGTGTCGCCGAGAGCCGCCCAGGCCTCGCACGTCGAGCTGGAGGTCCGCGTCGATGCCACGGACGAAGCCGCCTGGCGCAAGTTCAGACGCTACTTCAGGTTCATCGGGCCGGCGTCGCGGTTCATCCGGCGCGCGCTCCTTCGGTCGCTCGTGCGCGAGTTCGGCCGATCGGCCGAACTCGCCAACAGCCGGCCCCTGCCTGGCGACGACTATCTGCCAGACCCGCCGGCCAGATGACGTGCTTGCCACACTCCATGGGGTGCGCGGCACACTGGTTGCAGAAAGACGGCCATGCCTCCCGACTCTCCGTGGGCGATCACAGACCTCGAGTTCCCTGCGCAGGGCAGCATGGACCGCAAGGCGCGCTTCCTGCTTCGGTACGCCATCCTGGCGCCGTCGAAGCACAATGTCCAACCGTGGACGTTCACCGCCGATGGCCACACGATTGGCATCCGTGCGGACGTGGGACGGTGGCAGGTTGCCGAAGGCCCGGACCTGCACGAGCTGTACATCAGCCTGGGCTGTGCGCTCGAGAATCTCTCGATCGCGGCCGAGTACTTCGGCATGCGCTGCGTCGTGGAGCCGCGCCCGTCGCGGCCGGAGGTGATCGCCGACGCCGTGCTCAGCCCGGCTTCGACGCGGTCGTGGCGCCCTCACCTGACCGAGTTGTTCCTGGCGATCACGCGGCGGCACACGGCCCGGCGCCCTTTCGGCGAGCGTCCAATTTTCGCCGCCAAGCGCGAGCGCCTCGAGCAACTCAGCCTCGAGCCGAACTGCCGCCTGTTCCTGACCGACAACGTCGCGACGAAGCGCACGCTGGAACGGCTCGCCGCTGACGCAGTGCTGGTGCAACCGGGGCGTCCTCGACTCTCAGTCCCGTGGGCTGACTGGGGCGCATCGAGCGCACACGCTGAGGCGACGTCCGTGGTGACGGCGCCATTGATAGGTGTCGTGAGCACGACAACCGATGACCCGTTTGCCCAGATGCGGGCTGGCCAGGTGTTCGAGCGTCTCTTCCTCACGACCACGACGTTGATGCTCGACATGCAACCGATGAGCGCCGTCATGCAGCGCCCCGCCCAACGCGCGGAGGTGGCCGACTTGCTCCCCGAGACGGGTCTCTTCCCGCAAGTGGCATTCAAGATCGGGAGCCCCGGTTCGGACGAGTGGGAGCACACGCCGCGCCGTCTCCCGCTGGATGTCGGGTGACACGGTCTGGGACCGTCGAAATCATTCGCAGGCGCTGCGGAGAATTCCGCTCGAGATCCGGGCGTGCGAGGTCGGGATCGGGCTGGGCGGCCGTTCTCGGAGCGGCGAGCGCCTGGCACTCCGCTTGCGGTGCATCAACCCATGGCCACGGCCGACGTCGAGTCGTTCTACCACTTGTCCGGTGTCGAGCTCGCGAATCGCGCGTGCCGCGGTCTGGCGTGTTTCGTCGCGCGAGGCGCGGACCCGGATCGCTGGCAGGCGGCCTGTGCCGATGCGGCGCGAGTCTATTGCCTCGGCCAGTGCTATCGCGCGCCTGCTGGCGCAGGAGGAACGGATCGCCCCGAGGTGGCCGTGCATGCGCGCGAGGCCGTCATCCTTCGCCACGCAGGCGGGCCAGCGGGGCGGAGGCTCGACCGCTACCGATCGCGCGGCGGCTATCGTGCGCTCGAGGCCGCCCTCGAGCGAAGTCCCGAGGACCTCGTCCGCACCATCGAGCGCTCGGAGCTCCGGGGCCGCGGCGGCGCGGCCTTTCCGACCGGACGAAAGTGGCGCGCCGTCTTCGATCACGCCGGACCCGAGAAATACGTCGTGGCCAACGCCGACGAAGGCGACCCCGGCGCCTACATCGACCGCTTCATTCTCGAAGACGACCCGCACGTCCTGATCGAGGCCCTCGCCATTGCCGCGCACGCCATTGGCGCGCGACGCGGCGTCGTGTACGTGCGCGCCGAGTATCCGCTGGCTCGTGTGCGGCTCGCCGCGGCCATCGATGAGGCTCGCCAGGCGGGCATTCTGGCCGACGTCACGGGCGGGCGCTCGTCTTTCGACGTGCAGCTCGAGGTCGGTCGAGGCAGCTACGTCTGTGGTGAAGAGACGGCGCTCCTCAATGCGATCGAAGGACGGCGGCCCGAAGTGCGGGCCAGGCCGCCGTATCCGGCGGAGGCGGGCCTCTTCGGCCGTCCGACGCTCGTCAGCAACGTCGAGACACTGGCCGCTGTCCCATGGATCGTGGAGCGCGGGGCCGATGCGTATCGCGAGATGGGGTTCTCGACGAGCCGAGGCACCAAGGTCCTGTCGCTCAACTCGCTCTTCCGGCGACCCGGCCTGTACGAGGTCGAGTTCGGCATGCCGCTGCGCCGCGTCGTCGAGGAGCTCGGCGGCGGCCTCCGCTCGGGAACGCTGAAAGGCCTGATCGTCGGGGGGCCGATTGCCGGCATCATCCCGCCGTGGCTGCTGGACACGCCGCTCGGCTTCGACGAGCTGCGCGCCATTGGTGCGAGCGTCGGCCACGGAGGCGTGGTGGCGTTCGACGAGGGGACCAGCATTCCCGAGCTCGTGCATCACGTCTTCGACTTCGGGGCATACGAGTCGTGCGGCAAGTGCACGCCCTGTCGCCTGGGCACGCGACGACTCGAGGAGATCTTCCGGGGCGTCATCTCGGCTGGCCGGGCGCCGGCGTCTCACCGCGACGAGTGGCGCGAGCTGACTCGCACCTTGGCGCTCACGAGCCTGTGCGGCCATGGCACGGGCCTGGCCGAGTTCAGCGCCAGCATCCTCCGGTACTTCGCCGACGAGATCGAGCCATGCTTCGTCTCCTGATCAACGGACGTCCGTGTCTGGCACGGGAAGGCGCGCCGATCCTCGAGGCGCTGCACGCGGCGGGCGTGCGGGTGCCCACGCTCTGCCACGACGCGCGCCTCGCGCCCCATGGCGGGTGCCGGCTGTGCGTGGTGCATGTTGCGGGTTGGGAACGGCCGGTGGCCGCGTGCACGACGCCGATTGCCGAGGGCATGGCCATCGAGACGCACACGCCGGAGATCGAGGCGCTCCGGCGATCGCTGCTCGCCTTGATCGCGCGCACCTATCCCGACGCCGCGTATCGGCGGGACCCTGAACTTCCAGCTCCACCGGTACATCGCGGAGTACGGTGTCGAGCGCGAGCTGCATGGTCGTGCCGATCCGATGCTCGTCGACCATTCGCACCCCTACATCGATGTCGACATGTCGCGATGCGTGAACTGCTATCGCTGCGTCCGCATCTGTGACGAAGTCCAGGGGCAGCGTGTGTGGCACCTCTGGCACCGGGGCGATCGGACCGAAGTTCGCCCTGACGGTCCGAGTCTGCTCGAGAGCCGCTGCGTCAGTTGCGGGGCATGTGTCGACACGTGCCCGAGCGGCGCGCTCGAGGACCGCAGCCGCGTGGAACTCGGCATCCCGACCGACTGGACGCGGACGACCTGCCCCTACTGCGGCACGGGCTGCGAGCTGTCGGTCGGCACGCTCGGCGGACGCATCGTCGCCGTCCGACCGGTCGACGAGGCGCCGGTCAGCAAGGGCCACCTGTGCGTGAAGGGCCGTTACGCCACGGGATTCGTGTCGGCGACCGACCGTGTGACGGAGCCGATGATCCGGCGCGACGGAACGTGGCAGACCACGTCATGGGACGAAGCCATCCGGTTCGTGGCCGACGGCTTCCGCCGGCTTCGCGATCGACACGGGCCGCCGAGCGTCGGGGTCCTGGGTTCCGCCCGGGCCACGAACGAGGACAACTATCTGATCCAGAAGTTCGCGCGAGTCGTGCTCGGCACCAACAACGTCGACTGCTGCGCACGCGTGTGCCACGCGCCCAGCGCTGCGGCCCTGAAGGAGATCCTCGGCGCGGGGGCCGCCACCAACAGCTTCGACGATATCGAGCGGGCGCGGACGATCCTCGTCTGCGGGGCCAATGCGACCGAGAACCATCCGATTGTCGGGGCGCGCATCAAGCGCGCCGCCCGCGCCGGCGCTCACCTGATCGTGATCGATCCTCGCGCGATCGAGCTGACCGAATACGCCGACGTGCACCTGGCGCCGCGTCCCGGCACGAACGTCCCGCTGCTGAGCGCGATTGCGCACTCGATCGTGCAGCAGAGGCTCTGCGATGACTCCTTCCTGGCGGCGCGAGTCGACGGGATCGGCGAGTACCTCCGTTCCATCGAGGATTGGACGCCCGAACGCGCCGCGGGCGTCACCGGGGTCAAGGCGCGGCTGATTCGCGAGGCGGCCCGACTCTATGCCGGCGAGAAGCCCTCGATGAGCGTGCACGGCCTCGGTCTCACCGAGCACGTGCAGGGCACGGAGGCCGTGATGGCGCTCGCGAACCTGGCGCTGCTGACGGGCAACATCGGCAAGCCCGGGTCCGGTGTCAACCCGCTGCGAGGGCAGAACAATGTCCAGGGCGCCGCGCACATGGGCTGCGAGCCGGCCTCGTTGACCGGAGGCGTGTCGATGGCATCCGGCCGCGCCGCGTGCGAGCCGGTCTGGCGGGCGCCGGTGCCCGACGTGCCCGGCCTGCGGCTGCTCGACATGCTCGACGCGGCCGCCGCCGGCAGCCTCAAGGCGCTCTGGGCCATCGGGTACGACATCCTGCTGACGAATCCGAGCGTGGCCGACACCGCGCGCGCCCTTGGCGCGCTCGAGCTCCTCGTCGCGCAGGACTTGTTCCTGAACGAAACGGCCCGGGCGTATGCCCACGTCTTCCTCCCCGCATGTTCCTCGTTCGAGAAGGACGGCACGTTCATGAACGCCGAGCGTCGCATTCAGCGTGTCCGACGGGCGATTCGCCCGATCGGAGGCTCGAGGCCCGACTGGGCCATCGTCTGCCAGGTGGCGGACGCGATGGGGTTCGGCGCGCACTTCGAGTACGCGGGACCAGAGTCGATCTGGGACGAGATTCGAACCGTGTGGCCCGGTGCCCGAGGCATTACCTACGGCCGGCTGGAGCGCGGAGGGCTTCAGTGGCCATGCCCCTCCGAGGATCACCCGGGAACCGCGATCCTGCATTGCGACGGGTTCGGCAACGGCGTGCGAGCACGCCTCCGTCCCGTGACGTTCACCCCGACCGCCGAAGCCGTCGACGCGCAGTTCCCGTTTCTCCTCACGACCGGGCGCACGCTCTACCAGTTCAATGCGGGCACCATGACCACCCGGACACCGAACAGGCAGCTGCGGCCGACCGATCTCGTGGAGATGGCGCCGATCGACGCTGCGCGCGCCGGGGTCGGCGACGGCGAGCGGGTGCGGATCGTCAGCCGGTACGGCGAGGCCGTGCTCCCGCTCCACGTCACGGCTCGTAGCAAGCCCGGCGAGCTGTTTGCCACCTTCCACGACGTGGACGTATTCCTCAACCGCGTGACAGGCCGGTCTCGGGATCGCCTGACTGGAGCACCCGAGTACAAAGTGACGGCAGTCCGAGTCGAGGCGCTCGATGAACCGCGGAATCACCGAACCCCGTGAACCGAGGCCTGCCGCGTCGATGTGCTGGCCGCCGCCGTGCCTGAGCGTCGCGGGTGAACGGGGTTCCCGGCGCGGCTAATCCTCGCGACCGCTTAGAATTCCGCAGTCGAGAAAGGCGCCCGGCCAACGCAAATCAGGCGTCAACTGGCGGTACGATGCGTGCTTACTTCAGGCCGACGCTCGCTTCGAAGGCGCCGGGCACGCCACGAACCGGCTGCGGCAACGGCCTGGCCGTCGCGACGAAGGAGGATGGCATGACACGCAGGAGCACGACGATGACGATGATGTCGCTCATGGTGACGGTGGCTGTGGTGATCGCGGCACCTGCGCCCGCAAGGGGTGGTGAGTCGCATGCGGCTCAGCAGGGGTCGGCCGATGGCCGCGCGGTCTTCACGACGTATTGCGCGAGCTGTCACGGCGAGTCCGGACGAGGCAATGGCGCGGTCGCCGTGTTCCTACGCCGCCCACCCGCCGATCTGACCCAGATTGCGAAGCGAAACAAAGGCGTGTTCCCGGCGGAACGGGTCTATCAACAGATCGACGGCCGGCAGGTCGTGAAGGCCCACGGCGACTCGCAGATGCCCGTCTGGGGTGACGCCTTCTCGAAGACGACGGAGGGATCGGACGAGGCGTCGATCAAGGCGAAGATCCAGGCACTGGTCAAGCACTTGGAGTCGATCCAGGAGCGTTAGAGCCTGTTGCACGGGCTCTGGCTGTTGGCTTTTGGGCTTTGGCAGCCAACGCCCAACGGCCAAAGTCCAAAGCCAGATTCTTCGAGATTTCTCCGTTCGCCTTTGTTGCTCCCGTTTCTTTGTAAAGGCCGTTTTCCTCCGTCCCCGCCGTTGCCTCCACAAGCGAATCATGGGGCGGGGCTCCCGGCTCGATCGTTTGGGTCTGCTGACCCTGGCTGCGGCGGCGCTGATTGTCATCGCCTACGCCGATCCGATCTGACATCACCTGCAGACGCCACGGTTTGGAATCGCCAGGGTTTTCACCGTTCTGACCGGTATCCCCCGCAGCGTGGTCCTGCGGGTAGAGCGCAACTACGGTGTGTGACCCACCCCAATGGCACATTGCGTATATTCGATATATCGAATATATTAATTCTAATGCAAGACGCCCTTCGGAAGTTCAAAGCCCAGATCTTTCAAGCGCTCGCCCACCCGACCCGCATCGCCATCGTCGAGGCGCTGCACGACGGCGAGCTGCCCGCAGGGAAGCTGATGGAGCTGTTGCAGGTTGAACAGGCCAACCTCTCACAGCATCTCGGCGTGCTCAGGGCGAAGCAGGTGCTGGTCAGTCGGAAGGCCGGGAACCAGGTCTACTACGCCGTCCGCGATCCCGTGCTGCTCCAGGTGCTCGATCTGCTGAAGCAGTATTTCTACTCCCACCTGAACGAAACGCTCGCCATGCTTGGCGAGATGAATCAAGAAGGCAGCCAGCGCGCGTGACCGCCTTCCCCGCTCGCCTTCCATGGAGCAACTGGCAGCCGAAGCTCCTCGACTGCCTCAGGGGCTACGGCCGGCAGACGCTCACCTCGGACCTCATCGCGGGTCTGACGGTCGGCGTCGTGGCGCTCCCGCTTGCGATGGCCTTCGGGATCGCCTCAGGCGTCACACCACAGGCCGGCATCTACACCGCCATTCTCGGAGGGTTCCTGGTCTCGCTCTTGGGCGGATCGCGGATCCAGATCGGCGGCCCAACCGGTGCGTTCGTCGTGATCGTCGCGGGCATCATCGCCCAGCATGGGCTCTCCGGCCTGCTGATGGTCACGATGATGGCCGGCGTCATTCTGCTCTTCCTGGCGTTGACGGGCCTGGGGCAAGCGGTGAAGTTCATCCCCCGCCCCGTGGTCCTCGGGTTTACGAACGGCATCGCGCTCCTCATCGCCTCCACCCAGATCAAGGACTTCCTGGGTCTCCAGCTCGCTGAAGCACCCCGCGAGTTCTTTGCGCGGATGGCTGTCATCGCCACCTCCCTGCACACCACCGACGCGATCGCACTCGGGCTTGCCACAGCCTCCCTTGCGATCGTCGTGTTCGTGCCCAAGTGGGTCCCGCGGCTGCCCGGGTCCATCGTGGCGCTGTTGGCGGGAACGGCAGCAGTGGCCGTGTTTCAGCTTCCGATCGAGACGATCGGATCGAGGTTCGGCGGGATCCCCAGCGGCCTTCCCGCCATCGAGGTGCCGCAATTCCGGGCGGATCTGATTCTGCCGCTCCTCCCCGCTGCGCTGACCGTCGCGATCCTGGCCGCTGTCGAGAGCCTGCTGTCTGCGGTCGTGGCCGACACGATGACGGGCGACCGGCACAACTCCAATGCCGAATTGCTCGCCCAGGGTGTCGCGAACCTCGTTGTGCCGTTGGTCGGCGGCATCCCCGTGACGGGTGCCATCGCGCGGACCGCCACCAACTATCGATCCGGTGCGAAGACTCCTATCGCCGGCATGGTCCATGCGGTGACGCTGCTCGCCGTCGTCGTCTTCTTGGCGCCGCTTGCCGCGTACGTCCCGCTCGCCACACTGGCAGCCGTACTCTTCGTGGTCGCCTACAACATGGGTGAGTGGCGAGAGATTGCCAGCATCTGGCGCCTCGATTGGGCCGACAAATCGGTGTGGGTCATCACGTTCGCCCTGACCGTGATGGCCGACCTGACGCTCGCGGTCGAAACGGGCATGGCCCTGGCCGCACTCTTGTACATCTATCGCGTCACCGAAACCACGAGCGTCTCGACGGTGACGCGTGAGTACATCGAGGATGGTCGCGCTCACGTGCTACAGGACAAGCACATTCCTTCGTACGTCACGATTCTCCGCATCCACGGGCCATTCCTCTTTGGCATGACGGACAAGCTGATCGATGCGACGGCCGATCTCTCGAAGTTCGCGCCCATCGTCATCCTGCGTCTGCGGAACATGACGGCCATCGACGCCACCGGTTTGCATGCATTGGAGGGGTTCAGCGATCGCCTGAAGCGGTCCGGTCGAACGCTCGTGCTGTGTGGCGCTCTGAATCAACCCGCGGCGTTTCTCGATCAAGCCGAATTCGTCGAGCACGTGGGCAAACACAATATCGCGCCGCACGTCCAAGCGGCCCTGGCGCGCGCACAGGAAATCCGATCGCGGTTCTCCGGCGTTGGCGAGGAGGCTGCGCACGATTTGGAGCACGCCTCGCTGTAAGCTCCAGGCTGGCGTCGACCGTGATCCGAGCCGCGATTCCCGACGGCACGAGTCGGGCGGAGGTTCTGACCGTCTCACCGGGCCTTGGTCTTGGTGCCTTCCTTCAGCTGGAGGTGCCGCCCCACGAGGATGCTGGTGTAATAGAGCACCTGATCCTCCATGACGGCATGGAGCCAGAGTCTTTCGGCGAGGCCCAGAAACTCGGGCTTCCGTTCACGTCCGGCTGCCTCCTTCAACCGTCGCGCCGCATCGAGGATCGCGCGATGCTCCTGCAGCAGTTGCGGGAGCTCCCGCTCGATTTGCGCGACGACAGCAAGCACGCGCGCCGTGTCGGGTATCGTTTCGTTCTCGACGAGGCGCCTCACGAGACCGAGCGGCAAGAGCACGACTTCTTCGTCGTGCTTCAGATGGGGGATCAGCACGCGCTCGATCGCTCTGGCCGCATCGCCCACAGCGCCCTTGTCGGCCAGGGCACGGACGAGGTCGTCGCGCAACTGCTGATGGTCCGTTTGGATGGCTGACGGGATCGCCATGGAGCTCTTCTGGGCTGCTTGTGCATCCTGAGCGCTCGCTTCGTTCCCGATGGCGCACACGGCGAACAGGATGGCGCCGATCGACGCCCTCGACAGGAGACTCTGCATACGGCCCTCCAGGTGGCCCCGCCACGTGAACGGCTCGACTCGCGAGAACGAGATCGACGAGAGTCGGTGCGCGGGACTGCAGGAAGCGAGTATACGCAACCAGCGTGCCGCCCTCGAGACTCGTCGGCACGGGCACGAGGCCTGCATGCCCCTCCACCTAGGAGGGCACCCGTGTTTGGACGGATTCTCGTTGCGACGGATCCGACCCCGGCTCCAGAGTAGCGTTGTAGAACGTGGAGCAGGCGTTCATTCCGTCCCCCGGCTTCCAGCGAGAGCCGTCTCAGTCGACCGCACCGGCCCGAGCTTGAGGCGCAGGTAGTCGCCAGCGACCATCGCCGCGGGATAGAGCACCTCCTCCTCCATCCGCATGTGGCGCACGACGCGCTGGGCGGTCAGCGCGTATTCGGGGCGCCGTTCCGCCCACGCGGCTCGCGAGAACTGATCCGCGGCCACCGCAATCGCCCGGTGCTCGCGCTTCAGCGTCTCGAGCTCCGCGCGCAGCAGGGTGGCTGCGAGCAGCCATTCCTCCATGTCCGCCGTGATCTCTCCGCGCGAGAGTGGCGGCAGCACCTTGAGCATCGACAACGCGAAGCGGTGCTCCTTCTCGACGTGCGGCTCCAACAGGGCCGATAACGCCCGTGCCGCCACACCCAGCTCGCCACCGAAGCTCGAGGCCTGCTGCAGCGTCCCGTACGTCTCGGCATGCTCCTCGACCAGCGACATCGGGAGGGCGTACCGCCGGCCCGCCGGCTGATCGTCCGAGGGCACCGGTGCCGAGGAGACAACCAGCGCCGCCGCGCCGAGCACGACCAGCGCGCGTGCCCATACGAAGCTGACCGTCATGATGCCCCTCCTTCGGCGGCGGAGGCCGCCTGCGCTGACAACTGCAATCCCGATTCCTTCCGCGCCACGTCGCCGACGCAGCCGGAACAGCTGACCGAACGTCAGCGATCGCGGAGAAATCCCCACTCAGATGGGAGGAGTCCGCGTCCGACCTCGCTCACCCCCGACACACTCTGAGGGTCTGGCCGGCAATCGCGGGTATCGCCGACAGCGTGACGACGACGATCCACTCGGTGACGCCCAGCGGAGCCACCGCCAGCGTCCGTGCGAGCGGCTCGACGAGCCACGCGGCGAGTTGCAGCGACCCCGCCAGCGCGACGGCGCCCAGCGCGGCGGGATTGGACAGGACGCGGTCGGGGCGCAGCACCGGCTCCTGGCTCCGCGCGTTTCCGAGATGGAAGATCTGGCCGAACGCCAGCGTCATGAAGCTCATCGTCGTGGCCTTGTCGGGCGCGTAGGTGAGGCCCCACACGAAGGCCGCGAGCGTGGCTCCCGCGATGAGGAGCCCATAGCCGGCGATGCGGCCGAGGAACGCCCGGGAGAGGAGGGCTTCCTGTGGATCGCGCGGCGGCCGCTGCATGACACCGGCGTCGCCAGGCTCGACGGCCAGCGCCAGGGCAGGGAAGGTGTCGGTGACCATGTTGAGCCAGAGGATCTGCAGGGGCAGCACCGGCAACGGCAGTCCGGCCAGGCCCGCCGCGAGCAGCACGAGCACTTCGGCGAGATTGCAGCTGAAGAGATAGAAGACGAACTTGCGGATGTTGTCGAAGACGATGCGCCCTTCCTCGACGGCGGCGGCGATCGTCTCGAACCGGTCGTTCTGCAGCACGATGGCCGCGGCGTCCTTGGCCACGTCCGTGCCGCGGACGCCCATGGCGACCCCGACGTCCGCCTTCTTGAGCGCGGCCGCATCGTTCACGCCGTCGCCGAGCATCGCGACGATGTCGCCCCGCGCCTGCAGCGCCCGGACGATGGTCAGCTTGTCTTCTGGCGAGACGCGACTGAATGCGCCGACGGTGGCGAGTTGCGCCATGAGCTCGTCTGGCGTGAGCTGGTGGAGATCGCGGCCGTCGATGACCTGCGCGTCGGACTCGAGCAGTCCCAGCTCGCGTCCGATGGCGCGTGCCGTCAGGCGCTGATCGCCCGTGATCATGATCGTGCGCAGCCCCGCCTCGCGCAGCCTGGCGATCGTCGCCTTGACGCCGGGCGCCGGCGGATCCTGGATGCCCACGAAGCCGACGAACATCAGGTCGCGGAGCGCGCTGCTCCTCGCTGCTCGCCACGGGCCCGGACGCCACCGCCAGCACGCGCAGACCCGCGGCTGCGAGCTCGTCGTTCAGCGCCAGCAGCCGGGCCCTGCCGTCCGCGTCGATCGCCGCGTCACCGTCGGAGGTCAGGACGCGCGTGCATCGATCGAGCACGCGGCGCGGCGCGCCTTTCACGTACGCCTCGAGGCCTGGGCCGCGCTGATGGAAGGACGCCATCAGCTTCCGTTCGCTCGAGAACGGAATCAGCCCGACGGCGGGTCGATCGGAGACGAGAGCGGGCCGCTCGATGCCGCGGGCCTGCCCGGCGCGCAGCATCGCCGCATCGACGGGGTCGGCGGGCACCGTGCTCTCCCCGTGGGCCTGCGGTCGACTGGCGAGGACGGCCGCCGCGATGATCCGATCGAGCTGTCCGGTCGGCTGTGCCCGTGCGGCGAGGTCGTCTCGCGGATCGAACGTCGCGTCCCACGCCCGCACACACACGACCGTCATGTCGCCGGAGGTGAGCGTGCGGGTCTTGTCCGTGCAGACGATCGTCGTCGACCCGAGCGACTCGACGGCGGGCAGGCGGCGTACGAGTGCGTGACGTCGGGCCATGCGCCGCAGTCCGATGGCGAGGGCGATCGTGGCCACGGCCGGCAGGCCTTCCGGCACGGCGGCCACGGCGAGGGCGATCGCGGTCTCGAGCATGATCGCGAGTGGCGCGCCCTGCAGGACGCCGAGCGCGCCGACGGCGGCGGCGACGGCCAGCGTCACCCAGACCAGGCGGTGACCGAGCGCGTCGAGGCGCCGCTCCAGCGGCGTGCGCTCCTCGCGGATACCGCCGACCAGCACTCCAATCCGGCCGAACTCGGTCAGCCTGCCCGTTGCGGTGACCACGGCCCGTGCGGCGCCGGCGGCCACGGTCGTGCCCTTGTAGACCATGTTGCGGCGGTCGGCGAGCGGCGTCTCGGACGCGAGGACGAGGTCGGCCTCCTTCGACACGGGGAGCGATTCGCCGGTCAGCGCCGCTTCGTTCGTCCGCAGATCGGTCGCGATCACGAGCCGGCCATCGGCGGGCACCGTCTGTCCCGGTCCGAGCTCGACGACGTCTCCGGGGACGAGCTGCTGCGCGTCCACGCTTT
The DNA here is from genome assembly GCA_963834365.1 of Vicinamibacterales bacterium. Lineage (GTDB taxonomy): Bacteria > Acidobacteriota > Vicinamibacteria > Vicinamibacterales > Vicinamibacteraceae > CAWJAP01. Next base: position 97,726 of record CAWIBS010000035.1, on the reverse strand, counting down.
GCGGTCGTCCATCGCGCAGCACGAACGCGCGCATGACGTCCATGGCGAGCAGCGCCTCCATGGCGCGGCGCGCCCGCAGCTCCACCACGAAGCCCAGCGCGGCATTGATGACGAGCACGCTCGCAATGGCCGCCGCCTCGATCAGGTCGCCGAAGGCGAGCGAGACGAGAGCCGCGGCGAGCAGCAGCAGGACGACGACGCTCCGCAGCTGGTCGAGGAGGATCGCGAGTGCCGAGGCCGGCGCGGGTGGGTCCACGCGATTCGGTCCCACCTCGTTCAGACGCCGGGCCGCCTCCGCCTCGTCGAGCCCGCCGGCACACGTGTCGAGACTGAGGAGGACACGCGAGACGTCCTGTGTGAAGGGCTCGCCTCGCGCGTCAGGGATTCCGTGATTGGCCAGCACGTGCATTCGCGTCCCGTCGGGTGCGGAGCGCAATCTCATGCCGCAGGCCGTCGATCATGCGCCGCGCATTGCGCTCGAAGAGCCGTCTGACGAGGATCTCCGGCACCTCGAAGGACGGTTTCGCCGTCAGGGAGCAGGCAATGACCCACGTGCCCCATGTCTTCCCCCGATGACTTGCACTCCCGAGGCGCAACAAGCGTGCCGGTGCAGACTGTAATCCGGCGGCCGCTGGCAGCGCTGCGGCACGCCGAAACGCCGAACGCCCTGCGGGATTTTTCGAGGGCTTGGGAGATTTCTCTCGACGCTGGATGGACGCGTGATCACGTGTCGGCCGGCGCGTCCGGCTCGAGCACGAGCGCACTCGGAGGCAATCCGCACGACGTTCTCCGGACCGCCATGGATCCACGAAGAAGTCCAAGAAGAGGAGGACTATGCGCAGCATCCGCTCATGACGTGCGAGGCGACACCAAGGTCTCGGAGGATCGCCTCCGATTCTCGCCACGCGCTCTGTATCGAGGCCTTCTTGATCGGGCTCGCTCTACTGGCCGTCCCAGGCCGGCTTCATGCCCCAGCCGGGGGCCGGCATCGTTCCTGAGCGACAAGAAGCTGAGACTGGCCGAAGGTGATACGCTCGCGGTTCTCGGCTCACGCGTGATGATCGGCGACAAAGCGGTTGTTCTTGCCCGGGAGCTCACGAAGGGCGAGACGACGGTGAAGCTCCCCGACGAGTCTGGGCGCTCGCTCTGGCGCCGAGGGCGCACGTGACTCGACACCTCATCACGTTGTGTGTGTTGCCGGGGGCGCTCGCGCTCGCAGCCGATGCTCTGGCGCAGAGCGCACGGACGGGCCGCCAGGTCTACGAGTCCGCGTGCGCCGCCTGTCACGGAAGCGACGGCCGTGGCAGGCCCGCGGCCGCGTCGGACTACCCGGTTCCCGCACCCGACTTCACGGACTGCCGGTTCGCCACGCGAGAGCCCGACGCGGATTGGCTCGCCGTCATTCACGCGGGGGGGCCGGCGCGCGGCTTCAGCCGCTTGATGCCCGCGTTCGGCCAGGCGCTCGACCGCGCGGACCTCGAGCGGGCGCTGCAGCACATCAGAACTTTCTGTCAGAGCGACGCGTGGCCTCGTGGCGAGCTGAACCTCCCCCGCGCGTTGGTTACGGAGAAGGCCTACCCTGAAGACGAGGCCGTGCTCACGGTGGCGGCCTCGGACGGCACTGTCACGAACACCTTCGTCTACGAGCGCCGGATCGGTGCGCGAAATCAATGGGAGATGGTCGTGCCGCTCGCCTTCGCGGAGCGCAGTCCCGGCGACTGGACCGGCGGCGTCGGCGATCTCGCGTTCGCCTTCAAGCGAGCGTTGCTGCACAGCCTGCCGAAGGGCAGCATCCTCAGCGGGGCCGTGGAGGTCGTGGTGCCGACCGGCAGCACCGAACGCGGGATCGGAGGCGGGACGACGGTCGTCGAGCCGTTCCTGGCATTCGGACAGATCCTGCCGGCGGACGCGTTCCTCCAGGTGCAGGGAGGCGCCGGATTCCCGATCGACCGCGACCATGCGGACGAGGTCTTCTGGCGTGCCGTCCTGGGCCGGAGCTTCACGCAAGGCGAGTTCGGCCGTTCCTGGTCGCCGATGGTCGAAATCCTCGGCGAGCGCGAGCTGGAGAGCGGCTCGCGCGTGCACTGGGACATGGCGCCGCAGATGCAGGTGACGCTGAGTGCGCGTCAGCACGTCATGCTGAACGCCGGCGTGCGCGTGCCGGTCAACCTGCGCGAGGGGCGTCCCACGCGATTCATGGTGTACCTGCTGTGGGATTGGTTCGACGGCGGGCTCTTTGACGGGTGGTAGCGCAGACGGGCATCCATGACCAGGCCAACGTCGAGAACGGCCGCGACGACGACGATGGTCGTCCTGTCTCTCAGCGCGACGGGATGGCTGGCTGCGTCGGGCATGGCGCAGCCGCCAACGGCGCCGCCCGCCTCACCGGCGCCCGCCCTCTTTCAATCGGCCACGCACTGCATGGCCTGTCACAACGGCTTGACCGCGCCCTCCGGCGAAGACGTCGTCGATCGGCACGACCTGGCGCGCATCGATGATGGCGCATTCCGCGCTGGATCCGTATTGGCAGGCGGGCGTGCGCCGCGAAATCATGGATCACCCCCTTGCCCAGGCCGCGATCGAGAACGAGTGCTCGCGGTGTCACATGCCCATGGCGCATGCACAGGCGCAGACGCAGCGGCCAGCGGCTGTCGGTGTTCGCCAACGTCACCGGCGCCGCGCCGCCGCCCGATCCCCTGGCGGTCGAAGGTGTCTCCTGCACCCTCTGCCATCAGATGACGTCGGACAAGCTGGGCCAGAAAGCGAGCTTCACGGGCGGCTTCACGGTCGACGTGGAAACGCCCGCCGGGCAGCGCCAGGTTGTCGGCCCGTACGAGGTGGACGCGGGCCGGATCTCGGTCATGCACTCGGCCTCGGGGTTCCGCCCCGCGAAGGCGACGCACCTCCAGCAATCCGAGGTCTGCGCCACGTGCCACACGCTGTACACGCACGCGCTCGACGCGACCGGCAAACCGATTGGTGAATTCCCGGAGCAGGTGCCCTACCAGGAGTGGCTCCAGAGCGCCTTCCGGGCCACGCACAGCTGCCAGTCGTGCCATATGCCCGTGGTCGAACAGCCCACACCAATCGCGTCCGTGCTCGGTGAGCCGCGCGAAGGCCTGTCGCGCCACGATTTTCGTGGCGGCAACTTCTTCATGCTGAGCCTCCTGAATCGGTTCCGCCAGGATCTGGGCGTCGTCGCACGACCGGCAGAGCTGACGGCAGCCGTCGCTCGCACGAAGGAGTTTCTGCAAACGAATGCGGGCACGGTCGCCATCGCCGCCGTCGAACGCGCCGGCAACCGGCTGGAGACGGACATCCGTGTCCAGAATCTGAGCGGCCACAAGCTGCCGACGGCATACCCCTCGAGGCGGGTGTGGCTCCACGTGACCGTGCGCGACAGTCAAGAACGACTCGTGTTCTCATCGGGCGAGTTGGCGACCACCGGCGCGATCGGCGGCAACGACAACGACCGCGACGGCGCGTCGTTCGAGCCTCACTATCAGCAGATCAACTCGCCGGACCAGGTCCAAATCTACGAAGCAATCATGGGGACGCAGGCCCGTTCGGTGACGACCGGCCTGCTGTCCGCCGTGGTGTACCTGAAGGACAACCGACTGCCGCCCCGCGGCTTCGACAAGCGCGTCGTGCCGGACGATGTCGCCGTGCACGGCCATGCCCTCGAGGATCGCGACTTCGGGTCCGGAGAAGATCTGGTCCGGTACTCGATTGACGTGGCCGGCGCCAACGGCCCGTTCACGATCGAGGCGGAGCTGTGGTACCAGCCGATCGCGTTCCGGTGGGCGGAGAACCTCAAAGCGTACAATGCCCCCGAACCGCGGCGGTTCGTGACGTTCTACGAGTCGATGGCCTCCTCGTCCGCGGTGATGCTGTCGCGTGCGACGGGCAAGGCGGAGTGATCCTCATGCATGCACGGACGTTGCGTCCGACCGGCGTCGACCTGTTGCACGACCCGACGCTCAACAAGGGCACCGCCTTCACCGAGGAAGAAAGGGATCGGCTGAAGCTGAGAGGGCTGCTGCCGCCGAGGGTGCTCACGCAGGAACAGCAGGTGCGCAAGGTTCTGGAGAACCTTCGCCACCAGCATTCCGACATCGACAAGTACCTGGTACTTGCTCGCGCTGCAGGACCGGAACGAGCGTCTCTTCTATCGCGTCGTCACCGATCACCTTCAGGAGATGATGCCCATCATCTACACACCGACCGTGGGGCTCGCATGCCAGCTGTATGGCCACATCTGGCGGCGCGCGAGAGGGCTGTTCATCACGGCCCACGATCGGGGCAGGGTGGCACAGGTCCTACAGAACTGGCCCTACGGTCCCGTTCGGGCCATCGTGGTGACCGATGGCGAACGGATTCTCGGCCTGGGCGATCTGGGCGCCAATGGCATGGGCATCCCGGTGGGGAAGCTGTCGCTGTACACCGCGTGTGCGGGGATCCATCCTGACTGGTGTCTCCCCGTCACGCTCGATGTCGGCACGGAAAACGAGCAGTTGCTGCAGGATCCTCTATACAGCGGCTTGCCGCAGCGTCGCCTCCGAGGGGATCAGTACGATGCCCTCCTCGACGAGTTCATGCACGCGGTGACCGGGATGTTCCCGCGGGCTTTGGTTCAGTTCGAGGACTTCGCGACCAGGAACGCCTTTCGACTGCTGGACAAGTACAGGCATGGCGTGCGCTGCTTCAACGACGATATCCAGGGGACGGCGGCGATGTGTCTCGCCGGTCTCTACGCTGCGCTCAGGCTGCAGCCCGACCCGAGTCTGGCGGCCCAGACGATCCTGTTTCTGGGAGCCGGCGAAGCCGGCATTGGCATCGCCGATCTCATCGTCAGTGCGTTGACCGGCGACGGGCTCTCCAACGAGGAGGCGAGACGCCGCTGTTGGTTCGTCGATTCGAAAGGCCTGGTTGTCACTGGCCGTGGTGGTCTCGCGGAACACAAGCGGGCGTATGCCCACGACTACGAGGCCATTCCTGACCTCCTCTCGGCCGTGCAGGCCTTGAAGCCCACCGCCCTGATTGGCGCGTCAGGTCAACCGCAGGCGTTTACGCGGCCCGTCGTCGAGGCCATGGCGGCCATCAACGCGAGGCCCATCGTCTTCGCGCTGTCGAACCCGACTTCGAAGTCCGAGTGCACGGCGGAGGACGCGTACACCTGGAGCCACGGCCGCGCTGTGTTCGCCAGTGGCAGCCCGTTTCCGCCCGTGGAGGTTCACGGTCAGACGTTCGTCCCGGGGCAGGCGAACAACGCGTATATTTTCCCCGGCCTGGCGCTGGGTGTGATCGCGTCCGGCGCCCGGCGGGTCACCGACGCGATGTTCTCGACGGCCGCTCGAACGCTTGCCGGAGCGGTTCGTGAGGCGGATCTGGAGCGCGGCAGTGTGTTCCCACCGATCCGGACGATCCGCGAGATTTCAACCGCCATTGCCACCGCGGTTGCCGCCCTCGCGTTCGAGACGGGTCTCGCGATCGAGACGCCTCCCGACGACGTCCGGCGCTTCATCGAAGGCCAGACGTACGACCCGGCGTACGACAGCCATCAGTGACCACGGAATCCATCTTACGAGCCACGACTCGGGGCCGCCTCCGACTGGAGAACCACGTCACTCGTCAGGCGCTGACGAAGCATGTCCGCCGCTGCTCGCAGCACATCGTCCTGCGCTCGCGATGCATCGACCCGGCACCAGGTGATCGCACCAGTGGCTCGAGCGAGCTGCCCTCGGACCACGGCGGCATCGGCATCCGACGCATCCAGGTCACGTTGCTCAGACCGGGCGATCAAGACCGCATCTGGTGCCTCGAGCCACACGCCGACGAATGGCACGTGCGCCGCGGACGGCGACGCGCTCGATCGCCTCTCGATCCGCTGGTCTCGCGTACACCGCGTCCACGATGGCGGCGTGGCCTCCCGTCATGACCTGTGCCGCGCGCTGCGCAATCATGGCGTACACGCGACGCGTGACCTCGGCCGTGTAGCCCTCCGGGCCCAGCCGTTGAAACGGATCGACCCCACAGAGTTGCTTACGCGTCTCGTCACTTCGGATGACCACGGCTCCGGGCACCGCTCCAATCAGCGGCGCGAGCGCTCTCGCGAGCGTGGATTTGCCAGAACCTGAGAATCCGCCGAGGGCGATGAGGCACGCCGGCGGCGGATGCAGCAGCCGCTGCGCCATCGCCAGGTAGTCCCGGGCCATCTCCTGAAGCTCGCTCTGGCGCGGCGGATCGGACTGGAGATTGGCGGCGGTGGCGCTGGTCTTCGCCCGCACGGCGGCGCGGCAGGAGAGGAACAACGGGAGAAGCGGTATGCCTCCGAGGTCGGCGCGTCGCGGCCAGGTACCCGTTCCAGACGGCGTTCGCATGTCGCGGAAGCTGGCGCCGCCACAGGTCCATGAGCAGGAACGCCAGGTCGTAGAGCACGTCGCTGCAGGCAATCTCGTCGTTGCATTCGATCGCGTCGAACAGCGTCGGGTGGCCGTCGAGCAGGACGATGTTGCGCAGGTGCAGATCGCCGTGGCACTGCCGGACGAAGCCACCGTCCCGTCTCGCGTCGAGCAGCGCATCGATGCCGCTCGAGTGTGCTCTCGCGAGCTCCGGGTGAGGTCGGCACACGCCGCGGGGTCGAAGATGCCGGCGCCCTGCTCGGCGAACCCTGCGGCGTTGCCGTCGACGACCCAGGCCATTCCTGCCGCGCCGCCATGATCGGCTCGGCGCTCGGCCGTTTCATGGAACTGCGCAATGGCCGTGGCCAGCGGTCGCATCAGGGCCAGGTCCAGCGCTCCGCGCCCGGCGAGCCGATCGAAGAGCCCTCCTGATCGAAACGGACCATCTCGACGAGCCAGTCCACCGGCGCGCCGGATCCGCCGAGCGCCAACGATCCGTCGGGCTGACGCGTCACCGCCACCACCCCGCGATAGAGGGCCGGTGCAGTACGGCGATTGATCCGCACTTCGGCCTCGCACATCGTCCTTGCGCCGCTCGACCGTCGAGAAGTCCAGATAGTCGTACTGGACCGCGCGTTTGAGCTTCCACGCGCGCGTCCCGGCGAGAAAGACGATGGACGCGTGGGTCTCGATGCGCTCGACGACGGCGCCGCCATGCGTCGACGGTGACGCCAGAAACGTGACGACCTCGGACTGGTCCTCCGTGATCATCGAGAGCTCCTGCCCGGCGCGGCTGGGATGCGGGGGAGCGACACGTGCGGCGCGGCGCTTGGCCGCCGCAACGCCCCGCGAATGCCGCGCGTCGATACCCTCAGGCCGCCTGCCTCGCGGGCCGCTGTCGCGAGAGCTGCCCTCGGTCGGTCACGGCGACCGCCGCAACGACGATCCACAGCGCGGCGGCCAACGCGAGTCATATGTCAAGAAGGGCACGCCTGTACGCCAGAGGCGAAGAGATCACCGTGCTGGCTGTGAGACTCGCGTGCATCAGCATCACGACGAGCAGGCTCCCAGTACGGTCGTAGACCCACACCATGAGCACCCTGTAGGCCGGCAGGAAGCGAGAGGAGGTCGAGGAGCAGGAAGAGGGCCAGCGGAAGCGCTCCGGAGGCGTGCCGATTCCCCAGACGACGACGAGGAAATGCCACGCCCCCCACAGGACGCCGACGATGAGCCCGGTCGTCAGGACACCGTAACGCCGCCTCAGCTCGGCACGGCGAACCCCGTCCAGCCGAGCTCCTCGAAGACGCCCGCCAGCCCCACCGCGATACCGAACAGCAGAAGAGTGGCCTTGTCGCTCGTGGCGAAAATGCCCGGGAGGAACTCAGGCGAGAGCAGCGAAGCGCAAGGAGTACCGCCGTCGCCAGGAGCGGGGCGGGCAGGAGCGCGACCGCGTACCAGCGAGCGCCCACCCGCCACTTGAGCAACCGGGAGAGAAACTCGCGAAGCCCCGCCCTTCCATCGACGAGGCCGGTCAACAGGATGCCTGCGACGCTGGGGCCGGCGAGCATCGCCAGGACCACGAACGGGAACAGCGGGTCGATTTGGCCGCTGGTGCCCGGGAATCCGCCAGGACCGCCGATGACCAGGAGGAAGCCGCCCCACGAGATGGCGAACGTGAGGGCGAAGTAGGTCGGCACCGGGTGCCTCGTGATGAAGGCCTTGATGGTCGTCATGATGCCCTCCTTTCTCGAGTCGCCTGCAGCCCCTCTGACACCTGGAGAGCGGAGTAGAGCGCGTCTCTGAGCGCCACATCGCGGGGGTCGCCGGTCAGTCGCGTCCCCATCTGGCTGGTCACGTACGCGTATCCGATGCCGGCCGTCGGATCGGCAAAGCCGAGAGAGCCTCCGGACCCAGGAGACCCGAACGAGCGCGCGCTGCCGAACCGCCAGACGGGGCTCGGCTTCATGAAGCCCAGCGAGAACTGCACGCTCGCCCTTCAGGCATTCGTCATGAAACCCGCGCGTTGGAGGAATCGCCGGTGCGGCCAGCAAGTCCAGCGTCTCCTGGCGCAGCCCCAGCTCCCGTCCTCCCGCCGCGAAGACGCCGTAGGCGTGCGCGATGGCTCGCGCCGTGCCAACCGCACCGCCGGACGGCACTTCGAGATTGCGCGCGTACACGCGCTGCTCGTCGATGGGCCACCGCGAAGCCCGGATTCGTCATGAGCGCCCGGTAGATGTTCGAACGACGATTCATCCCGTCCAGCGTCAGTCGAAGCGGGAAGCCGAGCAGCATGTCGATCGGCCTGGGCGGCGCAAGTGTGGCGAGACGAGAGTTCGGGATCTCCTCCGGCAGCGCGGATGTAGACGTCCAGCCCGAGCGGCGTCGCGATCTCGTCCTGAAAGAACTGTCCGAGGCTGCGATGCCGTGGATCCACCCGGCGCAGCAGCTCGCTTTCATAGAACCCGAGGGTGATGGCGTGATAGGCCTGACGCGTCCCGGGCTCCCACGCCGGCTTCTGACGGGCGAGCACGACCGCCAGGCGATCCAGGTCGGCGACCACGCTGCGATCGACGGGCTCATCGAAGGCGAACAGCCCCGCCTGGTGCGCGAGGAGCTGGCGGACGGTGATCTTCTCTTTGCCCTGCTGCGCGAACTCGGGCCAGTACGTGGCGACGCGCTCTTCGTAGTCGAGCCAGCCTCGTGAGTGGGCGAGGGCGAGGGTCATGGCCGCCAGACCCTTGGTGGCCGAGTAGACGAGCACCATGGTGTCCTGCTCCCACGGCTCGCCGGTCAGCTTGTTCCGCACACCGCCCCACAGGTCGACGACCTTCTCGCCGTGGTGATAGGCGCAGCAGGCGCCGCCCAGTTCACGCCTCCGAGCGAAGTTCTCGACGAACGCCTCGCGCACCGCCTCGAAGCCACGGCTGACGTGTCCGTGAACTTCCGGAACCCGGAGGCCGATCGCTCATCGTCCGGGAGCCGGTTCGAGGATGATGCTGTCGCCCGGAAGGGTCAGCGCTTTCGCGAGTGCCATGTTGCATGCGGGTGCATTCGCTGTGCCCGCGTGACCGGGAGCCGGAGCACTACGGCAACACGAGTGAACTCAGGGCTTAGCCTCGATGGTGGACTGCACCCGCGCGTGACCGTTCTCGTTGGCGATGCGGCTCGCTGAGCGAAAGGGCGGGCCATGGCCCGCCCTCAGTCAAGAGTCCCTCCTTCTTTCGTGGCCCGATCGCGCCCGCGCCATCGTCAGGCAATGACCGTGGCCTTCCTCGCCGCCTCGGCCTGCCGTCGATCGACCGCCGCTGCGGGCGAGATCGCGACTTTCAGCACGCCTTCGCGCTGCTGGCTGAACACCTCGAAGGCTTCGTGGATGTCCTCGAGCGCGAAGCGATGGGTGATGAGCGGGCTCAGATCGACGCGGCCCTGCGCCACCATCTCCATCAGCCGCCGCATCCGCTCCTTGCCGCCCGGACAGAGCGTCGTGACGATGCGCTGATCGCCGAGGCCGGCGTAGATCGCCTCGTAGGGCGCGACGAGCTTGCCCGAGTAGACGCCCAGGCTCGACACGCGTCCCGCCGGGCCTCGTCGCGCGAAGGGCATTCTCGAAGGTCTCCTGCCGTCCCGAGCGCCTCGATGGTCACGTCGGCGCCGCGCCCGCCCGTCAGCCGCTTGATTGCGGCGACCGGGTCCTGCTCGCGGTGGTTGATCGACGACGTTGGCGCCGAAGCGCCTGGCCATCTCGAGGCGCTCGGGAACGGAATCCACGCCGATGATGAGGCCCGCGCCGCGCAGCTTCGCGCCGAGCGTCGCGCAGAGTCCGATGGGGCCCTGGGCGAAGACCGCCACCGCATCGCCCACCTTGACGTTGCCGCTTTCCGCCCCGCTCAGTCCCGTCGAGAAGATGTCGGGCACGAGCACGACCTGCTCGTCGGTGAGAGTCGTCCGGAATGTGCGCCAGATTGGCGCGGGCGTCAGGGACGAGGAGGTACTCTGCCCAGGCGCCGTCGATCGTGTTGCCGAACCGCCAGCCGCCGAGCGGTCCGCCGCATTGCGAGTGCGAGCCATTCAAACAGTAGAAGCACTGACCGCATGGCGTGATCGCGCCGACGATCACGCGCTGTCCGACCTGATACTCGGGCTCGAGCCCTTCACCGAGCGCCTCGATGACCCCGACGGGCTCGTGTCCGAGGACCAGTCCCGGCCGCACCGGGTACTCGCCTTTGACGATGTGCACGTCGGTGCCGCAGATCGTCGTCGTCGTGATGCGGATCACGGCCTGCCCAGCCTTCGGCTGAGGCTTCGGCCGATCCTCGAGCACCAGCTGGTTCGTGCCTCGGAACGCCACTGCCCTCATCGTGCTCATCTCGGCTCCTTCGTGAGTAGCGGGCTCGAGCCCACCAGCAAGGCACGAAGCAATCTCGATGCCGCACCGTTTCTCGCGAATGCCTGGCCATCGAAGTAAGCAGCACGTCGGACGGCGCGAGGAAGTTCGCGGGCGCCCGCTGACTATTCCGCACGTGCCGGCCGCGCGATGCGCGATGGGGGTTCGTACGCCAAAGTCCGGCTCGCACGTCGACCGTGTGCGCGGCCTCGCCGGCTGGCAGCGAAGTTGCGAGCGTCCCCATCAGTGATGCCGCCCTCCGCTTCCTTGCGCATCGAGCCCCTCGCCACGGCCGCACAGCGGGCGGCGCACCAGTCCGCCGAGCGTCTCGCCTCGCGCAACGTGCCAGTTGCCAGGCCGACGGACCTGGCCGGCGCCGTGCGCGACACGCTGACGTCCCGACGGTTCGACAGCGTCTCCCTCGTGATCGTCTGCGAGGCTGAACGCCTCGTCGGTGTCGTTCGTCTCGAGGACCTGTTGGCGGTGCCAGCCGAGCAGCCGCTGACCGGGCTCATGGACGGCGCCCCCCCGCTGGTCTCGCCCGGCACGGATCAGGAAGTCGCCGCATGGCAGGCCGTCACGCGCGGAGAGAGCGCGTTGGCCGTCGTCGATGATGAGCGACGTTTCATCGGCGTCATCTCGCCGCAACGGCTCCTCGAGACGCTCCTCGACGAGCACGACGAGGACGTCGCGCGCCTCGGCGGCTTCCTCGCGGCCAGCTCGCGCGCCCGGCACGCGCTCGAGGAACCCGTCGGCCGGCGCTTCTGGCACCGGGTGCCCTGGCTCGTGGCGGGCGTGACCGGCATGGCGCTGTCGGCCCACATGGTCTCGGCATACCAGGCCGAGCTCGAGCGGCACGTGGTCGTGGCGTTCTTCGTCCCCGGGGTCGTGTATCTCGCGGATGCCGTGGGCACACAGACGGAGACGCTGTTCGTCCGCGGTCTCTCGGTCGGCGTGCCGATGCGTCGCGTGGTCTGGCGCGAGCTGGTGACCGGATGGCTGGTCGCGCTGGCGCTGGCCGTCGCATTCTTCCCGCTGACGCTATGGTGGTGGCAGCGCGCCGATGTCGCCGCGGCCGTGTCGCTCTCGGTGCTCGCGGCGTGTTCGATTGCATCGGCCGTCGCGATGGTCTTCCCCTGGATCCTCGACCGGGCGGGAGCCGATCCCGCGCTCGGGAGCGGTCCCTTGGCGACGGTGACTCAAGACCTGCTGTCGATCGCCACTTACCTGGCCATCGCCACGCGTGTCATCGCGTGATCGCGCACGGCCCCCCATCGGCTCGGCTCGCCGCGGTTCGCGGTTGATCGATAGGGTGCAGATCCGTTTCCAACGAGGGCGTCGCCCAGACACCCAGGTCCGCGGATTCCTGCCCATGGCTGCGAAGAATTCCGCATCCCGCAGACGTCCGCAGCCGAGCAGGCATGCACGGATGTCGACAACGGCGGCATCGACCCTCGGCACGGGGCGTGCAATTGCTCGGGCGGGTACACGCGCACGCCGTGTTCACCAGCTCGTAGATGCCAGCAGGAGGAGTCATGGGCACGTTCAAGAACATCGTGGTTCCTGTCGACTTCAGCGAGACGTCGGATGAGGCCTGGCGCATGGCCTGCGACATCGCGGCCACGTCGGGCAGCCGACTGCACTTGCTGCACGTGGTCCCGGAGCCGCTCCAATAGAGCTGGGCGCCTGAAGCCATGGCGGTCGACTTCGATGCACTCGCACGTGACTGGATGACAGAGGCAGAGGAGAGGCTGGCGCGAATTGCACCTACTCGGGCCATCGATCCGGTGCGGATCACGCGCACGGTGGTTGTCGGAGTGCCCCACGCCCGTATCCTGGGGTTTGCCACGGCTTTCAGGGCCGACCTCATCGTCATGGGGACGCATGGCTACGGACCGCTCAGGCACCTGCTCCTCGGCAACGTCGCCGAGCGGGTGGTGCGCCAGGCCCTCTGCCCCGTGCTGACCGTCCCGCATCGCTCGCTGGGAACCCGCGAATCCCGTCACGAACCGGCGGCGGCGAGCGCTTAGCCGGACTCGCATTCCCACGGGGAACACCAGTCTCGTCGGGGTCGCGGGCACGGCGAGCGACACCGAGTTTCAACTGAGCGGAAGCGGCCGATACGTGGTGTTCACGTCGATGGTCACGACGCTCGTGCCCGGTCAATACCAGATCCGCCGCGACGAGCGGATGGTTGGGCGGTCGACACGAAGCCGGGCGTCGAGGATTGCGAGCCCTTTCGGCAGCACGCGGACCGGATTCAGGTCGAGCTCCTGAATGGCGGGGCAGGCATCGACCAGCGCCGACACGCGCAGTAACAACTCTTTCAGGGCCTGCTCGTCGGCCGATGGCCTGCCCCGGTACCCTCGCAGCAGCCGCGCGCATTTCAGCTCGTCGACCATGTCCGCGGCATCGACGTCGGTCAGTGGCGTCAGACGAAACAGGGTGTCCTGGACGAGCTCGGCAAGGACGCCGCCCGCGCCACACGCCACGACCGGACCGAACAATGGGTGCTGAACGGCACCCACCAGCATCTCCGGTCCGTCGGGCGCCATGTATTGCACGAGGGCACCTTCGAGCGACGACCCCAGGCGGCCAGCCAGATCCGACCACGCCGCTTCGATCTCCGCTTCGTCGCGCAGGCCCAGGCGGACACCGCCGATTTCGGTCTTGTGAACGAGCGTCGGACCCTGTGCCTTCAGTGCTACCGGGAATCCGAGGTCTCTGCTCGCGGCGATGGCCTCCGGCAGCGAACGCGCCAGTCGCGCAGGCTGGAGGACGATGCCGGCCGCTTCGAGAACGGCTGTCACCTCAGGCTGGCCCAGCCATCCGCCACCGCCCGCAAGCGCCGCGTCGACGCGCTCGCGGACGCGGCAGCCGTCGAAGGCCGTCAGCTCCGGCACGTCGCCAAGGGGCCGGGCGCGCCACGAGGCATAGCGCGCGACCCGGCCGAGGGCGCGTGCGGCCGACTCGGGGAAGGCAAAGCATGGAACCCCGCTGAGCCGCCCGGCAACACCCTGCGCATCGAGAAACGTCGCCAGCAGGGGCTTCTCGCGCGCCTCGCGCGCCGCCGCGCCAATCGCCGCCGCGACCGCGCCCGCATCGTCGGCGAGAACGGGGACGTACAGCGCGATCACGCTGTCGACGTTCGGGTCGCGCAGCAGCAGCGACAGCGCGTGCCGGTAGTCCTCGGCGGAAGCCGAGGCCAGCAGGTCCACGGGATTGGTGACGCTCGCCGCCGCCGGCACGACCTCGCGCAACCGCGCAACGGTAGGCTGTGTCAGCGAGGCCACCGCCAGCCCTTCGGCCTCGCACGCGTCAGCGGCGAGAATCGCCGGGCCTCCGGCGTTGCTGACAATCCCCACGCGCGTGCCCGGCGGGAGGGGCGCGTGGTCGAGGAGCGTGCCGACCTCGAAGAGCTCCTCGAGTGTTCGGGTGCGGATGACGCCCGCCTGCTCGAACAGCGCCTCGACGACCCGATCGTCGCTCGCCATGGCGCCGGTGTGGGAAGAGGCCGCCCGGGCGCCGGCGCCAGAACGCCCGGCTTTCACCGCGGCAATGGGCTTCTGGCGCGCGACGCGGCGCGCAATGCGGGCGAAGTTGCGCGGATTCCCGAAGCTCTCGAGATAGAGCAGGATGACCCGCGTGCGCGGGTCGTCGGCCCAGTACTGCAGGAGGTCGTTGCCGGACACGTCGGCCTTGTTCCCGATGGACACGAAGGTGGAGATGCCCAGGTCCAGTTGGCGCGCGTAACGCGCCAGCGCCAGCCCCAGAGCGCCGCTCTGCGACAGGAACGCGACATCACCGGCTGGCGGCATGGTCGGGGCGAAGCTCGCGTTGAGCGTGATTGCAGGGTCGGTGTTGATGAGACCCATGCAGTTCGGGCCGATGAGCCGTGCGCCGGCCGCGCGGACCTTCTCGACGAGCCGCGCTTCCCGCGCGCGGCCGTCGTCGCTCGCTTCACCAAAGCCCGCGCTGATGACGACGAGTGCCCTGATGCCCCGTGCGAGGCATTGATCCACGACGGCTTCGACCTGCGCGGCCGGCACCGCAATCACGGCGAGATCGACCGGGCCGGCGATCGCACCGACCGACGGTACGGCCGGAACGCCCGCAACCTCGAAGGCGGCCGGATTGACGGGAACGACCCGGCCCGTGAAGCCGCCGTCGCGAATTGCCTGGAAGATCTCGCCGCCCAGCTTGCCGCGCGTCCGCGAGGCGCCGACGACCGCGACGACGGACGGTGTGAAGAATGGGGCGATGGACGCGGTCGCGGCGTGGCGCGCGCGTGCCGCGGCGCTCTCGAGATAGCTCTCCGTCTCCCGCAGGTCCAGAACGAGGTGGCAGACGGCCTGATCGAGCTCGTTCGTCAGACGGAAGCCGGAGTCGCGAAACACGTGCAGCATGTCGGAGTTCGCCGGGAGCACCCATGCCTCGAAGCGCGCGATGCCCGCGGGTCGTGCGAGCTCGGCCAGCCGCTCGAGCATGCGTGTGCCCACCCCGAAGCCGTGCAGGCGGTCCGCGACCGCGAAGGCGACCTCGGCGACGGGCGAGTCGACCGACTGGCGTCCCCAGGTGGCAATCGCGCAGATGTCGCGTCCGCGCTCCGCGATGAGCGACAGGGAACGGAGGTCGAGCCCAAGGCTCGACGCCAGCATCGCCTCGGTCGGTATTCCGAGCGCGAAGAAGCGGAAGTACCTGCTCTCTTGGGACAGTTCTGCAAAGAAGCGTCGAATCCGCTCGTCATCGCCCGGGCCGACGCGGCGGAGCCGGACCGACGATCCGTCACGCAGCAGGACATCGACGCCAGCGTCGTCGATCACCGGCTGAGAACTGGCGGAGTTGGTGCTCATCTGGAGCGCTCCGAGGCCTGCGTCGCGACGATTACCCCACCTTCGAGAGCGTTGAGGCACGAGTCGTCTCGAGGCGAACCCGTCGGCCAGGTCCCTGGCCAGCCGCTCGACCGCAGACCAGTCGGTCAGCTCGTGATCGCGCGACGTGTCGGTCGGGCCGCCTTCCTTCTTCGCGATGCGCTTCATGAACCACCGGATGAGGAACCCGTACTGGGTGTAGGCCAGCCTCCCGGCCACGCACGCGACCTGCCAGGGCCTCCAACCGGCGGTCGTGGTGAAGCCGTCGGCCAGTTTTCGCGCGGCGTCGCGCTCGTGCTCGTTCTTCGATGCCGCGCTCAGGCTGACCGAGACGAACACCGATGGAATGGCGCTGAGCTCTGCGGCGTGCGCGCGGGCGAACCGGCACGCGGCGCGCTGGTGCCGTCCGGCGTGCAGCGAGGCGGCGACGAATGCGCCTCGCACGTGCGGCCAGTCGACCGCACGAGCCTCGGCCGACGAGACCTCGATCGCCGTGCTCGACAGGCCCTGCTCGCGAAGAATCTGCGCCAGGCGCTCACTGATGCGTCGCGTCTGGCCTTCGCTCGTTGCATAGAGCACCGGAACGCTGCACATGGTGGCCTCCAGTCCCCGAAGGGGCCGGGGATCACCGGGATGCTCGTGCAATTCCGGCACCAGGCCCGTGCCGCGTCATCGGTGCGGCCATTCAAGCTGACATTTGCGGCAGCCTCGCTCGTCAGGGGTAAGAATCCGCGGTCGATCGGGGAAAGTCCGCAGACCGCCATTCGGCCATGCCCTGTTTCAGCTTCCGGTTCCGCCTTGGGTAACAGCGACAGATCGCTGTTCTTCGGAGGTGAGCCGTGGGCCGAGTTTCCGCGCTGCTGTTTGCGTCCCTCGTACTCAGCGCCCTGCCGGTGCGGACCAGCGCCGAGGAGCGGCTGACGAAGCCGGCACCGACGACCGCATCGCCTGGTGAACCGGCGACGGACGGGCTTTCCGGTCAGTTCGAGTGGCCGTGCCGACTGGGAACACCGAGGGAGATGAGGCGGAGGATTCTCGAGCTCTGGACGGTGTCGCCGACCTTCCGAGGCCAGTGCCTCCGCCTGGCGGAAGCCAACATCACGGTGGCCGTGGGATTCTCCGCCCTGCTCAGACCCGGCCTCCGTGCGGCGTCGAAGATCCTCAGAAGAAACGGTCGCGTGTTCTTCGTGTCCACGACGCTGCGAGACGACATCCACCTGGAAGAAGACCTGCCTCACGAGCTCGAGCACGCCATCGAACAGATCGAGGCGCGGAACCTCGCGGTGGACGCCGCCGGGGGTCGCGGCGCGTGGTCGTCTGGCACCGGCGCCTATGAGACCGAGCGCGCCCGTCTCGCGGGCATCCGCGCCTGGAACGAGGTGCAGGACGCACGCGAGTCGGGTTCGCGGGATCCGGTGTTCGCTCGCGCTGTTCTTGCACACCCGCGTCACTGAACGTCATGGGCTTCGGGACGCCTCGCTGCTCGCCAGACATAGCGCCTCCGGCGCCTGCAACCAGGCAAGCGTAGAATGCCTGCCGTGTCCGATGAGCAGGCCACCCCCACCGAACTGCTGCTGGCGTGGGGACGCGGCGACGCTGGGGCATTCGATCGATTGGTGCCGCTCGTGCACCAGGAGCTGCGACGGATGGCTCGGCGGTACATGGGCCGCGAGCGTCCCGGTCATACGCTGCAGGCCACGCGCACTGGTGAACGAGGCCTATCTCCGGTTGATCGACGTCAATCAGGTTCAGTGGCAGAATCGCGCGCAGTTCTTTGGCGTGGCCGCTCGGACGATGCGTCGCATTCTGGTCGATTTCGCGCGTGCCCGGGGCAGCGACAAGCGCGGCGGTGGCGTTCACAAGGTCACGCTCGACACTGCGCTCGTGGGCTCGAGCAGCTCTCCGGATCTCGTCGCCCTCGACGATGCGCTGCAGTTGCTGCAGGCCGCCCACCCCCGCAAGAGCCAGGTCGTTGAACTGAAGTTCTTCGGCGGACTCACGTTCGAGGAGGCCGCCGAGGCGCTCGGTGTGTCCATCGATACGGTGAAGCGCGATTGGCGGTTCGCGAAGTTGTGGCTGTTGAGGGAGCTCAGTGAATAGAGAACGGCTGACGCCCGCGCGCCATGCCGAGATCGAGCGGATCTGTCAGTTGGCGCTCGATCTGGACGCCACCTCGCGCGCGGCATACCTGGCTGAGGCGTGCGGAGGCGATGCCGACCTCCGGCGTGAAGTGGACTCGTTGCTCGCGCACGAACAATCGGCCCGGTCATTCATCGAGGGGCCGGTGCTCGACGCCGCCGCACGGACGCTGTCGACGAGTGGGCTCCTGGGCGAGCGCATCGGTCCCTATCAGGTCGTATCGCTGCTCGGGTCCGGCGGCATGGGAGACGTCTACCGGGCGCGCGACACGCAACTGGACCGCGACGTCGCGATCAAGGTTCTCTCCCCGGTCTTCCTGAGCGATCCGGAACGACTCGCCCGATTCCATCGCGAGGCTCGTGTGCTCGCGTCGATGAACCATCCGCACATCGGCGCGATCTATGGTGTCGAGCAGGAACAGGCTGGAAGGCCGGCGCTGGTGCTGGAGCTCGTGGAGGGCCCCACGCTCGCGGAACGGCTGCGCGAGTCGAACGTGCGCCCGGGTTCGGGCTTGCCGGTCGCCGAGACGCTGGCGATTGCGTCACAGATCGCGCAAGGCGCTCGAAGCCGCCCACGAGAAGGGGATTGTCCACCGCGACCTCAAGCCCGCGAATATCAAGCTGACCCCCGCCGGAATCGTGAAAGTGCTCGATTTCGGACTGGCCAAGGTGGCCGCGGCCGCAGACGGCGCGGACGATCGATCGGGTGCCGGGCGAGTCGCACTCCCGATCAGCGAGGTCCGACCCGATGTGATTCTCGGCACCGCGGCCTACATGAGTCCGGAGCAGGCCCGGGGCGCCACGGTGGACAAGCGCACCGACATCTGGGCGTTCGGGTGCGTGCTCTTCGAGATGCTGAGCGGACAACGTCCGTTCGACGGCGCGTCGTCGGCTGACACGCTGGCACGCATTCTGGAACGGGATCCCGACTGGTCGGCGCTGCGTGACGATACGCCCGCATCCATCCGTACGCTGCTTCAGCGCTGCCTGCGCAAGAATCCGGAGCAGCGACTGCACGATATCGCGGACGCGCGAATCGAGATCGACGAGTCCGACCTCGTCCGTCCCCCCGCACCGGCGGCAACGCAGCGTGCGTGGGCACTCGCGTGGATCGCGGCAGCACTCGTCGTTTCGTCGCTGTTGCTCGCCATCGTCTTCGTCCGGCTTCGCGCACCCGCGCCGTCATCCGAGGTCTTCGAGTTTCCGGTGGATCCTCCGGACAATCTGAGGTTTTCTGGCGGGTACGGCGGATTTGCCGTGGCGCCCGACGGACGGCAGGTGGTCGTGACCGCGGCATCGGACGACGGCACGAGCCTTTGGGTGCGGCCCATCGGCGCGCCTCAGTATCGGCAGATTCCCGGAACCGAAGGCGCCCTCTTCCCGTTCTGGAAGCCGGATGGCCGCGAAATCGGCTTCTTTGCCGGGGGAAAGCTCAAGACCGTGGCGCTCCGCGGCGGCCTTCCCACGGTCGTGTGCGACGCACCCGAGCGTCACGAGGGATCGGGACGCGATGAAGTCGGCGGTACCTGGAATCGCGACGACATCATCGTCTTCATGTCGAGTGCCTTCACGCTGCAGAAGGTCCCGGCACGAGCGGCCGCGTACTCCCGTGGCAATCACGAAGCTCGGCGACGGAGAGACGGCGCATCGCTGGCCCTCGTTTCTGCCCGACGGGCGGCGCTTTCTCTATCTCGCGCTGGGGAGACCGGGCGATCCGGGTGAGCTGCGCATCGGATCGCTGGATGGCACCGTCTCGATGTCGCTCGGACGCTACGAATCGAATGCGCGCTATTCAGCAGGCCATCTGCTGTTTCTGAGCGGGCGGCAGCTCGTCGCGCGTCGATTCGATGCACGCACGGGCCAGGTGACGGGGCCGTCCTTCCCGATCGTGACCCGGCCGCCATTCAACGAATGGAATCGACTCGGCGCCTTTTCGGCGTCGGAGTCCGGCGTGCTCGCGACGCACCCGGGCGGGCCGATCCTCACGGATCAACGTCTGACGTGGCGAGACCGGCATGGCAGGACTCAGGGCACGGTGGGCGAGCTCGGACGGTTCCCCACCCTGGACCTGAGTCCTGATGGACAGCGCGTGGCGGTATCGCTGGTGAAGGGCGCCACGGCCTCCGATATCTGGATCATCGATATCGCCCGCGGAGACGCCGTTCGGGTCACGAGCGACCCGGCCTGGGAGTTCGATCCCGGCTGGTCGCACGATGGCCAGCAGCTCGTCTTCAACTCCAATCGCATCGGGGGACGAGTCGATCTGTTCCAGCGCGCGTCCAACGGAAGAGGGCAGGACGAGCTGTTGGTTGCCGGTCGGCACGCCGCTGAAACCCCGGTCTGGACGCCTGACGATCGCTCGATTCTCTACGGGGACGAGGGGGATCTGTGGATGCTTCCGCTCGACCGCGACCGGCAGCCCTCAATCATCTGGAAGACGAAAGCGCGGGAGCGGGCCGGCAGCCTTTCCCCCGACGGCCGCTGGATCGCCTATACATCGGACGCCTCCGGACGCCCGGAGATCTACGTCAGGGCCTTCCCGTCCGGCGATGTGGAGCACAAGGTGTCGCTCAACGGAGGCATGGCGGCGAGATGGCGCGCGGATGGCAAAGAGATCTTCTTCCTGTCGTTGGACGCGACCATGATGGGGGCGGGCGTCGAGACGACACCGGGTTTCAGGGCGATGATCCCGGAGTCGCTCTTCGCAACCGGTCTCAGCCTGGTCACTCTGCGTCCCTACGCCGTCGCCCCGGATGGACGGTTCCTGATCCCAATGGCGGCCGATTCGCGTGGCGCCACGCCCATCACGGTGACGCTGAACTGGCCGGCCCGCCTGCCGCAGTGATTCAGCCTCGCACCGACGTTCGGGGCAACATTCTGTGACGGAGAGGCAACACTCCGCCTCCCGGAGCCGTAAATTGCCCAGACTGCGGCTGGGCCGCGATTGAGTTCTGGAGGAGCCTCTGATGATTCGCGTGACCCACGTCGTACGAGGTATCGGCGCCATCGCGTTCTCGCTGGTGGCGGTGAGCGCGCATGCCCAGGCCGCCCCGGCCGCGCAGAAGCCGTTCGAGCCGGTCAGCGGCCAGGCCGGCAAGGACGTCGTCTGGGTGCCGACCCCGCAGTCGACCGTCGACAAGATGCTGGACCTCGCCCATGTGACGGCGACGGACCACGTCATCGACCTCGGATCGGGCGACGGAATCACGGTCATCACCGCCGCAAAGAGGGGCGCCACCGCCGTCGGGATCGAGTTCAATCCCGAGATGGTGGCGCTTGCCCGCGTTCGGGCCCAGGAAGCGGGTGTCTCCGACAAGGCGACGTTCATGGAGGGCGACCTGTTCGAGGCCGATCTGTCGAAGGCGACGGTCATCACGCTGTTCCTGCTGCCGGAGATCAACCTGAAGCTGCGGCCGAAGCTGCTCGACCTCAAGCCGGGGACACGGATCGCCTCGAACTCCTTCACGATGGGCGACTGGGAGCCGGACGCGCAGGCGTCCTCGTCCGACTGTACCTCGTGGTGCAACGTGCTCTCGTGGGTGGTGCCGGCGAAGGTTGCGGGCACGTGGCAGCTCGGCCAGCAGACGTTGAAGCTCACCCAGCAGTACCAGGTGATTTCCGGTACGCTCGGGTCGACGGCGATCACGGATGGCAAGCTCACCGGCGACGAGATTACGTTCGCCGCCGGCAGCCGGAAGTACGCCGGGCATGTCAACGGCACCGGCATGGCCGGCGCCGATTGGACGGCCACGAGGAAGTAGGACCGCAGCGCTGGAGACGAAGCCGTATGCCGAAGACAGGGCTGCATCGGGCGGTTGTGGCGGTCAGCATCATCGTCACCGCTGCCACCGTCGTCGCGGATCAGGCGGTGACGCAGCCGACGCCTCCGCAACCGCCGGCAACCCCGGCCTCTGGCACGCCTCCTCCCGTCGTGCCCGGACAGCCGCCGCGCGGGCAACCGCCGGGTCCGGACGTGAACCAGGTACTACCAGGTGAGCGCCGATGCGGAGCCGCGGGAAGGCGTGCCGAAGGGTGAGTTGAAGGGACCGCTGGTCCTGCCCGACAGCCAGGCGTATCCGGGGACGCAGCACACGTACTGGGTCCATGTCCCGGCGCAGTACGACCCGGCGACGCCGGCGAACCTGATGATCTTCCAGGACGGGCAGGCGTTCATCGATCCGAATGGCAGCGTCCGCGCGCCGAACGTGCTGGACAACCTGATCTACCGCCGTGAACTGCCAGTGATGATCACCGTGTTCATCAACCCGGGACGCACGCCCGAACAACCCGAGCCGACGCCGCAGGAGTGGGGCGACCGCACGACCAACCGCCCGACCGAGTACAACTCGCTGGACGATCGCTACGCGCGGGTCATCGTCGACGAGCTGCTGCCGGTCCTCGCGAAGGATTACAACATCGCGAAGGATCCCGAGCGGCGCGGCATCGGCGGCACGAGCTCGGGTGCCATTGCCGCGTTCACCGTCGCCTGGCAGCGTCCCGACGCCTTCCGCAAGGTCCTCAGCATCGTCGGCAGCTTCACGAACCTGCGAGGCGGCGACGCCTACCCCGATCTGATTCGGAAGAGCGACAAGAAGCCGATTCGGATCTTCATGCAGGGCGGCCGCAACGACAACCGCGGCATCGGACGCGACGGCCTGTACGACCAGCGGCGCGACTGGTTCTATCAGAACGTCCGCATGGTCCAGGCGCTCACGGAGAAGGGCTACGATCTGAACTACGCATGGGGCTTGAACACGCACGGGCAGCGCATGGGCGGCCCGATGCTGCCCGAGATGATGCGCTGGCTCTGGCGCGACCACGCGGTCTCGACCGACCCTCACGACCTGATCGAGCGTCAGTTCCACATGCCGAAGAAGAGGTGACGCGTCGCCCCGGGGAGCGGCGCAGTCAACGGTTTGGGCTGCCGGCGCGTCCAAGTTGGCGGCCATGATTCTCCAGGACGTTCTCCAGGACCTCCGCTACACCGCCCGGACGCTGCGGCGAGACGTTGGATTTGCCGTCTTCGCCATACTGATCGCCGGGTTTGGCATCGGCGCCAGCGCCACCGTCTTCAGCGTCGTCAACACGCTCATCCTGCGGCCGCTGCCCTTCGAGCGGCCGTCCGAACTGGTCTGGATCGCCAACCACGACACCGCCGGGCTCTCGGGCCAGACGACGCAGGTCGGGCACATGCTGGATCTGCGGGAGCGGACGCAGACGCTGTCGGCGATCGCCGGCTATTTCGCCTTTTACGGCGTCGGTGACAACCTGCTGAGCGGCCGCGGCGAACCCGAGCGACTGAGCGGCGTGCCGGTGTCGGAGAACTTCTTCGCCGTGCTCGGCGTGAAGCCGAGGCTCGGCCGCAGCTTCAACGCCCAGGAGGTCGCATGGAAGGGGCCGAAGGCGGTGATGCTCGGCCACGAAATCTGGGAGCGCCGCTTCAACCGCGACCCGAAGATCGTCGGGCGCGTCGCTGATCATCAACGACGAGCCCCACACCGTCGTCGGCGTGCTGCCGGCGTCGTTCGACTTCGCGACGATTTTCGCGCCGGGCAGCCGGTTCGACCTCTACTTTCCCTTCCCGCTCAGCCCGGAGACCAATCGCTGGGGCAACACCATGGCGATGATCGGCCGGCTGAAGCCAGGCGCGACGGCGGCGCGGGCGCAGGCCGAGATGCGGACGCTGGCGCCGCAGATCACGCGGGAGCATCCGGAGCGCAACAACTTCGAGGGCTTCGTCAAGCCGCTCTCCGAGCAGGTCAGCGGCAATATCCGGCTCGCCGTGTGGGTCCTCACGGGCGCGGTCGTGATGGTGATGCTGATCGTCTGCGCCAATCTGTCGAACCTGCTGCTGGCACGCATGGCGGCGCGGCAGAAGGAAGTCGCGATCCGGATGGCGCTCGGCGCCGGCCGGCGACGACTGGTGGCGCAGATGCTCACCGAAGGCCTGGTGTTGTCGTCCGCGGGCGCGATTGCTGGGGCTTGTCCTCGCCGTGGGCGGCACGCGACTGCTGACCCGGCTCGAAGCGGTCAGCATTCCGTTACTGCGTGACGTGCGCACCGACGGCACAGCGCTCGCCTTCACGGTGATCGTCGCCCTCGTCACCGGCATCGTCTTCGGCCTGGCGCCGGCCCTGCAGGCGTCCGGATCGGCGATGGCCAGCGCGCTCAAGGAGGCGAGCCGCGGGTCGAGCGAAGGTCGCAGCCGCGGCTGGGTGCGCAACGCGCTCGTCGTCTCGGAGATTGCTTTTGCCTGCGTGCTGCTCGTCGGGGCCGGCCTCCTGATTCGGAGCCTGGTCACCCTGCTCGACGTGAAGATGGGCTTCGAGCCGGCGCGCGCGGCGACGATTCGGGTCGATCCCGGCAGCCGCTACACCACGCCGGCCCAGCGCGTCGCCTACATGGATGAGGTCCTGCGGCGCGTCAAGCAGGCGCCGGGGATCGAGAGCGCGGTCATCACCGACACGCTGCCGCTCGGCCGCAATCGCACGTGGGGCGCCGGCGCGCGCGGCGTCACCTACGAGCGCGGCAAGTACCCCCTCGCCTTCGTGCGCGTCGTGACCGAAGGTTACCCGGCGGCCATGGGCGTTCCCCTGCTCGCCGGGCGCGACTTCGCCGCGAGCGACATGTCGGACAAGGAGCCGGTCATGCTCGTCAACAAGACCCTCGCCGGGGCGCTGTGGCCGGGCGAGGATCCGGTTGGCAAGTACATAAGCGGGCCGTGCGCGAAGGAGCGCCGGGTCGTCGGCGTCGTCGCCGACGTCCGGCATCTGTCGCTCGAGCAGGAGGCCGGCAACGAGATGTACATCCCGGCCCGCCAGTGCAACGATCTCGCGGGCGCGTATCTGGTCGTGCGGTCGACGCTGCCGCCGGGGCAGCTGGCGGGCACGCTCCGCGCTGCCCTTGCGCCCGTTGCCGCCAATCTGGCCGGGAACGACTTCCGGACGCTGCAGCAACTGGTGGACAAGTCGGTATCGCCGCGGCGCTTCACCGTGCTCCTGCTCGGCGGCTTCGCCGCGTTCGCGCTGATGCTGGCGTCGCTCGGGATCTACGCCCTGATCTCGTACTCCGTCAACCAGCGGACGCAGGAGATCGGGATCCGCATGGCGTTGGGGGCCTCGGCGCGCGACGTCCAGGCGCGCATCATCGGGCAGACCCTGCGTCTCGCGGCGATGGGCATGGCGATTGGCGCGGTGTGCTCCTGGCTGCTGGTCCGCGGCGCCGCCAGCCTGCTGTTCGGCGTGACGCCGCGCGACCCCCGGACATTCCTCGGCATGGTCGTCGTCCTGACGATCGTGGCGCTCGTCGCCGGCTACCTGCCGGCCCGGCGCGCGTCGCGCATCAATCCGATGATCGCGCTTCGCGCGGAGTGAGAATCACGCGAACCTTCCGGGCCAATCGCCCGTCTGAATCCACATGCGAATGAGGCAGGTCGTCCGGAGCCTCGCCAGAATGCCCGGTTTCACCGCCGTGGCCGCCCTGACCCTCGCCATCGGCATCGGCGCCAATACCGCGGTCTTCAGCGTCATCCAGGGCGTCCTCCTGAAGCCGCTGCCCTACCCTCGCTCCGACGAGCTCATCGCCCTCGATCATGCCGCACCAGGGGTCAACATCGACAGGGCCGGCGCCGCGCCGTTCCTGTACTTCACCTACCGCGAGGACGGCCGGGTGTTCCAGGACGTCGGCCTCTGGAACACCGGCACGGTGAGCGTGACGGGTCTTGCCGAGCCCGAAGAGACGCGCACGCTGTTCGTCACCGATGGCATCCTGTCGATGCTCGGGGTCCGGCCGATGCTCGGCAGGACATTCACCCGGTCGGACGATGCGCCTGGAAGCCCGCAGACAGTCGTGTTGACCGCGGGCTACTGGCGGGACAAGTTTGGCGGCGACCGCGCGGCGGTCGGCCGCATGCTGGTGCTCGACGGCGAGCCACGCGAGATCATCGGTGTGCTGCCCGAGTCGTTCCGCTTTCTCGACCGCCAGGTTTCGCTCGTCGTCCCATACCGGTTCGATCGCAGCAAGGTGTTCCTCGGGCAGTTCAGCTACCAGGGCTTGGGGCGGCTCAAACCAGGCGCCACGATCGCCCAGGCGTCCGCCGACGCCGCGCGGCTGGTGCCGGTGTCGCTCACCCGCTTCCCGCCGTTCCCGGGCGGCAGCGTCGAGATGTTCAAGGAGGCGCGCATCACGCCGCGCGTCCGCTCGCTCAAGGACGACCTCGTCGGCGACGTGCGCACCGTCTTGTGGGTGCTGATGGGCACGATTGGGCTGGTGCTCCTCATTGCCTGCGCCAACGTCGCCAACCTGTTCCTCGTCAGGGCCGAATCGCGGCAGCAGGAGCTGGCGATTCGCGCCGCGCTGGGCGCCGGAGCCGGGCGGATCGCCCGCGAGCTGCTGCTCGAAAGCGTCACCCTCGGCGTGCTCGGCGGCGTCATCGGGCTCGGCCTGGCCTACGGCGCGCTGCGCCTGCTGGTGGCGCTCGCCCCCGGCAACCTGCCGCGGCTTGCCGAGATCGCCCTCGACCTTCCCGCGCTGGGGTTCGCGCTCGTGCTGTCGCTGGCCGTCGGCCTGCTGTTCGGCGCCATCCCGGTGTTCAAGTACGCCGGCCCGCGCGTCTCCAGCATGCTCCGCGGCGGTGGACGCACGGCCAGCGCGAGCCGGGAGCGCCATCGGGCGCGCAATACGCTCGTCGTCGTGCAGGTCGCGCTGGCGCTCGTCCTGCTCATCGGCTCCGGACTCATGATTCGAACGTTCCAGGAGCTGACCAGCGTTCATCCGGGATTCGTGCGTCCGCATGAAGTGCAGACATTCCGGCTCTCGATTCCCGAATCGCAAGTCAAGGAGGAAATCGGCGTCGCGCGCATGTTCCAGGCGATCATGGACAAGGTGGCGGCCGTTCCCGGCGTGACGTCGGTTGCGATCGCGTCGACGGTCACGATGACCGGCGACGGCTGGCACGATCCGATTTACGCGCAGGATCGCAGCTACACCGATTCCCAGATCCCGCCCATACGGCTGTTCAAGTTCGTGACCCCGGGCTACATGCACACGATGGGCGGATCGCTCGTCGCCGGCCGTGATTTCACGTGGGCCGATCTCTACCAGCAGCGGCCGGTCGCCATGGTGTCGGAGAGTCTCGCGCGCGAGCTGTGGCGGCAGCCTGCGGCAGCCCTCGGCAAGCACGTGCGCCCGTATGCCAAGGGCGACTGGCGTGAAATCGTCGGCGTCGTCACCGACATGCGCGACGATGGCCTCAACAAGAAGGCGCCGACCGTGGCGTACTGGCCGCTCCTGATGGCGAGACTTCCTTCCGGTCGGGGAGAACCGCAACTTCGTCGATCGCAGCGTCGCCTACCTGGTTCGCAGCAGTCGCACGGGATCGGACGGATTCGTCAACGAGCTGGGACGGGCCGTCTGGTCGATCAACCCCAATCTGCCGCTGGCTGGAGCTCGCACCCTGGAGGAGATCTACGACGCGTCGATGGCGCGGACGTCGTTCACGCTCGTCATGCTGGCGATCGCCGGCGGGATGGCGCTGCTGCTCGGTGTCGCCGGGATCTACGCGGTGATCTCGTACTCGGTCTCACAGCGGACGCGGGAGATCGGCATCCGGATTGCGCTCGGTGCGCAGGCGCCGGCGGTGCGGCGCATGTTCGTCGTCCATGGCCTGACGCTCGTCGGCATCGGCATCGCGATCGGCATCGCGGCAGCGTTCGGGTCGATGCGCCTGATATCGACGCTGTTGTTCGACGTCAGCCCGGTCGATCCGCTGACCTACGGCCTGGTCTCGTTGACGCTGATTGCGGCGGCCATGCTCGCGAGCTACGTTCCGGCCATGCGCGCCACCGCCGTCGATCCCGTGCAGGCCCTCCGATCGGAATAGCCCAGAGTTCACTCGTGTTGACAATGTGGCGCAGGCCTTTAGGCCTGCCCGGGCCCGCGTTGGCCGGGCTAAAGCCCGGCGCCACCTTGGCGGGCCCGTTGTCAACTCAAGTGAACTCCGGGATTAGGCGCTCGCACTCGTGCCTGGGCCTCCCGCATGTACTGCGCCTGTCCGGACGTGCGATACTCACGATTTCAGGCTTGTTTTGGCCGCTGGCGGTCGCGGCTCGAAGTGAGGAAAGGGAAGGTGTTGCGATGAAGCGCAGCCTGTTGTCGTGGTTGCTCGTCTCGGGGTCCTTCGTCGGTCTCGCGTCGGCGCAAACGCCTGCAGGTCCCGCGCCGGCGACGGCCGCATCGAAGCCGGCGGCAGAGAAGCTGGCGAGCGATACGCCGCGTACGACCGCGGGAGGCGCGACGTTTACCGCGCCCAAGGACTGGTCCCTCACCGCCGCTGGCTCGGTCGTTGTCCTTCTCGCGCCCGATGACGATTCCCGAATCGCCATCGTCGAGTCTTCCGCCACCGATCCCGACGCCGCGGTCGCTGCGGCCTGGGAGGCGGTCCGTCCGGGGATCACGCGGACGATCCGGCTGATGACACCGGCGCCGGGTCGAGATGGCTGGGACGAGCTGCGAAGCTATTCCTACGAGACCTCGCCGAACGAGCGGCGCGGGGTCGGCGCGGTCGCCCTGAAGCGAGGCCAGGCCTGGACCGTCTTGCTCATCGACGGCGCGCACGCGACGTTGGAACAGCGAGGGGCTCAGGTCGCGCTCGTCAGACAGAGCCTCCGACCACAGGGCTACAGCGAGGAATCGTTTGCGGGGAAGAAGGCGCACCCGCTCGATCCTGCGCGCGTGAAGCAGCTCACCGACTTCGTCGAGACGGCGATGAAGGAGCTGTCGATTCCCGGCGTCGGGCTCGCGCTCATCGACAACGGCCAGGTCGTGTTTGCGGGCGGGTTCGGCGTGCGCGATCTCGGCAAGCCGGAAAAAGTCGATGCGGACACGGCGTTCCTGATTGCGTCGAACACCAAACCGCTGACGACGCTGCTCATGGCCAGGCTGGTCGATGAAGGCCGGCTCGATTGGGAGACGCCGGTCACCAAGGTCTACCCGGCGTTCAAGCTCGGGGACGCCAACACGACCCAGCAGGTGCTGGTGAAGCACCTGCTCTGCGCGTGCACGGGCCTCCCGCGGCAGGACTTCGAGTGGCTGTTCGAGTTCAAGGGCGCGACGCCGGCCTCCGCGATGCGCACGCTCGGCGGCATGCAGCCGACGACGAAGTTCGGCGAGCTCTTCCAGGTACAGCAACCTGATGGCGGCCGCCGCCGGATACGTCGCCGGCCACGCGTTGTTTCCAGACAAGGAGCTCGGCGCCGCGTACGACGAAGCGATGCGGGCACGGATCTTCGAGCCGCTGGGCATGACGAGCGCAACCTTCGACATCGCCCGCGTGGAGCGCGGCAACCATGCGCGGCCGCACGGCTTCGACGTCGACGGCAATGTCGCCGTCGCGAGCATGGATTTGAACTACTCGATCGGCCCGGCCCGACCCGCGGGTGCGGCGTGGACCAGCGCGCGCGACCTGCTGCGGTACGTGCAGATGGAGCTGGCCGGCGGCAAGCTGCCCGACGGCCGCGAGCTGGTCTCCGAGAAGAACCTTCTGGCGCGGCGCGCGAAGCAGGTCGCGGTCGGCCAGACCGGCAGCTACGGGATGGGTCTGTCTGTCGACACGAAATGGAACGTCACGACGCTGCGGCACGGCGGCAGCATGGTTGGCTACAAGAGCGACATGTTCATGCTGCCCGAGCACGGCGTGGGGGCGGTCATCCTGACCAATGCCGACACCGGATCGATGCTGGGCGGCACGTTCCGCCGTCGCCTCCTCGAAGTGCTCTTCGACGGCAAGCCCGAGGCGGCGGAGAATCTGCAGACGGCGGTCAAGCAGTGGAAGGCGTACGTGGCCAAGGGCCGCGAACGGCTCGTCGTGCCCGCCGACCCGGCGGCGGCGGCGAAGCTCGCCAGCCGGTATCACAACGCCGCGCTCGGCGACATCGCGGTGAAGACGGCGAACGGGTCGACGTCGTTCGACTTCGGTGAGTGGAAGAGCGTCGTCGCTTCACGGAAGAACGACGACGGGACCATGTCGTTCGCGACGATCGATCCGGGCTACGGCGGCTTCGAGTTCGTCGTCGCCGGCAACACGCTCGTGCTCCGCGACAGCCAGCACGAGTACGTGTTCACGCCGCAGACGTCATCGACCACGTCGAGCGCCGCCGCGGCGCGCTGAACGGCCCGGTGCGCGACGTCGGGCCGACGCATTCGGCAGTGAGGACTCGTGATGAATCGCCGTGAATTCCTCGGAGCGGTCGCGGCCGGCACCGTGGTTCCGGCCCTCGCCCGTCAGGCCACCGCCGACGAGTGGGGCTCGCCTGTTTTCGACCTGCACTGCCACCTGCGTCGGGAGGCGGCCAGCACCCTCGCGCACCTGGCCGGCGCGGGGATCGCGAAAGCCAATCTGCTCACGCGCGGCGACGTCCTCGACCGGGTCAAGGCGATGCAGGCCGCGGAACCAGGCCGGTTCACCTGGTTCCACAGCTACGACGTCACGAAACCCGACGCCGAGCAGGTGCTCACGCAAGCCGTGAAGGAGGGCGCACAGGGCTTCGGCGAGATGAAGTTCCACGTCGCCGCCGACGGCCCGGAGCTGCGCCGCATGTATGCGCTGGCCGCCGATCTGCAGGTGCCGATCTTGATTCACTTCCAGGAAGTCGATCACTTCCCGGACGAAGGCACCTGGGCCACGGGGTATGCGAAGACGTTCGAGTCGGTCCTCAAGGCCCATCCGAAGACGAGGTTCATCGGGCACGCCGACGCGTTCTGGGCCAACGTCAGCGCGGACTATCACAACGAAGCCGCCTATCCGACCGGCCCGATCAAGCGCGGCGGCGTGACCGACCGATGGCTGGGCGACTACGCCAATCTCTTCGGCGACCTGGCGGCCAACTCCGGCAACAACGCCCTGTCACGCGAGCCCGAGTTCACGGCCGATTTCCTGAAGCGTCATCAGGACAAGCTGCTCTTCGGCAGCGACTGCGCCTGCAGCGACGGCCACGGCGGCGGTGTCAGCCAGGGCAACAACCCGGCGGCAGCACGAATGAATGGGAAGTGCGTGGCGCGCGAGACGCTGGGCCTGCTGAAACGATCCACGGCCCCGGAGGTCTTTCAGAAGCTCGTCTGGGGCAACGTGCACCGGCTGCTACGGATTCCCTCATAGCGACACCAGAAACCTCATCCAAGCCTTACCAGCCCCTAACCTCTGCACCGATCCCCGGCCGCGGCGGCATCGTCAAACTCTCTCGACAGTCACAGCGTTGCGGATGATCGCAACGTCAACTTTCGAGGAGATTCATGGCGACCATCGCACACGTCAGCGGCACGGCATTCGTCGTCGCGGAGTTCAGAGCTGAAGAGAACATCGAACCCGCGCCCCTCTATACCGATCCCATCGTCGAACTGTTTCTCGACGAGGAAAGCAAGCTGGCGGCCAACCGCGTGGCTGACGACTTTCCCCTGGTGAAGGAGATGGTCAAGATCCGGACGAAGTACTTCGACGACACGCTCGAGAAGCACCTGATGTCGGGCGTTCGACAGGTCTTGATTCTGGGATCTGGCCTCGACACCCGGGCCATTCGAAAGGCGGCTCCCGGCGTCAGCTACTACGAGATAGACGACGCCGAGACGCTGAACGTCAAGCGGGCCCGCTACGACGAACTGGGCTTCGACGTCGATCTGACGCTCATTCCGGGGAACTATGTCGCCGACGGGCTGATCGACCTGCTCGATCGGAACGGCTTCGACTTCGACCTGCCCACCTACGTCATCTGGGAGGGCAACACCATGTATCTGCCGCTCGACCGGATGAAATGGGTCCTGACCGAGTTGAGAACCCACGTCAGGCGGTTGCGCATCTCCTTCGACTACATGGCGGAGGCGGTCATTTCGAAGACCACCGGCGATCCAGGTGTCACGAAACTGGCCGAGAGCTTCGCGAACATGGGTGCACCGTGGCTCTCAGGCGTCAGTGATATCGGCAGTCTCGCGAACGAGCTCGGCCTCGGCCCGGTCGAGAATTTCCGGACTGCCGAACTTCATCGGGCGTACCGCCCGGGACGTCAGATCGCGTCGCCGATCTTCCACTTCTACTCGGTGTGCACCGTGGGACACTAGCCTCCAGGCTGCGTTCGTTGCCATGGTTGACGGTGTGATGCAATACAGGTGGGCTGTTGCTCTGCAGTGGGACAGGGCTTCAGCCCTGTCGTCGCGACAGCCCTAAAGGGCTGTCCCACCTGTATGAAGCCCTGTCCCACCTCCGGGAACACAGCCGCTCCAGCCGTTCCAGCCGCTCCAGCCGCTCCAGGGAGACTCGACCCCATGCCCGGGCGTGTCACGGCCACCTTCATCGAACCGATGCTCCTCCTGCGGACTGACAAGCTCCCGGAGGACAGACGGTGGGCATACGAGCTGAAGCTCGATGGGTACCGCGCGATCGCATTCAAGGCGGGTGGTCACGTTCACCTGCGATCGAGGAACGATCACGACTTCACCGCGAAGGTACGCCGCCATTCCCAAAGGCCTCGCCAACCTGCCGAACGACACGGTGATCGATGGGGAGGTCGTGGCTCTCGATGAAGAGGGCAGACCCTCATTCCAGCTCTTGCAGAACTACGGGTCCGGGAAGGCGACGCTGGTGTACTTCGTGTTCGATGTCATGGTCCTGGGCGGGCGGGATCTCAGGGGCGAGCCTCTGACCGTCCGGCGCGCCCATCTCGAGCGGACGGTGCTGCCGACGCTCGAAGAGCCCGTCCGCTATGCGGGCGCACTGGACGCGACCCTTCCGGTGCTCATCGAATCCGTCAAGCAGCAAGGGTTCGAAGGCCTCGTCGCCAAGCGCCTGGACAGCCGGTACGAATCGGGCCTCCGCTCGGGCGCCTGGCTGAAGATGCGGGTGAATCGCGGGCAGGAGTTCGTGATCGGGGGCTACACTGTCGGCGGAAACCCGTTCGACGCGCTGATCTTCGGGTACTACGAGAACGGCGGGCTGATCTACGCGGCACGGACCCGCAACGGCTTCACGCCTGCAACGCGCGTGCAATTGTTCAAGCGCTTCAAGGGTCTCGAGATCGCGGAGTGCCCGTTCGTGAACCTGCCCGAGGCGAAGGCGGGGCGATGGGGAGCGGGGCTGATTGCCAGTAAGATGGCGGACTGCCGATGGCTGCAGCCCGTGCTGGTGGGTCAGTTCGAGTTCGTCGAGTGGACGGGCGACAACCACCTTCGACACACGAAGTTCATTACACTCACCGAAGACAAGGATCCACGGAAGGTCACGCGGGAATAGAACGCAAGGCGGCAGCTATGAGGAATCGGCCGTTGCCGATCACCGTGGTGGTGCTCGGGTGCTTCGGATCCACGGGCGCACAGCAGCAGGCGCCACAGAGCAAGCCCGATCACATGCACCACCGCTTCGACGATCCGGAACGGTATACGAAATCGTTCGACGATCCCGCGCGCGACGGCTGGCAGATGCCGGCACGCGTGATCGACGCGCTCGGGCCGTCGCCTGATGCGTCAATCGCGGACATCGGCGCCGGCACCGGATATTTCAGCGTGCGGTTGGCCAGGGCGGTGCCACGCGGCATCGTCTACGCGGTCGATATCGAGCCGTCGATGCTCGAGCACATCCGGAAGCGGGCGATCGGCGCCGGCCTCGAGAACGTGGTCACCGTGCAGGCCGGCGGCAGCGGTCCCAATCTTCCCAAGCCGGTTGACATGGCCATCGTCGTCGACACATACCATCACATCCCGGATCGTCGCACCTACTTCAGCGACCTGGTGAAGTCACTGACGCCGGGAGCGCGCGTGGCGATCATCGACTTCCGGAAGGACTCGCCGGATGGCCCGCCGCCCGAGTTTCGATTCGAGGCTGATCAGATCGTCGGCGAGATGAAGCAGGCCGGCTACAGGCTCGACGCCCGGCACGATTTCCTGCCCCGGCAGCACTTCCTCGTGTTTCGACCTGCGGAAACGGACCGATGAGGATCCAGCGGCCGGGCACGAAGAGCGACCGTTCAGGGCTGCACGCGCACGAAGTAGTCGTGAAAGACCCCGGCCAGGCTCGCACCGTAGTCCATCCAGTGCCGGCTCGACGGATAGTCCCTGACGCCCGCGATCCAGTTGCAGTTGAATTCGTGGACCATCGCGTCGATGCCGTAGCGTTCGAGCCAGCCGTCTCCGAGCGTGCCGCTGTTGCGGAAGGCCGCGTTGGTCGCGCCTTCGGTGAACCAGGTCTTCTGCCGCAGCAGCGCCTCGAAGATCGTCATCCGGGCGAGATGGCGATCGAGCTGCGGCACGGGCGGACGGCTGATGTGCAGCCGGCCACTGCCATCGTTGTGCAGCTCCAGCGCGAGGTCGGGTTTTCGGCCTGACGCGATCTCGCGTTCGAGCCAGGTTTCGAGCGCCGCGTTCTCGGGCGCGAGCTCGGGACTTGCCGGCGTGCTCCACCCGCGATTGAGATCCATCCCGCGCAGGTTGAATCGCGTCCCGCCGCGCGCGACGCCGTCCTTGTTCGCCATCGGGAGCAGGCTGACGCGGTAGACGCGCAGGAACTTCTGCGCCTCCTCGTCACCCTTCAGGAGCCGGCGGATGAGTCCCTCGGCGACCCAGTTGCTGCCCGCCTCCCACGGATGCGCCCGCGCGCGCACGAACACGTGGTAGGGCGCGGCCGGGCTTCCGAGCTGCACGATCTCCAGGTCGCGGCCAGCCACGGTCCTGCCGATGGGAGTGATCCGCACGAGAGGGTTGGTGCGGATCGACTGGAGCAGGTGGTCGAGGTCCGACACGCGATAGGGTTCGAGGCGCGCGACGTACAGCCTCGGCCCCGGCATCTCGACGCGGAGCTGGACGCGATTCCCGGGAAGGCTGTCGGTCGGCACCACTTTCCAGGTCTGCCCGTCCCCGGAGATCGCGACCGTCTTGAGCTCTCCAGCGACGGAACCCGGCTGGCCGTTCCAGACGTTGTCGAGGTTCTTGAATTCGAGCGTGAACGTGGCGCCGCGGCGCGCGTGGAGGAGGAAGTGGATGTGTCCGGCCGCCCGATTCGGCGAGGCCCGCTCGTGATCGTAGATCAGGTGAATCCTCACCACGCCATCGACCACCTCGTACCAGAGCGGGGAGGCATTCTCGAAGCCGGTGTCGATGAACTCCGGAGCCGAGCCGTCGCCGGCCTGTGCGGGCCGCTGGTGAGTTGCGGCGACGATGCCCGCGGACAGGACGGTCGCGAGCGATCGCAAGAGGGAACGGAGGGGACGGAGGGAACGGTTTTAACACAGAGCAACGAAGTAACGGAGACGAACAGAGAAGAACCTATCTTTGTTCCTATTTCTATTTCTGTGAATTTCTTTTGTATGGATTTGGATTTGGATTTCTCCGTTCGCCTCCGTTTCTTCGTTGCTCTGTGTTAAAACCGTTCCCTCCGTCCCCTCCGCTGTCTCCACGCCTATATCGCATCCGAGGAGCTCGTGAACGTGAACTCCCGGATCCGGACGGCCGGGCAGACCAGCGAGATCGGGCTGGCGCCCCCACCTGCCCGCTCGGCCGGCGTCATCGCGTCGATGTTGTTGAATGCCACGATCGGGCTCTCGTTCCAGCGCAGGTTCTTGACTGGCCGCGTGACCTTGCCCTTCTCGATCAGGAACAGGCCATCGCGGGTCAGCCCCGTGATCATCAGGGCCTGCGGGTCGAGCATCCGCACGTACCAGAATCGTGTCACGAGCAGGCCGCGCTCGGTTCCCGAGATGAGGTCCGCCATCGTCGCCGTGCCGCCCTCCATGATGAAATTCGACGGCAGAGGGGTCGGCGCCTTGTCCATCTTCTGGGCCCAGAACCGCGTATACGTGAGGTCCTTCAGCACACCCTTCTCCACCCAGACGTGCTTCGCCATCGGCAGGCCCTGGTCGGATGGCAGGGAAAACATCGCGAACTTCAGGTGGGCGCGAGCGGATGGTCCGGATCGGAGTAGATCTGCACCTTCTCGTCGAACATGAGCTCGCCGACGCGGCTGCCGCCGCCCTTTTTCGAGAAGCGCTCCGGCCTTCGTCGGTCTGGCGCGCGTCCGCCGCGAACATCATGAACGAGAGCAGGTCGGCCACCGCGGCCGGTTCGAGGACGACGGTGTACTTCCCGGGTTCGATGCTGACCGGCGATTTCGACCGTGCCGCCTTCTCGATGGCCGCGGCCGCCAGCTTCGCCGGGTCGAGCAGACGCAGCTCGTTGGCGGACGCGGAGGCCCAGCCCGAGCCCGTGCCGTCCGGTGTTCGCGCGGTCAGGCTGTATCCCGCGGAGGTGAAGCGGTCGTAGGCGAAGAGGCCCTTCGAGCTCGCGACGGCCTGCATT
Source organism: Vicinamibacterales bacterium (assembly GCA_963834365.1). Lineage (GTDB taxonomy): Bacteria > Acidobacteriota > Vicinamibacteria > Vicinamibacterales > Vicinamibacteraceae > CAWJAP01. Next base: position 61,605 of record CAWIBS010000035.1, on the reverse strand, counting down.
CCTGCCTGCGTCTGGACGAACCCGGCCGAGACCAGGTCCTGCTTCTTGCTCAACCCGATCGCCGTCTGGACCGACGACGCACGCCACTCGGGAGACGCGCCGGCGACGTCGTCGAACCAGGCGCGGCCCGGCGCGATCGTCTGCGGCCCCAGCACCGGCATGGCCTCCGGATTCTCCTGCGCCAGCCGCGCGATCTCCTCAGCGTTCCGCACCGCACGCTCGAGGCTGGCATCATCGAACTGGCAGCGGTGACCGTGCCGGACCGCTTGCCGAAGCTGCGCCGTGATCGCCAAGGCTGCGTCGACGATGCCCCGGCCGTCGTGGCCGTGTTGCGCGCGAAGCGCACGTTGGCGCTCTCGCCGCCGTTGACGGTCACGAGCATGTCGTCCGCCTTGCTCAGCGCGAGCACGCGGTCGGTCAGCTTCTTCGCCTGTTCGCTCGTCCAGATCATGGTCAGCGTTCCCGTGTTGAGGATGTTGACGCGGGCGAAGCGCGCGATCGGGCAGCCGTGGCTGACGGCGTTGCTCTGCGCCGGGTTGCCCTTGCCGTCGTTGAACGCGCCGCCGAGCGCGTAGGTCGACCGGCCGCCGAGCAGATCGCACGACTTCCAGAAGTCGGTGGTGTTCGACTGATAGGCGACGTCGCGCAGTTGCGTCGTGATCTTCCCGTTCTTCACCTCCCAGAACGTCTGACCGCCGAACTGGAAGTTGTAGCGCTGCTGGTCGATGCTGAAGCTCGCGTTGCCCTTGATCAAGACGCCGTCGTCGGTGGCCGAGATGATGTCGTCCTCGCTGACGTCCTTCTCGCCCGGCTCGAGCGAGACGTTGGGCATGCGCTGGAACGGGATCGACGCCCAGCTGTCGGCGTAGCTGCACCCGTGCGAGGCCTTCTGGCCGATCAGGTGCGCCTGCTCGCGGGTGGTCTGATAGTCGACGAACAGCCCGTCCTTCACCAGGTGCCAGCGCGACGTCTTGACCCCGTCGTCGTCGTAGCCGCAGGTCGCGAGCCCCGGTCCTGCGTCCTGTCGGCGACGAGGTTGACGATCTTCGCCCCGAACTCGAACTTGCCCAGCTTGTCGGTGGTGAGGAAGCTGGTGCCGGCGAAGTTCGCCTCGTAGCCGAGCGCGCGATCGAGCTCGGTCGGGTGGCCCACCGATTCGTGGATCGTCAGCCACAGGTTGGTCGGATGCAGGATCAGCTGCTTGAGGCCCGGGGTGACCGTCTTCGCCTTGTGCATGGCCACGGCTTCCTCGGCCGCCTGCTCGCTTCGGCGACAGCGGATAGCTCTCGACGTATTCGTAGCCCATGCCCATCGGCGCCGTCAGCGAGGCACGCGAGTAGAACTTGCCCGTCGCCTTGTCGACCGCCGTCACCGAGAAGAACGGGTAGGAGCGAATGAGCGACTGACGGATGCGCGAACCCTCGCTCGAGGCGAAGTACTTGTCTTCGTTGACGAACATCATGTAGGCCGTGACGAAGCTCGCGCCCGGGACCTTGAGCGCCTCTTCGTGCACCTGGAGCAGGAGATCGACCTTTGGCTGAATCGGGATGTCGAAGGGGTTCTTCTTGACCGGTGTGTTCCAGGAGTCTTGTAGGCCTTCGACCGGCGCCAGCACGACCGCCTCGGCGTTGATCCGCGGTTGGCACGCGCGATCGCGACCGCCTGCGCCGCGACTCGCGCGATCTCCTCCTTGCTGACGATGCTGCTGCTCGCGAAGCCCCAGGTGCCGTCGACGATGACGCGAACGCCGAAGCCGTAGTCGTCGAAGTTGACGAGGTTCTCGACGCGACGGTCGCGCGTGATGATGAACTGCCGGCGTACTGGTTGATCCGCATGTCTGCATAGCTGGCGCCCAGCTTCTTCGCCGAGGCGAGCGCGGCGTCGGCCAGGCCGTCGAGCTCGCCTTCCGGCGCGGCGCCGAAGAGCTCGAGAGGCGGGCGCAACCCGGTGCTGGCGCCGAGCGCAACCATCGAGTGGACGAACCGGCGTCGGTCAATCATGGGCAGGCTCCCGGTGAATGGCCCGGCGCGGGCGCGAGCCATTCGAAACGCTGATGGATTGGCCGGTAGGGTATCCGAAAACCGGGTGCAGTTCCACAGATGGGTCCCGCCTGCCGGAGTGCGGAAGGACCCTGCAGATTGCGTCGTACGAATGCGACTGCTTCTGGATCATCGCCCACTCGCGGCCGGGCGACTCCACTCTGAACGTCTCGACCGCTCCACGATCCTGCAGCGTGACATAGGCCGTGCGGCCGTCGGGACCGCCGAAGGCGATGTTGCTCGGCTTGGCGCCCTGCATCCGGATCTCTTTCAGCAGCCGGCCCTCGGGTGACACCTTTGCCACGGTCCCCTTGCCGTGGCGCGTGATGTACAGGTTGCCGTCGACATCGGCCCGCATGCCGTCCATCCCGAAGTCGTCGAACTTGATCAAGAGTCGCTTCCCGCTCACGTCCCCTCTGGGCGAGAGGTCGTAGGCCCAGACGTTTCGCTGCACCGACTCGTTCACGTACAGCCGACGGCCATCCGGGCTCACCTCGATCCCGTTGGTCGTCCCCATCCCCGTCTCGAGGCGCGACGTCTGCCCGTCGCGTTCGATGCGCCACACCTGCCCGGTGCCCGCCTTCCAGTTCGGGTCGCTCGCGAACAGCCGTCCGTCCGCGGCAATGGCCACGTCGTTCGGCTGGTTCATCGCCGGCTGGTGTGCGAAGACCGTCACGGCCTTCGTCGCCGGATCGATTCGAAGGATGTTGTGCTTCGTGTAGTCCGCGACGTACATGACGAGCGGGCCCGACCACGCCCCTGGCGACGAGGCATCGACCGTCGGCGGCGGACCAAATCGGATGCCGTTGGCGATCGAGCCGTCGGGCAGGGCCACGAACAGCTCGGCTTGCCCGCCGGGACTCACGACGCCGATCGTGCCCTGACGCTCGAAATTGACGATGTAGATGCGGCCGTCGCGATCGACCGCGGGGCCTTCGATGCCATCCGTGAACGCCTTGTCGGGCACGAGCGTCGTCGTGTCCGGTGTTTGACCGGACGGCGGAGCTGTCCCGCCGGTGAGCGACATGACTACGATCGCGATGGCGGAAGCGACGGGTGATGGCGTGCGCATGCTTCGAAGCAGTGGAGGAGGCAGCGGAGGAGACGGAGGAAACGGTTTTAACACAGAGCAACGAAGAAGCGGAGACGAACGGAGAAATACAAATCGGTCAAACAACAACGAACCAAAACAACCAATAATCGGTCTTCTCTGTTCGTCTCCGTTTCTTCGTTCCTCTGTGTTAAGACCGTTCCCTCCATCCCCTCCGTTGCCTCCCACAACCTCCGCCGGGTCCAGCTCATCAATCCAGCGTCCCGAGGCCTCTCTGGTTCCGGGAACCGGCGGTTCATCCAGACGTCGAAGGTTCTGTCCCCCTTGGTCGTCGGTATTCAACACGGAGTGTGGCCATGAGACATGCATCTCGCGTCCTGGCGGTGATGGCCGCCATCTGCCTGTGTGTTGCTGACGTCGTCTCCGCCGCGCCTGGTCCTCAGGCGCCCCAGGCGAAACCGCCGGACGAGGCGACGAAGAAGCCGGACGACGCGGCGAAGAAAGACGAGGCCGCCAAGAAACCGGAGCCTCCGAAGGAGAAGCCGTTTGCGGAGATTGTGAAGGATGCCCAGGTCACGAGCGGACTGTTCACGATGTATCGCACGCCAGAGAAGGTGTGGCTCGAGCTCAAGCCCGATCAGCTCGAACGCATGTATGTGCTCGAGCTGACGTGCGAGACCGGGCTGGGCGAGCGGGGCTTCTACGCGGCGGCCATGTGCGGCACGGTCCCGGTCGTCTTCCACAAGGAGGGGACCCTGGTGCAGTTGATCGGGAAGAACACCTCCCACATCGCCGTGGACAACCCGCCGTTGAGCCGTGCCGTCAAGCAGTCGTTCAGCGACTCGATTCTCGGGTCGGCGAAAGTCGAGAGCCTGCCGCATCCCGAGCGCAAGAGCCTGCTGATCGACCTCGGGGCGATTCTGCTGACGGATCTTCCGATGCTCAGCTACGCGCTCGAGGCGACGTACCGGATTCCCTACCGCTTCGACGCGAAGAACTCGGCATTCGGCCAACTCCGCAGCTTCGAGCGCGAACACGGAGATCGAGACGATCGCGCACTACGCCGTCGATCGCCCGCCCGTGCCGCCGCTGGTCGCGCCGGGCAGCACGCCGCCGCCGACGCCGCCGCGCCCGCGCACGCTCGTCGATGTGCGCAGCCTGCTCATGAGGTTTCGCTACAGCGTCGCAGAGCTCCCGCAGACCGGATACCGTCCTCGTCTGGCCGACGACCGTGTGGGCCACTTCTTCACGCAGCGGCAGAACTACGGCACCGACATTCCCTTCTCGCCCTCCGTGCGCTACATCGATCGCTGGCATCTCGAGAAGGCCGACCCGGCTGCCGTCGTCTCGCGGCCGAAGCAGCCGATCGTGTTCTGGCTGGAGAACACCATTCCGGTGAAGTACCGCCCGGCGATTCGCGAGGGCGTCCTGGCCTGGAACAAGGCGTTCGAACGGGCGGGGTTCGTCGATGCGATCGAGGTGAAGGAGCAGCCCGACGACGCCGACTGGGATTCGGGCGATGTTCGCTACAGCACGATCCGGTGGATCGTCACGACTGACGCGACCTTTGCCCAGGGTCCCTCGTCGGTCGATCCGACGACGGGCCAGATCTTCAACGCCGATATCCGGTTCGCGGAGGGGATGACGCGGATGTTCCGCCGCGAGATGACGGAGGTGATCGGTCCGGCGACACATGGCGACCCGGCGATGCCCACCGGCTTCATGGCGCCATGGTCCACCATGCCGGCCCATCGACTGTGCGACTATGCGAGCGCGGCGATCGTCGATGCCGAGTTCACCGCCAGCCTCCTCGAGTCACGCGGATACGAGCCCGACTCCCCGGAAACGGAGGCGTTCATCGACCAGTTCCTGCGCGAGATTGCCGCGCACGAGGTCGGGCACACGCTCGGCCTGCGGCACAACTTCCGCGCCAGCATGATCCGGACGTCCGCGCAGTTGCAGGATGCGGAGCTGACGCGGAAGGACGGCCTGACCGGGTCGGTCATGGACTACATCCCCTCGAACGTCGCGGCCAAGGGCGCCCGGCAGGGCGAATATCACCAGACGACGGTGGGGCCCTACGACATGTGGGCGATCGAGTACGCCTACAAGCCGCTGGCCGCGCCGAGTCCCGAAGGGGAGCGCGCCGAGCTCCGGACGATTGCCTCGCGCGTATCGGATCCGCTGCTGGCCTTCGCCACCGACGAGGATGCCGGCATCAGCGGCGAGCCGTTCGACATGGATCCGGGCGTGAACCGGTTCGATCTCGGCGCCGACCCGCTCGAGTTCCATCGCCATCGCGTGCAACTGGCGCGAGAGATCTTCGCCAACGTCGACACCAAGCTCGCGAAGCCGGGCGAAGGCTACCAGATCCTGCGGCGCAGCTTTGCGAGCGCCATGAACCAGACCGGCAACTCGATGCGGATGGCCGCGAAGTACATCGGCGGCGTCTACCACTATCGCGATCACGTGGGCGACACCGGCAATCGCGCGCCGTTCCAGCCCGTTCCCGCCGCCCAGCAGCGGGACGCACTGAAGCTCCTGCAGACGCACCTGTTCTCGGCCAACGCGTTCCAGTTCTCGCCGAAGCTGCTCAACAAGCTCGCCAGCGAGCGGTTCACGAACTTCATCGACTTCTCGGCGAACGTGACCCGATTCGACTACCCGGTGCACGCCGTCGTGCTCGGGATCCAGCGGTCGGTCCTCGATCGCGTCCTCCACCCCATCGTCCTCAACCGCATGCTCGACAACGAGGTCAAAACCGAGCCGGCTGACCTCTTCCGGATCAGCGAACTGTTCGGCGGGCTGCAGGATGCGGTCTGGTCGGAGACGAAGGGCGCAGCCCGCAGCCTCGATATCCGGAGCTACCGGCGCGCCCTGCAGCGTGAGCACCTGCGACGGCTCGTGGGAATGCTGCTGAGAGAGACGGCGGCGCCGGAGGACGCGCGGACACTGGCGCGCCATTACCTGGGGACGCTCAGGCGCGATCTGCAGCGAGCGCTCGGCGCGCCCGCCGTGCCCATGCCACTCGAGACCCGGGCTCACCTGGCCGAGAGCCTCGCCCGCATCAACGAGGCGCTCAACGCCAGCGCGCAGAGAACAGCGTTCTGAGGGAACGGAGGGGACGGAGGGGACGGAGGGGACGGAGGGGACGGAGGGAACGGTCTTAACACAGAGCAACGGAGGAACGGAGACGAACAGAGAAGAGCTTTTGTTTGTACAAAGATTTCTCCGTTCGCCTCCGTTCCTTTGTTGCTTTGTGTTAAAACCGTTCCCTCCGTCCCCTCTGTTTCCTCCTGTGCCAGGAGTGACCCGTGTCCACACACGCCATCGGTCCGATCCGCCTCCTGCTCGGCTCGTTGCTCCTCCTCCTGCTCGGTGGTGTTGCCTTCTGGTGGTTCTACGAGCGGATCGGCGGCGAGGCCGTGCTCGTCATTCGCGACGGGTCGCTCGAGATCGAGCCGTGGGCCGGGGAGGTGCGGTCCACTGGTTTCGAATTCGTGTGGAATCATCAGCCAACGGACGCCGAGGTCGGCGTCTACCGCTCCACTGACGACGAGCAGGAGCTGGAGTTGCGCGAACCGCTCAAGCATGGCGGGGTTCGCGGCCTTCGCATCGACTTGCGGATCGCCGGCACCACGACCCTCGCCGACGCGGTCGTGCTGTCGAGGACGGACGATGGGCTGAGAATCGCGGTGAAGCGCGGGCAGTTGGTCAAGAGAGGCGACGTCTGGGTGCACGAGGGCTTCGTGCATGAAGGGCGCAAGCAGCGGTTCCAGATCGCCAAGATCGAGCTCCTCGATCAGAGCGGCGCCGTCGTCGCGCGCTATCAGAACCCGGATGAGGGCCGGCCGGTGAAGTTTCGCATCAAGCTGATTGCGTCGACCGGCGGGGGATAGGACAGTCAGTCCACCCGCAGCGCCACCTGCGGGTCCACTGTTGCCGCGCGTCGTGCAGGGACCAGGCACGCCACCAGCGCCACCACCGTCAAGAGGATGGGGACGATGGCGAACGTGGCCAGGTCGGTCGGCGCTGGTGCCGAACAGCAGCGCCGCCATCACGCGCGTCAGTGCGTATGCGCCCAGGAGACCCAGCACGACCCCGGCCACGGTCAGCTCCAGGCCCACCCGCACCACCATCGTCAGGATGCGGCCACGCGGCGCCCCCAGGGCCATCCGGATGCCGATCTCGTGCCGGCCCTGCGCCACCAGGTACGACACCACGCCGTAGACACCGATCACGGCCAGGAGCAGCGAGAAGCCGGCGAACGCGCCCAGCATGAGCGTCGCGAATCGCTGCCGCGCCATCGACTCGGACATGCGATCGGTCATCGTCCGGACGTCGTAGACCGGGATGGTCGGATCGACGGCATGAATCGCGCGCGTGACAGCCGCCGCCACCGAGGCGGGCTCGCTCGACGCCGTGCGCACGACCTGGTAGTTGAGCGCGCCGGCCGAGGGCAGGTAGACGACGATCCGGCCGTCGATCTCCAGTCCGTACTGTTTCACCGTGTCGACGACGCCGACGATGGCCATGCGGCGCTTGGGATCGAACCACACGTGTTTGCCGATGGCGTCGCCGGCCGGCCAGAAGCGGCGCGCGAACTGACGGTCCACGATCGCCACCGGCTGCGCGTCAGGAATCGTGTCGTCGCTCGCAAAGCTTCGTCCCCGCACCAGCGCAATCTGCATCGTCCGGAAGTAATCGGGCGATGCGGCGCGAATGTCGACCTGCAGTTCCTGGCCGGGCTGCGGCTGGAAGCCCTCGACGTTGATCGACCCCCAGCCCACCGAGGAGGTGAACGGCAGCGACGATACCGCGCCGCGAACCATCACGCCGGGGACGGCGGCGATGCGATCGCCGATCTGACGGTAGAACTCCCTGGCGGCCTGCGGCGTGGCGAACTGACGGCCGCTCGAACCGAGCCGCATCGAGACGACCTGGTCCGGATTGAACCCCGGCGGCACGGCCTGCAGCCGCACGAAGCTGCGCACCAGGAGCCCGGCCCCGATGAGGAGCATCAGCGACAGGGCCAGTTCAGAGACGACGAGCAGGCTGCGCAGCCGCAGGCGCGTGCTGCCGAAGCCGCCGTCGCCCTGCCCGCTGCGGCCGCTGGCATTCAACGCCCTCGTCAGATTCACACCGGCGGCTCGAATCGCGGGCGCCAGGCCGAAGACGATGCCGGTGAGCAGCGACACCACAAAGGTGAAGGCCAGGACGGTTGGATCGATCCGGATGGCGTCCAGACGCGGAATGTTGCCCGGGTTCAGTTGGCGAACCACGAACAGGCCTGCCTGGGCGAGCACCAGACCGATGGCTCCGCCGAGCACGCCGAGCAGCACGCTCTCCGTCAGCAGTTGACCCACGACCTGGCGCCACGACGCGCCGAGCGCCGTCCGGATGGCCACTTCCTTCTGCCGGCCGCTGGCGCGCGTGAGCAGGAGGTTGGCGACGTTCGCGCAGGCGACCAGCAGCACGAGCGCGACCGATCCGAAGAGCACCAGCACCGTCCGCCGGACGTTGCCGACGACCTGATCGCGCAGCGGCACGACGCTGATCGTGAATGTCCGGTCGCGCTTGTCCTTGTCGCGGATCCGCGCCGCGATCATGGTGATGTCGGCCTGCGCCTGCGCCATCGTCACGCCCGGCTTCAGCCGCGCCATCAGGTTGAAGTTCTCGTCGCCCCGGCGCTTGACCGCGTCGGCGCCGAGCGGCAGCGGGAGGAAGGCGTCGAGTTGCTCGAGGCTCGCGACCGTCTGCATCACCTCGTTGTTCAGCAGGAAGTCGGGGCCGAGGACGCCGACCACCGTGAACTGGTTCTTGGTGTCGCCCCCTCCGGCGCCGACGCCGTTCAGCGTGATGCTCCGGCCGACCACGCCGGTATCGCCGGCGAACATGCGCGTCCAGTAGTGGTGGCTCAGCACCACGGTCAGCGGCTTGCCCGGCACGTCCTCGTCGGGCAGGAACAGCCGGCCGTGCAACGGCCGCGCCCCGAGCATCGGAAAGAGGTTCGACGAGGTCTGCAGCACCTGGATGCGCTCGGGCCGGTCGCCGTGGATCAGCGTGCCGCTGCGGCCGCGCGAGATCGACAGCGCCTCGAACGAGCGGTTCTCCGTCAGGATGTCGATGTACTGGCCCGGCGACGGCCAGTCCTGCGGAATGTTGATCCCGGGCGAGCGCAACCAGAGCGCGGCGAGCCGGTCCGGATCGGGATAGGGCAGTGGCTTCAGCAGCAGCGCATTGGCGACGCTGAAGATGGCGGTGTTGGCGCCGATGCCGATGGCCAGAGAGGCGACGATGACCAGCGTCGAGCCCGCATGACTCCGGAGCGCGCGGAGAGCGTGGCGGAGATCGTCCAATACCTGCATTGGTCCTCCCGCGAGCCGGCTCGAGCTCACGATTCTATTCGGTGCGAAGCGCGCTCAGTGGCGAAATCGACGCCGCGCGCGCGGCCGGGATGATGGCCGCGACGAACGCGCACGCGGCGAGCGACACCGGCGCCGACGCCGAGCGCCAGCGGATCCCAGAACTGCACGCCATACAGCTGCGCCGAGAGCAGGCGGCCGGCGCCGACCGCGAGCGGCAGCCCGAGCACGAGGCCGATCAGCGACGCGGCGGAACGCGCCGTGCAGCACCATCTCGATCACCTTCCCGCCGATCGGCGCCGAGCGCCATCCGGATGCCGATCTCGTTCGTGCGCTGCGCGACGCTGTAGGCCGTCACGCCGTACAGGCCGATTGCGGCGAGCACCAGCGCGACGATGCCGAACAGCCCGGCGAGGCTCGCGACGGCGCGCTGCTGATCGAACGAGCGATCCACCTGCTGCTGCAGCGTCCTGACGCTCGTCACGGTCAGGTTCGGATCGACTTCGGCGAGCGCCCGCTTGACCTGCGGCTCGAGCGACGCCTGGCGGCATGTTCGTGACCAGCAGCAGCCCGCGGACGAAGTGCGACTGGGCCTCGAGACGCTTCATCATCGGGTTCTCGTAGTCGACGGTCTGCGCGAGCGCCACGAAGAACATCGGCCGCGCGGGCCGGTCGAGCGCGAACCCCGCGAACTTCGCATCGCGCACGATGCCGACGATGCGGTAGGTGTTGACGTTCTCCGGCAGGTCGAGGCCGAAGTGCTCGATCGATCGGATCCTCGTCGCTCTTGAAGAACCGGCGGACGAACGCTTCGTTCACGACCGCGACGTTCTCCGATGTCTCGTTGTCGGCGGCGGTGAAGTGCCGTCCGCGCACGAGCTTGACGCCGAGGTTCTGCAGGTAGTTCGCGCTGACGCGATCCCACGACGCGCCGGCCTGCTCCCCCGGCTTCGGGAGCGGTTGGCCGGCGACCAGCACCAGCTCGCCCCAGTTGTCGGTGAGCGGGTTGTAGAGCGCGAGCCCCGATCCCTGCACGCCCGGCAGGCGATTCAGCCGCTCCTCGATCGTCGCGATAGAGCGCCGCGAGCTTCTCGGCCGTGTAGGTCGCCGGCGGCCGGTTCAACTGCCACCAGGACGCGCCCCGGAATCTCGAAGCCGAAGTCCTGGCTTTCCAGGTTGCCGAGGCTGCGCGCCAGCATCGTCGATCCGGCGACGAGCACGACCGAAAGCGTCGCCTGCACGACGAGGAGCGCCTTGCGCGCGAACGACGAGTGATCGCCGGTGCTGCGGCCGGCGCCGCGGAGCGCGTCGATCGGATCGGTGCGCGTCGCGAACCACGCCGGCGCGGCGCCGAAGACGATGCCGGTGACGAGCGCGAGGCCGAACGCGAACGCCAGGACCATCGGCGCCGGACGCGTGTCGATCGGCAGGAAGGTCGCGCCGGCAAACGCGAGCGCCAGCAGCAGGCGCGCCGTCGCCGATCGCGACGACGAGCCCGGCGATGCCGCCGGCGACGCGCGAGCAGGACGCTCTCGACGAGCGCCTGCGTGACGATCTGCCGGCGCGATGCGCCCAGCGCGAGCCGGACGGCGGTCTGACCGCGCCGCGCGACGGCGCGGGCGAGCAGCAGGTTCGCGACGTTGGCGCAGGCGATGAGGAGCACCAGCCCGCACACGCCGAGCAGAATCTGCAGGCTGCGTCCGTACTGCTCCTTCATGATGCCGACGCCGGCGCCGGCCGGCACGACGGTGATGACCTGCTTGGGCAGAGCCTGGATGATGTCGGGCATCCAGTTCGCCGGGTAGCCGGAGTCGTGCTGCATCCACTGGTGGAGGATGCCGGTCAGCCGCGGGCCCATGCCGTCGGTCGTCGCGCCCGGACGCAGCCGGCCGATCACGCGCAGCCACGCGGAGACGGGCTGGCGGAGGATCGAGGTGTCGCCGTTGATCAGCGGTTCCTGCTGGAGCGGAATCCAGAGATCCGGCGGGTCGCCGCGCAGCGTTTCGCCGAAGAATCCCGGCGGCGTGACACCGGCGACGGTGAACGGCTGCCCCTCGACGAAGAGCGTGGCGCCGACGATCGAGGGATCGCCGCCGTAGGTGCCCTGCCAGACGTGATGGCTCAGCACGACCACCGGTCGCGCCGCCGGCGTGTCGTCGGCGGCGGTGAAGACGCGGCCGCCGAAGGCGCCGACGCCGAGCGTCGAGAAGTAGTTGCCGGTGACGTACTCGGAGCGCAGCGGCCTCGCCGTCGTGTCGCACGTCCTGGCGTCTCACGCTGAGGCGCGCGCCGCCGGCCTGAAACGCCGTGACCTCCTCGAACTCCGGCATCTCGGCCTTCAGCCGCTCGAACAGCGGAAACGAGAACATCCCCCAGCGATCCTGTGGACCGCCCTGCACGCAGCAGGAGTTGCCGTCGCCGACGCGGTAGAGGCGCGACGGATCGCCGACCGGCAGCGAGCGCAGCATGACCGCGTGGATGAGCGTGAAGATGGCGGTGGTGCCGCCGATGCCGAGCGCGAGCGTCAGGACCGCGGTGGCCGTGAAGATGCGCGCGACCCAGAACTGTCGCAGCGCGTAGCGGAGTTCGCCGATGAGTGTGCCCAATGTCTGATCCCCCTGCGGCCGGTGAGTCTCATGTGGCGCAGGCCTTTAGGCCTGCCCGGGCCCGCGCTGGCCGGGCTGAAGCCCGGCGCCACCTTGGCGGGCCCGTTGTCCACACAAGTGAACTCTGGGCTTAGACGAGTACCGGGTCCGATCCGTTTGGCAGGAGCGCGGAGGTGGGGCTGGCGACTGGGGACTGGGACTGGGGGACTGGGCGACTGGAGCGGCTGGAACGGCTGGAACGGCGACTCGAGACAGCGGGCTGTTTCCCCGAGGTGGGACTCCGGGGCTGCGCACTGGGGCTGCTTCCCGGTCCGGCTGAAGCCGGACACTACGTCAGCATGACGTGAGCTATCGCGAGCCGGACACTACGTCAGCATGAGGGGAGCTGTCGCGAGCCGGACACTACGTCAACGCTGGTGAACAACGTCGTAGTGTCCGGCTTCAGCCGGACTGTTGACGTCACCGTGACGCGCGTTTGCGGGACTTCCTGCGAGGCCTTGCACCTCCGGCGGTCGCAATCATCACCTCCGTGGACTTGATGACCGCGACGGCATCGTCGCCGCGTCGCAGCTTCAGGGCCCGCGCGGCGTCCGCGGTGATCACCGCCGTGAGCGACTGATCGCCGACCCGCAGCCGCACCTGCGCGAGCAAGCCGTCAACACGGACCTCGTCGATGAAGCCGTGCAGGCGATTGCGGGCGCTCAGGCCAGCCAGGGTCTCGTCGTCGTCGCCGCGCGGCGTGCGCCGTCGCGCGTCGGGCGCCGCCCGCGCCTGCAGGCGGCCGATCTCGGCGTCGGATATGCGATGGTGCCCACCTTCCGTGCGCGTCGTCCGCACCCGGCCCGTGTGCACCCATCGCTTCAAGGTCGAATACGCGACCCCGAGCTGCCCGGCCGCCGCTCGCACAGTCAGGAGCGTCATCTGCCTCCTGTTAGCAGAAAATCGATGCGAATTGTATCATTGTGAGTCGAATTTGGCAGCCTGTTTGGTACAGTTCGGATCGCGTTCGAGCTCATGTCACGCCGCCTCCATGGCCTGCTGCTGTCGTTGGTCGCGCTCTGGGTCGCTGCGGATCCGCGATCGGAGCTGCGCGCGCAACGGCCGCCCACCGTCGCCGCGGCGGCCAATCTCAACGTCGCGCTCACCGAGATTGCCGATCAGTTCGCGCGCGATCGCGGCACGCGCGTCGAGGTCGTGTTCGGCGCCTCGGGCACGCTGACGCGGCAGATCCGCGACGGGGCACCATTCGAGCTGTTCCTCGCGGCCGACGAAGCGTTTCCCAACCAGCTGAGCGCCGCCGGCCTGACCCGTGACGCGGGCGCGGTATATGCGGTCGGCCGCCTGGTGATCTTCGCGCCCGCCGGCTCGCCCCTGGCGGTGGACGAGCGGCTGGACGGTCTGGCCCGTCTGGCGAAGGCCGGCGGCGTGAGCAGATTCGCGATCGCCAATCCCGAGGTGGCGCCGTACGGCAAAGCCGCGGAGGTCGTGCTGCGGCGGCGCGGACTGTGGGACACGCTTCGGCCGCACCTGGTCCTTGGCGATACGATTGCCCAGGCGGCCCAGTTCGCGACGACCGGCAACGCCGTCGGCGGCCTCATCGCCTATTCGCTCGTGCTCGGTCCGGGGTTCGCCGATCGCGGCAGCTATGCGGTCATTCCGGACGCCGACCATCCGCCGCTGCGCCAGCGCATGGTGCTGCTCAAGCGCGCGGGCGCGACCAGCGAGCAGTTCTACGCCTACATGCAGAGCGATGCTGCGCGCACCATTCTGCGGCGGTATGGATACGGAGTGCCGCAGTAACCGCCATGGACTGGCCGGCGCTGCGGGTCTCGCTGTGGCTAGGTGCCGGGACGATCGCGATCCTGCTGCCGTTCGGCATCTGGTTCGGCCGCCTGCTCGCCCTGCACGAATTCCGCGGCAAGCTGCTGGTCGAGGCGCTGGTGACCGTGCCGCTCGTGCTGCCGCCGACCGTGCTCGGCTTCTACCTCCTCGTCACCTTCGGCGCGCGGTCGCCGCTCGGCCAGGCCTTCCAGGCCGCCGTGGGGCAGTCCCTGCCGTTCTCGTTCGAGGGGCTGCTGCTCGCCTCGGCGATCGCGAACATCCCGTTCGTCGTCCAGCCGATTCAACGCGGCTTCGAGGCCATTCCAGCCGACGTCCGCGACGCGGCGGCCTGCTGCGGCCTGTCCCCCTGGCAGCGCTTCGTCAGGATTGAAGCGCCGCTGGCCTGGCCAGGCATGCTCACGGCCGCGATCCTCGCCTTTGCGCACACCCTCGGCGAGTTCGGCGTGGTGTTGATGGTCGGCGGCAATCTGCCCGGCGAGACCCGCACGCTCAGCGTCGCGATCTACGATCGCATGCAGGCGTTCGACGATCGCGGCGCCGGCGTCATGGCCGCCACGCTGCTCGCGATCGCGGTGGCGACGCTGATGACGACGACGGCGCTGGCGCGCCGGGTGGGCCCGCGGCGTGGCTGACCGCCGTCTGTCGGTGCGCCTCCGCCAGGCGGCGCCGATTGTGCTCGACGTCGAGTTCGGATGCGACCCCGGGGACGTCCTGGCCATCTTCGGGCCGTCGGGCAGCGGCAAGACCACGATCCTGCGCAGCATTGCCGGACTCTACCGCCCGACCGACGCCTTCATCCATGCGGGATCGGGCGTCTGGAGCGACAGCGCAACGGGGATGTGTGTGCCGCCGCATCAACGTGCGGTGGGCTTCGTGTTCCAGGAGTACGCGCTGTTTCCGCACCTGACGGCAAGGGGGAACGTCATGGCCGCGCTCGGGCATCGGCCTCGCGCCGAGCGGGGCGCACGGGCCGACGAGCTCCTCCGCCTGGTGCATCTCGACGGGCACCAGGACCGTCGTCCGCACCAGCTCTCGGGCGGGGAACGGCAGCGGGTGGCGCTGGCGCGGGCGCTCGCCCGGGAGCCGGCGGTGCTGCTCCTCGACGAGCCGTTCGCGGCAGTGGACCGGACGGTGCGGCGGCGCCTGCAGGACGAGCTCGACGAGCTGCGACGCACGCTCCACATCCCGGTGGTTCTCGTGACCCACGATTTCGAGGACGTCGTGCGACTGGCGACGCACCTGCTGATTCTCGAGCGAGGGCGGGGCATGGCCTGCGGTCCGCTGGCGGAGATGACGGGCCGGCCCGACCTGCCGTGGCTGCGCGACGCGGTCGGCCTGGGAAGCGTCTTCGAGGCCCGGGTGACACGGCGCCTGCCGGCGCGTGGCCTCGTCGAGCTGGCCTTCGACGGCGGCACATTGCTCGCTCCCGACCGGGCGCTCGCTCCCGATCGTGCGCTGCCCCGATCTGCGCTCGCCGAAGGCACCACGGTCCGGGTCCGCATCCCGGCGCGCGAAGTGATCCTGGCGACGGGCGAGCCGGCGGGCCTCAGCCTGCACAACGCATTGTCCGGCACGGTGTCGGCGGTCAGCCCCGACCCCGCGTTCGAGTCCGTCATCGTGCAGATGGCCGTCGGCCGCGTCCTGCTGCTGGCCGAGGTCACGCGCGACGCGGTCGCGCGGCTCGACATCGCGGTCGGCCGGCGCCTGTCCGCACTCGTCAAGTCGGTGTCCATCGAGGTGACGGACGTAAAAGTCTGTGATTGATAGATACGGATTGAGTCGATTTGATGACCGTCTCAATCCGATCTAGAGTTCATGCTCCATGGAGCGGGCATGAGCGGGTCGGGAGTCGGCGCGCGACTGGGTCTGATGCTGGCGTGGCTCGCGGGCGCGGCCTCGCCGGTCACGGGACAGATTGGCGGATCGGCGCTCGCCGGGGTGGTGGTCGATCGCGGCGGCGCCGCCGTGCCCGGGGCGACGGTGATGGTCGACGTCGGTCGCCACGAACCTGTCACGCACCACCGTGACCGGCCGGGAGGCACCTATGTCGTCACGGGCCTCGCGCCCGGCAGCTACCGGGTGCGCGTCGAGCTGAGCGGATTCAGGCCGCTGATCCGCGACGACGTCCGGCTCGCCACCGGCGAGACGGTTCGCTTGCACGTCGAGCTCGAGCTGGGAGCGCTGACCGAAGCGGTGACGGTCCACGCCGACGCGCCGCTCCTCCGCAGCGAGACCTCGGGGCTGGGCCACGTCATCGACAACCGGAAGGTCGTGGACCTGCCGCTCAACGGCCGGAGCTTCATCTCGCTGGCCAGCCTCTCGCCGGGCGTCGCGGTCCCCCCACCCCCGGCGGCCCCGCTGCCGCGCATCAACGGCGGTCGGCCGCGGACGAACGAGTACCTCTTCGACGGCATCTCGGTGCTGCAGCCCGAGCCGGGGCAGGTGGCGTTCTTTCCGAACGTCGACGCGATCCAGGAGTTCAAGATCGAAACCAACAGCCCCCCTGCCGAGTTCGGCCGCTTCAACGGCGGAGTCGTCAACCTGACGACCAAGTCCGGCAGCAACGCGTTCCGGGGGACGCTCTTCGAGTTCTTCCGCCACGAATCCCTGAACGCGCGGAATTTCTTTGCCTCGACGAGCGCCGCCAGGCCCGAGTTTCGCCGCAATCAGTTCGGAGGCGTCGCCGGCGGGCCGGTGCGGCGGGATCGGACGTTCTTCTTCGCGGACTATCAGGGGCAGCGGCAGACCATCGGACGCACGGTGATTTCGACGGTCCCAACCCTGCTCCAGCGTCAGGGCATCTTCACGGAAGCCATCGCCGGCCGCGTGCCGGCCATCTACGATCCCGCGACTACCGCGCCAGGCGCGACCGGTGGCGTGACCCGGAGCCCGTTTCCGGGCAACACGATCCCCGTCGCGCGGATCGATCCCGTTGCCGCGCAACCTCGCTCGAGCGGTATCCGCTGCCGACGAGTGCGGGCACTGCCAACAACTATCGCCGTGTGGGCAACGAAACGGTCGATCAGAATCAGGTCAGTGCCCGGGTCGATCATCGCTTCTCCGGCAACCGCGACCAGGCGTTCGCGCGCGTGACGCGGTTCGACGAAGACGTTCGTCCCGGTGACGCCGCTCCCGGATGGCAGCGGAACGACGGCAGGAACCCTCGGGCCTCAGAAGACGACGTCCTGGTCGACCGCATCGAGCTATCAGCGGACGTTCACGAGTCACGTCCTCAACGAGCTGCGGATCGGCGACACGAGACGCAGCGTCGGTCGGGCGGCGGCTCAACTGGACGGGCACGCCATCGACGAGTCTGGGCCTTCCCGGCATTCCGTCGAACGCGCAGTTCCCGAACACGCTGCCGACATTCCTCTTCGGCGGCGCCTATCAACAGCTGGGATCGCCGCCGAGCACGTCGTCCGAGTTCGGCACGAGCGTGACGCAGATCGCCGACTCACTGACGTGGCTGAAGGGACGACATGCGCTGAAGATGGGAGCGGACCTGCGCTGGGAGCGCCTCGACGTGATCCAGCCGCCATCGCCGACGGGCTCGTTCACGTTCAGCAACCTGTTCACCGACCTTCCCGGCGCCGCCAATACCGGCACGCCGTTCGCGAGCTTTCTCCTGGGCCAGGTTCAGCAGTTCTCGATCGACCTGCAGCAGGAGGAGATTCGCAACCGGGCCCATTTCCAGGAGTACTTCATCCAGGACGACTGGCGCGTGTCCGACCGCGTGACCATCAACGCCGGCGTGCGATACACGCTGAACTTTCCGTCCACCGAAAAGAACGACCAGGCCGCGGTCTTCAACCTGGAGACGCAACAGCTCGAGTTTCTGGGCCGGGACGGTCAGCCGCGTGCCGCGCGCCAGCTTCACAAGCTCAATTTCGGACCCCGCCTCGGCATCGTCGGCCGCCTGACCGAGCGGACCGTGGCGCGAATCGGCTACGGGCTGGTGTGGATCGAGATGGCGGGCATCACGACGCCGTTCACGACGCCGGTGTTTCCGTTCCTGCAGACCGTCTCGCAGCGCACGCTGGACAACATCATCCCGGCATTCGCGCTCGCCGCGGGTCCCAGCGTCGAGCCGATTCCGCTGACGCCAGACGCGGGCCTGGGCCAGGGCGTCTTTTCCGTGGACCGCGACCTGGGCTCCGGCTACGTGCAGCAATGGAACACGTCGGTCCAGCGCGAGCTCACGGCGAACATCGCGATGGAAGTCGCCTACACCGGGTCGAAGATCACCCGGGTCGGCCTGCCGGACACGAATCTGAATCAGCTGACCGTCGAGCAGCTCGCTCAGGGCGCCGCGTTGCAGCAGCGGGTGACGAACCCCTTCTTCGGCAGCATCCCGCGCTCCTCGTCGCTCGGGGATCCGACGCATTACGGTTGCCCAGCTGCAGAAGCCCTATCCGCAGTACACGACCGTCAGCCTCTATCGGAACAACGTCGGCACGACGATCTATCACGGCTTCTACACCAAGCTGGAACAGCGCTTCTCGCGCGGCCTGTCGTATCTCGTCAGCTATACGCGATCGAAGCTCGTGGACGATGCGTCGTCGGTCTTCGATGCGTCGATTCTGACCGGCCCGGTCGCGAATTTCCCGGTCGCCGACAGTTTCAACCGCCGGCTCGAGCGCGACTACTCGACCGGCGACATCCCGCACGTGTTCGTCGCGGCCGCGGTCTGGGAACTGCCATGGGGCCGGCGCAGCCGTCCGGGCGGTATCGTCGGCGCCCTGGTCAACGACTGGACGCTCACCGGCATCGTCACGCTGCAGTCGGGCATCCCGCTCGCCATCAGCCAGACGACGAACAACAACGCGTTCGCAGGGTTCGGCACCCAGCGCCCCAACCTGATTGGCGAGCCCGCGTTGCCCGACGAGGAACGCTCCGTCGCCCGCTGGTTCAACACCGGCGCGTTCGCCCCCGCGCCTGCCTTCACGATCGGCACGAGCTCGCGCAACCCCGTTCGCGGGCCGAGCTACCGCAATCTCGACTTGCCGTCATGCGCCGCGTGCCTCTCGGCGGCACGCGCGCACTCGAGCTCCGTGCGGAGGTGTTCAACGCCACGAACACCCCGCCACTGGGCGCCCCGAACACCACCGCGGGCGCCGCCGCCTTCGGGACCATCACCTCCGCCGGCGATCCGCGCGTCGTGCAGTTCGCGGTGAAGCTCTTGTTCTGAGCCACGGACAAAAGTCTGACTCCATCGACGTAGTGTCCGGCTTCAGCCGGACCCAAAGTCCGCCTAAAAAGGCGGACACTACGACTGTCGAGATGACGCCTCTACGACAATGGGGGTGACGGTGGCTCCACGGCCTCCACGAAGCGGAAGCCCACCCAGGGCTCGGTGACGATGTAGCGCGGGCGGGAGGGGTCCGGCTCGATCTTCTTCCGGAGCGCGGCGACGAGCACGCGCAGCTGTTCGGGGCGGTCCACCGCATGCGGGCCCCACACCGCTTTCAGGATGGCGCGATGCGTCAGGACGCGTCCCGGACGCTGCGCCAGGAATACCAGCAGCTCGAATTCCCTCGGCGTCAAGCGGATCTCCACGTCTCCGCGGACGACGCGGTTGCGGTCTCGATCGATCACGAGATCGCCGCGCGTCAGCTGGCCCGACGAGGGGGGAAGACCTTCGCCGCGCCGCAGCGCCGCCCGCACGCGGGCGAGCAGTTCCTCCGATCCAAACGGCTTGGTGACGTAGTCGTCCGCGCCGGCGTCGAGTGCCCGCACCTTGTCGGCTTCAGCACCGCGCGCCGACAGGATGATGATCGGAATGCTGGACTCTTCGCGCAGCAGCCGGCAGACCTCCACGCCATCGAGGTCGGGCAGCCCCAGGTCCAGCACGATCACGTCCGGAGGCGTGCGCTGCACGGCTTCGAGCGCGGCCCGGCCCGACATCGCCGCCGTCACCTCGTAGCCGCGGGCGGCGAGCAGCGGCTGCATCGCCGCGACTATGTTCGGTTCGTCATCGACGACCAGGATGCGCGCGGGCACCAGCTCATTCCTCCGCCTCTGCAGACACTGGCCGGCTGGCGGCGGGGACGGCCATCGAGAAGCGCGCCCCGCGCTCGACGTTCTCTCCCCAGACCCGCCCGCCTTCAGCGGCGAGGAGTCCGCGCGTGATCGCCAGGCCCATCCCCGTGCCGACCGAGCGTTCCCGGGCGCGCTGTCCCCGATAGAACCGCTCGAACAGATGATCGAGCTCCCCCGGATCGAGTCCGGGGCCCTGATCCGTGACCGTCAGGTGGAGGCCGTCCGACTCAGTCCAGCCGCGGACGAGAATCGGCCGGTCCGCCGGCGCATATTGGAGCGCGTTCTCGAGCAGATGCGCGAGGGCCGCCGACGTCAGGCGGGGCTCGACGCGCACCACCCTCGAGGTCTGCGCGTCCACCTCGACGATGCGTCCCTCGAGCGCCGGACGCAGATTCGCCATGGCGGCGTCGATGATATCCGACGGCGTCACCCAGCCGTGCTCGAGCTCGATCGCGGCGGCGTCGATCCGCGCCATGTCGAGGAGATCGCGAAAGAGCCGGGTGAGGCGGTCGAGCTCGATCTCCGCCAGCCGGGTCTGCGACTGCCGCTGATCGTCGGGCAGCGCCGGATCCTGGAGATTGCTGATGGCCACCTTGATCGCCGTCAGCGGCGTGCGCAGATCGTGGCCCAGCGAAGCGAGCAGCGCCGAGGCGAGGTCGGCGCGCTGGCGCACCAGTTCCGCGTCCTTCCGCTCCGCGAGCAGCTGGGACCGTTCGACCGCGATCGCCGTGAGACCGGCGACGGCGTCGAGCACGCCCGGATCGAGCTCGCCTTCGGGCGCCGCGAGCAACCCGATCGCGCGCGTGCCGAAGCGAAGCGGCACCAGGGAGACAGCGTGTCCGGTCGCGTCTCGCGCGGCAACCTGTCCGCTGTAGGAACGCCGACGCGCGTCGAACTCGAGCGCCGTGCCCGCGCGTGCGAGGGCGACGCCCAGCTCCTGCTGGTCGATGGCAATGTCGCGGGCGCCTCCCTGGTGGACTCGCCAGCCAGTGGGCGCGGGCAAACAGACCGCGACACCCTCGAGCTCGAAGCGGCGGGCGATGTGCTGCGCCAGCGCATCGAGCGTGCTGGCGCTCTCCGTCGTCAACAGGACGTCGCGACTGAGATCGAACAGGCGGGCGAGCTCGTTGCGCCGCGCCACGGCTTCTCGCGCCCGCGACTGCACCGCAGCCGAGAGCTGGCTCACCGTGACCCCCGCCACCAGAAATGCCATCAGGGCCACCCAGTTCCGCGGATCCGCGATCGTGAAGGTGCCGACGGGCTCGAGAAAGAAGAAGTTGAACGCGAGCATCGCGACGACAGCCGTCGCCACGGCGACCCACAGGCGGGCCAGCGTGCTGGTGACGAGGACGAGGACGAGCAGCCCGAGCGCGACGGTCGTCGGGTTGACGACGCGCACGCCGCGCAGCAGCGCGACGAACGCGGCGAGGGCGAGGACGCTCGCGCCGAGATGCACCCAGTCGCGTCGTGAGGGCATCACGAGGCGAGGCGCAGCGCCACCAGCATCACGTCCAGTGCCTTGATGCCGATGAAGGGCAGGATCACGCCCCCGACGCCGTAGATCAGAAGGTTGCGGCGGAGGATGGCCGCTGCGCCGAGCGGCTTGTAGGAGATGCCCTTCAGCGCCAGCGGAATCAGGGCGATGATGATCACGGCGTTGAAGATCACCGCCGACAGTATGGCCGATTGCGGCGTCGCCAGCCCCATGACGTTCAGGGCGCCGAGCTGCGGGAACGCCAGGATGAACATCGCCGGGATGATCGCGAAGTACTTGGCGACGTCGTTGGCAATCGAAAAGGTCGTCAGGGCCCCGCGGGTCATCAGCAACTGCTTGCCGATCTCGACGATCTCGATGAGCTTCGTCGGGTTGGAATCGAGATCCACCATGTTGCCGGCTTCCTTGGCGGCCATGGTCCCGGTGTTCATCGCGACCCCGACGTCGGCCTGGGCCAGCGCCGGCGCGTCGTTGGTGCCGTCGCCGGTCATCGCGACCATCCGTCCCGAGCCCTGCTCGCGCCGGATCAACGCCAGCTTGTCCTCCGGCGTTGCCTGCGCCATGAAGTCGTCCACCCCCGCTTCGGCGGCGATGGCGGCGGCGGTCAGCGGGTTGTCGCCGGTGATCATCACCGTCTTGATCCCCATCGCCCGCATGTGGGCGAAGCGGTCGCGCATCCCGCCCTTGACGATGTCCTTCAGGTGCACGACCCCCAGCGCCCGCCCGTTCTCGGCGACGACGAGCGGCGTGCCGCCCGACCGTGAGATGCGGTCGGCGGTGGCGCGGACCTCGGCCGGAAGCGCCGACCCCTGCTCCGCGACGTAGCGCTCGATGGCGTCGGCGGCACCCTTCCGGATCTCGCGGCCGTCGATCGCGATCCCCGACATGCGCGTCTGGGCCGAGAAGGGCAGCAGCTCGGCCCGATGATTCGCGAGATCGCGGGCGCGGATCCCGAACTGCTTCGCCAGCACGACGATCGAGCGCCCCTCCGGTGTCTCGTCGGCCAGCGACGAGAGCTGCGCCGCGTCGGCGAGCGCCTGTTCGGACACGCCGGCCGCCGGCACGAACTCGGCAGCCTGACGGTTGCCGAGCGTGATGGTCCCGGTCTTGTCGAGCAGCAGCGTGTCCACGTCACCGGCGGCTTCGACGGCGCGTCCCGACATCGCCAGCACGTTGTGCTGCACCAGCCGGTCCATGCCGGCAATGCCAATCGCCGAGATCAGCGCGCCAATCGTCGTCGGAATGAGGCAGACGAGGAGCGCAATCAGCACCGGGATCGGCACCTCGGTGCCGGCGTAGGCCGCGAACGGGTGAAGCGTCACGACCACGAGCAGGAAGACCAGTGTCAGCACGGCGAGCAGGATGTTGAGCGCGATCTCGTTCGGCGTCTTCTGCCGCGTCGCGCCCTCGACGAGCGCGATCATGCGATCCAGGAATGTCTCGCCCGGATTCGAGGTCACGCGAACCACGATCCAGTCCGAGAGCACGCGCGTCCCGGCGGTGACCGCGGACCGGTCGCCGCCCGACTCCCGGATCACGGGTGCGGACTCGCCGGTGATCGCCGACTCGTCCACGCTGGCGACACCCTCGATGATCTCGCCATCACCGGGGATGAACTGGCCGGCCTCGACGCGGACGATGTCACCGGCGCGCAGCGCCGTCGCCGGCACCGTCTCGCGAACGCCGTCGCGAACCCGCACGGCCGTCGCCTCTGCCTTCGTCCGGCGGAGCGACGCGGCCTGCGCCTTACCGCGACCCTCGGCCATGGCTTCGGCAAAGTTGCCGAAGAGCACGGTGAACCACAGCCAGAACGCGACCTGCCCGGTGAACAGCGCCTGGCCGCCTCCGGACAGCAGTTCCTGCACCCAGACCATCGTCGTCAGCAGGCTGCCGATCTCGACGATGAACATCACGGGGTTCTTTATCTGAACCCGCGGATCCAGCTTGACGAAGGAGTCCCGGACCGCCTGACGGACGATCGCCGGGTCCCAGATTGAGATGCGACGCGCGCGTTCTGTCATGCCCCTCATCCTGCCGTGTGTTGCCGTAGTGTCCGGCTTCAGCCGGACCCGGCGTCCGCCTCGAGGCGAACACTACTTGCGTGAGCCGAGCGATTCGTCGAGCGCCAGATTCAGCTCGAGCACGTTGACGCGCGCCCGGCCCAGAAAGCCGAAGGTCGGCGGCTCGGTATGCGCGCGAACCAGGTCGCGCACGCGGTCGACCGGGACACCCCGGGCAGCAGCCACGCGCCCGGCCTGGAGGTCTGCAGCCGCGGGCGGAATGTGCGGATCCATCCCGGCGCCGCTTGCCGTCACCATCTCCGAGGGCACCTGGCCCGGCGCGACCTTGTCCTCCGCCGTGATGCCATCGAGCCGCTCCCGAACGGCCTTCAGGTGATCCGGATTCGAGGGCCCGAAGTTCGTGCCACCCGTCGATGCGGCGTTGTAGTCCACGCCGGACGGCCTGGGACGGAAGTACTCGGGCCGTGTGAACTTCTGTGCGATCAGGCGGGAGCCGACGACCGTGCCATCCGCGCGACGAATCAGGCTCCCCTCCGCCTGCTCCGCAAATACCGCCCGTCCGATGCCCCAGACGACGATGTTGTAGCCGCCGCCGAACAGCACCATCGTGACGAGAGTGAACAGGAGTCCTTGCTTGAGTTCCTTGGCCATGGAGACGTCTCGAGATCTGAGTTGCCAGTTGCGAGTTATGAGTCCGGCTAGCACGGGCTACGTGCCTGCGGCTACAGGGCCGCCAGATGCTCCGCGATCGGGCCGAGCACGGCCACCGGCATGAACATCAGCAGACCGAGGATGATGATCACCGCCCACAACGTGACACCAAAGGTGGCGCTGTCCGCGCGCAGCGAGCCGGCCGTCTCCGGCGCGCCCGGTTTGGCGGCCAGGCTGGCGGCCAGCGCCAGCGGCGCAAAGATCGGAATGTACCGGGAGAGGAGCATCACCAGTCCGGTCGAGATGTTCCAGAAGGGGGTGTTGTCACCGAGTCCCTCGAAGCCCGACCCGTTGTTGGCCGCCGCCGACGTGAACTCGTAGAGCATCTCCGAGAAGCCGTGCGGCCCCGGGTTCTTCAACCACGCGAGCGTCGTGCCCGGATCGGGGGTGGTGGCCCACAGGTAGCACGCGACCGCCGTGCCGACGAGGATGGCCAGCGGATGCCATAACAGCGCGAGGCTCGCCAGCTTCATCTCTTTGGCCTCGACCTTCTTGCCGAGGAACTCCGGGGTGCGGCCGATCATCATCCCGGCCACGAACACGGCCACGATGACGAAGATGAGCATGTTGATGAAGCCGACACCGACGCCGCCGAAGACGTTGTTGAGCCACATGCCGATGAGCGGCATCAAGCCGCCGAGCGGCGTCAGCGAGTCGTGCATCGCGTTCACCGACCCGTTCGACGTGACCGTCGTCGTCACCGCCCACAGCGCCGACAGTCCCGCCCCGAACCGGACTTCCTTGCCCTCCATCGACCCGGTTGACTGGTCGATGCCCATGGCCGAGATCGCGGGATTGCCGCCGGCTTCCTGCGCCACACCGACGATGACCATCGGCAGGTAGATCGCGAGCATCGTCGCGAAGATGACGTTGGCGAGCCTCCGCCGGCCGGTCATCGACCCCAGCATCACGACCATCGCCATCGGGATGATGGTGATCGACCAGGTCTCGACGAGGTTGGAAAGCGGCGTCGGATTCTCGTACGGATGCGTCGAGTTCGGCCCGAAGTAGCCGCCGCCGTTGGTTCCCAGCTGCTTGATCGCGACGACCCCTGCCGTGACCCCGCGGGCGATCGTCTGATCCTGGCCTTCAACAGTCGTCGCCTGCGCGGCGCCCTCGAAGGTCATCGGCGTGCCCTGCCACATGACGAGGGTCGCGACGACCAGCGCGAGCGGCAGGAGGACGCCGGACCGTGGCTCGCGTGAGATCGACGTAGAAGCTGCCGAGCTCGGTCAGGCGATTGCCGGCCAGGCCCCTGATGACCGCGACGGCGGCGGCCATTCCCGTGCCTGCCGTCACGAACTGCAGGAACGCGATCGTGAACATCTGCGAGAAATAGGACAGCCCGGTTTCGCCGCTGTAGTGCTGGAGATTGGTATTGGTCGTGAAGCTCGAGATCGTGTTGAACGCGAGCGTCGGCTCCATGTTGCCGATGCCGTCCGGATTGAGCGGCAGGTACTGCTGGAGGGTGACGATCGTCCAGGTGGCCAGCCACATGCAGACGTTCGAGAGCAGCAGCGAGCGCGCGTACGCCTTCCAGTCCTGCTGCCGGGCGGGGTCGATCCCCGTGAGCCGCAGCACGAGGCGCTCGATCGGGAGGAAGACCGGATCCAGGAACGTGCGCGTTCCGGTGAACACCTTCGCCATGTAGATCCCGAGCAGCCCGCTCGTGGCGATGGTGAACAGGATCGTGAAGCCGACCGCCATGTATTCCGTGCCCATGACGCCTCAGAACCGTTCAGGCCGCAGCATCGCGTACACGCAGGTACGCGAACGCGGCGATGCTCACGATCAACGACAGCAGGGTCATGTGTCACCTAGACCCGGTCGCACAACGTGACGAACCCGAGCATGGCGGCAAACGCGGCAAGCTCAGATCACCATTCCGACAGCAGGATCATGTGCACCTACATCCGGTCGCAGAAGTCGATGAAGAGTACATGGCGACGAAGGTCGCCAGCCCGGCCACGATCCAGGCGCCATACCGGCCCTCGACGTACGACGTCGTTCATGCAAAGCGTAGGTCCGTGTCGCGCTAAGAGCGCCTTAGAAAGCCGCAAAAAGTTCGCAAGGATGCGAGAGGCGCGCCGATCGCCGCCGTAGGATGAAGCAATGCCGGAGCGCCAGACGGCCGACTACTTGCTCGCGAAGCTGCAGGAGGAGGATCGGCCGAGGCTGCGCATCTACATCGGCGCCGCGCCCGGCGTCGGCAAGACCTACACGATGCTCGAAGAGGCGCACGCGCTGCGCCGTTCGGGGGTTGACGTGGTGATCGGCTTGATCGAGACGCATGGCCGCGCCGACACCGAGCAGCTCATCGCGGGACTCGAGGTCATTCCCCGAAGGAAGGAGTCGTACAAGGGCGTCATCGTCGAAGAGATGGATCTCGATGCCATCCTCGCGCGCAAGCCGCAGATCTGCATCGTCGACGAGCTGGCGCATTCGAACGTGCCCGGCAGCCGGCACGAGAAGCGCTATCAGGACGTGCTCTTCCTGCTCGAGCGGGGCATCAGCGTCCTCACCGCCGTCAACATCCAGCATCTCGAGACGCTGAACGACGCCGTCGGCCGCGTCACGGGCGTCCGCGTGCGGGAGACGGTTCCGGACACGTTCATCGATCGTGCAGACGAAGTGATCAACGTCGATACGACCGTCGAGGAGCTGCGGACCCGGCTGAAGCGCGGCAAGATCTACAAGCCCGAGAAGATCGAGCAGGCGCTGGCCAACTTTTTCCGGGTCGGGAATCTGTCGACGCTGCGCGAGCTCGCGCTGCGGGCAGTGGCCGACGAGGTCGGGGAGAAGGCCGCGTCGCTACGTCAACGCGAGGGGCTCGAGCCGGCGCTCATCCCCGAGCGTGTCATGGTCTGCATGAGCGCGAGCGAGACGGCGCCGCGCGTCATCCGGGCAGGCGCCCGCATCGCCGCCCGTCTCGGCACGACGTGGTACGCCGTGTACGTGGAGACGCCACGTGAGGCCCCCGGTCGAATCAGCGCCAGGTACCGGGACACGCTCGCCCGCAACCTGCAGCTCGCGGAGTCCCTCGGCGCGACGATGGTTCGCGTCAAGGCCGACCGCGCGGCCGATGGCCTCATCGAGTTCGCCAAGCGCGAGGGGA
The DNA here is from genome assembly GCA_963834365.1 of Vicinamibacterales bacterium. GTDB lineage: Bacteria > Acidobacteriota > Vicinamibacteria > Vicinamibacterales > Vicinamibacteraceae > CAWJAP01. The sequence continues at coordinate 34,321 of CAWIBS010000035.1, read as the reverse complement.
TCACCCACGTGGTCTTCGGGCAGACGGCGCGCTCCCGGTGGGAGATCGTGTTGAAGGGCTCGACGCTCAACCGCTTTCTCGAGGAAGTCCGCGGCGCGACCGTCCAGGTCGTCTCCCTCGACCAATGAAGCGCCGGGGCCTGACGCTTACCCGCCGAGCCCGCGCCGCACTTGACCTTGGCCTTGCTTGGGCGTAACGTGCTTCCAGACGCCTAAGACGCCGGCAACCGGCATCGCGGGGGACCCAATTTCCGGGGCGAATCCGAGCGCACCGCCAGCAGGCGGCCGCCGGACGAGGACTTCCAACCTCGAGCCCGTCAGCTAACCCCGTCGGCGTAATTGGAGGCTTGCCGTGTTGACCGTTCCTCTCGTGTCGGAGCTCGGCCGTCGTGTGTACGCGTGGCGACTCGCCGCGGTGGTGTGGCTGTTCGTCGCCGCCGGTTTCGTCGTGTGGCTGGCGGGGTCCCGAAACCCGTACACGCCTGCCGGATACGTCGGCTATCTCACCCGGGGCGCCGTGTTCGCCAAATCCAGCTTCTATGGCGTTCAGCGCGGCCCGACATCGACCGGGCGCGGGTGGCTCCTCGATGTCACCAACGTCAGTGTCACGCCGTACACGTATTCGGAGGATTTCACCGGCGAAGAAGCCGTGTTGAGCCGGGACAATCTGAAGATCGCCTTCCGCGTCCACACGGTCTGGCGGCTGGACGCGGCGAAGGTGCCCCTGTTCATGGAGCGCTACAGCACCACGGCGAGCACTCGCGGAACGGAGCGGGAACCGGATGCCATCGTCAAGGTGGCCTACGGCCACTTCATTCGCGAGCCGCTGCGGACGTATGCGCGCGACGAGGTCCAGCGGCGCGACGGCCTTGCCGTGAAGAACGACCTGGTGGCCATCGGCGACTCGATTGTGGCCCGCATTCGCAGCTATGCCGCCGACAGCCCGTTCCTCATCGGGAGCGTGGTCGTCGGCAACGTGCAATACCCCGCCGAGGTCGCCGACGCGGTGTCCCGCAAGCTGGCGGCGACCCAGGACCTGGAACGGAAGGACACCGAAATCGCGATCGAGCGCAAGGAACGGACGAAGCGGGAGGTCCAGGCCCAGGGCATCGCCAATGCGATGCAGATCATTCGCGGACAGCTGAGCGCGATGTACATCCAGCACGAGGCGATCGAGGCCCAGAAAGCCATGGTCAACTCGCCCAATCACACCGTCGTCTACATTCCCTCGGGAGCCATGGGGGTGCCGCTGACGGCCACGTTTCCGGCGACGACCGGGATCGCGCCGCGGTGAGGCCGGCGCGGCGATGAACGCGCTCTACCAAAGCTCAGCTTTCCGCTCTCGACGGGGCGATGTATCGTGTCGATCCTTGCGCGCCATCGAAACGACGTGGATGACCCTCGCGACGCTCGGGCTCGTGCTGACGTGCGTCGCCCACGCGCCAGTGCCCCTTGCCGGCCAGTCAGCCGGGGCCGGAGCGCCACGTCTCGTCACGTCACCCGACGCGGCGGGCCCGGTCCGGCCCGGCATCGAAGTGTTCCTCGCCAACCTCCCGCCGACCGTCCGCGGCAAGCGGGTCGGTCTCATCACCAACCAGAGCGCCATTGACCGGGAGGGAACCTCCGACATCGATCTGATCGCGCGCCACGGCGGCGTTCGGCTGGTGGCGCTCCTCGCCCCCGAGCACGGCATCCGCGGAGACGCCGCGGCCGGCGTGAAGATCGGCGACGAGACCGATGCCCGGACGGGCGTGCCCGTGTACTCCCTCTACAAGGCCGAGGACCGCGGTCCTACACCCGACATGCTGAAAGACGTGGACGTCCTCCTCTACGACCTGCAGGAAGTGGGCGGACGCACCTGGACGTATGTGTCCACGATGGCGCTGTCGATGCAGGCGGCTTCACGAAAGCAGATCCCGTTCGTGGTGCTCGATCGCCCCAATCCAATCGGCGGCGAGATTGTCGAGGGAGCGCTGCTCGACCCGAAGTTCAAGAGCTTCGTCGGGATGTACCCCATTCCGGCACGTCACGGGATGACGGTGGGCGAGCTGGCGTCGCTCTTCAACCAGAAGTTCGCCATCGGTGCGGATCTGATCGTCGCACCCGTGGCGAACTGGCGGCGTTCGCAGTGGCAGGACCAGACCGGCTTGCCCTGGGTGAATCCCTCGCCCAATCTCCGGTCGCTGGCGGCGCTGACCAGCTATCCGGGAACGGTGTACTTCGAGGGCACCAACCTCACCGAAGGCCGCGGCACCGACCGCCCGTTCGAGCAGATCGGCGCGTCCTGGCTGAACGCTGCCGAGGTCGCGCGGACCATGAACGGGAAACGGCCGCCCGGAATCCGCTTCGAGGCGATCACGATGCCGGTGGCGCCCGACGCGGCCAAGTTCAAGGGGCAGACCATCCCGGGCATCCGCTTCGTCATCACCGATCGCCAGGCGTACAGACCGGTGCGCACGACACTGCTCCTCATCGACGCCATCCGGACACAGCACCCGCGCGAGTTCGCCTGGGGGCCCTCGATCGATCGACTGACGGGCTCGGACAAGGTGAGACTCGCGATCGACGGTGGGCGGCTCGGGCCGCTGCTGGAGGCGTGGGATCGCGAAGCCTCGGAGTTCCAGGAGACGCGCCAGCCGTTCCTGCTCTATCACTGAGCATTCATGTCGATGATGATTCCGGAGGGGAAAGTGACTGACAGGAGAATTGCCGCGGGACGTGCCGTTCGTCGATCGGCGGCGATCGCCATGCTGGTGGCCTCGAGCGTGAGTGCCTCGGCGCAGCTCGCGTCGCGGCCGGTGGAGGAGTGGATCAAGGTCCTCGACGCCCCCGAGCGCCTGGCCGCCCTGAAGGTGGACGAGGTGGTGGCCCGCCTCAAACTGAGACGCGCCGACGTCGTCGCCGACCTCGGCGCCGGCACCGGCCCGTTCGTCGTGGGGTTCGCGAAGGCCGTGCCGTCAGGGAAGGTCTACGCCGTCGAGATCGACGAGAACTTCTTCTCGCACATCCGGCAGAAGGCGCAGGCGGCAGGCGTGGTGAACGTGCGGACCGTGCTGGGGCAGTTCACGGATCCGAAGCTCCCGTCCGCCGACGCGGACGTGGCCTTCATGCACGACGTGCTTCACCACATCGCCGACCGTGCCACGTATTTGAAGGGCCTGTCGAAATACCTGAAGCCGACCGCGCGCGTGGCGATCATCGACTACCATCCGGAGAAGAGCCCGCACCAGGATCAACCGGCGATGCAGGTCTCGAAGGAGCAGGCGCGAGCGCTGCTGGCCGAGGCGGGCTTCAAGCCGGTCGAAGACATCCCGCTCTTCACCGACAAGTGGTTCGTCGTGTTCAGCCGGTAGACGGACGACCAAGGCCCGCCGGACCTGAAGGTCCGGCCTACCGGTGGGAACCCCCTCGCTCCGGTAGGGCGGGGCTTCAGCCCCGCCGACTGGTCCGGCTGAAGCCGGACACCACGTCAGGCTTTCAGGATGTCCTGCCAGCCCTGGCGGTACTCGGGGCGCTTGATGAACGGGGCCGCCTCGGGCGCATTGCGGGCGCGGAGATTCTCGTAGTCCCACTCGATCTTCTTCCCAGTCCGATACGCCACGTTGCCAAGGTGGTTCGCTTCGGTGGTCCAGCCGGAGTACTGGAAGTTCGACCCGGGCACTGGACCGGCGCCCTTCGCGTAGTTGACCCACTCCACCCAGTGACCAGGGGAGCGTGGCAGCGTCTCCGGAGGAGTCTGGAAGTCCTTGAACTTCTCCTCCGGCAGCAGTTTCCCGTTGCCGAGCAGCATCCCGTTGTCGCCGATGAAGAGCTGCGAGCGGCCGCCCCACGCCGGCACCCAGCCTGGCGGTTTGCTGTCGCCCTGGTGCCAAACGAGCTTGACGGGGGGCGCCCCCGCCGCCGACGCGGCGAACTCGTACACCACGGTCATCGTCGCGGGCGCCAGCTCTTTGTGGGCGACCGGCCCGTTCGGCGAGGTGGCTTCGATCGTCAGTGGCTGCCTGATGTCCAGGACCGTATACGGCACGTCGTTGTCGTGGCTGCCGAGATCGCTCATCGTGCCGTTGCCGAAGTCCCACCAGCGGTACCAGCGCGGGCCGGGGAAATAGGTCTCGTGGAACGGCCGCGCCGGCGCCGGGCCGAGCCACAGATCGAAGTGGTTCGTCGGGGGAATCGGCATCTCTTCCTTGAACCGGTCCACGATCTGGATGCCGTTGTAGAACCCGTGCGGCTTGTCGAATTTCAAGGCGGACGCCGCGTCCTGGAGGCCCCACGCGCGATCCGCCCAGACGTGGACCTCACGCACCGGGCCGATGACGCCCGTCATGAGGATCTCCTTGATCGTCCGGCGCGCCGCCGACGCGTGGCCCTGATTGCCCATCTGCGTCGACAGCTTCGGATACCTGGCGGCGGTCTCGCGGATGAGGCGAGCTTCCCAGATGTTGTAGGTCAGCGGCTTCTCGCAGTAGACGTGCTTGCCGTGCGTCAGGGCCAGGTAGGTCGCGAAGACGTGTGTATGCTCCGCCGTCGAGACGACCACGGCGTCGAAATCGTTCGGGCTGTCGAAGACGCGCCGGAGGTCGGTGAACTTCCTGGCCTGCGGGTATCGCCGGGACGCCGAGTCCAGCGCGTTCTGGTTCACGTCGCAGAGGACGATGACGTTCTCGTCCGGATGGGGGACAGGCGGCCCGCCGGTACTGCCGCGGGCCCGGCCGGCATTCCCGTTGGTCGCGCCGTCGCTCCCCGGCGTGATGGTGAGCTCGCTGAGGCTCGCGCTGGCGCGGCCGCCGCAGGCGATGAACGCGATGTCGAGCTTGTCGTTCAGGTTCCGGCCCCGAAGCAAGGCCGGTGCTCCGGTGACCACGCCGGCCACGGCCATCGCGCCGCCGACGAATTCGCGGCGTGTCATCCGATGGTGGCGGGCCTTCGTCGTTGCCTTCTTCATGGCGTTCGTCTTTTCGCATGCGGGGGACGGGAGCCCGGTTCGATCCACCAGGCTCCCGTCCCCAATCCTCGGGGCATTTTCACGGATCCGCAGGGCCTCGGCAATGACGGAGTGTCGAGCCGACATCAGAAGCGGAACGTGTACTGGAACTTCGCCGACACCTTGCTGTCGGCGGTGCGGAACTGCCAGGTGCCGCGGACGTCTTCCTCGATCCAGCCTTGATTGAACGCGAAGAACAGGTCGCTGCCGGGCCGGAGCGTCCATCGGACGCGGCTCTGCCACCCCAGGTTGCGGGACCTGTTGTCGGTACTGAATCAGGTTCGTCAGTGACAACCGCGGCGAGAACGAATAGTTGACGTTCGACGAGAAGATACGGGCGATGAAGTCGCCCTCGGGGAGCCGCGCGAACGTCTGGTTGGTGTTGACGATGAAGGTGAATCGTGGCGGCAGCTTGAAGGTGATCGAGGTGACCACCTGCTCGGCGCTGCCCGACCAGTAGTCGCCGTACATCAGGTTGATGCTGCCCGAGAGCCGGCGCTTTGTCGCCGTTGACAGCAGGTTGCTGCGGAATCGCGTGAACCGGTACTCGCCCGGGAGCAGAAACACCCCTGGCGAGATCTCGAACGGCTCGAACAGCCGTTCGTAGGTCGGGTTGAAGTCGAGCATGCCGTGCAGGTTGTCGCCAGACTCGAGGTGCCAGTCGAGGAGCGTGACGTAGAGGTCCCAGCTTTCGACCTCGCCGTTGTCCAGCCGCGTGACGTGCGTGAAGTAGATGTCGTGGTTCAACTGCTGGACGTTGAGGAAGTCCCGGGGGCGCGGGTTGTAGCTCGCGGCCGCCCTGAACATCCGCACGTTGTCGCGCTGCACGAAGCCGAGCGCCGGCTCGAAGTTCTTCTGGATCTCGCGGACGACGAACTGCGCCGCGTACTTGTCATTGGGGTAGGACGCCGAGAAGCCATACGACCAGTCGTCGCCTGAAGCGCTCTCGTTGTCGCTGCGGACCGCATAGGCATTCACGACCATGTTGCGCGGCCGGCCCAGGAACCTCGACGTCGCCAGCCGCATGTCGGCGCCGTAGGTCCGTCCCGATCCTCCCGGCTCCGGACTGCCGTTGGTGAAGATGGCGCCGATATACGACTGCTGGAACAGGTTCCGCTTCACCCGGCCGACCACGAAGGTCTTCGACTCGACGATGGTGGGGAGGTCGCCCATGCGCACGTTGAGGACGCCGACGTCGGTGCGGCCGACGGTGCCAGTGAGCTTGATGCCCGCCTCGAGCGGCACTTCCTTGTCGTCCAGCAGTCCGATCTGCCGGCTGAAGAACGGAAACACGTCGGCGCCGGCCGGCGGGATGCCGCCCGCGGGCTCGGGCCCCGTGCTCGCGAAGTTGAAGACGCCGGCGCCCTCGAGAAAGAACGACCGCTTCTCAGGGAAGAGCACAGAGAACCGGGACAGATTGATCTGCCGGGCATCGACCTCGGTCTCACCGAAGTCGGTGTTGAAGGTGGCGGTCAGCTTCAGGCTCGGGGTGATGTTGTAGAAGACGTCGAGCCCCGGCTCGCCGTCGAATCCGGGATCTGCGGTCGGGTCGATGTCGGCCAGGCCCAGCCAGCGGCCGGCGACGAACGGGCGGACGTCGAGCCCGATGCCCTGGGAGAGACCGGCCAGATTCGTGATCTCTCCGGCCTCCGACACCTGCAGGAACTGTACGTCGAGCCGCGCGCCCGACCAGCGGACGTCTTCGAGCTTGCGATAGATGTTGCGGGCGATGTTGAAGCCCCACACCGTGTCGCCCGACGGAAAGCCCAGGCTCTTGAAGGGAATGGCGAACTCGGCCACCCACCCCTCCGCGGTTCGTGCGGTCCGCACGTCCCAGATCGCGTCCCAGTCGGCGTTCAACTGTCCGTTCGCGATCAACCCGTCCAGGAGCCCGCCCGCCGGACTGGTCGCGAAATAGAAGGCGCTGCGACGATCGCTGAACGTGTCGAGGAGGATCTCGATGCGGTCGTCTGCCATGATCGTGCCGTCGCGCGCCATCTGCGTGCCGATGACGCGGTGCGGCTCGGAGTCGTAGGCGACCACGCCGATGTAGAGATGGGTGTCGTCGTAGAGCAGCGTGACGTCCGTCCGTTCGGTCGGCGCCGCGCCTTCATCGGGCTGCCGCTGCACGAGCTCGCCGATGCCTGGCGCGGTGCGCCAGATCGGCTCGTCCAGCACGCCATCGACGGCAATCGGCGTGGTCGTGGCTGTCACCACGGCGGAACGTGGACCGGGACGCGGTGGGCCCGCCTGGACCACCGGCTGGGCCGCCGCCGGTCCGACGGCCACGCATGCGGCCACACACGTCAGCAGGTACCGTGAGATTCTGCCAGAGGGCGTAGAGCCCGGGCCACGGGCATGCGGTCGACCGGGTGCCAGGATGCGAAAGTATACCGGAGAGCGCGAATGCCTTCCGTAGTGTCCGGCTTCAGCCGGACGCGGGTGCATATCCGTAGTGTCCGGCTTCAGCCGGACCGGGACCGCCTGAATGCGGCCACTACGTTGACCAGGGTGACGGATGCTCAGGATAGGCGCGCACATGTCGGTGGCCGGCGGGGTCTCGAGGGCCGTGGACCGCGCCGCTCTTCACCGGTGTGAAGCGCTTCAGATCTTCAGCAAGAATGCGAGCCGGTGGTACGGCAAGCCGCTGGAGGCTTCGGAGGTGAAGCGGTTCCGGGCGCGCGTGGAGGCCACCGGCATCGACCCGGTGGTGTCGCACGCCAGCTATCTGATCAACCTCGCGACCACGGTGCCGGCACTCCGGGCGCAGTCGATTGCCGCCTTGAACGACGAGCTCGATCGGGCGTACGCGCTGGGGCTCCTGGGAGTGGTCGTGCATCCAGGGACGTGCACGGCGGGGACCGAGGCGGAGGCGCTGCACCTGATTGCCGCGGCCGTGCGCGACGTGCTGGCGCTGCAACGGCGGCGGCCCACACTGGTGATCCTGGAGCACACGGCCGGTCAGGGACGGACGCTGGGCCACTCGTTCGAGCATCTCAGCGCCATCCTCGAACACCTGGAAGGCGCACCGCGTCTCGGCGTCTGTCTCGACACCTGCCACCTCGTGGCGGCCGGCTACGACATCGCCACCGAGGCGGGCTACGCCAGCACGTTCGCCGCCTTCGATCGCGCGGTCGGCCTCGACCGTCTCCGTGTGTTCCACGCCAACGACTCCAAGCGGCCCCGCGGCAGCCGGATCGACCGCCACGAACACGTCGGCCGGGGCGTCCTGGGTCTCGACCCGTTCTGGCGGCTCCTGCACGACCGGCGGTTCGCCCGCCTGCCCCTCCTCATCGAGACCGAGAAGTCCATCGACTGCCGCCCGCACCGGACGGTCGTGGATCCGCTGGATCTCGAGAATCTCGAGACGCTCCGGAGGCTGAGAGACGCACCACGGCCTCCGCAGCCGGTGACAAGCGGTGCCGTTGGCTGAGAGCCTCTGTGATATGAACCCGATTCAGATGTCATCCGGGATCGAACTCGGCCTCGACACCTTCGGCGACATCACGCTCGACGCGAACGGACAGCCACGCGCGCACGCGCAGGTGCTGCGCGACGTGATCGCCGAGGCTGTGCTCGCCGACCGGGTCGGCCTGCACTTCTTCGGCGTCGGCGAACATCATCGCCGGGACTTTGCGGTGTCGGCGCCGGAGGTGGTGCTCGCGGCGATCGCCGGCGTGACCTCGCGAATCCATCTGGGCTCGTCGGTCACGGTGCTGAGCTCCGACGATCCGGTGCGCGTCTATCAGCGGTTCTCGACCTTGAACGCGCTGTCGAACGGACGAGCCGAGGTGATCGTCGGACGGGGCTCGTTCACCGAATCGTTCCCTCTGTTCGGCTTCGACACGGCACAGTACGAAGTGCTCTTCGAGGAGCGCCTGGCGCTGTTCGCGGCGCTGCTGGCCGAGCGCCCGGTGACCTGGTCGGGGACGACGCGGGCGGCGCTTCGCGATCAGCGGGTCTACCCGCCGATCGAGTCGGGCCGGCTTCGCGCCTGGGTGGGCGTCGGCGGAACGCCCGAATCGGTCTTGCGCGCGGCGCGCCACGGGCTGCCGCTGATGCTGGCCATCATCGGCGGCCATCCGAGCCGGTTCGCGCCGTACGTCGATCTCTTCGCGCGCGCCCTCGCCCAGAACGGCCACGCCCCGTTGCCCGTCGGCGCCCATTCGCCGGGCCATATCGCGGCGACCGACCAGCAGGCGCGCGACGAGCTGTGGCCCCACTACGCCGCGATGATGACGCGCATCGGTGCCGAGCGGGGCTGGCGACCGATGACCCGGGCGCACTTCGAGCACGAGGCCGATCCGGGTGGCGCGCTCTGTGTCGGTTCGCCTGAGACGGTGGCCCTCAAGATCGCGAGGACGGTGCAGGCGCTCCGGCTCTCCCGGTTCGACATGAAGTACAGCCACGGGACCCTGCCACACGAGGCCCAGATGACCAGCATCGAGCTCTATGGCACCGCGGTCGCCCCCCGCGTGCGGCAACTGCTCGACGAAGCCGGGTACCGTCCGCCACAACTGCACGCAGCGGCCGGCTAGACGTTATCGTGCGCTGGCAGGCTTCGGCAGGCTCGTCAGCTGTTTGATCAGCTCGACCTCCTCGGCGCGGTAGGGCGTGCCGTCGGTCTTGAAGACTTCGTGAAACCAGACCGCAGGCTCGCGGTCCGTGTACGGCTTCTGCCACGAGTCCCACGGCAGATGCGTCTGCGCCTTCCCCATGACGAGGCCCCAGTTGTAGGCCGCGACGTTGTGCTTCTTCGCGACCGGCAGCGAGCCCTGGAACGTGCTGCCGTTCCCGCGCGCCATGTATTCGGTGCAGAGCAGCGGGCGCCGGTAGCGGGCGAGCCAGTTGATGCGCTTTTCGAACTCGTCGGCGGCGTCGTAGTTGTGGAACGAGACGATGTCCGACAGGGCAATCTGTTGCCTGGCGGTCTCGCTCATCTTCTCCTCCGTTGACCAGTCGCCCTGCCACACGCCGCTCGTCAGCGGCTGCCGCGGCTTTGCCGATCGCGCCCATGCGAACGTCTGCGGCAGGAGCTTCAGCACCAGCTCGACCTTGTTCGGCGGCTCCTGCTTGCCGTAGCTGGAGCGATTCAGGTTGTCGGGCTCGTTCCAGAGGTCCCAGGCCAGCACGCGCTGATCGTTCGCCAGGAATCCCACGACCCCCTTGACGTAGGCCTCGAGGCGCGGATGCTCGGCTGGATCCTGCAGCGCCTTCGCTCCCGGGCTCTGCAGCCAGCCCGAATTGTGCACGCCCGGCTTCGGATCGCGCTGCTTGCCGAGTTGCGGCTGCGGATCCCAGACCGAGTCGAACAGCACGAGCATCGGCTTGATGCGATGCTTCTCGGCGATGCGCAGGAACTCGTCGAGCCGCTTCTTGAAGCCCTCCGCATCCTGCTGCCAGAGCAGGTCGTGCAGGAAGACGCGCATCGTGTTCATGCCGATGGCCGCCGCCCAGCCGAGCTCGGTGTCGATCCGGCGCGGATCGAACGTCTCCGCCTGCCACATCTCCAGCTCGTTGATGGCGTTGGCGGGCACGAAGTTGGCGCCCACGAGCCAGGGTTGCGCCTTGTACCAGTCGTTGGCCTGCTGTTCCGACCAGCGGCCGGCGACGGCCGACGGCGAGGGCGGCTGGGCGACCGCGGTGACGCTCACCAATGCCACGAGAATCAGTACCGTCCGTGCAGTGCGCATGCGTACTCCTTCGTCAGGAGGACGGGCTCGAGCCCGCCATGTCCAGGAGGGCGGGCCTTCAGGCCCGCCGCGACCAGTCAGCGTGACAACGGAACCTCGAGAACCGAGACCGAATGAGGCGGCAGCTCCACGGTGAACGCGGCGCCGCTGCGAACCGTCGTCTGGCGGACGCTCACCGCATCAGGCGTGCGAAAACTGTTGGCGGCCTCGAGCGACGCACCGGTGATGGTCCGCATCGAGCCGTCCGCGCCAGCCTCGGCCCCGGCGACGGTGACGCTCGTCGTCAGCGGCCGCTCGCGGCTGGTGTTCACCGCCCTCACGAACAGCCGGCGTCCGTCTTCCGAACGGGTGGCGACGACGTCGAGGACGGGGACGTTCTTGCCTTCAATCGAGCTGTCGAAGGTGGGCGAGACGACGCGCGTGGCGAGGCGATCGCGTCCGAGCGTCTCGTTGTAGAGGCGGATGACCAGATACGTCGGCGTCACGAAGACGCCGTGCCGGCTCGCCTGGATGATGCCGCCCGACCAGCCGTTGACCAGGTCCGAGACCGCGGTCATCTCCACGACATCGCCGGAGCGCTCGAAGACGTTCATCAGCCGCGCGCCGTAGAGGGCCGACTCCATCGAGTGCTGCCGGGGCACCGGCAACGAGGTGTTCCACTCGTTGATGATCAGCCGGATGTCGCGGCCCGGCGCCAGCTTCTTGATCAGACCGGCGACGTCGCGATAGAACCGCTCGTAGGCAAGCGGCCTGGCCATCAGGTTGGCATACTCGCCCTTCGACTCGCGCAGGCCGTAGTAGTGGTGAATCGCCAGGTAGTCGATCTGCGCGCCGGCGCGGGCGAGGACGGTCTTGTTCCACGCCATGTCGTTGTCGCCGACGGCGATGAAGCGGAGCGACGAGTCTTTCGTGCGCATCGCCTCGTGGTAGCGCAGGTAGTTGCGCGCGTAGGTGTCGGCGTCGCTGTGGCCCCGCACCCAGTCGCCCCAGATCTCGTTGCCGATCTCCCATGTTTTGACGCCGAATGGCTCGGCGCTGCCATGCGCCGCGCGCATCGCCCCGTACTTCGACGTCGCGGGACCATTGGCGTATTCGACCCAGCCCGCCGCTTCGTCAACGGTCGCGCCGCGGCCCTCCACGTTCACCACGAGGTGCGGCTCGGCGCCGAGGTTGCGGCAGAAGCGGATGAACTCGTCGGTCCCGAAGTCGCTCGGCTCGCGCTCGTTCCACCACGACAGGTTGCTCCACTCGGGCCGCTCGTCGCGCGGCCCGACCCCCCAGATCCAGTGATAGTCCTGCGCGACGTTGCCGCCCGGCCAGCGGACGAACGCCGGGCGCAGCGCCTTGGCCCGTTCGAACACGTCGGCGCGCACCTCGTCCACGGCGTCGCCGGGCATCAGCGACACCTGATCCAGCCACACACGCCCCCGACCGTCCAGCAGGATGGCGAGGCGGGCCAGCGGATCGCTCTGCGAGGGCCGCAAGGTGAAGCGGTACTGGCGCCATTGCCCGTCGGCGGCGACGCTGTCGAGATCGGCGCGCGCGTACTCCTCACCTCCCGACTGGTCCTGCTCGAGCGTCGCGACGAGACGTCCGGCATAGTCCCAGGTTCGCAGCCACAGCGATACCCGATACTCGATGCCGGCGCGTACGGGCACGCGACCCTGATGGAGCCCTCGAAGGTTGCCGTCCTGAGCCGTCGTCTCGACTCGCAGCCCGTGTTCTACCTGGTGCTGCCCTGATCCCCGCGACGGCGGATACGGGCTCGAATCGTCCCGCGCGAAGCGGATCACATCGTCATTGCGATCGTCCGGGTAGCGCTCCCAGTAGCGGGGCAGCCCGATGACGCTCGGCGCCTCCTCGAATCCGCGATTGCGCAACAGCTCCGCGTGCAGGCCGAACTTGACGTTCTCGAACATGAACTCGGCGAACTGCCCGTAAAGACGCGGGCTGATGCGATGCTCCACCTTCGCCGCGTCGATCGCGATGCTCGCCTGGTCGCCGCCGGTCTGGCCGCGCGGCGACACGGCAAGCAGGAGCACGAGAGCCGGAACCACCAAGTGTGTTGTGTGCACGGTGCCTGATTGATTGTCGCTATGAGTCGTGAGGCTGAAGCCCCGTCCCACCTCAGGGGAGGCGACTACTCGCGGCCCAGTTTCCCCTGGCGAACGATTCCTTTCCCCTCGCCAATCACGACGAGCTGGTTGGCATCCACGCCCGCGATCTGCTCGGTCGCCCCGTTCGGCCAACGGATGGTCAGGTCGGCCTTGGTTGCTTCACCGAGGCCGAAGTGCAGACGCCGATCGTTGGCCGAGTAGAAGCTCGACTGCGCCGTCACTTCCTGTGCCTGCGTCCGGCCGCCGTAGCGCGCGATCACGCGTCCGCCGATCGCGCTGCGATTGGACGCCGCACCGACGAGCAGCACCTTCAGCCAGCGGCCGTTGCCGGTGACGTCGTTGCGCAGGAGCGACGGCGGCTCGTTCATGTTCATCACCAGGATGTCCATGTCCCCGTCGTTGTCGAAGTCGCCGAAGGCGCAGCCGCGGCTTGCATGGGCCGCGCCGACGCCGCTTCCCGCTTCGTCGATCAGCTCCTCGAACCTGCCGTCGCCGAGATTGCGGAACACCAGTCGCGGCGTCCGGAACGGGTAGGCCGGCAGCTTCTGCTCGACCTCGGGATAGACGCTCCCGGTGACCACGAACAGATCGGGGAAGCCGTCGTTGTCGAGATCGACGATGCCCGTGCCCCATCCGACGTACCGGGTCTCCACGCCCACACCGGCGCGGATGGTCACATCGTCGAAATGGCCCTTGCCGTCGTTGCGGTAGAGGACGTTGGTGTCGTCGGCGAAATGCGTCTTGAAGATGTCCAGGTTGCCGTCGAGATCGTAGTCGCCGACGCCGATGCCCATCCCTGCCTGTTCCAGGCCGTCCTCACTCAGCGCCACGCCGCGCTCGAGCGCCTCCTGGCGGAACGTGCCATCGTGCTGGTTGCGGAACATCCAGCTCGGCGTCGAATCGCAGGCGACATAGATGTCGGGCCAGCCGTCGTTGTCGTAGTCGGCGGCTACCGCCGTCATCGGATACGAACCAGCGACGGCCGACACGCCCGACGACTTGCTGACGTCCGTGAACGTCCCATCGCCGTTGTTGTGGAACAGCTGCACGAATCCCGTTGGCAGCCCACGCGGACCGCAGTTCACCGGGACTCCCTTCCAGCGGCAGTCCGCGTTCTCGCCGGGCTTCGGCAGCTTCTCGATCGTCGTGTTGAGATAGCTGGCGACGAACAGATCGAGGCGCCCGTCGCGATCGTAGTCCACCCACGTGCAGCCGGCGCCGTACCGCACGGTCTCCTGCCGCAGGCCTGCCTTCTCGGTGACGTCGGTGAACGTGCCGTCACCATTGTTGCGATAGAGCACGTTGTGCCCGTAGTAGGTGATGAACAGATCGTCGAAGCCGTCGTTGTCGTAGTCACCGACGGTCACCGCCGAGGCCCACCCGGATCTGATCAGCCCCGCCTGCTTCGTGACGTCGGTGAACGTGCCGTCACGGTTGTTCTTGTACAGGCGATTGCTGGCGCCGGCCGGCGCGCCTTCCAGTTGCGTGCCGCTCAGCACGAGGACGTCCTGCCACCCGTCGTTGTCGTAATCCAGGAACGCGACCCCGCAGCCCACCACCTCGACGATGTAGCGCTTGGTGTCGACCCCGCCGTAGACGATGGGCTCGACGAGGCCCGCCTGCCGGGCGACATCCGTGAACCGCGCATGGAACGGCCGGCCGGACGGCTTGCCGCGCGGGGCCGCTCTCACGCCTCGCGACGAGATCACCCTGGCCGAATGCAGGCCTGGCCGCAGAGGCCGCGAGCAGCGCGAGCACGTGTCGTCGCGTCAGCATAGGTCTTCGGTCGACGGTCTGTGGTCCGGCCGTTGGCGGGGCTAAAGCCCCGCCCTCCTGCGGAAGAGGACTCCGTTCTTCACGGCTCGCTCGCGTCAAGGAACTGGCCGGCTTTGACGTTTTCGAACCGCTGGATTGCGCCCGACGGCCATCTGATTTCGACCAGCTTCGCGGTCGCATCGCCGCCGAGGCCGACAATGAGGCGCTTGTCGCTGGCTGAAAGATACCCGACGGCTGTGGTCACCGTTGCGTGCTGGGTCTGTCCGGAAGCGGCGACGACCTTCACGCGGGCGCCGATTCCGTCGCGATTCGATTTCCGCCCGCTCAGTCGAAGGCCGAGCCACTGGTTGCGGTTGCCGCCGTCATTGCGCAAGACCACAGCGGGCTGGCCGACGTTGCTCAACACCACGTCCACGTCACCGTCGTTGTCGAGGTCGCCGAAGGCGGCGCCGCGCCCCGCCCACGCCTTCTCGAACACCTCGCCCGCGGCCACCCGCGCGAAACGCCCGGATTCATTGCGCAGCAGCAGCGGCGGCTGGAGGTATCGCAGATTGGGCGATGTCTTCTCGATGGTGTCCATCACGTGTCCCTGTGCGACGAAGATGTCCTTCCATCCGTCGTTGTCGTAGTCGAAGAACCGCGTGCTCCAGCCCGAGAACGCCAGCGAGGCGGCGCCCACGCCGCTGGCGTTGGTGGCATCGCGAAAGCTCCCATCCCCGTTGTGGCGGAACAGCCGATACCGTTCGTTCGACAGATCCGTGACCAGCAGGTCGGGCCGACCGTCGTTGTCGTAGTCGCTGAAGTCCACGCCCATTCCCGCGAATGTCTTCCCGTCCTCGTTGAGGGCGACGCCCGCGATCAGTCCCTCCTCGGTGAACGCACCGGTCCCGGTGTTGCGGAACAGGAAGCACGGCGCCGAGTCGTTCGCGACATAGACGTCCGTCAACCCGTCGTCATCGTAGTCGGCAAACGCCACGCCGAGACCCTTGCCGGGGACCTTCTCGATGCCCGCCTTCGAGGACATGTCGGTGAACGTCCCGTCCCCGTTGTTGCGGAAGAGGCTGTTGGCGACGGGCTCGAAGTTGTCCGGGTGGCAGTAGGCACGGTAGCCGGGCTTCTTCTCGCCGCAGTAGCGGTTCATCTCGAAGCCCCACGTCAGATAGCGGGTGACGAAGAGATCGAGATGGCCGTCGTTGTCGTAGTCGATGAAGCCCGCGCTCGCGCTCCAGCCGCTGCCGGCGACGCCGGCACGCGCCGTGACGTCCACGAAGGCACCCTTGCCGTCGTTGCGATACAGCGTATTGGCGCCGAAGTTGGTGACGTAGAGATCGGCGAATCCGTCATTGTCGTAGTCGGCGGCGGCAACGCCCATGCCATATCGATTCTGCGGCATGCCGGTCAGTCCGGCCTTCTCCGTGACGTCAGTGAAGGAGCCGTTGGCGCCCTGGCGATAGAGCCGGTTCCAGTGCTTCGGGTCGGACTTGTCCGGCTGCCGTCCCTGCGGCATGACCTCGTCGATCCGCGCACCGTTGGTGAAGAACACGTCGAGGCGTCCATCGTTGTCGTAGTCCAGCAGCGCCACGCCACCGCCCATCGTCTCCAGGAGGTACTTGCTCGACGTCGCGGAGTTCGCATGCGTGAACGCGAGCCCCGACTCCTTCGTGACGTCGGTGAACTGGACATCCGATGCGAGCGTCGCTATCGCAAGCGAGCATGTCCAACAGAGCCATGGAAAAGATCGGACAACTTCGGACAAGGTTGGATGACTCCCGCATCTGATCATCAGAATCTTGTCAGATCTATCCGTGGCCCAGATCGTGTCAGATCTGATCCGTGGCTCAGATCTTGTCAGATCTTATCCGTGGCCCTCGATCCGTGGCTCTCTGTCCATGGCCCGCCTGCTCACCACTCCTTTGCCCTCCTCGACGACGAAAAGGTGGTTGGCGGGCAGATTGCGAAGGCTCTCCTTGGCGCCGGACGGCCAGGCGAGCTCGACGAGCTCCGCCGTGGTCGCCTGTCCGAGTCCGAAATGCAGCCGGAGATCGTTCTGCGAGTAGTAGCTCGACCCGCTCATCACCTCGTCGATCTGCGTCCGTCCGCCCGCGGTGACCCTGACCCTCGTCCCGATGCCGGATCGGTTCGACCGCGTGCCGACGCACTTGATCAGCACCCAGTTGAGGCGATTCCCGCCGTCGTTGCGCAGGAGCGTGGGCGGTCCGTCGAGGTTGTTGACGATGATGTCGATGTCGCCGTCGTTGTCGAAGTCGCCGAAGGCGCAGCCGCGCCCCAGGTTCGGTACCGCGATCGCGGGTCCCGCCGTCGCGGAGACATCGACGAAGCGCCCGCTGCCGGTGTTGCGGTAGAGCAGCTTCGGCTGGCGATACGACAGGTGCAGCTTCTTGCCGGCGATCTGCGGGTAGACGTGGCCGTTGGCGATGAAGATGTCCTTCCAGCCGTCGTTGTCGAAGTCGAAGAAGTTCACGCCAAAGCCGACGTACTTCCGGTTGACGCCGAGGCCGGCCCTGAGGCTCGCTACCTCGAACGCGCCCGCTCCGTAGTTCCGGTACAGCGTCGTCATCTGCTCGGAGAAGTTCGTGCGGACGATGTCGAGCCAACCGTCGCCGTCGTAATCGCCGACACCGACCCCCATGCCGGCGAGCGCGACGCCGGCCTCGTCGAACGCGCACCCGGCCGGGACCGCCACCTCGCGGAACGTCCCGTCGTGATTGTTGCGGTACAGCAGGCTGGGCGCCGTGTCGCACGCGACGTAGATGTCCGGCCAGCCGTCGTTGTCGAAGTCGGCCGAGGCAGCGCCCATGCCGTAGGAACCCGTGGGACGCCAGTTGCTCCCGACGAACACCATCGACGCCGGCCCGCGCGGATGGCTGATCCCCGATCGTTCCGAGACGTCGGCAAACGTGCCGTCGCCGCGATTGCGGAACAGCGCATTGGTGCCGCCGGCGTAGCCGAGCGGCCCGCAGGGCACCGGAATGTCGTTGTAGAGACAGTACGCCCCCTGGCCCGGACGGGGGGCCTTCTCGGGGTCGAAGCCGACGTAGCGGGCGACGAACAGGTCGAGCAGGCCGTCGCGGTCATAGTCGAGGAAACAGCAGCCGGCGCCCCAGCCGCTGCCGGCGGCGGTCACACCCGCCTTGTCCGACACGTCCGTGAACGTGCCGTCGCCGTTGTTGCGATAGAGGACGTTGCGCCCCCAGTAGGTCACGAACAGATCGTCGAACCCGTCGTTGTCGAAATCGCCGACGCAGCAGGCCTGTCCCCACCCGGAGTGGGTGAGCCCCGCCTTCCGGGTGACGTCGGTGAACGTCCCGTCGCCGTTGTTGTGAAACAGGTAGCTGGTCGGCTGCCGGTCGCGCACCGTCGGATCGAAGCTGCTGCCGTTCACCAGGAAGATGTCGAGCCAGCCGTCGTTGTCGTAATCGAACAGCGCGACGCCGCAGCCCATCTCCTCGAGCAGGAACTGCTTGTCGTCGGGGCTGCCCGAGACGTTCAGGGCGCGCGACAGGCCGGCCGGCGCGGTGACGTCCGTGAAGACGATGGACGCGGGCGTGTCGGCGGCGAACAGCAGATGGCCGGTGAGGTCGGCAACCGCTGCCGCAGCAACCGAGCTCCCGACGGTGCGAAGGAACCCGCGACGCGACGCACTGTGGCGCCGCGGTCTATTCACGCTTCCGTCCCGGCGGTGCAGTCGTGGCATCAGTGGGAGGCGCGCTGCGCCGCTTCTTGTCCAGATCGTTCGATTCGCGGTCGAGGCGCTGAAATGCCTCCAGCGCCTTTCGACTGTCGTCGCTCCAGCCGAGACGACGGTAGACCCCCGCCAGCACGTAATAGTACCGAGGAGGCGCGCGGGTTGTAGGCGATGGCTTCGTTCAAGGCCACCACCGCCTCCTCGAGACGCCCCTGCCGCTCGTCGGCCCTGGCCTTCTGGAACAGCGCGCGATCGGACTTCGGGTCGAGCTCGATCGCCCGGCGCGCGTGCTGCAGCGCCTTGTCGGGATCGCCGGTGCGATTGTAGAGCGCACTCAGGTTCACGTGCGGTGCGACGAAGGTTCCCTTGCGCTCGTCGTTCAGGGCGATCGCCTTCGTATAGTGCGCGATCGCGCCTGCATCGTCGCCGAGGGCCTCGAGCGCGAACCCCAGGCCGTCCAGCGCCTCGAGCGACGACGGATCGAGTCGAAGGGCCTGCTCGAAGGCCTTGCGGGCCGGCTCCCAGTTGTCCTGGATCGAGAAGAGCTTGCCGAGGTTGTTGTGAAGCTCGGCAGAGTCCGGCTTCTCGCGGAGCGCGAGCTCGAACTCGAGCTGGGCGGCGTCGAACCGGCCGATCACCATCAGGTTCTTGCCGAGGATCTTGTGGGCCTCGGCGTTGCGGATGTCGAGTTGGAGCGATTTCGCGAGCGCCTTGATCGACTCGCCGATCTTCTGCTGCGCGAAGTGCGTGAAGCCCAGCGCGTACCATCCCCAGGACGACTTCGGACGCTCTTGCACGTACTTCGTGATGCAGCGGCTCGACCTCCGCGTACTTGGCGTCCCGGATGTAGCCCTCGAGCTCCGCGACCCGCGCGAGGTCGTCCGCTTCGGAGACGCCGGAGCCGGCCGTCACGGCGGCCGGCGCCGCGGGAACGTGGGCCGCAGAAGAGCCTGGGGCGGAGGATGCCTCGGTGCCGGCCGGCCTCTCGGTCGCAGGCCCTGCGGTCCCCGCCGACGCGGCGTGACCTCAGATTCTCCAGGCTCTTCCGGGCCGAGGCATCGTGCGGATTCAGCTCCAGCGCCTTCTCGTAGGCGGCGGACGCTCCCGGCGATTCTCCCTGGCGCTCGAGCGCCGCGCCGAGCAGGCGCTGCGGCTCCGACGATTCCGGTCGAAGCTGGATGGCCTTCCGGAACTTCGAGACGGCCTCCTCGAAATCGCCACGATCGAGCGCCGCCCGCCCGTCCGCGATGTCGAGCATCGCGTTCTGGGCGCGATCGCCGGCGGCGACCAGCTCGCGTCCTCTCTTGAGCTGCGCCGCGGCTTCCTCCTTGCGGCCCGCCCTCGCGAGCGCCAGCCCGAGCTGGTAGTTCGCCTCGCCGCTCTCCGGCTCGAGCTTCACGGCGTTCTGCAGCGCCGTGACCGCGTCGGTCGCCTTTCCATCCTGCAGGAGCGCCTTGCCGAGCGCGAGGTGCGCCCGCGGGAAGTCGGGAGCCATCTCGATCACCTTCTTCAGGTGCTCGATTTCCTTCCCGGGCCCGTGAGCGGGACTGGCGCCGTAGGCCACCGCAAGGTTGAAGAGCGCTTTCACCGATCCGGGCGCCAGCCGGACCGCCTCCTCCAGCTCCTTGATCGCCGCCTCGGCATCGGTCGGCGTCAGCGCTGCGCCCAGGTTCGTGCGGGCGTCGGCGTAAGCCGGCGCGAGGCGAACCGCTTCACGCAAGGCGGCAATGCCCTCATCGTCGTTCCCGGACTGAATGAGCACGAGTCCGAGGTTGTTGTGCGCTTCGGCGTAGTCCGGACGGATGCGGATGGCTTCGCGAAAGGCCGCAATCACCTCGTCGCCCGGTGCGCCCTTCCGTCCGAGCACGAGCCCGAGCAGGTTGTGCGCTTCGGGAGGCTTCGGCTGCTGTGGACTCGAAGCGAGCGCCTGCCGAAGCGCGGCGATCGCCGCATCCCAGTCTGGCGGCGGCGGCACCGGCGCGGGGACGTTCAGCCCGGCTTCGAGCTGCCCGAGACCCGTCTCCAGATTTCCCGCCCGCAGGAACGTGACGCCGAGATCGACGTACGCGGCTGCCATCGCAGGCGACAGCGCCATCGCGCGCTGCAGGCTCGCGCGGGCACCAGGGAGATCGCCGGTCTCGCGCAGCGCCATGCCGAGAAATGCGTGCCCGCCCGCGGACCCGGGATCGAGCCGCACGCTCTCGCGCAATTCAGGAATCGCCTTTTCCCGCGCACCGCTGTACCAGAGACCCGCGCCGAGGTTGTGTCGTGCCTCGGGTGATTCCGGACGCAGGACCGTGGCCCGCTGCAGGTGGGGAAGAGCGGCCGACAGGTTCCCCCGCTGGCCGAGGACGTATCCCTGCAGCGTATGCGCCTCCGCATGATTGGGGTCCAGCCGGAGGGCCTCCGCCAGCGCGTCCTCCGCCGTCCCGAGATCACGACGCTCGGCCGCCGACTTCGCGCGCTCGACCGCCCCGTCTGCCGGGCTCGATGGCGGCGGAGCAGGCTTCCGCGCGGTCGCGCTCTGCTGCTTCAACGCGGCGCCGAGCGCGAAGTACCCCTCGCGCAGCTCGGGATTGATCTCGACCGCGCGTTCGAACTCCGCGATCGCTCCCCCGAGCTCGCCGCTTTGCCGCAGGGTCTGGCCGAGCTCGTAATGCATGGTGGCATTGCCGGGCTCGGCTTCGACGACCCGACGCAGGTGTTGCAGAGCAGCCTCGAGGTCACCCTTCTCGCGCAGAGCCATGCCCAGGTTGAAGTGCGCGGCCATGCTCTCGGGCTCGAGCGCGAGGGCCTTCCGGAACACCTCCACGGCCTCGTCGAACTCGCCGCTCTTCGCGAGCGCCGACCCGAGGTTCGCGTAGGCCCGCGTGTATTTCGGGTCGAGCGCGACCGCTTTCCGCAGCGCCGCGATGCCTTGGGGGAAGTCAGCCTTGTCGAGCAGCGCGACGCCGAGCCAGTTGTGGGCTTCGGCGGAATCCGGCGCCACCTTCACCGCATGCTGCAGCCGTTCGAGCGCGCGTGCATCGTCTCCGCGATCGAGATAGGCCAGGCCGAGCGCGACGTTGACCTTCGGATCGTCGGGGTTCTTCGCGAGCGCCTGCTCCAGCTGCGGCACTGGATCCGCGGCGGGCTTCGTCTGCGCCGCGGGCGGACGTGCCGGACCCGCAGAGTCCTGAGCCTCGGGAGCGGCAGCGGCGCTCAGCAACAGGGAGACGCACGTGGCGGCAAGACGACCTGGGCTCATCGATCCGGATCCATCAGGCGCAGCTGCAGGCGTGAGGACGCCTCATCCTCCTCGCGGAGGGTCTTGGCGTGAGCCAGTTGCCGGTCGGCCTCCTCTTTCTTTCCCAGACGCGCCAGCAGCAGACCGAGCTGGTAGTTTGCCTTTACAGACTTCGGATTCAGCCTGACGGCTGTCCGCAGGTGCCGTTCCGCCTCGTCATTGCGCTGCGCGCTCATCAGCAGCATGCCGAGCACCTCGCTCGCCGCGGCGTGGTCGGGGTGGCGCCCGAGCAGCTTCTCGAGCATCGCCATCGCCTCCTCGTGGCTGCCCTGATCTCTCGCCACGAGCGCCAGGTAGTAGTACCGACGGCAGCTGGTCCGGTTCCAGCCGGATGCTTTCCCGGAGGTGCTCGGCGGCTTCTTGCAGGTGTCCCTGAGTGTACAGGACGGTGCCAATGGCATACCGCAGGTGCGCGTCCCCGGGGTGGGCCTCGACGAGCGGCTCGAGGAGGCTCCGCGCCTCGTCGGTACTGGCGCCTTCCGACCTTTACCGCAGCCAGCGTGTACTGGTAGGGAATGTCGCCAGGCTTCAGACTGGCGGCCTTCGCCAGCGGGGCTCCGCGTCCTCGAGCAGATCCATCTTGAAGCAGACGCGCCCGAACCCCAGCAGAATGTCGGGATCGTCGGGCGCCAGCTTCTTCGCCTTCAGCCAGTACGACAGCGAGCGTTCGAGCTCCCCGTTGCGCTCCGCCACGCCCGCGGCCAGGCGCAGGGCGTCGAGGGAATCCGGCGTGAAGGTCAGTGCCGCGTCGTAGTGCTCGAGGGCGCGGGCGGCATCCTTCTTCAGCAGGTACGCGCCGGCCAGATTGAAGGCCAGCTCAAAGGTCGGCGGACCCGCCCGCTTCGCGCGTTCGAGCACGGCGATGCCCTCGTCGATCGCGCCCTCCTGCACGAGCAGCAGGCCGAACCCGATCGATGCCGCCTGCGGCACGTTCGGCAGCCGGTTCCAGTCGGCTGCCAGCGAGCCCGCCTCGTCACGCTTGCCGGTCTTCAGCAGCGCCGCGGCGATGACGTACAAGCCTTCCGGGGATTCCCGCAGGGCGGGCTGCACAGGCTCCGTCAGCTTCAAGGCCTGCTGATAGTTCCCCTTCTCGACCTCCGAGCGCGCGAGCGCGAGCCTCGCCGACGGGTTGCGGGGATCGAGCTCGAAGACCGTCTGGTAGCGCGCGAGCGCGAGGTCGGGCCGGTTCTGCAGCGTGTAGACCTGCGCGAGCGTGAGCTGGGCGCCGACGAGCCGTGGCTCGAGCCGGATGGCCTCGCCGAGCAGCCTGGCGCTGTCTTCCAGCCTGTTCTGCTGCAGCTTGATGGTGCCGAGGATCGAGTAGGCGACGGCGTGCGTCTCAGGATCGGCCAGCGCTCGCTGGGCCTGGCGCTCCGCCTCGACGAGCTTCCCCTGCTGCACCAGCGCAACCGCGGCCTTCAGCGCCTCACGCCCGTCAACGCCGGCGGACTGCGTGCCGTTCGCCGCCGCAGCGGGCAACCAGGCGATCAGGGCCAGGACGCACACGAATGTGCATACGCCTATTGTCTGATTCGTCCTGCCACTTCTCTGCCTGGTCGGCAAGGTAACGGAGGACACGGAGGAAACGGTTTTAACACAGAGAAACGGAGAAACGGAGGCGAACGGAGAAAGCCTTGAAACAATCAGGCTCTTCTCTGTTCGTCTCCGTTTCTCCGTTCCTCCGTGTTAAAACCGTTCCCTCCGTCCCCTCCGTTACCGAAGCTCGGGCAAGCTCGGGGCTCAGAAATCGAAGCGGAACCCGAGCTGCGCGGACCGCGCGGTGTTGCACTGCGTGAACACCTGCCCGAAGTTCGTGTCGCTCCAGTTCGAGGCCGGATTGCAGTAGATCGTGCGGTTGAAGAGGTTGCCGACCTGGAGCTCGAACCGGAGTCTCTTCTGTTCGGTGATCGGGAACACCTTGAAGATGTTGATGTCCTCGCTGAAGTTCGTGAACCCGCGCACGTCGCCGTCACGCTCTGGAGCGTTCCCGAACTGAAGCGGCCCCGGATCCGCCCAGCCATCACGGTTGTAGTAGATATCAGTGAACGGATCGAAGTCGCTGACGTCCGCCATGCCGTCGCCGACCTGGTTTGGCCGCTTCTGCGTATTGAACAGCAACCCGCCAAGGTCGTTGGTCATGGTGATGGTCATCGGCCGGCCGCTCTCGTAGCGCAGGATGCCGCTGAGGTTCCAGCCACCGAGCACGTGCTTCATCGCGCCTGCGTCGGGGCCGGGGATCTCCCAGGTGAACCCGGTCAGCAGCACGTGCGGCGTGTCGTCGTCGCTCAGAAGCCATGGCAGCGGATCGGCAGGGTTCTGAACGCCACCGTTGCGGCCGTCACCTCCCTGCCCGGTCTCGGCGCCATTGTTCTTGAGGCGCGAGAACGTGTAGCCGACGCGCGCCTGCAATCCACGCGAGAACCGACGCTCCAGCACCACCTCCATCGCGTGGTACTGGCTCCGGCCGGTCGGCACGCCGCGCCACTGGATGGCCTGATACTGCGGGAACTCCCGCAGCGCCTGGGCCACGTTGCCGTTGAACCCGGGATATGGTGGCCGTGATGCCGGCGTCCTGGGCCAGGTGCGAGTTGATGTTGGACTGCAGCACCGCCGTGCCCAGCGCCAGCACAGCTGGGATCGTTCATGTTCGCGCCGACGCCCAGCGTCTCGAAGTGGTGGTTCAGCCGGCTGCCGCGATTCCCGATATAGGACACGTCGAGCATCATGTTGTCGGTGAGCTGCCGCTGGTACGTGACCGACCAGTTCTGGAAGCGCGGCAGCGTCAGGCCATCAGGCGTGACCGCAATGACGTTCCCACCGAGATTGATCGTCGGATCG
Organism: Vicinamibacterales bacterium; assembly: GCA_963834365.1. Taxonomy (GTDB): domain Bacteria; phylum Acidobacteriota; class Vicinamibacteria; order Vicinamibacterales; family Vicinamibacteraceae; genus CAWJAP01. Next base: position 9,922 of record CAWIBS010000035.1, on the reverse strand, counting down.
ATGAACGGCGGGAATTGGACTCTCGATGCCGGGAAGCCCGCGTCCAGGTGGTGCGCCGGGAAGATGCCGTTGGTGTTGTTCGGCGCAAACGGGTTCGACGCGAATCCCTGCGTCGGCGTACCGCGCGAACTGGCTGAACGCGACGTGGGCGTAGTAGATCCCGTAGCCCCCGCGAAGGGCCTGTTTGTCATCGAGCCGATACGCGAAGCCCAGCGCGCGGACCCCACGCATCCTTCGGGACGTCCTCGAACTTGCGCTGGCCGGAGCGGCCCGGACCGTCTCCCGCGAAAATGACCGCGCCCGGAATGTTTCCCGCTCCGGGGTTCGGCGTCGTCGGGCTGAAGGTCGAGTACTGGTCGTCGCGTTCGGTCCGGGCCGACTGATAGTCGAAGCGCAGGCCGAGCGTCAGCGTCAGCTTGTCGGAGACCTTGAACTCGTCGTTGACGAACACGCCGGTGTAGGTCTCCCGGAACGTCGGGAACGCCGGGATGGTCTGATTCGACGCGTGGACCTGCCCCAGCAGGAAGGACGCAAACGGATCGCCGGTCTGGTTCAGGTTGTTCCCGGACGCGTCGAACCCGGCGGTGCCGAGGCGGTCGAAGTTGAAGTTGCCCGCGACGCCGCCTGCCCCCCAGCCGCTGGACCGGGAAGTTGTGATGGCGGAACTCGAATCCCGTCTTGATCGCGTGACGGCCCTTCACCCACGTGATGTCGCTCGAGAACTGCCAGCGATCGTTCTTCTCGAAGCCGAACCTCGGCCATCCCTCGAGCCCGATTGGCGTGTAGGGGACACTGCCGCCGTTGAATCGCATCGTCGGCGGCCCGGCATCCTGAGCGACGATGCCGCCGGTCGGACTGGCGGTGCCTTCCCACAGCCGCTGCGGCCAGTTCGCGCCGGCCGACAGGTGATTGCCGCCCATGAACCAGCGGTCCCACGCGACCGTCGAGTGGCTCAGCAGGTTGTTGCTGATGATCCAGTCGAACTGCTGGTGCGCATGGTGCGTGGAGATGCGCTGGAAGAACCCGTTGCCGTAGTAGTCGGTGTTCTGTGCCGACTCCGTCTCGGGATTGAACTCGTAGTTGCAGCCGTCCACGCCTTCGCAGTTGCGCACCGAGGGACGGCGGTTCCAGTAGAAGCTCGTGCTCGCCTTGAAGGCCGGCGTGAAGTTGTGGTCGACGCGGGCCATGATGTTCCGCGCGTCGAGCTCCCACGTCTGGTCGCCCGTCCCGATGCCGGCGACGTTGTTGGCGAGCCCTTCGCGGTCGGGCTGCACCATCAACGGCACGATCGCGCGAGGCGACCGCGCTGCGGAGCGGGTGGCCGGCGGGAATGACGTTGCCCGGGAACGCATCGCGCACGGGAATGCTGTTCACCATCCGTGTCGTCTGGGGATCGAAAATCTGCCCCTGGAAGATCGCCCGCCCCAGCGCGTCCGTGCAATCTGGTTGTTCGTCAGCAGCGCGCTGAAGTTACCGTCCTTGAAGGCGTCGATCGGCGTCGTGTTGCCGAAGCCGGCGATGGTGCCCGAGCGGATGCGCGTGTAGTCGATGTTGGTGAAGAAGTGCGTCTTGTTGCGGCCGTCGTAGCCGGGCAGGCGGACGGGACCGCCGAGCGTGAAGCCGAAGTTGTCGTTGCGGATCGGCGTCTTGTCGATCCCGCCCTCCTCGGCGAAGACCGTGTTCTTGTTGAACGCGTCGTCCGCCATGTACTCGTAGACGCTGCCGCGGAACGACGTTCGTGCCCGACTTGCTCGAGTACTCGATGAAGCCGCCGCTGGTGTGCCCGTACTGCGCGGAGTAGGTCGTCGAGATGACCTTCACTTCCTGGATGGACTCGACCGGCGGCGTGCTCTCGTGGCTCTGCTGATGGCCGCTCGCGTAGCCGAATGCCGCGCCGTCGAAGAAGTTCTCGGTGGCCATCGCCTGGCCGCCGTTGATGCGCGAGTTGAACTGGCTGCCGCGGAACATCGGGTCGCCGTTCGGCCGCATCGGCAGGTAGCCCGGCTGCATGAGCAGCACCGATTCGGCCAGGCGCACGTCGGAGCCGGTCACGAACGGAAGGTCCTGGTAGTACTTCTCGTCCACGGTGTGGCTCACGTCCGGCCGCGTCTCGCTGATCCCCGTGGCCGCCCTGACTTCGACCGACTCGGTGAGGTCGCCGACCTGCAGCGCGATGTCATGGCGGATCGCATCGCCGCCCTGGAGGAGGATTCCCGACGAGACGGTCTTCTTGAATCCGGCCAGGTCCACAGTCACCGAGTACCGGCCGAGGACCAATGGCGGGCCCGTGTAGGCCCCCGAGCTGTTGGTCACCAGAACGGACTCGACGCCGGTGTCCTCGTTCTTGATGGTGACCGTCGCGCCCGGGACCGCGGCCCCCTGATTGTCGGTGACGACGCCGCTGATGGTGGCGCGGTCGGACCGCTGGGCGAAGAGGGAAGTGCTGGTACCCGAACGTGAGCGCGAGCCCGAGGACGATGACGCGGGTCGCGGCTGCGAAAAGCCTGTGCATGTCTGCCTCCAGGACGAGGTCGGACACGGTCACGGCGAATAGCAGGCCGACTACAGAGGTAGCCAGCTCAGCATCGTGAACGTTTACGGCGCGTATGAACGCTAATAGCCAACTAGTGTCTTTGTCAACATTGATCTGGTCGATGATCTGGTCGATTCGGACCCGCCTGCGATCACGGTGAGTTGTCGTGCCGCTTCTCTGGGTTCGTTCCGTGCATCCGCCGCTACGTCTGAGCAGTCTGAATCCACGCGTCGGGTTGGACTGCCGCACGAAAGCTCCGCCCTTCCGGGAGCCGGTAATGGGCTCCGGAAGGGCGGCAGTAGGTTGTGTCGGTCGAATATGACCTAAAAGTCGAAGCGGAACCCGAGCTGCGCGGACCGCGCGGTGTTGCACTGCGTGAACACCTGCCCGAAGTCTGTCGCGCTCCAGTTCGACGCGGGATTGCAGTAGACCGTGCGGTTGAAGAGGTTGCCGACCTGGAGCTCGAACCGGAGTCTCTTCTGTTCGGTGATCTGGAACACTTTGAAGATGTTGAAGTCCTCGGTGAAGTTCCTGAACCCGCGCACGTCGCCGTCACGTTCTGGAGCGTTCCCGAACTGGAGCGGCCCCGGATCCGCCCATCCGTCACGGTTGTAGTACCGATCCTCGAACGGATCGAAGTCGTCGAAGTCCGCCATGCCCTCGCCGACCTGGTTGGGCCGCTTCTGAGTGTTGAAAAGCAACCCGGCAAGGTCGTTGGTCATGGTGACGGTCATCGGCCGGCCGCTCTCGTAGCGCAGGATGCCGCTGACGTTCCAGCCACCGAGCACGTGCTTCATCGCACCTGCATCGGGGCCGGGGACCTCCCAGGTGAACCCGCTCAGCACGACGTGCGGCGTGTCGTCGTCGCTCAGGATCCATGGCAGCGGATCGGCAGGATTCTGAATGCCAGCGTTGCGGCCGTCACCGCCCTGTCCAACCTCGGCGCCATTGTTCATGAGGTGGGAATACGTGTAGGCGATACGCGCCTGCAGACCACGCGAGAACCGACGCTCCAGTACCACTTCCGCCGCGTGGTATTGGCTCCGGCCAACCGGGTTTCCGCGCCATTGGACGTTCTGGTACTGCGGGTACATCCGCAGCGCCTGGGCCACATTGCCGGTGAATCCGGGATAAGGCGGCGTGATGCCGGCGTTCCGGGCCAGTTGCCGAGTTGATGTTGGCCTGCAGCACCGGTGTGCCAAGCGCCAGCACATCGGGATGGTTCATGTTCGCGTCGACTCCATACGTCTGCCAGTGGTGGTTCAGCCGGCTTCCGCGATTCCCGATGTAGGAAGTGGTCAGCATCATGTTGTCGGCGAGCTGCCGTTGGTACGTCACCGACCAGTTCTGGAACCGCGGCAGCGTCAGACCATCAGGGTTGACGGCGATGACGTTCCCACCGATATTGATTGTGGGATCGATGAACGGCGGAAACTGGACTCTGTCCGCGGGAAAGCCCGCGTCCAGGTGATGTGCGGGGAAGATGCCGTTGGTGTTGTTCGGCGCGAATGGGGCCGATGCGAATCCCTGCGTCGGCGCTCCGCCCTGGTTGAACGCAACGTTCGCGTAGTAGATCCCGTAGCCCCCGCGAAGGGCCTGCTTGTCGTCGATTCGATAGGCGAAGCCCAGGCGCGGACCCCAGGCATCCTTGGGGACGTCCTCGAACTTGCGCTGTCCCGAGCGGCCCGGACCGTCTCCCGCGAAGATCATCGCGCCCGGAATTTTTCCCGCTCCGGGATTCGGTGTCGTCGGGCTGAAGGTCGAGGACCTGGTCCTCGCGTTCGGTTCGGGCCGACTCATAGTCGAAGCGCATGCCGGCGGTCAGCGTCAGCTTGTCCGAAAGCTTGAACTCGTCGTTGACGAACAGGGCGGTATATGTCTCCCGGAAGGTATGGAACACCGGGATGAGCTGATTCGAATCGTGGACCTGCCCCAGCAGGAAGGAGGCAAACGGGTCGCCGGTCTGGTTCAGGTTGTTCCCGGACGCGTCGAACCCCGCGGTGCCGAGGCGGTTGAAGGTGAAATTACCCGCCGTGGCGCCTGCCGGCCCAGCCGCGGGACGGGAAGTTGTGATGGCGGAACTCGAATCCCGATTTGATCGCGTGACGCCCCTTCACCCACGTGATGTCGCTCGAGAACTGCCAGCGGTCGTTCTTCTCGAAGCCGAAATTCGGCCATCCCTCGAGCCCGATCGGTGTGTAGGGGACGCTGCCGCCGTTGAATCGCATCGTCGGCGGTCCGGCATCCTGCGCGACAATTCCACCGGCCGGACTGGCGGTGCCTTCCCACAGTCGCTGCGGCCAGTTCGCACCGGCTGACAGGTGATTGCCCCCCATGAACCAGCGGTCCCACGCGACCGTCGAGTGGCTCAGCAGGTTGTTGCTGATGATCCAGTCGAACTGCTGGTGCGCATGGTGCGTGGAGATGCGCTGGAAGAACCCGCTCCCGTAGTACTCGGTGTTCTGGGCCGACTCCGTCTCGGGATTGAACTCGTAGTTGCACCCGTCCACGCCTTCGCAGTTGCGCACCGAGGGACGGCGGTTCCAGTAGAAGCTGGTGCTCGACTTGAAGGCCGGCGTGAAGTTGTGGTCGACGCGGGCCATGATGTTCCGCGCGTCCAGCTCCCACGTCTGGTCGCCCACGCCGACGCCGGCGACGTTGTTGGCGAGCCCTGCGCGGTCGGGTTCCACCATCAACGGCACGATGCGCGAGGCGACCACGCTCCTGAGCGGGTGGCCGGCGGGAATGACGTTGCCCGGGAACGCATCCCGCACAGGAATGCCGTTGACCATCCGCGTCGTCTGCGGATCGAAGACCTGCCCCGCCAGGATCGCCCGACCCAGCGCATCGGTGCCAATCTGGTTGTTGGTCAGCAGCGCGCCGAAGTTCCCGTCCTTGAAGGCGTCGGTCGGCGTCGTGTTGCCGAAGCCGGCGATCGTGCCCGAGCGGATGCGGGTGTAGTCGATGTTGGTGAAGAAGTGCGTCTTGTTGCGGCCGTCGTAGCCGGGCACACGGACGGGACCGCCGAGCGTGAAGCCGAAGTTGTCGTTGCGGATCGGCGTCTTGTCGATCCCGCCCCGCTCGGCGAACACGGTGTTCTGGTTGAACGCGTCGTCCGCCATGTACTGGTACACGCTGCCGTGGAACGCGTTGGTGCCCGACTTGCTGGAGTACTCGATGAAGCCGCCGCTGGTGTGCCCGTACTGCGCGGAGTAGGTGGTCGTGATGACCTTCACTTCCTGGACGGACTCGAGCGGCGGTGTGCTCTCGTGGCTCTGCTGATGGCCGCTGGCGTAGCCGAATGCCGCGCCGTCGAAGAAGTTCTCGGTGGCCATCGCCTGGCCGCCGTTGATCCGCGAGTTGAACTGGCTGCCGCGGAACATCGGGTCGCCGTTCGGCCGCATCGGCAGGTAGCCCGGCTGCATGAGCAGCACCGACTCCGCCAGGCGCACGTCGGAGCCGGTCACGAACGGAAGGTCCTGGTAGTACTCTCGTCCACGGTGTGGCTCACGTCCGGCCGCGTCTCGCTGATCCCCGTGGCCGCCCTGACTTCGACCGACTCGGTGAGGTCGCCGACCGTCAGCGCGATGTCATGGCGGATCGCATCGCCGCCCTGGAGGAGGATTCCCGAGGAGACGGTCTTCTTGAATCCGGCCAGGTCCACAGTCACCGAGTACCGGCCGAGGACCAATGGCGGGCCCGCGTAGGCCCCCGTGTTGTTGGTCACCAGGACGGACTCGACGCCGGTGTCCTCGTTCTTGATGGTGACCGTCGCGCCCGGGACCGAGGCCCCCTGATTGTCGGTGACGACGCCGCTGATGGTGGCGCGGTCGGCGCGCTGGGCGAAGAGGGACGTGCTCGGTACCGAACGTGAGCGCGAGCCCGAGGACGATGACGCGGGTCGCGGCTGAGGAAAGCCTGGCATGTCTGCCTCCAGGACGAGGTCGGACACGGTCACGGCGAATGGCGGGCCGACTACAGGGGTAGCCAGCTCAGCATCGTGAACGTTTACGGCGAGACGAACGCTATAGCCAACTAGTGTGTTTGTCAAGATTGATCTGGTCGATTCGGCCGGCGCTGGGTGGGCGGTAAATTTGCGGTTACACGGACCGTAAGTGCGGTTACACGGGCCGTAAGCCGCCGCGTCGGTCCGACCCCCCTAGCTCGGCCCGCCAAGGTCGCCGGACTTCAGTCCGGCCAGCGGGCGGCAGGCCTAGGCCTCGTCCACACACAACAAAGTGCGCTCCGTTTAGGCGGACTCCTGGGTCCGGCTGAAAGCCGGACACTACGTCAACAGCAGTGCACTCCGGTCTAAGCCATGGCGAGGTGCAGCACGGTATACGAGCGTGCCGGCAGCGCGAGGGTCATCTTCGGACCGGCGGCGGGCGGGTCGAGCGGCCGCGGCGCCACCCGCTGCGCCGCCTCGAAGGTGTTGAACGCCTTCAGGTCCGGGCCGGTCAGGGTCTCGCAGGCCAGGACCCGCGTCGGCGCCGGGGTCCCCCATTCGATGACCACGCTCGCGCGCAGCGTCGAGATCGCGATTGAGGATCAGCACGCAGACCTGGCCGTTCTGCGGATCGATCGTCGCGGCCACGTCGAGGTAGGGCACCTGCTCGTCCCGCGCGAAGTCGCGCCGCAGTCCCGGCCGCCTTGATCGGATAGGTTTCGCATTCGACCCCGAGGTCGAGCACCCGTCCTCGCGCGTACTTCAGCGCCCAGGCATAGGGGTAGTAGATGCTTTGCCGCAGGACCGACGTCGCGTTGGTCAGCAGCGGCGCGATGACGTTGACGATCTGCGCCAGGCAGCCGATGCGCACGCGGTCCGACTGGCGGAGCAGCGTGTTCACGAACCCGCCGATCAGCAACGCATCCTCGAGGTTGTAGACCTCCTCGACCAGCGGCGGCGCGACGCGCCGCTGGCCATCGGTGAAGCTGCCGTCACGGGCGCGGTACCAGACGTTCCATTCGTCGAAGGAGAGCCACAGCCGCTTCGACGTCTTCCGCAGCCCCTGCACGTAGTCGCAGACGGTCGCGATCTCGCGAATCTGCCGCTCCATGTCCAGGTTCATCGCCAGGTAGCGGGCCGTGCTGCCGCCGGTGAGCTCGGTGGTGTTGCCGTAGTAGTTGTGCAGCGAGATGGCGTCCACCTGGTCGTAGCACTCTTCGAGCATCTCGCGATCCCAGACGAGATAGGTGGGCATGCCGGGGCTGCTCGAGCCGCAGGCGACGAGCTGCAGCTTCGGGTCGATGACGCGCATCTGCTGGGCGGCATCGCGGGCCTTGCGCCCGTAGTCGCGCGCCGGCATGTGGCCGATCTGCCAGGGGCCGTCCATCTCGTTGCCGAGGCACCAGGTGCCGACCGCGTGCGGACGCTCGTAGCCGTGGGATTGACGGAGGTTGCTCCATTTGGTGCCGCCGGGCAGGTTGCAGTACTCGACGTACGCCGCCGCCATTTCCGGCGTGCCGGTACCGAGATTCACGGCGAGCAGCGGCTCTGTGCCCACCAGCCGGCACCACTCCATGAACTCGTTGGTCCCGAACTGATTGGTCTCGATCGAGTTCCAGGCGCGCTCGAGCACCGTGGGCCGCTGCGCCTTGGGCCCCACGCCGTCGAGCCAGTTGTAGCCCGACACGAAGTTGCCCCCCGGATACCGCATGGTCGGCACGCCCAGCGCCTTCACCTCCGCCGCGACGTCGGTGCGGAACCCGTTGGCGTCGGCGCGCGGCGACCCTGGCTCGTACACCCCGGTGTAGACAGCGCGGCCGATGTGCTCCAGGAACGCGCCGAGGAGACGGCGGTCGAACGGGGAGCGTTCGCGCACCTGCGCGACCATCACACGGGCCGCGGCGCGACTGGTCTGCGCGTGGCCGGTGCGGGCGAGCCATGGTCCGGCCGCAAGTGCCGCGCCAGCACCCCCAAGCTCCGTCAGGAAGCGTCGTCGAGAGGACATAGGAACTACCAACTACCAACTACCAACTACCAGAGACAACGACCAGCGACCAGCGACCAACTACCGAAGACCGAAGACGGGCTACAGGCTACAGGCTACGGACTACGGGCCTGTCAGAGTCCTTCCGCAGGTCCGGTAGTCCGTAGTCCGTAGCCCGGTCGTAAGACCGAAGACCAGCGACCAGTCACCAGCTACCAGCTACCAAAGACCAAAGACCAACGACCAAAGCCAGAGACCAGAGACCAGAGACCGGACGCTCACGGATTGGCCCGCCGCCGATCGTATTCCTCCGCCGCGATCGTGAACGCGGTGTTGGCCGCCGGCACGCCGGCGTAGACCGCGCTCTGCAGCAGGACCTCTTCGACCTCGCTCCACTCGAGATCGCGGTCGAGGCCCGCCGCGAGGTGCAGGCGAAATTCCTCCCAGCGGCCGAGCGCGACGGTCGTGGCGAGCACGAGCAACCGCCGCGTGCGGTGGTCGAGGCCGGGCCGGGTCCAGATGCCGCCCCATGCGTACCGCGTGATCAGCTGCTGAAACGCGCGGGTGAGATCGGTTGCCGACTCCAGAGCGCGCGAGACGTGCGCCTCGCCGAGGATCGCACGACGCACGTCGAGCCCGGCGTCGAACGCCTCGCGCGAAGGCGCCGCGAGGAACTCGAGGACGGCTCGCGTGAACGCGTGCGGCAGCGCGAGGTTCGACAGATGCGGCGCGAGCAGTCGAACGACCCTCGCCGCCGCGATCCGCAACCCAGCCGCGCCGCATGATTGTCGAAGGGCATCGCGACGTCGGCGTCGCCGCTGATGACGAGCGTCGGCGTGCCAATGCGGCCGAGCGCCGCGTTGCCGTCGAAGTCCCGGAGCGCAGCACAGCAACTGGCGTAGCCGACCGGACTGGTCGTGAGGAAGGTGTCGCGCGCCGACGCCACGCGGGCGGGATTCGCCTCGATCAGCGCCGGGGTGAAAAAGCGCGACATCGCGATCTCGACCACTGCCGACATGCCGCGTGCGAGCACGGTCGTCCGCCGCGCTTCCATGCCGGCCGGATCGGCGATGCGCGGCGACGTGTTCGCCAGCACGAGATGCGAGAGCCGCTCCGGCACGTGAACGGCCAGCCACTGGCCCACCATGCCGCCGAGCGAGAGCCCGCACCACGCCACGCGCTCGAGATGCAAGGCGTCGAGCAGCGCGAGCGCATCGCGCCCCAGTTCCTCGATCGTGTAGTCGCCCTCCGGGGCGTCGGTCGCGCCGTGTCCGCGCACGTCGTAGCGGAGCACCCGGAACCGCGCCAGCAGGTCCGGCATCTGGCCGTCCCACATCGTGTGGTCCTGACCCAGCGAGTGGCTGAGCACGACGACAGGCAGGCCATCGGCGCCTTCGAGGCGGTAATAGGAACGAATCCCGTCGACGGTGATGAACGCCATCCGCTACCTCAGTGCTCA